>NZ_WPZL01000005.1 GCF_013031245.1 Ruegeria lacuscaerulensis
TAATTCGCACCCGCGAGAACTTGTGGAAAGGGCGTCCCTCGGGACGCCCTTTTTTTGTTTGAAAGGTCGCTGTGCCGTTAAATCGGTTTAATCCGGTCTCCACCTAAATGAAAAAAGCCTGGTCTAATTTACCCTTGAAACAAGAAGTGCGGAACGCAGGTCCGAAAAAGGGCTGAACAGCGCGATCTGTTTTTTTTGTTGAAAACGCACCCGCTTAAATGCGTTGACGGCTCACCTGACACGATGGCCGACGCACCGGGTTGTCAGAAAAAGGAGTAAATTATGTTCGGCCTTCAGTTCGTAAATTACAGCACGCGAATACTGCACAGCAAAGATCTGGACGATATGCGGACGGCTATCCTGAGCGAGGATGATCAAGTTGACGGGGATGGCGTAGCCGATCCTCGCCGAGAGAGTCACCGCCATGAAGACCGGGTAGTCCATTTGCCTGAACGGGACTGAGTTCCACCGTTCGACGTCGCCGCGATCTGGATTATGGTTTTGGGCGGCTGCAGCCGACGGATCGCCGCACTTCCGCTTTCCGACATTCCTGATCAGGAACCGCTCAGAAACCTTCCACTGAGGGTGAATGGGCGGCTAATCTCAACATGCATCATTGAACGCGCTGCTGACATTGTTCAGCGCGCATGGCTTATGAGGTAAGGGCATGGTGGGACTGGACCTTTTGGTAAATGCGGCAAATGTCTTTTACCTGATATCCTATTCTGTAAGGGACATCTTTTGGCTGCGCGTTCTGTCTGTGATCGGAGCGCTCATCTTGCTGCCATATTACTATCTGCAAAGTTCACCGCTCTGGGCTCCGATAGGATGGAACCTGTTTTTCACGGGCATTAACATCTTTTGGATCGTGCGTCTTTTGCTTGAACGCCGCCCGGCGCCGTTCACCGACACCGAGCGGCATCTTTACGAAACTGCGTTGCGCAATTTTTCCGAGCAGGATGCCTTTAACCTTCTCAGAATGGGTGCCTCGGAAACCGTCCCGGCCGGGACCAGGGTTTTGGTGCAGGGTGAAAGCGTTCAAAGCCTGTCACTCATCGTGGAAGGTGCGTTCGGCGTTGACATGGACGAAAACCGTATCGACACTCTGGGCGAGGGTCGATTTCTTGGCGGAACGGCGTTTCTTAGCAAAGATGAAGGATTCAAGGCACCGGTGACTGTCACGGCCCTGAAGCCTTCTCGCGTCATTACATGGAGCCGGCCGCACCTGAGCACGGAACTTCAAAAGCAACCTGAACTGGAGATTTCGATAGAAGCCAGCCTCGGACTCGAAATCTCTCGCTTCCTGCAAACCGCCAGGTTGCAGAGTTCTTAGGCTACTGGTTTCAAATCGAATGTCCGCCCTGCGTGAGCAAGCCGGAAGCTGATAGCATTTGCAGTGTACCTAAAGCGCGGATTCCGCGGCGGCCCGAACGGCTCTTATGTTGTCGCCGTAAACGCCGGGGTTTTCGACCGATCCACCTTTGAATACTGCGGAACCGGCCACCAGTACATCTGCCCCCGCTGCTGCGACCAGAGGCGCGGTCTCGGGATCAACTCCGCCGTCGATTTCGATATGCACCGGGCGATCCCCGATCATGTCGCGCAATCGGCGCACCTTGCCGGTCATGTCGATGAACTTCTGGCCGCCAAAGCCCGGGTTCACGGTCATGACGCAGACGAGATCGGTCAGGTCCAGCAGATGCTCGACCGCTTCGGCAGGAGTGCCGGGGTTCAGGGCAACGCCCGCTTTCATCCCGGCTGCTCGAATGGCCTGCAGCGTGCGATGCGTGTGCGGCCCAGCCTCGAGATGCGCGGTCAGGATGTCGGCACCAGCATCGGCATAAGCCTGAATGTAGGGATCGACCGGCGTGATCATCAGGTGCACGTCCATCACGGTTTTGACGTGCGGGCGGAACGCTTTGACGGCGGGTGGGCCGAAAGTCAGGTTCGGTACGAAATGCCCATCCATGACGTCCACATGGACCCAATCGGCACCCTGTGCCTCGATCGCCTGAATCTCGGCGCCGAAATTAGCGAAATCGGCGGACAGGATCGACGGGGCGATCTTGATGCTGCGGTCAAAGCTCATGGGTGGCCTCGTATCAAAATGGAGTCGGCCCGCATATACCTGCGATGGACACCAATGGGTAGGCCCCTCTGACAGCGACACTGCACCCCCGGTACGTTTACTTAACGTTCACGCAATCGACACATGCCCGTTGAACGGTGTCTGCAGCTGAATGCCTGTACGATTGGGGGTAGCACGCACTTGGAATTGATAAACTGACCAATCGCTTTGATGACAATGTGGCCGTGGACATCGCGACGCTGGATGTGCGTAATCCTTGCATGATCGGGATCATTGGCCTGTCTGGCGCGGGTAAGTTGACACTGTTGCGGATGTTCCATCGCCTGACGGGCGCCTCCGAAGTCAGATCTTTTTCGAAAGCCACGGCGTTGCAAAGCTGAAAGGTCGTGAGAAACGTCCATTGCGAACCGATTGCGCGATGATCTTCCAGCAGTTCAATCTGGTGCCGCGCATGGATGTGGTGTCGAACGTGCTGCACGGCACGCTGGAGCGTCACAAGACGCCGTCCTGATGTTCAATCTGTTTCCGATGAAAAAACGCGTCTTCACCAATGTCTGTACTGCTCGGTGAATTACTGGGACGACGCAAAGGGTGATGGTGACGGGAAGGAGGATCCCGGATTTAATCTTCGTCGATCGTAAGCGTAACCCGCTCACCCGCAAAGACAGTGCGGCCATATTCCACTGGTTCGCCGGCCGGACCGACGTTGATCCCAATAGAAAACAGCACCGGGGCACCTTCGCTAATCTGCAAATGCAGTGCCTGTGTCGCCGTCGCGGCTCGGGCGGTCAGGCGGGTTGAAACGCGTGTATAGTCTTCGACGCCGCATCGTTGCAGCGCTTTGGTAACCGATTGCGTGTCCGACAACGCAGCGAGGATGTCAGGCAGTCGATCTGCAGGAAAGACGCTTTGGAACAATCCAATCGGCTGCCCGTCTGCCAAAGAAAGCCCATCGTATACATGGACATTGTCGCCTGGCTCGAGGTGCAGAGCCTCGGCCTCGGCCTCGTCCGCCTTACGAGTCGTCAGCGAAAGGATCGTTTTGCCCGGGAATTTACCACTGGCTGAAATATTCTTGTGATATCTGACGCGCTTTCCGATTGGGTAATCGGTTGGCCGGGCGGCGACAAACACACCCGCACCACGCCGCGGACGTACCAGCCCCTGTTCGGCCATTTCGGCCAATGCCCGGCGCACAGTATGCCGGTTGACACCATGTTGCGCCGCAAGCTGTGCTTCGGTCGGGAGCCTGTCGCCAGTGCTGTACCGACCTTCCGCGATTTCCGAGGTCAGGCCCAGCGCGATGCTTTTCCAGACGGGTGTTTTGCTCATGTCATCAATCTTTCACATTGTCACAGATTGCGTGAAGCCGCGCAGGGGTGTATTATTTGTCTAGTTGTATAGTAAATATGGACAACCTGGCCAAGAGGCTTTGATGGCAGATCACACAATTTTGGCGAATACAAAGCGGCAGGAATGGATGGGTCTGTTGGCCCGTGTTCCGGAAGAGGTGCTGACGGCGTTATGGGGAGAATATGAGGCCCACCCTACTTATGAATGGTTGCGCAGACCTGAGGTAGGCGGCGTCATGGTCCGAGGACGGACCGGTGGCACTGGTTCGCCGTTCAACCTTGGGGAAATGACGGTCACACGCTGTTCCTTGGTGCTTGAAGATGGCACCGTCGGGCATGGCTATGTGCAGGGTCGGTCAAAAACCAAGGCAGAGGTGGCGGCTGTGATCGACGCACTGATGCAGACAGAGGCCGCAGAAGTCATCCGCGCTCGCGTGCTCGCACCGCTCCGCCAGCAAATGCAGGAAGCCAAAACGGCACGCGCAGCGAAAGCTGCGGCCACGAAGGTCGAATTCTTCACGATGGTTCGGGGAGAGGATCGATGAACGCGCAGATACAGTTCTCCGGTGGATTCCAAAACGCGCCGATTGATGCTGCCCATGCATTTCGTGTGGCCATGACCGTCATGGCGCGCCCGGGCGAAATTCGGTCTCTGTCCGGCAGCCAGCCGCCTGCACCCTTGTCAGTGGCGGCTGGGACGCTGCTGCTGACGCTCTGCGATCCGGACACTACGGTGCATCTGGCCGGGGCGACGGATACGGATGCAGTGCGCCAGTGGCTGACCTTCCATACCGGCGCGCCATTCGTTGCTGCGTCGGATGCAGATTTTGCGGTCGGGACCTGGCAGGCGCTTGGACCGCTGGGCAGGTACCGCATCGGGACGGCAGAATATCCGGACCGCTCTGCGACGCTGATTGTCGAGTGCGATGTCCTGCAACAAACAGGCGCGGAACTGAGCGGGCCGGGGATAAGGGGCACGTCGCGTCTGTCATTGCCAGATGGCGCGGCTTTTCGAAAAAACGCGGCGCAGTATCCGTTGGGTTGCGATTTCTTTTTCACCTCTGGTGACAAGGTCGCTGCCCTGCCACGCAGTACCCAGATCCGGGCGGAGGGCTGAACGATGTATGTTGCCGTTAAAGGTGGCGAGAAGGCGATCGAAAACGCCCATGCCTGGTTGGCCGAGGAGCGGCGTGGCTCGACTGACGTGGCTGAGCTGAGCATCGCTCAGATCCGCGAGCAGCTGGGCCTTGCGGTGAACCGGGTGATGGCCGAGGGGTCCCTGTTTGACCCGGAACTGGCCGCGCTGGCAATCAAACAAGCGCGTGGTGACCTGATCGAGGCGATCTTCCTGATCCGCGCTTACCGAACAACCTTGCCCCGGTTCGGCTATTCGAAACCGATGGAAACCGGCCAGATGGCCTGTGACCGCCGCATCTCGGCCACGTTCAAGGATGCGCCGGGCGGACAGGTGCTTGGATCGACTTTCGACTACACCCATCGCCTTCTGGACTTTAAACTGGCCGCCGATGGCGAGGTCGCTCCCGCGCCGCAAAACCCCCCGTGCGAAGACCCAACACTTCATATAACTGAATTCCTGCGGGGCGAGAATATCATCCAGGACGAGCCCCGCAGCGATGATGCGCCGGGCGATCTGACACGTGAGCCGATGGAGTTTCCGTCAAACCGCCCGTTGCGCCTGCAATCGCTGGCGCGCGGGGATGAGGGGTTTGTGCTTGGCATGGCCTACTCAACCCAACGGGGATACGCGCGAAACCATGCTTTCGTGGGTGAATTGCGGATCGGCAAGGTTTCGGTCGAAATGGATATTCCCGAACTGGGCTTCGCCATTGAGATCGGTGAAGTAGAACTGACCGAATGCGAGACGGTGAACCAATTCAAGGGTTCCAAGACCGAACCGCCCCAGTTCACGCGCGGGTACGGGCTGGTCTTCGGCCAGTCAGAGCGTAAGTCCATCGCAATGGCGCTGTTGGATCGGGCGCTGCGCTGGGAAGAGCTGGGCGAGGACAATCTGGGCGCGCCGGCACAGGACGAAGAGTTCGTCCTCAGCCATGCGGACAACATTCAGGCCACCGGGTTCCTCGAACACATCAAGCTGCCGCATTACGTGGACTTTCAATCCGAACTGGAACTGGTCCGCAAACTGCGCCGTGAAGCTGAGGGACGAAATTCACCGAAAGAGGTTGCGGAATGAGCCTCGTTTCCCTACCGGTTCCCCCTGTTTTCATAAGCGATTTCCTGCTGGTGCCCCCCTTCAATCGAGTTTTTGCACGCGGCCGGGTCACGAGACGAAGTGCCGATGGCGCTCCATTGATCGGTCTTGTCTCGTCGTATGGCATTGCGCCGTCGCCGGGCGTGTCCCCGATGCAAAATCAAATAAATTATAAGAACGAAAAAGAACAAACAACTCAGGAATACGTCCACAACAACACCAAAAAACAAAACGTTACAAAAAATGAATGAGTATAATTTCGCATATTTGGACGAACAAACCAAGCGCATGATCCGTCGGGCCATCTTGAAGGGGCTAGCGGTTCCTGGCTATCAGGTGCCCTTTGCCAGCCGCGAAATGCCGATGCCCTATGGCTGGGGAACCGGTGGCGTGCAGATTTCGGCTGCAACGCTGACGCCGGAGGATACTTTCAAGGTGATCGATCAGGGCGCGGATGATACGACCAACGCTGTCTCGATCCGCAAGTTTTTTGAGATCACCGCTGGCGTCGAGACGACCGAGGAAACTAAAAAGGCCACGGTGATCCAGACCCGCCACCGTATCCCCGAGGCGAAGTTGCGCGAGGATCAGATTATCGTCTATCAGGTGCCGATTCCGGAGCCTTTGCGTTTTCTGGAGCCGCGCGAGACCGAGACGCGCAAGATGCACAGCCTTGAGGAATATGGCCTGATGCATGTGAAGCTTTACGAGGATATCAGCCAACACGGTGCGATCTCGACCGCTTATGCCTATCCGGTGAAGGTCTCGGGTCGCTATGTGATGGACCCGTCACCGATTCCAAAGTTCGACAACCCAAAGCTTGAGATGGACGCGATTCAGCTGTTCGGGGCAGGGCGCGAGCAGCGGATATATGCAGTGCCGCCGCACACCGAGGTCGTCAGCCTCGATTTCGAGGATTATCCTTTCGAGGCCACCAAAGCCGATCACCCTTGCGACTTGTGCGGGGCCGAAGACAGCTATTTAGACGAGGTCATCTTGGATGACACGGGCAACCGGATGTTTGTCTGCTCGGACACCGATTATTGCCGGTCACGGCGTGCAGCAGGCCATGTTGGCCGACTGGCCGGGGAGGGCGCAGCATGACACCTCTTTTGCAGGTCAAAGGCATCGGGAAACGCTATGGCGCGCAGATTGGGTGCGCGGACGTGAGTTTTGACCTCTACCCTGGCGAAGTAATGGGGATCGTAGGCGAAAGCGGCTCGGGCAAGTCAACGTTGCTTAATTGCCTGGCCGGACATCTGGCACCCGATGCGGGGCAGGTGATCTTTGACACCCGCGCGGACGGTCCGGAGGATACGGTGAACATGTCCGAGCCTGAACGGCGGATGCTGCGTCGCACCGACTGGGCCTTTGTACATCAAAACGCCCGCGACGGGCTGCGCATGTCGGTCAGCGCCGGGGGCAATATTGGCGAGCGGCTGATGGCCGTCGGCGACCGCCACTATGGCGCGATCCGTGATCGGGCCATTGACTGGCTGGGCCGCGTCGAAATCAGCGAAACCCGCGTGGATGACCGCCCCACAACCTTTTCCGGTGGGATGCAACAGCGCCTGCAGATCGCGCGCAATCTGGTCACGAGCCCTCGGCTGGTGTTCATGGATGAACCGACCGGCGGGCTGGATGTCTCGGTTCAGGCGCGGCTGCTGGACCTGCTGCGTGGGTTGGTGCGTGAATTGGGGCTGAGCGCCATCATTGTCACTCATGATCTGGCCGTTGCGCGCCTGTTGGCGCACCGGCTGATGGTGATGAAGGAAGGTCACATGATTGAAGCCGGGTTGACCGATCAGGTGCTGGACGATCCACAACATGCCTATACGCAGTTGCTTGTGTCCAGCGTTCTGCAGGTTTGAGTATTTATGAAAAGATGAAGTGCGATGATTGAACTTATCGAAGTCAGCAAGCGCTTTACCCTGCACAATAAGGGCGGCGCTGTAATCCCGGTGATGGAAGGTGCCTCGTTGAAAGTGGTGCCCGGCGAATGCGTTGCGCTGACAGGTGCTTCGGGGGCAGGTAAATCGACGATGATGCGGGTGATCTATGGTAATTTCTTGGCTGCGTCGGGCCAGGTTCTGGTTGATGGTCTGGATGTCGCGAAAGCCGAGCCGCAAGAGATTCTGGCGCTGCGGCGCGAGACGCTGGGCTATGTCAGCCAGTTCCTGCGTGTCGTACCGCGTGTACCGACGCTGGAGGTGGTGGCCGAGCCATTGCTGGCTCTTGGCTGTGACCGTCAGGAGGCACTGGGCAAGGCGGCAGGCTTGCTGTCAAGGCTGAACATCCCGGAGCGCCTTTGGTTGCTCAGCCCCACAACCTTTTCAGGCGGTGAACAACAGCGGGTGAACATAGCGCGCGGCTTTGCGCATGACTATCCGGTGATGCTGTTGGATGAGCCCACGGCCGCGCTGGACACGCAGAACCGGGAAACTGTGTTGACGCTGATTGAAGAGGCCAAAGCACGCGGCGCGGCGATTGTTGGCATTTTCCACGATATAGAAGCGCGGGAACGGGTATGCGATCGCGAGATCAACGTGTCGGACTTTAATCAGGAGGTTGCCGAATGAGCCTCGCGCCGGTCATAGCGGTCGTGGGTCCTTCGGGTGTCGGCAAGGACAGCGTGATAAAGGCGATAGTCGCACGTGCACAGAACATCTATCGAGCCCGCCGGGTGATTACACGTCCCGACGGCGAAGAAGGGGAAGAATTCGATCATGTGTCTGTGAAGAAATTCCGGCAGATGGTTATGGACAACGCCTTTGCGTTGCACTGGCCTGCGCATGGTTTGCTCTACGGTGTGCCCACGAGCATCGAGGAGCTTCGTCAGAACGCTGATGCGGTGCTGGTGAACTTGTCTCGATCCGTTTTACTGCAGGCGCAGGATGCGTTTGGCGATCTGATCGTAATCTCGCTGACAGCCGACCTGGAAGTTCTGGCGCGCCGCCTTTCCGCGCGCGGGCGGGAAAGCGCGCCGGATCAGGCGCGGCGGCTTGAGCGCGCCAAAGTCCCCTTGCCGGACGGGTTGAACCGCGTGATCGAGATCGACAACTCGGGGCCGCTGGAAGAGACGATTGATGTTATTCTCGCCAGGCTTCAGCCGGAAAGGGCGTAGCGATGGATCAGGTGAAACCGCCCATCTTCAGCCTCACCCATCAGGGCCAGATCATGGATCCTAAACGGTGTAGGCAGCAGATGGGCAAGCCGCGATTGCAGCGCGGATTGAACCGTCGCCAGTGTCGCTTTGTCCAGTTTTCCGCTGAGCGTGATGTGAAAACGAAACGCCTCCATAACAAAGGGATACCCCCACTGAGCAAGGTTGGCGTTCTGCTCAGCGCTCAGGCCAGCAGCACGGCGACGGTCAAGTTCGGCATCGGTGACTCGGGCGCGAAAGCTGTCCAGAGCACGCACACAGGCAGCTGCGAGCGCGTTCAGCGCGGCCTCATCCCCCAACGGGCGCAGGGCCAGAAAGCGCCCCAGCCGGGCGACCTCAAGCCCGTCCAGCGTGACAGGCGCCTGAGTTTCGGCAAACCGCGCGCAGGCCTCAGTCAGCGCATCAATCGTTTGTCCCGATCGAAGCTGAAAAGGCGGTTTCATCGTCGCATGCAGCCCGTATTTGCGCGGTACGTCGGTCACAGAGGCAACGTCGATACCTTCAATGGCCGGATGCGGAACCTCTTGCCCGGTTTCCATGTCCCAGCCCAGCCAGTTTGTTGCAAATTTTGCCCACTCAGCCCCGGCTGGCGGTGCAAAATAGATCGCGTATCGCGTGAATGTCACATTGGCCTCCTGTGGGTGACCTTCGCCAATAACTCAACCCGTGCGAGTTTCAGATGACAGAAGAAATGATCCTTGCCAATGCCACGCTTGTGCTCCCGGACGAAACGGTGACAGGCAGCGTACGGATTGTCGGCGAAACGATTGCCGAGGTCGCGACCGGTGGGACAGTTCCGGCTGGCGCGGTCGATTGCGAAGGCGAATTTGTTTGCCCCGGTCTGGTCGAGTTACACACTGACAATCTTGAGCGGCACATCCAGCCGCGCCCCAAGGTCGACTGGCCCCACGCGGCAGCCATCCTGGCCCATGACGCTGAATTGGCCAGTACCGGGATCACCACCGTGTTTGATGCGATGCGCGTGGGTTCAATCCCGTCCGGTCAGCGCTACATAAAATACGCGCGTGGCCTGTCCCGCGAGCTGTGGCATCTGCGAGAGCAGGATGCGCTGAAGATCAGCCATTTCCTGCACCTGCGGGCTGAAGTCTGTTCCGAGACACTTATCGAGGAACTGGACGAGTTCGGGCCTGAAGATCGGGTTGGGTTGGTCTCACTCATGGATCACACGCCCGGACAGCGGCAGTTTCGCGACCTCTCGAAGCTCGAGGGATATTTGAAAGGAAAGCTGGGGTTGGAAGGTGACGGTTTTCTGCAGCATGTTGCGGATCTAAAGGCGATGCGGGATCGAAATGGCGACAAGCATGAGGCCGAGACCGTGAAGGCGGCGCAACGCTTTGGCGCGATGCTGGCAAGCCATGATGATACGACGGATGAACAGGTGCGCGTCTCGGCCGGTCATGGCATTCGTCTGGCCGAGTTTCCGACCACGGTCGAGGCGGCTCGCGCCTGCCATGATCACGGGATCAAGGTGATGATGGGAGCGCCAAATTTGATCCGGGGCGGATCGCATTCCGGCAATGTTGCGGCACGGGAATTGGCCGAGCTGGATCATCTCGACATTCTATCCTCGGATTACGTACCCGCCGCGCTTTTGTTGTCGGCGGTGCGTTTGGGTGAGATGTGGGGCGATTTGGCCCGGGGTCTGCGGACAGTTACCTTGTCCCCGGCGCAGGCTGTTGGCTTGGGCGACCGGGGTGAATTGCGGGCCGGTGCACGCGCCGATGTGATCCGGTTCCGGATGCGAGGGGATGTGCCGGCGCTGAATGGAATCTGGTCGCGCGGACGACGCGTATCGTGATCAGGCCCTGTAGAACAAATACCGGTCGGGCGCGATCGTATCCGGGCCTCTGACCTGTTCAAATCCCACCAGAGGCTGGCCCGAGATCAGCAACCCTCCGGGCAGCATAACCCGAGCAATCAAAGGGCTGAGCCGCGCCGCCTCGGCCACGTCCTCATCCTTGATGCCGCGCCCGAAATCATAATGCGCCATTGCGATCCTTGGGCCGCCGGTCGCCAGCTTTTCAAGCATGGGTTCGGCCTCTCCCTGCAAAAAGTCCTCGGTAGGGGGGGTGCTGGACGGGTGGCATTGCAGCACCCGGTCCATCACCCAGATTCGCCGGTCGGGCAGAATTTCCCGCAAGTGGTCGTAAGTGCGGCCGTTGCCAAGGCCCATATCCAGAATGTCACCGGTCAGATTCGAAATCTGAGCCACCGCCCAGTTCAACCCGTCGCGTTGGGCCGTCAGGCGGCGCAGCATGGAATCCAGTCGACTCATTCGGGTCTCCCGCTTGGTTCAATATTCGTCGCTGCCCAGGCAAAACCGGGCCCGTCCAGAAGTCTGCGCAGCAGGTCGTCAGTAAAGGCCCAGATGTCTTGATCATGGACGAGGTGGTGGGTCAATACGCCAAACGGTTCAGTGTTGTCGGTGCTCCCCTCACGCCGGTCGCGCAGCAGGTTCACCGTCTTGGTGATAAGAGCGTTCGGGGCGGCCAATCCGCGCGTCCCACGCCAATCGATCGGGTCCAGATGGGTGTTTACCTGTTCCAGCCCGGCTACGGGATATTGCGTTTTTCGGGGGGTCGCGGTCGAGATGAAGTGATAACCGACCCCGGGTAACTCCTGAACCACGTCGGATGCAATGCGGTTCCAGGGAGGAACAAACATCGGGCAAAGCCTGCCACCAAACAGCTTATGCAATCGCGCCAAACCAGATCGCGCGTCGGTAAGGATTGCATCCATCGGCCTGTGGAGCCGAAATTCGGATTTTTTTTCATCAAAGGGTGCGTGGTTCAGGTGCGCCCAGCCATGAACCACGGGGATCAGGTTCGTGTGGATTTCGACGTAGTCCGCCAATACATCCTCGCTATCTCGGGGAATGATCGCAAGATGAACGGGCAGCGCCAGCGTTTCTGACAGCCTGGCCAAAGTTTCTAGCTGAGGAGTTTTCGTAGCTGCATCGTCGTCGCGCCACCACACTGGCAATTGCAGCCCCTTCGCTTGCCAGATCTCAAGCTCAGTTTCCAAAGGGCGCCAGTCTGCAATCATGTGCGCTCTACCAGGCTTTTTGCAATTTCAACCGACTTTACAGCCCCATCAAAGCCATGGTCTGACACGCTGCGAGGACCAGCCGAAACGACTTTCGCGACGGCGCGCGCCAATGCGTTACCGTCAAGGTCCTTGCTGGGCAGTACTTCAATAGCGGGCATTTCCGACAGGCTCTTGCCACGCAGGCTCTGCTCGACTTCCTTGCCATCGTCAAAAGGGATGAAAACGGCCGGAGTGCCGGATTGCAGAATGTCCAGGGCAGTATTGTAGCCACACATGCTGACCGAGGCCGCGGCAAGGGGAAGCATCTGGCGGAAATCCGGGCGCACCGGCTCCAGTGTTACCGGGGCATCGCCAATGAATTGCGACAGATGGGTGATGCGCTCCTGTGCGTCCTGTCCGCCCACCAACAGGCGCCAGCGCCTGTTGGGCATCTTTCGGGCGGCCTTGATGGCCGCCTGAAAGATCGGTTGGCCCACCGATCCTCCGCCCGCGCTGACCAACACTTCGCCTTTTCCCACCTCATTGGGGTGCGGAGCAGGAGCCTTAGGGGCAACAAACCCGGTATAATACAGGCGTTGGTTCAAACGATCAGAAACCGGCCAACTGACATCCAGCGGTACAACGTCTGGGTCGGAATGGACGAGGATACCATCATAGAACTGACACACGATCTCTTCAGCGCGTTCCGCCTTCGACGGTTTCGATGGCGGTGCCAGAATGTCCCTGATTGAACCCAGAATGACAGGTCGGCGTGGCAGGTTTTGGGCTGCCTTCAGCGCGGCGTTGAACTCGGCAGCAAGAGATCGGCGGCCAAAAGGAAACAGCTCCGTAATCAGAACATCCGGGCTAAAGCTCCGAATGGCCTCGACCAACGCAGTCTCGCGTGCTTTCAGATAGGGGGCGTCTGCAACTTCTCCCGTTTGGGTTAAAAGCCGGGTGAAATCGGTTCCGTCTGACCGCAGCGGGGGTAATCCCAGCAGTGTCATCCCTGCACTGTCCAGCTGCGACGCGGGCATCCCGCCGGAGATGACAAAGGTGTCGTGACCATCCTGCACAAAGGCCCGGCCCAGCGTCAGGGCGCGGCTCAGATGTCCGGTGCCAAGCAGATGCGTGACGACGATCATCACCTTCATTCGGGTTTCTCCGATCTCAGCAGGCGAACAGGGTCTGGCAGGACCCTCAGGGGCGGCAAATCAACGATATAGAGGCGGTTGCGTTTGATTTTGAAGGGTGCAGGCCCATTGAAATCCCATCCCCAGGCGCGGGCCAGAATGACCCGCATGATGCCGATGTGGCATACGGCTACTGTGTCACTTTTCAGCCCCGAGAGCCACGGTTGAAGGCGGGTCCAGACTTCTGCCGGGCTTTCGCCGTTCGGAGGCCGGAAATCCCAGCTCCACTCTTCGATATGACGATATCCGCTATCCGGGTCTGTTATCAGATCGGCGCCACGCAGACCTTCCCACTCTCCCCAGTTCATTTCCGTCAATGCGTCCGAAACCAACGGATCGCGGCCGGCGACAAGCCGCGCTGTCTCGCTGGCCCGTTGAAGAGGGCTGGACCAGAGAGTTGCAGTCTCCCATGGCGAGGGCAGAAAAGTTCCCGACAGTTCGGCACGGGCATCGTCGTCCAGAGGAATATCGCTGCGTCCCTGAATGCGACCCGCGCGGTTCCAATGCGTGTGACCATGGCGAAGCAGGGCAAGTTGGCTCATGGCAGGGGCTCCATCAGTGGTCGGGCCGCCTGCCAGAACCGGTCGGTTGCCGCAGGCATCAGGTGACGCTTTGACACGTGTGCACGTGCATCTCTGCCCCGCGACAGACGTAGGGGCAGGTCATCCAGTAAGGTGCGCATCCTGGCCGCCAAACCCTCGGGACCAGTGTCAACGGATGGATAATCAGACAGTGTCAGAACATCCCTTACGCCCGGCCTGTCCTGTGCAACAACCGGCAGGCCGTGGGCCTGCGCTTCCAGATAGATCATGCCATAGGCCTCATTGACGCCGGGCCAGACCAGAAGTGAAGATTCTCGGTACACTGCCTGCAAAGCGTCGCGGTCGAGTTGCCCCAGAAACCGGATTTTTGAGCCGAATGGCGCCATCAGGGCTTCGACCTCGGACCGGGCAGGGCCATCGCCGACGATGTTCAGGGCCCACTCGCCAGTCAGATGTCGCAATGCCTGCGCAAGGATATCGTAGGATGCCAGCTTGTCGCCGTGCCGCATCATGCCGACACTCAGCATGGGACCATCGCAGGATGATGCTGGCGGCAATTCGGAAACAGGCAAAAACGGAGGCAGTTCCACAAGGCGTTGACCCCCGAACTTCTCGCGCTCCAGTGTGATCAGGTCATTGGCGGTGTGGTAGAAAATCAGTTGCGCCGCGTCGCAGGCGTCATGCGCTGATTTGGCAAACCCGGCCCAGGGACCGTTCAGACGGCTGGTTGCTCGGGTGCTTTCCAGTTGGACATAGGGAATTTTGCAGGCTGCGCTTACACGCGGCCCCAGCAAATCTGGCGCCTTGTAATAGTTGTGGTAGGTCACCCAAAGCGCCGTGTCGGAAGACAATTCGGCGATCAGGCGTTGCGCCTCTGCGTCCGCCTCGGTGCGCAAAGCGTCTTGTACCTGTGGATCGCCATGCTTGTCGTAAACACGCAGGCGGGACACAAGCTCGACCTTATCTCCTTGCGCTCCGATCGCCTGCATCAGGTTGCGCGCCATTTCGCGATCCCCCGACGGCACCGGGCTGTCCGGCGATTTCATCGGAGTGTAAAACGCGATACGAGCCATTAGTCTATTTCCGCGCCCAGGGCGCTCAACCGTTTGGACAGACGCGCGATACCCGGGTCCATGCGAAAGTCCGAGATCAGGCGGTCATAGGCTGCAGCAGCCATCGTCGCCGTTTTGTCGGGGTCCGC
Source organism: Ruegeria lacuscaerulensis (assembly GCF_013031245.1). Taxonomy (GTDB): domain Bacteria; phylum Pseudomonadota; class Alphaproteobacteria; order Rhodobacterales; family Rhodobacteraceae; genus Ruegeria; species Ruegeria lacuscaerulensis_C. The sequence goes on from NZ_WPZL01000005.1 coordinate 14,819, forward strand.
GGCCAAACGGGAGATTGCAGCAGCCAGCGATGCAGGATCGTCGTCGGACAGCACCCCATGCTTTTCGGTTTCAATGAACTCCGGAATGGCGGACACGGGCGTCGACAGGATCGGCAGGAACTGCGAGGCAGCCTCCATCAACACATTGGGCAACCCGTCGCGGTCTCCGTCCGCCGCGACCCGGCTGGGCAGCACAAACAGGTCAGCCACACGCATTGCCGCGATGACTTCGGGCTGGTCACAAGCCCCTCTCCAAGTGATCCGGTGCGAAATCCCTGCTGCTTCGGCCCGGTCGCGCAGAACGTCGCCGAGCGTTCCTCCTCCGATATGCGTCCAGTGCCAGTCGAGTGCATCCGGCAACATGGCAAAGGCGCCGATCAAACGGTCGAACCCCTTTTTCTCGACCAGACGGCCAACGGACAGCATGTGGAAAGGCCCGTCCGGCGCACGCGCTGCGCGCTCGGGCGGGGCGGGAAAGCGGTCCAGGTCAAGCCCATGATAGATCAACTCGATCCGCGCGGGGTCGTCGGCCAGGCTGCGCAGGTGATCGGCACCGATAGCGGTGCAGGTTGCCCCAAAGGCCGCGCCGTGGGTGTTCGCCTGCAGCTTTTCAGTCTTTTCCCATTCCGGAGAGGTCCAGATGTCCTTGGCGTGGGCTGAAAAGCTCCATGGCAGGCCGCGCATGATCGCAGCGTAACGCGCGACTGAGGACGGCGTATGCATGAAATGTGCGTACATCGCCCGTGTGACTTCGGGCAATTCTGCGGCCAGCGCACAGGCTTGACCGAAACGGCGTATCCGGTTGCGGGTCGGATCGCGGCGCAAATCGGCGCGCCAGACCTTATAGGCTTCGGCATAGCCGGGCAGGCTCTGTGCAACCCGTCGCGCGGCCCAGACGCGCTGCGGCTCCTGGTACAGATATTCGGGCAGGTAATGCACCTGCCCCTCGAACCGGTCGTGCAGCGGGTGGCGTTTGACGTCCGTCGGGTGGCGCAGGGACCAGATGTCAAAGCTGTGGCCCGCCTCCTGCAAGGCGACCAGTTCCTGAGCAATGAACGTCTCGGACAGGCGCGGCCAACCTTTGACCAGCACCGCCAGTTTCGGCTGGTTTGGAGTCATCCGGTGGCCCGTTCCTGTTCCGGGCTCAACAGGGCGTCAATGCGATCGGTCACGTAATCCAGCCCGTCAAGCAACCCGTCGCGCATTGTCTGAGACGGCAGAGGCTGGCGTGGAAGGTCGCGGATGGCCTGGATCATCGCATCTGTCGTCAACCCGTCGCGGTATTCGTCGAGCATTTGAACGAGCCCCAGACCTTCGGCGCGCGACGCCCGTATCCATTGTTCCAGCCGCGGCGTAGTGCGCGGAACGATGACAGCGCGTTTGTCAAAGGACAGAACTTCGCAGAACGTGTTGTAGCCGCCCATACAGACCACTCCGGCCGCGCCCGCAAACAACGTTTCGATCTGGGATTCGAAGCCGACTGCCGTCACCCGGCCGTTCAGTGCCGCGACACGGGTCTCGAATTCCTCGCGCAATTCGCCAGATAGGAAAGGACCGTAAACCAACACCGCGCGCGGCGACAGGTTGGGGTCTTTTTCATAGGCGGTCAGGACAAGGTTCACCATCGCCTTGCCGTCGCCTCCGCCGCCCGGCGTAATCAGGATATAAGGTTGCTCGGGCGGTTCCCCTATCGGCCCCAGATCGCGGCGCAGGTAGCCGGTCCAGTGGATGCGCGCCTGTGCAGCAGGGCTGAGCGGCAGCCCCTTGGTCGGGTCGTAGATTGAGCGCAATCCATAAACCCAAATCTCGTCATAGAATCTCTCGGTAGCGGCGACGGCTTCTTTCCGCTCCCACTCGGCGGCAAGGACCTCGGGTTCGTCCAAGACGTCGCGCAGGCCCAAAACAAGCTTGGTGCGTTGCGACCGCAGCAGGCTTTCCAATGTGGGCAGCAATTCGCCGCGAAAGCCGGTAGGTTCCTTGTCCACGATCAGCAAATCCGGCTCAAATTGCTGGACCGCAGTCTGAATGAGCCCGGAGCGCAGCTCGGTCACCTCTTCGATTCCCATGCCGATCGTCCGTGCCGCATACGAGCCGTCGGCACGTTTTGTCACGCCTGGAAGGCGCACATGGTCAACCCTGCGCGGAAATGTAAAACGACCAGCTACAGGCGATCCGGTCAGGATCAGTGCCGAAGCCTGCGGGTTCGCCTGCGTAATTGCGCCTGCCAAAGCACGTGACCTGCGCAAATGACCCAACCCGAACGTATCGTGACTGTAGAACAAAATGCGCGGCGCCCGGCCGGTTGTCTCGTTATGTAATCCTAGGCTCATGCCTTCGCCTGTCGTGTTTCTCGATGCAAATCCGCGCGTTTACACCAGTTACCGTATATTCTTTATGACCGCTTGCCAAAGGGGGCTCTGAAATCATGCAAATTCACCAATCATTGCGAATTGGCAACAGCTTGAGCCACGGTGTTTTCAAGGCTGCCTTGGCCCCTTTCACCGGACATTGACCTCATCATCCCTACACATTTCACCAGATTGGTCATATTCAGTTTTTTCGCGGTTGCAAGCAGTCTAATCAGGGCCATTGCACAGGGAACACGACCTGTACCGATATCAAGAAGCGAGAGGCGGAGGATTTGAACACGATCAAGTGCTTCTATAACCTGTTGTGCAGCACGCGAATTGGATAGAAGACCCGATGAAACTCAAACTTCTTGTTGGAATAGTCCTGACGATCTGGGCGTTTACAGCGGCCATTGCTACCGGAGCGGCGGCGCAAACGTCTCTGATCCCCGGGTACAGTTCGGGTTCGGAAGCTGAAACCGGTACAAGCCAGGACGGCGAACTGGCAGCCGCGATAAAAGCCGCCACCGAAGCCGGGGCAAGCGTGATTGTGATCGACAGCGCAGGACAGATCGTTTCCTCAGGTGGCCAGCAAGGCACCGGAGCCGACGCCGCTGGAACGCATGATCCAATGGGCGACGGCTCGCAGTTGATGAAGGCGCAGGAGCGGTTCTCAAGATTCCGCGAGTCGATGAACTCCCGGCTGGAGGCTTTGCCGTATTCGATTTTCGAAGTTCAGTATGTGCTGCGCCAGACCAGCCCTGATGGCCGGATCCAGACCTATGTCGAGGTTTTGATCTGGAACATTCTGTTCCTGCTGTTGGGGCGCTGGCTGTCAATCGAGATTTACGGAAAGCGCATTGCCAGAAGGCTCGTCGTAGCGCGGTCCAAGGACAACCCGCAGGGTTATCGCGAGAAGATGCCGTTTCTGGTCTTTCGCTTTGTCATGGGCGTCGGGGCCACGATTTTCGCCATGCTGATGGCATTGATCGTGGGATATCTGTTCTTTGGCGAGGCAGAAGATATCTCGATCCAGTTCACGGTCACGGCTATTTTCTCCGCCTATTTCCTGTCGCGGACGGTATCGGATCTGTGGCGGATGGTGCTGTCGCCCTATCTGAGCCAATACCGTCTGCCACCGTTTTCCGACCGGGATGCAAAACGATTGTATTTCTGGGCTTCGGCCCTTGCGACCTATGATATCTCGGTCGTGCTGTTCGCAACCTGGGTCGCGGATTTTGGGCTGAACTATAACGTCTATGCGATGGTGTACGGCTGTCTGACCATGTTCGGCGCGCTGGGCAATGTGCTGATGATCCTTTTCAACGCCCGTGCCATTTCGAATGCAATCCGCGGTGGCAGGTCGGCGGATCAGGTGTCCTGGATTTCGCGCTTCATCTCTTACGCCTGGGCGCCGGTTTTGATCGTTTATATCGTTTTCAGCTGGTTCAAGCTGGCTGTCGATCTCGTGCTTGAGAATGAGAACTCGATTCCGATCGTGGCCAGCAGCTATGCGATCTTCATGTCGGTGGTCATCGCCTATGGGGCGATGAATTACCTGCTGGAACGTTATTTCGACCGCAACCGCCAGATGGAGGAAATTAATTTCGACGCCGACGCCGACGCGGAACAGGAAGCAGAAGCAGAAACACCTGCAGAGACAGCCGAGGCGGAAATGCGGAAGCACTCGATCCTGACATATGAGGATCTGGCTCGTCGCGTGGCAGGAATTCTGGCGTTTGTTGTCGGGCTCTATGCGCTTGTCGTCATCTGGAACCCCGAAGCCAGCTGGAGCGAAGACCTGCCGGTTGAACGCGCCCTGGACGTGATGGTCATCCTGTTCATCGGGTATATTCTGTTCCATTTTTTCCGCATCTGGATCGACACGAAGATCGCCGAGGAAATCGATGATGGCGGAGCCGAGGCCGAGCTGGGCGATGAGGGGGGTGAAGCCGGGCAAAGTCGGCTGGCGACGCTGCTGCCGTTGTTCCGCGGAGCAATACTGGCTGTGGTCGTCGTTACAATCGTACTGATTGTGCTGATGGAGCTGGGCATCAATGTCAGCCCGTTGTTCGCGGGTGCCGGTGTCGTGGGTCTGGCCGTTGGCTTTGGCTCGCAAACTTTGGTGCGCGATATATTTTCTGGCGCGTTTTTCTTGATGGATGACGCGTTTCGCAAGGGAGAATATATCGACATCGGGGACGTGAAAGGGACGGTAGAAAAGATATCGGTCCGTTCATTCCAACTGCGCCACCATCTGGGCGCGTTGAACACCATCCCGTTTGGAGAGATCAAGGTTCTGACCAACTATTCCCGCGATTGGGTGATCATGAAGCTGCCGTTGCGGGTGACGTATGACACCGACGTGGAAAAGGTCCGTAAGCTGATAAAGAAACTCGGCCAGCAATTGCTGAGCGATCCGGTGATCGGTGAGAACTTCATCCAGCCGCTGAAATCGCAGGGTGTGATCGAGATGCAGGATTCCGCGATGATCATCCGGGTCAAATTCATGACCAAGCCGGGTGATCAATGGCTGGTGCGCAAGAAGGTCTATCAGGAAATACGCGAGCTATTCGCGCGCGAAGGTATCCGTTTTGCGCACCGCGAAGTCACGGTTCGTCTGGCGGATGGCAAAGAGACCGAGGATCTGACGCCCAAAGAGCGCGAAGCGGTAACCGGCGCAGTACAAGCTGCGATTGACGAGGACTATCTGGATGATATCGGCCCTGGCGGCGGCGATGATCGGTAGGGGGGTACTCCCGCCCCTTTGGAATGCGTCGCTGACGCGACGCCCACCAAAGCGTTGGGCCGGGCCGCGCGTTTCGCGCGGCGGTTGGCTCAGGTCGGTAGCGATGGCCAGGTCGGTTGGGCAGTTCCAAGTTTAGATGCGGGCATGGACCAGGCCATCTGCGCTGTTCCTACGACCAGCGCGGGCTTAAGGCGGTGGCCCGGACCCCAGTCGGAAGATTCGAGGCCCTGAGCATAATCTTTCGGAGTGGGTTCCGTGATGTCTGCGCCAGTTTCTGATTTTCCCAATGCCGCCAGCAACTCGGCGGTGCGGGCCAGTGACAGTTGAGCGTGCATGATCGAGTTTCCAGATGCAGCTTCGGCCATGGCCGACAGCACCGCAGCCGCCATGAGATACCCCGTCGCATGATCCAGTGCCTGGACCGGCAGTGGCGTTGGTTTTTCGGCCTTGGCCCATGCACGTCCAGCGTCGGCGATCCCGGCGCTCATTTGAACGAGGCTGTCAAAGCCGCGCCGGGTAGACCAGGGCCCTTGCCAACCATAGGCGTTCAGGGCGACCTCAACCCTGTTGGGGGCAAGCTCATCCCGTTTGACCTTGTTCAGACCAAGAGCATCCAATGCGCCGGGCCGGTATCCGTGGACAAAGACATCTGCCTGAGACAACAGACCGTGCAGCTTTTCCATCCCGGCGGGTGACTTCAGGTCGAGGTAAGCGCAGTGCTTACCTAGGGAAATGTCCGGGATGACGCCGGGTTCGTCCCAGCCGGGCGGGTCAATGCGCAGGACTTCGGCTCCGAACCCAGCCAGGGTCCGGGTCGAGACCGGCCCGGCCAGCACGCGGGTTAGGTCGAGGACGCGCAGGCCTGCCAGTGGACGATTGGCCGTTGCTTCGGGGCGTTCTCTCAGGGTGATTTTCCTGGGGCTGTGCCAGCCGATCAACGGATCGCGGGATACTGCCCGGCCCTGAGGGTGATCCAGCCAGTCCGCCCGACTGCGCATTGCAGCGGCAACGCCGCCTTTGGCGACGATTGCCGCTTCCAGATCCGCGATGGCCCATTCCTTCACAGCCTGGGAAACGGCTTCCTTGTCGTCTTTTGCACCCAGAACTTTCAGGGCTGCGGCCCGATGATGCGGCAGGTTGGTGTGCAGTCTGATCCATCCATCTGACGCTTGATAATCCCCGGCCACGGCGTCCCAAAGGCTCGGCATGTCCCATCCATCCGGTTTGAACGAAAACCCGAACCAAAGTGAAGCCAGCCTGTGATCGACTGAAACGTCTGGTGCGCTGGGTGCCAGATTCAGCGCGGTGATAAGGCGCGCCAGTTCCATACCAACGGCGGCGAAACCGGCCGTTGCCAGTTCGGACACTGCGAATGCGCTGGGCCGCGTACCGGTCCCCGATGTCTTGTAGCTGTCTGAGGCTGGGAGTGCGGAAAGCAGGCTCATTGCTGATACGGGTCCAGACTGTCGCGCAGCCCGTCACCAAGGAAGTTGAAAGCCAGCACGACGACGATGATCGGCAGCATCGGGATCGCCGTCCACGGGTAAATCTCGATGGATGCCAGATTCTGCGCGTCGTTTAACATGACGCCCCAACTGACCGCAGGCGCCCGCAGGCCGAGCCCCAGGAAACTGAGCGCGGTTTCCCCAAGGATCATCGCCGGGATTGACAATGTAGCCGAGGCAATCAGATGCGACATGAAGTTGGGGAGCAGGTGTTTGCGGATGACACGACCTGAGCTTGCGCCCATCATCTCGGCCGCGCGCACGTATTCTTCCTCTCGCAGCGACAGGAATTTGGCGCGAACGGATCGTGCCAGACCGGGCCAGTCGAGAATCCCCAGGATGATCGAGATGATGAAGAACACCGCGACCGGGCTCCAGTTCGACGGCACGGCCGCGGACAGCGCCAACCAGAGTGGCAATTCAGGCAGTGAGCGCAGGATTTCGATCACACGGTTGATGACCCAGTCGATTTTGCCACCGAAATACCCGGCCATCGATCCGAACAGGATGCCAAGGAAAAACGAAACCGAAATGCCGATCAGACCAACAGTCAGCGACAGTTGCGCGCCGTAAAGTATGCGGCTGAACACGTCTCGGCCCAGACGGTCAGAACCCCATAGGAACAACGTCGCTCCCTCGGGCGCGCAGAACAGGCGGGTATCCGATTTGATCAGACCGGCCAGCTTGTATTCCGAGCCTTCGCAGAAGAATCGGACCGGACGCGGATCTTCGGTGTCGGGTACGAATTTCCATTGAAATGTCTCAAGGTCCGCTTCGGCCACGATGGGATAGACATAAGGTCCGATGAACTGGCCATCGTGGAACCAGTTTACGCTCTGGGGTGGGGCGTACAGGTGCTCTCCGTTTCGTTCATTCGGGCCATAGGGCGCGATGAAGCCAGCGAAGGGCAACATCAGATAGCAGAGCAGCAAGAAAATACCTGATATCAGGCCCAGCTTGTGTGTCCTGAACTTGCGCCAGACCAGAACCCAGTTTGGCGCGTCCAGGTCGGCGCGTTCCAACTGCTGCAGCGCGGCATCCGGGTCATAGGGGGCGTCGTCGACGAAGCGACCATCCGGGTGTTGCGTCATGCTTCGCGCCCCTCATATCGAATGCGCGGGTCCAGCATGACCAGCAGGATGTCGGAAATCATGGTGCCGATCAGAGTCAGCAGGGCCACAAACATCAGGATGAAAGCGGAAAGGAATTGATCCTGTGTTTTCAACGCCGTCAGCAGTGTCGGGCCAATGGTTTGCAAGCCCAGTACGACCGAAACCAGAACCGATCCTGACACCATCGAAGGCAGCAGGTTCCCGATATCCGCGACAAAGGGATTGAAGGCCACGCGCAACGGATATTTCGTCAGCATTCGCGACGGGGCCATGCCTTTGGCGATGGCGGTTTCCACATAGGGCTTACCCAACTCGTCCAGCATGTTGGCCCGCAGACGCTGCATCATGGCTGACGCGCCCGAGGTGCCAATCACGAAGGTCGGAACGATCAGGTGGATCAGGATGGATTTCATCTTCTCCCAGCTCATCGGCATACCTTCGAACATCGGGTCCATCAAACCGCCAATAGGCAGGTTGAAATAGCGATGTCCGTAATAAAACAAGATCAATGCCAACAGGAAGTTTGGCGTCGCCAGGCCGAGATATCCGACGAAGGCAGAGGTGTAGTCGATCCAAGTCCGTGACCGCGCTGCGGCAAGAACGCCAAGGGGCAGGGCAACCGCGTAAACGAAAAGAATGGCTGCAAGGTTGACCACCACGGTCAGCCACAGGGTATCACCGACAATTTCAGCGACAGGGCGATCGAATTCGAAAGACCAGCCATAGTTTCCTTGCAGCAGTCCCTCGAACCCGTGCGGGCCCGGCCAGAACCCGATCCAGATCAGGTACTGTTCCCACATGGGGCGATCAAGCGCGTATTCCGTTCGCAGGAACTCAGCCTTGGCTACACCGGCCGACTGGCCCGAGGCCTGCAATTCTGCGATCTGGTTGCTCAGATAATCGCCGGGCGGCAGGTTAATGATCACGAAGATCAGAACCGACACCACCAACAGCGTCAGTAGCATCGTGAAAAAGCGATACACCGCATAGCGCAGCATGACCATTTGGCTGCTCCTGTCAGTCGGCGAAGAAGAATTCGTCCGGGCGGTGAATACCGAAATGCGCGCCGGGCTCCCACGCCCACATGGCTTGCTCGGGCACGTTGCGCAGGCGGTTGGACACAACAACGGGCTGGGGTGCTCCGTTCAGGATGCCGATAGCATAAAGCTGATCGGCGTGAATTTTCAGCATCTCGGCCCAGACCGCCTCGCGTTCTTCGTTAGTGGAAGCGACCTCCCAGTCATGGGCCAGTTGCATCAACCGTTCGGCTTCGGGCATGTCGGGAGCTTCACCCACGTCCCCGCCGGTCTGGTAGTACTGTCCCCATTTGGGCCAGGCCAGAAAGACCTGATCGGTCGGCGCCAAATAGGCGGGCGAGGTGTGAGCCTGCGGGATGCCATCATCCCAGCCGAACCAGACCGAGGCCATGGTATTGCCTGAAAATACCCGGTTGCGAAGAATATCCCTATCCAGCGGACGCATGACAAGGTCAACGCCGATCTCGCGCCAGGTGTCGGTGACAATCTGCAGGGCGTTCTCGACCTCCTGCCGTTCGCCGGCGGTTTCGATGACCAGCTCCATCGGGCGGCCATCAGGCAACATGCGAACGCCATTTTTGTTTCGCTCGGTCAGGCCGACTTCATCCAGCAGGGCGTTGGCCATGTCGATATCATATTGTGCCCAGGCCTGAGCATTTTCCTCGTTATAGAAGGGTGAGGCGGGCAGAACCGACATCGCGCGGGGTTGGGCCAGTTTGAAATAGAGCGCCTGATTGATCGTCTTGCGGTCGATTGCCAGAGACAGGGCGCGGCGCACGCGGACGTCGCGCAGGACTTCGCGCCAACCGTCATCGGCAAAATTCAGGTTCGGATAGATCGCAATCTGCGAAGCGACACCGGTTTTCCATAGCAATGTTTTGTAATTGCCCCCGGCCTCACCCTTTTTCAGGATCGAGGCGTCCCGAAACGCCAGCCCCCGTCCCTGAAGGTCGGTCTCCCCGGCATTTGCTTTCGCGGCGACCAGCCCGGGGGCCACGATCTCCATTTCGACCACGTCGATATAAGGCAGCTGAACGCCCTTACTGTCGATACGGTGATAGTAGGGATTGCGCACAAAATTATGGCGGATTTTCTTACCCGAACTGGCGTTCAGCCAAGGTTGCAGCGTGGGAAGTTCGTGGTTGTCATACTTATAGAGATTATCCAGTTTGTTGTGCAGCGCGGCCCAGCTTTTGACACGGGCGTCTTCGACAAAAAACGCCAGTTCCTCGGCGTCTGCATATCTCTCGTGATATTGCTTCAGAAACGCGGCGGGCCGGTAAATGAAAGGCGGGCGCGCCTGCGCCAGAGATTGCAGGAAGTCCGGATTCGGGTCTTCCCATTCAAAGACGATGGTGGTCTCGTCAGGGAAAGTTACAGTTGGCGTTTTGCCTTCAACGATCAGGAAATCCGGGGGACCAGAGGGGCTAAGGAGCTCATTGTTGGCGACGTCTTCCCACCAGTAGCGAAAATCCTCGGACGTAAACGGAGAGCCATCGGACCATTTATGTCCTTCCCGCAGGTTCAACGTGAATTTGCGATTGTTCTCGTTCTCAAACGACTCCAGCAAGTCAGGTACGATCTCGTAGTTTTCGTTGAACCCCACCAGTCGCGCATAGCCGTATACAACCATCTGACGGATGTCCTTGGAACGCGTTACCATGGTTCGCAATGTGCCGCCCGGGGTTCCGAATTCGCGCCCTTTGGCCGCCAGATCCACAATCAAAGGTTCGGTTGGCAGCCGGTCCTGAACAGGAGGAAGGTTCCCCGCATTAACCTCAGTGGCCCAAAACTCGCTTTCCTGCAAAGTTGGAGTTTCTGCCGTGGCAGGTAGCATCCATGAGGCGGCCAGCGCGGCGGCCAGAAGTATCGGGCGAGGGGTCTTAAACATGGCATCGTACCTTATGTCCGGGCTCCATCTCTACCAGCGAGGGTATCACGGAGTCGGTAAATCGGAAGGCGTCATCCCAACTGTCTGGTGAACCTGCGCCCAAAGCAACCAATTTCAGGTCAATGGGCCGGTTGATGTCGGGTTCCGGCTGAGCGGCAATCAGCGCCTTGGTGTAGGGGTGGCGGGGATTGTAGAAAAGCGTTTCTGGTGGGGCCTGCTCGACAACAAGCCCCCGGCGCATGACGGCGACTTCATCGGCAATGCGCGCCACGACGGCCAGGTCGTGGGAGATAAAGAAGTAGGACAGGTTCAGACTATCCTGCAGATGTTCCAGCAAAGTCAGGATTTGTTCCTGAACAGAGACATCCAGGGCCGAGGTCGGCTCGTCGCAGACGATCAACTGCGGGTCCAGCATCATCGCCCGGGCGATGGAAAGACGCTGACGCTGACCGCCTGAGAATGCATGCGGGTAGCGTTTCAGCATGTCAGAATTCAGCCCGACACGCTGCAGCATCTCTGCCGCCTTGTCCCGCTGTTCCGATACCGAGCCGATACCGTGAATCTCCAACGGCTCGGTCATGGCGTCCTGAATGCGCATGCGGGGACTGAGCGAGCTGTATGGGTCCTGAAAAACCATCTGCGCCTGGCGTTGAAAGGCGGTGCGCTGGGCGCGCGCCATTCGGTGCACGGTGATCGGATCTTTGTCGGGAGACGTCCGAAACAGAACCTCACCGCCAGGATCTGGTGGTTCGGCTCCAAGTGCGATGCGGGCGGCGGTGGTTTTGCCCGAACCGCTTTCTCCGACGACGGCCAGCGTTTTACCGCGTGCGAGATTCAGATCAACGCCGCGGCAGGCATGGATGAGTTTATCACCCTGCCAGCCCTTGCTGGATCGCATCGTATAGGTTTTCGATACATCCTTCATCTGAAGAATCAGATCCTCGCGCGGCATGGGCAACCCAACGGACTCTTCGTCCGGAATCTCAGGGGCCGCATTGAACAATTGCTGGGTGTAGGGATGGGCGGGCGCGGTCAGGATCGGCGCGGCCGCGCCTGACTCCATCACGCGCCCTTTGTGCATGACGACAACCTGCTCGGCCATGTTGGCGACCACGCCCAGATCGTGCGTCACAAGGATAAGCGCCATTCCGGTTTCGCGCTGCAGTTCTTTGATCAATCCCAGCACCTGCGCCTGTGTCGTCACGTCAAGCGCGGTTGTCGGCTCGTCCGCGATCAGCAATTCCGGTTTGGACACCATTGCCATCGCGATCATTGCCCGTTGACGCATACCACCGGACAATTCAAAGGGATAAGAATCATAGGCGCGTTCGGGCTCCGGGAAACCTACGCGTTCGAATTGGGTCAGGACTTGTTTGCGAGCCTGAGCTTCAGAGGCACCGCGGTGCAGCCACAGAACTTCGCTGACCTGATTGCCGATCTTGTGCAAGGGGGACAGCGACCGCATCGGTTCCTGGAAAATCATCGAAATCCGATTGCCGCGAATATCCCGCATTTGGCGCTCGGTGATCTGTGTCAGCTCCTCTACGCCTTTGGAATCATTCAGGGTAATTGTTCCGCTGCGAATCTGCGCGGTACGCGGCAGGATGCGCAAGGCCGCCCGACACGAGATGGTCTTACCCGACCCGGACTCACCAACCAAAGCAAGCGTCTGCCCGGCTTCCACATCGAAATTTACACCTTGGACAACGGACTCGCCTGCACCGAAACCGATGCTGAGGTCCCGGACAGACAACAACGCTGTCATGCGGGTCTTCCACCCGTAAGGCCGTGGTTCGGCATCGGCTAAATCAACTCCCTGTGTTTTTTGAAGCAGTTTCGCGCGGTTGGTGCGGGCTAGTCAAACCCGTTCTTGGGCCGAAATGTCGCGAAATTGTGAAACTGACACCAATTTGCCTACACAAAGTCTTGAGGATTTGTCATCAAACGCGGTGTCGGCCTCAGTTTACAAGTCGATTGATATCAAGGAGAGATTTCCCCGTGCCAGACAACCAAAGCCGCCTGGATCTGTTCATCGACCGCATGGTGTCTCAGCGCGCCTGTCTGGATTACGCCATCGCGCAGACAAACGGCATGCCGGGGCCTGTGTTCGAATTGGGTTTGGGCAACGGGCGCACCTATCACCACATGGTTCAATATGTTCAGGACCGTCCCGTTTACGTGTTTGAGCGCGCGGTGGCGTCGCATCCGGAATCGACGCCGCCCGACGATCTGGTGATTCTGGGGGATGTTCGGGAAACCCTGCCAGCCTCGCTGGACCGTTTCGGGGCTACTGCCAGCCTGATCCACGCAGACCTTGGCGGGCATAACCGGGAAAAGAACGACGCGTTCGCCAGGTTCGTCTCGCCGCTGATCGAGCCGTTGCTGGCCAATGGCGGCCTGATGGTTTCAAGCGACAGGATGTATTTCCAAACTTTGGTCGAACAGCCATTGCCGCCCGGAGCGGTCGAAGGCCGGTGTTTCGTCTATCGTCGCTGACAGGTAGAGGACTTTTTGATGCGGTTCTATGATTGTTCAACGGCCCCCAACCCACGGCGTGCCCGCATGTTCATTGCGGAAAAGGGTCTGGATATCGAAACCCAGGAGGTCTCGATCGCCAAGGGTGAGCAACTGAGTGACGCTTTCAAAGCGGTAAATCCGAACGCGACCGTTCCGGTTCTGATCACCGATGACGGAACGGTGCTAACCGAAAACCTTGGCATAGCGGCCTATCTCGAAGCTTGCTTCCCCGAGCCGCCGCTGATGGGCCGTACACCGGATGAAAAAGGGTCGGTGTTGATGTGGAACAGTATTGTCGAACAACAGGGCGGTGCTCCAATCGCGGAAACGCTGCGCAATACGCATCCGGCTTTTGCAGACAGAGCGATTCCAGGGCCGGTGAATCATGCGCAGATTCCCGAATTGGCCCAGCGAGGAAGGGCGCGGGTTGCGCATTTCTTCGGCCTTCTTGAGACGCGATTGGTGGAAAGCGCCTATATCGCCGGGCCAGACTTCAGTCTGGCGGATATTTCAACCTTTGTTTTTGTGGACTTTGCCCGTGTGATCAAGATGCGGATTCCAAAGGAAAACCCTGCAACTCTGGCGTGGTTTGAAAAGGTCGGCGTTCGCCCCAGCGCGCAACTTTAAAGCTGTGTTTATTGTTGGCAGTTTTTGCATTTTAAGAACTGTACAGAAATGTCTAGACAGAAGTGAACAGTGCGATTAGCGTCCTATCCGAGTCATGCAGGGGAGGGCAGAGATGAAATCTCAGTATCGCGTTGTGATCATCGGGGGCGGTGTCGTCGGGGCCTCGGTTCTGTATCATCTGGCCAAGTTCGGCTGGTCAGATGTGGTCATGCTGGAGCGGCGGCGTCTGGCGTCCGGGTCGTCCTGGCATGCGGCGGGTGGCGTTCATGCTCTGAACGCAGATCCAAACATGGCCGCCTTGCAGTCCTATACCATCGACCTGCTCAGCGAGATTGAAAAAGAATCTGGTCAGAATATCGGTCTTCACATGACTGGCGGCCTGACACTTGCAGGAACGCCGGAGCGCTGGGAATGGTTGCAGGCCAACTATCGCATCTTCCAGTCCATCGGTATCGATGATTGCGAGCTGCTGACCCCGGAAGAGGCGCAGAAACGTTGCCCGATCATGTCCACCGAGGGCGTGCTGGGCGCGATGTGGGCCGACCGGGAGGGGTATATCGACACGACCGGCACGGTTCAGGCCTATGCGACGGCGGCCAGGAAACGCGGCGCTGAATATTACGAAGAGACCAAGGTCGAGGAGCTGATTCAGACCGATGATGGCTGGCAGGTCGTCACCGACAAAGGCACCATCACTTGCGAACATGTGGTCAACGCCGCCGGCCTTTGGGCCAAGCAGGTCGGGCGCATGGCAGGGATCGAACTGCCTGTGTCGCCGCTCAAGCATCATTACCTGATCACTGACACAGTGCCTGAGGTGGCGGCGGCGGATTTCGAGATGCCGATGACCGTGGACCTCGAAGGATTCACCTATATGCGGCAAGACCAGAAGGGCGTTCTGGTCGGCATATACGAGGTCGACCACGAACATTGGGCCATGGATGGCGCGCCGTGGAATTATGGCGAGGAGCTGTTTCAGGAACAGCTCGACCGGATCGAGAATGAGTTAACGCTGGGTTTTGAGCGGTATCCGTCGATCCAGAATGTCGGCATCAAGACATGGGTAAATGGCGCCTTTACCTTTTCGCCCGATGGCAACCCTCTGGTTGGTCCGGTTCCGGGCAAGCGCGGGTACTGGTCGGCCTGTGCGGTGATGGCGGGCTTTCTGCAGGGTGGCGGTGTCGGCAAAACGCTGGCTGAGTGGATGATCCATGGTGAGCCCGAGGCCGATGCCTGGCCGATGGACGTGGCGCGCTATGGCGATTTTGCCCAGAACAAACGCTATATCCGCGATACCACAGGCCAGTTCTATTCGCGCCGTTTCGTTATGACCTATCCGAACGAACAACTGCCGGCGGGCCGGCCGCTGAAAATGGCCCCGGCCCATGACGCGATGACCGAGGCCGGATGTAAGTGGGGCGTCAGCTGGGATCTGGAAGTGCCGCTCTATTTCGCGCCCAAAGGGTTTGAAGAGACGCCAACGCTGAAACGGTCGAACGCGCATGATATTGTCGCCGAAGAATGCAAGGTGATCCGCGAAGGTGTCGGCCTGATGGACATCTCAGGCTTCTCGCGGTTCGAGGTCACCGGACCGAACGCCGAGGTCTGGCTCGACGAAGTGATGGCGTCGAAATTGCCTGCGCCTGGTCGGGCTAAGTTGGCGCCGATGCTGGGCGAAAATGGTCGGCTCAAGGGCGATCTGACCGTTCTGAACTGGGGCGATGGCACTTGGTGGATCATGGGCAGCTACTATCTGCGGGCCTGGCACATGCGCTGGTTTGATGACCACATGATCGACGGTGTTACCGTCCGCGATCTGGGTGAGGAATATTGCGGGTTCGGTCTTGTCGGTCCGAAATCGCAGGCCGTGATCGAAAAGCTGGCGGAACAGGATATTTCGGGCCTGAATTTCATGGGGTGCGGTGACTTCGATATTGGCCTTGTCCGCGCCCGTGTTGCGCGCATGTCGGTGACAGGTGAAAAAGGGTACGAGGTCAACTGCCGCTATGGCGATCACATCAAGCTGCGGCGGATGCTGCTGGAGGCCGGGGCCGGGGAAGACATTCGCGAATGCGGATTCAACGCGATGCTCTCAACTCGGCTTGAGAAGAGCTTTGGCATCTGGTCGGCGGAATTCACCCAACTTTACACGCCGGGCATGACCGGCATGGATCGCTGGATCGACTGGGACAAGGATTTCGTCGGAAAAGAGGCCGCCGTCGCCGAACGAGACGGCAATGGACCGGCGCAAGTGCAGGTGACGCTGGAGGTGGATGCCTTGGATGCCGATGCCAGCGGGTACGAGCCGATCTGGTCGAATGGTGAGCGTGTCGGATTTGTGACCTCGGGCGGATACGGCCACTACACTGGCAAGTCGCTGGCCATGGCGCTGGTAAACCGGGACAAGGCAGAGCCGGGCACCGAATTGTCGGTCCACGTCGTAGGTGTTGAACGCCCCGCGCGGGTTATCGCTCCGTCCCCCTACGACCCTCAGGGTACAGCGATGAGGGGCTGACAATGATTTCGCAGACATCCGAACGTGACCGTCGACGGCGCGGGCGTAGGGCCGAGGCCGCACCGCCTGCCAATCGTGACGTGAACTATCGCCAGCTCAGGAACCCGTTCCCGTTGATGGAGGTTTTCCCGGCGGATCAGATTGCGGAGATGCACGAAACCGCTTTGCGGACACTTCAGGAGCTTGGGGTCAAAGTCCTGTTGCCTGAAGCCCGGCGAATTTTCGCGCAGGGCGGTGCACGTGTGGATGAAGACCGTGAAATGGTTTTCATCGGGCGCGATATGGTTGAAGCTGCGGTTGCATCGGCCCCCAAATCGATTGACTGTCGAGCGGGCGCGCGCCAACGAGACTTTACGCTTGAGCTCGGCAGTCTTGTGTTTCAGCCCGGGGCGGGCGCGCCCAACGCCACAGACCTGGAGCGCGGCCGACGCCCGGCTTCCGGACAGGATTATCTGGAGTTCCTGAAGCTCACCCACCATTTCGACGTCTTCCAGATGATTTCGCCGCAGGTCGAACCTCAGGATGTGCCGACCCACCTGCGGCACTATTTCACCACGCAGGCGCAGATGGAGTTGACGGACAAGTTCCCGTTCTTCTACTCACGCGGGACGCCGCAGGTGATGGACTGCTTCGAGATGTTGTCGACCGCGCGAGGCCTGTCCGATGACGACTTTTGCGCCAATGCGCATTGTTACACGATCATCAACACCAACAGCCCGCGCACGCTGGACATCCCCATGGCGCAGGGGCTGATCGATTTTGCCAGACATGGCCAAATGTCGATCATCACCCCGTTCACGCTGATGGGTGCCATGGCGCCGATCACTGTGGCCGGAGCAATCACTCTGTCTCATGCCGAGGCTTTGGCTGCGCTGACCTTGACGCAGTTGGCAAACCCCGGCGCACCGGTCTGCTATGGGACATTCACCAGCAATGTCGACATGAAGTCCGGAGCACCCGCATTCGGCACACCCTCGCATTTTCAGGCCTCGCTTGCAGCGGGGCAATTGGCGCGGCATCTGGGACTGCCCTGGCGCTCTGCAGCCGGGTCGGCGTCCAATTCGAACGACGTACAGGCCGCCAATGAAAACCAGTTCGGGCTTTGGGGTTGCCTGATGGCCGGGGCAACGGTGATCATCCATTCTGCGGGCTGGCTGGAAGGCGGGTTGACCGTGTCGTTCGAAAAGATGATCTGTGACGCCGAAGTGCTGAACATGGTGGCCGAGTTATGCGCCGGTGCACAGGCCGGAATCACCGAGATCGGATTCGACACAGCACTGGCTGAGGTTGAACCCAGCGGGCATTTCTTTGCAACCAGCCAGACCATGGAGCGATACAACACCGCGTTCTATGAACCGCATGTGCATGACTACGCCAATTTTGGCACCTGGACCGAGCGTGGCTCCGAGGACGCCAACCACCGGGCGACGGGGGTGTGGAAGGATGTTCTGGCCAATTTCAAAGCACCAACACAGGACGACGATCGACTGGGCGCGCTGCACGAATTCATCGCCCGGCGCACAGAGGGGGGCGGCGCGCCGCCAGAGAGTTGAATGAGCACGAAACCCATCCTTCACCGTGATGACCCCGAAGCGGAACCGCTGGTCGGTAACGTCAAGGTCACGCGCGACGACTGGCTGAACGTGGCAATGGATGTCCTAATTTCGGACGGGGTTGATCAGATCAAGGTTCTGAACCTGGCCGAACGGATGGCCGTGTCTCGATCCTCGTTCTACTGGTACTTCAAGTCCCGGCAGGAATTGCTGGATGCGTTGCTGTCCCGGTGGCAAGCCACCAACACGGCCGCCCTGATTGCCCAAGCCGAAGCCCCGGCGGACACGATCACAGCCGCTGTCTGCAATGTGCATCGCTGTGTGGTGAATACAGGCTTGTTCGATACCGCGCTGGACTTTGCCGTGCGGGATTGGGCGCGAAAGTCGGGCAAGGTGCGGCGCGCGCTGGATCAGTCTGACGAGCGGCGGCTTCAGGCGCTGCACGCGATGTTTGCCCGCTACGGCTATTCCGAGATTGAGGCCGAGACCCGCGCGCGTGTGCTGTACTACATGCAGATCGGATACGATCTTGCACAGCTTAACGAGCCTATGTCCACGCGGATATCCATGGTTCCGCATTACCTGTACGTTTTCACCGGGGTCGAACCGAAACCCGAAGAAGTCAAAGAATTCAGCGCCTACTCCAAGCGCTACTGGAAAGGAGACCCATCATGAGCAAACCTGACGCTATTATCATCGGAACAGGTGTGATCGGCGCGGCCATAGCCTTTGAAATGGCTAAATCGGGTTGGAAAACCCTGTCGCTGGATCGCAACAGCCAGGTTGGTCACGGATCGACCGCCGGGTCCTGTGCGATTATCCGGATGCATTATTCGACCTTCGACGGCACAGCCTTTGCATGGGAAGGATACCATTACTGGCGAGAGTGGGCCGAATATCTGGGCTTGCCTGAAGACGGCAATCTGGCGCAATTCCGCGAGACGGGCTGTCTGGTGATGAAGACGGACGCCAATGGCATGCTGGAAAAGCACATGAAGAACAGTGCCGATCTGGATTGTCCGTTCGAAGAATGGTCGGCTGAGAAAGTCGTTGAACGGTTGCCGGTTTATTCTCTGGACAGTTTCGCCCCTGCGCGCCGCATGGACGACCCGCAGTTTGGGCAGCCGAACGGACGAAAGATGCAGGGCGGTGTGTTCTGGCCGCAGGCCGGTTATGTCACCGATCCGGCCCTGTCGGCGCAGAACCTGATGGACGCGGCCAAGCTGCACGGGGCAGAGGTGCGCACCGGTTCTGAGGTCGTCGAAATTTTGACCAAGGAGGGTCGGGTCTCAGGCGTCAAACTGGCCTCGGGCGAGGAAATCCACGCGAAGGTCGTCGTGAATGTCGCAGGCCCCGGTTCAGCGATCATCAATAAGATGGCGGGCGTTCTTGATGACATGACTATCGAAACGCGCCCGCTGCGGCAGGAAGTGGTGCATGTGCCCGCGCCAGAAGGGTTTGATTTCGAAAACGATGGCACAATCGTCTCGGACAGCGACATTGCCTGTTACTGCCGCCCCGAACACGGCAACCACATTCTGGTCGGTTCGGAAGACCCGGAATGCGACCCGCATCAGTGGTGTGAGGATGACGTGCACTACAATCACGATTTCACCGATCAATGGACTACTCAGGCCATGCGCTATGCGCAGCGGGTTCCCAGCCTTGGCATTCCGTCCAAAACGCGTGGGGTTGTTGACCTGTATGACGCGTCGACCGACTGGATTCCGATCTATGACAAATCCAGCCTGCCCGGATTCTATATGGCCTGCGGAACCAGCGGGAACCAGTACAAGAACGCTCCGATCGCCGGCAAGATGATGACTGCCCTGATTGACTATTGCGAGGGAGGGGCCGACCACGACGCCCAACCACTGCAGTTTGAGCTGCCCTATATCAAGCGTTCGATTGACGTTGGATTCTACTCGCGCAAGCGATCGATCAACGAAGAAAGCAGCTTTTCGGTTCTTGGCTAGTCAGCGCCCTTACATGTTTGCGTCTTCCTGGCCTCTGCTATAGCAGGGATCAGGAAGACTAAGCACACCACTTTCGCGCGGGAAAATCCGGCTCTTTTCTCGCCTATGGATTGAATCCCGGTGCTGCCAGCGCTGATACCCTTTTCGGAAGCCGGGCGTCGTTTCAGTTAGCGAACTTTACCCAGGCCCAGACCATGGCGATATATGTCAGGTTGTGCATGCACTGATCCAAACCAGCTGCACGCCAAAAAGCGGCCTGGCTTGGTATCAGCTGTTTCTTGTCAGAATAGCTGGCTTTGGCAAAGTCGATATTGAAATGGACGATCCATTCCAGCGCAGCAATGATCAGAATAAAGGACCAAGGCGCGCCAAAGATCAGAAATACAATCACTGACCCGACGACATGCACGCCCGCGTGCTGCGCGCGGCCCCAGTGAAAGTACTCACCGCGACCGGACAGCATTTTAGGCGTCTGGAGGTAATAGTCCGCAAACATATGTTTGATCTGCAATAAGCAGAGCATCAAAAACACTGCGCCAAAAGTGGCAGTCAAATTTTTCCTCCCGATATCGTCCTGTTGCGAACTTTAGGGGCTAAACCGGGATGGCGCAAATGAACTTGTTCACACGTGGCGATAATCTGAGCAATTTGGAAACTATTTGCGTCTTCGGCCGTGATTGCGGTAACTTCGGGCAGTTGGATTTGCGACACTTTCGTCAAGATCGGATCGGTGATCCATAGCAGGGGCAGGTTCCATAGAACGCACGATTTTCCGATTTATTTGGAAGTTTTCAAAACGCGAGCAGTTGATCCTGCTGGCCGTGACGTCCACGTTGTTTCCTCTGCTTTACCTGACCTTGGAATTACCCAAACGCATCATCAACGACGCGATTGGTGCAGCCAGCCCCGTGGTCGATGTGTTAGGCTATAGCCTGCCGCAGACCACATTCCTGATCATCTTGTGTCTCGCTTTTCTGTTGGCCGTGCTTGCGCATGGGCTGATGAAAATGCGCATCAACACCATGAAAGGTGTGCTGAGCGAACGGATGCTGCGCCGGTTCCGGTATCAGTTGATCAGCCGCGCCCTGCGCTTTCCTCAGCCCTATTTCGAACGTGTCAGTCAGGGCGAGATGGTGTCGATGATCACCGCCGAAAGCGAACCGATGGGCGGGCTGATGGGAGATGCGATCAGCCAGCCGGTTCTGCAAGCGGGGCAGATGATCACAATCCTGTCGTTTCTGTTTCTGCAGAGTGTCTGGTTCGGTCTCGCGGCCGTTGCGCTGATCCCGTTACAAGCCTGGTTGATCCCGAAGTTGCAGCGCCAGATCAACCTGCTGAACAAAAAGCGTATTCAGGAAGTGCGGATACTGGCTGCGCAGATCGGTGAGAACGCAGCCGGAGCCTCGACGCTGCGTGCGAACGGCGGGTGGCGCTATCGCCGGGCTATGATCTCGGAACAACTGGGGCGGCTGTTTGGTATCCGGTTCGAGATTTACCAGAAAAAGTTCTTTATGAAGTTCATCAACAACTTCATTTCGCAACTGACGCCCTTCATGTTTTATCTGGTTGGCGGCCTTCTGGTGCTGCAGGGGTCGGTATCGCTTGGTGCGCTGGTTGCGGCGTTGGCGGCCTACAAAGACCTGAGCTCGCCCTGGAAGGAACTGCTGACCTATTACAACCAGACACAGGACATGTCGCTGCGGTGGGACGTTGTAATCGAGCGTTTCGCCCCACCCGGTATGTTGGATGAAAAGCTGTTCGAAGGCGAACCCGACACGCGGCCACATTTGAATGGCGACATTGTTCTGGATCGGGTCTCGGTTCGGGACATGGACGGAAATCATGTTCTGGACGATCTTGACCTTACTTTTCCGGGTGGGAAAAACATTGGTATCGCCGCCCCCAGCGAAGAGGACAGGCGCGCCGTTGCAGAGTTGTTGACACGGGAAATTCTGCCGAGCTCGGGCAAGGTCGGGATTGGCGGCGAAAGCCTGTCCGGCCTGCACCAGAGCGTCGTGGCTGCGCGCATCGGCTACGCATCTTCGCGTCCTGTCATGTTCAAGGGCACGCTGGGCGACAACGTCATGATGCCAATGCGGTTCAAGCCATTGTCGGCCCCTGCAGATGACCCCGATTTTGCCGAGACACAGCGGGCGGGAAACAGTGCCGATCCCTTCAATGTGAACTGGCTTGATCCATCTCTGGCCGGTCTGAACAGCCCGGCTGCATTGCGGGACTGGTGGCTTAATCTGATCGACGGTATGGGATCGGGGGCCGCCCTTTTCCAGCGTGGGGCTGAACAGGCCTTCGACGCCAAAGAACACTCCGAACTTGCGGATAAGCTGGTTGAGTTGCGCCCTTTGGTTCAACAGGCGGTGCAAAAGGCCGGGTTGGAACAGCAGGCGCTGGTCTTTGACCGCGGTTCATACAACCCGGCATTGCCGGTTGCAGAAAACCTGCTGTTCGCCACCCCTCGCGTGCCAGTCACGCAAGAGCTTCTGGCGCGCCAGACCGTCTTTTTGGGTCAGCTTCGCGAATTGGGGCTGGATGAAACTCTGGTCAGCCTGACCCGGGATGTGATCGAAATGCTGCGCCAGATATTTGGCCTTGATGGCACGGACCATCCCCTGTTCCGCAAACTGGGGCTCGAAGCGCAGACTTACGAAGCTGCGATGGAACTGGTCGAGCGGACCCGGAACGAGGGCGTGGCCGGGTTGAACGATGACCAACTGGCCAGCCTGCTGGCCGTTCCGTTTGTGATCTCGGCCGAACAGATCGGACCTGCGTTCACGGACGAACTCAAGAATCGCATACTTGAACTGCGTCACAGCCATTCCGAAAAGCTGCTTGATCGCCTGCACGGTGTCTTTGTGCCTTTGACAAAAGACGAATTCGCGCCCGGGCTGACCGTTATGGAAAACGCATTGTTCGGTAAGGTCAGCCAGATCGGCGGCGCACGATCTGACGAAGTGCGCAAACTGATTGTCGATGTACTTGACGGGAACGGAGCGCGCCCGCTGGTCGTTGAGCTGATCTATGACGTTCCCGTGGCTCTTGGTGGTCAGAATTTGCCTGCGGTGTTTGCAGAACCTCTGGCCTTTACCCGCGCGACAATCAAAAAACCGGACATTCTTATCCTGGAAGACGCGCTGGCCAGCTACGACATGGCAACCAAGGTCGCAGTTTACAAAAACCTCCGTTCGCTGCTGCCGGATACCACGGTGATCTACCTGAACGATCAGTTTGAAAACCCGGACGTATTCGACATGTATGTCGAAATCCGGCAAGGTCGGGTGGTCTCGGACGAAGGACCTGCTGAAGTGGAAGAAGACAGTGCAGCCTCAGCCGATCTGGCGCGTAAACTGCGTGCGCTGGAACAGACGCCGCTGTTTTCCGGTCTTGACCGCAGACAGCTGCGCCTGCTGGCCTTTGGTGCGCGCTGGTTCGATGCGAAGCCCGGCGAGATCGTCTTTTTGAAAGACGACCAACCGACCGATGGCGCCTATGTCGTGCTTGAGGGAGAAGCCGGGCTGTATCTGCCTCAGATGGAAGGACCGGATCAATTGATCACCAAGGTCGGGCCGGGTGCCCTGGTGGGTGAGCTGGGGCTGATCCGCAAAGAGCCGCGCGCACTCAGCATGATTGCGGAAACTGAACTGTCCTGTCTGCGGATCGGCGAGGAAGAATTTCTGGCCGTCGTCGAAAACGATGCCGCGACCGCGTTCAAGCTGTTGCAGGTGATTGCAGGCTATGTCTCCAACTAAGCGTCGGGTTTGCAGAAAAGGTCATACAGCAGCCCGATGACCTGGGCCGTGTTCCCGTCCTGAAGCGAGTAATAGATCGTCTTGCCGTCTCTGCGTGTTGAAACAAGCCCTTCTTCTCGCAATCGGGCCAACATCTGACTGACGGCGGCCTGACGGATTTGCAGCAAGTCTTCCAGTTGACTAACCGACTTTTCACCGTCGCCCAGATGGCACAAAATCATCAGCCGACCCTCATGTGCCAGCGTTTTCAGAAACGCCGCCGCCCGGGCAGCACTTTCTTGCATGTCCGCCAGGTTTTCCGGGTGTGTGCCCTGAATGTCTTTGTCTTTAGGGGTCACGCGCGTCCTGTCTGCAACTAGGAGTCGGCACAATATGCCCCAACACAGGCGCGCTTGTCACCCCTCGGTCGCTGGCGCGCCGCCCTGAAAGGCATTCCCGTCGACATAGTCGCACGGCTCCTCCTGCATTTGCAGGTGCAGGCCATCGCCGGTGTAAGGGCGCGCGCGGGCAAGTTCCTCATCTACCTCAATTCCCAGACCGGGAGCGGTTGGAGCAGTCACGAATCCGTCCTCGACGCGCAGCGAGCCCCTGATGAGTTTGTCGTGAAACGGCGTTTCAATGGTCTCCAGCAGCAAGAGATTGGGAATCGAGGCGGCAAGATGAATGTTGGCTGCCCATTCGACCGGCCCGGCGTAAAGATGTGGTGCCATCTGCGCGTTGAACACTTCGGCCATAGCCGCGACTTTCTTCATCTCCCAGATGCCGCCTGCGCGGCCTAAGGCAGGTTGCAGAATTTCCGCAGCGCCTGCGCGCAAAACGGCCCCAAATTCAGCTTTGGTTGTCATGCGCTCTCCGGTCGCTACGGGGATGCGGACGTTGTGCGCGACGCGGGCCATATCCTCGATCATGTCCGGGGGCGTGGGTTCTTCGAACCAAAGGGGGGAGTAAGGTTCCAGAGCCTGACCCAGACGAATGGCGCCAGCGGTATTGAACTGACCATGCGTGCCGAACAGCAGATCGGCCCTGTCGCCCACGGCCTCGCGGATTGCTTTGCAGAATGCCACCGACATTGAAATATCGGACATCGCGGGCATATGACCGCCGCGGATCGTGTAAGGGCCAGCCGGGTCGAACTTGACCGCCGTGAACCCCCTCCGCACCATTTCCGCCGCGCATTCCGCAGCCTGATCGGGTGAGGTCCAGAAATCGGTCAAATCGTGCTGAGGCAGGGGGTACAGATAGGTATAGGCCCGGATGCGCTCATTCATCAGGCCACCCAGAAGGGCATAGACAGGACGGTCCCGATCTTTGCCCAGAATGTCCCAGCAGGCAATTTCCAGCCCCGAGAACGCGCCCATCACGGTCAGATCCGGGCGCTGGGTAAAGCCGCTGGAATAGGCGCGACGGAACATCAGCTCGATATTTTCGGGGTTTTCGCCCAGCATGTGCCTTTCGAATACGTCCCGGATAACATGGCGCATCGTCTCGGGCCCGACCGAGGAGGCATAGCATTCGCCCCAGCCCGTTATCCCGGTATCGGTCGTCACCTTGACCAATATCCAATAGCGCCCGCCCCAGCCCGGAGCAGGTGGCGCGGTGACGATGATGTCGAGGTCCTGCAGTTTCATACGATCTCCTTCCCTCCGGTGGCCTTAGCCCCTGTCGAATACGATCACATTGCGTTTGGCAGTTCCGGTTTTCGTATCCGCAATCGCCTCATTTATCTGCGACAGGGACCAACGGCCCGAGATCAGTTCGTCCAGTTTCAACCGGCCCTGTTCATACAGGTCGATCATCCACGGAATATCGCGCTGGATGACCACATCCCCCATCTTGGACCCCACAATCCCCTGACCCAGCGCGGCCAGGATAACCGGCTCATAACTAGCCATATCGCCGGAATGGGGCATTCCGATCATGATCGCCTTGCCGCCGCGTCCCAGATAACGCGGCGCCTGATCATAAGCCGGGATGGCACCAACGGTGATCAACACCGCATCCGCGCCCCGTCCCCCCAACGCCTTGTAAGCGGCTTTCCATGGTGCCTCTACGCTTGCCAATACGCCATGGGTTGCGCCGAATTCCCTGGCGATTTCCAGCTTCTCTTCGGTCATGTCGACGGCCACGATCCGCCGCGCGCCCGCAAGGCGCGCGCCCTGAATGGCGTTCAGTCCGACGCCGCCTGAACCGATGACCACTACATCCTGCCCCGGTCGCAGTTTCGCTGCGTTCACCGCAGCACCGACCCCGGTAATCACACCGCAGGACAAAAGGCTCGCCACGTCTTTCGGCAGGTTCTCGGGAATTTTCACGATCTGGCGGTAGCTGACCACGACTTTTTCCGCAAAGGCACCGCAAGCCATCGCCTGTTCCAATGGTTCGCCACTCGCGGTGCGCAGGGGGCCGTTGATAGTGTCATAGGGCGTTTCGCAGATCGTCGGCTTGCCGCCTGCGCATGAGGGGCAGGACCCGCAGGCGCGGATCAGGGTGACTACGACCGAATCGCCGACCTGAAACTCACCCACCGAGTCGCCGGCTGCGGTGATCACCCCTGCGGCCTCGTGCCCGTAAACAGCAGGTAAATGCCCGCCCCACGCGCCGCTGGCATACGTGATGTCCGAGTGGCAGATTGCAACCGCATCCAGCGTCACCTCGACTTCACCCGCGCCGGGAGGCGCGATCAAAACGTCTTCGATGACCAGAGGTTCGTTAAACACCCGGCAGACGGCGGCTTTGATGGTTTGCATGATTTCCCTCGCTCCCTTTCTGCCACGGTGGCGCGGGAATTTGAGGGCCGCAAGATGGAAACCGTCATGAATGCGTCGTTGTTACGCTACGACTGGGCGCGAACGCAAAAACAACGCGAATCCAACAAACATCAGCAGCATGGCCAACAGGAATGGAGCGCCGGGAAGATAAATTGCCGCCTCTGGCCGCGCGAATTGTGCGAAGACGCCCGTCATGACCAATGGAGAAATTACCATTGAAAGCGCGTTCAGAGAGGTGAGAACACCCTGCAACTCTCCTTGTTGCGAATTCGGTGTTGCGTGGGACATCAGGGCCTGCAGGGCAGGGGAAACGACAGCCCCTAGCGCGGTGATCGGGATCAGCATGAGGGCAACAAAACCGTTGGTCAGAAAAGCCAGCAACAGAAAACTGAAAATCTCGAACAACATGCCGTAGATGATCGTGACACGCTCACCCAAGTGCCTGGTCGCGGGGCGGATCAGGCCGCCTTGCACTGCGGCCATCCCAATGCCGTAGACACCCAGCGACAACCCGATCATTTGCGGTGACCAGCCGAACCGCTCGATGGTGAAATAGGCCCAGATCGCGGGATAGACGTAGATAGATACCGAATAGAGGAAATAGACCCATAGCATAGGGCGTATGCCGGGCAAGGCGGCGATGGCGCGCAGAGAATTTACCGGGTTGGCGCGCCTCAGGCTGAAAACCCGGAGCGTATTGGCAGTCACCGTTTCCGGCATCACCAGAAGACCGACCAGAAAGGTTAGCGCCGACAAGGCTGCCGCTGCCCAGAAAGGCGCACGCGTTCCGTACTCGCTCAGCAGGCCACCGATAACGGGCCCAAGCACAAAGCCGACCCCGAAGGCAGCGCCCAACAGGCCGAAATTCGCGGCCTTTTCATGTGGTTTGGATACATCTGCCATGAACGCCGCAGCTGTGGCGTGGGTGGCGGCAGTGATGCCGCCGACGATACGTCCCAGCAACAGAAGCCACATGCTGCCGGCGACCGCCATCACCATATAGTCCAGGGACATGATGAACAGTGACACCAACAGCACAGCGCGCCGACCGTAGGCGTCGGATAGATTTCCCAGGATGGGTCCGAAAACGAACTGCATCGCGGCGAAGGCGGTGCTGAGTATTCCACCCCATATCGCCGCATTGGCCAGCGTACCGCCTTGAACCTCAACGATAAGCTCCGGCATTATTGGAAGCACCAGACCTATGCCCATCGCATCGATCATGACCGTGCCGAGAACGAATAGAAAAGGCAGACGCATACCAACCGCTCGAGAGTTTTGCCGGGACCTTATCACGCTCGGTTGGTGTGTGAAGGGCCGCTCGTCTGAGCTTACTCTGCGTGAGGTGGCAGTTTCTGTTCGAGGTCGTTCAGGATTCCAGCCAGATGTCGGGGCTGCGCAAAAAACGGTGAGTGAGAGCTGTCGATTGTTCGCCGCAACCCCTCTGGGGCGATGTGGCTCATCTGCTCCTCATACTCAGGTGGGATCGTCCGGTCGTCCGTGGCGCGGATATACGCTTTGGGAACGCGCGCGAAACGTTCGGTCACAGGCAGCGGCGTCTCTTGCGGGGCGATGGCCTGCGGGCACAGGCGCGCGAAGGCGTAGGGCACGGTTTCAGGTGGGCAATCGTGGTAGAACAAATCTTGCACTTTGTCCGGCCTGACTGTGTAGGACAGGCCGTCGGTGGATTTATCGATCGCGTCCACGATCATCTGCCGTGGTGCCTGCCTGCGCATCTCAGCCATGGACAGCCCGTCCTGCGGAACATAGGCGCATAGGAAAATGAGCGCGCGCGTTGCCTCTGGGTTTGCCTCGGCGGCAGCACTGATTGGGAAACCGCCCCAGGAATGACCGACGATAATCGTCTGACGCGAAGTCGCCGCCAGCACTGCATCACGACAGCTGTCCAACGTGACATCCGTAATCGGCGTAGGGTCAGAACCATGGCTCGGCAGATCAATGGCGCGCACGGTATGGCCAACAGCCTCAAGTGCCGGGATCAGGTCGCGCCAGCACCAGGCACCGTGACAGGACCCATGGACCAACAGGAAATCTGCCAATTTCTTGCTCCTTCAAATATGTCCGATATCGGCCAGAAAGCCACGCAGCAGGGCCGCGTATTCCGCCGGTTGTTCAACGCAGGGCAGATGACCAGCCCGGCGCATCAGCTCAAACCGCGCACCGGGGATCAACTCGATCGTTTCGCGCACCAGATCCGGCGGCGTCGAGCCGTCCTCGCTACCCGCAATGCCCAGTGTCGGCAGACGAAGGCCGCTGGTCGGGGTATAGAAATCCGTGCCCGAGATAGCAGCGCAGCACCCCAGGTACCCCTCTACCGGTTGCCGGACCATCATATTGCGCCATAGCAAATAATCTGGGGACGCGCGGAAGTCACGGGAAAACCACCGATCCATGGTCGCATCGGCCAGCGCATCGATGCCGCCTTTACGTACTGCGTTCATCCGATCTTTCCAGATCGACGGCGTGCCAATCTTGGCGGCCGTGTTTGACAGTACCAGCCCCCGCACCTGATCCATGCGTTTGACAGCCAGCCCCTGCGCGATCAGGCCGCCAATCGAGAGGCCGACAAAGACACTGTCCCGCACCCCCAGGTAATCCAGCAGAGCCTCGGCATCACGGATCAGCGCGCCCATTGAATAGGGGGCCTGGGGCTGCGACGACAGGCCATGTCCCCGCTTGTCATAGCGGATGGCCAGTAACCCTGCCGGAAGATGGGGCAACACCGCGTCCCAAAGGCGCAGATCGGTGCCCAGTGAGTTGGCAAAGACAATCGGCGCACCATTCGGATCACCGTCGATCCGGTAATGTAGCTTTATGTCCCCAAGGTCCGCGATTTGCATGACACAATCCCCTGTCGTCACACGTCAAAGTATCAATCTGACCCAACTCATAAGTATTGTCAGGTCAGGAATTCCAGCGCTTTTCCAAAGACTTCCGGGTCAGCGTTTCCCCCAGATGCCACAACGATCACCACATCGCCTTCGATTTCATCCCTTCGAAAAAGAGCCGAGGCAAGAGATACCGCTCCGCCCGGTTCCAGCACGATTTTCAGGCGCAGGAAGGCCTGTGCCATGGCGTGCATCGCCTCTTCTTCAGTGACCGACAAGCCAGGCCCACACAGACGGCGTAGGATCGGGAAGGTGATTTCTCCAGGCTGAGGCGTCAGGATCGCATCACAGATATTGCCTGCGGCGGCGTTGTTGTTCAGAATCCGGCCCGCAGCAAGGGACCGCTTCACGTCATCGAACCCTTCAGGTTCGCATGGGCGGGCACGCAGGCCAGGCGCGTGCCCCTCCAGCGCCAGTGCAATCCCCGAGGTCAATCCACCGCCACCGCAACAGACCAGAACATCAGCTTGATCGACGCCCATCTCGGCCGCTTGTCGCGCGATTTCCAGCCCAGTGGTGCCTTGGCCTGCGATCACCTGCGGCTCATCATAGGGTCGGATCAGGGTCAGGCCACGCTCCGCCGCCAACGCCTGGCCGATCTCTTCCCGGCTTTCATTCGCGCGGTCGTAAAGGACAACTTCACCCCCAAGCGCACGCGTGTTGTCGATCTTTAATTGCGGCGCGTCCGATGGCATGACGATGACTGAGGAGACCCCGTGTTGTGCGGCGCCATAGGCCACGCCTTGCGCATGGTTGCCCGAGGAATAGGCGATCACGCCCCGCTGTCGGTCCGCTTCGCTGAGCGCCGAAATCGCCGACCACGCCCCGCGAATCTTGAAGCTGCCGGTGTGTTGCAGGCATTCCGGTTTGACCAGTACCCGCCGCCCCGCCAGTTCATCCAGAAACGGAGAAGACAGAAGGGGCGTTTCCCGAACATAGCCCTTCAACCGCCCGGCGGCGGCTTCGATCCTGTCCAATGTACTCATACGGCGTCCAATACCTTGCGAATGAGGTCGAGCGACTGCGGTTCGTCCAGAAAAGGAACATGCCCACGATCCGGAACTTCTGCAGACATAAGGCCGGGATGGCGGTTATGCATTTCGATCAGCGTTTCTTTGCCAAGAATATCCGAATTCTCGCCCCGAATAGCGCCGGTCGGGATGTCGCGCAGAGCTTCGAAGAATGCCCATAAGTCCGTTGCTGAACCAACCGCAGCTTGTTCCAGCAGTGACGTGCGCAAGGCCGGATCATAGCGCAGCGTCAGACCCTCAGCCGTCTGATCGTACTGGATTTCCGCCTGTTGCCGCCAACGGTCTAGAGTAACACCCGGGAATTGGGGCTCCATCAGGTGTTGCAGAGCTTTGGCCGCGTCGTCATAGGTTTTTGAGACCGGCTGCTTGCCTACATAGTCCATGATCTTGGCAATGCCTGCTGGTTCAACCACCGGACCGACATCATTCAGAATCACGCCGGACAGCCGCTCGGGGTGGCTGCCTGCAAGTGCCATGGCGATCAGACCGCCGCGCGACGTGCCCAGGACCACCACGCGATCCAGTCCCAGATGATCCAGCAGCTCGATCGCATCTTGGGATTCGCGGAGGACGTTGTAGTTCAAATAGTCCGGGTCATAATCAGACTTTCCGCGCCCCCGGTAATCCATCGTGATCAGGCGCAGACCTGTGACATGCGGTGTCAGGAATGAGAAATCCCGGCTGTTGCGAGTCAGCCCGGCAAGACACAGCACGGGGACTCCGGTTTCAGTGTCTTCGAAGTAGATGTTCCTGTTATCGGATGTGGTGAAAAAAGCCATTAAAGTCCAGCCATTTGAGGGATGGTTGTGAGGTCGGACAGTACATGTGCCGGCTTCCATGGCAAGCGGTCCATCGGCTCGCCCGCCCGATTGACCCAGGCTGAGACGAATCCATAGCCGCTGGCCCCGGCTGCATCCCATCCGTTTGAGCTGACGAACAGAACCTCGTCCCGGGGGCAGCCAAATCGTTGCTGCACCAGATCGTAGACGTAGGGATGGGGTTTGAAGACGCCGACGGTTTCGACCGAAAGGACGTCATCCAGAACAGCACCGATGCCTGCCGATTGCACCGCGCCATCCAGCATTGGTGGCGATCCGTTTGAAAGAATAGCGGTTTGCAGTCCCCCTGCCTTTAGCGCCGCCAGCATCTCGGGGACCTCGGCATAGGCCTGAAGCTCCCAATACAAGTCCAGCAGACGCTGACGCAGGGTCGCGTCGCCCTGCAAGCCGGTGGCCTCAAGCGCCCAGTCCAGACCATCTTGCGTTACATCCCAGAAATCGGTGTGGGCGTCGGTGATCGCGCGCAGCCAGGTGTATTGCAGTTGCTTCAGGCGCCAATGTTTGGCCAGATCCGGCCACTTATGCTGCAAAGCCTCAAAACCCGGCTCTGCCGCGGCTTGACGCGCAGCGGCGGCGACATCGAACAGCGTGCCATAGGCATCGAAAACGCATGTTGTGATTGGCATCATTTCCCCTCCATCGGTCGGGCGCAGGTTGGCACAACAGTGTGTGCGGCAAAAGAGGCAAGGGTTTACAATACCGTGTTACACCCTAGGCTTGGCCGTTCAATTTCTCAACGGCCGGAGGCCACCCATGACCGCAATCAAACAAGGCGACACAGTTCGCATCCATTACACCGGAACGCTGCTGGACGGGAATGTGTTCGACAGTTCCGAGGGACGCGACCCGCTGGAGTTCGTGGTCGGTTCCGGCCAGATCATTCCCGGATTGGATTCGGCGATGACGGGCCTGACGGTGGGTGAGAAAAAGCGCGTCGAGATTACCTGCGTCGAAGCCTATGGTCCAATCAACCCGGCGATGCGTCAGGAGATTCCCCGCGAGGGTATCCCGGACGACATCCCTCTGGACCCTGGCACCCAATTGCAAATGCAGACGCCAGACGGGCAGGCCTTACCTGTGACGGTGGTCGAGGTGAACGAAGCGACGGTCACGCTGGATGCAAACCACCCGCTGGCTGGTCAGGATCTGGTATTTGAGATTGAGGTCGTCTCGGTCAACTGACTGCTCTGAACAAGAGCGTCGGGTCAGCCTGTTATCAGGCTGGCCCAGGATTCGAAGGCTGCGCGCACATCTGGTTGTGTGAAAAACACAAACAGCATCAGCAACATGGTCAGGGTCAGCAACGCGACACGGCCACGCTGGCCCAAAAAGCCGGACTTGCGCCGCGAGCGTGAACCCCGCGCGTTACTTGCGATTATTTGGTCTGCTTTGCTCATGCCGATATCCCTGCCGGTGAAAGATGGTAAAATCTTGGCACCGGCGGGGAAAGTTCGGGTCACATGAAGTCAGGCTGCGGCATTCCCAGAACGTGGAAGCCACCATCGACCTTGATGATCTCACCCGAGGTGCAGGCACCGGCATCCGAGGCAAGGTATACGGCCGTCCCGCCAACGGCTTCCAGCGTCGCATTCGAGCGCATGGGCGCATTCTGGTCGCAGAACTTGTAAGTCTTGCGCGCGCCGCCAATGGCAGCCCCTGCGAGCGTTTTCATCGGTCCGGGCGAGATGGCGTTGACGCGGATGCCTTCTGGACCAAGATCGTTGGCCAAATAGCGCGTGGCAGATTCCAGTGCCGCCTTTGCCACACCCATGACATTGTAGTTTGGTACGACCCGGTTCGATCCCTGATAGGTCAGGGTCAGCAGTGTGCCGCCATTGTCCTTCATCAGCGGATAGGCGCGACGGGCGACCTCGATAAAGGAATAGGCCGATACGTCCATCGAATGCTTGAAGTTCGCCCGGGTGGTGTTCAGGAAGCGACCTGTCAGTTCGGACTTGTCCGAATAGGCAATCGCGTGGACTACGAAATCAATCGTCGGCCAGCGCGCGCCCAGTTCCTCAAACGCGCGGTCCAGCGAAGCGTCGTCTGTGACATCCGCATCGACCATGAAATCACTGCCGAGACTTTGGGCCAGCGGTTCCAGCCGTTTGCCAAATGCCTCGCCCTGATAGGTGAAAGCAAGTTCTGCACCGGCTTCGTGCATGGCTTTGGCAATGCCCCATGCAATCGAGCGGTCATTGGCCACGCCCATGATCAGGCCGCGTTTGCCTTTCAATTGATCCGACATCTTTTTCACCCGTTATACTTGGACAGAACCATGGACCCGTTTGTGCCGCCAAAGCCGAAGCTGTTGGTCATGACACTGTCCAAGCCTGCATTTTCAACCACTTGAGTTGCAATTTCACCGGGCAGGATGCCTTCGGCAAGTGTGTCGACGTTAATCGACGGCGTAATGAAATCATGGTGCAACATTAGCAGGCAGAAGATTGCCTCAAGCGCACCGGCCGCGCCCTGTGCGTGGCCTGTCATCGATTTGGTCGATGAGATTGGCGGCACGGTACCCTCACCGAAAATACGACGAACGGCTTCTACTTCACCTACGTCACCGACAGGGGTAGAGGTGCCGTGGGCGTTGATGTAACCGACTTTGCGCCCTTCGGGCAGCGTGGACAGGGCCAGACGCATCGCGCGCTCGCCGCCTTCTCCCGACGGGGCCACCATGTCGTGGCCGTCCGATGTGGCGGCAAAACCGGTAACTTCGGCGTAAATCTTGGCACCGCGTGCCAGCGCATGGTCCAGGTCCTCAAGCACGACAATGCCGCCGCCGCCTGAGATTACGAAACCATCGCGGTCCTGATCAAACGCGCGCGAGGCTTTCTTAGGCGTGTCGTTGTATTTCGACGACATCGCACCCATCGCGTCGAACAGGCAGGACAGGGTCCAGTCCAGCTCTTCGCCCCCGCCGGCAAACATGACGTCCTGTTTGCCCATCATGATCTGTTCGGCCGCGTTGCCGATACAGTGCAGTGAGGTCGAGCAGGCCGACGTGATCGAGTAGTTGATGCCCTTGATCTTGAACGCCGTGGCAAGATTGGCGGAAATTGTCGAGCACATGCATTTTGGCACCGCAAAGGGACCGATCCGTTTGGTTGCGCCGTTTTTCAGCACTGTCTGATGTGCTGTCAGCATCGCGCTGGTGGATGGCCCTCCGGATCCCGCTACAAGGCCGGTGCGCGGGTTCACAACCTGATCCTCGGTCAGACCCGCATCGGCAATAGCCTGGCTCATCGCGATATGGGCATAGGCCGCGCCAGGACCCATGAAGCGCAGGGTGCGCTTGTCCACATGTTCTGCCACGTCGATCTTGAGCGTCCCGGCAATCTGGCTGCGAAAGCCATGCTCGACCATCTGCTCGTTGGCCTCGATGCCGGACTTGCCAGCTTTGAGTGAGGCCAGAACCTCTTCGGCATTGTTCCCGATGGAGGAGACGACCCCCAAGCCGGTGACAACTACTCGACGCATGTGCGTGCTCCTTATTTCAGGCCGGTCAGGCTCAGGCTTCGGACAGAACGACTTTCATGTCTTTGACGTCGTAAATCATTTCACCGTCCGCTTCGACGATACCATCCGCCACACCCATGGTCAGGCGGCGGGTCTGGATCGCTTTTTTGAAATCAATTTTGTAAGTCAGCATCTTGCGGTCCGGGCGTACCATGCCGGTCAGCTTGACCTCACCCACGCCCACAGCCATCCCGCGACCCTGCCAGCCGCGCCAGCCAAGGTTAAAGCCGGTCAGCTGCCACAGACCGTCCAGCCCGAGACAGCCGGGCATGATCGGGTTGCCGGGGAAGTGACAATCAAAGAACCAAAGGTCAGGAGTGATATCGAATTCTGCCAGTATATGGCCTTTGCCGTGCGCGCCTCCATCGGCCGAGATGTCGGTGATCCGGTCCATCATCAGCATCGGCGGGGCAGGCAGCTGCGCGTTGCCGGGGCCGAATAATTCGCCACGGGCGCATTTCAGCAGATCGTCCTTGTCAAAGCTGCTCGGGAATTGGGCCATTCTGCCGCCTCTCCTGCCAGGGGTCCGTTTATCTAATCTGGCCTCACCTAGCACCCGTATGCAAGGTCCTGCAAGAGCGGTCGCCCACATCATGTTGTGTTCAGACCATTCTTTGCGAATGAATTTCATTTGAAATTACCCGGCCAGAGCACTTATATGTACTTCAGCAACTATCAGGTATCGGATTCATGACACCTCAGAGCCAGAACATAGCCACGAATTGGTTGGTTCATGCCGGATTGCGTCCGACGCGTCAGCGGGTGGCCCTGGCCGAACTGCTGGTTGGCGACGGACAGCACCGCCATGTCACGGCGGAAAGCCTGTTTGATGCGGCTAAAAAGAACGGGGACGCTGTTTCTTTAGCGACCGTTTACAATACGTTACGCGCTTTCTGCGATGCCGGGGTTCTTCAGGAAATCACCGTGGACGGATCGAAAAGCTATTTCGATACCAACACATATGATCACCCCCATTTCTTTTGGGAGGATGAGGGCCGCCTGAGCGATGCGCCGTCCGAGGAGCTGGTGATTCAACGCCTTCCCGACGCACCCGAAGGGGTCGAGATTGCATCGGTCGATGTTGTGATCCGCCTTCGGAAAACGAAGTAACTTTACGCCAATAGTTCAAATAATGCGCTTTCTGCAGCGGCTGTTTGCGGGTCTGCTGGCCCTGTTCCGTGCCGCGCCAGTACCACAGGTTCCGCAGCGATCTGATCCGACACAGGCCGGGTAACCAGCGGCATTCCGTCATAGCTGATATTAGCCGGTGGGGTAGCGTAGCTGATCGCAACCCCTTCCTGATGCGCCGCAAGGCTGCGCTGGATTTCAAGCGAGGTTGCCCGGTGGGCAACGTTCGGGCTTTGGCCAATCTGTCGAAACAAGCCCAGAACATGCTGCGCCGAAAGTCCCTCGTTGGATAGGATAAGGGGATGAGCGGCCAGATCCTGCAGTGTTACATTGTCCCGAACCGCCAATGCGTGATCAGGCGACATGATGGCGTTTGGGGTGCGCGTGAAAAGTG
The DNA here is from genome assembly GCF_013031245.1 of Ruegeria lacuscaerulensis. GTDB lineage: Bacteria > Pseudomonadota > Alphaproteobacteria > Rhodobacterales > Rhodobacteraceae > Ruegeria > Ruegeria lacuscaerulensis_C. The sequence continues at coordinate 51,004 of NZ_WPZL01000005.1, forward strand.
TGCGCCGGGTGAACGTCGCATCCATGCTCAGACCGTAGGTTAGCGCCAGATCAATCCGCCCGTCGATCAGGCCAGAGATCAGGCCTTGGAAATCGTCCACCCTGTAGGACACCGCGACATCCGGCATTGCATCGCGCAAATGACGCAAAGCCCGTGCTAGCAGAAATGGGGCAAGATCGACGAAACAGCCCAGGCGAAGTGTCGTTTTGGCAGACCCTGAGTCGGTGGCATTTTCTAGTCGCGCGGCGCTTGCCAGCAGTGATTCTGCGTCTTCTATAAAGCTACGTCCTTGTGGCGTCAGAGCCATCGCGGACCCGCGTTTTCTGGCGAACAAAGGATGGCCTAACTGTTCCTCAACCCGAGTCAGGGCATTGGATAGCGCAGGTTGCGAAACATGAAGGTGTTGTGCGGCGGCGGAAAGGCTGCCGTGCCGGCCAATGGCACAAACATATTCGTACTGGCGCAGGGAGATATATAACATGAAGTTAAGTGTACATTTGAAAGATATGATTTGAACAGAGGGCTAACCCATGCGCAGATCAGCGCACCACTGGCACGGAGACAGACATGACGCACCCTCTGGTTACACAAGAAATGATCGACACCTATCAGGAAGACGGAGTTGTTCTGATCAAGGGGTTGTTTGCCGATCATGTTGAGGCTCTGCGCGACGGTGTTGCCGCGAATATGGCGGACCCGGGGCCTTACGCATCCGAGAACAAGAAACAGGGCGAAACCGGGCTGTTCTTCGACGATTACTGCAACTGGTCGCGGATCGATCAGTTCCGCGAAGTGATTGAGACCTCTCCTGCGGCTGAAGTGGCTGCGGACCTGATGCAGTCGCGGACCGTGCAGATGTTCCACGACCACGTTCTGGTCAAGGAACCGGGTACATCGATGGCGACCCCGTGGCATCAGGACGGGCCGTATTATTTTGTCGAAGGACAACAGACCATAAGCTTCTGGTCGACGCTGGACGCAGTCAAACAGGCGACTCTGCGTTGCGTGGCGGGGTCGCACCAGTGGGAAAAAGAAGTGCTGCCGACGCGCTGGGTGTCAGAAGAAGGCTTCTTCGCAGACGAAGGCCAGTACATCCCCGTCCCCGACCCGGATGCCGAAGGCATGAAAGTTGTTGAATTCGAGATGGAGCCAGGTGACGCGGTCGCCTTTAACTATCGTACATTGCACGGCGCCCGGGGAAACCATTCAGACCGTCGCCGTCGCGCATTCTCGCTGCGTCTGGTCGGCGACGATGCGCGCTATGTAGAGCGTCCGGGCCGGACCTCGCCTCCGTTTCCGGGCCACGAAATGACCCCCGGCCAGCGTCTGCGCGAAGACTGGTTCCCGGTGCTGCTGCAACGCTAGAACCGGCAGGTGTCAGAACCGGGTCAGAACCACTGGCCCGATTCGATCAACCCCAGATCCAGCAGCTGGTTGGACGTCCACTCAAACTGAACCGAGTTGCGCCAGCGGAATGTAGGGATGTCGAACGTGGACCCGGCGTTTCTTTTCAGTGCCTTGGCGGCGCGGAATGAGCAGATCGCGGCCGTCATGTTGTGGTGCCAGGGGCAGGAATAGGTGTTGTATTCCGGATCATTAAACGTGTGTTCCGGTAATAACTTCAGATCCTTACGGGACTTGAACAAGGCAATTCGGTCTATACGGCGACGTTCATAGGGGATGTGATCCTCGAACCTCCAGCGCAGTCCGCCGGACATGTCCAACTGGCGGTCGGCAGGATGACCGTCGGCGTCGTGGCGGGTGTGAGCATAATAGCCCGTGCTGTCCAACATCGCGCGATCCGGTGCGACTCCGTTTGGGAAAGCATTCAGATCATCGGCATAAAGGTCGACAACGTGGTTGAGCATCGCGTCCCGACGCTCTTCAGCGTGGAAGGCCAGCAATTCGCCGATCGTGCGTGTCTCACAAAACGGAAAGAACAGGTATTCGGCGTTGTAGCAGTAGTACATCCAGATGCCGGACGCGGCCTGAATGATCTTGTTGATCGTGTCGAAAACCACGTTTCGGGGCGCGCAGCTCAGAGCGACGCGGTGGATGCGCTCGGTGAGATCCGGGTTTAACGCGAAATCCTGTGGCATGAAGGCGATCAGGGATTGGAAACCCAGATTCAAATGGTGCCGGATGGTGCTGTCGACCTCGACATCATCTTCGATGAACACCAGGGCGACCGGCCCCTTGGCAAGGGCAGCTTTGCCTGAGCTGAGAAAATCGTCGAGGGAGTCGTACTGCATCGGTTGTCCGGTTCCACTTTGCTGGAATCTCCGGCCAAAATCGGGTAATCGCCACGGCATTGCAAGCGGCGTTCGTAGGGTATAGATGACGCCGATCCCGCGAGCGCAAAGGCCAAATCCATGTCGGAACCCAAAAAGCTGTACATCAAGACCTATGGTTGTCAGATGAATGTCTATGACAGCGAGCGTATGGCCGAAACGCTGGGTGGTAAGGGGTATGTTGAAACCCAAAGCCCCGATGATGCGGACATGATCTTGCTGAATACCTGCCATATCCGCGAAAAGGCCGCTGAAAAGGTCTATTCCGAGCTTGGCCGGTTCAAGGGGCTGAAGGCCGAAAAACCCGACCTCAAGATCGGCGTGGCTGGGTGCGTCGCGCAGGCCGAGGGTGAAGAGATCATGCGTCGTCAGCCTCTGGTCGACCTCGTGGTGGGCCCGCAAAGCTATCACCGTCTGCCCGAGATGGAGGCAAAGACGCGCGACGGTGCCAAGGCGCTGGATACGGATTTCCCTGAAGAAGACAAATTCGAAAAACTGAAGAACCGCCCCAAGGCAAAGCGTGGCCCGACGGCGTTTCTGACCGTTCAGGAGGGCTGCGACAAGTTCTGCGCCTTCTGCGTGGTGCCTTACACCCGCGGTGCCGAGGTCAGCCGCCCCGCCGATCGCATTCTGAGTGAAGCGCGGGATCTTGTGGAACGCGGTGTGCGCGAGATCACCCTGCTGGGTCAGAACGTCAACGCCTATCACGGTGCCGGCTCGAACGGAGACATGACACTGGCGGGCCTGATCTGGGAGCTGAACAAGGTCGACGGGCTGGAGCGTATCCGTTTTACCACCTCGCATCCCAATGACATGGCCGATGACCTGATCGAGGCGCACGGAACCTGTGAAAAACTGATGCCCTATTTGCATCTGCCGGTTCAGTCCGGATCAGACAAAATCCTGAAACGGATGAACCGTAGCCACACGGCAGAAAGCTACCTGCGTCTGATCGAGCGCATCCGGGCTGCGCGTCCGGATATCATGATGTCCGGTGACTTTATTGTCGGGTTCCCGGAAGAAACCGAAGAGGATTTTCAGGCCACGCTGGATCTGGTGGAAGAGGTCAAATACGGCTACGCCTATTCGTTCAAATACTCGACACGCCCTGGCACGCCAGCGGCCGAGCGGCCTCAGGTTGATCCCAAGGCGGCGGATGATCGCCTGCAACGCCTGCAGGCTCTGATTACACGGCATCAGCGGGAAATTCAGGATTCTATGGTCGGGCGGAAGGTCCGTGTTCTGTTCGAAAAAAACGGGCGTCTGCCGGGGCAGATGGTCGGAAAATCCGAATACCTGCACTCGGTTCACGTTTCCGATGCAGAAGTTGAGGTTGGTGAACTCAGGGACGTGCTGATCACGGCGTCAGGTGCCAATTCATTGGCCGGAGCACTGGTCTAATCCGGTTATTGGGCGCTGTACGAATACCATAGTTGGTGGTTGTTTCCAAAATTTACCCTTGATTTATCACTTGGAACTATGTTCCGAGAAGGGTCAGGTTTTTACGGGGGCTGATTTCCGCATTCCCGATAGTCCAGATCCGTGCTGGCCCGAGTACCGGGTTGGGACGATGGAGGGTACGAGTGAAGATTCTGAAACGGTTTTTTGAACCAAAACTCGGGTTTGCCCTGCCGACTGCGGCGGTGCTTGCGGTTCTTTCCAGCGCGACGGTCGCCGGCAATCTTGATCAGGGAGTTTCAGACCCTCCCGTCGTTAGTCCGAAACGGTTCGGCAGCGATGTCAGCGCTTTTTATCTGGGTCTGAGCGGAGGCTACGCAACCGGTGGCACTGACCGATTCGGGCTCAGGACGCCATCAAGTATTTTCGAGATCGGCGAGTTGGACCTGAAGGGCAGCTACGGCGGTATTCGGGGGGGCTGGCGCGGTGTTCTGCCGGCCAAAGGCGGGCGGAATTATGTCTACGGGTTTGAGCTCGGGTATGATTTCGGGTCGCTGAAAGATGATGTATCGACTCAAATCGGAAGCGTGACTGTCAATGGCAGTTCGGAAGTCTCCGATGTGCTGTCGGTTCGATTTCGCAATGGGCTGACCAACAAAAGTGGAAAAGTATTGTATTTCCTGTCGGTTGGATATGTTCGTGGCGACGTCACGACATCCAGCAGTATTTCTTCGGTGTCTGCGCCCCAATCATTCGAAGTCAGCGACAGTCGAACCGGGTTTTCGGCCAGCATTGGTGCGGAACACAGGTTAAGCGAGAACTGGTCGATCACGGGCGAATATGAATACGTGCAGTTCGACTCGGAAAACGTGGAATTCGCCAACGGTTTCTCGACAAAATCCACACCGCGCTATCGTGGCCTGAGATTTGGATTGAATTACAAATTCTAAGTACAGAAGTAAGCAAGTGCATGCACAGACTAGGATTTTTGAGCGCTGTGTTATACGCCATCGGCGGTTTTACCATCTGTTACGGAAAATTTAAAACTGTGGCTTGCGCCTCCTAAGAATAGTTGTCTACGCTTGGGATGAAAACACCCAGACAGGAGAACGGATTGGCCATTGGTGCCCTGACCCCGCCACAAGACGAAATGCCCCAGCAAGAGGCGTTTGTTGAATTTCCTGACAACCGGTTGTTGATTGATCTTTGCGGCGAGTATGACCGCAATCTGACCGAAATCGAACAAAAGCTGTCTGTACAGATCGTGCGACGCGGCAACCAGCTTGTCGTTATGGGCGACGAGGACGCCCAGAAACAGGCAATTGAGGTTCTGCAGGCGCTGTATACCCGGCTGGAAGGCGGGCGCGACGTGGAAGCCGCTGATGTGGATCGTGAACTGCGAATGGGTGGTTCCGAAACCGGTACCGGCAGCCGCGACGGTGATCAGCTTGAGATGTTCAAGGGCGGCACGGTCGAAATCAAGACCCGCAAAAAGCTGGTCGAGCCGCGCACGGACGCGCAGAAGGCTTATGTTCAGTCCTTGTTCAACAACGAACTGGCCTTTGGGATTGGTCCGGCTGGCACAGGTAAAACCTACCTAGCCGTTGCTGTCGGCGTGTCGATGTTCATTGGTGGCCATGTGGACCGGATTATCCTAAGCCGCCCTGCCGTCGAGGCGGGCGAAAAGCTGGGCTACCTGCCGGGCGACATGAAAGACAAGGTCGATCCATATATGCAGCCGCTATACGACGCGCTGAACGACTTTCTGCCCGGTAAGCAACTGGCCAAGCTGATCGAGGAAAAGCGAATCGAAATCGCTCCGCTGGCGTTTATGCGAGGTCGCACCCTTGCAAACGCGTTTGTGGTACTGGATGAGGCGCAGAACGCGACCACCATGCAGATGAAGATGTTTCTGACCCGTCTTGGCGAAGGCAGTCGCATGGTTATCACTGGCGACCGTTCGCAGGTCGACTTGCCGCGCGGTGTTCAATCCGGGCTGAAGGATGCTGAACGGCTGTTGAAGACGATTCCGAATATCAGCTTCAACTATTTCACTTCGAAGGATGTGGTGCGTCACCCGCTTGTCGCCGCCATTATCGAGGCGTATGAGGCCGACGCGGGCCGTGAGACAGGGTAATCGTCAGGGTTCCGGCATCGGAACTTTGGACATGACGGCATGAACCTTGAAATAACGATTGAAGATGCGCGCTGGCAGGGGCTGGAACCCTTGGCCACGCGTGCCATTCAGGCGGTCTTGGATCATTGCGGCCCGGACGCTGATCTGTGCGAGATCAGCCTGCTGGCATGCGACGATGCGCGGATTGCCGAATTGAATGCGGAGTTTCGCGAGAAACCTTCGCCAACAAACGTCCTCAGCTGGCCGGCCGAGGATTTGGCCGCTGAAACCCCGGGGCAGGCACCAGCACAGCCAACCCCGGATTTTACCGGCGAAATTGCGCTGGGCGATATTGCAATATCCTATGAAACTTGTGAGCGCGAAGCTTCCGAGGCAGACAAATCCATGGACGATCACGTTACGCATCTGGTCATTCACGGAGTGTTGCATTTGCTGGGATACGATCACATTCGTGACACCGACGCCACTTTGATGGAAGGGGTCGAGGTCGAGATACTTGGCAAAATGGGTATAGATGACCCATATAATACGTAGTGTGGGCCTTAGCGCCCGATTATTTGGAACAGGACAATGGGCGATACAGACGGCAGTTCTATGGCGGCGCATGGCGCGCAACCGAAGAACGGCGGTGAAAACACCAAAGAGAAAGCCGGTTTTTTTTCTCGAATAGTTGACGCGCTCTCATCGCAGAGCGACGATGAGGTCGGCGCGGCCAACGGACATGACGTCGATAGGGTTCATCAGCCACGGGGCATGATTAACCTTCGGCGGATGCGGGTCGAGGATGTGGCCATCCCGACGGCCGAGATCGTATCCGTGCCCTCGACCATCAGCAAGGATGAGCTGGCGCAGTTGTTCCGCGAAAGCGGCCTGTCCCGGATACCTGTATATGAAGGTACGCTCGACACGCCGTTGGGATTCGTACACCTCAAGGATTTTGCGCTGACCCACGGGTTCAACGGAACGTCCTCGGACTTTGATCTGGTGTCTATGCTGCGCACGTTGCTGTTCGTGCCGCCATCGATGCCAATTGGGGTATTGCTGACCAAAATGCAGACCGAACGTCGTCATATGGCCTTGGTGATTGACGAATACGGCGGTGTAGATGGTTTGCTCACGATCGAGGATTTGATCGAGCAGGTCGTTGGAGAGATTGCCGACGAACACGACGCGGATGAGGACCAGCTTTGGGTTCAGGATAAACCCGGCTGTTACATCGTTCAGGCGCGTGTCCCGCTAGAGGAGTTCGAAGCCGAGATCGGGCGCTCTCTGACCAGTCACGAGGATGTCGACGAGGAAGAGATCGACACGCTGGGCGGCCTGGTCTTCATGCTGTCCGGTCGGGTTCCTGCGCGGGGAGAGGTCGTGCTGCACCCCGAAGGTCCGGAATTCGAAGTGATCGACGCCGATCCGCGACGAATCAAGCGTTTGCGCGTGATGTTGCCGGATCTCGTTGGATGAACCCTGCTCAGGGGTGGCCTTTTTGGCTACGAGTCACTCTGGCGGCTTTGTTGGGTGCCCTCGCGGCCTTTGGTCTTGCACCCTACGGCGTTTGGGTGGCGACCCTGATCGCATTGGTGCTGCTGGCGCCGCTGTTTTTGTCGACTGAGACACGCAGGCGTGCTGCATGGCTTGGCTGGGCTTTTGCGACCGGGTACTTTGCCCACGCGTTGAGCTGGATTATCGAACCGTTTCTCGTTGACGCAGAACGGCACGCCTGGATGGCACCTTTTGCCTTGAATTTCATGGCGGGTGGGCTGGCTTTGTTCTGGGCACTGGCTTTTTGGATCGCGAGGCGCCCTGACGGCAGGCCGGTTGCACAGGCAATTTTTTTAGCCGTGGCCGTGTCGCTGATGGAATGCGCCCGGGGTTATGTGCTGACAGGATTCCCCTGGGCGGGCTTGGCGCAAGTATGGGTGGATACGCCCGCCGGGCAGCTTTTGTCGCTGTTCGGGCCTTATGGTTTGGGCGCACTTACACTTCTGGCAACCTTGCCCTTGGGTGCTGCGCTGGCACTGCGGAACGGGTTCGCTTTGCCAACGGCCCTTACCATCGGTGCTGCCTGCCTGATTCTGGGCTACGCTGTATCGCGCCCTGCGGTGATTTGGACCGATCACATCGTCCGACTAATTCAGCCGAATGCGCCGCAGCATCAGAAATGGGATCCGGATTACGCCCCGCTGTTCTTTGCCCGTCAGATCGAATTCACCGCAGCCGAACCCCGTCCTGAACTGATTGTCTGGCCCGAAACTTCGGTCCCTGCATGGTTGGGCAGCGCGCAGCCCTACTTGAACACAATTGCTGACGCAGCTCAGGGAACACCGGTTTTTCTGGGTATTCAACGGGGCGACGGTCCGCAGATTTATAACTCGATGATCTATCTGAACGAGAAAGGTCAGCAGCAGGGCCTATACGACAAGCATCACCTTGCCCCGTTCGGAGAATATGTTCCGTTCGGTGAAGTGATGGCGCGGTTCGGCATCTACGGAATGGCTGCGACCACAGGCCATGGATTCAGCGCAGGACCGGGGGCGGCACTGATGGAAGCGGGAAAGCTGGGTATGGCTCTGCCGTTGATCTGTTACGAAGCCGTGTTCACGCAAGACGTCCTGTCAGCGCCGGGGCGGGCGGACTTCTTGCTGCAAATTACCAACGATGCCTGGTTTGGCACCCGGTCTGGTCCTTACCAGCATCTGGTGCAGGCGCAGATGCGGGCGATCGAGCAGGGGCTACCGATGATGCGGTCGGCCAATACCGGGGTGTCAGCGATGATCGACCCGCATGGGCGCATTACCAAGGCGTTGCCTTTGGGGCAGGCGGGCTACTTGGATACAAAATTACCGGCACCGCTGCCACCAACGCTTTATGCCACCATGGGCGACAATCCTGTGATTTTGATGCTATTGGCACTTTTTGTGCCGCTTTGGCTGGTTAACAGGAGAGTTGAGACTTAATTGCCGATTGACCCTGCTGGTTGGGCGTCATATGCATCTTGATGCCTGTCACAACGGCTTCCTGGCGTGATGGGGAAATTTCAATGGAGCACATTCATGTCCCGACAGAAATACACTTTCACTTCGGAATCTGTTTCCGAAGGGCACCCGGATAAAGTTTGCGACCGGATTTCCGACGCCGTCCTTGACGCGTTCCTGAACGAAGAGCCCGAAGCGCGCGTGGCCTGCGAAACATTCGCGACCACCGACCGCGTGGTAATAGGTGGCGAGGTGGGGCTGTCGGATCAGGACAAGCTGCACGACTATATGGGTCGCATCGACGAGATCGCGCGCGCTTGCATCAAGGATATCGGTTACGAGCAGGACAAGTTTCACCACGAAACGGTCGAGGTGACGAACCTGCTGCACGAGCAATCCGCGCATATCGCGCAGGGTGTGGATGCCTCGGAAAACAAGGACGAGGGTGCCGGTGATCAGGGCATCATGTTTGGTTATGCAACCACCGAGACGCCCGCGCTGATGCCAGCCCCAATCCAGTATTCGCACGCGATCCTGCGCCGTCTGGCCGAGGTGCGCAAGAACGGCACCGAACCGGTTTTGGGTCCTGACGCAAAGTCGCAGCTGTCGGTGATCTACCGTGATGGCAAGCCGGTCGGCGTCAGTTCCATCGTGCTGTCAACTCAGCACCTGGACGAAACACTGACTTCGAAAGATATTCGGGCCATTGTTGAACCCTATATCACCGAAACATTGCCCGAGGGCTGGTTGACAGACGAGACCGAGTGGCACGTGAACCCCACCGGTAAGTTCGTCATTGGCGGGCCGGACGGAGATGCGGGCCTGACCGGACGCAAGATTATCGTGGACACTTATGGTGGCGCGGCCCCGCATGGCGGCGGCGCGTTCTCGGGCAAGGACCCAACCAAGGTTGACCGCTCGGCGGCTTATGCCGCGCGCTACTTGGCCAAGAACGTGGTCGCCGCAGGCATGGCAGAGCGTTGCACCATTCAACTGAGCTATGCGATTGGCGTGTCCAAGCCCCTATCCATCTATGCAGACACACACGGCACTGGGCAGATAGCAGATGCCCAGATTGAAAAGGCCGTCGGGCAGGTGATGGACCTGACCCCGCGTGGCATTCGTCAGCATCTGGAACTGAACAAGCCAATCTACCAGCGCACCGCAGCCTATGGCCATTTTGGCCGGCAGCCGGATGCTGACGGCGGCTTCAGCTGGGAGCGTACTGATCTGGTTGACGCGTTGAAAAAGGCGGTTTGACCAAAAGCACTCTAAAGCGCGCCCTGGTCGGCGCGCTTTTTCATTCTTGTGCCGGTGCTGCAACCCTTGCAACGTAGGGACCCGCGCAGTATGGGCTCCGCCATGAGCACCCAGACACCACAACGCCCCCGCAGAAACTTCTATGGTCGCTTCAAGGGCAAGGCCCTGAAGCAGAGTCAAAAGACGTATCTGAATGAAGATCTCGACGCCCTGTCGCCGGGAGCGGTTGACTGGGAAACCAACCCCAATCGCCATCCGTTGGACTTGAAAGCCTTGTTCGGAGGCAAGGATGTCTGGCTTGAGGTCGGCTTTGGCGGTGGTGAGCATCTGGTGCATCAGGCTGCAAGTAACCCTGATATCGGGATCATAGGAGCTGAGCCTTACATCAACGGCGTTGCAATGCTGCTGGGTAAAATCCGGCAAGCAGGGGTCGAAAACCTTGCGGTGCATCCCGGCGATGCGCGCGATCTGTTCGACGTGCTGCCCGAGGCCAGCATCTCGCGCGCCTTCCTGCTATATCCCGATCCGTGGCCCAAGACACGGCATCACCGACGCCGATTTGTGACACCGGAGCATCTGGAGCCGCTGGCCCGCGTCCTGAAGCCGGGGTCGATCTTCCGCGTGGCCACTGACATTCCCGATTATGTCCGCCAGACGCTGGAAGAGGTGCCGCGCGCTGGCTTCGAATGGCTGGCCAAGCGCCCAACGGATTGGCGCGAGCCGTGGGATGACTGGATTTCTACCCGCTATGAACAGAAAGCTCTGCGTGAAGGTCGCACGCCACATTACCTGACCTTCCGGCGCAAAGACTGATTGCGGCTGGACCAAGCGGCCCCAATTCGCTAATCGGCTTGAGCACTGATAGCGCAAAAGGAGCCCCCATGTCCGGACACGGCACGCCCATCCCGATGACCTCACATCCCTGCGGCCCGCTGACCGGCACGGCCGAGGTGCCCGGCGACAAGTCGATCTCGCACCGGTCGCTGATTCTGGGCGCAATGGCGGTGGGTGAGACCAGGATCTCGGGCCTGCTTGAGGGCGAGGACGTTTTGGACACTGCCAAGGCAATGCGGGCCTTCGGGGCTGAGGTCACGGATCACGGCAACGGCGAATGGACGGTGCAGGGTGTGGGTGTCGGTGGATTTGCCGAACCCGATCAGGTGATCGATTGCGGAAACTCGGGTACAGGCGTCCGGTTGATCATGGGGGCGATGGCGACCTGTCCAATCTCGGCGACATTCACCGGTGATGCCAGCCTGAACAAGCGCCCCATGGCCCGCGTGACCGATCCGCTGGCCCTGTTTGGCACACAATCCGTTGGGCGTTCCGGTGGGCGCTTGCCAATGACCATCGTCGGTGCGGCTGAGCCCGTACCGGTCCGTTACGAAGTGCCAGTACCGTCGGCACAGGTGAAATCCGCGGTGCTGCTGGCCGGCCTGAATGCACCGGGCAAGACTGTAGTGATCGAGAATGAGGCCACTCGCGACCATTCCGAACGGATGCTGGCCGGGTTCGGTGCCGAAATCACCGTTGAGGATACGGATGAAGGTCGGGTGATCACTCTAACCGGCCGTCCCGAACTTAAACCGCAAGTCATTGCCGTGCCCCGTGATCCGTCCAGCGCGGCCTTTCCCGTCTGTGCGGCGCTGATCACACCGGGTTCGGACGTTCTGGTGCCGGGTATCGGCCTGAACCCAACCCGCGCGGGCCTGTTCACAACGCTGCGCGAGATGGGTGCCGACCTGACCTATGAAAACGAACGCGAAGAAGGCGGCGAACCCGTCGCTGATCTGCGCGCGAAATACTCGCCCGACATGAAGGGCATCAACGTGCCACCGGAACGCGCGGCCTCGATGATCGACGAGTACCCAGTTCTGTCCGTGATCGCAGCAAATGCAACCGGAACCACGATGATGGCCGGCGTGAAAGAACTGCGCGTCAAGGAAAGCGATCGAATCGACGCCATGGCGCGCGGGCTGCGCGCAAACGGCGTGACCGTGGACGAAGGCGAAGAATGGTGGTCGGTCGAAGGACTGGGCATCGGCAACGTCCCCGGAGGCGGCACCTGCGAGAGCTTTTTGGACCACCGAATCGCCATGTCTTTCATGGTCATGGGGATGGGAGCTAAATCTCCGGTATCCGTCGACGATGGCAACCCGATTGCAACCTCGTTCCCGATCTTCGAGCCGCTGATGGCTGCGCTGGGCGCCAAGGTCGAGCGTACATGAGCTTTACAGTTGCCATCGACGGTCCGGCGGCGGCAGGCAAGGGCACGATCTCGAAAGGGGTCGCAGCGCATTTCGGTTTTGCACATCTGGACACGGGGCTGTTGTATCGCGCCGTCGGTAGGCGAACCCTGGAGGGGATGGAACCGGTTGCCGCCGCACAGGCGCTGACAGCCGAGGAGCTGGGGCAGGGTGATCTGCGCACGGCAGAGATTGCGCAGGCGGCCTCTAAAGTCGCGGTAGTCCCCGAAGTGCGTGCAGCACTTGTGGATTTCCAGCGTGCATTCGCCCGTCGGGCGGGCGGCTCGGTACTGGACGGCCGGGATATCGGGACGGTGATTTGCCCAGAGGCGGAAGTTAAACTATTTGTCACCGCCAGCGCCGAGGTTCGCGCGGAGCGCCGTTTTTTGGAGCTGAGCGCAAAGGGCGCTGAAGTCACGCGCGAGCAAGTCCTGTCGGATGTTCGTGAACGTGATGCGCGGGACTCTGAACGCAGTACCGCGCCGATGAAACCCGCTGATGACGCCATGTTGCTGGATACATCGGACCTGAGCATCGAAGCGGCGTTGGCACAAGCCGTGGCGGTCATCGAGCAGAAACGACCCGCGACACCGTAATGCCGCGGGCTGCCAAGGTTACAGCTCGCCGACAGCGATGCTTTTGATGTTTGCCCACTGACCGTCAGCCGTTTTTGCCGTAGCCGCAACGTCCTTCAAAAAGGCGGCGCGGGTTTCGGCGTTCAGAAACAGGTACAGCTTGCCGTCCGAGACCAGATACTGATCCGGGTCGCCGTCGAACTTCTTGCCAACAGACACGCCAAAGGAACAGAACCCGCCGTGCTGCGGCAGAAATGCAGCCGGGTTGGCTTCAAAGGCTTCGCGGTTTGCGGCACTGGTGAAGTAATAGGACGCGCCGTCATAGGTGGCGGAGTGGGTGGCAAAACCATCGACCGGATTGCCGTCATTGACGAGCGCCACCAGATCGACACCATGAGCCGCCAGCGGCGCACCCGCCGCCGAAATACCGTTCGAAACATTGATCTCGTCCGCGGCAAAGGCCGGAGCCGCGATCAGGGGCAGGGTCGCGATCAGGGAGGTCAGGACCAGAGATTTCATTTCATTTTCCTTCCGTGTTCAGGTTCGGGTCGGCTTGTCTGCCAACCGCTGAAACAAAGGTAGAGACCGCGACTTGAACGAGCTATCGCAGGAAGGACGGCAAAACTTGCAGATCGTTCAAAGTTACGGGCGTCCTGGAATTACTCTTCACTAAGCTTTGTTTGGTCAGTGTGAGGCCGGGTTCCTATGGTTAGGCCATAGCCTGCAGGAGAGATGCCATGATCCGACTAGCCCTATTGCTGATTTTTCTGGCGGGAGGTCTGGCAGCCCAGGAGGCCGAGCCGCCGATGGATTACGAACGGTTGGGCAAGATTATCTTTGCGCTCGATCCCGAGGCACAGCCACGCGGGCCGGGCTTTCAGTTGACCGTGTCGGATATCTCGGTTGTGGTGATCACTGATACCAATGCAGACCGGATGCGTGCAATGATCCCCATTCGCAGCGCCGAAGGGCTGACAACTGAAGAATTGCACCGAATGATGCAGGCTAATTTCGACACCACTCTGGACGCGCGCTATGCCATTGCCGATGGGATACTGTGGGCTGCCTTCATTCACCCGCTGTCGCCACTGGAGAAGGATCAGTTGATCTCGGGGCTGGCGCAGACGGTGAACATCGCCAAGACATATGGCTCGCTCTATTCCGGTGGAGCTCAGCAATACGGGGGCGGTGACAGCAACGACCTGCAGCGCGAATTGATCGAGGAACTGCTTAAAAAGGGCGAGGAAATCTGATCTAAAGCGCCGATCCTTCGCGTGTTTTGTCTTGTTCGGTTGGCGTTGGCGTATGGTTGAATACATACGCCGTGCGGCACGCTTCCTCCCCACCGAGCTCTTCGATCTTGCGGCGCTGATCGGCAAAAGCGCGAGCGTTGACTGCGTCCGGATCACAGATTTCACGCAAACGGCGTTCGCCTTCGGTCAACGCGGCGGCGATTTCGGGGTCGTTCACCCCATCCACGGCGCGGTTTACCTGCTCATGAGGGTCTCTTTCCAGATCGAAAAGTTGTGGCGGCTGCCCGACATAATACACGTATTTCCAACGGCCCCAACGCACCATGAACGAGCCGGTTTTTGACCCGCCATCGTGATATTCGCTGAATCCGGTTCGGTTCGGGTCGTCAGGCGCATTGGCTATGGTGCGCAGGGATTGGCCGGGTTGGTCTGCGTTGCCCTCATCATCGGACACGCCGCAGACGTCGCGGGCGGTGGCCGCAATGTCGGTCAGATTGGTGCAAGTGGACACTCGGTGCCCCGCAGGTACGCCCGGACCTGCCGCGATCATCGGAACTCCGGCGCTGGCCTCGTACATCACCATCTTGGTCCAGAATCCCTGATCCCCCATCATGTCGCCATGGTCCGACACATAGAGGATCACGGTATTGTCCAGATGCCCGCTGGCATCCAGAGCGGCGACCACACGACCCACGCAATGATCCATGAACGAGGTCAGGCCGTAATAGGCAACCTTGGCCTCGCGCATTTTTTGCTCGTCGAAATAGTCCTCGTAATTGAAGAAGGCACCAATATTGCGCAGTTCCTCGTGGTCTGGAAGGCCCTCTCCATAACCGACGGGCAGATCCATGTCCGCAGGGTCGTAGAGGTTGTACCATTCCTCAGGGCAGGTCAGCGGATAATGCGGGCTGACGAGCGAGACGAAGGCGGCCCAAGGCTGTTCATGCCGTTTAGGGTCGGCCAGCCATGCCTCGGTCGCCTTCGTGATGTCATAGTCGTAATCGGTGTACGTGCTGCTACCGCTTCCGACGTCACCCGCAAGTTCGGCGGCTGAATCGTAAGGCGGTGGATTTTCCCGAAGCAAGCCGATCGTCCAGCCGACGCCCCCGACCACGTGCATGGGCAAGATCTCTTTGGAAAAGCCGTTATCATCTTTGCCAGAGCGGAAATGCAGCTTTCCGATGGACACAACCTCACGCCCGGCATCCCGTAGCTGACGCATCCAGCTGCGCGGTTCGCCGTCATAAGGGGTCGCGCTGTCCCAGTTGCCGGTTTTGTGTACCCAGTCACCGGTGGCCAGCGCAGCACGCGTAGGTACGCACATCGGCGAGGGTGTATATGCTGAGTCGAACATCGTGCCGCGCGCGGCCAGCGCGTCCAGATTGGGCGTTTTTACGATTGGGTGGCCAGCGCATCCCATCGCATCTTTGCGGTGCTCATCCGAAATGATAATCAGTAAGTTCAAGTTATCGCCCATCGTCCGCTCCTTTGACACGCGAACATGCTTACCAATTTCCCTGTGGCGTTGGGCATTGAATCGCGACAAGCAAGTCGTTTTCTGTCTTTGACTTGCGGTGTCCTTGCAGACTCGTTATAGAGCACGCGTCTTAACAAGGGCGGTCAACGTCCGGATGACGTATCTGAGCAGGGCCGGGTCACCTCGGCCCTTTGTGTTTGTGTAGTCAGATGCGATCCGGGTCACGCCTGAAGACATCATGAAACAAGACCGGCGGAGACAACCGCTCGGCCAGAAAAAACGTATGTAAAGGAAAACAACGCCACATGCCTGATACAACCATGGAGGAATTCGAAGCCCTCCTGAACGAAAGCTTCGAAATGGACACGCCCGAAGAGGGTTCTGTTGTCAAAGGCAAGGTTCTGGCGATCGAAGCCGGCCAGGCCATCATCGACGTAGGCTACAAAATGGAAGGCCGCGTTGATCTGAAAGAATTCGCAAATCCCGGCGAAGCCCCTGAAATCGCTGTTGGTGACGAGGTCGAAGTTTACCTGCGCGCTGCAGAAAACGCCCGTGGCGAAGCCGTCATCTCGCGCGAGATGGCCCGCCGTGAAGAGGCATGGGACCGTCTGGAAAAAGCATACGCCGACGACCAGCGCGTCGAAGGTGCAATCTTTGGTCGCGTCAAAGGTGGCTTCACCGTCGATTTGGGTGGCGCAGTTGCGTTCCTGCCCGGCTCGCAGGTTGACGTTCGCCCCGTGCGTGACGCTGGCCCGCTGATGGGTCTGAAGCAGCCGTTCCAGATTCTGAAAATGGACCGCCGCCGTGGCAACATCGTTGTGTCGCGCCGCGCAATCCTGGAAGAATCGCGTGCCGAACAGCGCGCCGAGGTTATCGGCAACCTGTCCGAAGGTCAGACCGTCGAGGGTGTCGTCAAGAACATCACCGAATACGGTGCATTCGTTGACCTGGGCGGCGTTGACGGCCTGCTGCACGTCACCGACATGGCATGGCGCCGTGTGAACCACCCGTCCGAGATCCTGACGATCGGCGAAACCATCAAGGTTCAGGTCATCAAGATCAACAAAGAGACCCACCGCATCAGCCTGGGCATGAAGCAGCTGCAGGAAGATCCGTGGGATCTGGTTGCTGCCAAGTACCCGCTGGGCTCGGTCCATCAGGGTCGCGTCACCAACATCACCGATTACGGCGCGTTCGTCGAGCTGGAAGCCGGTGTCGAAGGTCTGGTGCACGTGTCCGAGATGTCCTGGACCAAGAAAAACGTCCACCCCGGCAAGATCGTTTCGACCAGCCAGGAAGTCGACGTCATGGTTCTGGAAATCGACGGCGCCAAGCGTCGCGTGTCTCTGGGCCTGAAGCAGACTCAGCGCAACCCGTGGGAAGTGTTTGCAGAAACACACCCCGAGGGCACGCAGGTCGAAGGCGAAGTCAAGAACATCACCGAATTCGGTCTGTTCATTGGTCTCGAAGGCGACATCGACGGCATGGTTCACCTTTCGGACCTGTCGTGGGACGAGCGTGGCGAGGATGCCATCCAGAACTACCGCAAAGGCGACATGGTTTCGGCCGTCGTCTCGGAAGTTGATGTGGAAAAAGAGCGTATCTCGCTGTCGATCAAAGCCCTGGGCGGTGACAAGTTCGCCGAAGCCGTGGGCGGCGTGAAGCGTGGCTCGGTCATCACCGTCGAAGTCACGGCGATTGAAGATGGCGGTATCGAGGTGGAATACGAAGGCATGAAGTCCTTCATCCGCCGCTCCGACCTGTCGCGCGACCGTGCTGAGCAGCGCCCCGAGCGTTTCTCGGTCGGCAACAAGGTCGACGTTCGCGTCACCAACGTCGACAGCAAAACCCGCCGTTTGGGCCTGTCGATCAAGGCACGTGAAATCGCCGAAGAGAAAGAGGCCGTGGAACAGTACGGTTCCTCCGACTCGGGCGCGTCGCTGGGCGATATCCTGGGCGCAGCTCTGAAATCGGGCGACTAAGTCCGGACTTCAGTCCAAGCCGAATTTACGGCCCCGCGCGACCGCGCGGGGCCGTTTTTGTTGCGAATCAATATGTTCCGAATTTTGATCTTATTTGGGTTGTGGTTCACGCTTTTGGCGCGGATTTTGCATGAACAAGCGAAAAATCGCGTAACTTTTCAGTAAAATGAAGGCTTTGCACACAGAGTTTACGTTCCCCCGATCACGGTTTTTTCCTATACTGTCCAGAACAATAGACATGGTTAACCGGTCGCCTGGGAGGGTAACACTCATGATCCGTTCAGAACTGATTCAGAAAATCGCCGACGAGAACCCGCATCTTTATCAGCGTGACGTCGAGCGGATCGTGAATACCGTGTTCGAAGAGGTGACGGATGCCATGGCGCGCGGTGACCGTGTTGAGTTGCGCGGGTTCGGTGCTTTTTCCGTAAAACAGCGTGACGCGCGCGTCGGCCGCAATCCCAGAACAGGTGAGACCGTGCAGGTCGAAGAAAAATGTGTTCCGTTTTTCAAAACTGGCAAGTTGCTAAGGGATCGTTTGAACGGTAAAGCCTAAGGCATGATGCGCTACATCCGATATGCTTTCCTGGCGGCCCTCGGGATCGTCCTTATCTCTATTTCGCTTGCCAACCGCGAGGCGGTGGAGCTGAAGCTGATGCCGGACGAGATTGGCGATCTGCTGGGCTTTAATTTCAGTACTTCCCTGCCTCTGTTCATTGTCGTCCTTGGCGGTGTGGTTGCGGGCCTGATCATCGGCTTCCTGTGGGAATGGCTGCGTGAGCACAAGCACCGTCGCGACGCCTCGACCAAGACCGGCGAAGTGCGCAAGCTTGAGCGTGAGGTCAAGAAGCTCAAGAAAAAGCAGAATGAAGGTCAGGACGAAGTTCTGGCTCTTCTGGACGAGGCCAGCTGAGGCACGCCAATGCCCCAAGACGTAAGCGTCAAAATCTGCGGGTTGACCGCCCCAAACCACGTGCGCGCAGCCGCCGAGGCTGGCGCGCGCTATGTGGGGTTTGTGTTCTTCCCCAAATCACCGCGTCATCTGGCGATTGAAGCCGCTGCCGAACTGGCCCATCTGGTGCCCGTCGGCATCGCCAAAGTCGCGCTGACTGTAAACGCCTCAGATGAAGATCTGGATCGAATCGTGTCCGACGTTCCTCTTGACATGTTGCAGTTGCATGGCAAGGAAAGTCCCGACCGCGTGGCAGAAGTGCGGGAGCGTATTGGTCTGCCGGTGATGAAGGCCATCGGCATCGCCGAACCCGAGGACTTAGCAGCGATTGATCTGTATTCCGAAGTGGCCGACCAATTGCTGATCGATGCGAAACCGCCGCGTACCTCGGAATTGCCGGGAGGGAACGGGCTGGCTTTTGACTGGCGTTTGCTGGCCGGGCGGAAATATTGGCAGCGTCCATGGATGCTGGCCGGCGGACTAACGCCGGAAAACGTTGCCGAGGCAGTTTGCATGACCGGCGCGCGGCAGGTCGACGTGTCTTCGGGTGTGGAAACCGCACCGGGGGCTAAGGATTTGGACCTGATCCGGGCGTTTGTCGACGCAACCCGTTGATCTGATCGGTCCTTGCTTGTGTATCCCCGATAGGGGAGGGCGCAGACATGCTGGCGGCGATAGGTGGTGTTTCTTTAAAACGGTGGTACTACGGGCCGGAATTCGTCTGGCGCGCGCGTCAGGCCCTGCTGCAGGCGCGCGGTGATCCGTTGTGCTTACATGCCGACGTGTTTCCCCATCACGGATTGTTTTTCTCGCTAAGCGTCTGGCACGACGCCGAGGCCATGCTGACATTCGCGCATTCCGGCCCGCATCGGCGTGTAGTGCAGGCGGCATCGCGGCTGGCGGACGTGAATGAGTTCCACCATTTCCACTGTATCGCTGTGCCAAGCCGGAGACAGGCATTGCAGGTTTGGTGCCAGCATGTTCAAGCGGCGGAATGATACGATTTGCGATGGCAAATCCCGTCGCCACCTCCTATGAACAACGGGTACGACGATGGAGACACCCATGGCCAACGACCTTTTCAATTCCTTCATGTCCGGTCCCGACGAACAGGGCCGGTTCGGTATCTTCGGCGGGCGATTCGTCAGCGAAACGCTGATGCCCCTGATCCTGTCGCTGGAAGAGGAATATGAGAAGGCCAAAGACGATCCGACATTCTGGGCCGAGATGGATGATCTCTGGGCCAACTATGTGGGCCGCCCCTCGCCGCTGTATTACGCGGAGCGCCTGACTGAACATCTGGGCGGCGCGAAAATCTATCTGAAACGCGACGAGCTGAACCACACCGGTGCGCACAAGATCAACAACGTGCTGGGCCAGATCATTCTGGCGCGGCGTATGGGCAAGACCCGGATCATCGCCGAAACCGGGGCAGGGCAGCACGGCGTTGCAACTGCTACGGTTTGCGCCAAGTTCGGTCTGAAATGCGTGGTCTACATGGGCGCGCATGACGTGCAGCGTCAGGCCCCGAACGTATTCCGTATGCGCCTGCTGGGGGCCGAGGTGATTCCGGTGACTTCCGGCCGTGGCACGCTGAAGGACGCGATGAACGACGCGTTGCGTGACTGGGTGACCAATGTGCGCGACACGTTCTACTGCATCGGTACCGTGGCCGGGCCGCACCCGTACCCGGCGATGGTCCGCGACTTCCAGTCGATCATCGGCAAAGAAGCCAAAGAACAGATGCAAAGGGCCGAAGGCCGCCTGCCAGACACGATCATCGCCGCCATCGGTGGCGGTTCGAACGCGATGGGCCTGTTCTACCCGTTCCTCGACGACAAGTCCGTGAACATCATCGGTGTCGAGGCCGGCGGTAAGGGCGTGAATGAAAAGATGGAACACTGTGCCTCGTTGACCGGCGGTCGTCCGGGCGTTCTGCATGGCAACCGCACCTATCTGCTGCAGGATGATGACGGGCAGATTCTCGAAGGATATTCGATCTCAGCGGGTCTGGATTACCCCGGTATCGGTCCAGAACATTCATGGCTGAATGATGTTGGCCGCGCGCAATATGTCTCGATCACGGACAAAGAGGCGCTTGAGGCGTTCCAGTTGTGCTGCGCGACCGAAGGTATCATCCCCGCGCTGGAGCCCTGCCACGCGCTGGCGCATGTGATGAAGATCGCGCCTGATTTGCCCAAGGATCACCTGATCTGCATGAACATGTGCGGACGCGGCGACAAGGATGTTCAAACCGTGGCCAAATATCTGAACTTCGACATGTCGGATACCGAAGGCCGCAGCGCCGACTGACCAGGCGGTAAAATTGCAATATTCGACAAGAGCGGCGTGCCTTTGACGGGTCCGCCGCTCTGTTTTTGGGCTCAGTGCTTTTCGAATATTGCGCAACTGGGTAATTTTGTTGCGCACGCGCCACAGGTGCAATTTCCACCCTCAAAAAATTATTGAGCGAATCCAGGCCATTCGCCTAAACCCGCCGTTACCGGTCACAACGGGCCGGACCCTAGCGGGCAGAGGTGATCACTCTCCCGGTGCGGACGGCGCTGCCGATACCGTATGCCAGGGCCGAAACCGGGGATTGGTATGCTTTGTAGCTCAGTTGGATAGAGCGGCAGGTTTCCCATCTGTAGGCGAAGGTTCGACTCCTTCCAAAGCCGCAAATGTAGCTCAATGGTAGAGTAATCGACTGCGAATCGATGTGTTGCGGGTTCGAATCCCGCCATTTGACAAAGCTGTTCAGTCAGCACCGGCCTTCAACGCCGGCCGCGAAAGCGGTCTCCAAATTATGGGTCCGGGTGTCCCCCAGCAGGGGTGGCACCGCGCAACGCCAGGCTTTGGCCGGGCGGGGCAGGGGTCTTCGCTGCTCTGGTCTTGGGCCGGAGGGCAGATGACGGTGCCGCCGGATTGGTGCCCCGCTTGACCCCTTGGGTAAGGCGGCGCATCGGTCCCGCGCCCCTCTCTCTGACCTTCCCGCGCAGGGGCATGGCGCGGGGGATGTCCGGACCTTTCCTGCCTTCATCCGAAGGCTTCACACCTGTCACCTGTTCGGGGTGCAACCTACTGAAAACATGAAAAGGAGTTCGCATTTGCGACGACGATAGAGCAAGACGAAAAGGAGAAATGATATGACACTGTTCCAAGATCTGATTGACCGGCTGACCGGTTATCAACGGCTGATCCTGACCGAGACCCAGCGGATGCTGGTCCTGCGCAACGGGGTGTTCGATGCAATCCTGAGTGCCGGGAAACACCGGTTGCCGCGCCAGGATGTGCTGACCGAGCTGCACGATCTGGAGAATCTCTTTTTCGTGTCGCCCTATGAGCGGACGCTGATGCAGAACCGGCCTGAACTGGCCGACAAGCATCTGACCGAGTTCCGGGCCGGGCCTGACGAAGTTCTGGTTCTGCTGCGGGATGAGGTGCCTGTTCGGGTGTTGAACCCCGAAGCACGGGCACTTGTCTGGAAAGCTGCAGGGCCATTTAAGGTCGAACACCACGCGCTGACCGAGACCATGGCTGTGCTCAAAGCGACGGCGCAGCGGCTGGTTCGGGCCGGGTTGCGGCTGAACCTTACGCAGGTCGAGATCGCCGAAGGCCATACCGGTCTGCTGACAGTTGACGGTGTGCTGGTGGATCAACTGAACCCTGGTGCGCATGCCTTCTGGAAAGTGGGCCGGAACGTCGAGGTCAAGCAGATCGACCTGCGGCAGCGGACTCATGAGGTGACGGGGCAGGAGATTCTGACCAAGGACCGGGTGACCATCCGGATCAACCTCAGCGCCGACTACCGGGTCGTCGATCCGGTCAAGGCGGTGGGGTCGGTCAAGGACTTCGATCAGGCCCTGCACCGGGCGCTGCAACTGGCGTTCCGGAAGACCTTGGGTGCGATGACACTTGACCGGTTGCTGGCCGAGAAAGTGACCGTCGACACCGAGGCTGCGGATCGGGTGCGGACACAGATGGCCGGGATCGGTATCGAAGTGGGCGAGATCGCGTTGAAAGACGTTATCCTGCCCGGTGAGATGCGGGAAATCCTGACCGCCGTGGTCGCTGCCGAGAAACAGGCCGAGGCCAACGTCATCCGGCGGCGGGAAGAAACCAATGCCACACGGTCGCTGCTGAACACCGCGAAGGTGATGGCGGAAAACCCGGTGATGCTGCGGTTGAAAGAGCTGGAGGCTCTGGAAACCATCGCGGGGAAGGTCGAGCGGCTGACGGTCCATAATGGGACCGAAGGGCTGATGTCCGACCTTGTCAAACTGCGGGAGTGATCCCGAATTAGGGCCGGTCCGGTTGATTCCGGGCCGGTCTGCTTATTCCAGAACGGCGTGTTCTTTCAGAAGGCGTAGCGGCACGATCTCAAGCGCCCGCTGGTGGGTTGCCTCAAGATGCACTTTTGGCGCACAGCCTTCGTCATGGGCCTGAAGAAAGCGCGCTGCGCACAGGCACCAGCTATCTCCGGGTTTGAGACCCGGAAAGTTGAAATCCGGGTGCGGTGTGCTCAGGTCGTTTCCGACATACTTTGAAAAGGCCAGAAATTCGGCTGTCATTACAGCGCAAACCGTATGACTGCCCTGATCCTCGGGGCAGGTATTGCAGGCGCCATCGCGAAAGAACCCGGTCAGCGGATCGCGTGAACATGGGGCGAGGACGCCACCCAAAACGTTGATACTATCCTGTTTTTCCATGCGCCTACCTTACAGGCTTTGCGCAATCTTGCGGAACATTTCTATATTCGCCTCGTTCACGCCCGGATCGCGGAACTTGCGATCAGCCCCTGTCGAGACAATCAGCACCCCGCGCGGCTGATCGAAATAGATGTACTGGCCATAAACCCCACGGGCCAGAAACTCGCCTTCATGCGCACCAACAGGAACCCACCATTGATAACCATAGCCAATCTTTCCAGTTTCGGTTGGGGCACTGGGAAACACGGACTCCGCGATCCATTCTGCCGGGACGAGTTGCCGGCCGTCATGAACCCCGTTTTGCAGGATCATCTGACCGAACCGGGCAAAATCCCGGGTTGTGAAGTTCAGCCCGCCCAGCACAAAGGCAACCCCTGCGCCGTCAGTCACATAGTAGCCGTCGCGCTCCAAGCCCAGCGGTTGGATGACATTTTCCGTCAGCAGTTCGGTAACACTGCGCCCGGTGGCGCCGCGGATCACCATGCCAATGACATGCGTGTCGATCGACACGTATTGCCAGGTCTCACCCGGAGTGGCGAAACTGTCTTGCAATGACGCTGCGAAATCATCCAGCTCTCCGCCCAGTGCCACGACGCGGCCCATCCGGTTGA
Organism: Ruegeria lacuscaerulensis; assembly: GCF_013031245.1. Lineage (GTDB taxonomy): Bacteria > Pseudomonadota > Alphaproteobacteria > Rhodobacterales > Rhodobacteraceae > Ruegeria > Ruegeria lacuscaerulensis_C. The sequence goes on from NZ_WPZL01000005.1 coordinate 74,867, forward strand.
TGTCCGAATTGTAGTCCAGGTAATCCTCGTCGAAGGTGACGCCGCTGGCCATGTTCAGGACATTGCGGATTGTTGCGCCGTCATAGGCCGTGCCGTTCAGCTTTGGCGCGTATTTCACCACCGGATCGTCCAACGAGTCGATTGCGCCTTCGCCCAGCAGGATGCCGAACAGTGCGGACAGATAGCTTTTGGCGACAGACCATGAAATCCGGCGGTCCTCTGCGGCGGTGCCCAGATAATATTCTTCGAACCGGATCTGGCCGTCCTGCATCACCAGCAGGGACGTAACGGCGCGCTCTTCGATCCATGTATCTGTGCCGTCTGGCAGATCAAAGCCAGGCCCGTACGGCAATTCCCAGGTCGGCCCGTCTCCGCGTGGCAGGTCGACCGTCAAGAACGCCTCGTTCATATGAGAGAAGTTGTGAACAATCTTTTCTTCGGAAAACAAAGAGTTCACCGCCATCAGGCGCTGTATCTCTTCGCGTTTCCAGAAGCCAACAACGGCCGCTGCCAACACCAGCATCAGCAGGATGCGCAACGCCCATTTCACCAAGCTTCTCATATGTCGCCTCCCATTTGCGTATCTATTGGAACGTGGACGGGTTCAATTCGCAATCAGGACGTAGCGGCATTGCCGACGGGTCTATTTGAACTTGTCCAGCAGCTTTTGCATTGCCGAACGGTTATCCACCTCGGGCTCCGCCGTTGGTTTTGCGGTCGGCTTGGGTGAGTCAGCGGGGGACTTCGACGATCGCGGAGGGGCGGTGCGCAATGCGACGGCGTTCATGAATTTACCACCATCCCCTGCGGCCAGATTAGTGGCACCGTCCGACACTCCGCGCAGGACATCGTCCAGCCAATCGGCATCAGCCTTGGCAAAATCACTCAGAACGTAAGGTGAGACCATTTCTTTCCGGCCCGGATGCCCGATCCCCAGCCGTACCCGGTCGTAAGCGGGGCTGATATGTTCATGGATCGAGCGCAGTCCGTTGTGGCCGGCGTGACCGCCACCTGCCTTAACGCGCACCTTGCCGGGGGCAAGGTCCAATTCGTCGTGAAAGATGGTCACGTCGGTCGAATCCAGTTTGTAGAACCGCATCGCTTCACCCACGGACTGGCCCGAACGGTTCATGAAAGTTTGCGGTTTGATCAGCAGCACCTTTTCCGAGCCCAGCCGACCTTCGGCAATTTCGGCCTGAAATTTGGACTTCCACGGGCCGAACCCGTGATCATCAGCAATCCGGTCGACAGCCATAAAGCCGATATTGTGCCGGTTGCGGACGTATTTAGGCCCGGGGTTCCCCAATCCGACAAACAATTTCATAGTCTCGTCCTTATTCAGTGTGCGAAATGCGCACTTGGTTGATTGCATGGAACGTGGCCGATTTTCCAGCCCAAGCGCGCAAAGAAAAACGGGGCCCCGTAGGAGCCCCGTTTCTAAATCCGGAGTATTTGGTCCGGGTTTATTCTTCTGCTTCTTCCTGACCAACGACTTCAACTTCGTCAGCGGCCACTTCGGCTTCATCACCTTCTTCGTCTTCGTCGGTTGTCAGGCCGGTCGGGGCCGAGACGTTCGCGATCACGAAATCGCGGTCGATGGTCGGCTTGGTGCCTTCAGGCAGGTCAACCGACGAAATGGTGACCACGTCGTTGATATTCATTCCGGTCACGTCAACGGTGATCTTCTCAGGAATGTCACCTGCGGTGCACATCAGTTCGACTTCCGGACGGACAACGGTCAGAACGCCGCCCTTCTTGATACCGGGTGCCGCTTCTTCGTTGATGAACTCAACGGGGATGAACAGCGCGATCTTGGTGGTCCGACGCAGGCGCATCAGGTCCAGGTGGGTCGGCAGGTCTTTGACAACGTCACGCTGAACGTCGCGGCAGATAACGCGAACGTCTTCGTGGCCGTCAACCTTCAGGTTCCAAAGAGTCGACTTGAACCGGCCCGCTTTCAGACGCTTGAACAGGACGTTGAACGGGATCTGGATCGGCAGCGGATCTTTGTCGCCACCAAAAACAATGCCCGGAACCATGCCGTCGCGGCGTGCCTGACGAGCGGCGCCCTTGCCTGTCCCCGTCCGTTCCAGAGCTACGAGATCAGGAATCTCACCAGCCATGATATATCTCCAATGTTAGGGCGGGCATCCTCCAAGGCTGTATACCCGCGTGAAGCCGCGTCCTTAGCTTGATTCATGGGAATTGGAAAGAGCTTTTTGCCTATTTGTTTTCAAGGGCAAATCAACTCTGCCAGCGACCGCCAAAGTCTTCGGGGACCAACAGGTTGTGCCGACCCAGATCACCCACGCCGCGTTCGCCGCACAACGCCATAGTCGTGTCCAATTCCTTTTGGATGACTTCAAGCGCGGTGGTGACACCTTTCTGTCCCATGGCACCCAGCCCATAGACAAAAGCGCGCCCGATATAAGTTCCTTTGGCGCCCAATGCCAAAGCCTTGAGAACGTCCTGACCGGAGCGGATACCGCTGTCCAGATGAACCTCGACGTCGTTGCCGACCGCATCCATGATCTCCGGCAGCATTCGAATGGAACTGAGGGCACCGTCCAACTGTCGCCCGCCGTGGTTCGAAACAATAATGGCGTCAGCGCCGAGTTTCGCGGCCGTTTTTGCGTCTTCGGCGTCCAGGATGCCTTTCAGGATAACCTTCCCGCCCCATTGCTCCATCAGCTTTTCGACCTTTTTCCAGTCGAGGCTGGGGTCGAACTGTTCGGCTGTCCACGCACCCAGAGAAGATGCATCCGAGATACCTTCGACATGACCCACGATATTGCCGAACTCGCGGCGCGATGCGCCCAGCATCTCGATCCCCCACGACCATTTGGTCATCAGATTTGCGATGGTCTTCGCCGTCAGTTTCGGTGGGGCGGACAGGCCGTTTTTCAGGTCCTTGTGCCGCTGCCCCAGAATCTGCAGGTCCAGCGTAATCACCAGCGCCGAGCATTTTGCGTCCTTGGCGCGTTGGATCAGGCGACCGACATAGTCCTGGTCCTTCATCGTGTACAGCTGAAACCAGAAGGGTTTGGCCGTGTTTTCTGCCACATCCTCGATCGAGTTGATCGACATCGTGGACAGGGTAAAGGGCACGCCAAAATCCTCGGCGGCTTTGGCGGCCTTTATCTCTCCGTCTGCGTGCTGCATGCCTGTCAGCCCAACCGGGGCCAGCGCGACCGGCAGGGCAACGTCCTGACCAATCATCTGAGAGGCCGTCGACCTGCCATCCATGTCCACGGCAACTCGCTGCCGCAGGCGGATGTTTTCGAAGTCGGCACTGTTGTCGCGAAAGGTCTGCTCGGTCCAGCTGCCGCTTTCCGCATAGTCATAGAACATCCGCGGCACACGGCGTTCATAGATGCGTCGCAGATCCTCGATGGTCGTAATTACGGGCATGGCCAGCGCCTTCGGTAATTTGGTTATGCTTTTTTACCAATGCTTTATGCAGGGCGCAATCAGGGCCAGACATCAAAATGGCCGCGGCAAACATGGGGCCCGCTGCGGCTTTGTCGAAGGGATCTGTATGTCTTTGGGATCAGACGGAATGCGCGCCGTCAGCCAGTGTTTTGACAAAGTCCAGAACCTCGGCGACGGGTTTGCCCGCAGCGATCTGGCTGACAATGGCCGAGCCGACAACGGCGCCATCTGCGACACTGGCGATGGCTTTGGATTTTTCAGGCGTGTTGATGCCAAAGCCCACGATCACGGGCAGGTCCGTTGCAGATTTGATCCTGGCTACTTCGGGGCCGACATTCGTTGCCTGCGCTTCGGCGGCACCCGTGATACCAGTGATTGAAACGTAGTAGACAAAGCCTGATGTGTTTTGCAGGACGCGTGGCAGGCGTTTGTCGTCCGTGGTGGGTGTCGCAAGGCGGATGAAGTTCAAACCGGCCGCCTGCGCTGGCAGGCACAGTTCTTCGTCTTCTTCGGGGGGTAGATCAACCACGATCAGGCCGTCGATACCGGCGTCCTTCGCATCCGTCAGGAACGTATCGACGCCGCGGTTATAGATCGGATTGTAATATCCCATCAGAACAATCGGGGTGGTATCGTCTGTTTCCCGAAAGGCACGAGCCAGATCCAGTGTCCGCTGCAGGGTCATACCGCCATCCAGCGCCCGTTGCCCGGCGGCCTGGATTGTGGGGCCATCTGCCATCGGGTCGGTGAAAGGAAGACCCAGTTCAATCACGTCGACTCCTGCCCCGGGCAGGCCCTTTACAACCTCGAGCGAGGTGTCGAAGTCGGGATCTCCGGCCATGATATAGGCGACAAAGGCCTTTTTCCCTTCGGCTTTCAGAGCGGCGAACTTGGCATCGATACGGGTCATCTGCAGTCCTTGCATTCAGGTTTGGACCTGATGTGCAGAAACTTTGCGTGAAAATCAATCCCGGTCCTGCCTCATCGCTTCAGAACGCGTAGTGATACCTCAGCAGTGCCGAGTTGACGCCCGGGTTGTCGTCCTGCGTGCTGGCGTTGGATTTGTGGGTAATCGCCAGAGACACTTTATTGCCGCTGTCCAGCGTGTACCCGACGCCCAGCAGAGTGCGGATCTGAAAATCCCCGCCAAGATCGTTGCGGTCTTCGCCGTCTGAGAAGTACCCGGGCATGACGCTGCCTTCAAAGAACCACCGGTCGGCAAATTCGTAAATTCCGATCAGGCCGATGCCGATATGAATGTCACTTGCGGTATCCACGGTCAGGGCGCCACCCCAGGTGGCCGAAAAGCGTGTAGCCTCGTGAAAATGTCGGTGCTGGTACTCGAGCGAGAACACGGCCTCGTCCTCAGAGTCGCTGTCGGAATAGTCCGAATATCCGGCGCCAAAAACAAGGGATTGGGCTTGCGCGGCCGGGGCGGCCAACAGCAGCGCAAGAGGTACAATAAAGTGCTTCATGTCTGGTATTCACTTTTTGTTTGTTCGCAACGTCCTACGTGGTGAGCTTAGTGTGCCGAATTCAATCCGGGCAAGCTCACGGTTGCCGAACATTTTCGTGATGTTGCAAATCGGACTTGTGGACCTGCCTGCAGTCTGGCTTGCGCATTGACCCGGACCTGCATAGAAGCACCCCTCGAATGGCATCAGGAGACCGTCATGGGCTTTAAAATGGGAATCGTGGGTTTGCCGAATGTGGGCAAGTCGACCCTCTTCAATGCGCTGACCAAGACCGCAGCTGCGCAGGCGGCGAATTTCCCGTTCTGCACGATTGAACCCAATGTGGGGGATGTCGCGGTGCCTGATGACCGGCTGGACAAACTGGCGGCAATCGCCAGTTCGAAACAGATCATACCGACGCGGATGACCTTTGTGGACATCGCCGGTCTGGTAAAAGGGGCCTCTAAGGGCGAGGGGCTGGGCAACCAGTTTCTGGCCAACATCCGCGAAACTGATGCCATCGCCCATGTGCTGCGCTGTTTCGAAGATGGCGATGTGACCCATGTGGATGGCCGCGTCGACCCTGTTGCCGATGCCGACACGATCGAGACCGAGTTGATGCTGGCCGATCTGGAAAGCATCGAAAAACGCCGCGCCAATTTGGTCCGCAAGCTGAAGGGCAACGACAAAGAGGCGCAGCAGCAGGATCGGCTGCTGGCCACCGCGCAAGCGATGCTGGAAAACGGCAAGCCTGCGCGTCTGGTTGAAGTGTCAGACGAAGACGCCAAAGCCTGGAAGATGCTGCAACTGCTGACGACCAAACCCGTGCTTTACGTCTGCAACGTATCTGAAGAAGAGGCGGCAGCGGGCAACGAATACTCGGCCAAGGTCGCCGAGATGGCCGCCGCTCAGGGCAACGCCCACGTCATCATCAGCGCCAAGATCGAAGAAGAGATCAGCCTGCTGGAAGACGACGAGGCACAGATGTTCCTTGAAGAGATGGGGCTGGAAGAGCCCGGCCTCGACCGTCTGATCCGCGCTGGCTATGACCTGCTCAAGCTGGAAACCTATTTCACCGTCGGCCCGAAAGAGGCCCGCGCTTGGACCATCCGTACCGGCACAGCCGCGCCGCAGGCCGCTGGCGTCATTCATGGCGACTTCGAAAAGGGCTTCATCCGCGCCGAGACCATCGCCTACGACGATTTCATCGCAGCCAATGGTGAGCAGGGCGCGAAGGAAGCCGGCAAAATGCGGGCCGAGGGCAAGGGCTACGTCGTCAAAGATGGCGATGTGCTGCATTTCCTGTTCAACACCTGATCGTTTGGGGCTTTTCCTTACGTTGGATGAGGTTATTCTGCCTCATCCACAGCCCTGAGGCCCAAGTGATCGAAATCCGCGACCTGCAATTGCTCAGCGCTTTGGCGCGGCACCGTCACTTTGCCAAGGCGGCCGAAGAGTGCGGCATTTCCCAGCCCGCATTCTCGATGCGCATCCGCAATCTTGAGGACCGGATGGGTGTCTCCATCGTCCGCCGTGCCAACCGGTTTCAGGGGCTGACCGAAGAGGGCGAGATGATCGTGCGTCGAGCACGGCGTATTCTTGACGATGCCAAAGCTTTGGAACAGCAGGTGCTGGCTGCACGGGGCGAGATCACCGGCACCTTGATTTTGGGCGTTATCCCGACGGCAATTGCCTTTACAGGGCGGCTGATCAAGCGCCTGCAGCAGGCCCATCCGCGCATCCTGACACGTATCGAAACCATGTCCGCCTCGGCCATTCAGCATCGCCTGGATGAGGGCAGTCTGGACGCAGGTATCACCTATGGCGACAGCATCGGCACCGATTTGCGGCAAGTGCAACCTCTGTACGAAGAAACCTATGTGCTGCTGGTGCCATCCCATATGACCGAAGAAACTGGCCCAATCCCCTGGGCACGTGTGGCTGAATTCCCGATCAGCTTGCTGGAGCCGCAGATGCAGAACCGGCGCATTCTCGACCGGATTTTCGCCGAACAGGGCCTGCACCCGCATGTGGTCGCGGAAACCAGCGGCTTCACCGCTTCGATGGTCATGGCACGCGAGGGACTTGCGGCCACTGTTGTCCCGCGTGTTCTGGTGCGGGCGTTGGGTGATCTCAGGGGGACGAAGGTATTGCCATTGGTCGATCCCGTTGTAAGTAAACCAATTTGCCTGGCCACCCTGACTCGCGACCCCGAATTGCCAACGGTCGAGGCATTACGTGCCGTTGTGACGTCTTTACGGTGATAAGTTGTCGTTATCGTGCGATTGCGATATGCGATTTGACGATATGCTATTCTGATGAGACACGGAGCCTCAATCGGAGGGCATCATGGCACCATTAGATACCAAGCCATCAGGCGCACCCAAGGGCGTCTGGAAGTCAGGTAAAGGCAAAGGGCGGCACACGCCCAAAGGCCGTCAGTTCACGGATGAGGCGCAGGCCGAAATTGCGCGTCTGCTGGGCGATCGTCCGCGCCGCCGCGATCTGTTGATCGAATTTCTGCATTTGATTCAGGACGAACACGGCCATATCAGCGCCGACCACATCGCCGCCTTGGCTGTTGAGATGCGGATCGGGCAGGCCGAAATCTATGAAACCGCGACCTTCTATGCCCATTTTGATGTGGTGAAAGAAGGCGAGACGCCACCGCCCGCGCTGACGATCCGTGTCTGTGATTCCCTGTCCTGCGAAATGGCTGGTGCCCAGCAATTGCAGAAAGCCTTGGAAGATGGCCTGGACCCGGTCGAGGTCCGCGTTGTCCGCGCGCCTTGCATGGGCCGTTGCGACACGGCTCCGGTGCTGGAGATCGGTCACAACCATATCGACAATGCGACTCCGGAAAAGGTTCAGGCCGCCATCGCGGCGGGTGACACGCATGCCCACCTGCCCGACTATGAGACCTATGCTTCCTATGTCGAAAACGGTGGCTACACCAAACTGATGGAACTGCGCGACGGTGGCGACTGGGAGAAGGTGCAGGAAGACGTTCTGGCCTCGGGCCTACGCGGTCTGGGCGGCGCTGGCTTCCCGTCTGGCAAGAAATGGGGCTTTGTTCGTATGAACGAGGGGCCGCGCTATCTTGCCGTAAATGGCGACGAGGGCGAACCCGGCACGTTCAAGGACCGCTATTACCTTGAACGCGCGCCGCATGTCTTTTTGGAAGGTATGCTAATCGCCGCATGGGCGGTCGAGGCGGAAACCTGCTTCATCTACATGCGTGATGAATACCCGGCGGTTCTGGAAATTCTCCGTCGTGAGATTGCCGCGCTGGAAACCGCGGGGATCGTTGAACCCGGCTATATCGACCTGCGCCGGGGTGCTGGTGCGTATATCTGCGGTGAAGAATCCGCGATGATCGAGTCGATCGAGGGCAAGAAGGGCCTGCCGCGTCACCGTCCTCCGTTCGTGGCGCAGGTTGGGGTCTTTAACCGTCCGACCTTGGTGCACAATGTCGAGACGCTGTATTGGGTCACTAAAGTCTGCCGCGAGGGGCCGGAGTGCCTCAACAGCACCGAGAAGAATGGCCGTAAAGGCCTGCGCAGTTACTCGGTCTCGGGCCGGGTTGCGAAGCCGGGCGTTTACCTGCTGCCCGCGGGATCGACCATTCTGGACGTGATCGATGCGGCTGGTGGCATGGCCGAAGGCCAGACTTTCAAGGCGTATCAGCCGGGTGGCCCGTCTTCGGGTCTGCTGCCTGCGTCGTTGGACGACATCCCACTGGATTTCGACACGCTGCAACCGCATGGTACCTTCATCGGTTCCGCCGCCGTGGTGGTTCTGTCCGATCAGGATACCGCCCGCGATGCAGCGCTGAACATGCTGCGGTTCTTCGAAGATGAAAGCTGTGGCCAGTGCACACCCTGCCGCGCGGGCTGCGAAAAGGCCGTGAAGCTGATGCAGGCCGACAAGTGGGATCAGGACCTGCTGGAAGATTTGTGTCAGGTCATGGGCGATGCTTCGATCTGCGGTCTGGGGCAGGCGGCCCCGAACCCGATCCGTCTGGTCATGAAACACTTCGCTGACGAAATTTGAGGGAGACAGCCATGCTTGATGCAAGCCCAACCAAGACCGTCACCTTCAACCTGAACGGCAATGACGTCACTGTGCCCGAGGGCACAACGATCTGGGACGCGGCCAATGGCCAAGGCCTTATCATTCCACACCTGTGCCACAAGCCGCAGCCAGGCTATCGCCCGGACGGCAACTGCCGCGCCTGTATGGTCGAGGTGGAAGGCGAACGCACTCTGGTCGCCTCCTGCGTCCGTCCGGCAGCGGAAGGAATGGTAGTCAAAACCGACACCGACCGGGCCGAGAGGTCGCGTGCGATGGTGATGGAGTTGCTGGTCGCCGACCAGCCCGAAGAAGCGCATGACGTTTCGAGCCACTTCTGGGACATGGCCAAACTGACCGAAGTCAGCGACAGCCGCTTTCCGGCGAAAGAGGCCGAGAAAATCCCGCTTCTGGATGACAGCCACGTTGCGATGCGCGTCAATCTGGACGCCTGCATCAACTGTAACCTCTGCGTCCGCGCCTGCCGCGAAGTTCAGGTCAATGACGTGATCGGCATGGCCGGTCGTGGCCACACTTCACAGGTGGTGTTCGACCAGAACGACCCGATGGGCGCGTCGACCTGTGTGGCCTGTGGCGAATGCGTTCAGGCCTGCCCGACTGGTGCGCTGATGCCGGCCACTGTATTGGACGACCAACAAAAGGGCGACAGCAAGGATTACGACTCGGAAACCGAAAGCGTCTGCCCGTTCTGCGGTGTTGGCTGCAAGGTCTCGCTGAAGGTCAAAGACGGCAAGGTCAAATATGTCGAGGGCATCAACGGCCCCGCCAACGAAGGCCGTCTGTGCGTCAAAGGCCGGTTTGGGTTCGATTACATCCACCACCCGCACCGCCTGACCAAGCCGCTGATCCGGCGCGAGGATGCCCCGGCGAAGGGGTTGAACGTCGATCCGGGCAATCTGGACACCCATTTCCGCGAAGCGACCTGGGAAGAGGCGATGGACCTCGCTGCCACCAAGCTGAAGGCGCTGCGCGACGAAGATCCGCGTAATGTCGCGGGCTTTGGCTCGGCCAAGTGCACCAATGAAGAGGCGTACCTGTTCCAGAAGTTCATCCGTCAGGGGTTCAAGCACAACAACGTCGACCACTGCACGCGTCTTTGCCACGCCTCATCAGTGGCGGCACTGATCGAAAACGTGGGCTCGGGCGCTGTGACCGCGACCTTCAACGAGATCGAAAACGCGGATGTGGCGATTATCATCGGCTCGAACCCGATCGAAAACCACCCGGTTGCGGCAACCTACTTCAAGCAGTTCACCAAGCGTGGCGGCAAGCTGATCGTAATGGATCCACGCGGCGTCGGCATGCGCAAATTCGCGACCGAGATGCTGCAGTTCCGTCCGGGCGCTGACGTCTCGATGCTCAACGCGATCATGAACGTGATCGTCGAGGAAGAGCTCTATGACAGCCAGTACATCCACCGCTGGACCGAGAACTGGGAGGCCGAGAAAGAGCACCTGCGCCAGTTCACGCCCGAGGCGATGTCGGCGATCTGCGGCATCGAACCGGATCAACTGCGCCGCGTGGCCCGCATCTTTGCGCATGCCAAGGCCGGTTTGATCTTCTGGGGTATGGGCGTCAGCCAGCATATCCACGGCACGGATAACTCGCGCTGCCTGATCTCGCTGGCTCTGATGACTGGCAACGTTGGTAAACCCGGCGCGGGTCTGCACCCGTTGCGTGGTCAGAACAACGTGCAGGGTGCGTCCGACGCAGGTCTGATCCCGATGTTCCTGCCGGATTATCAGACGGTGACGGATGATGGCATCCGGGCCAAGTTCAACGAGGTCTGGAACTCGGACGATTTCTCGAACGAGAAGGGTTTGACTGTCACTGAAATTATCGACCAGATTTATGCGCGTAACATCAAAGGCATGTACATTCTGGGCGAAAATCCGGCCATGTCTGACCCCGATGTGAACCATGCCCGCGCGGCACTGGCCAAGCTGGACCTGATGATCGTGCAGGATATCTTTCTGACCGAGACGGCGAACTATGCCGACATCATCCTGCCGGCCTCGGCGCTGTATGAAAAGAACGGAACGGTGTCGAACACCAACCGTCAGGTACAGCGTGTGCGTCCGGCCGTGGCACCCCCGGGTGAGGCGCGCGAGGACTGGAAGATCACCGTCGAACTGGCGCAGCGGATCGGCTTGAACTGGGATTACACAGACGTGTCTCAGGTCTTTGCCGAGATGAAGTTGACCATGGCGTCGCTCAACAATATCACATGGGAACGGCTGGAGACCGAGACGATTACCTACCCATCGCTGAGCGAGACCGATCCGGGGCAGGCAATCGTGTTCGGTGACGGCTTCCCGCGTGCGGACGGTAAAGCCAGATTCACTCCGGCCAGTGTCATTCCGCCGGATGAGGCCCCGGATGAAGAATACCCGATGATCGCCACCACGGGCCGCCAGCTGGAACATTGGCACACCGGGTCCATGACCCGCCGGTCCAACGTTCTCGACGCGGTAGAGCCCGAGGCGAACTGTTCGATGAACCCCCGGACGCTCAAGCTGATGGGGATCGAACCGGGCGAGACAGTCCGTCTGACCACACGTCGCGGCACGATCGACATCATGGTACGGGCCGACCGGGCCATTGCCGAGGACATGGTGTTCATCCCGTTTGCCTACGTCGAGGCGGCGGCGAACATCCTGACCAACTCGGCCGTCGACCCATATGGCAAAATCCCCGAGTTCAAGTTCTCGGCGATCCGGGTTGAAAAGATCGAAAACGCCGTCGCGGCGGAATAAAACCACCACTCACAAACTTTGGAAGGCGGCCTGTCGGGTCGCCTTTTTCTTTCCTTGACAGCGGGTTACTTGCAGCCAACCCTGTCACCGTCATTGGTGGAGGAGTTGCACATGGCCCGCCGTTTCGTTGATCTGTCAGTCCCCTTGGAAACCGGGATCGTATCCGATCCGCCGATCATGCTGCCGGAAATCGAATATCTGACTCATGAACAGACCGCAGAACAGGTCATGTCATTCTTTCCCGGACTGAAAAAGGACGACTTGCCGGGCGGCGAGGGCTGGGCCATCGAACGCCTGCAGATTGCAACCCATAACGGGACCCATCTGGATGCGCCCTACCACCATCACTCGACCATGAACAAAGGAGAGCGTGCGATCACCATCGACGAAGTTCCGTTGGAATGGTGCATGAACCCCGGTGTAAAACTGGATTTCCGCCACTTCGACGATGGCTATGTGGCCACCGCGGCCGATGTTGAGGCGGAACTGAAACGCATCGGTCATGACTTGCAGCCATTGGATATCGTGATAGTGAATACCTCGGCCGGAACCCAATACGGTCAGCCTGATTACCTGATGAAAGGTTGTGGCATGGGGCGCGAGGCGACCCTGTATCTGACCGAACGCGGCGTACGCGTGACCGGAACCGATGCCTGGAGCTGGGACGCGCCCTTTCCGTTGACCGCGCAGGAATATGCCGAAACGCAGGACCCCTCGATCATCTGGGAGGGGCATCGGGCCTCGATGGAGATCGGGTATTGCCATATCGAAAAGCTGACCAACCTCGAAGGGCTGCCGCCCACCGGGTTTGAAATCTCGTGTTTTCCGTACAAGATCAAAGGGGCGTCGGCGGGCTTTGTCCGTGCAGTAGCGATTTTTGAATATGAGGAAGGCGCGACCGATGAATGAACCTCTCAGCGGGCATGACGGCCCCTACGATGCGCCGGTCGAAATCCGTGGTTTCACGGTCTTGCCTGAATGGATCGACTATAACGGCCATATGAACGTGGGTTTTTATGGCGTGGTTTTTGATATGGCGTTGGAAAGGCTGATGGCCGACCACCTTGGGCTGGGCGAAGTGCAGGTCGACGCGCTGGGGCAGGGGCCCTATATCCTGCAATCCCACATGAGTTTTCTGCGCGAGGTCCAGCAGGATCAGCCGCTCTATTTCCGCTTCCGCATGTTGGACGCTGACCAAAAGCGCGGCCACTACTTCGCGCAGATGCTGTCCGAAGAAGACGACGCAGTTTGCGCCACCCAGGAAGCGCTGTTCATGAATGTCAGCCACACGACGGGGCGGTCAGTGTCTTATCCCGATTGGGCTGCCATGCGACTGGCCCAGATGGTCAGGGATCACGCAGGATTGGAAACTGCGCCGCAGGTCGGCCAATCAATCGGAATCCGGCGGAAGTAAATGGGCGTTCAGTAATCCCGAGCGAAAAACACACCGATGCCGGTTTCGCCGCGCCCATCAACGGTTCCGCGCACGGTGAAATTGTCAGTGACGTCAAGGTTCAGGTTCACCTCGGTGTCACCTTCAGTGTTTACGGTGAAATCGGTATATAGATTGTCGCTCAGATAAGCACCGGCACCCAGACGACCTGCGCCGCCTTCAGATGCACCGATGTCCAAGGTATCGACGCCGGTCGCGTCTCTCAGACCCTTTGTGGCATCACCCCCAGCGCCGCTGAGCTGCGCCAGAGATGCCGCCATCTGCGCGATCACGATGGGCGAGAGTTCCGAGAAACGGTTGCCGAACAACAGCATGGCCAGGGCCTCTTCGGCGGGGCGTTCCGGATCGGAAAAGACGTCCACCTCGGGCGCATCCAGAGGACCCGCGATTTCGATCGTGGCGGTCCCGTCCGACGTGCTGGTGGAAGATTCGAACTCGATATAGGGCGTCAGGTCCCCTTGCAGCGTCACGATGCCTTTGGTCAGGGCCAGCCTGCGGCCCAGAATGTCGAAATTACCGCGGATCAGTTCGATCTGACCGGACGGAATGACCGAGGTCGTCGTCCCTCCGATAAACAACCGACCGCCAAGTTCCGCGTTTACACCACGTCCGCGCACGAAAACCGCTTTGGGGGCGAGCAGGCTGATGTCCAGCGCAATGCGGGAATCGCTTTTGGTTTTGCCTTCTTCGACAACCAGACCGGCGCGTTCTCTGGTTAGGAACCCCGCCGCGCTTTCGTTAATATGCTCAATGTCCGGTATCGGCGCAGCACCCACCGCACCGGCGGCGGCGGCCAGATTGATATTGGTTTCATCAAACGTGATCTGCCCGGAAATCGCGCTGTTTCCAGCCAATGCTCCGGTCCACGCGATCTGGCCGTTCAGAGTGGTCTCGTACAGTAACTTGTCCGTCAGCACGAGGCTGTTGAGGGTGGTCTTGATGTCCGCATTGAACGGCGGCGTCAGGTCCACGGGGCCTGCGACGGTAAAGTTCCCACCAGCGCGCACGCCGCCATTCAGCGAGATTGTGGCCCGGCTTTGCGCCAGATCGACCGAGCCGCTTATTCCTGTTATCGTCTGCCCTGCACCGGGGATGGCCAGCGACGTCCCCGAGGTGGTGATTTTGCCGCTGAGCGAGCTTAGGGCGGGTTTTCCTTTCAACCCGAGGTCAAATCGTGCTGTCCCGTCGATTTTGTTGGGCGTAATAAAGATGTTGGCCACGCCAAGATTGACGCCGCCTCGTGCTTTCAGGTCCGCTTCGCCCTTGCTTTCGTCAAATGTTCCCGCGATATCGCTGTTGATTTCGGCGGGACCATCGGCGGAGGCGTTGATTGTCCAGACGCCGTTATCGCGTTTTGCGGTTCCCGTCGCGGCGATAGTTCCCGGAAACTCGGGCGCAAATCGTTCGATTTTGTTCAGCTTGGCGTCGAAATCCACATCCGCTGACCCATTGTTTTCCACAGTGCCTGTAAGGGTCGCGTATGAGCTGTCTGGCCCCCGCAGCGTCGCGGTTCCTTCCAGTCCCGATCCGGTCGGAGCTACGTTTCCATCCAGTGTGAGCGGCCCGGAAAGCGTGCTAAGGATCCGACCCATGTCATCAAGCTGCACCGAGAAATTCAGGCCGCCGGCCTCACGATCGACTTTGCCTGACGCGGTGGCCGACAGCGCGGTCCCCGTCAGGCGGAAGGTCCGGACATCCAGGCCCTCATCGCCGTTTTCTGCGTCGACGTTCAGGGTCGTTCGGCCCTGGATCAGTTTATCGACAATCTCGATCCCGGTCTGAATGTCGTCGGCATCCACGTTGCCCTGTACGTCAAAGACACGGCTCGACAGGTTTCCGTTGCCCTGAACATCCGCCGTGACCGAGCCGCTCAGGTCGCGTCCGGCGAGACCCGCGAACAGAGAAAGATCTGGCGCGTTCAGGCTGGCTTCGCCGTCGACGGACAAGTCTCCGGTCGGGTCATCGACTGTCGCCGCAACCTGCGCGGTCAGGGCTTTGCCGTTGACCGTCGCTTTGCGGATTTCGATCTGTTCGGCCGTTCGCGCGCCGTCCCATGTGATCGTGGTCCGACCCGTCAGCAGTGGGTCGATATCTGACATCCCAGTTGTGATGTCCTGTCCGATCACGTTCGCCGTGCCGTCGAATTCCAGTGTCTGCACCGTGCCCTTACCGTCCAGTTCCGCCTGCAGGGCGCCGCCGAGGTCACGCTTGGCGAGCCCAGAGAAAACAGAAAGGTCCGGTGCATTCACCTGGGCCTGACCATCGATGGTCAGATTGCCGTCCGGCGTTGTGACCTCACCGCTGGCTTGCGCCTGGGCCGCGTCGCTGTTCAGGTCAAACTCGCGGATGCTTATGCCCTCTGATCCGCGGTTGGCGTCCAGTGTGATCGTGGTTTCGCCCTTGATGACAGGGTCAATATCGTCACGACCGGTGGACAGGTTGCGGCCCTGAATGACCACTTTCCCGTCAAAGCTGCCTTCCAGCGGCGAGCCTTTGCCATCGACCTTGGCCGAGGCCTGGCCACCCAGTTCAAGCTTGGCCAGATCGGAAAACCGCGAAAGGTCGGAAGCGTCAAGCGATGCGGACCCGTCGACTGAAAGACCACTGGTCAACCCGCTGATCAGCGCGTCCAGAGCCAAAGTATAATCTGTCCCCACCAGTTCGAAGCCTGACAGGTTCAGGGACTGGCCACTGCCATAATCAAACAGGCTGTCCAGCGTAACCTGTTCACCCAAAGCAGCGTTCAGGGCCGGGTCGCTCAGGTTGATACCGGTCACGGTGGCCTGTACGTCACCCCGGACGCTGAAAGCATCGCCCTGCTCCAGAGTGCCCTGTGCTGTGATCTGGGCGCTTTCCAGTTTCGCTTGCGGAGAAGCGAATGCATTTGCCGTCAGACTCAGGTCCCACAAATTGCCGTTTTTCTGATCATAGAGGGCAGAGATCTGTGCTGCTTCGATCGACGTGTCTCCGCCCGCAACCGGAAGCACCACAGTGTCACCATCAGGCGGCGTGATACGGCCTTGCAAGGCCACCAACTGCAAGGTTCCGCCTTCGTCCAGGTGCAACTCGCCCTTTATATTCAGAGCCTGGGTGGTAAGTTCCAGATCCGAGATATCCAGCGCGCCCTCGGGTTTTGTCTGGCCGTCCACGAAAAGGCGTGTCCTCGACCCAAAGAACGGGTCCAGGTCCTCTGCCATGAACGGGGTCAGATCGCCGCCTAAATCGGCGGTAAAGGCGATCCCGTCCGCAGCACCGCTCTCGGCAGCCCGCAACCGGACTTGCCCGGTCACGCGCTGCTGATTGTCGCTGCTCAGCGCGATGTCGGCCGTGAAATCCGTCAACGGTCCTGCTCCCTTGGCCGTCAGACCAATCGGCGGGCTGTCCGGAATCTTCAGCGCTGTCGAGATCAGACCGCCCGACGCCTCACTGACCTGCAGGTCGAGATTGATCTCGCGCGAGGAGTTCTGGAACCCGGCAGTCAGCTTGATCTCGTCGCCGGCCCGGTCCAGTCGGGTGACATCCAGGTTGGTGTCCAGTGTGCCATCGGCCAGTGAAAGGTTCCCGGTCACCTTCAAATCAGCAGCCACGCCGATCAGCGGTTCGCCCAATGACAGTTCATCCACCCGGATCTCACCGATCTCAATTGAAACCGGCAGTTCCGGCAACTGGAAGGGTTGCGTCTCGGCTGTTGGCGCCGGTGTTTCTTTGGTGGTCGTGCCGGGCGCGCGGGCGATGTCGATCTCTTGCGCGGTCAGGGCGTTGACGGAAAACCGTCCGCGTATCAGGGCCAACCGGTTCCAGTCCAGTTCGGCGTCCTTGATGGTCAGCCAGACGCCCTCGTCGTCCGAAACCGTGATCTCTTCGATCGTGGCGCGGGCGCTCAGCGCCCCTTGCAGGCCCTTGACGGTAACGTTCTGATCGTCGCCGGACAGAGTGTCCTGCAGAAACCGCTCCAACATACTGCCGCCGCTGTCGTCTTCCTGGGCAAGAAGGGGCTGAGGCGCGGTCAGCAGAAGCGCCGTGGTTAGGACAGGATATGAATAGCGCCAAATCAAAATGCCTGTCCGATCCCGATATAGAACTGCAGACCGTTGCCGGTGTCACCCTGTACCGGCACCGCCAGGTCAAGGCGCAGCGGGCCGAACCCGCCCAGGTCGTATCTGACGCCAAGTCCGGCCCCGGAATGATACTCAGCGCCACTTCCGATGAACGAAGACGTATCGACGGTACCATAGTCGTAAAAGCCGACAAGCGATATCGTGTCGGTGATTTTCCCACGAATTTCGCCGGACAGGCCAAGAAAGGATTTGCCACCGGCCACCCCGCCATTGATGGGAATGCCGAGGCTTTCATACGGTTGCCCGCGCACGGTCCCAGCGCCGCCCGAGAAAAACAGGAAGTCCGGTGTTACCCCGTCGGGTGACGGGCCGATCACTGAACCCAGTTGCACACGGCCTGCCAAAACCAGCCTGCCGCCCGTGTTCAGGCTGGTGTACGCACGGCCGTCGAAAAACAGCCGGATGCCGGTTTCCGTGTCCGACAACCCGACAAACGGCATGACCTGCGAATCCAGATAGTACCCGCGCGTAGCACTGACCTTGCTGTCGCGTTGGTCCCATTCCGATCGAAACGGGAGGATGAAGTACCGGAACTTGCGCCCGCTGCCATAAGCGTCGTCCGCGTCCGACCATTGAAAACCAGCAGAAGCTTCCGCGTACAGGCGGTCGGAAAAAGTACGCCGCGCACCATATGCCAGTGACGTAATCCACACGTTGTAGTTGTCTGTGTTGCGCCGTTCCAGCAAGGCGCTCCAGAAAGTGTTGTCATCCGGGCCAAGTCTGTCCGGCTGATCCAGGCGCAGACCGATCCGGCCGTCCAGATCCTCGGATCCGCCGATATTCCGCAAGGCGAATTCGAACCTGAGCCTTTCGGCGCGGCGAGAGACGTTGCGGTGAATCCATGTGGCCGTTACATCGATCCCATCGCGCGAGGCGACTTCGAACCCGAATGACAGGCGGCGTTTGGGCAGGTCTTCGAAGGTCGCGTCGAAATCCAGTGTACCATCCGGGTTCGGAGTGTCTTTTTCCTCAATGGACACCACATTGAATGTACCGGTGCGCCTCAGCCGTGTACCGACTTTCTGTATCTTCTCCGGCGAATACACCTCACCGGAAGGGAAGCCTGCGATTTTTTCGATCGAACTGTGGCGCACATCCGTGTCGCCGGAGATGATCATCTTGCCAAATGTCAGGCGCGGACCCGGGGCAAGGTCGATCTCGGTATCCAGTTTTCTCTGTTGATGGCGGGCGATGACCCTTTGATCCTGGACTTCGGCTTTGGCGTGCCCGGCATCGCGCCAGCCCTGCACTCCGGCCGAGGCTGCCTGCTGAATCGCACCGGTTGTTGCCAGCTTGCCGGTGGCGAACTCCTCGGGCAACTCGGTTTGTGGGGCGACGGGTTCAACGACAGCGGTGCCAAAGGTAAAGGTCGGGCCGGTGTTGACTGTGATGACGGCCCGATTGATCTCGGCGGGTACCGTGAGTGAACTGATCTCTGCAGCTTCCTGACCATCCAGTTTGATGCTGACGACGGGACTGAAATACCCCTCGTCATACAAAATCTGAACGATGGTGCGATAATCGGACAAGGCGGCTGAAAGAATTTCCAGCGGCGTGTCCAATCCTCTGTCTTCCGCAGTTGCGACCGAGGACGTTTCCGCAAGCCGCTCAATCAGTTCTTTCGGCGCGCCGGGCACTGTCAGTGTGGTTTCCAATGCGGCCAGAGTTGTTGGAAATGCAGCCGTTATCGCGCCGAGAAGGCATTTTTTCGCAAAAGCCCGCGGCCAGCTTTCCTGCATCGAATGGCTCCAACTGCCCCAAGTCGAAATCAAAAAATCGCCGTCTTTTGAATGGCAACGGCTGATTGCATTCATGTTAGAGCATCAGTTTCAGTGCAGGGAAAGAATTTATCGAAAAACTCGCCAAAATAGCTGTTCGTGTGGTGGTCAGGACCCGGCGTTGCAGAACCAGCAAAGGGTGGCTTTGCGGTATTCGGGTTCCACATGGGAGACATTGGCAGGTGGCATTTCTTGGGTCACTCCCACCTGAAGGTAGATTTGATGTGTGTTGCGGGTGATTTCGCCTTCAGTTTCCGGCAGAACACCCTTCGAAGCCCTGAGGACGCGCTCCCAACCCGGTTCGCGCAAAGCATGGACAGTTGCCCAGCAGGACGTGATGGGCCTCTTCAGCTGCTGCGTTCGTTTGTTCGAAAGGCGTATGAGATTGGGTATCGACCTCTCACAGCGGCTTGAACATCGGTGCAGTCGACAACCACATGACGGCGACGAGCAACATCGCGACGCCCATCAGGAATACCAGCGCGGCGATGAACCGGTTGTATCTGGTCGCAAATACCAGTGCGTAATAGCCCGACAGCATCAGGTCTCCATGGAGCGTCAGTTTGTGAATTCCATGAACGCGCAAATTGGCGATGTGGTGCTCGCTTCCGCAATCTGTGTCTTCAGTTGGCCCGGCAAGTTGAACGCCCATATGGCGAGAGCAAAAGGATCACGTAGTAGTCGACTACGCAACCGGATGTGCCAAATTTATCGCTCAGCCAAGAAGATCGGCCTGATCGCAATCGTGCTGAACCCGGCCCTGCCCAATGAAATGGTCCCCGAGGCGGCCGAGGAGGTTTCAAGCGGTATGGCAGAGCATGCATCAGCCTGTTTGGCGTGCTTATAGTCGGGCACACGCGGTTCGCGGAGTACTGCGGTCAGCTCAGACGTTGGCCATCAGGCGAGCCACGTCCAGCATACGCGCCGAAAACCCCCATTCATTGTCATACCAGCCGAAGACGCGGACCTGATGTTCACCGACCATCCGCGTCTCGGGGCCTGCTAGGACAAGGGATTCCGGCCTTGTGCGCAAGTCCGACGAGACCAGGGGGTGATCGGTCCAGCCCAGAACGGGTGACTGAGCGACGGCTCTACGCAGTTCTGCGTCAAAAGCGGTCTCGGACATGCCACGCTCAAGCGTAACAACCAGATCGACGGCGGACACGCTGGCCGTGGGAACGCGAACGGCTGCGCCCGAGATGCGGCCAGCGAGATGGGGCATGACGTCGTCAATGAGATGCGTGGCGCTGGTGGTTGTCGGGACCATGGACAGAGCACCGGCACGTGAGCGCGCCAGATCTCCGCGCGGTGCGTCGACCATGGGCTGGCTGTTGGTATAGCAGTGAATCGTCGTCATGTGGGCCGAGGCGATGCCTCCGATCCGGTCCAGTACTTTGATCAGAGGCGCCAGCCCGTTTGTGGTACAGGAGGCGTTTGATACGATCCGTGCATTGCCCAACTGATCTTCGTTGGCGCCAAGAACAATTGTGACTTCGGTTGCGGGTGAGGGGCCTGAGATCAGAACTTTGCCCGCCCCGGCTGTCAGTCCCTGGCTGGCAACGTCTGATGTGCGCGCGACTCCCGTGCAATCCATCAAAACATCGACACCGGACAGATCTACGCGCGACAGATCCGCGCTGTGGGTGACCGGGAATGCGTGCCCATCAATCAAGATGGTTTCGTCACCCGTTTCAACCGTGCCAGGAAACGGGCCAAATGTGCTGTCATATTTGAAAAGATAGGCACAGGTTTCAAGCGGAGCGATATCGTTGATCAGCACCAGCTCGATGTCCGAACCTTGCGGCAAGGCCAGAAGCTGCCGCAGGATCGTGCGGCCGATACGGCCGAATCCGTTGATTGCGAGTTTCATGCGCAAGCTATGGCAGCGCGCCGGTCAGACCTCAATGGCCGTTTCGACCACACGTCAGTTGCAACTGACCTGTGAAAAGAACTGACCCGAGATGTTCTGATACATGCTGGCCACGATCGGCTTGCATCCTGTCGCCTGCTGAATGGCTGCAATGGCCTGAACGGTGCGCAGGCGCGGCGGCGGGCCAAAGGGGTTCAGGTTGTTGTTGTCGCGCGTGGCGCGGTACACGACCGGAGCGTCCGATACCTGCGTCACGGCCCATGTGCGGCTCATGACGAAAACCGATTTGGTTTCTTCCTTGGCGACAACAGGTGTTGACCCGAAAGCCGTCAGGCCAATTGTTGCTGCCAGTGCCAGCATTGATCCGCGCAGTACCATTGAAAATCTCCAGTGCTAAAAACCGGTGTTATTTCACCAGATTCAAGCGCTTCTGTGAACCCCTGCGACGGAAAAAACCGAATCCACGTCAGCGTTTAGCCAGGGACAGGTGCATGTCATTGTAGTGCAGTTAGCGGAATCGACCTGGACCGCCTGCGGGCAAAAGGCGTGCAGCCAGATGTAATCGCCAGCCACGACCGCGACCCAATCCTCGTTGAGCCGGTAGACGGCTTTACTTTCAGGACATAATGCCCGTTTTGAATCACGTGAATTTCGGCACAAGGGATCACCACTCGGACGTCAGTGAATATGGGGCGATCAGTTAATAACTGGTCCTGATCGCGGTGGCTATCTGTGAGCGTGCAATATGTGGCGTGTGCCATGGATACCTTTGGTTTCAGTTTCCGGCACCATGCTGGGACTGTCCCGCCGCCTCAGGCGTCTGACATGCAAAAGGTTTACTTGGAAATTTTTAAGGGCGCGCAACAGGGCTTGGCCCTTGTTCGTTGCCGGTATAGTCTTGAATGTAAAACTATTTCAGCAAAGCGAGGCGACCATGAAAGCCTGGATTTCTTCTACATTGGTAGCAGTTGCGGTTCTGGGAGCGGCAGTGGCCAGCCAGGCAAAGCCGCTTTCCCGAATCATCGCAGAAATGGGGTTGAGCCCCGAGGATTTTAACGTGGTGAACGTGACAGCGGATGCGATGCTCGCAGGTGGTGCGCCTCAGGTGGGAACGGAGAGCACGTGGGCCAACGAAGCGACCGGCTCGATGGGCACGATCCGCGTACGCGAAGTCCGCGACAATTGCGTTCACTTGCAGCACTTCATTCAGCCTGAAGGCTCTGATCAGACACGCGAGGTCAGAACCCGCCGGTGCCGCGATGCCAGCGGCAACTGGATCCTGACGCCCTGAATCTGAGCTAGTACCCGCGCGCCCGGTCGACCTCGTGCAACAGGGGCGCTCCTGCCTTCAACCGTTGAAAGTTTTCGCCCACATCCGCCAGCGCTTCGCCCAGATGCCAGCCGGAAACATGCGGCGTGATCGTCACGCCGGGATGCGCCCACAACGGATTGTCTGATGGCAGCGGCTCTGTCGTAGTCACGTCCAGAACAGCATGGCCCGGTGTGCCGTTGTCCAGCGCAGTTATCAGAGCGTCCTCGTCGATCAGGTCCCCGCGACCCGCATTCAGCAATTGACTGCCGGGTTTCATGACGGCCAGCATCTTGGCATCGAAAAGCCCGACTGTCTGAGGAGTGGATGGGAGGATTGCGCAGACATGGTCGCACTGGCCCAGCAATTCCGGAAGGGCCGCGTCGCCATGCAGGCAGGTGACGCCGTCAATCTGCTTGGGCGACCGGCTCCAGCCCATAACCCGGAAACCGACGGAGTGCAGCATCCTGGCACTGCGCGATCCGATATGGCCCAGTCCGAGAACACCAACCACTGTGTCCGGCGAATAGATGGGCGCTTTCGGCACCCATTCCGCGCGGCGTTGTGCGGCCTCGTGGAACGTCATGTGTCTTTGGTGGCGCAGGACATAGGCTACAAACCATTCGGCGATGCCTTGCGCAGGCGCGTCCGGTTTCAGGCGGGTCACGCGGACATGAACGGGCAGGTTGGGGTTGCCGACGATTGTCTCGACCCCGGCGCCCAGTTTTTGCACCAGTTGCAAATTCGGCAAACGTTTGGGGTGGTCGTCGTTCAGCCCGACCACAGCAACCATGGTGATGTCGCTGGGATCTCCGAGTGTCGATGGCGTTCGCACATCCGTTCCGGGGTAAAGCCGTTGAACTTCGCGGGCAATGTCGTTGTCGCTTATCCAATCGGACAGCCCGGTTTCAATCAACAACGCCATATTGCGCCCCCTCTGTTTCAATTTGACCGTTTTGACGTTTCGTCACCCAACTGGACATCGTAAACGCAGCTAAGTCATTCTTTGGCTGAAGGTAAAGTCTGGTCGATGGATCGGACAAAGAAACAGATGCAGGAAGAGGGTTGAGGCAGCACATGAACAGGAAAACCGACCTGAGCCGTCAGACGTATTTTCACCAAAGTGCGGACGGTGCCTTTGTCGGCAATGATCCTGCGCGTGGTCCGTGGTCGGCTGACCACTGTCATGCGGGTCCGGTTAGCGGTCTGATCGTGCGAGCCGCGGAAACCGAGATCGGCCCGGAAAAAATGTTGACCCGTCTGACTGTTGACCTGTTGCGGCCACTGCCGCTGGCAGGTCTGCGTGTGGCTGCGGAAACCACGCGCCACACCAAGACGCTGGCGACCACACGTGTGACGGTTCATGATCTCGACGACACGCTCTGTGCCACAGCAACAACCATGCACCTGGCGCGCAGGGATCTGGGGCCGGTTCCCAACGTGACACTGTCCCCGCCCATTCTGGAGGACGCTGTGAAAGGCCCTTTCCCGATAGGTGAAATACGCCACGGCCTGCCGGGCTTTGCAAACCACTCCGAAGTGCTCTACCCCAGAAACGGCAATCAAGGCCCCGGACCAAAGACGGTCTGGATGCGGACGCCGAAATTGCTTGAGGGCGAGGCGCAATCGCCGATTCAGGCACTTTGCCCGCTGGCCGATTGCGGCAACGGTATCTCGTGGAACGCGCCAACGGCTGAGATGGGATTCATGAACGCCGACCTGACCGTGCAAGTCCACCGCGAACCGGTTTCGGAATGGCTGGCCTCAGACTCCATTTGTCATTGGCAATCGTCGGGCATCGGCATGTCTCAATCAGTTCTCTATGACACCGAAGGCCCTGTCGGCGCGGCCTTGCAGACCCTCGTTCTGTTCCCGCCTAACTGATCCGCAGGCCAGTTTCTGCAAGCGCCTCGCGAAACGCATTGCCGGGTGCTGACCGACACACTATCTTTCGCCCATGCGTTGGATTGCGACCCTGTTGACCTGCTGTTTGCCGATCCCGGCCATGGCACACCCCCATGTCTTCATTGACACCGGGTTGGAATTTATCGTGGATGAGGCGGGTCAACTGACGCATGTGCGGGTCACCTGGGCGTATGATGAATTCTACTCGCTGTTGATCCTCGAAGACATGAAGCTGGATCAGGATGCAGATGGCATCCTGACCGAAGACGAGCAACAGTTACTATCCGGTTTCGATGCTCAATGGGTTGAGGGGTATAACGGTGATCTGGTCGTGCTCTCGGACGGGGCAACCGTAGCCCTGTCCGGCCCTCTGGAACCGCAGGCCACCACTGAAGACGGGCGGGTTGTCACTACCCATCTGCGCGCGGTTGAGGGCGGCGCGGTGCCTGTCCTGGCGCTGTCGGCAAAAGCGTTTGATGAGACCTTTTACACCGCCTACGAAGTGACCCGGCCGGTTACGGTCTCGGGGCCTGCGACCTGTGAGGTCAACCGGGTTGAGCCCGACATCGACGGCCAGCTGGCACAAATGCAGGCTTTTCTTCGGACGCTGGATGCCGATTTTGACCTCGAAGAAAATGACATCCCTCTGGTCGGGGAGAACTTTGCGACTGAGATCCGCGTTTCATGTCCAAATACCTGATTGTACCTGTCGCCATTTCCGTTGGTCTGCTGCTGTGGTTCTGGGGCAGTGGCGGGTTTGATCACCTGGCCGCATGGGCTGCGGGTGAGCAGCGGGAATTCCAGAACCAGATCGCGCGATCCTTGCGCGCTGCCCGCGCCGAACAGCCCGAGGCCGTCGCAACCCTGCTGACGGTGTGTTTTGCCTATGGCTTCTTCCATGCAATCGGACCCGGCCACGGTAAGGTGCTGATCGGAGGTTACGGACTTGGCCGCCGCATCGCGTTCTGGCGCCTGTCCGCCATCAGTGTGCTGTCCAGTCTTGGGCAGGCAGTCACGGCCATCGTGCTGGTCTATGCCGGGGTTCTGGTGTTCCAGATGTCTCGCGAAAGCCTTGTGGGCACGACCGAGCAGGTCATGGCCCCCATTAGCTACGCTGCCATTGCTGCAATTGGGTTGTGGCTAGTGTTCCGGGCCAGTCGCAGTTTTGCACGGCGTGTCCGCAGCGAAACCGCGCATCATCACCACTATGATCACGATCACAATCATCATGACCACGATCACGACGTTTGCTCAGACTGCGGCCACCGGCACGGCCCCACCGCAGAGGAAGTGGCACATATCGGCAGCCTGCGTGAGGCCGCGTTGCTGATTGCAGGTATTGCGGCACGCCCCTGCACCGGCGCGTTGTTTGTGCTGATCCTGACCTGGCAGATGGGCATCGCGATGGTCGGTATAGCGGGGGCCTTTGCGATGGCTCTGGGCACGGCGACTGTGACGACACTGGTCGGTTGGACCTCGTTCGGCTTGCGCGGCGGATTGCTGGTCTCGGCATCGGCCACGCGGTTTGCCTCGGTGTTGGCGCCGACTATCGAACTGGTGGCTGGACTGCTAATCGCGGTGATTGCTGGTGGTCTGTTGCTGCGCGCGATTTAGTCGAAGACAGGCTCAGGATACCCAACTCGCGCCAGATAGAGGCCCTGCGGCGGGCAAACCGGCCCGCAGGCGGCGCGGTCGGCGGCCTGTAGCGCATCGCGTACATCTTCGGGCGTCCACGCTCCGGCGCCGACTCGTTCCAGCGTGCCAACGAAACTGCGCACCTGATTGTGCAGGAACGACCGGGCGCGGACGTGGAAATGTATCTCGGGGCCGGAAAAGCCCTCAACCTGCTCGACCCGTAGTTCATCCAGCGTTTTGACCGGGCTGGCCGCCTGACAGATGGATGAGCGGAAGGTGGTGAAATCATGCCGCCCGATCAGCATATCTGCCCCGGCCTGCATCGCATCGACGTTGAGCCGGTGGTTGATCTGCCAGACCTGTCCGGCGTCATGGGTCGCAGGTGCGCGGCGCATCAGAATACGGAACAGGTATTGCCGTTCCAACGCCGAAAACCGTGCGTGCCAGTCGTCATCCACCCGGGCAGCTTTCACGATGGCCACAGGCTGCGGCTTGAGATGGTAATTCAGCGCCTCGGACAGGCGGAACGGGTCCCATTCCTTGACCAGATCACAATGGGCCACCTGTCCCAGTGCATGAACGCCGGCATCGGTGCGTCCGGCGGCAGCGATGGTGTGCTCTCCGGGCTGGATACGCGACAAGGCCTGTTCGATCGCCCCTTGAACGGACGGCAATTCCTTTTGCCGCTGCCACCCGGCAAACGGCTCCCCCTGGTATTCGACTTTCAGCGCGTATCTAGGCATGGGCTGCTGGTAACGCGCCGCGCACGGACGGGCAAGAGCGGGAAAGCGCTGGCATGTCCGGCGACGGCTACCTATCTTGAGCGAAACGATAAAAGCGGGGCGACAGTTTGGTCATCTCTTCTCTGGCAGACAGTCTTGTGCGCGGCGTCGAGTCCGTGGGCGACCGCGTGTCTGAGGCACTGTTCGAGCCCATGATCCGTCTGGGCGTCACCGGGTTGGCGCGGTCGGGAAAGACAGTGTTCATCACCTCTCTGGTCGCGAACCTGCTGGACCGGGGGCGGATGCCGGGCCTTGTGGCGCAGCAGGAAGGCCGGATCAATGCGGTTTACTTGCAACCGCAGCCCGACGATACGGTGCCCCGGTTCGACTATGAAAACCATTTGGCCGCGCTGACCGGAGCACAGCCTCACTGGCCGGATAGTACCCGCGCCGTATCTGAGTTGCGGCTTTCCTTCAAAGCCCGTCCCGCCGGTTTGCTATCGGGTCTGCAAGGGCCGCGAACCGTTCATCTGGACATCGTGGATTATCCGGGCGAATGGCTGCTGGATCTGGCTTTGCTGGATAAATCCTACGAGGTCTGGTCAAGAGAAACGCTTGAACGCATTGCCGGTCGCGCCGAGGCTGCGGGCTTTCTTGAACAAGCCAAAGCGGCAGAACCAACTGAGACGCATGACGAGCCTACGGCGCAGGCCTTGGCCAAAGAGTTTGCGACCTATTTGAGCGCCGCGCGAGATGCCGGGTTCTATGACTGCACGCCGGGGCGTTTCTTGCTGCCGGGCGATCTGGCGGGTTCTCCGGTGCTGACCTTTGCGCCTTTACCTGTCGACGGCCATGCGCCCCGGCGCAGCCTGCACCGGGAAATGGCGCGGCGGTACGAAGCCTATAAGTCTCAGGTTGTGAAGCCGTTCTTTCGGGATCACTTTGCGCGGATCGACCGGCAGGTGGTTCTGGTCGATGCGCTGGGAGCGATCCACAAAGGGCCACAAGCGGTCGAGGACATGCGCCGCGCCATGGCTGATATTCTGTCCGCCTTCCGCCCGGGGCGTAACGCCTGGCTCAGCCAGTTGCTGCTGGGAAAACGGGTCGAGCGTATCCTGTTCGCCGCCACCAAGGCCGACCATCTGCACCACCTGCAACATCCACGCCTGACCCACATCATGGAGGCTCTGACCCGCGACGCCCGCGACCGTGCAAGCTTTGCCGGGGCGGAAACGGCGGCGCTGTCCCTGGCTGCTTTGCGCGCAACGACCGAGGAAATCCGCACGCATAACGGGTCCAAATTGCCCTGCGTGCGCGGCACCCTGTTGGACGGCAAGCAGGCGGCTTTCTATCCCGGTGACCTGCCCGAAGACCCAAGCCATCTGCTGGGTCCGGCCCGCAACGGAGCGGAAAGCTGGCTGGGCGAAGACTATGGATTCATGGCCTTTTCACCAGCGCATCTGACCCTGCGGCCGGGTGACGGTCCGCCGCATATCCGGCTGGACCGTGCCGCGCAGTTTTTGATCGGAGACCGGTTGTGACCGTCGTCCTTCGTCCCGCCCGCAGCACCGATGCCGGTGCGACCGGAGAAATTCTGCACGGATTTGCTCGTGACAACGACTGGATGCCCGAATTGCATTCCTGCGCTGAAACCATCGCCTTTTGCGGTTGGATGATTGATCAGGGTTGGGTGACCGTGGCTGAAACCAATACAGGCGTTGTGGGGTTTCTGGCGCTCAAGGGGGATGAAATCCACTCCCTCTATCTGACACCGTCTGAATGCGGGCAGGGAATCGGCCAGCGCCTTCTGGATCAAGCCAAATCCCGGCAGGCGCAGCTGTCTCTGTTTGCGTTCCAGGCCAATCACGGGGCATGCCGGTTCTATGAGCACAACGGCTTTGCCGAGGTCGCCCGCAGCGACGGGGCGGAAAACGATGAAAACCTGCCGGACATCAAATACGTCTGGCAACGGAAAGGGGCTGAGAATGGCTAAAGGTCCGGTTCTGATTGATCTTGACGACGAGGAACCAGCTGCGGACGTAGCAGAGGCGCCGCCGGTTCCTGACGTTGCGCAGCCGCAAGGGCAGGCGATGCAAACGGCGGTTCGATTGACGGCGCGTAAACCGTCGGCCCTGTCGCGGTGGTTCTGGGGGCTGGCTCTGGCAGCGATTGGCGCGGTGGTGTCCGTCGCGGCCTGGGATTTCGTCAATTCACTGCTGTTACGGGCACCGATCCTTGGTTGGGTTATCACTGGCTTGTTTGCGGCGCTGGTATTGGTCGCACTGATCATCGCAATGCGGGAACTGGCCGCCATTGGGCGGTTGTCTCGCGTCGATGGAATGCGCCGCGCCGCAGACACGGCGCTGACCGAAGCCGATCTGGCACAGGCCCGCGTGGTCACGAACCGTCTGATCGCGTTCTACAAAGGGCGCGAAGAAACCCGTTGGGGCCGGGACCGATTGACTGAACGGATGGGCGAACAATTTGACGCCTCCGCGCTGCTGACCTTGGCCGAAGATGAATTGCTTGCCCCTCTGGACGAAGCCGCCAGCCGCGAGGTCGAGGCGGCAGCACGTCAGGTCGCCACGGTAACCGCCCTGGTGCCTCTGGCGTTGGCGGATGTCGCGACGGCGCTGGCGGCGTCATTGCGGATGATCCGCAGGGTTGCCGAGATTTACGGGGGGCGTGCAGGGTTTCTGGGCAGTTGGCGGCTGACCCGGGCAGTCTTTGTGCATCTGGTGGCCACCGGGGCTGTGGCCGTTGGCGATGACCTGCTGGAACCTGTTCTGGGGGGATCGGTCCTCAGCAAACTGTCCCGTCGCTTTGGCGAAGGGTTGGTGAACGGCGCACTCAGCGCGCGGGTCGGCGTGGCCGCGATGGAGGTCTGTCGTCCTTTACCGTTTTCTGACCGGCACAGGCCGTCCACCCGCGGTATGATCAAACGTGCGCTGAGTGGTTTGTTCTCGAAAACTTGACCTGACGCAAAGTCTTCCTGTCTGCTGGCGTGCATAACAAAGCCGGAGCCAGCCATGATCGAGCACGGACATAGCCAGCAGGAAATCTCGGAACGGATCAATGCGCCGCCAGGCCGGGGCGTCCTGCGGGACGTGGTTTATGGCGGTATCGACGGTTCGGTGACAACATTTGCCATTGTTGCAGGGGTTGCGGGGGCGGGCTTGTCGTCGTTCGTGATCGTGGCGCTGGGGCTGGCCAACGTCCTGGCAGACGGGTTTTCGATGGCAGCCGGGAATTACTCAGCCACCAAGGCGGAGTTGGATAATATCCGTCGCATCCGCGTCATCGAAGAGCGTCACATAAAACTTTATCCTGACGGCGAGCGTCGTGAGGTGCATGAGATTCTGGCGCAAAAAGGGTTGTCAGGCCGCATTCTGGACGAAGCCACCGATGAGATCACGGCAAACCATGACAATTGGGTAAACTTGATGATCGAGGGCGAATACGGGTTGGGCAGCGTTGATCCCAACCCGATCAAGGCGGCGACTGCAACATTTTTAGCCTTTCTCGTGGCCGGAATGGTTCCTCTGTTGCCGTTCTTGTTGTCAGTGGATCAGGCTTTTGCCGTTTCTGCCTGGATGACCATGGGTGTGTTCTTTGCCATTGGTGCTTTGAAAAGCCGTTGGTCATTGGCGCCGTGGTGGCGGTCCGGGTTCGAGACCCTGCTGATCGGCGGAGCCGCAGCATCAATCGCTTATCTTGTGGGATCTCTCTTTCACCCCTAGGGGCCAAGATTGTCGCAGATTGTGTGGATTGGCTGGTCATGGCAGTCTCAGTCGCTAGTCTGTCGGAAGCAGATTCAAGAGATTGTGCGACTTTTGCTGATTTCCGACAAAAACGTACTTGTTTTAGGGGCTTATGGGTTTATCGGGGCGGCCGTAACTCGGTCGCTTCAGTCCGAAGGCGCGCGGGTTTCGGCCTTTGTGCGCAGCGGGAAAACAGGGGCTCAGGTCTTGCCGGGTATGACACTGGTGCATGGTGATCTGCGGACCTGTCTGCAACCTCGGGACTGGAATGCCACCTTGTCTGGTATCGATTGTGTCGTGAACTGCGCCGGTGCATTGCAGGATGGCCCTGCGGATGATCTGGAAGCTGTTCACCACATTGCCATTGCGGCTTTGGGGAAGGCCTGCGCTGAGAAGAACATCGCCGTGGTTCAGATTTCAGCTATCGGAGCGTCCCCGGGTGCAAAGACGGATTTCATGCGGACCAAGGTCGCGGGTGATGACGCGCTGCGATCCTGCGGCATCCCATTGTGGATTCTCAGGCCGGGTCTGGTCATCGGACAATCCGACTACGGTGGGACGGCTCTGCTGCGTATGTTGGCGGCGGTTCCACTGGTACAACCAATCGCGTATCCGAAGGCCCCGGTCCAGTGCGTAGGTATGCCGGACCTGTGCCAAGCGGTTGCGGCGGCTGTGGCCGGAGAGTTGCCGCAAGGCACATACGATCTGGTTGAGGACGAGCCAACTCCGCTGTCCGGTGTTCTGGACGAGACGCGCCGCTGGATGGGTTTTCCATCCGCACTGGTCACCATCAATGCGCCTGGTACGATGTCGGTTTTGGTCTTGCGTTGCGCCGACGCGCTTGGTCACCTGGGGTGGCGCTCGCCCCTGAGAAGCAACGCGATGACACTCATGGCCGAAGGTGTGACCGGAGACCCGGAACCTTACCGCATGGCCACTGGCCAATCGCTGACGCCTTTACTACAAATCTATGCCGGCTTGATCTGTTCGCGGGAACACAGGCTGGCGGCGCGGATGTCTTTGTTGCTGCCGCCGGTCGTCGCTGTGCTCAGCCTTTTCTGGGTATTGTCCGGCTTGCTCGGTCTGTTCGGCCTCTCACAGGCGACGTCGGTATTGACCGGCGCAGGTTGGGGCGCAGGGATAGCAACCGCCAGTGTGGTGTTCTGGTCGATCATCGATATTGCGCTGGGTCTTGCCATTCTATGGCGTCCCTGGGCCGAACGCGCTTGTCTGGCGCAGTTTGGGATCGCCCTGTTCTACCTAATCGCAGCGAGTATTACTGTTCCGGGATTGTGGCTGGACCCGTTGGGCCCGTTAATCAAAGTATTGCCTGCAATGAGTTTGTCGCTTGTCGCCATGGGCCATGTTGCAGAGCCGCTGATGGACCCTGATCTGATCCTGCGTTGGTTGCACATAATCGGAGCCTGCGTTTTGCTTGGCACAGGTGCCGGTATCGCGTTCTTTATGCTGGCTGCGCATCGTTCGCGCGACCCTCGGTTTATCGCGCAGACGGCCAGCACAGTGGTTCTTGCCGATTTTTTGTTCACGACAACGGCTGTCGTCCTGCAACCGATCACCGGCGCCCTGCTGGCGTGGCGGTTGGGATGGTCGTTCAGCGAAGGCTGGATTGCGCTGTCGCTGGCACTTTATGCCATGGCCGGGCTGTTCTGGTTGCCGGTTGTGTGGATACAGATAAAAATGCGCGGACTGGCACGGCTGGCCGCAGAGAATGAAGCTCCGCTGCCCGCGCTTTATCACCGTCTGTTCCGAATTTGGTTTGCCAGCGGGTTTCCCGCCTTTGCGGCAGTGTTGGCCATTATCTGGTTGATGATCGCCCGACCGGCGATTGGCTGGGGTTAGCCCGGGAGTCAGCCCCCTCGAATCTACTGGAATTTCTGACTGTTACAGAATGTAAGCCTCGGGTAGCCTGACGTCGAAACCACTCGGAGAGCCCTTTGGAATCGCTGCTTGTTCTCGTCGGACTGATTGTACTGGCCATTCCGGTGGCCGTCGTTGTTCTGCTGGTGGGGCAGGCGCGGTTGCGTCGCCGGGTTGACCAGCTTGAGCGGCACATCCTGTCACTTGGGGGTGACAAGCCGGCTGGACTGGCAGTGCCACCCCGGTCAGAACGCCCGAAATCCACTGAACGGCCGGACAAAAAGTCGAAACCCGCCCCATGGTCTGCCGCCAAGGCTGGTAGGACCAAGGAGACGCGGCCGAAATCACTGCCACAACAGGGTCCACCCGCAGCGGTCGTGTTTCGCGAGGATCGCATTACGGCCTTGACGGCCTGGCTGCGTGAGAACTGGTTCTATGCGGTCTCGGCCCTGTCGCTGGCGCTGGCGGGTATTTTCCTTGTCCAATATGGCGTCGAGAATGGCTTGCTGCCTCCATCCGCGCGCGTGATCGCGGCCTTGGCGTTCGGTGCGGCTCTGATCGTTTCGGGCGAAATCATCCGGCGCAGGTACGGAGACGACGAGACCTCGGCCACCGCCTATTTGCCATCGGTGTTTTCAGGGGCCGGATTGGTCACGCTGTTCGGCGGCGTTCTGGCTGCCCGGCAGCTATATGACCTGATTGGTCCCGAGACAGCATTGGCGGCAATGATCTGCGTCGCGCTGCTGGGGCTTGTGCTGGGATGGTTCCACGGTCCTTTGCTGGCTGCAGTCGGCTTGATCGGAGCCTTTTCTGCCCCCTTCGTCGTGGGAGGATCCTCGGACGATCCAAACTGGCTATACGGGTATTTCTTTGTAATCACCGTGCTGGGTTTAGGCATCGATACGGTGCGGCGCTGGGCATGGATATCGGTTTTGACGCTATTCGGGGCCTACTCCGCGTGCCTGTTACTGGTGCTGTCGTCCCCTTTGACCGAGCCGGGATACCTGACCTGCGTGGCGGCGCTGGCGGTGATCGCCATAGCAGTTCCTGTCCGGCGGATCTGGCCCAATCACGCCGGACTAATGATTTCTGAGACCATTCGGCACAAAAAGGGTGAACCGTGGCCAGAGTTTCCGACACGGTTGGGTTTTGGCGCGATAGCCGTCAGTTCGGCGATTCTGTCCCTGCATTGGCCGGATTCCGCGGGTGAGTTCTGGTTGGGCATCGCTTTGCTGTCAGGCCTGACACTTGCATTGCTTCTTTGGGCCAGGGGTGCGGAGGCCTTGCAGGATGCGACCGTGTTTCCAGCCCTGGGCCTCGTCTGGTTCGTTCTTGCCCATGGTCTTGATTACGGTGTGGTGCTGCGTCAGTTCGCTGAAACATACGCAGAGACACCCGAGGCTGATTACCCGTGGGTCATCACGACTTTAACGGCGTTGGGGGCGGTTTTCTCGGTGCTCGCTGTCTGGCGGTCGATGCATGCAAACCGATACGCAGCAGTTTGGGCCGGCGCGGCCGCTGTTTTCGCGCCTGTGATGGCAATCGCGCTTGAAGTCGGCTGGCACCCGGCCGAGGTTATCGGTGCTTACGCCTGGGCGCTGCACGCTATTGCGTTGGGTGTATTGATGGTTGTCTTCGCTGAACGTTTTGCGCGGGTTGACGGCGAGGACCGGATGCGCGCTGCTCTGTCTACGTTATCTGCACTATCCTGTCTGGCCTTTGCCTGCGTCATTGTCCTCAGTTCAGCGGCGCTGACGATCGCGCTGGTTGCGACCATTGTTGTTGCCGCTGCGCTGGACCGCAAATTCACGCTGCCCCAGATGAGTTGGTTCATCTGGGCCGGGGTCTTCACGGTTACGGTGCGTTTGGTTCTGAACCCGGGTCTGGTCTGGGCAAGCTCCGCACCTGTGGTTGAGATGGCATTGGTCTACGGTGCGGCCACCATCGGATTCCTTGCAGGCTGGTGGTTGCTCAGGCCGTTGCGACGTCCTGTGGCCGTGCTGCTGCTGGAAAGCGCGGCCTGGGCGACGGGGGGCATATTGCTGTCGCTGCTTCTTGAGAGATGGTTGCAAAGCTTTGGTGAGGGCAATGCCACCAACAGCCACTGGGGATTAGGGCTGCTGGCAGTCATCTGGTTGCTATTGGCATTTGCGCAGGTTCAAAGATTCGAACTGGGCGGGAAGCTGAATTATGCGCGTTACCTGTTCGCAGCGTTTTTTGCGGGGCATGGCCTATTCCGTTTGGGGCAGGCGGTTACGGAAGCAAACCCGTTGCTTAACCTGCATGCCGGGCCAGTGCTGGGGCCGCCAGTGTTGAATACCCTCGCAGTGGCGTATCTGCTGCCTGCGCTGGCAATCGGGTTCTCAGCCTGGAGAATCACGTCCACGCCAATATGGCTGAAACAAGCAAGTAATTGTCTGGCCGGAGCGCTTGCGGCTTTGTGGCTGGGGCTGACCATACGCCATGTCTGGCAGGGCGCTGACGGCATGTATGAAGGCAACGGTGTCACTCAGCCCGAACTTTACACCTATACCATGGCACTGTTGGTCATTGGGGCGATGCTGTTCTATCAATCGCTTGCCCGCCGGTCCGATGTAATGCGCAAGGCAGGTCTGGCAGTGATCGGTTTGGCCGTAGCCAAAGTTTTCCTGATCGATATTGCGGGTCTGGGCGGTCTGATCCGGGTGTTTTCACTGTTGGCGCTTGGGCTTGCGTTGGCCGGTCTCGCCTGGCTGAACCGCTGGGCTAAACTGCGCCATTCGCCGCAGACGGCAGAACCTCTGGACCATTAGGCGTGGGCATCTTATAAGCCCGCCATGTATGACCGTTTGGCCATCATTATTCGAATTATATCCCCGGCGCTCTGATATCGCGAGACGCCGGGCAAAGGTGCTTGAGAACTCGCACTGACCGCTTCGATCCAAACACGACCAGATCATCCTGAGGACGCCCCCAATGTGCGCCGACACGACCCAAACACCTGATTACAAAGACACGCTGAACCTTCCCAAAACCGAGTTTCCCATGCGCGCCGGCCTGCCCAAGCGCGAGCCCAGCTGGCTGGAGCGGTGGGAAAAGATCGGTGTTTACGACCGCCTGCGCGAAAAAGAGGGGCGGAAACCGTTCACTCTGCATGACGGACCGCCCTACGCCAACGGCCACCTGCATATCGGTCACGCGCTGAACAAGACGATCAAGGATATGATCGTCCGCAGCCATCAGATGATGGGTTTCGACGCGCGCTATGTGCCCGGCTGGGACTGCCACGGTTTGCCGATCGAATGGAAGATCGAGGAACAGTATCGCAAGAAGGGCAAGAACAAGGACGAGGTGAACATCGTCGACTTCCGTCAGGAATGCCGCAAGTTCGCCGAGGGCTGGATCGACATCCAGCGCGATGAGTTCAAGCGCCTGGGCATCACCGGCAACTGGCCCGATCCCTACATCACGATGGACTATCACGCCGAAGCGGTGATCGCCGACGAGTTCATGAAGTTCCTGATGAACGGCACGCTCTATCAGGGCTCGAAGCCCGTGATGTGGTCGCCCATCGAGAAAACCGCGCTGGCCGAAGCCGAGGTCGAGTATCACGACAAGGAAAGCTTCACCATCTGGGTGAAATTTAAGGTCGCGAATGCAGGCGATCTGGATGGCGCCTTTGTGGTTATCTGGACCACCACGCCCTGGACCATGCCGTCGAACAAGGCGGTCGTATACGGCAAGGACATCTCTTACGGCCTTTACGAAGTCACTGGCACGCCGGATGAGTGTTGGGCCAGCGTCGGTGACAAGTTCCTGCTGGCGGACAATCTGGCCGCCGACGTGCTAGGACGCGCGCGTCTGAACGACGATCAATGGACCCGCGTGCGCGACGTGACCACCGATGAACTGGAAGGTGTCCAGTTGACCCATCCGCTGGCCGGGGCCGAGGGTGGCAATGGTGAATGGGACGACATCCGCGACTTCCGCGCCGCTGACTTCGTGACCGATACCGAAGGTACCGGCTTTGTCCACTGTGCGCCGTCGCACGGGATGGAGGAATTTGAGCTTTACCGCGATCTGGGAATGCTCGAGCAGGTCATCACCTATAACGTGATGGATGACGGCAGTTTCCGCGCCGATCTGCCGTTCTTTGGTGGCAAATTCATCCTGTCCCGCAAAGGCGGTGAGGGCGACGCCAACAAGGCGGTCATCGACAAGCTGGTCGAGGTCGGCGGGCTGCTGGCGCGCGGCAAGATCAAGCATAGCTATCCGCATTCGTGGCGCTCCAAAGCTCCGATCATCTACCGCAACACACCGCAGTGGTTCGCATCCGTTGACCGCAAGCTGGACGATGGCATGGGTGAGATGGGCGACACCATCCGCGAACGCGCCCTGCGTTCGATCGACGAACTGGTAAAGTGGACGCCGCAAACCGGCCGCAACCGCCTGTATTCGATGATCGAAGCCCGCCCGGACTGGGTTCTGTCGCGCCAGCGCGCCTGGGGCGTGCCGCTGACCTGTTTCACCAAGAAAGGGGCTTTGCCCACTGACGCGGATTACCTGCTGCGAAACGAAGACCTGAACGCCCGCATCAAGGCGGCGTTCGAGAAGGACGGCGCGGATATCTGGTACACCGAGGGATTCAAAGAGCAGGTGCTGGACGGCATCGCCGACCCCGGCGACTACGATCAGGTCTTTGACGTGCTTGATGTGTGGTTCGATTCTGGCTCGACCCACGCTTTTGTCCTGCGCGACCGCGAGGATGGCACCGAGGACGGTATCGCGGACGTCTACATGGAGGGCACCGACCAGCATCGCGGCTGGTTCCATTCCTCGATGTTGCAGGCATGCGGCACCAAGGGTCGCGCACCGTATCGCAATGTGGTGACCCACGGGTTCACGCTGGATGCCAAGGGCAACAAGATGTCCAAGTCGCTGGGCAACACCATCGTGCCGGAAGAAGTCATCAAACAATACGGCGCCGACATCCTGCGCCTTTGGGTGGCCCAGACCGACTATACTGCCGATCAGCGGATCGGGCCGGAAATCCTGAAAGGAACTGCTGACAGCTATCGCCGCCTGCGCAATACCATGCGGTTCATGCTGGGATCGCTGGCTGATTTCACCGAGGCAGACCGAGTGGATCCGGCGGAAATGCCGCGTCTGGAACGCTGGGTGCTCAGCCGTCTGGCCGAGTTGGATGAGCAGGTGCGCAAGGGCTATGCATCCTTTGATTTCCAGGGTGTGTTCAGTGCTGTTTTCACTTTTGCGACCGTTGATCTGTCGTCCTTCTACTTCGACGTCCGCAAGGATGCGCTCTACTGCGACG
Source organism: Ruegeria lacuscaerulensis (assembly GCF_013031245.1). Taxonomy (GTDB): domain Bacteria; phylum Pseudomonadota; class Alphaproteobacteria; order Rhodobacterales; family Rhodobacteraceae; genus Ruegeria; species Ruegeria lacuscaerulensis_C. Next base: position 112,341 of record NZ_WPZL01000005.1, read on the forward strand.
GCGACAACTTGCGCCGCCGCGCCGCACGCACCGTGCTGGACATCCTGTTCCATCGCCTGACAACGTGGCTGGCCCCCGTGCTGGTTTTCACAATGGAAGAGGTCTGGCTGGAACGCTTCCCGGCTGACGACAACTCGGTCCATCTGGTCGATTTCCCGGATACGCTGGCCGAGTGGCGCGACGAGGAACTGGAAACCAACATGGCCAAGGTCCGCCGTGTTCGCCGCGCTGTGACCGCCGCGCTTGAAGTGCAGCGTCAGGACAAAGTGATCGGCTCCAGCCTCGAAGCTGCGCCGATCGTGCATGTCGAAGATGCGGATACCCGCGCCCTGCTGGCGACCTTCGACGTGGATGACATGTGCATCACCTCGGGTCTGACCGTCACCGGTGATCCGGCACCGGCCGAGGCGTTCCGCGTTCCCGAAATCGAGGGCGTCGCGGTGCTGTTCGAAAAAGCCGAAGGCGAAAAGTGTCAGCGCTGTTGGAAAATCCTACCAGATGTCGGCCGCCACGCGCATGATGGTGTCTGCGGACGCTGCGACGATGCGCTGAGCTAATCTTTAAACCCCCGGCCAATCCGCCGGGGGTTTTTCGTTCACCGCTTGCCTCGGCTTCGGTGATCTGAAACGGTATGTCCATGCCGATGATCGCAGTTGAAACCCAGTTTGGCCGCCTTGGTATCGAAGAAACCGACGGAGCCATCACACGTCTTGTGTGGAATGGCCATGACGACGGGCCGGACACGCCATTGTTGCAAGAGGCGGCGGCACAATTGACGGCTTATGATCAAGGCAAGCTAGATCGGTTTGACCTGCCTTACAGGGTCGCCGGGTCGGACTTTCAGCGCCAGGTTTGCGACCTGGTGTATGCCATCCCGTTGGGCGAAACCCGCACCTACGGTGACATCGCGAAAGAACTGGGCCAGCCGCCGCAGCCGGTGGGTCAAGCCTGTGGCGCCAATCCCATTCCCGTGATTATCCCCTGTCATCGGGTGCTGTCCGCCAACGGTCTGGGCGGGTTCTCCGGCGAGGGCGGGGTCGAGACCAAAGTCGCTCTGTTGCGCCATGAACGGGCGGCGGGTCTGCTGATCTGAGCGACGGATTTCTGTTGCAATCCCGTTGCTTGAGGCCCAATTTGTATCAGATAGAGAATTTGAAGGATCGCTTTGAATGACCGCCCAAACAGACCCGGCCGCCCGTAAGAAGGTAATTATCGACCGCCTGATGTCGCTGGAAGAGCAGGAACTTGCGACCGCGCAGGCCCATTACGATGCGTTTCTGAAGGATTCTCAACTGGATGATCGTGAGGGGCATGACAAGGATGATATCGCCTCCTCGCGCGAGAATGCGGACTTGGCGGCAGCCTTTGATGCGCCCGTCCACGCTCATCACGCCAAAATCGACGTAATCGAAAATACCGATTTCAGCGTGACCGATACCGTGCAACCCGGCGCTGTTGTCAAGTTCAATAACCGCCGCTTCGTGGTTTGTGTCTCGACCACCCGGTTTGAGGTGGACGGAAAGACCTATATGGGTATTTCAACCCAGAGCCCGATCTACCTGGCTATGGTTGGCCTGCAGGTAGGTGACGTTTTCACCCATAATGGGGTTGAATTCGAGGTTCAGGAGGTCTTGTAGTTTCGGCTTTTGCGCGGCGGAATGATCTGTTGTGCGATCCCGGCCGACACCAGATACAAGCTTGTAATTACCAGCCCCCAATGCGCCCAGCTTTCCGGGTGGAAATCGACCCACGCGGCCCAACCAGCAAAGAACGTCCACGCCAATGCCATGGGGAGGGTCAAGTTGCGCCAGCGTTCCGTGCGCACAGGGTGCACGAATTTCAGCGGCAGGAACATCGCCAGCGACAGCAGCGAGACCAGCAGCAAGATGACCCAGAAATTGGGCTCCAGCGCGAAGATCACGATCACGAACATGTTCCAGCATCCCGGAAAGCCAGAAAACGAGTTGTCCTTGGTCTTCATACGCGTGTCGGCAAAATACATCGCGCTGGCAAAGGTGATGACGATGATGGCAAACCAGCCGGTCCAACCGTCCATCAGCCCGGACTTGAACAGTGCGAAAGCCGGAATGAACACATAGGTCAGATAGTCGATGATCAGATCCAGCAACACTCCGTCAAATTCAGGCGCGTTCTTCTTGACGTGATAGTGACGCGCCAGAGGGCCATCGATGCCGTCAACTATGAACGAGACGACCAGCCACAAATACATCAGGCTCCATTTTTCTTCGACAGCGGCCAGCATGGCGAGCATGGCAAAAACAGCACCAGTGGCGGTAAAGAGGTGGACGGACAGTGCTTTGAATCTGAGGGTCATCCAAGTGTCTTGGACGATGAGCGCGTCAGATGCAAACCAAAAGCCCGTTGGTGCGGACCTGAACCGTGCAAGCCTGGCTATTGACTGTGCTTGAACCTCAGAATCCCGAGAAATTTCTTGTTTGATGAGGAGTTGTGGCAAATCGGCCGTATCGAGGAAACTATTCTCTGACGAGAAATAGAGATGACATTGTTGATCCAAGGTTGAAATTGTATCGCTAACACCTGAGCGACAAAAACAAAAAAACTCTCTAGAATAGGTCAAATAGGAAAATCGCACCTCTCTCTTGTTATGCTGTCCCTGATTTGTGGGGCATGCGCGACTAGGCAGGAAAGCATTCTCAAAGCAAAAGGCAGCGTCCATAATGTCGAGTTTGTTTAAAACGGTGCGCAGCAGGGCATTGTTGGGTTTCGGGCGACAAGCATTCGTGTTTCGCGGGGCGGGAACTCCAGCATTCCTGCTTCCTGTGAGCTTGAGGGGGAAGGTTTCAACGCCAACTTCACCACACCGGCCCTAGTGAACCCACCGAGCTACGGAAAGGATTCGAAACGCATTCAGTAAGCGTGTCCGGTGGGCGAAAAACCTCATTCGCGGACACTTGAACCCAAAAATATTTCGGCCGAAAACCGGAAGGCAAATGCGGTCGGAGCAGGTGTGCTGGTCGGTGGTGTTCTGGGCGGAGCCTTGGCCGGTGCCGTGACCGACGGCAAAGAAGGCGATGCCTACAGTTATAAGCCAATCACACTGAAAGTAGATTAAATCAGGCCTTTGGATGCGCGCGGTTGTAGACTTCCATCAACCGCGCCGTGTCGACTGCGGTGTAGGCTTGTGTAGTCGACAGAGAAGCGTGGCCCAACAGTTCCTGAATGGCGCGAAGGTCGCCTCCGGCGGACAAAAGATGCGTGGCAAAACTGTGCCGTAAAGCATGCGGTGTCGCTGTTGCAGGCAGGCCGAGTTGCATCCGGGCTTTGGCCATCACGCCCTGAATGGCTCGTGGGTTCAGCGGACCGCCGCGCACGCCGCGAAACAGGGCTTTGTCCCTGGCCTGCGGGTGCGGACAAAGGCGCAGGTAATGGTCCACTGCCGCGCGGGCCGCGGGAAGAACCGGAACGATCCGCTCTTTGCCGCCTTTGCCGACAATTCGCAGAGTCTCGGGAAGCGGCGCATCGGCACCAGTCAGGGAAAGCGCTTCGGAAATGCGCAGTCCGCAACCGTAGAGCAACGTGACCACGGCCACGTCACGGGCCGAGACCCAGTCATTGGTGGATTGCAGTTCAACCGTTTCGATCATGGCCCGGGCGGCGTCTTCGGCCAGCGGGCGCGGCAGTTTCTTGGTGAACTTCGGCGCACGGGTGGACAGGACGGCGGTGGGTTCGAACCCCTCACGCTCGGACAGCCAGCGATAAAAGCTTTTGACGGCCGAGAGCTTGCGGGCCAGCGACCGCGCGCCCACGCCCGACGCGCGTTGATCTGCCATCCAGGCGCGCATGTCCGATACAGTGATCCGAGCCAGAGCTGCCAGCCCCTGACGTTCACTATAATGCAGGGTCATGAAGGACAAAAAATCGGTGACATCACCGCGATAAGCGGTTTGCGTGTTCTCGGATCGCCCGGCCAGCGCCCCCAAACTGTCCAGCCAATGCTGCAACGCATCGCGGCAGGCTGGAGAGATCAGGCTCACGACAACCAGTGGCGCATCGAGCGTTCGAACACGCCGGTAAAAAACGTAAGCAGATCCGTTCCCAATTGCGGTGTAAAGTGATTTGGGTCTTTGGCCCCCATGACGATCATGCCGGGCAAACGGCCTTCACCCAGATTCAGCCTGAGACAAGCCTCGGACCGGAGCTGGCCAGCCATCGCGCCAAAAATTGTGGGATTTGGGTGCCGGACCGGGCGCAGCACCACCTCGCGCGCGGGGCCGCCGCGATCCTGGCTCAGATACGCATCAATCACGCCCGGTTCGACCACGGTGAGTACGCCGCCCAGCTTTTCTATGGCCGGGTCTTCCTGCATAACCGTTGTTTCAAGAACCAGAGTGATGTGATCCACCCTCAGAATTTCGGCGACTTCTTCACCGAGTGTGCGCAGGAAATCCTCGAACTCCACCGGCTCCAGCAATCGGAGGATGGCGCGATGTACCTGATTGGTGCCGGCGAGGTTTTCATAGGCTGCGGCAATGACCGAGCGGTGAGTATCCTCCAACCGGTCCAGCCGATCTTCAAGCCGTTTCATTGCGATGCCGCGCAGATCGATGACATTATCACCGCGTGCCTGTTCGTTTGCGGCGACCAGCGCCTGCATCAGATCCTTGTCGTCCAGCACCGCGTCCGGTTTGGCCAGAATCGCGGCGCGGAGATTATCCTTGAGTGTGGTGTTGCTGCTCATGTCCCGTCCCGTGCGGTGTTTTTTTTGTTGGGTGGCTTATAACACGGGTTGCCGGAATTGCCTTGGGAAAAATGCGCGTAAAGGTGGAATTCATTTGCCGTGTGATGGGACTGCTCCCGCCTGCAAAACCCTGATCTCAGATCAGGGTCTGGCAGTTGGGCCGGGCGCGGCGCCTGACGGCACCGCACGGTTTCTTGGGGTGTCAGAGGATTTTCTGACCCGTCTTGGCCCAGTCGGTCAGGAATGTTTCCAGACCTTTGTCCGTCAGCGGGTGATCGGCCAGTTTCTTGATAACGGCAGGCGGCGCGGTGATGACGTCGGCGCCGATGCGCGCGCTGTCAGTGACGTGGTTCACGCTGCGGATCGAGGCGGCAAGGATTTCAGTCTCGAACCCGTAATTGTCATAGACCTGCCGGATATCGGCGATCAGATCCATTCCGTCGAGGTTGATGTCGTCCAGTCGGCCAATGAAGGGCGAGATGAAGGTCGCGCCAGCTTTGGCGGCCAGAATCGCCTGGTTGGTTGAAAAGCAGAGCGTGACATTGACCATCTGGCCTTCGTCAGTCAGCGTTTTGCAGGCTTTCAGACCGGCCCAGGTCAGCGGCACTTTGACCGCAATATTGGGCGCGATCTTGGCCAGCTTGCGGCCTTCCGCGATCATGTCGTCGGCCTCAGTCGCGACCACTTCGGCAGAAACGGGTCCGTCGACCAGATCGCAGATCTCTTTTGTCACTTCCAGAATGTCGCGGCCCGATTTCAGGATCAGTGAGGGGTTTGTTGTCACACCGTCCACCATGCCAAGATCGTTCAGTTCGGCGATGGCGTCGATCTCGGCTGTGTCTACGAAGAATTTCATGAGGGCAGTCCTTTGATGGGTTGGCCTTGGTCGCGGATGCCTTTACCTCAAAGAGACAAATGCTGAAACCCCCCGGCCCAAGGATATGCATTGAGCACTCAGGAGTATTTCGATCAAGGAGAGCTGGTGGCGGTGCTGACCGCGCAACCGCTGGACCGGACGCTGGATTACAAGGCGCCCGAGGGCGGGTGTTTTCTGGGCGCGTTTGTCGAGGTGCCCTTGGGGCCTCGCAAAGTGTTGGGCGTGGTTTGGGGGCCGGGGCAAGGGGGTTTTGATCTCAGCAAAGCCCGGTCGGTGATCCGGGTACTTGAGGTCGCGCCGATGCGCGAAGAGATGCGGGTGTTTCTGGGCAAGGTGGCCGATTACACGCTGACGCCGATGCCCGCAATGCTGCGTCTGGCTACGCGCGCGCCGGGCCTGAGCGATCCGCCGTCGATGCGCAAGATATACCGGTTGGGAGCGGGCGAACCGGACAGGATGACGGATGCGCGCCTGCGCGTGCTGGAGGTATTACGCGACTATGGCGGGCTGGCCTTTACGCTAAAGGAGTTGGCGGAACAGGCCGCGGTGACGTCATCGGTTGTGAAAGGTCTGGTGAAACAAGGCGCGGTTCAGAAAGAGGATAGCCCACGCGATCTGCCCTATCCGCATCTGGAACCGGATTTGCCGGGGAAAGACCTGACAGATGATCAGGCGGCGGCGGTTGCGAAACTGCAGGCTGCGCTGCGCACGGGCGATTATGGCACGACATTGCTGAAGGGCGTGACGGGCTCGGGCAAGACCGAGGTCTATCTGGAAGCCGTGGCCGAAACGCTGCGGATGGGGCGGCAGGCGCTGGTCCTGTTGCCCGAAATCGCTTTGACAGCGGAATTCCTTACTCGGGTCGAGGCGCGGTTTGGCGCGCGCCCTGCGGAATGGCATTCAGGCGCGACCATGACTGAGCGTCGCCGGGTCTGGCGTATGGTTGGGCAGGGGGATGCGCAGCTGGTCGTTGGCGCGAGGTCGGCGCTGTTCTTGCCGTTCCGTAATCTTGGGTTGGTGGTGGTCGATGAGGAGCATGACACCTCTTACAAGCAAGAGGACGGCGTGCATTACAGCGCGCGCGACATGGCTGTGCTGCGTTCAGCGATTTGCGGGGCGCGGGTGGTTCTGGCCAGCGCGACGCCCTCGCTGGAGAGTTGGGCGAATGCCGAGGCGGGCAAGTATGACCGGCTCGATCTGACTTCGCGGTTCGGAGCAGCGGTGCTGCCCGATATGAAGCCCATCGACATGCGGGCGGAACAGATGCAGCCGGGAACGTGGATATCCCCGTCCCTGCGGCAGGCGGTGCGGCAGCGGATCGAAAAGGGCGAGCAGTCGCTGCTGTTCATCAACCGCCGTGGCTATGCGCCAGTGACCCTGTGTCGGGCCTGTGGTGAGCAGATCGCCTGTGATCATTGCGACGCGCGGATGGTCGAGCACCGGTTTCTGAAGCGTCTGATGTGCCACCAATGCGGTGAGACGAAACCGATGCCCGAGACTTGCCCGTCCTGCGGGGCTGAGGGCAAACTGGCGCCGGTCGGACCGGGGATCGAGCGGCTGGCCGAAGAGGCCGAAGCGACTTTCCCCGAGGCGAAGATCGCGATGCTCAGTTCCGATCTGTTCGGGTCCGCGCGGGCCTTGAAGGCCAAGATCGAAGAGATTGCGGAAGGTGATGCGGATATCGTCATCGGTACGCAGTTGGTGGCCAAGGGACATAACTTTCCCAAACTGACTCTGGTGGGCGTAATCGACGCCGATCTCAGCCTGCACGGGGCAGACCTGCGGGCGGCAGAGCGTACGTTCCAGCTGATGCGTCAGGTGGCGGGGCGCGCGGGCCGGGCGGACAAGCCGGGGCAGGCGCTGTTGCAGACATTTCAGCCCGAACACCCTGTGATCCGAGCCATCCTTTCCGGTGATGAGGAAGGGTTCTGGAAAGCCGAAGCCGCCGGTCGGCAGGCGGCAGGCGTGCCGCCTTATGGCCGTATGGCCGGGATCGTACTGTCAGGGCCAGAAGTTGGACCGGTATTCGATATCGGCAATGCCATGGCGCGAAACGACATGCCCCTGCGCCAGATAGGGGCGCAGGTCTTTGGCCCCGCCCCAGCCCCCATCGCGCGTATTCGGGGACGGCATCGGGTGCGGTTGCTGGTCAAAGCGCCAAAAGGTGCGCCAATACAGGATGCCATCGCGCGTTGGATCGCGCCCCTGCGCCTGAAAGGCGACCTCCGCCTGACCGTCGATATCGACCCGCAGAGCTTTTACTGATCTCCGCATCCGCGCAGACCCATTGTGCGCCAGCCGGATTGCACTCGCCAAATCGAAGAAATGGGCGTAGAGGACTCTCATGCTGAAACCCATGCCGCTCTCCGAGGCGCAGAGCCTTCCGTTCTGGCGCCGCCCGGTCACGCTCTTGTTCGTGATGGCACTGACCATGCCCATCGCCTTTAACGCGTGGAGCGCGCTGCTGAACAACTTCGTCATCGAAGTGGCGAGTTTCGACGGGGCGGATATCGGCCTGCTGCACACGGTACGTGAGATTCCGGGCTTTCTGGCCATTGGTGTGATCGCGGTGATCATTTTCATTCGCGAACAGGTGCTGGCGATGATTTCGCTGATGATGCTGGGTGTGGCAACCGCTGTGACTGCGTGGTTTCCCAGCCTTGGCGGGCTGCTGTTCGTGACCTTGTTCAGCTCGATCGGTTTTCATTATTACGAAACAGTCAACCAGTCGCTGCAACTGCAATGGCTGCCCAAGGATCGGGCGCCGCAGGTTCTGGGCTGGTTGGTGGCCATGGGCTCGGCAGCCACGGCAGTTGTCTATGGCCTGATTGTGCTGACCTGGGATCGGTTCGATCTGTCCTATAACTTCGTGTTCATGGCTGCGGGCGGCGTGACGGTCCTTTTGGCACTGTTTTGCCTGATTGCTTATCCGCAATTCGATGCGCCCACTCCGCAGACCAAGAAAATCGTCCTACGCAAACGCTATTGGCTGTATTACGCGTTGCAGTTCATGGCTGGCGCGCGGCGGCAAATCTTTGTGGTGTTTGCAGGCTTCATGATGGTCGAGAAATTCGGGTTCGAGGTGCACGAGTTGACCAGCCTCTACCTGATCAACCTGATGATCAACATGGTGGCCGCGCCCATGTTGGGCAAGGCTGTGGCGCGGTTTGGCGAACGGCGCACCCTGATCTTTGAATATGCCGGACTGGCCACCGTCTTTGCGGCTTACGGCGGTATCTACTGGTTTGGCTGGGGTGTGGTATTGGCGGCAATTCTGTATGTGATCGACCATGTGCTGTTCGCCCTGGCCCTGGCATTGAAGACCTACTTCCAGAAGATCGCCGACCCGGCGGACATCGCGCCAACGGCCGCGGTTGCGTTTACGATCAATCACATCGCGGCAGTATTCCTGCCTGCGCTGCTGGGTCTGCTATGGGTAGTCTCGCCAGGGGCTGTCTTTGCTCTGGCGGCCGCCATGGCGTTGGTGTCGCTGGCCCTGTCGCTGCTGATCCCGCGCCATCCTGAAAGGGGAAACGAGACCGTCCTGTCGAATTACGCCCCTGCGCCCGCGGAATAAGCGGCAAAGCTTGACCTTGGCGGGCCCGCGCCCTAGGCGCTGTTTCAACTGACACAGGAGGCCCTCATGCCCACATTTACCGCGCTTACCACTCTGACCGGCAAAAAGGCCGCCGAAGGGCTTGGCGAAGCGATGGAGCGTCTGGACCCGGAACCCACTGGCGTGGGCGTTTTTGAAGTCGAGGACGGTTCGGGCCTGTGGGAAGTCGGCGGGTATTTCACCGAAACGCCGGACGACACCGCGCTGGCCGTACTGGCCGCTGCGTTCGAGGCCAAACCGTTCGTGGTGTCCGAGTTGCCCGAAACCGACTGGGTCGCGCATGTGCGCCGCGAACTGGCTCCGGTCGAGGCCGGGCGGTTCTATGTTTATGGCAGCCATGACGCTGACAAACTGCCCGCAGGGCGCATTCCGCTGCTGATCGAGGCCGCGATGGCCTTTGGTACCGGTCACCACGGCACCACGCTGGGATGCCTCAAAGCGCTGGACCATCTTCTGGAAGACGGTTTTGAGGCCAACAAGGTGGCCGATATCGGCTGTGGCACCGCCGTTCTGGCGATGGCCGCCGCGCGTGTCTGGGATGGGGACATCATCGCCAGCGATATCGACGAGGTCGCAGTTGATGTGGCTGATGCAAATCTGAAGGCTAACGGAATGTCCGGTCAGGTGCGCTGTGTCGAAGCGGCAGGATTCGACCATCCAGATCTGCAATCGCACGCCCCTTACGACCTGATTTTTGCCAATATTCTCAAAGGCCCTCTAGTGGCGTTGTCCCCCGAAATCGGTGCGAATCTACGGGGCGGCGGGTATGCGATCCTGTCGGGAATCCTCAATGAACAGGCTGATGACGTGGTCTCGGTTTATTTACAGAATGGGTTCAATCTGGCCAAAAGAGACGAAATTGGAGAGTGGACGACGCTAATCTTAAGCAAACAGGGCTTAAATTAGGCCATTTGCAGGAGTTTCGTGGATTCCTGCCTCTTTTTTGTCGCAATCTCTAAATACCGTCATAACGTGGATTCGGGGGCGGTTTTTTGGAGGCTGCCATGACGGGAAAACAATTGGAGTTCGATCAGCGCGTTCATCGCCTGAACAAAAAGCACGCCAAGCTTAGTCGGGGCTATCGCGCAACCATGCGCAAGGACGGTCTTGTGGTGATGAAGCCTCAGCGGGTCAAGTCTGCTGTGCCGGCAAAAGTTCTGCTGATGTGCTTATGCGGTTTGTTCGTGTTCAAGACCTTTTTGCTGACGAGCCTTGGACCGCCGGCTTATCAATATCGGGTCGACAGTCTGGCCCAGGGAACCTCTGTTGAAAAAGCCGGAGCTTGGATGATGCAGATCGATCCGGTCTCTGAGTTCCTGGCAGCTCAGCTCACCACATATATTCCCTGGATCAGCCAACTCTGACGACAAACGCCGCGCACCTTTCGATGCACGGCGTTTTTCTTTTGCCCCAAGGGAGGAAAGGGGCGTCTGAGTGGTGGTCGTATTCGTTCTTACCGGCGACCTTCAGCCACGACGTCAATATCGCCGCGGACCAGGCCGATATCTTCCAGCTCGCGATCTGTAAGACCGCTCAGCGCGTTACGGGTTACGCGGGCGTCATTCCATTCGACAACGGCGTTTACGACCGATGCAAATATTGCGCCGATACGGCCAACGAGGCCGAACGAGCCAGTGGTGGTGCGGGTAGTGTCCAGTGCAGCCATATCCTGTTTCCTTCTGGTTAGAGTTACATCTTGATCATCCGATCTGAGCGGCATCTAGTGGTGTCGATTTGACTGTGCAAGTACAGAAATTGCATGTGTCCTATGCGTTTTTTGCAATGCTTATTTTTCATTAAAAACCCTTAATTTACAGGCCATATCTCCTTCAAAAACGTGTCGAAATCAGACATTCCGCTGTCGCAAACTGGCCGTTCTGTCGCCAACGGAACAGGCCTGCCGTTTTCAGGCTTCGGGTCAATTCGCTTGGAAAATGTTCACGCTTCGTGCTAATCCGAAAGAAAGATCACAAAAACCCGAGCAGGCCGAGGCAAAATATGCGGATTTTGGGCATTGATCCGGGGCTCAGGACCCTGGGGTGGGGCGTCATCGAATCGTATGGCAGCCGCCTGAGCCACGTTGCCAATGGATTGTGTAAGTCTGATGGTGACGATTTGGGTGAAAGGTTGTTGTCGCTGCACAACCAGATCGTTGAGGTTATTGCCGAACATCAACCTGACCAGGCAGCCATCGAACAGACCTTCGTCAACAAGGACGGGGCAGGGACGCTGAAACTGGGTCAGGCAAGGGGGGTGGCGCTGCTGACCCTTGCGCAAGCAGGGCTGCCGGTCGGGGAATACGCGCCCAACCGGGTCAAGAAAACGGTTGTTGGTGTCGGCCATGCCGAGAAGGAGCAAATTCTGCACATGGTCAAACTGCAATTGCCGGGCTGTCAGCCCAAGGGGGCGGACGCGGCAGATGCTCTGGCGATTGCCATCTGTCATTCCTATTACGGCTCGGCGCCGCAGGCGCGTATGAAAGAGGTGCGGGCATGATTGGAAAACTGACAGGGCGGCTGGACTATCGCGCGGCTGATCACGTGCTGATTGACGTTCGGGGTGTTGGATACATCGTCTATTGCTCGGACCGGACGATGGCGGCTTTGCCCGGAGTGGGGGAGGCGATCTCGATCTATACGGACATGGTGGTGCGTGAAGACCTGATGCAGCTTTACGGGTTCCTGTCTCTGGTCGAGAAGGAATGGCACCGGCTGTTATGTTCGGTTCAGGGCGTCGGGGCCAAGGTCTCGCTGGCGATCCTCAGCGCGCTGGGGTCGGACGGTGTCAGCCGGGCGATTGCTCTGGGCGACTGGGGGGCGGTTAAGGCGGCCAAAGGGGTTGGGCCGAAGACGGCGCAGCGGATCGTGCTGGACCTCAAAGACAAGGCGCCGGGCGTGATGGCCATGGGCGGAACCGTGACAGAGGCGACGGACGGCCCGGAGTTGGAAGTTGTGGAACTGGCAGAACCCGCACCCATGCCCAAACGGTCGGCGAAACCGGCCTCGGGGTCGGCGGCGGCATCGGCCGGAGCATTGTCGGCGCTGTCCAATCTGGGTTATGGGCCGTCCGATGCGGCCTCGGCCGTGGCCGAGGCGGCAGCCAGCCTGCCTGACGCGGGTGAGGCTGATCTGATCCGCGCCGCTTTGAAGCTGCTTGCTCCGAAAGGGTAAATGAATGGTAGACGCCGACCCCGCCCTGCGCCCCGAGCCTATGCCCGAGGACAATGACCGCGCACTGCGCCCACAGGGGCTGGACGAGTTCATCGGTCAGGCTGAGGCCCGGGCCAATCTGCGCATCTTCATCCAGTCCGCCCGTCAACGCGGTGAAGCGATGGATCATACTTTGTTTCATGGCCCTCCTGGTTTGGGCAAGACGACGCTGGCGCAGATCATGGCGCGGGAACTGGGTGTGAACTTCCGAATGACCTCCGGGCCGGTTCTGGCAAAGGCAGGTGACCTGGCGGCGATCCTGACCAATCTGGAATCGCGCGATGTTCTGTTTATCGACGAAATTCACCGTCTGAATCCGGCAGTCGAAGAGGTTCTGTACCCGGCGATGGAGGATTTCGAACTGGATTTGGTGATCGGCGAAGGACCTGCCGCCCGGACAGTTCGCATCGAATTGCAGCCGTTTACGCTGGTGGGTGCGACAACGCGAATGGGGTTGCTGACAACCCCTCTGCGGGATCGGTTCGGAATTCCTACGCGGTTGCAATTCTATACGGTCGACGAGTTGCACGAGATTGTTACCCGTAATGCACGTAAATTGGGGGCGCCTGCGGATGATGATGGTGCACGCGAGATCGCGCGCCGTTCGCGCGGGACGCCACGGATCGCGGGGCGGTTACTGCGGCGGGTCGTGGATTTCGCCATCGTCGAAGGTGATGGCCGGATCACGCGCGATCTGGCGGATGGGGCGCTGACGCGGCTCGGCGTCGATCATCTGGGGCTGGATGGCGCGGACCGGCGGTATCTGAAGCTGATCGCCGAGAACTATGCAGGTGGTCCTGTGGGGATTGAAACTCTGTCTGCGGCCCTGTCGGAAAGTCGCGACTCGCTGGAAGAAGTTATCGAGCCTTACCTGCTGCAGCAGGGACTGATCCAGCGTACTCCGCGCGGGCGGATGTTGGCGCAGAAGGCGTGGACTCATTTGGGCATGGCCGCGCCCAGAGGGCAAAGCGATCTGTTTGGTTGAAGCCGATCGCCAGAAATTTTATGCCTTCGGCGAGAGTATTGTTGAAAAGATGAAGGATTGGACGTGACTCCCAAAGACATCCAGTCGTTGTTCACCCGCGAAAGCGGAGAGTTCCTGTTCGCGCGCTGGGGCCGGCCCATTGTGCCCATCGTCTTTGGTGTCGAGGATGAGACGTTAGCCACTGTCAAAGGCGCGTTCGAGGCCGTCGTGACCCTGGCCGGACACAAGATGGCTGAAACGGATCCGGAACTGGGCGCGAACTGCATGGTCTTTTTCTTCCGCGACTGGAAAGAGTTGCTGGAAGTGCCCGATCTGGACCGGCTTGTACCTGACCTGGCACCGCTGGTTGATCGTCTGGTTGCAGCGGATGCCAACCAGTATCGTATATTCCGGTTCGAAGAAGACGGCGCAATCCGTGCGGCTTTTGTCTTTCTGAGAATGGATAAAGAGCTGTCCAGGGTTCCGGCCGAGACACTGGCGCTCAGCCAGGTGGTGCAGACTGTTTTACTGTGGTCCGATACTGCGTTCCGCACTCAGTCTCCGCTGGCAGTGGCAGGCGGGGCTACAATTCTGCGGCCAGACATCGCCGAACTGATCCGTGCCGCCTATGATCCAGTCCTTCCGGGTGCGGCACAGGATGCATCGCATGCATTGCGATTGTTTGCGAGGTTGCAGTCGCCTCAGTAACGCGGATCAATGGACTATTTTTCGATGATGAAACGCCTCGATCAGGTCGTTGCCCTTATCAAAAAAAGCGTCAGGTCCAACCAAATCGCATATCCCGTAACGATCTAGTTCCGAACGGACACTGGGCTCGACAAGAAGGAAGACCAGTTTGATGTTCTTCGATTCCAAGAGTTTTTGAACGTTGCGCAGCGTGTATCCTGCAGTGTAATCCACGTCGTCCACGGCAGAAGCTTCGATGCAGAACCAGTTTGTCTCGGCCTCAGAATTTTGAATGATTGCGGCAACCTCATCCGATAGTCTCTGGGTATTGGCGTAATACAGGCTGTGGGAAAAACGATAGATAACCAGACCGGGCTCAATCTGATTTGGCTTCGTGATCGGCTTGGAGTGCCAGCCTCCGTCATCGTTTTTGACGATGACTGAGTTCTTGGGACGATAGCCCCGACGCGTGTGGTCGATCAGTGACAGCACCATTGCAAAGATGATCCCTTGCTCGACCCCGATAAGCACGACGACGGCCGCCGTGGTCGCAGCAATCCAGAACTCCGAGCGAGCTTGTTTGTAGATCGCCGCCAGCCCCTGCAGATCGATCAGCTTTACACCGATCAGAAACACAACGGCCGACAGGGCCGCATTCGGCAAGAAGGCGAGTGGACCGGTCAGAAACAGGATTACCACAAGAACAATCGCGACCGTTGTCAGCTGCGCGATTTGGCTGCGCCCGCCTGCGCTGGCCACCATTTCGGTCTTGGTAGGGCTGCCGTTGACGACAAAGGTGCCAGTAAACGCCGCGCCCAGATTGGCGAGTCCCAGCCCGACGAGATCGGTATTCTCGCTGAACTGTTCTTCGTATCGGGCAGCATAGGCCCGCGACGTTGCCGCGCTTTGGGCAAGGATCACCACAAATATCGACATCGCGGTGGGCAGCAATTGTTTGAACAGGGGCCAACTCCAGTCCACATCCGGAACCGAGAGGGCGGGAAGGCCGCCGGGCACTGTGCCCAGAACGGCAATGCCCGTGTCGCTGAATTGAAGGGTCCAGCTGCACAGGATCACGCCCAAAATGGCGAACAGGGGACCCGGTAACCTGGGCGACAGCCGCTTGCATCCAATGACAATCGCCAGCACCGCCAGAGACACGGCAACCGTCAGCCAATGTGTCTGGCCAAAATGCTGCGCTACGTCCCGCAGTTTGGCGATGGTTCCGTGCCCTGACGCCTCGATCCCCAGCATTCCGGGAATCTCGCCGGTGGCAACCTGTATGCCCACGCCGGTCAAAAAGCCGACCAGTACCGTGCGGGACAGGAAATCCGCCAGAAACCCGAGGCCGATGATTCGCGCAGCAATCAACAGCACCGCCGCCATCAGCGCCAGCAGCGAGGCCAGCGCCAGATACTCAGACGAGCCCGAAACAGCCATTCCCGCAAGCGCCGAGGCTGTAATGGCCGCCGTGGCGGAATCTGCACCGACCACAAGGTGCCGGGATGATCCGAAAATGGCAAACAAGGCCATCGGTATCAGGATCGTATACAGGCCCATGACCACCGGGGTGCCAGCGATCTTGGTGTACCCCATGACTTCGGGGATCGCGAGGCAGGCAAAGGTCAGACCGGCCAGGATTTCCGTTGGCAGCGCGGATTTGTTGAACGGCAAGATGCCCTGCAAGATGGGAAGAGAGGTGCTGCTCTCTTCTCTATGGGTCTGCGCCATTCGATCACCTGATAAATTCACGTCTTTGTTCTGGCAGATTATTAGGCAAATGGCTGGATTTCGATACCGGGGACCGTGTGAACCGAATTTTGTAGTCGTGCGGGGATTGCAGTGCGTGCAGTGCGCGTGCATCTGTGTGGAGTGGCTTGCCCCGAGCCAGAGCGTTTTAGACACAATGAATGACCGGATCCGTTGTTATGGCCGAACAAACTGCTGAGACCCCAAAGCACATATATCCGGTCCGGGTCTTTTACGAAGACACAGATATGGGCGGCGTGGTCTACCACGCGAATTATCTGAAATTCATCGAACGGGCCCGTTCGGATTATGTGCGCGGGCTGGGCAATGATCAGAACGCGATGCGCGACGACGGTATCGTCTGGGTCATTCGCCGGATCGAAGCGGATTATCTTGCACCTGCCAGGTTCGATGATGAGTTGACCATCGAAACCCACTTCATTTCACGCTCGGGTGTCAGGCTGACCATGGGCCAGCTTGTTAAACGTGGCGAGACCGAGATTTTTCGGGCCACTGTCACGGCCGTTTGCATGAATGCCCAGGGCAAACCGGTGCGTCTTCCGGCAGAGATTCGCGCATTGCTGTAACAAATCGCGAGGCCGGGGTGGTTCTGTTGGCAATTCGGGGCCATCTGCGATAGCGTTTGGCAAAACAAGGCCAAACGAACGGCCATCAGGCAAAACAAAGAGCAGGTTCATGGAAGCTGAAACGCTGGCGCTGGCGCAGGAGATCGACTTCTCCATGTGGGGGCTGTTTGCCCGCGCGACCTTTATCGTGAAAGTCGTGATGTTGATCCTTGTGATCGCGTCCTTCTGGTCCTGGGCGATCATCATTCAAAAGCTGATCAATTATCGGTTCGCCCGCCGTGAAGCACTTGTATTCGATGAATCTTTCTGGTCAGGCAACCCTCTGGACGAGCTGTTTGAACAGATTGGAACGCAGCCCGATGGCAGTTCTGAAAAGATTTTTGCCGCCGGTATGATCGAATGGCGCAGGTCGCATCGCACCGATGGCGGGCTTATCGCAGGGGCCACGGCCCGGATCGACCGGTCGATGGATGTCGCCATCGCCAAAGAGTCTGAGACCTTGCAAAAAGGGCTGCCTATTTTGGCGACCGTTGGCTCGACCGCGCCGTTTATCGGTCTTTTCGGCACCGTCTGGGGCATCATGAACGCCTTCATCGAGATTGCCGAGCAGCAGAATACCAACCTCGCCGTCGTCGCGCCGGGAATTGCCGAAGCGCTGCTGGCGACAGGGCTGGGCCTGCTGGCGGCGATCCCGGCGGTGATTTTCTACAACAAGCTCAGCGCGGATAGTGACCGGATCGTTGGCGGCTATGAAGCCTTTGCCGACGAGTTTGCCACCATCCTGTCGCGTCAGTTGGACAGCTGACATGGGTGCCGCAGTTCAGCAATCGTCGAACGGCAACGGGCGCAGACGCGGTCGGCGTCGCGGTCGCGCGCAGCCGATGGCTGAGATCAACGTGACGCCATTTGTCGATGTCATGCTGGTGCTGCTGATCATCTTCATGGTGGCGGCGCCGTTGCTGACAGTCGGCGTGCCGGTCGATCTGCCCAAGACAGCGGCGAGCGCCTTGCCAGGAGACAACGAAGAACCCCTGACCGTGACCCTGACCGCCGATGGTCGTGTGCAGATTCAGACAACGGACGTTCTGCGCGGAGATTTGATTGGCAAGCTGCGCGCTATCGCGGCAGAACGAAGCAGCGACCGCGTGTTTCTGCGTGCCGATGGCGCGATCCCCTATGCGCAGGTGATGCAGGTAATGGGCGCGCTGAATGCGGGCGGGTTTTCCAATGTGGGCCTCGTGACCGATACAGGCGGGCCGACCTTGGATGAAGGTGGAGAGTGAGGCCGCGCGGTGGACACCGGCACCAAGATCTCGGCGATTGCCCATGTCAGTCTGATCGGATTGGCCTTGTTTGGCGGCACCTTCCGGTCCGAACCATTACCTATGGCGGTACAGGATGTGGCGGTTGTATCTGCTGAGCAATTCGCGGCGATGACTGCTCAATCTGACGCGCCCGAGGTGCCAACGCCCGCCGCATTGCAACAGCCCGAAGCGCCTGAGGAAGAAGTTACCTCTCCCGAACCGGTGGATGAGGAACAGCCCCGGCCCGAAATCGCCACTCCGCCGGAACCGGAACCTGAACCGGTGCACGAGCCGGTTGAAGCCCCGCCAGAACCTGAGGTGGTCGCGGAACCTCCGACGCTTGAACCGCCTGAACCCGAAGTGGTGGTACTGCCCGTGCCTCCGGGGCCTGAGGCGCAGCCGCGCCCGGCTGACAAGGTGGCGCCGGAACCAATCGCCCCACCACCGCCGGAAGCAAAGCCGGATGACGTGGAGTCCCCGGCCGTGTCGCAGGATGAGGGTGCTGAGGTCCAGCAAGAGCAGCAGGATCAGACCGCCCCGGAAGAAGCCACAGACGAGATTGTGACCGAGGCTGAGGAGGCCAAGGAGTACGCCCCACGCACGACACCCAGGCCTCGGGTGCGACCGAACCGACCGACGCCACCAACGCAACCGGAAGTGGCCGAGACAGAAGAACCAGCTCCGCCTACGCCAGCGGTCAATGACGAAACAGCGATCAACGATGCGCTGGCCGAAGCGCTTGACCAGGGAAGCGAACCATCGGGCCCTCCGCTGACCAGCGGTGAGAAAGATGCCATGCGTTTGGCTGTGTCTAAATGCTGGAACGTGGGGTCTTTGTCCACGGACGCGCTGCAAACTGTTGTGGTTGTTGGCTTTTCCCTGACCCAAGACGGGAAGATCGTCGGGGGCAGTCTGCGCATGATTGATAGCTCTGGCGGCTCTGCCGGCGCTGCAAAACAAGCCTATGAGGCCGCCAGACGGGCAATTTTGCGCTGTGGGGCCAAAGGATACACCCTGCCTGCTGACAAATATAGCCAATGGCGGGATATCGAAATTACATTCAATCCCGAGAGGATGCGGATCAAATGATGAGATTTCTGACCAGTCTGTTTCTTGGCCTGACGATTTTAGCAGCGCCGGTATACGCCCAGAACGGACCGCTGCGTCTGGAACTGGATCAGGGTATCATCGAACCCTTGCCCTTTGCGGTGCCAAGTTTCGTGCCCGATGGTCCAGCGGCGACACAATTCGCAAACGACATCTCGCGGGTTGTTGCAGCCGACCTGATTGGAACCGGTTTGTTCCGAGAAATCTCTTCGGATGCTTTCATCAGTCGGGTCAGCAATTTTGAGGCACCGGTGCAATTCGCGGATTGGAAAGCGATCAATGCCGAGGCGCTGGTGACCGGAGCCGTGAACGTCTCGGGTAATCGCCTGACGGTCCGGTTCCGGGTTTGGGACGTATTCTCAGGTCAGGAATTGGGCACCGGACTGCAATTCGCAGGTACAACTGACGGCTGGCGGCGCATGGCGCACAAGGTGGCTGATCAGGTCTATAGCCGGATCACCGGGGAAGGCGCATATTTCGACAGCCGTGTGGCCTTTGTTTCCGAGAGCGGCCCTAAGGATCAGCGCCTCAAGCGGTTGGCAATCATGGATTACGACGGCGCGAACGTGCAATACCTGACCGACAGCGCCTCCATCGTGCTTGCCCCGCGCTTTTCTCCCACCGGCGACCGGTTGCTCTATACCAGCTACGAAACCGGCCAGCCGCGCATCTATGTTCTGGATGTCGACCGCGTAAGACGGACCGAACTGAAGACACAGGAAGGCACGATGAGCTTTTCGCCGCGCTTTTCGCCGGATGGCCGCTCGATTGTTTATTCGCTGATCCAAGGCGGTAATACCGATCTGTGGAAGATGGACCTGGCTTCGGGGCAAAGCGTGCGTTTGACCAATACGACGGCAATTGAGACCGCGCCCAGCTATTCCCCAGACGGCTCGCAAATCGTGTTTGAAAGTGATCGCTCGGGCACGCCGCAGCTGTATATCATGCCCGCGAACGGCGGTGAGGCGACCCGCATCAGCTTTGGTCAGGGCCGATACGGTACTCCGGTCTGGTCGCCACGCGGCGATCTGATAGCGTTCACCAAGCAGAACAAGGGCCGGTTCCATATCGGCGTCATGCGCACGGACGGGGGTGAAGAGCGCCTGCTGACCTCGTCCTTCTTGGACGAAGGACCAACATGGTCCCCCAACGGCCGCGTCATCATGTTCACCCGTGAAACGCAGGGGGCCAGCGGGCGGGCGACGCTCTATTCGGTGGATATCTCGGGCCGGAACCTGCGACCGGTGCGAACTCCGGATGGCGGCAGCGATCCGTCCTGGGGACCGTTGCAGAATTGATCGTGGCAGGCAGTTGGAAAAGTTCACAAAAATCCTGCACTGTGCTACAGAGGCGGCAATAAACCGATAAAACAACGAGGCACCTGAAATGAACGTATTGGGCAAAATCATAGCTTTGAGCGCACTGAGTGTAATCGCCGCCTGTTCCAACAATGATCCCTCAGCGCTGGGCGGAGGCGCTGGAGGCAGCGGTGCAATCGCGCCGGGCTCACCAAGCGACCCGCGCTCACCAGCGTATTTCCAGCAGACCATTGGCGACCGCGTATTGTTTGCCGTGGATCAGTCGACACTGACACCGCAGGCCCAATCGGTCCTGCAGGGGCAGGCGGACTGGCTGATGGCCAACCCGGATTACGTGGCGAAGATTGAAGGTCACGCGGATGAACAGGGCACCCGCGAGTACAACCTCGGGCTTGGAGCAAAACGGGCGAATGCGGCCCGGGATTATCTGATCTCACGCGGGGTGGCGGGTAACAGGCTTACGACGGTCAGCTACGGCAAGGAACGCCCGATCGAGATTTGCAGCACCGAGGAATGCTATTCCAAAAACCGCCGCGCGGTTACGGTGCTGACCGGTTCAACCTTGGGGTAAGACAATGAGAATTGCAGGATGGGTTCTGGCGGCGGTCATTGCGACCGCCGGTGTGGCGCAAGCACAGGATCAGCAGACGCTGGCGGATATCCGTCAGGAGTTGACGGTGCTGCATGTAGAAATACAGCGCCTGAAGCGCGAGTTTTCGACGACGGGATCTCCGGCTCCGAACCTGTCCGGCACTTCCATTCTGGAACGTGTTGACGCGATCGAGTCCGAATTGCAGCGCCTGACCCGGCAGACCGAACAGTTGAACCAGCGGGTTCAGAACATTGTCACCGATGGCACCAACCGGATCGGGGATCTTGAATTCCGGCTGGTTGAACTGGAAGGCGGCGATCTGAGCACGCTTGGGGAAACCTCGACTTTAGGCGGAGAAACTGAAATTACGGCAGCTGCGCCGACAACACTCACCGCTCCGACGACTCCTTCCGTGTCTGAACAAGGAGAATTGGCCGTTGGCGAACGGGCCGACTTCGACGCCGCCGCGCAATCTCTGGCAGAAGGGAATTTTCAGGCCGCAGCCGACCAGTTCGCGCAGTTTGAAACCTCTTATCCCGGCAGTCCTCTGGCACCCGAGGCCAATCTGAAACGCGGGCGTGCGTTGGAGGGTCTGGGCGACACACGCGAGGCCGCGCGAGCCTTTCTGGCCAGTTTCACCGGTGATTCTGAGGGGGCGTTTGCGCCCGAGGCCCTGTTCGAACTGGGGGCAGCACTTGGGCGTCTGGGACAAACCGATCAGGCTTGTATCACCCTGTCCGAAGTCGGCGTGCGCTTTCCTGCCTCGACCACTGTGGCCGAGGCCACGCAGGAAATGGCGTCCTTGGGCTGTTCTTGACCACCAAAGCCGAAACTCTGCGAACCGAACTCCGCGCGCGGTTGCCTGAAAAGCTGCCGTCACGATTAGGAGTAGCCGTTTCAGGTGGCGGCGATTCGGTCGCTTTGATGTATCTGCTGCACGAGATTGCGCAGAACGAAGGGGTCGAGTTGCGGGCAGCAACTGTGAACCATGGACTACGCGCCGAGGCCGAGGCCGAGGCCGAAAGAGTGGCCGTACAGGCAGCGTTGTTGGAAATCCCACACGAAACCCTGCAGTGGCAGGGTTGGGATGGTGCAGGAAATCTTCAGGATCAGGCCCGGCAGGCGCGGTACGGGCTGTTGACCGACTGGGCACATCGTAACGCAGTCCCGGCGATTGTTCTGGGCCACACGGCGGATGATCAGGCCGAAACCTTTCTGATGCGGCTGGGCCGCGCGGCCGGAGTGACAGGCCTTTCAGGCATGCCCGACGCGCGAGACTTAAAAGGCGTGACATTGTTGCGGCCGATGCTGGGGATCACCCGCCAAGTCCTTCGTGAATATCTGTCTGAGGCCGGTGTGGAGTGGATCGAGGACCCTTCGAATCAGGACCTCCGTTTTGACCGCATCAAAGCGCGGGAGGCTCTGGCGGGTCTCGATACGTTGGGTATTTCGGCAAAATCGCTGACCCGCGTTGCGGAAAACCTTGCACAAGCGCGTGAGGCTTTGGCGGTTTTTACGCAGGAATCCGCCCGTAAGGTCGCTGTAGTTGACGATGGCGATATCTGTCTTGATCGCAGCGGATTTGTGGCGCTGCCCGGGGAAATTCAGCGTCGGCTTGTGGTTGGCATCACCGCATGGATCGCGGGGCAGGGGTATCCTCCGCGCCGGTCATCGGTGGATCAGGCTCTGGCAGCGATTCGAGATGGGCGAACTCTGTCTGTGGCTGGCTGCCTGTTGATCCCGCAAGGCGATAAAACGTGGTTTTGCAGAGAGCTAAACGCGGTGATTGCTGAAAACGTGGAACCACTGGATGTGTGGGACAAGCGATGGGTTCTGTCCGGTCCGCGGACGCCAGGTGCTCAGGTTCGTGTGTTGGGCGAGGCCGGGTTACCGCAAGTGCCGGACTGGCGCTTATTGGGCAAGCCACGCAGGGCACTTTTGTCTTCGCCGGCGGTTTGGGAAGGGGAAAACTTGCTCTCTGCGCCGCTGGCAGGGTTGTCCAACGGATGGACAGCCGGTTTGGCCCCGGAAACGCCTGAGTTTTACTCTTCGCTTTTATCGCATTGAACCTGCTTGAATCATCTCTATTTTATAGAGCAACCCGGCAGACCCCCATCTGCCGAAATCTTTTGGGAGATTTTCCTTGGGCAACGCTCGTAACATCGCCTTCTGGGTCGTTCTGTTTCTGCTGATCCTTGCACTGTTCAATCTGTTCAGCGGACCAGGCGGATCGCTTCAGAGCAATGAAAGAACCTATTCTGATTTTGTCACCGCGGTTGAAGGCGGCGAAGTCAAGAACGTAACTTTGGATGGTGAGCAGATTCGCTATACCACGCAAAGTGGTGCCAGCTATGTCACCATCAAACCCGGCGACGCCGAAGTCACCAAGCTGCTGATCGACGAGAACATTCCCGTTCGTGCCGAAAAACAGCAGCAATCCGGTTTCCAATCGTTCCTGATTACCTTGCTGCCTTTCCTTCTGCTGATCGGTGTCTGGGTCTATTTCATGAACCGGATGCAGGGCGGCGGCAAAGGCGGCGCGATGGGCTTTGGCAAATCCAAGGCCAAGATGCTGACCGAAAAACATGGCCGCGTGACCTTTGACGATGTCGCAGGTATCGACGAGGCCAAGGAAGAGCTGGAAGAGATCGTGGAATTCCTGCGCAACCCGCAGAAATTCTCGCGTCTTGGCGGCAAGATTCCCAAGGGCGCGCTGCTGGTGGGGCCTCCGGGTACAGGTAAAACGCTGCTGGCCCGTGCGATTGCGGGTGAGGCGGGCGTGCCGTTCTTCACCATCTCGGGCTCGGACTTTGTTGAGATGTTTGTGGGTGTCGGCGCCAGCCGCGTTCGGGACATGTTCGAACAAGCCAAGAAAAACGCGCCCTGTATTGTCTTCATCGACGAAATCGATGCCGTGGGCCGTCATCGCGGTGCCGGATACGGCGGCGGCAACGACGAACGCGAGCAGACGCTCAACCAGTTGCTGGTTGAGATGGATGGGTTTGAGGCCAATGAAGGCGTGATCATTCTGGCGGCCACCAACCGTAAGGACGTTCTGGACCCTGCGCTGCTGCGTCCGGGCCGGTTTGACCGGAACGTGACTGTTGGCAACCCGGACATCAAAGGCCGCGAAAAGATTTTGGGTGTTCATGCGCGCAAGACCCCGCTGGGCCCCGATGTCGACCTGCGCATCATTGCGCGTGGTACTCCCGGTTTCTCAGGTGCTGATCTGGCGAACCTCGTGAACGAGGCCGCTCTGATGGCCGCCCGTGTGGGTCGCCGTTTTGTCACGATGGAAGACTTTGAGAACGCGAAAGACAAAGTGATGATGGGGGCTGAGCGCCGCTCAATGGTGCTGACCCAGGATCAGAAGGAAAAGACGGCTTATCACGAATCCGGCCATGCGGTGGTCGGTATGACGCTGCCGCTCTGCGATCCGGTTTATAAAGCAACAATCATTCCGCGCGGTGGTGCTTTGGGCATGGTTGTCAGCCTGCCTGAGATGGATCAGTTGAACTATCACCGTGACGAGTGTGAGCAGAAGCTGGCCATGACTATGGCCGGTAAAGCTGCCGAGGTCATCAAATACGGGGAAGATCACGTTTCGAACGGTCCGGCCGGTGACATCATGCAAGCCAGCCAGTTGGCGCGTGCCATGGTGATGCGCTGGGGCATGTCGGACAAGGTCGGCAATATCGATTATGCCGAGGCGCACGAGGGCTACTCAGGCAACACTGCTGGTTTCTCGGTCTCGGCGCATACCAAAGAACTGATCGAGGAAGAGGTGAAGCGCCTGATCCAGCAGGGTTACGAGCGTGCCCACCAAATCCTGACCGAACACAATGAGGAATGGGAGCGTCTGGCGCAAGGTTTGCTGGAGTACGAAACCCTGACCGGGGATGAAATCAAGCGCGTCATGAACGGTGAATCGCCCAGCGAAGGCGATGACGACGGCGACAGCCCTGATGAGGGCAGCGCACCCAGCGTGACCGCGATCCCGAAGACCAAGGTCAAGAAAACCCCGCCTGACGGCGGGATGGAGCCGGAACCCTCGGCTTAACGATCCAGACCCGGGCCTAGTCCCGGGTCTTTTTTTTGCCTTTTCATCCGGGGCTTGCTGCCTTTTATTACCGTTGAATTGATCAGCTTGGAGTAGGGGCGAAAATGCCGGTATTGCGCGAGACCGAGTTTGACGGAGTGGTGGTTTGGTTGGGCCATGTCCCCGCAGGTGCGTCCATCCGTGCGAATGCCGTCGACAAACTCAATCTCGCCTTCTCAGGGGATCGCGGCGCCCGGCACGAAGGTGAGAACCGTGCCTCGTGCGTGCGGATGAAGAACTTGTATCCGCAGGGAACTGAAATCCGCAACGTTCGCCAACTGTCAGTGCTGTCCGCCGAAGAGATGGAGGCGACCGCAAAAGAAATGGGGCTCGATCAAGTGGACCCATCTTTTCTGGGAGCCAGCATCGTTTTGCGGGGTATCCCGGATTTTACACATATTCCGCCTTCATCACGGTTGCAGGGCACGGGAGGAGTAACCATTACGGTGGACATGGAAAACCGTCCCTGCGTACTTCCCGGTCGGGAAATCGAAGCTGATCTGCCCGGGCACGGCGTAAGCTTCAAGCCTGCGGCTAAAGGGCGGCGAGGTGTGACGGCCTGGGTCGAGCGGCCGGGCGAACTGAAGCTGGGCGACCGCTTGACATTGTTTGTCCCGGATCAGCGGAATTGGGCGCCATAGGCCACGCGTGTTTCCAATTCGAAACCACTGAAGTCCCCCAACGCCGTTTCGCAACACAATTATGTCGGAATCTATAGCCTTCCGTTCTGTACACAACGGTATGGATTGCGCAGCGCCGACGCACCGCGTCGGTTTTGCACGGCATTCAATCAGGGACCCTGCCCAATGAGCTACAAATCCGATATCGAAATCGCCCGCGAAGCGAACAAAAAGCCGATTCAGGAAATCGGCGCCAAGCTGGGGATCTCCAGCGACGATCTGCTGCCTTACGGCCACGACAAAGCGAAGGTCAGCCAGGACTTCATCAACTCGGTGCAGGACCGTGAAGACGGCAAGCTGATCCTGGTGACCGCGATCAACCCCACCCCGGCGGGTGAAGGTAAGACCACCACCACCGTTGGTTTGGGCGACGGCCTGAACCGCATCGGCAAGAACGCGATGATCTGTATCCGCGAAGCCTCGCTTGGCCCGAACTTCGGCATGAAGGGCGGCGCTGCGGGTGGCGGTTACGCGCAGGTTGTTCCGATGGAAGAGATGAACCTGCACTTCACCGGTGACTTCCACGCCATCACCTCGGCCCACTCGCTGCTGTCGGCGATGATCGACAACCACATCTACTGGGGCAACGAGCAGAAGATCGACATGCGTCGCGTCGTGTGGCGCCGTGTGGTCGACATGAACGACCGCGCCCTGCGTCAGATCACTTGTTCGCTGGGTGGTGTATCCAACGGTTTCCCTCGCGAAGCAGGGTATGACATCACCGTGGCGTCCGAGGTCATGGCAATCCTCTGCCTCGCCAACGATCTGCAGGACCTGGAAAAGCGTCTGGGTGACATCATCGTCGCATACCGCCGCGACAGGTCGCCGGTCTATTGCCGCGACATCAAGGCCGAAGGCGCAATGACCGTTCTGCTGAAGGACGCCATGCAGCCGAACCTGGTACAGACGCTGGAAAACAACCCGGCCTTTGTCCACGGCGGCCCGTTCGCCAACATCGCACATGGCTGTAACTCGGTTATTGCAACCAAGACCGCTCTGAAAGTTGCCGACTATGTCGTGACCGAAGCCGGCTTTGGCGCCGATCTGGGTGCCGAGAAGTTCATGAACATCAAGTGCCGCAAGGCGGGCATCGCTCCGTCGGCAGTGGTGCTGGTTGCCACCGTGCGCGCGATGAAGATGAACGGCGGCGTCGCCAAGGCCGATCTGGGTGCGGAAAACGTCGATGCAGTGAAGTCTGGCTGTGCCAACCTGGGCCGTCACATCGAGAACGTGAAGTCGTTCGGTGTTCCGGTCGTCGTTGCCATCAACCACTTTGTCACCGACACTGATGACGAAGTCCAGGCCGTCAAGGACTACTGCGGCGATCATGGCGTAGAAGCGATCCTGTCGCGCCATTGGGAACTGGGTTCGGATGGCTCTGCACCTCTGGCCGAGAAAGTGGTCGAAATTGTCGAAGGCGGCAGTGCGAACTTCTCGCCGATCTACCCGGACGACATGCCGCTGTTCGAAAAGATCGAGACCATCGCCAAGCGCATCTACCGCGCTGACGAGGTTCTGGCCGATGCCAAGATCCGCAACCAGTTGCATGACTGGGAAGCCGCCGGTTACGGCAACTTGCCGGTCTGCATGGCGAAAACCCAGTATTCGTTCTCGACCGACCCGGCCCTGCGCGGTGCGCCCACCGGCCACTCGGTCCCGGTGCGTGAGGTTCGCCTCTCCGCAGGCGCCGGTTTCATCGTGGTTGTCTGCGGTGAGATCATGACCATGCCCGGTCTGCCGCGCAAACCGGCTGCTGAAACCATCGGCCTCAATGACGCAGGTGAGATCGAGGGCTTGTTCTAAGCCGCCGAATAAGACATCTCGTGGTCCGGGGAATCCCCGGGCCATGAGGAGACGAACATGCCCACTCTGACACCGCCGCAAGACTGTCAATCGATGCAGGAACTGCGGGCTCAGATCGACAAGCTGGACCGCCAACTGATCGAAATGTTGGTGACGCGCGCAGGTTACATCGACCGCGCGTCCGAGCTGAAACCGGGCGAGGGCTTGCCTGCCCGCATCCCGGACCGTGTTGAAGACGTGGTGCAGCGTGTGCGCACGAGTTCTGCTGAGCTGGGAATGGACCCTGATCTTGCCGAGAAACTCTGGCGCATATTGATAGATTGGTCGATTGCACGCGAGGAACGCGTGCTCGGCCCCGACTGAATGACCGGGCGCTCAAGCGCCCGATCCGTTTTTTGAAAGAAGGGATCAAAGGATGGTAGCTCAAGTCATCGACGGCAAGGCCTTTGCGGCCAAGGTACGCGCGCAGGTGGCCAATCAGGTTGCAAAGCTGAAAGAGGAAAACGGGATCACGCCGGGACTGGCAGTGGTTCTGGTCGGTGAAGACCCGGCCAGCCAGGTCTATGTCCGCTCGAAGGGAAAGATGACTGTCGAAGTCGGCATGAACTCGTACGAGCACAAGCTGGACGCCGAGACATCGGAAGACGACCTGCTGGCGCTGATCGACAAGCTAAACAACGACCCGGCGGTGCACGGCATTCTGGTGCAACTGCCGTTGCCCAAACATCTGAACGAAGATCTGGTGATCAATTCTATTGATCCTGCCAAGGACGTGGACGGGTTCCACATCTCCAACGTGGGCCTGCTGGGCACCGGACAGAAGTCGATGGTCCCCTGTACGCCGCTGGGCTGCCTGATGATGTTGCGGGATCATCATGGTTCACTGTCCGGAATGGACGCGGTTGTAATCGGCCGGTCGAACATTGTGGGCAAGCCGATGGCTCAACTGCTGCTGGGTGATAGCTGCACCGTGACCATCGCGCATTCCCGCACCAAGGACCTGCCCGATGTCGTCCGCCGCGCCGATATCGTCGTGGCTGCCGTGGGCCGTCCCGAGATGGTGCCGGGCGACTGGATCAAGGAAGGCGCAACCGTCATTGACGTAGGCATCAACCGGATCGAGCGCGACGGAAAGAACAAGCTGGTCGGCGATGTGGACTATGCCAGCGCTGCTGAGCGTGCAGGGGCGATCACACCTGTGCCGGGCGGTGTCGGGCCGATGACCATTGCCTGCCTGCTGGCCAACACGCTGACCGCCTGTTGCCGCGCGAATGACTTGCCGGAACCCGAGGGCCTGACCGCCTGACTTCCGGCACAACCGGACTACGTATCGGGCCGAAGAGTGGATCCACTCTTCGGCCCGATTGATTCATAAAGATCGCATTAAGATTGAAATGTCGGGGTTTGAATGTGTTCGGATCGGTGATAAACAAGTAATTCCAGCTGGTTACGGAGTGGCGGTGTAAGTCACCGGGTATTGGGCTGGCATCCGATGGGTTATTAGTTGAGTAAGTATGGCGATTAAACTGAACTCGATCCTGACCGAGCTTTCCCTGCGCAGAGCGATCGCGGGCCTCGTTTTCCCGCCGTTACTGGCATATACATTTCAGCCGTTTCCGGACGTTTATCTGACCTTCCTCCAGCGTCTTGTGTTCTGGATCGGGGTTATCTGTCTCGCCTTATGCGTGACTTGGATCGCCAGACGGCTGACGCAGCAGTACTTTACCGATGCGCATTTTTCGGCGCGTGACCTTGCGTTGGTTCTGATCATTCTGACGATATTTGTGCCGTGCCTGTGGCTCTTGTCCTTCCTGTTGTTCACGGTTGGAGGGCAACAGGCACCGGGCGTCCTGTCAGTGGCGAATTACGGGGGGTTGTTCGCGACAGGGCTGGTACTGGTGCGAGGGCACAGTTCTGCAGAATTGCCAGTGGAAGAAGTCCTTGTTCCTTCACCGCGCCTGACAAAGCGTTTGCCGGACGCGTTTAAAGGGCGCGTCTACCGGTTGACCGTCCGGGACCATTTTGTCGATGTGGTGACTTCGGAAGGGACCTTCACCATCCGGTTGCGGTTCTCCGATGCGATTGCCGAAATGGAGCCCGTCTCGGGGCACTGCACCCACCGGTCCCATTGGGTAGCCGACGATGCCATCGAAGGGGTTACGAGACAGGCTGGCAAAACGTTCCTGCGGCTCAAAAACAAAGATCTCGTGCCGGTTAGTCGAAAATACAAACCAATGCTGGAGCGGGACGGGGTGATCTGAGCCCGTTCACCTCGGCATGGGAATGATCTGAGGCCGGGGCCCGGTCAGGATGGCCATAGCGCGGTCCCCCATCAGAGCATCCAAGACCTGATCCGAACTACGCAAACCTCCTGTATAAGTGCCATAGGCGGGCAGGATCAGCCGCGTGTTGTCGACTAAAAAGGCCGGACGTGTGATGGATCGGCCGCGTGCATTCAGGCGGGCTTTGGGGTGGTAATGGCCGGATATTTCGGCCTCGGCTTCGGGCTGCGCGATGTGCCGGAAGGTGAGGGAGGCAACCGTACATTCCGAAAGGTGCGATCCCCCCAGCTCAATCGGGCCGGGGTCGTGATTGCCTTCGATCCAGATCCAGCGGCGGCCGGCTTGCAAAGCCGTGATGCCAAGTTTTTCGCCAGCGTTCATTGCGACCAGGGCATCAAGATCGTCGAAGCTGTCGCCAAGGCAAATAACCGTTTCAGGGTTGGTTCTGGCGATATCGGATTCCAGCCGCGTCAGCGTTTCCCTGCTGTCATAAGGGGGCAGAGACGGGCCACCCCGTCGCGCGATGCGTTCGGATTTACCCAGATGCAGATCGGACACGCAGAACAGCTTCTGGTCCGGCCACCACAAGGCGCCTGAACCCAGCGCGCGCAGGTTCTGACCTGCAAATGAAAACGCCAATTCGTTCATGGTACGTTCTTTGCGTGTTTCTGCAGGTGACGCAAGCGGTATCAGCCGGATTCTAATCCTGCGGCTTGCAGAAGGCGCGCGCTTTCTTCTGCCAGAAGGCGTTCTTCGGCGACCCCCTTGACCGGAACCTTCCCCACCTCAAGGAACAGCGGCGCGGCCAGGGGCGAAACGCGGTCCAGTCGCAACAAATCAATTCGGTCGCCAATTCGGGCGATCATCGCCTCGATCCGGCCGAAATCCACCAAACCACGCATCGCTTCTTCGCGGGTGATCTGCATCAGCAAATGGTTCGGGTCATATTTCAGCAACGTGTCATACAGGATGTCTGATGAAAATGTTGCCTGCCGTCCGCTCTTGCGTTGTCCGCCGGTGTTCCGCTCGATCAAACCAGCGATGGTTGCCGAAGCGCGGAAAGTCCGCTTCATCACTGCATTTCCCGCCAGCCAGGTTTCAAGCCCATCTCGCAACGCGTCCAATCGGAACAGGGGGCGCGGGTCGGTCACGGCGTCCAGCCCCCAAATCAACGTCGCATAGTCCGTGGCGACAAAGCCAAGCGGGGCCAGCCCAGTTTCTTCCATACGTTTGGTCAGCAACAAGCCCAGCGTCTGCTGCGCGTTCCGCCCTGCGAACCCATAGACACACAGGTTTTCACGACCGTCATTCGGAAAGCTCTCGATCAGCAGCCGGTCCCGTTGCGGCAGGCGGGACATGTCACGCTGAAGCGCCAGCCACTCGGCGGTATGATTGGGCAGTTGAGGCCAGTCCGGTTGGGCAAACATTCGCAGGATACGGTCGCTCAGCTGCGTTGAGGTTGCAAATTTCGTGCCCGAAAACGTTGCGATTTTGGGCTTCCGGTCCGCGCGGCGGCTGACCTCGACCACCATCTCGCGCAGTCCCTCATAACGCACGATTTGACCACCGATCAGGAATGTGTCTCCGGGCGTCAGAGACGCAGCGAAACCTTCTTCGACCTCGCCCAACGGCTTGCCCCCGCGATTGCGTTTCAGACGCACCTTGAGCGTGTCGGTGTCCTGAATTGTGCCCAGATTCATTCGAATGCGCTGTGCGGCCCGGGGGTCGCGCAACTGCCACAGCCCGTCGGGGCGCCGTTGCAGCCTTTGCCAACGGTCATAAGCCTGCAGGGCATAGCCCCCGGTGGCACAGAACTCCAGACAGGCGTCAAACTCGGCGCGGGTGAGCCCGGCATAAGGCCCGGCGGCCGTCATTTCCGTGAAAAGTAAATCAGCATTGAAGGGCCCTGCCGCTGCGGCGATCAGGATATGCTGACAAAGCACATCCCGAGGACCAGATCCACGCGGCTCCCCATCCAGATCATGCGCCTTGGCGGCTTCAAGCGCAGCAACGCATTCCACCACCTCAAAGCGGTTTGCAGGCACCAGAAGGGCTTTGGACGGGGCGTTATAGCGGTGGTTCGCGCGTCCGATCCGCTGCACAAGCCGCTTGACGTTCTTGGGCGCGCCAATCTGAATCACCAGATCAACGTCGCCCCAGTCGATGCCAAGGTCCAGACTGCCGGTGCAGACAATTGCCCTGAGATCGCCGCGCACCATCGCCGCCTCGACCCGTTCGCGCTGTTGCCGGTCCAGACTGCCGTGATGGATGCCGATGGGCAGACCGTCGTCATTGGCCAGCCAGAGGTTGTGAAAGAAAATCTCGGCCTGCGCGCGGGTGTTGTGAAAGATCAGGGTCGTCTTGTGTTGTTTGATCTGCTCGAGAACCGCCGGTATCGAATAGGCCGCGCCGCCACCTGACCAAGGCGGCATTTCCTGCGTTTCCAGCATTCGAATGTCCGGGTCCGGGCCGGGGTCGGCTTGTACGATCTGACAGGGATCGGGATGCCGGGCCAGAAAACGCGCGATCCCCTCAGGGTCTTCCACCGTTGCAGACAAGCCCACACGGCGCAGGGTGGGGCACAGGGATTGCAACCGCGCCAGCGCCAGCATCAGTTGGTCTCCACGCTTGCTTTCGGCCAATGCGTGGATTTCATCGACGATCACACGCTGCACGCCTTCGAACATTCGCGGCGCGTCCTCGTACGAGGTCAGCAGAGCCAGACTTTCCGGCGTCGTCAGCAGGATATGCGGGGGGTCCACGCGTTGGCGCTTTTTCTGCGTAGCCGAGGTGTCGCCGGTCCGATCCTCGATCCGGATCGGCAGGCCAATTTCATCTGCCGGGCCGCGCAGGTTGCGGCGGATATCAGCGGCCAGCGCCTTTAATGGTGACACATAGATCGTATGCAGGCCGGTGTAGTCCCTCTGCGCAAGCTCGGCCAGAGTGGGCAAAAAGCCGGCCATGGTTTTGCCACCACCGGTCGGTGCGATCAACAGAGTGGCCGGGTCGGATGCCCGGTTGAACATTTCCTGCTGATGCAGGTGGACGGACCAGCCTTTGGCTGAAAACCAATCTGTGATCCGGGCGGGAATCTGCGTCATGCGCGCAGATTACCCGGCCCGCCCGGAAATTGGCATGGCGTCAATTGACGATTTTTTCGTCCTTGACGAACATGTTGGCCCAGGCTCGATCGACCAGATCGGGGCTCATCTGATAAGGGATGCCTTCGAATTCGCAGATCGAGATCATCTGGTCGATCAGGAAAATCGGCTGGTAGTTGGCGTAGATATTGCTGATGGTCGGGTATTTGACCTTCAGCAAGTGTACCAGTGCCGCCTCATCCAGCGGCATGCCGCGTTTGCGGGCCACCATGGCGAAGATTTTCAGGAAGTTCTCCTGGTCCGGGCCATCGATCTTGATCTTGAAGAAAATCCGGCGCAAGGCCGCCTGGTCGAAGATTTCATTCGGGTGGAAGTTGGTTGAGAAGATGACCAGCGTATCAAAGGGCACCTCGAATTTTTCACCCGACTGCAGGCCTAAGATATCTTTGTTCTCTTCCAGCGGAACAATCCAGCGGTTAATGAGCGCCTGCGGCGGCTCCTGCTGACGGCCAAGGTCGTCCACGATGAAGATGCCGCCGGTCGATTTCAACTGCAGCGGTGCCTGATAAGTTCGCGCCGTCGGGTTGTAGACCAGATCCAACATGCTGAGCGACAGTTCACCACCTGTCACCACAGTCGGACGTTCGCACTGCACATAGCGCGAGTCGAACCGTTTGCGGCGGCGCAGGCTGTTGGGGTCGTCGGGTTCCTGCTCGATGGCGGTGTGAACGATGGGGTCGTAAACCGTGATTACCTGACCGGCATATTCGATGGCAAAGGGCACATAAACACTGTCGCCCAGAGCATCCCGAATTCCATTTGAGATAGAAGACTTACCGTTGCCCGGTGGACCATACATCAGGATCGACCGGCCCGCGCTGACAGCCGGTCCAAGGTGGTCCAGCAGACTGTCTGGCAGAACCAGATGGCCCATCGCGCCGATTAGCTGATCACGAGTCACCTGAATATTCCGAATCGACTGGCGCTTGACCTGTTCGCGGTAAACATCCAGCGGAACCGGCATGGCGCCGAAATACTCGGACTGACTTAGCGCGTCCAAAGCGCGAGCCTTGCCGGCATCGGTCAGTTGGTAGCCCATTTCATTTCCGCTGTTCGCGTTCAGCGTACCGGTTGCCTCAATCAATTTCTGCTCGCGCGAAATGTCGATCAGTTCCTGTGTGACGGATCCAGGCAGACAGATCGCCTGGGCGATTTCTGTGACGGTATCAACATTTTTGCGAAAGATCGTTTTGAGCAGGATGTCCCGCATCATAACGATGGGCAATTTCATTTCGCCCAATCCCTTAGGGGTAGGGGGGGCCATTACCGAGGTTGTCTGCATATTCATGAGCGTTGCCCGTCTATCCAGTTTTCACGCGAATAGCCCCGCAAAGGGCCGCTTTTGGAAAATTTGGCTTTGGTTTGTGTCAGCACCAAGGCGGGGACAAGGCGGACTGATGATAGTTTACGAGCCGTAAACAGTTCCTAAAATCAAATAAATGGCCAAGCTTCCGCCCAGCGGAAAGCCCAGGGGAAACTGTTTGGGTCTGCTCCAGCTTTCCCAGTCTGGCGCGATGCGTCTGAGCGCGGTATGCCGCGCCATCCGGTGCGTGACAAACGCGGCAAGGGTAGTTGCCACAAATATGAGGATCACCAGAATGTAATCGCCAGGCCAGACGAAGGGCGACGCCGCTGCAAGGAATTTTGCGTCTCCGGCCCCCATGACACCTGCTGCGTTTAGCAGGATTCCCAAGAGCAGGATGACCACGATATGGAGCAGTTGCCAGACGTAAGGCGGAAGCGATACCGCAAGCGGGCCTATCCCACCTGACGTCCACCCGGTCGACCATGGGGGTAGCACGAACAAACCCACAACGGCAAAAACAACGGCCAACGCAACTACGGCGTGGTTCTTGATCAGCATGTCACGCAGATCCGTGAATGCCACGTAGAAACAGATCGGCAGAACAATCGGCAAGAATGAAACCGCTGCAATTGCAGGGATGTTCATTAATCAGGCTTCCTCGAGCGCGCGAAGCGACCGGACGGCCTCGTCATAGTGCTGAGGATGCGTGGCAATAGCTTCCCGGAACAGGTTCTTGGCCGTTGCCACGTCACCCTGTTTGACCGCAGAGATTCCCATCGTATTTAGCAACATGGCACGTTCAACCTGGGACATCGGAACAACCGGCAGGTTGTAGTTCCCTTGGGCGGCGCGCGCCAGAACAAGGTTGTTTTTGGCTGTAAACAGGGACTTGTCCTGTCGGATCGCCTCGGTGAAAAGACGTTCGGCTTCGGCATATTGACCGCGTGTCAGTTTGGAATAGCCCCAGTTATTCATGACACCGGCGGGGCGTGTGGTCAGACCAACAGCAGTTTCATAAAAATGATCTGCACGCTTCCAGTCTTTCTTGGAGTCAGCGACAACCGCCTCAAGGCGATAGCGTTTGAAAGTTTCGAAGGTTGGCGGGATAGAATCCAAAACCTTTTTGGCCTGACCCCAATCTCCCGAGCGCACCAGGGCGTCGGCATATTCGACCTTGTCGACATTTGTGGCGCCCTTCATGGTCGTCACTTTTTTCCAGGCAGAGGCCGCCTCGGTCGCGCGTTTTGCACGTGAAAGCGAAATCGCCAATCCTCGCTGCAGGTCAATCCGGTCCGGATTTTGAGATGTAGCGCCCTGAAAATATGTGACAGCTTCATTTGGGTCGGCCGCAGTCAGCAGGACTTCGTTCAGGTTGGTTTCGTCAATGACGTTTATCTCCTGAAACGTGCGCTCGACCTTTTCTTCCTCGGTTTCTTTTTCGCACGCGGACAGGATCAACCCGACCATCACAATTGACGGAATCAAGAATTGTTGGCGCATTTTTTGCGTCCCTTACTGCTCTTGCCTGTGTTACGGGAGCTTGCGTAGCGTGAAATGTCCGTCGCCCAGCTGCTCCAGCGTATATTCTTGTTCTTCCTGCGTAGTATTAACAGGATTTTCCATTTTTGCGAGGGCTAAGCGCAGATTGTCGCGGATTGCGTCACTTTCGCCATTGTCTAGTGCGTAGGCGCGTCGAAAGACATTTACCGCCTCGGGATATTCGCCGACTTCAATCAAAAGAACGCCCAGATTGTTCCAGGCGACGGGCCAGTCGGGGTCGTCTTCGACCGCACGCCGTAACAGCGTCTCCGCTTGCCCGAGGCGCTTGAGACCCAGATTTGCGGTTCCCATTGACGTCAGAATTTCTGTCGTCAATCCCTGTTCAAGCGCTGCGCGCGAAAAGGAGTCCAGTGCAAGTTCATATTCGCCGGCTGCCATCAAACGGTTTCCGACCATTAATTGATCTTCACCCTGAGCATTGGGGTCGATACCCGGAGCATCCAGGTCATCAGAAAAGCCTGTATTTGTGCAAGAGGCCACCATGGCGACAACCACAGTGGCCTGAAATGCTCGGCGTATCCCGGAATGGATGCACCTGAAGTATTTTATCATGGGGTTATCGGCGCCCCGCCTCCACCTGCGAACTCTGCGATGCCTTTTGCCGAAGGTCCGACCAGAATGACCAGCAACGGCGGCACCGTCAGCATCATTGTGGCAAGTGTCATTTTGGTTGGCAACTTATTCGCTGCCTCCTCGGCGCGCATAACGCGTTTGTCGCGCATTTCGTCGGCGTAAACCCGCAGTGCTTCGGCGATTGACGTTCCGAATGTGGCTGACTGGATCATTACTGTCACAAATGAACTGACGTCCTGAACTCCGCAACGCGTTCCGAAATCGCGCAGAACTGTATCTTTGTCCTTACCGGCCTTCAACTCGTAGGCCACGACTTCGAACTCTTGCGCGATATCCGGGTAGGAAACTTTCATTTCACCCGCAACCCGAACGATAGCCTGATCCAGGGACTGGCCCGCCTCAACACAGACCAGCATCAGATCGAGCGTGTCAGGGAACCCCGAGGTGATCGCCTCTTTCCGTTCGGCCACGCGTCTGGTGATCCAGTAACGGGGCAGGAAGTATCCAGCTGCCGCGGGGATAAGGACGCGGATAGCCATTTGTGTGGCGTCGAACTCCTGGTCACCGGCCAGTACCGTCACCAGCATCACACCGATAAGTATGCCCACGATCCCCAGAGCGAATTGCGCAAAATGGAAGAACCTTACTGAATCTTTAGAATGATACCCAGCCTGGCGCAGCTTGAGCTGCATGGCCGACAGTTCTTCTTCGTTCTGGGGTTCAAGGAACGTCGCAAATTTCTGTAGCTGCTCATTGCGGCCGGTGGTGCGGAGCTTATCCTTCTTGGATTTGTCCTTTTTTGGCGCAGCGGTGGACCGTTGCAGTTTTTTGAGCGGGTCTTCTGGCTGGTTGAGCAACAGAGGGATCGTCACAAGTATCATGAACAATCCCAGAACGCCGACAACAATAAGTGGACCGAATTCGCCCAGGTGTTGTTTTAGCAGGTCGTTGATTTGAGTCACGAATTCCATGGCGGCGTCCTCAGACCTTGATGTTTGTTAGAATGCGCATGACGATCAGGTTCAGCGTCAGCATGATCCCAACAAAGAAACACGCCGGAATGAAATAGGGGTGATCGATCACGTCGTCATAGTAACCGGGATCTTTCACCAGGATGAACACCAGACAAAAGACCGGGAAGCCTGAGAGGAACTTGCCCGACCACTGCGCTTCGGCGGTGATCGCCTTGACCCGCCGGAACAGGCGGAATCGCGCGCGGATCACCTTGGCCAGACCGGCCAGGATTTCGGCAAGGTTGCCGCCCGATTGTTGTTGGATGCCAACGGCGACGGACAAAAAGCGAAGGTCCTGCATGTCAAGCCGTTCGGCCAGGTCTTTCAGTGCTTCGCCCACATCGCGCCCATAAGCGCATTCGTCGGCAATCACACCGAATTCAGTGGCCAGAGGGTCCGGAACTTCATTGGCGACAATCTGAATCGACGAAACAAACGGGTTACCAACACGCAGCGAGCGGACCATCAGTTCCACGGCCTCGGGCAATTGCTCCTCGAGCATTCCCATCCGTTTTTTGGCTTTGCGGCTCACCCAAGTGTAGACACCGCCAACGCCAATAGCGACCGAAATCGCTACCCGCAGGACTGTATCCGTTGCTGTTCCGATGCTCAGGCCTACAAAGGCAAAGCCGGACACCAATACCATGATCATGATCAACTGTCGGGGGGTGAAGGCAATGGCTGCCTTTTGCGCCTTGTCAGCCAGCAATGAGTAGAGCGGGATGCTCTGTGTTTTCATATGCTGCTGCATTTCCTTGCGCAGCTGTTCCAGAACCTGCTCGCGCCCCACCCCCTTGTCAAGCATGTCAAGACGGCGGTTCACCCGACTGTTCAGGCTGATGGATTTGCCGAACGCTACCAGATAGATACCTTCGACCAGAAAGAACACTGCGACGAAGATCACAACATAAATAAGCGCCTCTACGGGCAGTTGCATATCAGAATCTCCTACACAGTCGGTTCATAAATGGATGGGGGTAAGTCAAAGCCCCAGAGGCGGAAGCGCTCAGAGTAATGGCTGCGAACGCCGGTGGCCGTGAAATGACCGATGATCTTGTTGTCGGGGGTCAGGCCAACACGTTGGAAACGAAAGATTTCCTGCATCGAGATCACATCACCTTCCATGCCCGTGATCTCGGTGATCGAGGTCATGCGACGCGAACCGTCCTGCAAACGGCTGGCCTGCACGATCAGGTTGACAGCCGAAGAAATCTGACTACGAACGGCCTTGATCGGCATTTCGATCCCCGCCATGGCAATCATGTTTTCCAGGCGCGAGATTCCGTCCCGGGCCGAGTTGGCGTGGATCGTCGTCATCGAACCGTCGTGACCCGTGTTCATGGCCTGCAGCATGTCGATCACTTCCGCGCCGCGCGTCTCGCCTACGATGATGCGGTCAGGGCGCATCCGCAGGGCGTTTTTCAGACAGTCGCGCGGGCTAACTTCGCCTTTGCCTTCCACGTTGGGCGGGCGACTTTCCATTCGGCCCACATGGGTCTGCTGCAGCTGAAGTTCCGCCGTATCCTCGATAGTCAGGATGCGTTCGGCATCGTCGATAAAGCTGGACAATGCGTTCAGCGTGGTGGTTTTACCGGAACCGGTACCGCCTGACACGATGATGTTCAGGCGGGTCGAAACCGCGGCCTGCAGGTAAGCTGCCATTTCCTCGGTGAATGCGCCGAAATTGACCAGGTCGTCGATGCCCAGCTTGTCCTTTTTGAATTTACGGATGGATACAAGCGAGCCATCCACAGCAATCGGCGGAACCATCGCATTGAAACGCGAGCCATCGGCCAGGCGGGCGTCAACGTAGGGGTTAGATTCATCAACACGGCGGCCCACAGCGGAAACGATCTTGTCGATGATCCGCATCAGGTGCTTTTCGTCTTTGAATGTGATTTCGCTGATTTCCAGCCGACCGTCGCGCTCCACAAAGATCTGTTGCGGACCGTTGACCAGAATGTCGTTGACCGTGTCGTCCTGCAGCAGGGTCTCAAGCGGACCCAGCCCCGTCACTTCGTCATACAGCTCTTTGTTCAGCTGGGTGCGGTCTTCGCGGTTTAGAACGATGTTGCGGGTTTCCAGGACTTCGCTTGCAATCGCGCTGATTTCCGCGCGCAACTCCGCCTCGCCTGCATTTTCAAGCGCTGCAAGGTTCAGGTTTTCCAGCAACTCACGATGCAGCTCGACTTTGATTTCGCCCAGACGCTCTTTGCGCTTACGTTCTTTGTCGTTAACGACAACTTCACCCGCCTTTTTCTGTAACGGGCGCCTGGCAACTGCGTTTGCGGTAGCCGCCTTTTCAGCTGCAGGAGCTGGCGCCGCAGCCGGAGATTTCTCTGGCGTCTGTACCGGCTGCGCTGCGGACGTTTTTTTGTATCTCGAAAACACGGCGGCTCTCCCTTTGGGAATGTGTTACGCGGCTTCGGCGCTGCTGCTACCAAGGCTGTGAAGCGATTTCGCCAACTTCGCGATTTCCCGCCGCAACGGGTTCTTTGCCGCCGAATTGGCCAACGGCAGACCGTGGTCGCCGCTTTGCATGACGGGCTTGCCGCCATCTGGCAATTGCAGGTCGATCGAAATGCCCAGGCTTTCACCCATACGTTTCACCCGGCTCTTGCCGTTCAGGTCAGTGAATTTCGGTGCGCGATTCAGCGCGAAGCGGAGCTTGTTGAAGGGGAGCTCTTCGGCTTGCAGAGCGCGCTTAAGGCGCAGTGCGTTTTGCGCCGAGCGCATATCCAACTCAATCATTGCAAAATACACGTGGGCAGCCTGAAGAATGGTTTCGGACCAATGAACCAACGTTGAAGGCATATCCACGATGACATAGTCGAAGTGCTTTCGCGCAGTGTCGATCACGCGTTCTATGTCTTCCGGGGTGATAAGGTCCAGGGGAACCATATCCGACGGAGCCGTCAGCACATGCAGTTTTTCTTCGTAGGTTTGAATCGCTTGCGAGAAGACTTCGCCATCCATCGAGGCCGTGTCCGACAGCATCTCAAAGACAGTTTCCCGACGCGGAAGGTCCAGATATGTTGAAACAGTGCCGAACTGCAGGTCCAGGTCGATCAGGCACACGGATGGTGCTTCTTTGCTGGACACGGTGGCAAGTTCCCACGCCAGGTTAACCGCCAGTGTGGTCGAACCCACACCACCGGCCAGACCATGTACCACGAACAGCGCGCCTTCCTTCGATTCTCCGTCGGTCAGCGGTGCAGCGGCCTGGGCAGGTGCGACCGGATCGGGTTGGTTCATCCGGTCAATGGCTTCCTGCAATTCCCCTTCGGGAAGAGGGTAGGGGACAAATTCATCCGCGCCTTTGCGCAGCAGCTGATGCAGTGATGCCGGTGTGACATCTTCGGCGATCAGGACAATCTTGATCTGTTTTTCTTTGGCCCGAGCGATGATTTCGCCCATCAGCGACAGGTTATCTTCATCTTCGCCATCAATTGCCAATGCGACGAATTGCAGAGAATCGGCGTCGGGCTGGCTGAAAAACGCCAGGGCTTCGGCAAATCCAAGATCACCCCAACGCTCTCCCAGGGCGGCTTCCATATCTTCGATCAGCAGATCGAAATTCTGGACATCTCGGCTGATGGTGCATGCCAGAATGGCGTTTTCGTCTTTTGGCGTGGCGCTTGTCATTAACACAATCCTCGTCGAAAGGGCCGTCATATCCAGTGAACCGGTAAGGTTCGCCTGGTTATCTTTTGCCCCATTGCGGCCAATTCGGGTCGCAGATCACCTAATTGTTGAAAATGTGGTTTGGAACTTAGGCAACATTTGGGCGCAAAAGAACCAATTGTAGGGAAATGGGCGACGATGCCGCCCATTTCTTGGAGATTATTCTTCCCCAGAGCCTTCAGCCGTATCTTCACGCTGGATGTAGCTGGATCTCGTCGCGCTTTCGACATACTCGCGATAGATCACTTCGGCGTACTTGCCGTCCAACAGTTGCCCTGCACGATCGACAAAGCCAGATACTTCGGTCACCGTGCGACGGTTGCGCCGATCTCTGTTCGGTGTGTCGATAAGAGGGCGAGACTTGCCGAATGACACGACCGCCTCGAGCCGGGACCTAGAAATCCCTTGTTGAGTCAGGAAGGCCACAGCCGCATTCGCGCGCCGCTGTCCCAGGCTTTTGTTATATGCCGTTGAGCCGACGGCATCCGTATGTCCGTAAACACGGAACCGCGCCTCGGGGAACTGTTTGATCCAATCGGCCTGCCGCAGCAGAATGCGCTGCGCGGACGCGTCCAGTTGGGCGCTGTCAAAGGCAAAGTTGATCTGCGTCGGCACTTCGGCTGCGAACCGCTGACCCAGGATCTGGGCGTAAGTCAATTCGCCATTCATGACCTGGACGTTGTTGAGGGTCGCATTTCCGAATGCACCTTGGTCGACTTCGTATCCGGCCTCACGCGTACATGCGGCGACAGCGACCGAAAGACCCAGTGTAATGATCCACTTCTGCATTGGTCCTATCCTCCTAATCATTCCAGGACGTAGCCGTAAGAGCTGCCAAAGTCCTGTTTGGCGACTTCGGATGCGCCACCGGAACCCGTACGCACAGTGCGTGCCGTTCTTCCGTTTACGAACAGATCAAATTCGCTGGGTGGTTTGACCCGGTCGGTCGGCAATGCAAGTGCTTCACCGCGAGTCGGTGAGACCAGATGCACGGTGACGATGATGACAAGTTCGCTTTGCTGGCGCTGGTATTCAGCACTGCGAAACAAAGAGCCAAGAACCGGTACGTCTCCCAACCAGGGAATCTGGCTGTTCAGGTCTGTAAAGTCATCCTGAATCAGACCCGCGATCGCAAAGCTTTCACCGTCGCGCAGTTCAACCGTCGTTTTTGTCTGGCGTGCGATAAATGTTGGCACGTTGTTACCGGCAATTGTAAAGTCGGAGTTACTGTCTATGCTCGAAACGGATGCGCCCATCTCGAGGTTGATCAGATCACCGTCTACCACGCGCGGTGTAAATAGAACCTGCACACCAAAATTGCGGTATTCAATGGCAATGTTGCCGTCATCCGCAGGAACTGGAATTGGAACTTGGCCACCTGCCAGGAATTCGGCTTCCTGACCCGACAGGGCGGACAGGTTCGGTTCTGCCAGGCTGCGCGCAAGGCCTTTGGCCTCAAGCGCTTCCAAAAGCAGGCGAACCTGCGTTGATCCGGCACCGAAGCCGAAGAGTATCGCGCCCGTGTTTGTTTGCTGTAACGGAATTCTGTTATTCAAAGCGTTATCAAGCGCGGGGAAGGAGTTCAGTGTGTTGAAACCACCGGACGAGTCGCTGCCACTGAAACCCAGCGATGCAGTCAGGCTTTTCGCGACCGACCGGTTCATCTCAGCAAAGCGCACTTTCAGCATAACCTGCTGAACGCCGCCAACCGACATCAGGTTGGAAACGCGCTCGGGCGCATAACGTTCGGCCAATTCCAGAGCACGGGCCAGCTTTGCCGAACTCGAAATAGTGCCGGAAAGAACGATGCCGTCGTTGGCTGTTCGTACTTCAATAGGTTCAGACGGCAAAATCTGCCGTAGCCTTTCTTTGAATTCCGAGACATCCGGAGATACGCGGACCCTAACGTTTGCAAGCAGATTGCCTGCGCCGTCAAACAGCGTCAGCGTGGTCAGGCCCGGAGCCTTACCCAACACATAAATTGTGCGATCCGAAAGCGACGAGATGTCAGCAATGCCGGCATTGGCGATGCTGAGTTCCGCGAACGGTTGTTCGCTTTCTACGACGATTGCGCGGTTCATCGGGACGTCCAGCGTTTCCGCCGTGCCATTCTTAACCACACGCAAAGTTTCCGCCCAGGCCGTATTGCCGACTGGACTAATTACAAGCGCCAACCCTAAAAGGGTCGCGCTGATCCAAGAACGTACTGTCATGTGACCTGCCTCTCCGATCACGCCTCGTTTTCTGGGTCTAGTGCCCTATGCCAACAAACACTGCGCGAATTACGATTTTATTGCAATAATCAATGGTTTCCGGATTGTTCCTTATGTGGACAATCCGCAACATTCAAAACGAAACAAACCGCGCAAAGGGCGCGGCTTGTGCCGGTAAAGCTCTGATTTAACGTCAGTTTGTACAGGGGATGACAGTCTTGACGATCTCCGCACCGCGTCGTGTGTTGACCGTACAGACTTCTTCCTCGACTTTGACGGGTGCGGGGGCCGCCTCTTTGATTCCCAGCAATTTTCGCTGGTCCACTTCGACAGCACTTGCGACAGTGTCGTCCTGTACTCCAACCAGTGCCAGTGACAGGCGTCCGGTGTTTTGAGCCTGAGCCAGAGCCGCAATCTGCTCAGGCGTGGCGGCCACAGTCACGGTACGGGCTATCGTCGCGCCCGTTATGTCGGACCCCGCAGTTTGATCGACTGCGATAAGCTCGATACTGGTCTGGATCAATCGGGTGATTTCACCGCTACCGCCTTCGATCGCGCGGCCTAAGGATCCTGTCCAGTAGACATCAACATTGTCGCCAGGGCGCAAAAAGCCCGAAACCCCGGACGCGACATCTACACTGATGGCAAAAGCGCGTTTGCCTTTTTCGATGCGAGAGGTCAGTCCGGCTGCCTCGCCGGGATTAGTGACCTTGACGGCCATCAAGGCTTCGTCTTTTTCCATGGCTCGCTGGATGTATCGGTCGCCTTTGGCATTTTCTGGAAACAATACCGCCATGTCCAGGAAGCTGCCTTCTGGAATTGCGTCCTCGGGCCAGTTCACAATCCGAACGTCTTCGCTGGTCAGACGTTCTCCGTATTTCAGAGCGCGGTTGGATACAATAACACCCACGGTGGCAACCGAGCTGACATTCGCAAGTGCGTCCTGAGCTGCCTTACGTTCTTGCGCAAGCTGAGCTTGATAC
Organism: Ruegeria lacuscaerulensis; assembly: GCF_013031245.1. Lineage (GTDB taxonomy): Bacteria > Pseudomonadota > Alphaproteobacteria > Rhodobacterales > Rhodobacteraceae > Ruegeria > Ruegeria lacuscaerulensis_C. The sequence continues at coordinate 156,429 of NZ_WPZL01000005.1, forward strand.
TGGGATATGTAGTCGCGCGCCATATAAACGGCGCCTCCGGCCAAAGCCACCCCGAGAATCAAAACAAGTCCAAATACTGCACGCATGCGCGTTCCCTCGTATTCAAGTTTTCTATTTGATCGTCGTAGGGAATACGACGTCAGTCGTCCTCTGCGTAAGAGTCAATTGTGTCGAAAAGGGGGACAATCCTAGATTTTTTACCGCCCGTGTTTTTCCGCACACGTTTCGGGGCGCGGGTAGCGTTAATTTCCGTAGTCGAAAACGATTTCCTGAACCTCGATGCTGGACAGTGCGTTTCCAGTTTCCGTGTCCACATGCCGAATCCCGCCCGAAAAGTTCACGAATACCAGAGTGCCGAACCCGACCAGACCGGCAGTAAGCATGACCCAATCAATGGTCACCGCACCGTCTTCGCACGCATTGAATTTTGCTAAACAGTTCATACTGGCCATCTCACTATGTCGTTTTATGAAATAGAAAGGGCCACAACTCAAATGAGTGCGGCCCCCTTTGAAAACTTGTGAGACGCTAAATTACTTCGGCGTAATTGCGGTCGACGGAGTGGCAACGGTCACACTGCTCAGCGCGGTTTCAACAGTGTTTGCCAGTTCGTTGGTACCGTTACCAACCTGTGTGTAAGCAACAGCTGCCAGACCAACGATGGCTGCGGTCAGAACAACCCAGTCAACAGTTACGGCGCCGTCTTCGTCTTTGCGGAAGTTCTTGATGAACTTGATCATGTTACGTCCCTCCTAAAGGATCAAATGTCAATTAAACCTCGGGGTCTTCCAGAGCTTCGTCTCTCAGTCCGCTCCCGACCGTCTCGGTATGGCTATATGTTTGCCTGTCAGGCGTGGCAGGAATTGGGCCAAACACCGTTTTTTTCTTCCAGAGTTTAACTTTTTGGTAGTTTTTTTTATAACTATCAGAAAACAAACGAAAAAAAATTTGATCTATGTGGTGGCACCCGGCATTGGCGGTGCATAATTGTGCCAAATGAGGCGAAATTGCCCCATTTCGTACTGTTTTTCTGGCCTTATGGCCTGTTTCAAGGTTCAAATCCCCCAAAAGAATAAACGTGAGGCAGGCAAAATGAATCTCCGGGACGCACTGACCTGTGCCGGCGTGTTGGTATCGTTGATGTCGGGATCTTTGCCCGCCGTGGCAAACGATCTTGAACCCCGAGGCGTTTATAAGAGGGTAAAGGCCCCAAAGCCGGGCGCGCGCCCCAAGGTGACCGTTCAAATCTCGCCCGAGGAACATGCCGCAGCTCCTTTCGCTCCCAGCACTGGCACTGAAATCGTCGTTCCGGAAATCATTGCACGGACCAAGGTAGTACCTCCTGGCGTTCCTGGGGCGGCCTCGCAGAAGAAGCCGGTCGGGTCATACAAAGCTTTCTGGGACAAGATTTCTCCGGCATTGGCCGAATCCCGCGCCGGACGGCTGAAAGATGCGATGAATGCCCTGGCTGCGATCAACGTGGCTTCGCCGCGGTTACAGTCCCTTCAGAACATCGCGCAGCAACAGGGGATTGAGATTCTGCGCTCGACTGTAGGTACGAAGGTTTCGCCCGCGTTGGTACTGGCGGTGATTTCCGTCGAATCGGCAGGGCGGGCAGACGCGGTCAGTTCAGCCGGAGCGCAGGGGTTGATGCAGTTGATGCCTGCGACCGCTAAGCGATTTGGCGTGCAAAACAGTTTCCACCCGGGTCAGAACATCTCGGGCGGAGTGAAATACCTGAATTGGTTGATGGAAGAGTTTGGCAATGACCCCATCCTCGTATTGGCGGGCTATAATGCCGGAGAAGGGGCCGTGCGCAAACATGACGGCGTACCGCCATACGCAGAAACTCGGGACTATGTACCAAAAGTCCTGGCAGCGTTTCAGATTGCCCGGGCTTTGTGTTCCACGCCGCCGCAACTAATATCGGACGGATGTGTGTTCCAGACCCTGAATTAAAAAAGGCCCACCAAATTAGGTGGGCCTTTTCATTGAAGTCGATCAGTTGACGATATTTGCTTCGGTCGCGCCGCGAATCTCGTCTTCGGTCACGCCTTCTGCAAGTTCGACGATCTTCAGACCGCCATCAACCACGTCAAGAACGCCCAGATTGGTTATGATGCGATTTACCACCTTCTTGCCGGTCAGGGGCAGGGTACACTTTTTCAGCAGTTTGGATTTGCCATGTTTGTTGGTGTGATCCATCACAACGATCACACGGCCAACACCGGCCACAAGGTCCATCGCACCGCCCATGCCTTTGACCAGCACGCCGGGGATCATCCAATTGGCCAGATCACCTTCTTCATCGACCTCCATCGCGCCCAGAACGGCAGCAGCGATCTTGCCGCCCCGGATCATGGCAAACGAAGTTGCACTGTCGAAATACGAGGTGCGGGACAGTTCAGTGATCGTCTGCTTGCCTGCGTTGATCAGGTCTGCGTCCTCTTCGCCCTCAAAAGGGAAAGGGCCCATGCCCAGCATGCCGTTTTCCGACTGTAGGGTGATGTCCTTGTCACCCACATAGTTCGCCACCAGCGTCGGAATCCCGATGCCGAGGTTCACATACATGCCGTCTTCCAGCTCTTGTGCCGCGCGGGCGGCCATCTGATTGCGATCCCAGGGCATTATGCTTCCTCCTTCTTACGGGTGGTGCGCTGTTCGATACGCTTTTCATGCTCGCCCTGAATGATGCGATGCACATAGATGCCGGGCAGGTGGATCGCGTCCGGATCCAGCGAGCCACGCGGGACAATTTCCTCGACCTCGGCGATGCAGATCTTGCCACAAGTCGCTGCCGGTACGTTGAAGTTGCGGGCGGTCTTGCGGAAAATCAGGTTGCCCGTGTCATCGGCCTTCCACGCTTTGACAATGGCGAGATCGGCAAAAATGCCTTCCTCCATGATGTAGGTTTCGCCGTTGAAATCTTTGTGCTCTTTGCCCTCGGCGATCACGGTGCCCACACCGGTCTTGGTGTAGAAACCCGGAATACCCGCGCCACCGGCGCGCATACGCTCGGCCAGAGTACCCTGCGGGTTGAATTCCAGCTCCAGCTCTCCGGCCAGGTACTGACGCATGAATTCCGCGTTTTCACCGACATACGAGCTGATCATCTTTTTGACCTGCTTGGTCTGCAACAGGATACCGATGCCGAAATCATCCACCCCAGCGTTGTTCGAGGCAAAGGTCAGATCCTGAGCACCGGATTCCTTGATCGCCTCCAACAGCAGTTCGGGAATGCCGCACAGGCCAAACCCGCCCGCGGCAATCATCATGCCATCCGTCAGCACCCCATCAAGCGCCTCGGTGGCATTGGCATAGATTTTCTTCATGGAAAACTCCCCCAATGACATGGTGATGAGCAGGTTGTGCCGCCACGTCACGGGGAAGTCAATGAAACCAATGGGGTGATGGTATTTCTACCTAACCGTCCTTAGCTGACGGCTTTTTTGGCAGTCTTCTTGGACGCAGCCTTTTTCTTGGGGGCAGCCTTCTTCTTGGTACCTTTCTTCGCGGCCTTCTCGTTGGCCAGTTCAACGGCCATTTCCAGCGTTACATCCTCGGGCTTGATGTCCTTGGGAAGGGTTGCATTGACCTTTTCCCATTTCACATACGGACCATAGCGCCCATCCAGAACCTGAATCGCACCACCATCAGGATGTTCGCCCAGCTCTTTCAGTGGCTTTGCCGCAGCCTGCCCGCGTCGTCCCGGATTGGCGCGCTTTTCCGCCAGCAGTTCAACCGCCCGGTTCATGCCGATCTCGAACACATCGTTGGGGTCCTTGAGGTTGGCATAGACCGGCTTGGCTTCCTCCGGTAACTGGTGCATCAGGTAAGGCCCGAACCGTCCGAAATTCGCGCTGATCATGCCGCCCTCGGGGTGCTCTCCGATCTTGCGTGGCAAGCTGAGCAGCGTCAGGGCCTTGTCCAGATCCATGTCGTCCTTGTTCCACCCGCGCGGCAACGAGGCGCGTGGCGGCTTTTTATTCTCGGGCGTAGGCTCTCCGCGCTGAACGTATGGGCCAAAGCGTCCTGATTTCAGCCAGATCTCATCACCCGCATCGTCGCCCAGCAGTCGTTCTTCACCCTGAGCACCCTCACCGGCGATCGGACGGGTATAGTTGCATTCGGGGTAATTGCCGCATCCCACGAACCCACCGGTACGCGAGGTTTTCAGGTGCAGCTGACCCACACCGCATTTCGGGCAGATCCGAGGATCGGATCCGTCTTCGCGCGGGGGGTAAAGTTGCGGGGCCAGCGCCTCGTCCAGCTTGTCCAGAACCTCGGAAATCCGCAATTCGGACGTCTCGCCGATTGCAGCCGAGAAATCGCGCCAGAACTTGCTAAGCAACTCCTTGTAGTCACGACCACCCGCGCTGACATCGTCCAGCTGTTCCTCAAGATTGGCAGTGAATTCATAGCCCACATATTGCCGGAAGAAGTTCAGCAGAAAGATCGTGACAATCCGTCCTTTTTCCTCGGGGATCAGCCGGTTCTTGTCCTTGCGCACATATTCGCGATCCTGAATCGTGGTCACGATCGAGGCGTAAGTCGAGGGGCGTCCGATGCCCAGTTCTTCCATGCGCTTGACCAGAGTCGCCTCAGTATAGCGAGGCGGCGGCTGAGTGTGGTGCTGCAGGGCCAGAACGGATTCGTTTTCGGATAAAACTGCCTCTTTCGCGACCTTGTCGCCGCTTTCACTGGTTGCCTTGGTGAACTGGTCGCGCAGCGAGGTCTTGGCAAAGCGGGCCGGATCGCCCTGCATGATCTGAGGCAAGCGCTTTTCATCCTCGTCCGCAACGTCATCGCGACCTTCTTCGTACACACGCATGAAACCGTCAAACATCACCACCTGACCGGTAGCGCGCAATCCAACTTGACCATCGTCGCTGCCGATTTCGACCGTAGTGCGTTCCAGACGCGCGGCGGCCATTTGGCAGGCGATGGTGCGCTTCCAGATCAAGTCATAGAGCTTGCGCTGGTCCTCGTCCGTCACCTTCAGCGCCCTGGCGTCCCGCGCCATATCCGTGGGACGGATACACTCGTGGGCTTCCTGCGCATTTTTGGCCTTGTTCTTGTAAATACGCGGGCTGTCGGGCACGTATTCCGCACCGTACCGATCCGCAATCGCCTCGCGCGCTGCGGTCACGGCCTCGGGTGCCATGTCGATGCCGTCGGTCCGCATATAGGTTATGTATCCAGCCTCGTAGAGCCGCTGCGCCACCTGCATCGCGTGGCGTGCGCCCATGCCGAATTTGCGGCTGGCCTCTTGCTGCAGGGTCGATGTCATGAACGGTGCGCTGGGATTACGCGCGGCGGGTTTGGCTTCGACCGAAGAAACGCTCAGCGCGCGGCTGGTGATGGCCTGAACGGCCAGTTCGGCCTGCGTTGCGTTGGCCAGATCATGCTTGTCCAGCTTTTTGCCAGCCAGGGTAACCAGGCGGGCCTCATAAGTCTGGCCGCGCGGCGTTTCGAACAGCGCACGAACCGACCAATATTCCACCGGCTTAAACGCTTCGATCTCCATCTCACGCTCGACGATTAGGCGCAGGCAGACCGATTGCACGCGGCCAGCCGATTTCGCACCGGGCAGCTTGCGCCACAATACGGGGGACAGGTTGAAGCCCACGAGATAATCCAGCGCGCGACGGGCCAGATAGGCTTCGACCAGAGGCATATCGACCTGACGCGGGTTCTGCATCGCCTCGGTCACGGCGTCCTTGGTAATGGCGTTGAAGGTCACACGGCTGACGGGCGTGTCCTTCTTGATCGAGCGGCGCTTGGTCAGCGCCTCCTGCAGGTGCCAGCTGATCGCCTCGCCTTCGCGATCGGGGTCAGTGGCCAGGATCAGCGCGTTGTCTTCCTTCAGGGCGTCGGCAATGGCCTTGACGTGTTTGCGGCTGTCGTTTCCGACTTCCCATTTCATGGAAAATTCATGCTCGGGATCCACCGATCCGTCCTTGGGAGGCAGATCACGTACATGGCCATAAGACGCCAGTACCGTGTAGTCAGGGCCAAGATATTTGTTGATTGTTTTGGCTTTGGCCGGGGATTCTACAACAACTACAGGCATTTAAGGGAAAACCTCGCTCGACGGATTGGGCGCCTTCTATGATCGTGCAAAATGTGTAGGGCAAGAGCGAATTGTCAATGCGTTCCTTTAAATATGGGATTTTGGCGGTGTTTTCAGGTCGATACGCGCCGAGAATTTCATCGCAGTCGTCGCACCGGTTCCACTAAGCGCCCAGTTATGCGGTCAGGGACAACAGCCCGCCGGGCTGCCGCTGGATTCGACCCTCAAGCTCCAGATCAACAAGAGCCGGGCCAATCTCTCCGGCGGTCGCCCTGATGTCTCGGATCAACTGGTCTTCGGCAATCGGAGAGGGGCCCAACCGGGCCAGAATTTCGCCATGGAGCGATTCACTTGAAGGTGCCGGTTTAGCGGCGGGGCTGGGGGATTGCGATACCTCAATCATTTCCGCCTGCATCTGAGGCAGCGCCTCTATCACGTCCTCCGCGGAACGTACCAGCGTCGCGCCATCGCGGATCAGCAGGTTGCACCCTGTCGCCCGGGCGTCAAAGGGATGGCCGGGCACGGCCAGAACCTCGCGCCCCTGATCCAGCGCGTCCCGCGCCGTGATCAGGCTGCCGGATTTGGCGGCGGCCTCGACAACGACGACCGCCTGAGCCAGGCCAGAAATGATCCGGTTACGACGCGGAAAATGACGGGCCTGAGGTGTCACGCCCATCGGTTGTTCCGACAATCGCAGCCCTGATTCTCCGATGCTTCTCGCTAGATCAGTGTTTTCGGCCGGATAGATTACATCTACACCGCCTGCCATGACTGCCACCGTCCCAGTGTCAAGTGCCGCCATATGGGCCGCGGTATCAATGCCGCGGGCCAGACCGGACACAATGACATAGCCTTGTTTGCCAAGGTCAACCGCCAGACCACGCGCCATCCGTGCCCCCAGTGACGAACAGTTTCGCGCTCCAACCATCGCAATGACTGGTTTGCTCAGGATCGACAGGTCGCCGATCGCCCAGAGTAACGGTGGGGCATCGGAAAGATCATTCAAAGCAATAGGAAAGTCGGCGGCCCCAAGGCACAAAAGCCGCGCATTTGCGGCTTTTGCGGCCTTGAGTTCCGCCTCAATCACACCGGGCGGGCAAATTTCATACCCTTTGATACCGGCAGCGCGCGCCATTTCGGGCAGCGCGGCCAGCGCGTTCTGCGCTGAACCATGTTCCCGCAGCAGCCGACGAAAGGTCGCCGGACCAACCTTGCGAGAGCGCAACAGACGAAGCCAGGAAAACCGATCCTCTTCCGTGGTGGGTGGGAGTGTGGGGTGATAGGAAGAAAGCTGCTCTTCGGTCATCCGATGCTCCGCCTGGTTGCAGAACTGGTTTACGGTTGCCGGGGTTAACAGCTTGTGAATCCGATCAAATTTTTCGGATAATTTTCCGAAATTGACGGGAAGATCGGTGTAAGCATCAGATAACAAGTGAAAAATAATATGCCGGCTTAAAGGGGGGGGGCTTCAAGCCGGCGTCAAAACCGGATGGTCGTTGGTGCACGAGGTTAACCATTCTCGTGACCGATTCTGTGTCAGGCCGCCGATCCGCCGACTGTCAGGCCGTCCATCAATACGGTTGGCTGGCCGACGCCTACCGGTACCCACTGGCCGTCCTTTCCGCAGGTGCCCATGCCCGGATCGAGCGCCATATCATTGCCAAGCCCCCGGATGCGGTTCAGGGCGGACGGTCCGTCGCCGATCAGGGTTGCGCCTTTGACCGGAGCGCCAATCTTGCCGTTTTCGACCCGGTACGCCTCGGTGCAGGAGAACACGAACTTGCCATTGGTGATATCCACCTGACCACCGCCAAAGCCGACGGCCCAGATGCCGTCTTTGATATCGGCCACAAGCGAGGCCGGATCGGCGTCGCCGCCCAGCATCACTGTATTGGTCATACGTGGCATGGGCTTGTGTGCATAACTTTGTCGCCGCCCATTTCCGGTGGGTGCCACGCCCATCAGGCGAGCGTTCTGGCGGTCCTGCATATAGCCGGTCAGGACGCCATCCTCGATCAATACTGTGCGCGAACTTGGTGTACCTTCGTCATCCACCGTAATCGAACCACGCCGATCCGCGATGGTGCCGTCATCCACAACCGTCACGCCTTTCGACGCGATCTGCTGCCCCATCAGCCCGGCAAAGGCCGAGCTTCCCTTGCGGTTGAAATCGCCTTCCAGCCCGTGACCGATGGCCTCGTGCAGTAGAATGCCGGGCCAGCCGGGGCCAAGGGCAACCTCCATTACACCGGCCGGGGCAGGGACGGCGTCGAGGTTGACCAGTGCGATCCGCAGCGCCTCGCGCGCTTTGCCCTGCCAGTCGGCCGGATCGATCAGACCGTCCAGCCCCACACGGCCTCCGCCTCCGTCAGAACCACTTTCGCGGCGACCGTTCTGTTCGACAATGACCGAGATGTTCAGACGAGTCATCGGGCGTACATCACGCACCAGAACGCCGTCGGGGCGCAGAATCTCGACCTCCTGCACGGCAGCGGCGATTGTGGCGCTGACCTGTACAACGCGTGGATCCAGATCGCGGGCAAAGGCATCGATCTCGCGCAGCGTTTCAATTTTGACCGGAAAGCTGGCGGATTCGATCGGGTCTTCGTCCGTATACAGGCGCGTATTGGTGGCGCGGGGGGCATCGGCCAGCACACCGCCGCCATCTCCCACGGCAAGGCGGGCCGTTTCAGCCGCGCGTTTCAACGCGGGAATCGATACGTCCGTGGAATGCGCATAGCCAGCAACTTCGCCCTGCACGGCCCGCAGGCCAAACCCTTCGGACGCGTCATAAGAAGCGGTGCGCAAACGCCCGTCGTCAAAGACCAGAGACTCGGATTTTCGCCGTTCAACGAACAGTTCTCCGTCCTCGGCCCCGGCAGTGGCAGACTGCAATACCGCAAGCGCTTCGTCCCTCGGAAGAGCGCTTTCAAAAGGGCGAAACGGGTCGTTTGGCATCGGATGGGACCTTTCGAGTTTGATCCAGATCAAAAATAGCGTCTGTTTGACGCAAGCATTTTGCTTTATCTACCCGAAGGAATATGGTTTTTAACGCGGCCAAAGACAACGGGTGAGGTGTGACCGATTCACGCCTTTTCGCCAGGGACGTAAAGATCAAACGATCAGGACAGAAAATGAAGAATGCTTTGATGCTTTCGGGGTTTGTGACAGCCCTCTCCAGCCTTCCCGCCATGGCTCAGGAGCTTGAGATTATTGGCAAGCCGGTCGATGGCGGCTTGGGATTCCAGCCTGCGGCCACCAGCCTTGCAAGTGGGATTCAGCGGCTGGACGGTATGATTCTGGTAATCATCACCGCGATCTGTCTGCTGGTTGCGGGCCTGCTGATCTACTGCATCGTGCGCTATAACTCGCGTGTTAATCCGACTCCGGCGCGATTCTCGCACTACACCCCGGTTGAAATCGCATGGACTCTGGGTCCGATTCTGATTCTGGTCTTTATCGGTGCCTTTTCGCTGCCGGTTCTGTTCAAGCAGCAGGAAATTCCGGAAGGTGACGTGGTCATCAAAGTCGTCGGCAACCAGTGGTACTGGACCTACGAATATGTAGACCATGACTTTGCGTTCGACAGCTACCTGCTGGGACATCCGGCCACATTGGACGAAGGTGCACGCCCTGCGGATGCAGACGTAACCCCATTTGTTCTGGATGACGCGATGCGCGCCAAGCTGACCGACGCGGGCTATGGCGAAGACGAGTGGCTGCTGGCTACGGACACTGCTGTGGTCGTTCCGGTTGGCAAGATTGTTGTCATGCAGGTCACTGCGTCAGACGTGATCCACTCGTGGGCCATCCCGTCCTTCGGCGTAAAACAGGACGGCGTTCCCGGGCGTCTGGCCGAGCTGTGGTTCCAGGCTGACAAGGAAGGCATCTACTTCGGTCAGTGCTCGGAGTTGTGCGGTAAGGACCACGCTTATATGCCGATCACCGTCAAAGTGGTCAGCGAAGAAGCGTATGAGCAATGGCTGCAGGGGGCTCTGGAAGAGTATGCCGGTCAGCCTGCGACCTATCAGGTTGCCTCGAACTGAATTAGGCCACGGCCTAATTGAAATATGATGCAGGCTGCGCAGGTTTTGCGCAGCTTTCGCCCCAGAAGGACCGGAAATGAGCGACGCAAGCATCAATGCCAGCACCGTAACCGCGCAAACCCGCGCGGACGAGGCCAGCTTTGGCGATTACTTCGCGCTGCTGAAGCCGCGCGTGATGTCGCTGGTCGTTTTCACCGCTTTGGTTGGCCTGTTGGCGGCGCCTGTTCCTGTGCACCCTTTTGTCGGCTTCTGCGCCATCCTGTTTATCGCTATCGGCGGCGGCGCGTCCGGCGCGCTGAACATGTGGTGGGACGCGGATATCGACAAGGTGATGAAACGCACCAAGGGCCGTCCGATTCCATCGGGTAAAGTTGAAGAAGGCGAGGCGTTGGCACTGGGACTGGCGCTGTCCGGGCTGGCAGTGATCATGCTGGGTCTGGCGACGAACTGGTTCGCCGGAGCCTTTCTGGCATTCACGATCTTTTTCTACGTCGTCATCTACACGATGTGGCTGAAACGCCTGACGCCGCAGAACATCGTGATCGGTGGCGCGGCCGGAGCGTTCCCTCCGGTTATTGGTTGGGTCGCAGCCACCGGTTCGATGTCGATCGAGCCGTGGCTGATGTTTGCCCTGACCTTCATGTGGACACCGCCGCATTTCTGGGCGCTGGCGCTGTTCATGCGCTCTGATTACGACGACGCGGGCGTTCCGATGCTGACCGTCACGCACGGTCGCCGCGCGACACGCTGGCATATCCTATTCTACACTGGCCTGCTGGCCCTTCTGGCTGTCGGTACGGCGTTTTCGGGTATTGGCGGCCCGTTCTACCTGACCGTAGCGGTGGTAATGAATGCCCTGTTCCTGCGTGGCGCATGGCGAATTTCCCGTCGGACCGAGGAGGACGCTGAAGCCGACAATTTCAAGGTCGAGCGCTCTTTCTTCAAACTCTCGCTGCTCTATCTTTTCCTGCACTTCGGCGCGATTCTGGTTGAAGCGCTGTTGAAACCTTATGGGCTGGGAGGCTGGTCATGAGCCTGCGTAAAAGCCACGAATTGCATCAACGCCGGTTCAGCCGCAATCTGGGGGTTGGCCTGACGCTGGCCGCCTTTATCGTAATCATCTTCGGCTTGACGATCGTTAAAGTCTCGGGCACGGATTTCGGAATGGCGACGCACGAGGTGCAGAACTGATGGCGCTGTCTGGTCCTCAGAAGACCGTTGCGCAGACGGTGGGTGTGGTTGTCCTGATGGGCAGCCTGGCCTGGGCGGCGGTGCCGTTCTACGACTGGTTCTGCCGTGTCACCGGGTTTGGCGGCACGACTGGCGTGGCCGAGACCGCGCCCGACGATATTCTGGACCGCACTGTCACCGTCCGCTTTGACGCCTCAAAAGCCAAGGACATGGCATGGGAATTCAAGCCGGTTGAACGCGAGATGGAAGTGCGGATCGGCGAAACCGGGCTGGCGTTCTATGAGGCGTATAACCCCACCGACCGAGCGATTGCCGGGCAGGCGTCCTATAACGTTGCACCCTATTCGGCTGGTGGCTATTTCCAGAAAATCGCCTGTTTCTGCTTTGAAGAGCAGGTGTTGGAGCCCGGTGAACGGGTCCAGATGCCGGTGACATTCTTCGTCGATCCGGAAATGGTCGAAGATCTTGAAGCCAGGTATGTGCATACGATCACTCTGTCGTATACATTCTACGAAATTGACCTGCCCGAGGGCTATGCCGCCCTTGAGAAGCAGGCTGATACAACAACGAACTAAAGCCTTTAGGTGAGGGACACTGATGGCACACGCAAAAAATCATGACTACCACATTCTGAACCCCTCGATCTGGCCGCTGATTGGCGCGATCGGCGGGTTTACGATGCTGTTTGGAGCCGTCCTTTGGATGCACGGTATCACGCCGTTCATGTTCTGGGCCGGTCTGGTGGCTGTCCTCTACACCATGTTTGCCTGGTGGTCTGACGTTGTGGCCGAAAGCCGCGCGGGTGATCACACACCGGTAGTGCGCATCGGCCTGCGTTACGGCTTCATCCTGTTCGTGATGTCCGAGGTAATGTTCTTCTTTGCCTGGTTCTGGTCGTTCTTCAAACATCGCATGTATCCGATGTACGACTATGCCGGCACCGAATACATCCAGCCGGATATCCACGCGGTTGACCCGTTCCACCTGCCGCTGATCAACACCCTGGTTCTGTTGCTGTCGGGCTGCGCCATCACCTGGGCGCACCATGCCTTGGTGCATGGTAACGACCGCAAGGCTCTGGTGCAGGGGCTGGCAATCGGTATTGCACTGGGCATCGCATTTACTGCGCTGCAGGGCTTTGAATACTTCGAACTGCTGGCCCATGATGGCTGGAAATTCGGCGGAGATCAGTTCTATTCGAACTTCTTTATGGCAACGGGTTTCCACGGTGCGCACGTCATCATCGGCACCATCTTCCTGTCGGTCTGCCTGATCCGGGCGCTGCGCGGAGATTTCACACCGGAGAAGCACGTGGGCTTTGAAGCCGCAGCCTGGTACTGGCACTTCGTTGACGTTGTCTGGCTGTTCCTGTTCTTCGCAGTCTACATCTGGGGTCAGGCCCCGCTGATGTAACGCCGGTCAGGCTGATCAATTGCAAAAGCCGCCCTTGTGGGCGGCTTTTTCTCTATCAGGGCGCAAGATTGCGCCCGATACAATTGCGTGGTTGCAATTTTACCCGTGCCCCCCTTAACAAGACGCCGGTTCTATCCGAGCCGTCATACATAGAAATCTGGTCCCGATATGCGCCGCATCCTGTTCCTGCTGATTTTTGGTATTGCCGGTTTGGCGATTCTGTTGTCGCTGGGATTCTGGCAGCTGCAGCGATTGGCGTGGAAACAGGGTGTTCTGGCCGAGATCGAAACACGCATCGCGGGCGAGCCGGTTGAGTTGCCGGACAGGATCTCTCTGGCAGATGACAGATACCTGCCGGTCACCATATCGGGTGAGATGGAGCCGGGAGAAATACACGTGCTGGTCTCGGTCAAGCAGGTTGGGGCAGGGTACCGCATTATCCAGTCCTTCAGCACCGAAGACCGGACCATTCTGGTGGATCGGGGCTTTGTTCCGACAACTGCAAAGCAGGCAGAACGGCAAACGGGACAGATGGAAGTCACCGGCAACCTGCACTGGCCGGTTGAGATCGACAGCTATACCCCCGAGCCTGATATCGACGACAACATCTGGTTTGCCCGCGACGTGCCCAACCTGGCCGCAGCCCTGGGGGCAGAGCCCGTAATGCTCATCGCCCGCTCGCAGACCGATCCGGGCGTAACGCCGTTGCCGGTCAATGCAGCGGGCATTCCGAACGACCACCTGCAATACGCAATCACATGGTTTGGCCTGGCACTAGTCTGGGCCGCGATGACCGGTTATTTCCTGTGGCGCAACCGCGCCCCTTCAAAGAGTGAAGAGCAATGAAATATATTTCGACCCGTGGGCAAGCGCCCGAACTGACATTTGAAGAGGCGATGCTGACCGGGCTGGCCCGTGACGGTGGCCTGTATCTGCCCGCCGAGATCCCGGTGATGACGCACGACGAAATCGCGGCTCTGGCAGGTCAGCCTTATGAAGAGATCGCTTTTCGTGTGATGTGGCCTTATGTCAGCGGCTCATTTGCCGAAGATGAGTTCAAAGCTATCATTGGGCGCGCTTATGAGGGCTTCGGCCACGACGCACGTGCGCCGCTGAAACAGCTGAACGAAAACCACTTCCTGCTTGAGCTGTTCCACGGGCCGACCTTGGCCTTCAAGGACTTTGCCATGCAACTGATCGGTCAGCTGTTCCAGGTTGCCCTGAAACGACGGGGCGATCGCGTGACGATCGTTGGCGCGACCAGTGGTGATACCGGTTCGGCCGCTATAGAGGCCTTCCGGGGATTGGACGCAGTGGACGTGTTCATCCTGTTCCCCCATGGCCGCGTATCCGAGGTGCAGCGCCGCCAGATGACAACGCCTGCGGACAGCAACGTGAGTGCCTTGGCGGTAGACGGCGATTTCGACGATTGCCAGGCTGCACTCAAGGATATGTTCAACGATTTCGACTTCCGAGATGGTGTGAAACTGGCGGGCGTGAACTCGATCAATTTTGCCCGCGTATTGGCGCAGATCGTCTATTACTTCTCTGCCGCGGTCAGTTTGGGTGCGCCTCATCGCAAGGTCAGCTTCACCGTGCCGACCGGCAATTTCGGTGACATCTTCGCGGGCTACCTTGCCAAACGCATGGGCCTGCCTATTGACCGTCTGGTGGTCGCGACCAACCAGAACGATATCTTGCATCGCTGCCTGTCAGGCGAGGGGTATTTCAAAGGCGACACCATCCCATCGATCAGCCCATCGATGGATATTCAGGTCAGCTCGAACTTTGAGCGTGCGCTGTATTACGCCTATGGCGAAGATGGCAATGCCATCGCGCAGTTGATGGATGAACTGAAACAAGGCGGTTTCAGTGTCAGCCAGGGCGCGATGGAAGCACTGCGCGAGAGCTTTGATTCGGGCCGGGTGTCCGAGGAGGAAACGCTGGCGACGATCAGGTCCACACTGACCCACAGCGCCGAGCTTGTTTGCCCTCACACGGCCGTCGGCATCAAAGTCGCCGAGGACCACCGCGCTGCCGATGTGCCGATGATCACGCTGGCCACAGCGCACCCGGCGAAGTTCCCGGCGGCGGTTGAGAAGGCCAGCGATGTACATCCGCCTCTTCCCTCGCGCATGTCTGATCTGTATGAACGTCCGGAACGGGTGACCCGCATCGCAAATGATCTGGGTGCCCTTGAGGATCATATTAAAAGGCATATCGCTGAGTGACTGTCAGACAAGACCAACTGAAGAACGGATTTCGTATCGTCAGTGAACATATGCCGGGGCTGCAATCGGCGGCCATCGGCATCTGGGTAACCGCCGGCGGGCGGCACGAACGGATAGAACAGAACGGCATCGCCCATTTCCTTGAGCATATGGCTTTCAAGGGAACTGAGCGCCGGTCTGCATTGCAAATCGCCGAGGCGATCGAGGATGTTGGCGGCTACATCAATGCCTATACTTCGCGCGAGGTGACGGCCTATTACGCGCGGGTTCTGAAAGACGATGTGGCGTTGGCGATGGACGTCATTGGCGATATCGTTCTGAACCCGATCTTCGATCCGCGCGAGATTGAGGTTGAGCGCGGCGTGATCCTGCAGGAGATCGGCCAGTCCTGTGACACGCCCGACGACGTGATCTTTGACTGGCTGCAGGAGCAGAGCTATCACGATCAGCCCTTGGGTCGTACGATTCTTGGGCCAACCGAGCGGGTCAGCGCGTTCTCGCGCGAGGATCTGTCGGGATTTGTTGCGGAACATTACGGTCCGGAACAGATGATCCTGTCCGCAGCGGGCGCTGTGGACCACGATGCGCTGATGAAATTGGCCGAAGAGATGTTTGGCCATCTGCAATCGCGCAAAGGTCTGATCGCCGAACCCGCCCGATTTACCGGCGGTGAAGCGCGGCAGGAAAAAGAGCTTGAGCAGGCCCATTTTGCGCTGGCACTGGAAAGCCCCGGTTACAGGGACGACGCGATTTATACCGCGCAGATCTATTCAACGGCGTTGGGTGGTGGCATGTCCTCGCGCCTGTTTCAGGAAGTGCGTGAAACGCGCGGGCTTTGCTATACAATCTTTGCCCAGACCGGGGCCTATGCCGATACCGGTACGACGACGATCTATGCAGGCACGTCCGCTGATCAAGTCGGCGAGCTGGCCACCATCACCATTGATGAGATGAAGCGCGCCGCCGAAGATATGAGCCCCGAAGAGGTCGCCCGCGCCCGCGCGCAGATGAAAGCCGGGATGCTTATGGGTCTGGAAAGCCCCTCGAACCGGGCTGAACGTCTGGCACGGCTGGTGCAGATCTGGGGCCGGGTACCCTCGCTTGAGGACACGGTTGCCAAGATCGATGCGGTCAGCACCGAAGATGTGCGTGCCTTTGCTGAAAAGATGGCCGTGCAGGCCCCGGCCGCTCTGGCGCTTTATGGTCCGGTATCAGACGCGCCCACACTGGCAGAATTGCAGGAGAGGCGTGCGGCGTGATGCTGTTGGGCAGACGCAAGCTGAAACTCGAAACCGAGCGCTTGAGTCTGCGCCCGCCTGTCCATTCCGACTTTAACGACTGGGCGGCGCTTCGGCGTTCGTCCAGAGATTTCCTCACCCCGTGGGAACCGATCTGGGCCAAGGATCACCTGAGCCGGAAGTCCTTTACCAACCGGGTGTACTGGGCGCAGCGCTCAGTGGGTAGCGGCACCGCGATCCCCCTGTTTCTGTTCCGTCGGTCCGATGATGTGCTTGTTGGGGCGATCACGCTGGATAACGTCCGCCGTGGCCCCGCACAGGCAGGGACGCTAGGATATTGGACCGGCGAGGCCTTTGCTCGTCACGGATACATGCGCGAAGCGATCGGCGCGGTGGTCCATCATGCCTTCACCCGTCTGGACCTGAGCCGCATTGAGGCCGCCTGTTTGCCGGAAAACAAACCCTCACGCGGGTTGCTGGAAAGCTCTGGCTTCAAATACGAGGGTGTGGCGCAGTCTTACCTGCAAATCAACGGGCGGTGGCGGACTCATGTGTTGTACGCCAGCCTGCGGTCGGATCGGCGCGGGAAGACAGACGCTGGTTAGAGACGCCTGCGGGGCTTGGGGGGGTCACCCGGCCGTGTCTCTCCCGAGTTATTTTGGCCAGATGAACTAGGGGCATGACTTGGCGGCTGGTTGCGCTACACTTCCCCCATGCGCTGGATTGTTGCGGCATTGTTGGTGATCTCGGGCGGGGCCGTGGCGCAGGAGCGGCGGCCGAGCCACTGTGTCGCCATTGCGGACGCCGCGCCGGGGATTGAGTTTATTCAAAAAGCCGCCTGGACTGACCCGATCCCGGACTATTCCGTCCGGATCAGCTATATCGCCCATGCATCCTTTCTGATCCAGACACAGGGCGGGCTGAATGCCGTGACGGATTTTACCGGCTTTATCGGCAGCGCCGATCTGATCCCCGACATCGTAACCATGAACCACGCGCACAGCACTCATTGGACCGCGCATCCTGATCCGGCCATACCGTATGTTCTACCGGGATGGGGAGAGTTCGGGCAGGGGATCGAGCATCACCTCGATCTGGGGGACTTGCTGGTGCGTAATGTCTCGACCGATATCCGCTCGGCCTATGGAGGGGTCGAGGAACGGGGCAATTCGATCTTTGTGTTTGAGATAGAAGGGCTATGCATCGGCCATCTGGGGCACCTGCACCACGTCCCCACGGACGAACAATTTGCGGCCCTGGGGCGGCTGGATGTGGTGATGGCTGCAGTGGACGGGGGTACGACGATGCCGCTGCCCGAGATGATCTCGGTTCTGAAGCGGCTGAAAAGCTCGGTCATCATCCCGATGCACTGGTTTTCAGGATTTTCTCTGGATCGGTTTCTGGTCGATATTCGTAGTGATTTCCCGGTCGAGCGCGATGGAGTGTCGGAAATCACCGTGTCCCTGCGCACTTTGCCTGACCGGCCAACAGTCGTAGTGCTGGAACCGCGCTATCTGATTGAACTGGAATAGGGCTTGTCGCGACACCGCGCCTTAGGCAAGGAATGGGTATGACATTGAATCCTGCCGATGAACGCCTTGCCGCATTAATCCGCACTGAACTGGGCGACGACGTTTTGCGTCCTATTGCGGACCGTTATCTGGAGGAGCCGCGGCGCCGTTTTGCCGGGCATGCGGGCCTCCTGGCTATGCCGCGAACGGTCGAACAGGTGGCCGCGCTGGTGCGGATGGCCTCGGAAGCGTTGGTGCCGGTGGTTCCTTATGGCGGCGGCACGGGGCTTGTGGGGGGGCAAGTCATGCCGGATCGCCCCGCACCTCTGTTGATTTCGTTGGAGCGGATGACGGCCATCCGAGAGGTCTATCCAACAGAAAATGTCCTGATTGCCGAAGCTGGCGCTATTCTTACCGATATTCAGGCTGCTGCCGAGGGTGCCAATCGGCTGTTTCCCCTGTCCTTGGCTGCTCAGGGCTCTTGCCGGATCGGAGGGAACCTCGCCACGAATGCAGGCGGCGTGAATGTGCTGCGCTATGGCAATGCCCGCGATCTGTGCCTGGGGCTTGAGGCGGTTCTGCCCAGCGGGGAGATTTGGCACGGATTGAGCCGTTTGCGAAAGGACAACACCGGGTATGACCTGCGCAACCTGTTGATCGGTGCCGAGGGTACGCTGGGAATTATCACGGCGGCCTCGCTTAAGTTGTTTCCGCGCCCCGAGGCGGTTGGAACGGCGATGTTTCAGGTTGCCTCACCTGAAGCGGCGATCGAGTTGCTGGCATTGGCGCGGGATCAGGTGGGTGAGGCGGTCAGCTCATTTGAGTTGATCCATCAGCAGGGGCTGCAATTCTTGTCGGAGGTTCTGCCGAATGTCCGGCAGCCTTTTACCGAGCAGCCTGAATGGTGCGTACTGATCGAATTGGGGCTGTCGTCGGGTTTGTCGCCATCAAATGCTCTGGAAAAGCTCTACAGGGTGGCGGACAAAGCCAGCCTTGTTGCGGATGCGGTTATCGCTCAGAGCGAGGCGCAGCATATGGAACTGTGGGCTGTGCGTGAACGTATCCCCGAAGCGAACCGGTTGATCGGATCGGTCTCAAGTCACGATATCTCGGTGCCGATCTCTCGCATTCCTGAGTTCATCCTTCGGGGTGCCGAGGTCGTTGCGGGGCTTGGACCGTTCCGCATCAACTGTTTCGGGCATCTTGGGGATGGGAACCTGCACTACAACGTGTTCCCGCCGCAAGGGCATCTCCGCACGGAATTTGATGGGCAAAGGCAGGCCGTCAAACGCGCCGTGCATGACCTAGTCGATGAGTTTGGCGGATCGGTCAGCGCCGAGCATGGGATTGGACGCCTGAAAACGGACGATCTGGAGCGCTATGGAGACCCGGCAAAGTTGAAGGCGATGCGAGCGATCAAAGCTGCCCTTGACCCCAAAGGGATTATGAACCCCGGCGCGGTTCTGAAGTAATTGGTCTATGTTCGCTCGGAACGCGTCCCTGCCATCGCGCTGACTGTTTCAACGAAGGCCAGCTTGTAAAAACTGCTGCAACTGACCTTGTTGGAACGGGTGTCGTGACATCAACGCGGCTATTTGTGGTCAAAGCCCTTCGAATTCACAAAGAACGTGGACATCCATGCCCATTTCTTCCAGCACTTTTCGCCCTCCCAGCTCGGGCAGGTCGATGATGAACGAGCATGAGACGATTTCGCCGCCCAGACGTTCAATCAGCTTTATGCCGGCGCCGGCAGTTCCACCTGTCGCCAACAGGTCGTCAACCACAAGGATTTTCTCGCCGGGTTGAATGGCATCATCGTGGATTTCGACGATGGCTTCACCGTATTCCAGCTTGTAATCCTGACTGATCGTGGTGCCGGGCAGCTTGCCTTTTTTTCGGATCGGCACGAAACCCACACTCAACTGATGCGCGATGGCTCCACCAAGAATAAAGCCGCGCGCCTCAAGGCCCACGACCTTGTCGATCCGCTCACCCGCATAAGGGTGCAGCATCTGATCGATCGCGACGCGAAACCCCCGCGGGTCGGCGAACAGGGTAGTGACGTCCCGGAACATGATTCCATCATGCGGGAAATCAACAATCGTACGAATGTAATCCTTGACTGATTTGTTTCTGGACATAACCAACCCCTTTGGCGTCAAAACACGCTGGGTTGTTTGGCCCATCGGGGTCAGTCATGCAAGGAGTGATTGCAGTTGCCTCACTTGCGACGTTCCGGAGTGGCTTTCGGCAGACCATAGTAGCGATAAAGCGCGGCAGGCAACCATGACAGGTGTGGTTTGCGCCAATTGCGCTGGTCTCGCAAAAGAAATGCCTGAGCAGAATGAAGGTTCATTGCCATAATCCTTTTTTATTGTTAGTTGCTCGATAACTACAATCTCTATGCTATGTATATACAATGCATCGCTTTGAGAATCAAGAGTCGGATGGGATCAGGACGCGTGGGAAAGAAAGACGGTAAAGCTTCTACCAAGAAAAACAGTCAGTTGGTCTTGCGTCTCGACAAGGATGAACGAGACGCATTTGTCGAGCTTTGCAAAGAGCTGGATACCTCGGCCGCGCGTGAAATTCGGCGTTTTATCCGAGGTTTCATGAAAGAAAACGCCGAGGAATGACCCTCAGGCTGGGCGACGCAGCACGGCGGTCGCCACGCCCATTCCAATCAGAGTAAGCCCACCGAACCTGGTCAGTGCCGTGATAGTGCCGGCCCGGCCGATCATAAGGCGCAAACGATCCGCCAGCAGGGCATAGGCCAGCGCGTTCAGCCAGGCCAGACCCACGAAGGTTGCAATCAGGATGGTGAATTGAGGGCCCAGCGGTTCAGCCGGGCGTAGAAATTGCGGCACGAAGGCGATGAAGAACGCGATGGATTTCGGGTTCAACGCGGTGACAGCGGCCGCGTGGCCGAATACGCTGTGGGCTGTTACGTCCCGTTTGGTTTTGACGGTATTCAGGCCGCCAGAGGGCGCACTGCGCAGCAATTTGATACCCAGCCACACCAGATACGCCGCCCCCACCCATTTCAGCACGGAGAACAGGGTGGCCGATGCCAGAACCAATGCGCCCAACCCCAGCAGCGAGGCCGTCATCGCCACCAAATCCCCCACCGCAACTCCGGTGGCCGAGGCCACAGCCACACTGCGCCCTTTGGACAGGGCATAGCTGAGCACCAGCAGCACAGTCGGGCCAGGGATCAGCAGTAACGCGGTCGATGCGGCCACGAAGGCCAGCCAAAGCTCGGGGGACATGGGGTTTCCTGTCGTGATGTCGTTCACACCAAGCCCCGGTCTGGCGGTGAGGTCAAGCCTTTCATGGTTCGGTGACGCGGCGCATCAGCGCCTCCAAAGGGCCGTGTTTGAACCGGCGGAACCAAAGCAGGGCGAAAACCGAAGACAGGCCGCAGAACCCCAGAGCATAGATTACGATTTGCGGCGCGCTGAGAGATCCGTCCAATAGTCCGGCTTCCTCCAGCAAGCCCATACCGATCAGGATGTGTGCCATATACAGTGTAAGGCTTTGGCGTCCGGGCGCGGTCAGGGCGGGGCCGAGGCGCAGCGTTTCGATCATTGGCCACAGTTTCAGCAGCAGCCCGATCACTACGCAGGCCGTACCTGTCCCAGCCAGGATATAGAACGGGCCGGGCGGGATGGATTCGGTGCCCAGAAACACAACCAGTTCCGGGTCTGATACCAGCATCCGCGGAATCAGCGCCAGCATCGCCGCGCCAAAGCCCCACATGATCAGGCGATGCTGAATGCAGATCGTGTTCAGGTCTGACCGCCCTATGGCCATTCCGATCAGTAGGAACGCCGCCCAGGGCAGAACCGGGTGCCAGCCGTTGAACAGGGCGTTGCGCAGGAAACCGGGCAGGGTCCAGAGGTCGGTATAGCTCAGCGTGGTCCAGTCCCAGCCCCGCTCATAGTCAAAAACCAGATTGGCCAGAACGGACAACACGATGACCGCAAGCGCGCCAAGCCACAGCCTGCGTTCCGTTGCGGTCAGGAAAGCAGCGCCGACAACGAAGTAAAGCGCGTAGAAATGAAGGATATCAGCGTCAAAGACCGTCATGTTGATCAGCCCGAGCCCGAACAGAAACGCCGCGCGCCGCAGCAGTATAGCTGCCGAAACGCGTGACAGACCGACGCCGATCCCGGCCAGAATGACGAACAGAGCAGCGGCGCGGCCTTCCAGAGTGTCGACCAGAGCCGATGCCCAATCATCACCCGGAGCGACCTGAGCTGCGATGCGGAAATTCACCAGCACCATGCCGCAAAAGGCTAAAAACCGGGCGGCGTCCAACGCCTTTAGTCGTATCATGGCTGTCCTCTGTTCCGGCAGCGTTCTGCTGGGTATTTATGGCGCGAATGCGGCTTAAGGGACTGTTTCAGGTAAACAAATCGAGAGAAACGGACTAACTTGTCAAGACGAGGCACGCCTGATCGACTTTCCTGACGTCACTGTGCCCGATTTAAGATTGGATTAAGCTTTGTGCATGTTCCTTGAAACACGCCCAGAGAGTCCCAAACTCGGGGTGAAACCAAACGGTCGGAGGGGTCGATGACGCATACACACCACGCACAATCCGGCGGGCTTTCTGAAACCGTCCGGTCAAAGACCGCCCGTTTGAAGGGCGCGTTGATCCTTATTTTCCTTGTCGGCGGCGTGCTCTACGCGGGCATCGTCGGCTATATGTATGCCAACCAGCAATCCCTGCTGTACAAACCCGAAGGTGAATTGCCCGCACCCAATGCGGTCGGACTGGCTGATGTCGATGTGATTTCGCTGCCCATGTCCGATGGGGTGGTGCTGACGGCATGGTCCGCACCGCCCGCGATCGAAGGCGCGCCAACGGTTCTGTTCTTTCACGGGCAAAGCGGAAATCTGGGCGACCGGGCCGATCGTTTGCGCGAAATCCTCAACAGCGGGTTCGGGCTGCTCGCGCCCAGCTATCGCGGCTTTCCGGGCAGTGAGGGCGAGCCTTCGGAACTGACTCTGATTTCTGATGGTGTTGAGATGTTTGATCGTCTGGATGCCAAGGACACCGAAATTGTATTGCACGGTCAAAGTCTTGGGACGGGTGTGGCCGCCGCGGTGGCGGAGCGGCGCCCGCAGGCGAAACTGCTGGTCCTCGAAGCGCCCTTTACCGCGACAGTGGACGTTGCAGCGGAACGGTATCCGTGGCTGCCGGTCTCCGTTCTGATGAAAGACCAGTTCGCGACGCGTGATTTCATAGATCAAGTAACGGTACCAACGCTGATCTTCCACGGCACCGAGGATGAGACGGTTCCCTTGCACCATGGGGAAGCGCTGGCGACGATGGCAGGTGAGACGGCCCAGTTGCACGTTATCCCGGACGGAGAGCACAACGATCTGTGGTCATATGGTCTGTGGGACGAAGTGCAGAGGAACCTGCCCCAAAGCTGAAGCAGGTCTCGGTGCGGCTCAGAGAATCCGTCCGGCGACGGCATCCAGTTTGGCCAACAGGGCAGGATCGCGTTTTTCGGGCGCGGTCAGGATCGCGTATTCCAGCGCCCGGTCGCAGCCGTGCGGACAGGGCGTATGTTCCGCGCCCAGCAGATCGGGCAACCCTTTGATCAGAGCGCGCCCTTTTTCGGCATTGCCAGTCAGGGTGGCGATGATCGTGGTGACGTCGACCTCGCCGTGGTCCGGGTGCCAGCTGTCGAAATCGGTGACCATTGCGATTGAGGCATAGCAAAGCTCGGCCTCGCGGGCGAGTTTCGCCTCGGGCATGTTGGTCATGCCAATCACGTCGCAGCCCCAGTGCTCGCGATACATCCTTGATTCAGCCAAAGACGAAAACTGCGGTCCTTCCATCGCCAGATACGTGCCGCCGCGATGGACGGTAATGCCAGCGGCCTTGCCAGCGGCTTCACAGGCGTCTGACAGGCGCGGACAGGTCGGGTGGGCGACGCTGACATGGGCGACACAGCCGGTGCCGAAAAAACTCTTTTCACGTGCAAAGGTCCGGTCGATGAACTGATCGACGATCACGAAGTCCCCGGGCGCCATGTGTTCACGAAACGAGCCGCAGGCGGATACCGAGATCACGTCCGTCACCCACAACCGTTTCAGCGCGTCAATATTGGCGCGATAGGGTACTTCGGTCGGTGAATGCACGTGGCCGCGCCCGTGGCGGGGTAGAAAGGCCATGGCCACACCATTCAGCGACCCTGTCAGGATTTGATCCGAGGGATTGCCCCAAGGCGTTTCAACCGTGACCCATTCCGCGTTTTCCAGCCCGTCGATGTCGTAAATGCCTGATCCGCCGATAATGGCGATTTTCGTCTGGGTCATTGCTGCGCTCCATATGGAAAAAAACCGTTACGAAGTTTCTGCGGGCCGGCAGAAGATTTGGCAAGTGGCTTCAACGGTTTGTGTTGGCTGAATGTCCGCTATGCGCCAGACGCATATCAGGGTCCCGCCTGACGCAGTACCTCTGAAACCGATTGCCGGGTAGAAGGCCCCTTTCGCGCGAACAAACAAACCAACAGGACGCCTTATGCCCCGAGCCATGCTGGCAAGCTTTGCCAATCGTATAGCCAAACCCGATCTCCGCTGGATGCCGGATGAGGGGCTGACCGTCTCGCGCCTAAGGATCGAGTTGTTGTCCGGTCTGACCGTGGCGCTGGCTCTGGTTCCTGAAGCGGTGGCGTTTGCGTTTGTTGCCGGTGTGCATCCTCTGGTCGGACTCTACGCTGCCTTCATGGTGGGTCTGATCACCGCGCTGATCGGTGGCCGTCCGGGCATGATATCGGGCGCGACCGGGGCTTTGGCTGTGGTTATGGTTGCTCTGGTGGCCGAGCACGGGGTCGAATACCTGTTCGCCACGGTGGTTTTGATGGGCATTCTGCAGGTGATCGCCGGTGCCATGCACTGGGGGCGCTTTATCCGATTGGTGCCGCATCCCGTGATGCTGGGTTTTGTGAATGGTCTGGCCATCGTAATCTTTCTGGCCCAGATGGGCCAGTTCAAGGTTCCGGGTACCATGGAAAACACCGGTCACGGCATGAGTGGGGGGGAATGGCTTTCGGGTCTGCAGCTTTACACCATGCTGGGTCTGGTGGCGCTGACGATGGTCGTTATCTGGATCATGCCACGCATCACGCGCATCGTGCCCGCGCCGCTGGCCGGGATCGTTGTCGTGGCTGCGCTGGTAATCGGCTTTGGTCTGGACGTGCCGCGCGTTGGGGATCTGGCCTCAATCGAAGGCGGCCTGCCTGCCTTCCACATCCCGACGGTTCCGTTGAACTGGGAAACCTTGGAAATTATCCTGCCTTATGCCGTCATTCTGGCTGCAATTGGCCTGATCGAATCCCTGCTGACCCTGAACCTTGTCGGTGAAATCACCGGCAAACGCGGTGGAGCCTCGCAGGAATGTATTGCGCAGGGCGTCTCGAACGTCGCCACTGGGTTCTTCGGAGGTATGGGTGGTTGTGCGATGATCGGTCAGTCGATGATCAACGTGAAATCTGGCGGTCGCACCCGTATTGCGGGGATCGCTGCGGCCCTGTTCCTGCTGATTTTCATTCTGTTCGCTTCGCCCCTGATCGAGCAGATTCCGCTGGCTGCTCTGGTTGGCGTGATGTTCATGGTGGTGATTGGAACCTTCGCCTGGAACTCGTTCAAGATCATGCGCAAGGTGCCGTTGATGGACGCGTTTGTCATCGTGCTGGTGACCGTCGTGACCGTCATGGAGGACCTCGCGGTTGCTGTGGTTGTTGGTGTGATCGTCTCGGCGCTGGCATATGCCTGGAACAATGCCAAGCGTATCCATGCGGTCACGCGCGAGTCGTCTTCGGAAGAGGGCGCAAAGGTCTATGAGATTGAAGGACCGTTGTTCTTTGGTTCGTCCGACGGCTTTGTTGAGCTGTTCGATGTGCCGAACGACCCCGATACCGTAATCGTGGATTTTGCCGATAGCCGCGTTGTGGATCAGTCGGCCCTGCAAGCCATCGAAAACATCGCCGCCAAATACGAGGCCGCGGGCAAGCGAGTAATGTTGCGCCACCTCAGCCGCGATTGCCATAAACTGCTGAACAAGGCAGGTCACCTGATGGTCGACAGCGACGACGACCCGGATTACGAACTGGCCGTGGATTACTCGGTCCGCACCGGCATTCTGGGTGGGCACTGAATTTAAAAGGCGGCCAGACTGGCCGCCTTTTAATTAGGGGCAACCCGTTCCAGTTCTTTGATATTTCCGGAAAGCAGCGCGTCCTCAGCACCGGCGATTACCTCGGCGGGCCAATCCCACCAACGCAAGGCTTGAAGCTTGTCGATGGTGTCGGTATCAAAGCGCAAGCGGCGAACCTCTGCCGGATTGCCCGTTACGATGGAGTACGGGGGAAATTCACCTCGAACGACGGAACCTGCTCCGATGATCGCGCCATTTCCGATCCGCGCGCCCGGTAAAATCATCGCGTTGTAGCCAATCCAGACGTCGTGCCCAATGACAGTATCGCGCATATCGGGCTGAAACCCCGACATGTGTTCAGGATCGAACACCGGAAATGGGAAACAGGTCATTCCGTCCATCGCGTGATTGGCCGAGGATGTGATGAAGCGGACCCCATGAGCGATCTGACAGAATTTTCCCACGACCAGTTTTTCCCGGGAAAACGGAAACAGGTATGGCGCCAGTCTCGAAGCCCAGTCTTCCGGTGCTTCGAAATCCGAGGCATAGCTGAATGCCCCGGCCTGAAACCGTGGGTGATTAATGGCCTGCGACAGGAACACCGTGCCTTTGTGGTCAGAACCATCGGGGAGCGTGATCGGATATCTTCTGGACGGGTCGGGCAAAGGCATCAGTCGTCCGGTCTTGAAAGGCTGAACAGATCGGTGACCACCGAGTAATCCCGGTAACCAAGACGCGCCAGTGGTTTGAAGGATGTGACGTCAAACTTCCCGTCGCGGATGTGATCGTCGTGCAAATGCACGCAGGTCACTTCGCCGAAAACCACCCGGTTTGCTTCTCCGGGCAAGGTTACAATCTGCGTCAACTTGCATTCAAGCGATGCCGGAGCGCCCTCGATCCGGGCACAAGGGATGGTTTCGCATTCAACTGGTGTCAACCCGGCATGTTCGAACTCGTCGATATGTTTGGGCAGACCGGCGGAACTGGCATTCATTGCGTCCCGATGGGCATGCGCCACGACATTCACGCAAAACACGCCGGTTGCCTCGATATTGGCGACGCTGTCCTTGCCGCCATCCTGATCGTGCTTGGTTCCTGTCGTCGCAAACATCACCTGCGGCGGCGTATAAGCGACCCCGTTGAAGAACGAGTAGGGTGCCAGATTGTTGACCCCATCTGCGGCGCGCGTCGATATCCAGCCGATCGGGCGGGGGGTAATGATGGCGTTGAAGGGGTTGTGCGGCAGCCCGTGGCCGTCTTCGGGGCGATAGAACATCTGGTCTCCAAGCGTTTGCCCATGGCGTAACGAAGTGCTAGGGCGAATGCCAGCAAGGAAAAGAGGGCAGGGTGCAGCAGTTCGTAATCAGGCCGGAAGAGCCGGACGATTGGTGGGAGGTCGAGGCCCTCTACGATCTGTGCTTCGCGCCCGGGCGCGAAGCGCTGTCCTCGTATCGTTTGCGCGATGATGTCCCCCCTGTATCCGGGTTGTCGCTTGTGGCGCGCGACGGGCAGGGCATTCTGGCCGGTGCGATCCGGTTCTGGCCCGTGCATGTTGGCGACCATGATGCGTTGCTGCTGGGGCCAGTGGCTGTACATCCCACCCATCAGGGTGAAGGTCTGGGCGGCTTTTTGATTCACGAAGGGATCGAGGCAGGGCGTGCAAAAGGCTGGGAACGGGTCATGCTGGTCGGCGACGCACCCTATTATGCCCGTTTCGGATTCGCGCGCCTGACCGGGATCGAGATGCCGCCCCCCACTAACCCGGACCGCGTTCTGGGGCTGGAATTGACCCCCGGTGTTTGGGGTGGTGTCTACGGCTCAGTGATCCGGTGGACCCGCTGAGCTATTGAAACCCGCACATTAAATCCCGATGTTTTACAGACAGGAGGATATGTATGCAGGACGTGGTTCTTGTCGAAAAACTGGACGCCGAAGCCGAACTCGACCGGTTGGCTGAGTATTATAAATCGGCCGGCGGTCCGGGCGTGAAGCTGTTGAACAGTTTGGGTGGGTCGGCCGAATCCTTGCTGGAACAGTTGCCGGATCCGATCCGGCAGGGCCTGACCGGCGCGACGGAGCAGGCCTTGTGGTTTGCCATGCACGCCGCCGAGGGATCACGGCGCGCGGTGCCGGATCAGCAACCATGGATTAATACCGCATTGACCACTGCCATGGGTGCAGCTGGCGGTCTGGGGGGTATGTCCACAGCACTGATGGAGCTACCTGCAACAACCACCATGCTCTTGCGCGCTATCCAGGGGGCCGCGGCCCGTGAAGGGTTCGATCCGTCGGAAGAAGGTGTAAAGTTTGATTGCGTTCAGGTTCTGTCTGCAGCCGGGCCTTTGTCTTATGACGATGGTGCTGACCTGGGTTTCTTCTCGGTGCGCCTGACGCTGACAGGACCAGCTATGCAACGATTGATTACGATGGTCGCTCCTCGGTTATCCGTTGTGCTTGGCCAAAAGCTGGCAGCCCAGTCCGTTCCCGTTCTGGGCGCTATTGCCGGAGGGGGTACGAACTACGTGTACACGCGGTATTACCAGCAGATCGCCCGTGTTCACTTTGGGCTCAGGCGTTTGGCGATTGATGCCGATATTCCGCATGATGAACTGGTGCGAAAACTGGCCAAGCGTATGTGAACTTTCCCGAAGACCTTGGAAGGAGCCGCGTTTTATGTTATCCACAACCTAACGGCCCGCTAAATAACAAGAAAACTGCGGACCGGGTTACAGGCTTGGATTTCATTTGAAAGGCTAT
Source organism: Ruegeria lacuscaerulensis (assembly GCF_013031245.1). GTDB lineage: Bacteria > Pseudomonadota > Alphaproteobacteria > Rhodobacterales > Rhodobacteraceae > Ruegeria > Ruegeria lacuscaerulensis_C. Next base: position 185,065 of record NZ_WPZL01000005.1, read on the forward strand.
GCAGCGTGGTTGACGCAAGGCTTTCGCCCGTTTTGTTGCATGAACCCGGGCACCTTCCGGTGCTGCAGCAAGCGGCTGCTCTGTGTTGTCGCACGGAACGCGGATGGCCCGAGGTTTTACTGATCACCACGCGCAGGTCCCGAAACTGGATCATTCCCAAAGGGTGGTTGATCGATGGGTTTACCGCCTGTCAGTCTGCCCGGCAGGAAGCATGGGAAGAAGCGGGCGTGCGCGGGAAGTGTTTCAAGCAGCCCGTTGGGCGGTTTTCGTACCAAAAACATAGGTCAAAGAAGGGATCGGCACTGTGTATTGTGGATGTGTTCCCGCTATTTGTTCAATCGATGGCAGCAGATTTTCCCGAGTGCGGGCAGCGCCAGCGAAAATGGTTTTCACCCGAAAAAGCCGCTTCCAGGGTCAATATTGCCGAACTTGCAACATTGTTACGCAAGATAGGGCCTGACATTCACTGAGTTGCCTTCGGAAGGGCTTGATCTTGCCATGCCGCTCGGTATCTATTTGGCAACCGACATTTTGGACGGAACATGATTCAATACGCATTGAAATGCAGCAACGGCCATACATTTGACAGTTGGTTTAAATCGGCCGCCGCTTACGACAAACTGGCATCCACGGGCATGGTGACATGCGCCGTGTGCGGGTGTTCGCAGGTTGAAAAAGCGATCATGACGCCCCGTGTTCGTCCGGCTCGGAACGCTGTGGCTGGCGGTTCAGCGCCATTGCCCGAGGTGGCTCCGATCGACGTGACTACCCCATCGCCCGACGTGGAAGAGGTTCTGGCACAGTTGCGCCGCAAGGTTGAAGAGAATTCCGACTATGTCGGCAAGGATTTCGCAACGGAAGCGCGTAAAATCCATCTCGGTGACGCGCCGGAACGCGCGATTTACGGTGAGGCCAAGCCCGAAGAGGCAAAAGCACTGATCGATGATGGCGTGCCGGTGGCGCCATTGCCTTTCATTCCCAGCAGAAAGACGAACTGAGCCGTGCATGTGGTGATCACAGGGGCCAATCGCGGAATTGGGAAAGCCCTGGCAGATCGCTACAGGGCGAGGGGCGACACACTGACTGGCACCGCGCGGGATAACAGCGCGCAGGTTGTTCTGGATGTGACCGACCCCTCACATCACGATGAATTGGCCACGCGGTTGAAAGGCCAACCGGTCGATCTGCTTATCTGCAATGCCGGAGTGTATTTGGATAAAGGGCAGGACTTCGACGGCTATCCGGCCGAAATGTGGGCGCAGAGCTTTGCAACAAATGTAACCGGGGTATTCCTGACGATTCAGTCGCTTTTGCCTAATCTGCGCGCCGCGCGGGGCAAGGTAGCGATCCTTTCCTCGCAAATGGCGTCTCATACGCGCGCGCTGGGTGGCAGCTATATTTATCGTGCGTCAAAAGCTGCGGTGTTGAATCTGGGTCGAAACCTGGCCACTGATCTGAGCCCGGAGGGCATCGCTGTTGGCATCTATCACCCAGGGTGGGTGCAGACCGACATGGGCGGGACTGCAGCAGAGATCACAACTGACCAGGCTGTCAACGGCCTGATCGACCGTTTCGATGCGTTGTCACCAGAGACGACTGGTTGTTTCGAAACTTGGGACGGCAGACGCCACGCTTACTGACGGGTCAGCGCCGCTTTGGGAATTTCGTAAACCTCGCCCGGATCAATGAAAATCACCATGATGTCCCCGCGCGTTTCATAGTTGAGCTTTGCAGGAGAACTGCTGGAATTCGGCACGCCGTCAGTGAAATAGATGCTGCGCACTTCGCCGCCCCCCAGACCTACGGCCAAGGTCGTGGTGCCGTCATCATGGTGACGCAACTCGGCATGGCAACTGCTCATCGGCTCACCAGCGACGGAAGCACAGGGTATAGTGCCCAGAGAGTTCTTTCCGTCCGTTCCGGCCAGAGTAGTTTCTTGCGCAAGGGCAGAGGAGGACAGCAGGGCAAATGCGATGGCAAGGCGGTACATGGAAAACCTCTTGGAATTTTCGTTGCCTGCAGGCTGACACCCCCGCGTCAGGTTGTAAAGCGGCCCAATGCCGCGACTGAGGAGGTATTGAACCCTTGCCCTTGCGGCCCCCCTCGCATAAGACGCACGGGATCTGAATTCCAAGGCGCGGAGATCACACCCCCATGCCCGTACTCGTTATGAAATTCGGTGGCACTTCGGTTGCCAATCTTGACCGCATCCGCCGCGCGGCAAAGCGCATAGGTGTCGAGGTGGCCAAGGGATACGACGTGATCGTCATCGTCTCGGCCATGTCCGGTAAGACAAATGAACTGGTGGGTTGGGTCGACGAGACCTCTCCGTTGTACGACGCGCGTGAATATGATGCGGTTGTGTCTTCGGGCGAGAACGTGACTGCCGGTCTGATGGCGCTGACCCTTCAGGAAATGGACGTCCCGGCGCGCAGCTGGCAAGGTTGGCAGGTGCCGCTTTTGACCACCAGCGCCCACAGCCAGGCGCGAATTGAAGAAATCCCGACCGACAATATAAGCCAGAAATTTGGCGAGGGCATGAAGGTCGCTGTTGTTGCCGGTTTTCAGGGCATCAGCCCCGAAGGCCGTATCACCACGCTGGGTCGGGGCGGCTCGGACACGACTGCTGTGGCCTTTGCTGCGGCGTTCGATGCGGAACGTTGTGACATCTATACGGATGTGGACGGCGTCTATACCACCGATCCGCGCATCTGTGATAAGGCGCGCAAGCTGGACCGGATTTCGTTCGAGGAAATGCTCGAACTGGCCTCGCTGGGGGCCAAGGTGCTGCAAACCCGCTCGGTCGAACTGGCGATGCGGTATAAAGTGAAACTGCGCGTTCTCTCAAGTTTCGAAGAACAATCCGACGAGGCCGGTACGCTGGTCGTTGACGAGGAGGATATCATGGAATCCAATGTTGTGGCCGGTGTGGCCTATTCCCGCGACGAGGCCAAGATGACCGTCGTATCGGTGGCGGACCGCCCCGGTATCGCCTCGACCATCTTCACCGCACTCAGCGATGAGGGTGTGAACGTGGACATGATCGTTCAGAACATCTCGGACGAAGGGCGCACGGACATGACCTTTTCCTGCCCCACCGATCAGGTGGCCCGTGCCGAAAAGGCATTGCTGGCCATCAAGGGCAAGGGCGAACTGAACTACGCCGAACTGGTCGCAGACGAGGATGTTTGCAAGGTCTCGGTTGTGGGGATCGGCATGCGCTCGCAGTCGGGTGTTGCGGCGAAAATGTTCAAGATACTCTCGGATGAGGGGATCAACATCAAAGTCATTACAACCTCTGAGATAAAAATTTCCGTTCTGGTGGACAGGAAATACATGGAACTTGCCGTTCAGGCACTGCATGATGCTTTTGAACTGGACAAGGCGGCCTGAGCATTTCGGCCACGGGTTTCGCCTGACACCATAGAACGGTTGGGCCATGGCGGACGGCACCGAAACAGAATCCCGCAAGCTGCTGGGGCGGCTGCGCGAAGAGATGGCGAGCGAAGCCGCCGGTCAGGAACGTCTTGACCGGATCACACATCTGATCGCCGACAGCATCCGGGCTGAGGTATGCTCGATCTACCTGTTCCGCGATGAAGAGACGCTGGAGCTTTGCGCGACCGAGGGTCTGTCACCCGAGGCGGTGCACAAAACCCGGATGCGACTGGGGGAAGGTCTGGTAGGCCGCGTCGCCCAATCCGGCAAGGTGGTTAACACTGCAGATGCGCCCTCGGCCAAGGGCTTCCGGTATATGCCGGAAACCGGCGAAGAGCGGTTCACCTCTTTCCTTGGTGTTCCGGTTCAGCGCTTGGGTGAAAAGCTGGGGGTTCTTGTGGTTCAGTCCCGTGAGGCACGGGAATTCTCCGCCGATGAAATCTATGCGCTGGAGGTGGTGGCCATGGTTTTGGCCGAAATGGCGGAACTTGGCGCCTTTGTGGGTGAGGGCGCGGCACTGTCACCACGCCACCAGCAATCCGTTCAGTTGATGGGCGGTCCCGCGCAGGAAGGCTCGGCGGAAGGCCATGTATGGCTGCATGAACCCCGTGTCGTTGTGACCAATCCGATTGCGGATGACCCGCACCGTGAACGCGAGCGGCTGACCGAAGCGGTCGAGGAACTGCGCGTGGGCGTCGACAAGATGCTGGAAATTTCGCAGGGCGGGGACAAGGAACAGCTTCAGGTTCTCGAGGCTTACCGCATGTTTGCCAATTCCAAAGGCTGGATGCGCCGGATGGAAGAGGACATAGGGCTTGGTCTCAGCGCCGAAGCGGCGGTCGAGAAGGAACAATCCCAAGCCCGCGCCCGCATGGGGCAGGTCACGGACCCCTATTTGCGCGAACGGCTGGCCGATCTGGATGATCTGTCCAACCGGCTGCTGCGCATTCTGACCGGGCAGGGCAATACCAATGGGGCCGATCTGCCACCCGACCCGATCCTGATCGCACGCAATATCGGGCCCGGCGATCTGCTGGAGTATGGCCGCTCGCTGAAAGGCATCGTGCTTGAGGAAGGCTCGGTCGGTAGCCACGCCACCATTGTCGCCCGAGCGCTGGCGATCCCGCTGGTCGTGCATGTGGGCCGGATCACGACCGAGGCGCTGAATGGTGACCACATTCTGGTTGATGGTGATCATGGCGTTGTGCATCTGCGCCCCGAAGATACGGTGGTTAGTGCGTTCCGTGACAAAATCGCCATGCAGGCCAAAGCGCAGGAGCGCTATGCCTCGATCCGCGAAACCCCGACCGTGACCAGGGACGGTGAGCGGATCAATCTGGTAATGAACGCGGGCCTGATGGCCGACCTTCCATCTCTGGGCAATTCAGGGGCCGAAGGCGTGGGTTTGTTCCGCACTGAGTTGCAATTCCTGATTCGCAACCAAATGCCCAAGAGATCCGAGCTTGTCTCACAATATCAGCGGGTTCTGGACGCGGCGGGGGATAAGCGCGTGGTGTTCCGCACACTGGATATCGGCTCGGACAAGGTTCTGCCCTACATGAAACATGTGGCCGAACCGAATCCGGCGCTGGGCTGGCGCGCGATCCGCGTAGGCCTGGACAAGCGTGGCGTCATGCGGATGCAGTTGCAGGCTCTGATGCGCGCCGCCAATGGCCGGCCTCTGACGGTGATGTTTCCCTTTGTGGCGCAGGCCGATGAGTTTCGCGAGGCGAAGTGGGAGGTCAACAAGACCATCGAACGGGAAAAACGCCTTGGCCACGTACTGCCCGAGACAATCGAAGTCGGTGCGATGCTGGAAACCCCGTCGCTCGCTTTTGCGCCACAGAAATTCTTTGATGAGGTCGATTTCGTTTCTATCGGCGGTAATGACCTGAAGCAGTTCTTTTTCGCTGCCGACCGCGAAAACGAACTGGTACGCCGCCGCTATGACACGCTGAACGTCAGCTTCCTGAGTTTCATCGAGCGGATTGTCGAACGCTGCAATATCTCGAACACGCCGCTGAGTTTCTGTGGCGAGGATGCGGGTCGCCCGGTTGAAGCGCTCTGCTTGGCTGCGATGGGCATCCGGTCGCTGTCCATGCGCCCGGCGTCGATTGGCCCGGTCAAAAGCGTCCTGTTACGCGCTGACTTGCAATCGCTGCGCAAAATTATTGCCGACGCAAGGCACCGTGGCGAGCAATCTGTAAGGCCCGCCGTCATGGAATGGCTGCGCAATCAAGGGTGAACTCCCAAATGCGGGCTTGCTTTCTGCATTCGCATTGCCTATCCAAGCCGCAAATGTTAGCGATAACATAACTCATGTCACAGGCACTGCAGATTTGTGGTGCTATGGTGGCTCAGTTGGAAACTGAAGGAGCCTGTCGATGGTTTCACGCGTAATTCCGGTTAACCCGTTCGACCTGGTGTTGTTCGGTGCGACCGGCGATCTGGCACAGCGCAAGATATTGCCGGGCCTTTGTCACAGGTTTGAAGTGGGGCAGATGCCGGAAGAGGCCCGGATTATCGGGTCGGCCCGATCCGATATGGACGGGGATGCGTTTCGCGCCCAGGTTCGTACTTCGATGAAGGAATTCGCGCCTGAAATCGAAACAGATGTGCTGGATCGGTTTTTGGAGCGGGTGGACTATGTGTCGGTTGACGCTTTGGGCAAAGCAGGGTGGACAGATCTGGCCAAAGCCCTGCGTCCGGATGTCGTGCGCGCCTTTTATCTGTCAGTTGGCCCCAATCTGTTTTCGGGCATTGCACAACGTCTTAACGAACATGGCCTTGCTACGCCTGAAAGCCGCATTGTGGTGGAAAAGCCCTTTGGCCACGATCTGGCCTCGGCCAAAGCTTTGAACGAAGGCCTGCGCGCCTGTTTCGAAGAGCATCAGATCTACCGGATCGACCATTATCTGGGAAAAGAGACGGTGCAGAACCTGATGGCGCTGCGCTTTGCCAACTCTCTGTTTGAACCGCTGTGGAATTCCACCCATATCGACCACGTCCAGATCACCGTGGCGGAAACGGTCAGCGTCGAAGGGCGCGGGGCTTATTACGATCAGTCCGGCGCAATGCGGGATATGATCCAGAATCATCTTGTGCAGTTGTTGTGTCTGACCGCAATGGAGCCACCTTCGAAATTTGCTCCCAACGCGGTGCGTGATGAAAAGGTCAAGGTTATCGAGGCGCTGGAACCTGTGGCACCTTCGGATATTGCGCGCGGTCAGTACCGCGCGGAACATGGCGCGGGCGGCTATGTCGATCACGTCAGTAACCCCGCCAGCCGAACCGAAAGTTTCATCGCGCTCAAGGTTCATCTGGGCAACTGGCGCTGGGCCGGAGTGCCTTTCTACCTGCGTACCGGCAAGCGACTGCGTGCACGGGAATCCGAGATTGCGGTAATTTTCCGAGACCCTCCGCACACGATTTTCCCGAATGTTGGCCCTCTGCACGGTAATGTGCTGGTGATCCGTCTGCAGCCCGACGAGGGCATAACCCTGCGCACCACAATCAAAGAGCCGGGGCAGGGCGGTTTCCGCCTGTCCGACGTGGCCCTGGACATGAGCTTTGCCGAAGCTTTGGGCGATGAGTCGAAATCGCCGGATGCCTATGAACGGCTTATTATGGACGTGATCCGCGGCGACCAGACCCTGTTCATGCGTGGGGACGAAGCCGAGGCAGCCTGGGCCTGGGTTGATCCCATCATTCAGGGATGGGAAGACCGTGGAGACCGTCCCTCACGCTATGATCAGGGTAGTTCAGGCCCCGAAGAAGCATTGATGCTGATGCATCGTGATGGGCGCCGCTGGCGTCAGATCGGAGGTTAACGATGGTTCATTCAGTTATTACCGATGTCACCCAACGGATCATCGACCGCAGCGCCGATCTGCGCGGCCCCCATGTGGAGCGGATGGAGCATGCCCGGTCGAAAGGCCCCGCCCGTGCGCATCTGTCCTGCAGCGGTCAGGCTCATGCCTATGCCGGCGCGGGTGCGGATCAGCAGTCGATGGCCACCGGAACCGCCGGTAATCTCGGTATCGTCACGGCCTATAACGACATGCTCTCCGCGCACCAGCCGTTCGAGCGTTACCCCGAACTGATCCGTCAGACCATCCGCGCGGCGGGCGGCACGGCACAGATTGCTGGCGGCGTTCCTGCGATGTGCGATGGTGTCACACAGGGCGAGGCGGGGATGGAGCTGTCCCTGTTTTCCCGCGACGTGATCGCCTTGGCGACGGGCGTGGCGCTGAGCCACAATACCTATGACGCGGCTGTATTTCTTGGTGTCTGCGATAAGATTGTGCCGGGACTTGTGATCGGGGCGCAGGCATTTGGCCACCTGCCAGCCGTGTTCCTGCCCGCCGGTCCGATGACCAGCGGCTTGCCGAACGACGAAAAGGCCAAAGTCCGCCAGAAATTCGCCGCCGGAGAGGTCGGCCGCGAAGAACTGATGGCCGCCGAAATGGCCGCCTATCATGGTCCCGGCACCTGCACCTTTTACGGCACTGCCAACACCAACCAGATGTTGATGGAATTCATGGGTCTGCACCTTCCGGGATCCAGCTTTGTCAACCCGAACACCCCGTTGCGGGACGCGCTGACCGAGGAAGGCGCGCGGCGTGCCTTGTCGCTCAGCGCCTTGGGCAACAGTTACACGCCGGTCTATCAGGTTCTTGATGAACGTGCCTTTGTGAACGGCATCGTTGGCCTGATGGCAACGGGCGGCTCGACCAACCTTTTGATTCACCTGATCGCCATGGCGCGGGCGGGCGGTATCGTGCTGGACTGGCAGGATTTTTCCGACATCTCTGCTGTTGTGCCGCTGGTCGCGCGGGTCTACCCCAATGGCCTGGCAGACGTGAACCATTTCCACGCCGCAGGTGGTCTGGGTTATTGCATTGGCACTCTGTTGGAAGACGGTCTGTTACACCCGGACACTCTGACCGTCGCGGGGCAAGGCCTGCACAACTACACCAAGGAACCCAAGCTGAAAGACGATGATCTGATCTGGGAAGAGGGCGCTGGCCACAGCCTGAACGATAAGATTGTGCGCTCGGCCAAGGACCCGTTCCAACCCACTGGCGGTCTGTCGCGCCTGACCGGAAATCTGGGCACCGCCGTCATGAAGGTTTCAGCTGTGGCGCCTGAACATCAGGTGGTCGAGGCACCGGTCCGTGTCTTCCACGATCAGGATGAAGTCAAAGCCGCCTTCAAGGCCGGAGAGTTCACTGATGACGTCATCGTCGTCGTTCGGTTCCAAGGACCCAAAGCCAACGGGATGCCCGAGTTGCACTCGCTGACCCCGATCCTGTCAATCCTGCAGGGCAGGGGGCAAAAAGTAGCGCTGGTCACCGATGGCCGCATGTCTGGTGCGTCAGGTAAGGTCCCTGCCGCGATCCATGTCTGCCCCGAGGCGTTGGATGGTGGTCCCATTGCTTACCTGCAAGATGGTGATGTTCTGAGGGTCGATGCCTCTAATGGTGAGTTGGAGATCCAGACAAAGGGCGTGTTGGACCGCACCCCAGCCGTCGCCGATCTTTCGGCCAACCAGTTCGGTAGCGGGCGCGATCTGTTCAGCGCCTTCCGCAACGCTGTCGGCTCGGCGGATGCCGGTGCCAGTATTTTCGGAGCGTAAGACATGTCTGCAAAAACCCAACGCACCCGCGAAATCTGTGCGCTTGCGCCCATCGTGCCGGTTCTGGTGGTCGACGACGCAGCACAGGCGCGTCCCTTGGCCGAGGCGCTGGTTGCCGGGGGGCTGCCAGCGTTGGAAGTCACCCTGCGCACTCCGGCGGCCCTGGATGCCATCCGCGCCATGGCCGAGGTTCCCGGAGGGGTTGTCGGTGCAGGTACGCTTGTCACCCCCGATGATGTCCGCGCAGCCAAAGAGGCAGGGGCGCAATTCGGCGTTTCACCCGGTGCCACCGATGCTCTGATCGCCGCGTGCGAGGCCGAGGGTTTGCCCCTGCTGCCCGGCGCGGCCACTGCGAGCGAGGCGATGCGCCTGCTGGCGCGGGGCTATGACATGCTGAAATTCTTCCCGGCAGAGGCGTCGGGTGGAGCCCCGGCCCTGAAAGCCATCGGCGCACCTCTGCCGCAAATCAGTTTCTGCCCGACCGGCGGGGTCACGCCCTCGAATGCGCAGGACTACCTGTCGCTGTCCAATGTCGTTTGCGCTGGTGGCAGCTGGGTTGCGCCGAAACAGATGGTGGTAAGCGGCGACTGGGCCGAGATCGAAACACTTGCGCGCGAGGCGTCAAAGCTGATGGATTGACGCGCCGCGCCCTCTCGCTAGGGTAGGCGTCAATTCAGACAGGTTGACCCCATGACAAACCAAATCTCCCTTGCGCAAGGGCGCGAGTATCTGGCCATTCCCGGTCCTTCGGTCATACCCGACGCGGTTCTGCAGGCAATGCACCGCCCGTCACCCAACATTTATGACGGCGAACTGATCGATATGATGCCCGGCCTGACCCGCGACCTGCGCCGCGTGGCCCGGACTAAACACAACGTGGCGATTTACATTGCCAACGGTCACGGCACGTGGGAGGCTGCGCTGTCCAATGTGATCGCGCCGGGCGAGGTCGTGCTCGCCCCCGCCTCGGGTCTCTTCACCCATGGCTGGGCCGAAATGGCCGAGGGTATCGGGGCCAAAGTCCAGTTGATCGATTTCGGTACGTCTTCTGCGTGGGATTTCGACCGTATCGCCGGCGCCTTACGCGCCGATACGGCGCATCAGATCAAGGCGGTTCTGGCCGTGCACGTGGACACGTCCAGTTCGATCCGAAACGACATTCCGACGCTGCGGGCGCTGCTGAACGAACTGGATCACCCGGCGCTGCTGATGGCGGATTGCATCGCCTCGGTGGGGTGCGATCGGTACGAGATGGATGAATGGGGCGTCGATGTCACGGTCACTGCATGTCAGAAAGGTTTGATGACACCGGCGGGTGTCGGCTTTGTTTTCTTCAACGACAAAGCTCAGGCCAAACGCGCTGCCATGCCGCGCGTTTCGCAATACTGGGATTGGCAACGGCGTGTGAATCCCGAAGTTTTCTACCAGTATTTTAACGGCACGGCGCCGACTCATCACCTTTACGGCCTGCGTGCAGCGCTGGACATGATTCACGCCGAGGGACTCGAAAGCGTCTGGACGCGCCATGAACGCCTCGCCGCGGCGATCTGGGCCGCCTGTGAGATTTGGGCTCAGGGTGGTGCGCTGCAACTGAACGTTGCCGACCGTACACATCGCAGCCACGCTGTAACCGCCCTGCGCCTGACGGACGGGCTCGGTACTCCGCTGCGTGTGTTTACCGAGAGCCAGCTGGGTTTGACGCTGGGAATTGGCCTGGGGATGGAGGATTGGGACGGGTGCTTCCGCCTTGGTCACATGGGCCATGTGAACGGCCAGATGGTTATGGCCATGCTGGGCGGGGTGGAAACAGCCCTGGCTGCGCTGGACATCCCGCGCGGCAAGGGCGCTCTTGAGGCTGCGGCGTCTGCTTTGGCCTCTGCTGGATAAGTCAGCCCCGTGCCGCCGCCAGCGCCTTGGGCAGGGCGGTGGCAAAGGCATCCATATCGGCCGTCTCGCCACAGCTAACGCGGATACAGCGGTTCTGCGGGGCGGAAATGGGCATGCGTACAAAGATCCCCTGCGCGACCAGCGAGTCCAGAACGGCCTTGGCAAACTGTCCATCCCGCCCGCAGTCGATGGCCACGAAATTGGTGGCCGAGGGCAAAGGCTCCAATCCATTCTCGCGCGCAATCTGCCCGATCCGATTCCGCGCCTCCACGATCCGCGCCTGAACCCGTTTCAGCCAATCGGAATCCCGCAAAGCTGCCAGCGCCCCAGCCTGCGCGGCCCGGTTCATCCCGAAATGATTGCGAACTTTGTTGAAGGCGGCAATCAAACCCGGCGCAGCAATCGCATAGCCAACCCGTGCGCCCGCCATGCCGTAAACCTTTGAAAACGTGCGCAAACGGATTACCCGTGGATCTTCAGCGTCAATGAGTGCTGCCGTGCCTTCCGGCGCGCATTCCACATAGGCCTCGTCCAGGACCAGCAGGCAGCCGTCGGGCAGCGCCTCCATCGCTGTCAAGATATCCGAACCCGAGTGCCAGCTACCCATGGGATTGTCCGGATTGGCAAGATAGACCAGCTTGGCGTCAACCTCGGATGCTTTGGCGATCAGCGCGGCCGGGTCTTCGTGATCGTCGCGATAGGGTACTTTGTGCAGCTCGCCGCCAAACCCTGCCACATGGTAGTTGAACGTCGGATAAGCTCCGTCCGAGGTCACAACAGAGTCGCCGGTGCCGACAAGCAGCCGGACGAGATACCCCAACAGACCGTCAATTCCTTCACCCACAACAATATTCTCGGCTTTGACCCCGTGATGATCTGCCAGAGCTTCGCGCAGGTCATGGTTCTCGGGATCGCCATACATCCAGATATCTGACGCCGCCATCGCCTCGATCGCACGGGGCGAGGGCCCGAACACACTCTCATTCGCGCCCAGCCTTGCCGTAAACGGTGCGCCGCGCTGGCGCTCCTGAGTTTCGGGGCCGACAAAGGGCACGGTGGCGGGCAGAGACAAGGCAAGCGGGGTGTAACGTGGTTCAGCCATGCCGGCAGATAAACGCATGATCACTTGTCTGGCAACCTTGTGAAGCGCCGATGAGAAACGTGCTCAGTTGGTTGCCAACAATGTATTTGCCCTGACGTCGCAGTGGAACTTTCCCCGCCATTCGGGGCATGGTTGGCACAACAGGAATTGGGAGGTCCGCATGTCACGCGTATCCGTCGAATACAAAGATCACATCGCCCATGTCACGCTGACCCGTGGTGACAAGATGAATGCGCTGGACGATGCGATGTTCAAGGCGCTGCTTTCTGCAGGACAAGAGGTCGCCGCCTCGGATGTCCGTGCCGTGGTGTTGTCGGGCGAGGGCAAGAGCTTTTGCGCCGGTCTCGACATGGCCAGTTTTGCCGGGATGGCGCATATTGACCCGAAAGAATGGCTGATGGGCCGCAGCCACGACGATGCCAATGAAATGCAGGAGGTCGCGCTGATCTGGCGCCGTGTGCCGGTGCCGGTAATCTGCGCCATTCAGGGCGTGGCCTATGGGGGCGGGCTGCAAATTGCGCTGGGTGCTGATATCCGTATCGCGCACCCCGAGGCCAAGTTGTCCGTGATGGAGATGAAATGGGGTATAATCCCTGACATGGGCGGTATGGTGCTGCTGCCTGATCTGGTGCGCTCTGACGTACTGCGCCTGCTGACCTACACCGCGCGTCCCATCGGCGCACAACAGGCCGCCGACTGGGGTCTCGTCACCAAACTGTCCGACGATCCGCTGACCGAAGCGCTGGCTCTGGCGGAAGATATCGCTGGCAAAAGCCCCTCGGCCATCCGCGCCGCGAAACGTCTGATCGAGGTGGCCGAAACCAAGCCCCGCGCCGAAGTGCTGATGGAGGAATCCGCCGAGCAGGTCGAACTTATCGGCAAGCCGGACCAGATGGAGGTTGTCACCGCGCAGATGCAGGGGCGCAAGCCAGAGTTCAAGTGACTAGCGCATGAAAGCGCGCCGTGCGTCGCGGGCCATGTTATACCGCATCTCCAGATCGGCGATGCGGGCCATAGCCGCTTTGCGCGCATCCGGATCGGTCAGCAGCGCATAGTCCTTTCGGGCGGCGTCGAGCTTTTTCCTGATCTCGAACTCTTCAGGCAGCACCCCCGCTTGCGCCATGATCCGGTGCCCGGCAGCAAGGGCAGGGTCACTTTGCGCTTCCGAAGACCGATCGGGTAGGGGTTTGCCTTCCCCCTCCAGACCCTGCAACTGGCCCTCGGCCTGTGCTTTTTTGATCTGGCGTTCAATGATTTTTCCAAGCGATCCAAGCATGGTCAGAGTATATCCCGACCGAGCTACAAGCTGCTAGCGAAATCGGTTCGTCACAAGATAGGCCACGCCTCCCGCCAACAGCCCCCAGACCGCGGCGCCAAGACCAAGAACTGAAATGCCCGACGCAGTGATGGCAAAGGTCAGAATCGCGGCCTCTCGTTCGGCAGGCACTTCAAGCGCTGCATGTGTGGCATTTGCCAGCACCCCGATCAGTGCAATCCCTGTAACAGTGCCCATCAGCATGGGATCGGCATGTACCGCGAATCCGGTGATGGCCACTGCAAACACACCGAAAAGGCAGTAGAATACGCCGCCCATTACAGCCGACCAATAACGCTGATCAGGGTCGCGATGACTGTCCTCATTCGAACACATGGCAGCCGTGATAGCGGCAAGGCAGGTGGCCGGGGCTCCGAAAGGGGCCGACAGAATGCTGGCCGCGCCGACCGATGAAAACAGCCTGCCAGAAGCGGGCGAGTACCCAAAACTGCGCATTACGGCGATGCCAGGGATGTTCTGAGTGGCCATGGTTACGATGAACAGAGGGATGCCAATGCCGATGACCGATGCGGCTGAAAATGTTGGCACCATCCAAACCGGCGCAGCCATCAGATGGGCAGGTGTAACCGAGGTATCGCCTGCGTTCAGAACAACGACAATCGCTGCCGCGACGACGGCCGCCGGGACCGCGAACAGGCGGTTGATCCGCCCCGCGATGAACCAGGTCAGGATCACTGGTAACGCCTGCCAGGGCAATGCAACGGCGGCTTTAAAGGGTACGATACATAGTGGTAGCAATACCCCACCCAGCATCGCCTGCGCAATTGTCGTGGGGATCGCAGCTGCCAGTCGTCCCAACGGTCGCCAGAGACCCGCCAGCACCGTCAAAGCACCGGCACACAGGAATGCGCCAACCGCCTCGGGGAACCCGGTCGCTGGCATGGCGGAAACTGCTAGCAGCGCCACGCCCGGTGTCGACCACGCGACGCTGATTGGTTGCCGATACCACAGGCTCAGCCCGATGGCCGTCAGCCCCATGGTGACGGCTGCCACCATCAAACCCGATGCCGATTCCTGCGCAGTGGCCCCCATGGCCGCAAGTCCCTGAAGCACGATGGGGAATGAGCTGAAGAACCCGACCATGGCGACCACCAGCCCGGTTGAAACGGTTTGGATCGGGGGGAATGCACGTGCCATCGGGTCCTCGGGGGTTGTCATCTGCAATTGCTAACAAGGGTCGGTCGTTAGGGGCAACCTCTTTGAACACAAAAGAAAACCCCGCTGCTACAGGGCGGCGGGGTTCGGAATTTAAGTATTTGGGAAAAGATGAAGATCAGGCGATTTCAGCCAGACGCGCGAGCGCCTCGTTCAGTTTTGCCTCTTCCTCTTCGCGGGCGGCTAGATTGGCTTTGGCTTCCGCGACAACCTCTTCCGGGGCCGAAGCCACGAATTTCGGGTTGTTCAGGCGACCGCGCAAGCCGCCGAGTTCCTTGGCCAGTTTGCCCTTGGCTTTCTCCAACCGTTCCTTTTCCGCGCCGATGTCGATGATGTCCGCCAGCGGCAGTCCGAAGGACGCACCGGGGGCGGCGATTGAGATGGTGCCTTTGGGTAGTTCGTCGGCTTTAGTTAGGCTTTCAATCCGCGCCAGACGTTTGATCAGCGTCTCGTTGCGGTCCCATGCCGCCTGCCCGTTCGCGTCGATTTCAGTGACCAGCATTGGCACGTAAAGGCCAGCCGGAACCCGCATCTGCGCGCGGGCCGAACGGGTGTTTTCGATTACCGAGATCACCCAGTTCATCTCACGATCCGCGTCGGCGTCGATCAGGTTGGAGGCGTCATAAGTCGGCCAGTCGGCATGGACGACCAATTTCGCACGGCTGCCGGTCAGGCCCCATAGCTCTTCGGTGATGAAGGGCATGATCGGGTGTAACAGGACCATGCACTGATCCAGAACCCAGCGCATGGTCGCGCGAGTCTCGGCCTGAGCCTCGGCGTCATCGCCTTGCAGCAGCGGCTTGGACAGTTCCACGTACCAGTCGCAGACTTTGCCCCAGACAAAGGCGTAAAGCCCGTTGGCCGCATCGTTGAATCGATAGCTTTCCAGCGCCGCATCGACTTCTTCCCGCACGCGTGCGGTTTCGCCGATGATCCAGCGGTTAACGGCCGCTTTGGGATTCAGTTCGGCAATGTCCAGTTGCGGCACGGCGTCGGTGAAGACCTCGTTCATCTCGGCAAAGCGGACGGCGTTCCACAGTTTGGTGCCGAAATTGCGGTAGCCAGTGATGCGTTCGCGGGACAGTTTCAGCACGCCGCCAATCGCCGCCATCGAGGCGTTGGTAAAGCGCAGCGCATCTGCGCCGAATTCATCCACGATTTCCAGCGGGTCGATGACGTTGCCGGTGGTTTTGGACATCTTCTTGCCCTTCTCGTCGCGGACGAGCTGGTGCAGATAGACGGTGTGGAACGGGATCTGATCCACCACGGCCAGCTGCATCATCATCATTCGGGCGACCCAGAAGAACAGGATGTCGAAGCCGGTGATCAGCACATCGGTCGGGAAATAGCGCTCCAGCTCCTCGGTCTGCTCGGGCCAGCCCAGCGTGCCGATGGGCCAGAGGCCGGAGGAGAACCAGGTATCAAGGACGTCAGGGTCGCGCCAGACCGGATAGATGAGCTTGGTCGGGTCCTGATCAAAGGCAAATTGCGCGAGGCTTTCTGCAAGCTGGTGAATTGCTTCGTGCTTGTCAGCCACCTCGACCACGGTGGAATGGCTGAGCGGGCTGGGGATGTTTGCGTTGTCGTCCAGGAATTTCTCGACGACCTCGTCGAAATCAGGCGCCGCATGCAGTACGTGGCCGCGATGCAACATCCCGCCATCGTTCAGCAAACGGCCGAGCGCAACAAGATCGAGGTTGCCGTCGTTTTCGCCGTCCCTGAAATCTTCTGCTGACAGATCGAGGCCATACCAAACCGGTATCTGATGCCCCCACCACAGCTGGCGCGATATGCACCAGGGTTCGATGTTTTCCAGCCAGTGGTAATAGGTCTTCTCGCCCGACTCCGGGATGATCTTGACGGTGCCATCCTTGACCGCATCCAGCGCCGAACCGACGACCTTTTCCGCGTCGACGAACCACTGATCGGTCAGCATCGGCTCGATCACAACCTTCGATCGGTCGCCAAACGGCTGCATGATCGGTTTGGATTCGACCAGCGGCACCAGTTTGTCTGCGCCCTCGTGATCGGGCTTCAGCGCAGTCGCGCCCAGACGCGCATCATCAGCGCGGGTCATGACGGCCAGGCCTTCACTTGTGATTTCTTCGACCACTTTCGTGCGCGCTTCGAACCGGTCCAGCCCGCGCAGATGATCGGGCACCAGGTTGATCGCATCGATTTCACCTTCGGTAAAGGATTGACCGCGTGCGTATTGCCCTGCCTTGTAGGACTCGTTTGAATAGGGCGCACCATCGGCCCGCATGTGGCCGCGTGTGTCCATCAGGCGATAGCAGGGAATGTTTCCGCGCTTGGCGACACCATAGTCGTTGAAGTCATGGGCTCCGGTGATCTTTACTGCGCCCGAGCCGAAATCAGGATCGGGGTATTCATCGGTGATGATCGGGATCTGGCGGCGGTGCTCTTTCGGACCAACCGGGATTTCGCAGAGTTTCCCAACGATTGGCGCGTAACGTTCATCCGACGGATGAACCGCAACCGCGCCATCGCCCAGCATGGTCTCGGGGCGTGTGGTGGCGATCGAGATATAATCCCGCTCTTCGCGGAAGATTACGTTCCCTTCTTCATCTTTTTCCAAATACTCATATGTCTCACCGCCCGCCAAGGGGTACTTAAAGTGCCACATATGCCCGGCGACTTCCAGGTTTTCGACCTCAAGGTCCGAGATTGCAGTCTCGAACTGCGGGTCCCAGTTGACCAGACGCTTTCCGCGATAGATCAGGCCTTTTTCGTACATATCGACGAAAACCTTGATCACTGCGTCATGGAAATTGGCCGAGTTCTCATGGCCCGTGCGCGGATCACCCACCGCACCGGCCATGGTAAACGCATTGCGCGACCAGTCGCAGGAGGAACCCAGACGCTTGAGTTGCTCAATAATCGTGCCGCCGTATTCGCCTTTCCATTCCCAGACCTTCTCAAGGAATTTCTCACGCCCCAGTTCCCGGCGTCCGGGTTGTTGGGTGGCGGCCAGCATCTTTTCCACCTGCATCTGCGTGGCGATGCCCGCATGGTCCTGACCGGGTTGCCACAGGGTGTCAAAGCCGCGCATACGGTGCCAGCGGATCAGGATATCCTGCAGGGTATTGTTGAACGCATGGCCCACATGCAGCGCGCCTGTCACGTTGGGCGGCGGGATCATGATGGTAAAGCTCTCGTCGCGCGATTTGTTCGCGCCTGCCTTGAAGGCTCCGGCCTCTTCCCAGGCCTTGTAGATGCGGGCCTCGGCCTCGGCCGCGTTAAATGTCTTTTCCATCGCCATCGGGTGCGTCCTGCGTCATCAATCTCGGGTCAGCGCCTGCAATAGCGAATGCGTGCGGGAAGGGGAAGGGTTTGCGCGGCTACATCCGGCTTGTTTTGGGGACATTTGATGCGGTTGTCCCATAGAGGTGCAGGCCTTCGGTCGCCCCTTGCGCCAGGGCTTTGGCCTGATCTGCCCGGATACGGGTGTACAAATCCAATGCCTCGGCCGTAAACAACCCGGTCGGCGTTGGGATATGAATGAAATTTCCAACCCGGTCCTTGCCGCGCGCCAGTACCGCGTAATCACGATCCGCCACCTTTTGTTGCGCGTTTGGGTTCAGATACCGGATCGCCAACCCGATGCGCCGGTCGTCCGAAACGTTCGGCCCGGACCCATGGATCGTCAGACCATGATGCAGCGACATCTGGCCCGGTTGCAGTTCGATATGGGTTTTGTCCTTGTCTGCCACCTCAACAGCAACCTCTTGCCCACGCGACAGCAGGTTGTTGTCCGAAAAAGTATCGTTATGCGGCAGGATCGGGTTCTTGTGACTGCCCTTCACGAAGTCCATGCAACCGCTTTCGACGGTTGCAGGCGACAGGGCAACCCATGTCGTCACCTGATCCGGCGTCTCGCCCATACCCCAATAGGTCAGGTCCTGATGCATACCGACCACCTGAGTCGTGTGCGGCTCCTTGATAAACAGTTCCGCCGACCACAACAGCAGGTCCGGTCCCAGAACACCTTCAACTACATCCAGAACCCGTGGGTCCAGCGCGATGCGGGTAACAAGTGGCATGACCACATGGGCATTCACACGCTTGTACATGTTCAGAGGCAGGGGCAGATCAGCTTGGCGCCAGTTTTCTTCGATCTGCTCCAGTTCCGCGCGAAACTGTGCGGTCTCAGTGGGCGAAAAGACAGTTATGGGAAAAGCGAACCCATCCTGCCAGTAGGTCTCGACAGTTTGGGCGTCCAAGCGTCCTTGCGTCAGTGTGATTGGTTCGGGCATGTGTGACCTCCGGCAGGCAGAACTATGCTGATAGCCTACGAATCCTATTTCGGCCTTCGCAATGCCGTTTACGACATCGGTGTCGCCGAACGCATATGTGTAGGGCGCTGGACTTCACGGGGTCCAGGGCTAGTGTCGCCTGAGGCAGTGACAGGAGCTTCCCATGGAAAAGTTCGGCAAGAGCCAGCCGGTCAGACGGATCGAGGATCAGCGCTTTCTGATCGGGCAGGGGCAATATATTGACGACGTCATACCCGAAAAAACCCTGTTCGCGGCCTTTTTCCGTAGCCCGGTTGCGCATGCGCAGATCGCCGCGCTGAATCTGGATGCCGCACGAGAGGCGGACGGCGTGCGGCTGGTTATGACCTTGGACGATCTGGCCGACGCGGGGATCGATACGGTCTTGAACGCCACAACAGTACGCAATCGGGATGGTTCTCACGCTGCTGCGCCCGATCGGCACATACTAGCGAAGGACCGGGTGCGTTTTGTTGGGGAACCGGTCGCCGTAGTGATCGCCGATACCCTGACGCAAGCGCGCGACGCGGTCGAACTGATCTGGATGGAGACCGATGACCTGCCCGCCAAGCTGGATGTAGATACGGGCGGCGAGGTTTTGCACCCGGAGGCTCCGGACAACCGCGCCTTTGACTGGGAGCTGGGTGATGAGACCGCGACCGAGGCCGCCTTTCAGGTCGCCGCACATACCGTATCGCTTAATGTGCAGGACAATCGGATTATCATCGCCTCGATCGAGCCGCGCGGTTGCCAGGCCATTTGGTCGGACGGGCGGCTGCATTTTGCCTATGGCGGGCAGGGCGTCTGGGCGATGCGGGCCCAACTGGCGCAGAAGCTGAGGCTGGAGCCCGAGTTGATCCGCGTCACCACTCCGGATGTGGGCGGTGGGTTCGGTATGAAGGTGATGCCGTATCCCGAGTATTTCTGTGTCGCTGTCGCTGCGATGAAGCTGAGCCAACCCGTCCATTGGATGTCCGACCGGTCAGAGGCGATGCTGTCCGATCACCACGCCCGCGACCTGACATCCCTGGCCGAACTGGCCTTTGACGAAAATCACAAGATCACCGCCTACCGGGTGCACAGTAAGGTTAATCTGGGCGCCTATAACAGCCATTTTGGGCAGGCGATCCAAACGGACCTGTTCAGCAAGGTCCTGATGGGTGTCTACGACGTGCAGACCACCTATTTGCGGGCCGAAGGTTTCTACACCACCACCACTCAGGTTGACGCTTATCGCGGCGCGGGCCGACCAGAGGCGATTTATGTGCTGGAACGTGCCATCGATCGCGCAGCACGCGAGTTGGGTGTCGATCCGTGGGAACTGCGGCGCAAGAACTTCATTCGGCCCGAGAGTTTTCCCTACAAAACCTCTACAGGCGAGATCTATGACGTAGGTGATTTCGATATGGTCCTGACTCGCGCAGACGAGCAGACGCAGGGCTTTGCCGCCCGCAAAGCCGCTGATGCGGAACGCGGCCTGATCCGAGGGCAGGGCCTTTGTTACTATATTGAAAGTATTTTGGGTGCCCCTTCCGAGAACGCGAAAATCGAATTCTCTGAGGATGGTACGGTGGCCCTTTGCGTGGGCACCCAATCAAACGGGCAAGGGCACGAGACGGCCTATGCTCAGTTCCTGTCGGATCAGACGGGAGTCCCGGTAGATCGGATCAGTATTGTACAGGGTGACAGCGACCGGCTGGCGCATGGCGGCGGGACTGGTGGATCTCGGTCGGTCACGGTGCAGAGCACGGCAACGCTGGCCACAATCGACGTCATGATCGCCGCATTCACGCCTTATCTGGCCGATAAGATGGGGGTGGAGGAAGCAGATGTGACCTTTGACCACGAAACCTTCCGAGCGCCGGGATCGAACCTGACGCCAACGCTGACCGAGGCTGCGGATATGGCGCGCGCAGACGGCCGTACAGACCTGTTGCTGCATGAATCCCGTGCCAATCTGGACGCTCGCAGCTATCCCAACGGTGCGCATGTTGCCGAAGTCGTGATCGACCCTTGCACCGGAGAAACCCGGGTTGACCGTTATACCGTCGTTGACGATTTCGGCAATCTTATCAACCCGATGCTTGCTGAAGGGCAGGTGCATGGAGGGGTAGTGCAGGGCATCGGCCAGGCGCTGAGTGAACACGTTGTACATGATGCGCAAGGGCAACTGCTCACGGCTTCGTTGATGGATTACGCCTTGCCCCGTGCGGCTGAGATACCCATGATTAAGTTTACCTCGGCGTCGGTACCTTCAACCTCCAACCCGATGGGGATGAAAGGATGTGGTGAGGCCGGCACCGTGGGCGCGCTGGCCGCTGTGGCAAACGCGGTTCAGGATGCGCTTTGGGATCACGGGGTGCGGCAGGCGGATATGCCTTTCACACCCCACAGAGTTTGGGAATTGCTGACGCATGTTTCTGTCGCGGCTGAGTAAAAAGGTACTGGGATGGCTTGGACGGCCGCTGCGGTCCGAACACTCGGCCGAGGCGCTCCACCGCGATCCCATCAGCCATGTCATTATTCTCGATGGCACCATGTCAACGCTGGAACCGGGCCGGGAAACCCATGCGGGGCAAACATTTCGCCTGTGCAAGGAGATGGGGAGCAGTGTTTCGGTCTTCTACGAATCCGGCGTGCAGTGGGACAGTTGGAAAACCTCGCTGGACGTAATGATGGGGCGGGGCATCAACCGGCAAATTCGCCGCGCCTATGGGTATCTGGCGTCGCGGTACAAACCCGGAGACCGCATCTTCTTCATCGGCTATTCGCGCGGCGCTTACGGTGTGCGCAGCCTTGCAGGCGTGATCGACATGATCGGCCTGCTGAAAGCCGAGCACGCGACTGTGCGCAACATCAAGCAGGCCTACCGGCACTATGAATGCAACGCCAATGGCACGGCCGCAGCCGCATTTCGTAAGCAGTTTTGTCACGAAGATGTGGCGATCGAGATGGTTGGCGTCTGGGATACGGTCAAAGCGCTGGGACTGCGCCTGCCGTTGCTGTGGCGCTGGGCCGAGGAACGCCACGCTTTCCATAACCACCAGCTTGGCCCGGCCACCCGCCACGGATATCACGCGATGGCGCTGGACGAGACACGCGAGGTGTTCGATCCGGTCCTGTGGAAATGTACCTCTGACTTCAAAGGCCATGTCGAACAAGTCTGGTTCCGTGGAACGCACGGAGACGTCGGCGGCCAACTGAACGGGTTCGAAGAGGCACGACCATTGAGCAATATTTCTTTAGTCTGGATGCTGGATAAGGCCGAGCTTCATGGCTTGTCTCTGCCCGATGGCTGGCGTGATCGGTTCCCCACATCGACGACCGCCCCGTCGGTCGGCACATGGCGTGGATGGGGCAAAATTTTCCTGCTGCGCAAGCATCGAAAGGTCGGGAGCGACCAGTCTGAGCGGCTGCACGTCTCGGTGTCACCTGATGATCTGCCGGGGTGGGTTCCGATGCCGGATTTGCCTTCGCATCCGGCGCAGTAGCAGATATCTGCGATCCAACCTGAATAGCCATTGCAGCCGTGCCGTATTCAATGCGAATGGCTTATCTTGATCAACACTAACCTCAAGCCAATTGCTCTCCGGCCAGGCAGCGAAACGCGGCAAAGGATGCGTCGGGAACATCCTTCTGGAATTCGAAGGTAGGTTGGTAGCGACTGTATTCACACTGTTGGGAATCGGTCGATCCAGTTGCCAAAAACAACATCAACTGGACCACTTCGAGCTGTTGATCCGCAAGGCAACCTTCGGAGAGGTGGGCTCTGACGTGGATAGATCGCAGTAATACTCCTGCCCGAAGTTACGCAGAAAATCACTTTTCCTAGTTATTTGCCCGTCGTCAAAAACACAAAAGGGTGCAGCGAAACGCCTGCACCCTTGTCACGTTTTTTATCTATTGCAGGTTTCTGGTACCAACTCACCGCCGCCGGTCGCGGCGCGAACTCATGGGCTGGAAGGCCACGCCAACATGCGCCTCGCAATAGGGTTTGCCCGCCTCAACGGGCAGGCCGCAGAACCAGAAATCCTCGGTCGCGGGGTCGCCCACGGGCCACTTGCAGGTCTTCTCGGTGAGTTCCATCAGAGACAGCTTCTTGGCCTTTTTCTCGATCTCGTTGACCTTGGCCAGCGCCTCGGGACTGATCTCATTTGCCGAAGGCTGCGGCGGCAGCGGCTGGCCTGCCGGAATGATCTGGCGGCGGGCCGGAACGGCAGGTTTCGCCTCGGTGGCCGGGGCAGGGGCCGGGCGTGCCGGTTCGGTCTTTGGCGCAGGCTTTGGCTTGGCTTCGGCCTTGGGTGCAGGTGCCGGTTTTTCCTTGGGTTCGGTTTTGGCCGGAGTCGCGCCGGTAGCGCGGTTCGACAGGCCCAGACGGTGCACCTTGCCAATTACGGCGTTGCGGGTCACGCCGCCCAGTTCTTTGGCGATCTGGCTGGCCGACTGGCCCTCGCCCCACATTTTCTTCAGCAGTTCTACGCGCTCGTCAGTCCAGGACATCATTTGCCTTTCAAAAGCGGAAAGCGGCCCCGGATTCGGGCCGCCTTGGGAATTCGTCTCAGCCCCCTATTCTAATCACTGCGGCCCGAGTTACAAGCTATCTTCGAATCAGGTTGAGGGCAGATGATGCAGATTCCCGCAGAACAGAACGCGCGCCGGTTTGGCACGGTCAACTGGATGGGCCTTTACACTCTGGCACAGCGCGAAACCCTGCGCTTTCTGGCAGTCTGGACTCAAACCCTGCTGGCCCCGCTTGTCACCGCCGGGCTGTTCCTTCTGATCTTCAACATCGCCATTGGCCCGGGTCGCCCGGATGTAATGGGTGTGCCCTTTCTGACTTTTCTGGCGCCCGGTATCATGATGATGACCGTGATCCAGAACGCGTTTGCCAATACCTCATCCTCGATGGTGATCGCCAAGGTTCAGGGCAATATCGTCGACACGCTGATGCCGCCGTTGTCGCCGCTGGAGATTCTACTGGGGTATCTGGCCGGAGGAATCACGCGCGGGATCATGATTGCCTGCGTGGTTGCCTTAGCTCTGGCGTTGGTGCTGGGTCTCGTGCCGCAGAATCCGCTGATCGCGCTGATCTTTGTGATCCTCGGAGGTGCCTTCATGGGGGCTTTGGGACTGCTTGCCGGGATTTTCGCCAACAAGTTTGACCAGATGGCGGCGATCACGAACTTTATCGTCACGCCGCTGGCTTTCCTTTCGGGTACGTTCTACTCGGTCGAGGCTTTGCCGCCTTTCCTGAACCGGCTCAGCCATGTGAACCCGGTCTTCTATCTGATTGACGGGTTGCGCTATGGCATGATTGGGGTTTCGGACAGCTCGCCCTGGCTTGGGATGGCGATGTGTGCAGGCGCCACATTACTGGTGGGTGCAGCCACTTGGCAGATGTTGCGGACGGGGTATCGGCTGAAGGCCTAGGGCGTCTCGGTCAGTATCCCGGGCTGAAATGCGATCCGGGGCCTGCCTAGGCGTGGGTGAAGACGTGCGGCAACGGCCCACGCTCCGAAAAGAGCAAGGCCCCCGGCGGCAAAGACCCCGGCCACAGGCGTCACCACCAGAATCAGCGACGCAATGCCCGGTGTCAGGATGCCTGATACGTCGCGATAGCTGGAATAGATTGCCGACATCTCGGTGCGCTCAGACGGTTTCACTGCCATTAGGAACGGCAGGCCGGCGCAGATATCCAGAACGATCAGCCAGACTGACCCCAGAACCAGCGCGGCCACCGAGGCAACCGGCCATCCGGCAATCAATCCTGCCGTGAAAAAGCAGGCTCCGCAGGCCGCAAAGCCGATGCGTACCGCTGTCCGCAGCGACCGCCCCTGAACCCAACGCAGGATCAGCGGGGCGCCAAACAGCATCGCATTGGTAGCGGACAGAAGGACGCCTCCCAACTGCTCGCCCAGCCCGTTTTCGATGGCGAAAATGGGCAGGTAAACCACGTAGATCCACCAGCCACAGGACCGGATCATCGCAAACATGTACCCGGCCACCAGTCTTGGTTGAGCGAAGAATCTGGGTAAGAAGGCCAGCGGATTCCTGGCTGTACCACGCGCCTTGGTAATCAGTTTGCCGTTGCCCAGGCGCATCCGCCAGAATTGGGCCAGCATTGCCACGGCAGCAACCGCGCTTATGACAAAGGGTGCCGGAGCCCAAAGCTCCAGCAACAATACCCCGGCCATCGGACCGGCTGTCCAGCCAAGGGCGCTGTAGAACATGCGGCTGGTTTCGCACTGGCCAAGTTCGATCTTGCTGATGTAGTCCAGCACATAGGCGTTGAAGCACACAAATGTCACAACCGTCGCCACCGTGTTCAGCGCCAGTGCTCCGACGACCGCAGCGGGGCTGCCTTCGATCGCCAGCAAAGCGCCTCCGACAAACATGATGCAGCCTGCGGTATAAGCCCATCTGCGGGGAACAAACCGGATGATGAAGGGCACCATCAAGCCTGCGATCAGCGAGATGACTCCAACCAGAAAGTAAAGAAAAGACACCGAAGACGCGTCCCCCAGCGCGCGATACATCACCAGGGGGAAGACGGAAATCAGAATGCCGCGGACAATGGCTTCGAACCCGGCAAGAATGCCGAAGTCACGGACAGAAGGGGCAGGGGCATGGCGAACCCATTCGGGAATGCGACGTTCATGCATGGGCAATCTCTCAAATCAACTGCCGATCAGGATACGCCCTGCAAGAGTGGCTTCATGAGGGTTTGCGACATTGAGGTCGCCCCCGAGCCAAGTGCCGGAAATTTGTTCAGGCAGCGCGCGCCCGCGCCTCACGCCAGACGAGGATGAGCCCACCGGTCAGGATGATGGTCGAGCCGATCTGGCTGATCGCATCCGGTATCACACCGAACACAGCGAAATCGTAGAAGGCCGCAAAAATCAGTGTTGCATAGCTGATCGGTGCAACGAAGGACGCATCCGCCCGTGCCATGCCATTGACGAAACAGGCCTGTGCGCAAGCCATCAAGATGCCGATCCCGGCCAGTGCCGCCCACTGTGCGGGCGTAGGCATCTGAAACACGAAGCTGACCGCAACTGAGGCAATCGTCAGCCCCATCGCGTTGTTGATCAAGAGAATTTGGATCGGGATTTCGCGACCCGAGAGCTTTTTGATGAAAATCAGCTCCATCCCGATCACGACCGCCGCTGTCAGCGCCAGCAACGCCGCGGGCTGAAAGCTCTCGGGCGTTGGGCGCAACAGGATCAGCGCGCCGGTCAGGGCCACGGCTGCGGCCAGCCAGCGCCAGGGGCCGACGCCTTCCTTCAGCAGCGGAATTGCCAGCACCATGGCAAAAACCGGGTTCAGGAAAGATATCGCCGTGGCATCCGCAATCGGGATGAACGCAACCGAGGCGAACATCAGTGTGATTCCCAACCATCCAAAGCTGGTGCGCCCGATATGCAGCCCCCAATGCGGGCGCCGCAGCCGCGGGCGCAACACGCCAGCCGCGCTGACAATGACCACAAACGCAAACAGAAACCGCCCATGGCTGATCTGCATCGGATGAAGCTCAGGCCCCAGCGCATCGGTCCCCAGTGCCTTGGCCAGCAGTGTTGTGCCGGCGATGAAGGCGCTGGCCACAACTATCAGCAAGGCTGCGAGGGCAGGGTTCTGGCGAACGGGCGTCATGGTCCACTCGGTGCGCCAGCGCAGCTCAAATGGCAAGCGGCAAATATTGGGTCTCAGAGCGAAATTCCCCTTGGCCGCAAATTTCAGGGTTTTCAGATCTGTCTTTCCCCGCTATACGGCCCCGCATGATCAAACCCGCACATATCCTGCGCCTCCGACGCCGACGCATTGCCGCGTAATCGGCCCGTTTGATCCATTTGTGCTGTTCAAATAAGCGCAACCCTACCAAATCTGTTGACGAACATGGTCCTGGTGTATCACTCACGGGGCCTAACATATCTGAAAAGGATGATCCGATGATCCCGTCCGTTCTGCCGACCTATAACCGCGCGCCCCTGACGTTTGTGAAGGGTGAAGGCGCCTGGCTGACCGAGGCGGATGGCCGACGTTTTCTGGACCTCGGAGCAGGCATCGCGGTGAACGCGCTGGGCCACGCGCATCCGGCGCTGGTGGCGGCCCTGACCGAGCAGGCCCATGCACTGTGGCACGTCTCGAACCTTTACAACATTCCACAGCAACAGGCGCTGGCCGACAAACTGGTGGAACTTACATTTGCCGATACAGTGTTCTTCACCAACTCGGGGACGGAATCCTGCGAGCTGGCCGTGAAAATGGCCCGCAAGCATTTCTATGATAAGGGCCAGCCTGAGCGGGTTGAGATCATCACCTTTGATGGCTCGTTCCATGGTCGGTCCTCGGCGGGCATTGCCGCAGCCGGATCCGAGAAGATGACCAAAGGGTTTGGCCCGCTGTTGCCCGGATTCGTGCATGTCACATTCGGCGATCTCGACGGCGTCACCAACGCCATTTCCGACAAGACAGCCGCCATCCTGATCGAACCGATCCAGGGCGAGGGCGGCATTCGCCCCGTCCCGGACGCGGAACTCAAAGCCTTGCGCCAGATCAGCGATGACAACGGGTTGCTGCTGATCCTTGACGAGGTGCAATGTGGCGTCGGCCGCACCGGCAAGCTGTTTGCGCATGAATGGGCAGGCATCACCCCCGATGTCATGATGGTTGCCAAAGGTATCGGCGGCGGGTTCCCGCTGGGCGCGGTTCTGGCCACGGAAGATGCTGCAAGCGGCATGACCGCAGGCACCCATGGCTCGACCTATGGCGGCAACCCGCTGGGTTGCGCGGTGGGTTGCGCGGTGCTTGATCAGGTCGCTACGCCCGCTTTCCTCGAAGGCGTCAATCGCAAGGCGGGCTTGCTGCGCCAGAAACTCGAAGGGCTGGTGGCCGATCATCCCGACGTGTTCGAAGAAGTGCGCGGTGCCGGATTAATGTTGGGGCTTAAATGCAAACCGTTGAATGCCGACGTGGTGAATGCAGGTTATGACAATGAGGTCATCACCGTCCCCGCCGCTGAAAACGTGATCCGCCTGCTGCCGCCCCTGAACCTGACCGAGGATGACATCGCACAAGCCATGATCCGCCTCGACAAAGCCGCCACACAGATTGAGGCTTCGCTGACCTCAGCCTGACCTTCATCTTTTCCCAAATACTCCGGGGGTCCGGGGGCAGCGCCCCCGGCCGTCGATAGCCAAAAGCGAAACGATATGAACCACTTCCTCGATATCCACAAAACCGATGCCGCCGAGCTGCGGTCCATGATCGACCAGGCCAACGCAATGAAACAAGCACGCCTTGGTCGTCCCAAAGCTGCCCTCGACGACGAGCAGCCGCTTAAAGACCGCATGGTGGCGCTGATCTTCGAAAAGCCCTCGACCCGCACGCGCGTGTCCTTTGATGTGGGCGTGCGCCAGATGGGCGGGCAGACCATGGTGCTGTCAGGAAAGGACATGCAGCTGGGCCACGGCGAAACCATCGCCGACACCGCTCGTGTCTTGTCGCGCTACGTCGACATGATCATGATCCGGACCTTTGACGAGACCATCCTGACCGAGATGTCGGAATACTCCGACGTACCCGTCATCAACGGCCTGACCGACCGCACCCATCCCTGTCAGATCATGGCGGACGTGTTGACCTTTGAAGAACATCGCGGCCCCATCGCGGGCAAAAAGGTGGTCTGGACTGGTGACGGCAACAACGTTTGCGCCTCATTCCTGCACGCGGCGGGCCAGTTCGGGTTCGACCTGACTTTCACCGGCCCGGCCCAATTCGACCCCGAGGAAGAGTTCATGGGCTTCGCCCGGCAGAAGGGTTCGAAAATCGTGGTCGAGCGTGATCCCTTCAAAGCCGTCGAAGGCGCGGATCTGGTGGTCGCCGACACCTGGGTTTCGATGCACGATTCCCAGTCGGCCAAGGAACGCCGCCACAACCTGCTGCGCCCCTATCAGGTCAATACCGAGTTGATGTCCCACGCCAAATCCGACGCGCTGTTCATGCACTGCCTGCCCGCGCACCGCGAGGAAGAGGCGACATCCGAGGTCATGGACGGGCCCAACTCGGTCATCTTCGATGAGGCCGAGAACCGCCTGCACGCGCAAAAGGCCGTGATGCGCTGGTGTCTGGGCGTCTAAGCACGACGCCGAACTTCCCATACACGCATCTTGGCGAGCGTCCGGGCGCTCGCCAATAAGACCAGTGCACACAGAGCGGTCTTGGTCATGATTTCCATTGTGCCCTCAATCAGCATGGCGTGCACGACACTGCCGAGAATGGTCACAGCGGCCAGTCCCGTATGACCCAATCGCCAGATCCGAAATCGCACATTCAGGCGTTGCCGAAACAGGCCCAGTAAGACCGCTGCAAACGCCGCCCACATGGCGGTGACACCCCATGCAGAAAACGGCGTTGGGGACACGAACAGCAGGGCGTCAATAACGTCAGGTGGGCTGGTAATCCACAATCCGCCAACATGGATCAGAATGGCCGTCACCAGCGACAGGCCGACCCAGCGATGCAATCTCCGGCTGGTCATCGGCGATAGTCCTGGCAAGTCCTTTGCGGCCAACAGAGGCTGCATCAACAGAAGGCCCATTCCCAGATTCCCCGCAAACCCAGCGAGGATGTAAACCGGTTGGCGCCATGCCAGCAAAGGGCTTGCCGCCGACGCGACCAACGGTACTGTGATGGCGGTGATCAGGGCTATCCAGACAAGTACAGTTCGCCTCACAGATGGTCACGCGGGCTGCAGCACAAAATGCGCGGCCAGGGTTTTGTCTTTTGAACTCGACATAATCGGCCGCAGGAACACCGTCTCGAACTCGCCGCTGTCATAGGCCAGATGCCCGTGTGGCTGACCGAAGGCAGGCACGATCTGCGGCATTTCCAGCCGGAATTTTCCATTGGCATCGGTTAAAGTGGCCCCGTGGCTTTGCGGGTCACGCTCGTGCCCTTCGGTCGTATGTGCCCAGATCTGGATGCGCTGACCGGGCAGGGGGGCGCCGTCACCCGCACGCCGAACAGTGCCGGTCATCCAGAACCCTCCGCCACCGATACGGTCCACGATCGGTGCGCCGGGCCGATAATTGTTAGACCCGCCTCGCATTGAAGGCGTGGGCGCAAGGCTATTAGCGCGCGCAGGCACCAGTAGTCCGGTTGCCCCTGTAGCAAGGGCCGCGCCGCCAGTGACAATCAATGAGCGACGAGAGAGAGATGCATCAGCCATGAATACCTCCCCGAAATAGCGCAAAACCAACTCCCTGCCCAAGGGCGGAAGCATTGCTTTTTCAATGATAGCACGATTGGCTCAATTTCCGAGATTACATGCGGGTGATCCGGGTAAATTTTGAATTCTTTTGACGCCGTGTATATCGGCTGCAATCCTGAAACTCGTGTACTCGAGCCGGGAAAGCCTGAATGATGATCTCCGAAAGCCCTGTCTCCTCTGACGAAATTCATGCCTTCCGGCGTGACGGAGCCGTTGTTCTACGTTCCAAGTTCTCTGCCGAGTGGCTGTCGCTGTTGCGGGATGGCATTGACGCGGATCTGGATAATCCGACCGGGAATTTTACACGCCACACCAAAGATCCACACGCTCCGGCCTATTTCGAAGATTACTGGGCCTGGAGTAAAATTCCGCAATTCTCGGATTTTGTTCATAATTCGCCCTGCGCGCCGCTTGCAGCCCAACTTCTTGACGCGCCTTTGATCAACCTTGTCATGGACAACTGGTTCCTGCGCGAGGCCGGATCGATGTCTCGCCCGCCTTTCCATCAGGATCTCTCTTACTTCGACTTCGAAGGTACAATGTGTGTGCTCTGGCTGCCGCTGGAGCCGGTCAGCAAGGAAAATGGCATTGCATTCGTGAAAGGCTCTCACCTTTGGGACAAGTTGTTCATGCGGGTACGATTTGCTGACGGGCATCCCAGCTACGAACCGACCAAGGTTGCGGGTCTTACCTATCATCCGCCGCCCGATATCAATGCAGATCCAGATGCCTATGAACTGCTGCAATGGGATATGGACCTTGGCGACTGCATCTTTTTCGATATGCGCACGCTGCACGGAGGGCTTTCGTCGGTCACACCGTCCGAAACCGTGCGCCGCTTTACCCTCAGGATGACCGCGCCGGATG
Organism: Ruegeria lacuscaerulensis; assembly: GCF_013031245.1. Classification (GTDB taxonomy): domain Bacteria; phylum Pseudomonadota; class Alphaproteobacteria; order Rhodobacterales; family Rhodobacteraceae; genus Ruegeria; species Ruegeria lacuscaerulensis_C. The sequence continues at coordinate 216,049 of NZ_WPZL01000005.1, forward strand.
GGATCATCCGGTACCGCGGTGATTGGGCCATAAACGAGCGCGCTCAGTTCGAGGCAGCGGGTTATCGCGAAGGCGACCGCATTGACGGGGCGTTTTTCCCGCAGCTTTGGCCGCGTGAAAACTCTTAGGGTAAAAGACCCTCAACCCGCACGTTTTATGTGCGTTGTTGCAAGTTTAATAGGAGAAAATTGCCCTATATCCTGCATCAGTGAACCGAAGGCCCTGAAGAGCGGAGAATAGGTATGAGCTGGAATCCCACCCACAGCCCCGAATGTGTTTCCGAAGAGGCGGCGCTTGAGACGCTGATCATCCCCCGTGCCCGCGATTTGGGCGGTTTCGAAGTACGCCGCGCGCTGCCCTCGGTCAAACGTCAGTTGGTTGGGCCGTTCATATTCTTCGACCAGATGGGTCCTGCCGAATTCATTACAGACGGCGGTATCGACGTCCGACCGCACCCCCATATCGGCCTCGGCACAGTGACGTATCTCTATCAGGGTGAGTTTGAACATCGCGATAGCCTCGGCACTCATCAGATGATTTATCCCGGCGAGGTCAACTGGATGGTCGCAGGTCGTGGCGTGACCCACTCCGAGCGCACCAGTGATGAGACCCGCGACAAGAAACACAGCCTTTTCGGCATCCAGACCTGGATTGCGCTGCCCGAATCGCATGAGGATATGGCCCCCGATTTCGAACACCACAAACAGGGCGCACTGCCACATATCGAAGACATTGGCGTCAGCGCACGGCTGATCCTTGGATCGGCATATGGCGAATCCAGTCCGGTGACCATGTTGTCAGAAACTTTCTATCTCGACGTGCAACTCAACCCCGGTGCGTCCTTCCCGCTGCCTGATGACCATGAGGACCGAGGTGTCTATGTCACGCAAGGTACGGTTGAGATTGCCGGTGACACGTTCGAGGAGGGGCGCATGATGGTGTTCCGCCCCGGTGACCATCTTTCGGTCAAGGCCGGTCTATCAGGTGCGCGCCTGATGCTTTTGGGCGGAGCGACGCTGAACGGGGATCGCTATATTTGGTGGAACTTTGTGTCGTCCTCGAAGGAAAAGATCGAAGCCGCGACACGCGAATGGAAAACCGCTGACTGGACCAATGGTGCATTCCACCTGCCGCCGGGCGATGATCAGGAGTTCATTCCGATCTCGGCAGAGTTGGAACGCACGCGTCCCAGACTTGCGCGCTGACTAAACGTAAGAGGGTCTTGTCCGCATCCCCGATCCCGGCAATCCTTCAATCGAAGGAGGGCCGCAATGAAGATCGTGATCGCTGGTGCAGGCAGTATCGGGTGTTATTGCGGGGCTTTGCTGGCCGATGCCGGGCATGAGGTTACCCTGCTGGGTCGCTCGCGCATTTTGGACCCGATCCGAGAAAAGGGGCTGACGGTCACGGATTTCTCGGGCCTTCGTCGCCATGTTGCGGCTGCTGATCTCACTTTGACCGAAGACGCAATTGGCCTGGCCGAGGCTGACGCGGTTATTGTGACCGTTAAGGCCAGAGCAACCGAAAGTTTGGCCTCTCAGATAGCACAGTACACGCCAGCTTCCGTGCCCGTCCTGTCGTGGCAAAATGGCATGGATAATGCCCGTACCCTGCGCGTGGCCCTGCCGAACAACGATGTGCGCGCCGGGATGGTTCCCTTCAACGTTGTGCCCTCTCAAACGGCCAGTTTTCACCGGGCCACGTCCGGAGAAATCGTCATCCAAAGCGGTCCCGGCGGACTGGGTCAGGCACTCAGCAGTCCTGATATGCCCGTCGTTGAAAGCGATGACATAGAGGCGGTCCAATGGGGCAAGCTGGTGATCAACCTCAACAACGCTCTGAACGCGTTGTCCGGTCTGACACTGAAAGAACAACTGCTCGATCGTAACTGGCGTCGCCTGATGGCGGACCAAATGGCCGAAGCTCTGGCCGTTCTCAAGGCGGCAGGTCATCCGGTTGCCTCGACCACACCACTACCGGCGTGGATGACACCGCATATTCTGCGCCTGCCGACGCCGATCTTTACCCGCATCGCAGCGCGCATGCTGACCATTGATGCCAGTGCGCGCACGTCCATGGCCTATGACCTGATGGCGGATCGTCCGACCGAGATCGACAGACTGCAAGGAGAGATCATTCGCCTGGGCGCACAGTCAGGCGTACCAACCCCTCTCTGCGCGCGGGTCCACGCTCTGATCGAACAGGGGGCAAAACCACCGCTACCACCAGATCGGGTCGCCCAGTGACCGGGGCTTAGTTAAAGGCGGTCAGCACCCAGAAAATCGCCCCCGACATAACTGCGGCTGCCGGTACGGTAATAACCCAGGCCGCCACAATGGTCATGAAATGCGACCGGCGCACCAGTTTACGACGCTGATGCTCTTCGCGGGCCAGCCGCTGTTCAGCCGGGCGCCGTTGGTTCGACTGTTTCCAGCGGCGATCCGAGTGCCATTCGCGGTAGAACCCAACGCCGAAAACCGCGCCCACTGCAATATGGGTCGAACTGACCGGCAGGCCCAGCCAACTGGCAACGATTACTGTAATCGCCGCAGACAGCGCGACGCAGAAGGCGCGCATCGGGTTCAGCTTGGTGATCTGGCTACCCACCATCCGGATCAGTTTGGGGCCGAACAGGAACAGACCAAAGGAAATCCCGAAGGCTCCAATAACCATAACCCAGGTTGGAATTGACACTTTTGAGGCGAAATCGCCAAACTCCGCCGCATGTACGATTGCCGCCAGCGGCCCAACCGCGTTGGCTACGTCGTTGGCACCATGGGCGAAGCTAAGAAAGGCAGCTGATACGACCAGAGGCAGCCCGAACAGCGTTTTCAGCGATTTCGTTCGATTTTCCAGCCCTTCGGACTTGCGCCGCACCCATGGCACGGTCACGGACCAGACAAGCAGACCCGAGGCGAGGCCGATCAGAAGAGCCATTTCAAGCTCGATTTTCACGATCCGCTTTAGTCCTTTGACCGCCAGGTAGGTGGCAAATGCCCCGGCCATCATTGCCACAAGAATTGGAACCCACCGCCGCGCGGCTGCAATCTTATCGTCCTGATACTGGATTTTCGTCTTGATCAGCGCCAGAAACCCGGCTGCGATCACTCCACCCAGAACCGGTGAGATCACCCAGCTGGCCGCAATCGCGCTCATCGTGCCCCAGCTTACGGCGCTCAGACCTGCGGCAGCGATACCCGCGCCCATCACGCCACCCACAACCGAGTGTGTCGTTGACACCGGCGCGCCAACCCATGTCGCAAGGTTGACCCACATCGCCGAAGAAATCAGGGCCGCCATCATCGCCCAGATAAACACATTGCTGTTCTGCACCGAAGCCGGATCGATAATCCCCTTGGAGATGGTCGAGACCACATCGCCACCAGCAAGCAGCGCACCCGCGCTTTCCGCAATGGCTGCAATTACGATGGCACCGCCCATGGTCAGGGCATTGGCACCAACGGCCGGGCCCATGTTGTTGGCCACGTCGTTGGCTCCAATATTGATCGCCATATAGGCCCCAAAGGCCGCAGCGGCGACAATGATCAATCCACCGTCCGCCTGCCCGAAAAACACTGCTGCGGACAGTCCGGCCAGGGCAATAAACGCCAGCGCAATTCCGGGAGCCAGCAAAGGGCGCGCTACATGGGCATTCGCGTTCTCAACACGCGAAATACGGTGCAGGTCGCTGTCCAGGGCTTGCCAGCGGGATTTTACGTTCGTGTCCGACATAGGGTGTTCAGTGAGGCTGTTTTGTTTGACAGGCGCACCTATCGGCTTCCGCAGCATAAAGCAACCTGACAGCCATCAAAACTTGGTAAATTTGTCAGATACGCCGCAACAAGGCGCTCAACTCGGGTTCCTGCACCCGATCAGCAGCCTCTTGGGGCGAGAACCATTGCCGCTTGCGCTGATCGGCCTCGGGGTATTGATCGGCCAATTCTTTTACATTTACGCGGTAGACGCTGGTACGAACCTGCTGGGCCGACCCGTCATCCAGTATTTTGTCATAGGTGAAATTGCCTATGGACGTTCGCTTCAGATGCTCTGCCTGCACGCCGGCCTCTTCCCAGGCTTCTTCCAATGCAGTTTCAGGGCCGTCCTTGCCGTCCATCGGCCAGCCTTTAGGGATGACCCAGCGCCCGGTATCGCGGCTGGTGATCAACAGAACCTCTTTGCCGTTGACGGTGTCACGTACGCACAGAGCTGCAAACTGCACCCGGCGAGGGCGCAGGAAAAGCGGTCGTGCGACCTCTTCCCAGATATTTCGCATCCATTTCATCATATATCGTTCACTTGCGCGCGTGTATTCCAAGAGGTTGTGACATAACAATGAAATGCGACTACTTCAATGTGCTTCTGCGTTGGAACATCGCGCACCATCCATCCCCCTGTGGCGGTTCAGATATTTGTCAACATCCAAACACCTGTTAAGCGGAGCATTAACTGCGTCGTTTAGCTCGCAATGTCGGATCGGCCTGAGTCGGGTCTTCCGGCCAGGGATGCTTTGGGTATTGCGCTCGCATGTCCTTGCGTACGTCAGCATAAGATCCAGCCCAGAACCCCGGCAGGTCTCGCGTGATCTGGATCGGGCGTTGTGCGGGGGAAAGCAGGGTGATTTTCAGCGCTTCGCCCCCCACCACTGGGTGTTGGGTGACGCCGAACAACTCTTGCAAGCGAACCGAAATCTCGGGAACTGCGCCACCATAGTCGATCGGCACCTTGCGGCCCAGCGGAGTTTCAAACGCCCCCGGTGCGCGACGGTTCAGTTCCTGAGTTTGGGCCCAGTCCAGCCTTGCCCGCAATGCAGGCAACAGATCGAACCGCTTCCAATCATCGGCATTGCGAACGCCTGAGAGCATGGGCAGCAGCCAATCCTCCAGTGTTTCCGTCAGCCCGTCTTTCGAGAAATCCGGCAGGTCCACCCCTTCGGCCCGCACCAGTTCAACCCGTGCTGCCAGCCGTGCAGCGGCTCCATCCAGGCGCAGGCCCAGATCGCGCACCCCGTCCAGCATAGCCCGCGCGACTGCGTCATCGGGCACGTCCTTCCAGATACGGTTATCCAGAGTGATCGACCCGAACCGTTCCTGCCGCCGGGCCTCGACCCGCCGGTCGCGTTTTGACCATTCGCAAGTCTCGGCCCATTCAATCTGGTCCGAGAACAGATCGCGGATTTCCCGCTCCGTGATCTGTACCGCCATACGCACCCGCGCCTCACGCGGGTTTCCGTCCGTATCCGTAACCACCAGATAAGGCGCTGCAGCCAGCGTGTCGTCGCTGTCAAGCGCTACGCCCTTGCCGCCAGACAGTACATAACGCGGCACGTTGCCCTTGCGGCGCTTTCCGATCCGATCAGGATAGGCAAGCGCAGCCATTGCGGCAGGGCTCAGGTCGCCAGCCCCATTTTTCGACCGCAATCGCTTGGCCTCGGCTTTGATCCTGTCCACCGCACCCGCATTCACCTGCCAAACCCGGTTGCGCTGAAAGGCGCGGACATCCCGCAAGGCTTCCAGACGCAGCAGCAGGTCCGTTGGAGCACCTTTCAGCGGGTCACGTTCGGCCATCAAAGCCGCCAGCGGCGCGGCTTTGCCGCCTGCGCGCACCAGCATATGCCCGAGACGGGGATGCAAGGGCAGGGCCGCCAGAGCACGCCCGTGATCGGTAATCCTTCCCTTGGCATCCAGCGCACCCAGCATTGCCAGCAAGGCCCGTGCCTCGGCCATTGCACCCTCGGGCGGAGGGGTCAGAAAGGCCAGATCATCCGGTTCTGCGCCCCACAAGGCCAGTTCCAGCGCCAACCCGGTCAGGTCGACGGCTTCGATCTCGGCAGGGGGGTAGGCGGCTAACGCACCCTCTTCACCCTTCGACCACAGCCGGTAACACACACCCTCGGCCACACGACCAGCACGTCCCGCGCGCTGGGTGGCTTCGGCCCGCGTCACCCGTTCCGTTACCAGCCGTGACATTCCCGAACCCGGATCAAACCGCGCCCGGCGTGCTTGCCCCATATCGACCACCACGCGGATATCAGGGATGGTCAGTGAGGTTTCGGCAATCGATGTCGCCAGCACGACCTTGCGCCCGGTCTTTACCGGAGCAATCGCCGCGCGCTGGGCGGTGAAGGGCATTGCTCCGAACAGAGGCCGCACTACGCAATCGCTGGACAATTGCCCGACCAACGCACCTTCGGCTCGTCGGATTTCCCCTTCGCCGGGCAGGAATACCAGTATTCCGCCACCAGTCGCGCGGGTCTCGCGCTCGGCTTTGACAACAAGATCGGTCAACGCATCGAGGCGCCATGCCTGCGGTCCCAATGGGCGGTCCAGCCAGACGGTCTCAACCGGGTAGCTGCGGCCCTCAGACGTGACCAGCGGTGCGCCCATCAATCGGCCCACCGGCTCGGCGTCCAGCGTCGCGGACATTGCCAGCAGGATCAGATCATCCCGCAGGGCACCGGTCACCTCCAGACATAGCGCCAGCCCAAGATCGGCGTTCAGAGAACGTTCGTGGAATTCATCGAAAATCACCGCGCCAACGCCGGGAAGGTCGGGCTCGGATTGCAACATTCGAGTCAGGATGCCCTCTGTTACCACCTCGATGCGGGTGGCTTTCGATACTTTCGTCTCACCGCGCATCCGATAGCCAACCGTTTCGCCCGCGCGCTGCCCAAGTGTCTCGGCCATCCTCTCGGCAGCCGCCCGTGCGGCCAGTCTGCGCGGCTCCAGCATTACGATTTTGCCGTCGCACAACCCTGCCTCGAGCATCGCCAGAGGCACCCGCGTCGTTTTCCCTGCGCCGGGCGGCGCCTGCAAAACGGCCCGCCCCGAGGCCGTCAGTACCTCCAGCAGTTCGGGAATTACGTCGTCGATGGGTAGGCGTGTCGTCATTTGTGCTTTATCCGCCAAGTGCTGGCAGAGGTCCAGTTCCGCCACTCGCGATCTAGCGTCACCGGGATCACCGCGCCGCCGTACTCACGGCAGTCAGGATACAGGGGACTGGCAGCAACACATGGGCGCGAATGAGAGGCGTCAGGTTAAAATCCCCGGCGGTCCGGGCTGGACAAACCCCCCTCTGGGGCGGCAATTAGACTTGCCGCAAAAGATCGGGGTCAAAATGGACGTAGGCAACCTAAGTGACAAGATATTGAACGGGGACCGGCGCGCGCTGGCCCGTGCTATTACTCTAGTCGAAAGCGGCCGTGCCGATCACCGGGCGCAGGCGACCGAATTGCTGGCGCATCTGGCGAAATCAGGGCGGCAGTCCCTGCGCATTGGTCTGTCGGGTACGCCGGGCGTGGGTAAATCCACCTTCATCGAGAGCTTTGGTATGATGCTGACCGGGCAGGGGCTGCGTGTTGCGGTTCTGGCTGTCGACCCCAGTTCGACCCGATCAGGCGGGTCAATTCTGGGCGACAAAACCCGGATGGAGCGCCTGAGCCGCGAGCGGAACGCTTTTATCCGCCCCTCGCCCAGTCAAAGCCATCTGGGCGGAGTCGCCCGCCGCACCCGCGAGGCCATCGCGCTGTGCGAAGCGGCCGGGTTCGACGTGGTTCTCATCGAAACCGTGGGTGTTGGCCAGTCCGAAACTGTGGTTTCCGAGATGTCCGATCTCTTCCTACTGTTGCTGGCCCCTGCTGGCGGCGATGAATTGCAAGGCGTCAAACGCGGAATCATGGAAATGGCGGACATGATTCTGGTGAACAAGGCCGACGGTGATCTGAAGACGACCGCCACCCGCACCTGCGCCGATTACGCGGGTGCCTTGCGCCTGCTACGCAAACGCCCGCAAGACCCCGAGGCGTTTCCTAAGGCGATGACGGTCTCGGCGGTCGAAGAACACGGTCTGGAACTGGCGTGGGACGAGATGCAGGCCCTGACCCAGTGGCGCCGCGACAACGGTTTCTGGGACGGCAACCGAGCCGCGCAGGCACAGTTTTGGTTCGAGCAGGAAGTCCGTTCGGCCCTGTTGGCGCGACTGTCCACTCCGCAAGCCCGCGCCGATATGGAGCAACTGGGCGCACAGGTCAGCACCGGTCAGCTCAGCCCGTCCGCAGCAGCAGAACATATGTTGGCATCTTTGGTTGTCGAATGATTGATTGGCACCCGCTATGAGTCGCGGTTCACTCTTAGGTTGTGCCAGGGGCTGACCCGCAGGCAAAATGATGTTACGATCGGGTGTCTGGCAGTTGGCAGGATGCTCGGGAACCGTCTGAAATGCCCAACATAAACGGCACCAACGGTGACGACGATATTGATGTCACCAATAACAACGGGACCCTGAACGGGACACCGCAGGGGACACCGATCGATAACGTCCGGGGGCAGGGCGGCGATGATACGATTGACATCACCAACAGCACGGTTTCCGGTGTCGTGCTTGGTAATGGCGGCAGCGATACGATCACCATCACCAACAGCACAGTTGGTGGTCGTGTGGGTGGCGGGTCCGGTGAGGACACGGTCAACGTCAGCGGGTCGTCCGTCAATACAATTCGGCTGGGCAACGCCGACGATGTACTCAATTTCAGCAGCACCACTGTCTCAGGTGATTTACGCGGTGGCAGTGGAACAGATACACTGAACCTGCCGGTGGGCACGGTAATCAATGACAGCAGCTTTGGAACAATCACGGTCCAGGACGGTGTCAGCTATACCCTGTCCAATGGCACTTTCACACTGCCATCCGGGACAACGGTTACGTATCGGGGCTTTGAAAACGGCTCTGGCGTGCCTTGTTTCACCCGCGATACGCGAATCCGGGCAGAAAATGGGCTGGTTCCGATCCAGAACTTGCGTACCGGCGATTTGATCCACACGCTGGGTCACGGACTTCAACCGATCCGCTGGATTGGTCGCCGCCTCTTTGAAGTGGCTGCGCTGCGGGCCAACCACCGTCTGTGGCCAGTGCGAATCCTTTCCGGTGCACTGGGTGAAGGGTTGCCTCGTCGCGACCTGTTGGTTTCCCGCCAACACCGGATGCTGGTGCAATCCAGAATCGCCGAGCGCATGTTCGGCGCGTCCGAGGTGCTGATCCCAGCGATCAAGCTGACTGCGCTCCCCGGGATTTTCGTCGACGAGACTGTGCCCGAGATCGAGTACTTTCACCTGCTGTTCGACCGACACCAGGTGATTTTTGCCGAACACGCACCGACCGAAAGCCTGTTCACGGGACCCGAGGCGCTGAAGACGCTCGGCGCCGCGGCCCGGCGTGAGATATTTGAAATCTTCCCGGAAATGGCGGACGCACAGCATGTAGCCGATCCCGTCCGGTTCATTCCGCGTGGGCCGCAACAGGCCCGTCTGGTGACCCGGCATCTGAAAAACAACAAACCCCTGCTGCAAAGCAAGGTGATAGGTTCAATTATGGAATTCGAGGCACGCACAAAGATTTCGCGCCACGTGTCTTGACCCTTCCAGCGATTCCCACTACACGCATCCAACCAGTTTTCGGGCGCGACTTCGGGTTGCGCCCCTTGTGATTTGGCCGCAGGCGGTATGCCCGGCCTCCAGAAACAAAGGAAGAAACCATGTCGCGCCGTTGCGAACTGACCGGAAAAGGCCCGATGACTGGCAACAATGTCAGCCACGCCAAAAACAGAACACGTCGTCGTTTTCTGCCGAACCTGAACGACGTCACCCTGCAGTCGGAAACCCTGGGTCGTGGCGTCAAGCTACGTATCTCGGCTGCTGCGCTGCGTTCGGTTGACCACCGCGGTGGTCTGGACGCGTTCCTGGCTAAAGCCAAGGATGAAGAGCTGTCCGCCAACGCACTGAAAGTGAAAAAGGAAATCGCCAAGGCCCAAGCCTCGGCCTAAGCCTAATTCCTTGCAATGAATTTGGCCCTGTACCCCATGGTGCAGGGCCTTTTCTTTGGCCAGCAAGCTGGTTGTCCCCAAAATGGAATTAAATTTGTACACTGGGTGACATTGTTCACATACACTGCGCGCGCCTCGTTTTATGTTCAAGCATATTCATCTGGCGGAGTTAGCTCTCATGTCTTTTAAGTCCTACGATTTTTTCTCCTTGTTGACTGCCTTTTTCGGCAAAACCCTTGGGGCATGCGTTCGGATGCAACGTCAGGTGAACCGGCTGCATACGAGCCTGACCAAGGGGTCTGTTAAACGTCCGGAACTGGACCGCTGACACTAAAATCCTGACCCGGGGTTTCAAGCGTATCCGATTGCGCTTGAAGCCCGCTTTGTCCCCGGCCTATATCGGGGGCGGAATGAAGCCCTTTCTGAACAGAATTCTGCCATTAGCGCTTTCACTGCTTGTTATCCTGACAGGGCAGGGAGTAGCGGCGTCTCGCGGCGTGGACAGCGTTGTGGGTCAGATGGTGCTGTGCACCGGTACCGGGCCGGTGGTTGTCTATATGGATTCTGAGGGCCAACCGGCTCAGGCCCCACATTTCTGTCCTGATTATGCATTGAGTTTGTTGGGGGCTGTTTCTGTGGTGGCGCCCGTGGTGCCCCTCGCACCAAAAATCGACCTGCCGTCCCCCATGCGTAAAGCGGACAACCTGATTGCTCTGCCGGTCCCAAGCAGGCCGGCACGCGCGCCGCCGGTTTCGGTCTGAAATCTTTTTGCAATTTTATCAGACACCTAAATACGGAGAGGCGTTATGTTCCTCAAAACCAAACTGCTTGTGACATTAGCAGCAGCAACCCTTGCCACTTCTGCTTTCGCGCAAGACCCGATCACCGTTGACGATGCCTATGCACGGTCCGCAGGCAATTCAGCCAAGGCTGGCGCGGCCTTTATGATGATCCAAAACACCGGCGAGGCCGATGACCGGTTGGTCGGCGTGGAATCTGATGTCGCTGCGCGCGTCGAACTGCACACCCATCTGATCGATGAAAACGGCGTTGCCAAAATGACTCATGTCGAGGAAGGTTTTGTCATTCCCGCCGGTGAGACCCACATGCTGAAGCGTGGTGGCGACCACGTCATGTTCATGGGCCTGACAGCGCCTTTCGAGCAGGGTTCGAAGGTTCCCGTTACTTTGATTTTCGAGAAGGCGGGTGAAGTCGAGATCGAGATTCCGGTTGATCTTGAGCGTCAGGACGCCGGTGGTCACGGATCGCATTCGAACTGAGGCAACACCTGTCTTCGGGCCGCTTTGCGGCCGTCATCCATGCGTCAGGCCGGGCTTCGCCTGGCCTGTTGTCATTGCGCGGGACGGATCAGCGGTTGACCACCCGCATCGCTACGCGGTCATGGGCGCGCTTAAATCGTGCAGCCAGCCAGAACATCACAACAGCAAAGGCCAGCGCACCGAATGCAATTGCCCAACCCAAAGCTACCATTCCACTGCCCGGCCAGAACAACAGCACCAGACCGATCACCAATGCCAAGAAACCCGAATTGCGCACGGTGGCGGCGTTAGGGTTTTGATCCGGCATCTGGCGCCACGCCATCAGCGATCCAATCCCGACGATCAGCGCCCATGCGCCCAGCAGGAAAAAGGTCAGCCGCGCCACGCCCTCGGGCCAGATCAGCAACACCAGTCCGATCAGCAGGGCACCGATGCCGACACCTCCGATCAGTCCACGCCGCCCGAAACCCAGCAGGGTCAGGCCGCCGTCAAAGATAAGCAACAGGCCAACCAGTCGCAGCAACAACGAGATGCTGCCCGTTGGCCAGAACAGCGCCGCGATCCCAAGCGCCCCGGCCAGTACGCCCCTCAGCAGGAATGTCCACCATAGATCGGCGAGCTGATCGCCTAGCACGTCGCGGCCGTCCAGGCTGCCGTCATCAAGGATTTCTCCGCGTGGGGTCCGAGGCTCTGTCATGGGGCCCTCCTGGCTTGTTGCACCTTCACTATAAACGAAAAATTTGGCCGGAGTCTGCGGCTTCCAACGTCAGCGCTGCGCCAACAGACCGTCCACCCAACGCGGGACAGTTTCTGTCGCAGGCCCCAGGATGACTTGGTCAAAACTGGACGCGCCCGTTGAAGGGTCAAGGTTCAGTTCAACTGTCCGCGCGCCCGACAGGCTGGCCTCATGCACAAAGGCAGCGGCCGGGTAGACCTGACCCGAGGTGCCTATGGCGGCGAAGATCGAGGCCTCGGACAGATGGTCGTAAATCGTATTCATGTGATAGGGCATCTCGCCGAACCAGACCACGTCGGGGCGGGCGCTAGGTGCGGCGCAGGCAGGGCAACGCTCACCAACGGCCATCTCCGGCGGCGAGGTCCAGCGGTGACCGCAGGCCGCGCAGAGCGCCCCGGACAGAGCGCCGTGCATGTGAATCACGCTGTCCGCCCCGCCGTCCTCATGCAGGCTGTCCACATTCTGTGTGACAATCACAACCTCGCCGGACCAGTCCCGCTGCAATCGGGCCAAAGCCTCATGCGCTGCATTGGGTTGTGCCTTTGCTGCTTTCACCCGGCGGGCGTTGTAGAACCCCTGTACCAGCGCAGGATCGCGGGCGAACCCCTCGGGTGTGGCGACGTCTTCGATCCGGTGTTGCGCCCACAGACCGCCTTCGTCGCGGAATGTGCTAAGCCCGCTTTCGGCGGAAATCCCGGCCCCGGTCAAAATGACGATCTTTTCCATCTTTGCCCCACGCGTTACACATCGGTTCATGACCCACCGTATCCTCTTTGTCTGTCTGGGCAATATCTGCCGTTCCCCCGCCGCCGAGGGCGTCTTTCGCGCCCGGGCGCCCCAATACACCACCGACAGTGCCGGGACTTCGGGCTGGCATATCGGCGACGCACCTTACGGACCCATGCAAAAAGCAGCGCGGGCGCGGGGAATAGACCTGGGCGATCTGCGTGCAAGGCAGTTCGTGGCCGCAGATTTTGACAGGTTCGATCTGATCATCGGAATGGATGCAAACAACATCGCTGATATCGAGAACCTTCGCCCATACGGTAACGACACTCCGGTCCGCCTGTTAACCGATTTCGCACCCCATGTCGGAGCGGATCAAGTGCCCGATCCGTATTACACGCGTGATTTCGACGGTGCGCTGGACCTGATTGAATCCGCTGTCGAGGGCCTCGATGCCCACCTGAAGGGTTAACTCATCACCTTCAGCCGATCTTTCAGCCACGGCAGTTGCGTCAGCGCGGGGTCGACAATCTGGCTGCGCATCAATCGGCGGATCATATCCGCGACCTCTTGCGGGACCTGATCAGACCAGTCGGTACGGGTAAACAGAGATATCGTCCGTGAGAATTCTCCGAACGGGGCAGGATGCGCCAGTAAACCGTCATGGAACCGCGCCGCCCGCATATAACCCAGCGGCGTGGTTATGGCCCAGCCCAAACCGCGCGCGACCATCGCCATCAGCGCCAGATGCGAGCCGATCTCGAACCGTTCCTCGAATTCCATCTGCTGCCGTGCCAGATGGCTTTCAATCTGACGGCTGATCAGCTGCTCGCGGGCATAGCGGAGAAAGGGCAGGTCCTGCAGTGCGTTTTCCGCGCCTTTGGGAGTAACCAGAATGAACGGGTCCTGCACCAGAGGGTATTCGACCACCCCTTCAAACACTTCCCCGCTATGGGCCGAGATCACCAGATGCAGGCGTTGCGCCTCAAGTTCCGCGAACAGATCCAGGCTGGGCAGAGTGATCAGTTTGAAATTCGACCGGGTCAGGTTATCAGCCAGCAAAGTTGCCAGTCGCGGCGTCAGGTCGTTGTCGAAATCGTCAATCAGCCCGATGGACAAGGTGGTCAGATGCCCCAGATCCATGACCGTAAGCTCGCTTTGGGCCATCTGCAGTTCGGCCAGAACCGCCTCGGTTCGCGCCTGAAAGCTGCGCCCGGCCTGCGTCAGCCGCATTGGGCGCCGCCCATGGTCTACCAACTCGGTGCCCAGGGCGTTTTCCAGATTGCGCAGCTGCTGAGACACCGATGGCTGGCTGAGTCCGGTGATTTCGGCGGCTTGCGCCACCGATCCCGTACGCGCCAGAGCCTCGAACACTTCGAGCCCGCGCAGGGTCAGCCCTTTCATAACCATTAGACACACCTTTCTCTGCGCCTTTTCTGAGGGCCGTCGGGATTCAGGTCAAGGATTGAGATTGGGTTAGCTGCAGATCGCCTGCGCCATTTGGCCAAAAGCCTGATACCGATCCCACAGCGCATCATCGCGCGCCGTCTGTGACATCTTCAACTCTTGCGCCTGATGGGGATTGGTAAACCATTTCGCGACGGTTTTCTGATCGCTGCGCGTCAAAGCTTGGTTGGCGACACGTTGAATGCAGCTGCATCGCGTCCGCGTTGCTGCCGTCCGGTCAGATGCCAGACATGCCCGTTTTATCTGTGCTGCGTCTACAGCTTGCGGCGCCATTGCCGAAATCGACGTGACACAAAATGCGATTAAGAGGAACTGTTTCATGCTCGAGCCTCGTTTTTGCCTGCCCGGAGGGATCTGACGTCCCTCTCGTTCTGCGCGTGAGTATGAATCAAACTGGATTCGGGATCAATCATGCGTTGAGAAAACGTGATGTTTTATGTCAGATATGCGGCTTTCTCCCGATCATAGCGGTAACACCAGTTAAACAGTTACCGAATGCAACACAAACGTGTTGGTAGATTCCAGTCCCAATTGATTGTTGGTTCACACGAGGTAGAGTACGATAAAACTCATTTAGAAAGCGGAAGAGATTATGACCATTAGGATGATTGGAGCATTCTTCTTCGCGACAATTGCCCTGTTGGTTTGTCAACTGGAAGATGCCGTCGCGAAAAATCGGTCTGACGAGTTGAAGAGGCCGATTAGAGTGCTCGTTTCGGGAATAACTGACCAACTGATCCAAGAAGTCAGGGCAACAGACACCGATGAAAGAATAGATTTCAGCTACCCTTCTAGCAAGTTATCAGACTTTGATATGCTCGTAATTCTAGTCGATGAATATCAAGACGCGTTTGATGTCGATTTGCTCACGCAGATGGGATTGGGCAGCGAAACACTTCCGAGTAACGGTGAGCATCCGTTCATTGTCGTCCTTTCAGTCGAGTTCGAAGGCGATGAAACACCGTTTCCAGTCTATGTGATTGATCGTCGCCAATTTTATGCAAGGGATACCATGTGCCACAGCCCGTTCCTGAGCGACCTCATTTTGAAGCCGGATTGGAAAAGTACAATAAACAGAGAAGCGGACTACAAGGTGGCTTCGGACTGCGAACCTATTTCATAACTATCGCGTGGTTTTTTTTGACGGAGAAATTATTTACCGCTTCTGATCGTTGAGCGGTCACTTTTGAACTGCGAACCCACCTTGACCAACCCACGATTCCTCTACATATCCCCAACCCATGACAGACCTCGCTCATATCCGCAATTTCTCCATCGTCGCGCATATCGACCATGGCAAATCCACCCTTGCTGACCGGCTCATCCAAGAGACCGGAACGGTCAAGGATCGCGACATGAAGGAACAGCTGCTCGACAGCATGGATATCGAGCGGGAACGCGGCATCACCATCAAGGCCAACACCGTCCGCATCGACTACACCGCTGACAATGGCGAGGCATACGTGCTGAACCTGATCGACACCCCCGGCCACGTGGACTTTGCCTATGAGGTCAGCCGGTCCATGCGCGCGGTCGAAGGCTCTCTGCTGGTCGTCGACTCCACCCAAGGCGTTGAAGCGCAGACGCTGGCGAACGTCTATCAGGCCATCGACGCCGATCATGAGATCGTGCCGGTGCTCAACAAGATCGACCTGCCCGCGTCCGATTGTGACCGTGTGGCCGAACAGATCGAGGACGTGATCGGCATCGACGCGACCGACGCCATTCAGGTCAGCGCCAAGACGGGGCAGGGCATCCACGAAACGTTAGAGGCCATCGTGCAGCAACTGCCCGCACCGCAGGGCAATCTGGACGCGCCGCTCAAGGCGATGCTGGTGGATTCGTGGTACGACGCCTATCTGGGCGTCATCGTGCTGGTCCGCATCATGGACGGCACGCTGAAAAAGGGCATGCGGGTCAAGTTCATGTCGAACAACACCCTGCACCATGTCGACCGCGTCGGCGTCTTCCGCCCTGAGATGGAGATGGTGGACTCGCTTGGCCCCGGTGAAATCGGCTTCCTGACGGCCTCGATCAAACAGGTCCGCGACACCCGCGTCGGTGACACGATCACCAATGACCGCAACGGCACCGAAGAGGCGCTGACAGGTTTCAAACCCGCGCAACCGGTGGTGTTCTGCGGCCTCTTCCCCGTCGACAGTTCCGAATTCGAAGACCTGCGCGATGCGATCGACAAACTGGCGCTCAACGACGCCAGTTTCAGCTTTGAAATGGAAACCTCGGCAGCTCTTGGCTTTGGCTTCCGCTGCGGCTTCCTCGGCCTTCTGCACCTTGAGGTCATCCGCGACCGCATCGAACGCGAATACGATATCGAGCTCATCACCACCGCGCCGTCGGTGATCTATCACGTCTACATGAAAGACGGCGAGATGATCGAGCTGCACAACCCCGCCGACATGCCCGACCCGTCCAAGGTCGATCATATCGAGGAACCGCGCATCAAGGCGACCATTCTGGTGCCCGACGAATACCTCGGCGACGTGCTGAAACTCTGTCAGGACCGCCGCGGCATCCAGATGGACCTGACCTATGCGGGCAGCCGCGCCATGGTCGTTTATGACCTGCCGCTGAACGAGGTCGTCTTCGACTTCTACGACCGTCTGAAATCGGTGACCAAGGGCTATGCCTCGTTCGACTATCAGATGACCGGGTACCGCGAGGATAATCTGGTCAAAATGTCGGTGCTGGTGAATGACGAGCCGGTGGATGCGCTGTCGACCATGGTTCACCGCGACCGGGCCGAGATGCGGGGCCGGGCGATGTGCGAAAAGCTCAAGGACCTGATCCCGCGCCACATGTTCAAAATCCCGATCCAGGCCGCTATCGGAGGCAAAGTCATCGCCCGCGAGACCCTCTCGGCGCTGCGCAAGGACGTGACCGCGAAGTGCTACGGAGGCGACGCCACGCGAAAACGCAAACTGCTGGACAAGCAGAAGGCCGGTAAGAAAAAGATGCGCCAGTTCGGGAAGGTGGATATCCCGCAGGAGGCGTTTATTTCAGCGTTGAAGATGGACAGCTAAGGCTGTCAATCTGATGTGGCGGTGGGCGAATGTGGTTGGTGCAGCCAGCTGCGTGCCCACTCGGTGGGGGGAGAGCGACCGAAGCCGCTCAACCCACTACTTTTCATTCCGAACGCCTTTGAATGGCTTTTTGTCGGATGTTTTGACATCCATGAAGCGGCCAGTTGATGTGTCGCGCTTCACGTAGTGGCCTGACGGGGTTTTAGTTTGGGAACGGCCTCTGACCATTCCTTTCCTGCGACCATCACCTGAGGGTGGGTTGGTAGCCATCTGAGCCTCCTTACCTTGTGTGGCAGTTGGGCACGCAGTAGGCACAACCATCCGATTTAGGATATTGTCGCTTCGCAGCTGCAACTGCGCTTTGGCAGTTCGGGTGCTGCCCAAGTGGTGCGCGGTTCGCATACTCAGGTGGAAACGGGCACGAATGGTCATCAATATGGACTTCGTGGAACCCGTCTGGCTGTTGATTTCTATTTACGTAGTAGCTGGGCATTAATCAGCCTCCAATGCAGTTGCAATGAAGGCCGCTTGACTCATTCAGTATGAGTTGATTCACTCATATTGCACACCGAACAACCGCCGCGACCTTCGTATGAGGTAGCGGAACCGGAGTGAAGCGCTGCCTTGGCCTGCTACGCCTTGGCAGCGCGTCTGATTCCGGCTGTCACGTTGATACTGCGATAGGGGTAAGGTGCTGTCAAGCATCCACAAGATATAGTTCACCTATCTACATCTTGTCGGTTGTTAGCATTTACTCCTAAATATTAGCCCCTGTCAACAACTATTGTGCTTAATTCTGTGGATAACTTGAGGAGAGAGGGGCATCTCTACGCAAATTTCGGGCCTGAACTTACCAACCCACCCGCCCAGCGGCATCGCTGGGTCGCGTCATGCTGAAAGCATGCCTCCGGCATGACCCGCCCCGTCAAACCGTAGGTTTGCCTCCGGCAAAACGGGCGGCGCGTTTGCTCTCAGGGCTCCACACGTACGAATGCGAAACTGTCCCGCCGTCAGCCATCCCTCGCCGATCCGCCGCGTCGGGTGCTGACGCCCTCCGGGCCTGACCCGTTTCATGGTATTCTCATCACACCCAAAAAACGGGAGGATGAATCGATGAAACATCTGACTCTGGCCGCTGCCGTCTGCCTGTTCGCCGCGTCCGCCTTTGCCGGGCAATGCCCCACCGACATTGCCGCCATCGATACCGCTCTGGCTGCGGGCCCCGACCTGTCTGACGAACAGATCGCACAGGTCGAGGCATGGCGCGACGAAGGTGCCGCGCTGCACGATGCAGGTGATCATGACGCGTCGGTTGCAACTCTGGCCCAGGCCAAAGAACTGCTTGGCCTGAACTGACACCATATTGCTGGATCCGGTTTGGTAATGGGGTGGCGCGTTTGCGCCTTCCTTCGGGGCGGCGTTGCCCTCAGTTCTGCTGATCAAACGTCAAAACTTGGCTTGAGATCTCCACACATTCTGACCCAGATCAAGGACCACTTCCGGCTTTGGTTCTAGTCTCCGCGGAAACAGACTGGTGAAATGAGGCCCTCATGTTGACCCTGATGCTGATCCTTCACATCTTTCTTGGTTCCACCCTTGCGGGGACCGCAGTGATTGCGGTTTTATCAATGGGTTACACGTCAGCGACGGCCATTGTTCTTGCCGCTGCCGCAGGCTTTGTCGCGGCGTTCCCGGTCTCATATCTGGTGGCCCGCAAGCTCGAAAGCTGAACCCCACCACGAAGCAGTGAATTGAATAACGAGTGATGGATTCCTAACCCATCACTCGATCCAACCGACCGGCGGTACTGCCGGGCGGCGCGTTTTGGACTCATCATATCGGAATATGTTATGAACCCGCGGGGGATCGCGTTCGGGTAATTCTGGCGCTTGTCCAGACGCCTGCAACGCCCGGACCTCAGAAAAGAGAGGGTATTATGCACAAATTCTTTCAGACAACCGCCGTCGCAGTCTTTTCCATCGGCCTGTCCGCCACCTTTGTCCATGCTGAAACCTATGATGCAACAGGCAAGGGCATGGGGGTGAATGCGAACGAGGTCTATGGTATCGCGGACGGCCAGGCCGTGGTGAAGACGCAGACCGATTATGACAGTTTCGAGGTCGCCTCGGGCCATCCGCTGGAAGGCGCGAGCGGGGCATGTTTTGGTGCGGTTCTGATTAACGGGGCAGGGGTCTCGGGCACCGGCAACTGCGTGTTCGATACATCGTCCGGCGACAAGGCGGTGATGAGCTGGGTCGCCACCGGCCTTGGTGCGGATGGTGCGCTGACGGGGGACTGGACCGTGTCCGGCGGTACCGGAGGCTGGGCCAGCGCAACGGGGGGCGGAACCTTTTCGTCGCTCACCGACCCGGACACCAAGAAATTCGTAAATACGATTGCGGGCAGCATCACCATCGAATGATTGCGGCCTGAACTATGAGAGCGGCGCTCGGATCCGGATCGGTTCCGAGCGCCCGTCAATCGTGCGGCCAGATTTCGGAAAACCTGCGAACGGTGATACACTCCCTTCATTGCAAACAATAATTTCGAAGGGGGAAGTGCAATGGACCCGCATTTGCGTTCCGAACTCTCAATGGGTCGTCTGGACCATTACTATGACGTCATGCGCACAACGATCTTTTCTTATGTGGCCATTGCCGCGATCATCGGATTCGGTCCCGAGGGTATTTCTCTGGTTCTGATCGTTCTGGTCATCTCTACCGCCGCCTATGGCATTCTGGCGGGTAAAACCGGGCTTGAGGATGTTGAGAACCTGCGGGACGATATGGATGAGGAATTTGCGCAGACCAATTTCGCCAGAGGGCTCAAGACCCGCAATATGAAGGGGTTGATCCTGACGTCCAATATTCTGCTCGGCCTGATCGGATTGGCGGAGCTCATCGCGATTTTTGCTTAAATATCTGGTGGTAGGATGGGTCTTCTGGCCCGTCCCGCGCCTTGAAATGCCTGTCACCTAACGCCCACCTAAATCCTTCATGAAGTTTCCCTTAGGTAAGTTGTAATCGGCTCACCTCCGCCCAATCTGTATGCCACAGCAAGGATGTTCGTTTTTGAACGCTAAATGGTCGCATTCAGGAGGAGAGCCCATGACCAGATACATGACTGTCGGAGCAGCCGCTTTGGCCACGACCCTCACCCTTGGAACCGCCGCACTGGCCGAAACAACGCCGGACCTGCGCGGCACGTGGGTAGGGTCTTACACGACTGTTTCACCCAGCCACTTCCACAGGGGCGAGGATCCCCGGTTCAATCAGGCCGAATGGATGCTGGATGTCCAGATGCAAGAGGAAAATGTCTTTTGGGGGCCCAGCAAATGGCGCAGGGAAGGCGACACTGACTGGAATGAATACGAGGCCACCGGAACCATCAGTCTCGATGGCTCGGGCGTGATCGGCATTGTTGAAACCGCCCCGCTGGTGATCGGCGCGAACGCGTTGATAGATGCCCGGTATGAAGACGGAAAGATCTATGCGGATTTCCGTAGCCTGCGTAATGGAACGACCTACAGCACCGTTCTGGAACGTCAGGTGAACTGAAGTGTTTCCGGCCCGGCCGGCTGTAGGGGGTACTGGCTGCAACGTGTTGCAGCGCGTAATAGGTAATCCCGACCGGGTCGGAACGCTTCTCAGAAAAGGAACCAACATCTCCTCAGGAAGGAGATGGGCCGGGCGGCCAATTCACCGCCTTCGACCTGATCCAGACCCCTGCGGGCCGGAACGCGGTGTTCCCCGGCACCGGACATCTGGATCTCGTGGACCTTCAGCGCGACCTCGAGCGCGGTGATGAAAACGCCGTCCGGCCTTGGTTCCTTTTCTCGAATATTCCAAATCATCGACAGGAAATGGCATCGTAAAGGGCGAAACGTCTTGGCGATTCCCCGTTTTCGCGATTCGAGAGATTCGGCGTGGCAGGTTGTGAGAGCAGCGTTGTTCCTGCGTATGCGCCCTTTGCACCCGCAGAAACGCCAAGTAAACGGACGTTTTGGCATTGTCCGGACTTTTCCACCCTCAAACCAACACAGTGCCGCGATTTCTGGAGTTATCCACATAACTCTCCCGGCGGATATCAACATTTTATCCCCGTCTAATTTTCATGCTGCAGTGCTATTTTCTTGCCGGTTTATACCGCCGGTGTAACAGTCTGATCACCGCAAGGGTTCTTAGGAACCTGAGTGGGACGCACAGGCCAAGGGGGTCGGGGCGATTGACATAGGTCTTAGGATTTGTGTTCAACCGCAAAGACTTACCGGTGGATGGCTGGCTGAAACGGGCCTCGGTTCCGGATCGGTTGGTCAGACTCTCAGAAGGCCAGAGCGTGCTGTGAGGGACCTTCGGGCCCCACGCGGCAGCTGCGGTCCTTTAGGGGGCCGGAGCAACTGGATCAGTACGTCCTCTGGTCGTGCTGGCCCGGCAAGGCGTCAGGAGTATCCGCAAGGATGCATGCATAGACCGCGTCTGCGCACCTGACGCCTTTTCCTTTTTTTTGCCCAACCCAGGGTACATACAGGCTGCCACTCACCCCCCTTTTAAACGGGAACGGGGTTCTTGTGCGTGCACAGGAACCCCGTAGTCGTGTCAGAAATGCAATGCCGCGTCTATGCACCTGTGCCCACATATTACCGTGGATGCGCGCGGGCATCAACTACATGTTGAGTGTAGTTGTTTCATTGCCGCAATATTCAGGTGTAGTTAGAGGTTTTCTTGAACGTCCGATGCTGCGTCCTGAATAGCATCACCCGCATTTTCGATGTCTTTCCCGGCGCCTTTTGCGGTTTCGCAAGCGGTGAGGGTAAACAGGGCCAGTCCTATCAGAATTGCGCGGATCATCGGTGTCTCCATTTGTAAAAGTCACCTGTTGCCTAGCAGTTTTCCTCAAGGGGAACCAGAGATTTGAGGCACTTCCGAACCCACTTAAAGCGGCCGGTGATTTTGTGCCCTTCGCAAATATCGCCGCGCTTTCCAGGGGCTTGATCGGCGAGCCGGCCGCTGCCTGATTGACTAGCAGCGCGTCAATCAGATGGAGCCGATGACCTGGATGCAACTGAAACCGCCAACGTCAGTGCAAGCGCTGGTCCAATTTCATAGCGCTTATGGTTTCCGGCCCGACCCGTAGACCTGGCCCTGTTTCAAAGGGCTGCCAGCACGACAAACTATTTCCAGATCATCAGTGTGGGCATGATAGTAACCATCATGCCGGTACGACGGTCCTGTTGGGAGAAGTCATGACCGCGACGTGGTTGAGCAACAGCATAAGAGCTACCCAAGCAGAACATAAGGAACCGTGAAGGATGAGTATGTCAGCTTGCTTCATCGCTGCAGAATAGCTCGTAAACCACTTCGAGCATGCGGCGCGGGCGGTCATCGGCCAGACGATAATAAATCGCTTTGCCTTCGCGGCGGGGCGTCACCAGGCCTTCCAGACGCAAACGGGACAGTTGCTGAGAAACAGCAGCCTGACGGGCAGACAACAATTCTTCCAGTTCGGTTACCGACTTTTCACCGGAAACAAGGTGGCACAGGATCATCAGCCGCCCTTCGTGGCTGATGGCCTTCAGGAAATTCGATGCACGTGTCGCATTTCCAACCATTTTGTCGAATTGCTCGGGGGACATATCTTGCGAAAGCTGGGGGAGGGCCATCGTTCTTTTCCTTGCTAGCCCGGAGCCGGGCGGGTGCTTCTTGAGCGGGTTCATTACAGAGAGCCGCATAGGTATATAATTTGATCATGTAACGCCATATGCATGAATCAAAATAGCGTGATGAGAAAAGAGATGTGTGATGAACTGGGCCCAATTGAACCTTTTGGGCGCAAATCGCCGGATACCGGTCGGCGACCACATGGCGCTGCGCGTCAAAGCGCACTTGCGTAACGCGAAGTACTCGGCCCCCCTTGCAGCCCCCCTGTGGCGACACTAAGACTCGGGTAACGTTTCTTCGGGTAATGTCCCGATCCATCGCAAAGCAGGCAGGTTTCCCATGTTCGATCCCGTTGATACCTATATGAATACACTTGTCCCCATGGTCGTCGAACAGACCAGTCGGGGCGAGCGGGCATACGATATTTTCTCGCGCCTTTTGAAAGAGCGGATCATTTTCATCAACGGTCCGATCCATGATGGAATGAGCCATCTTGTGGTTGCACAGCTGCTGCACCTGGAAGCGGAAAACCCAAACAAGGAAATCTCGATCTACATCAACTCGCCCGGCGGCGTCGTGACCAGCGGTTTGTCGATTTACGATACAATGCAGTATATCAAGCCGAAATGTTCGACTTTGGTTATCGGTCAGGCAGCCTCGATGGGGTCGGTTTTGCTGGCCGGTGGCGAGAATGGGATGCGCTTTTCGCTACCTAACAGCCGGATCATGGTGCACCAGCCCAGCGGCGGATATCAGGGTCAGGCCAGCGACATCATGATTCACGCGGCCGAGACGCAAAAACTGAAGGATCGACTGTATGACATTTATGTGCGTCATACCGGTCAGACCAAAAAGTCGGTTGAAAAGGCACTGGACCGTGACAATTTCATGAGCCCGGAAGAGGCGAAGGATTGGGGTCACATCGACGAAATCGTTGAAAACCGTGCCAAAATGGACGACGACGAGGCCTGATTTTTAGCCCCCGCGTCAAGGGCGCGGGGCGCATTTTGAGATTGTAGCCGCTTCGGTGCTGGCCTAAGCTGCACCAACAGACGGCAAGCGCGGTTCGGAGCGGACCGTAGGAACGAAGCCCGAAAGGTAGAACATGGCGACGAATTCAGGCGGTGACGGCAAGAACACGCTCTACTGCAGCTTCTGCGGCAAGAGCCAGCATGAGGTGCGCAAGCTGATTGCCGGCCCGACCGTGTTCATCTGCGACGAGTGCGTCGAACTGTGTATGGACATCATCCGAGAAGAGACGAAAGCCAGCGGCCTGAAGTCCTCGGACGGTGTGCCCACGCCAAAGGACATTTGCGAGGTTCTGGACGATTATGTGATCGGTCAGGCCACCGCCAAGCGGGTTTTGTCGGTCGCTGTTCACAACCACTACAAACGTCTGAACCACGCGCAGAAAGCGGGCAGCGATATTGAGCTGGCCAAGTCGAACATCCTGCTAATCGGTCCGACTGGTTGCGGAAAAACCTTGCTGGCGCAAACGCTGGCACGGATTCTGGACGTGCCGTTCACGATGGCCGATGCGACCACGCTGACTGAAGCGGGGTATGTGGGTGAGGATGTTGAGAACATCATTCTCAAGCTGTTGCAGGCCAGCGAGTACAACGTCGAACGCGCGCAGCGCGGCATCGTCTATATCGACGAGGTCGACAAGATCACGCGCAAATCCGAGAACCCGTCGATCACCCGTGATGTCTCGGGTGAGGGCGTGCAGCAGGCGCTGCTGAAACTGATGGAAGGCACAGTTGCCAGCGTTCCGCCACAAGGTGGCCGCAAGCACCCACAGCAGGAGTTCCTGCAGGTCGATACTACTAATATCCTGTTCATTTGTGGCGGTGCGTTTGCTGGTCTGGACAAGATTATTGCACAGCGCGGTAAGGGCTCTGCGATGGGCTTTGGTGCCGACGTGCGCGACAATGATGAGCGCGGCGTGGGAGAGATATTTAAGGATCTCGAACCCGAAGACCTGTTGAAATTCGGCCTGATTCCGGAATTCGTCGGTCGCCTGCCGGTTTTGGCGACGCTGGAAGATCTCGACGAAGACGCGCTGGTCACCATCCTGACCAAGCCAAAGAATGCTCTGGTCAAGCAATACCAGCGCCTGTTCGAACTGGAAGATGCCGAACTGGCCTTTACCGACGACGCGCTGAAGGCGATTGCCAAGAAAGCCATCGAGCGAAAGACTGGCGCGCGCGGGTTGCGTTCGATCCTTGAGGACATCCTGCTGGATACCATGTTCGAACTTCCGGGCATGAAAAACGTGACCGAAGTGGTGGTGAACGAAGAGGCGGTGTCGTCCGACAAACAGCCGTTGATCATCTACGCGGATGCGGCAGAGTCGGCCTCGGCCGGGTAAGACCAAAACGATTTAGCAGATACGGCGCGGCATCCACCGCGCCGTTTTCTTGTGAAGGGAAGCATGGCGTTCAAACGTATCTCATTGGGCGGAGAATTCGAGGCAAAGATCGGATATTGCCGCGCCGTTGTTGCCGGGGGCTGGGTTCACGTTGCGGGCACAGTTGGACAGGGTGACGATGTCACCGAACAATGCCGTACAGCGTTGGGCACGATTGAAAAGGCTCTGGCCGAGGCCGGGGCCAGCTTTGCCGATGTTGTGCGCGTGACATACATGCTGCCGGACCGGAACGAGTTTGAACCCTGCTGGCCTATTCTGCGTGAGGCATTCGGTGCCAACCCTCCGGTGACGACAATGATCGAATGTGGTTTGATCGATCCGAAATTCCGGATCGAGATAGAAGTGACGGCTTATCTGCCGGAATAGAGGGTGCGGTCCTTGTGACACTGGACCTTGGCGTGCCTTTGGTCCATATCTGCGGGAATAGAAATGCCGGAGACAGCCGATGGGAATTTTGAACAGTCTTTTGCGGGCCGTAACCTGGTGGAATGGGGCCACTCTGAACACACAGATTTATACCGCACGTAAAGGTGTGAAGGTCGGTGAAGATGACGAAGGCAACGTATTCTATCGCAATGCCGACGACAGCAAACGCTGGGTGATTTTCAACGGCGAGGCCGAGGCCAGCAGGATCGACCCCGACTGGCATGGCTGGCTGCACCGTACTTGGGATGAGCCGCCGACCGACAAGCCGTTGCAGCACAAGACCTGGGAAAAACCGCACCAGGAAAACCTGACAGGTACTGCGTTGGCTTACACGCCTGCGGGATCGTTGCGCCGACCAGTTCCGGTTGAGCGCACGGACTATGAGGCCTGGAGCCCGGAATAAACGAGGCGAGTAATGTCGACCTATAACGTGACCGAAGTTCTCGTCGGTGGGGCCGTTCTGGCCTGTGCCGTTGCTTTTGGCGTCTATGCGAGCCAATCCACCGGCCTGTCGCAAGGTGGCGCGGGCTATGAGTTGGAGGCGTCTTTCCGTTCGCTCGAAGGCGTTGGCGTGGGCACGGATGTGCGCTTGGCTGGGGTCAAGATCGGCACTGTAACGGGTGTAACACTGAACCCTGAAACCTATCGCGCCGATACCACCTTTTCGATCGCGGACGGTATTCTGGTTCCCGATGACAGCGCCATCGTGATCTCTTCCGAAGGATTGCTGGGTGGAAACTTCGTCGAGGTTATGCCGGGCGGTTCTCCGTTTTTCTTTGAGGCAGGAGATCAGGTCGAAGACACACAGGGCGCAGTCAGCCTGATCTCGCTGTTGGTCAAATTCGTGGCCGGGGATGGCGGCGAATGAAGCGTTTCGCCCTGATTGCAGCGCTGCTGGCTGCCACGGGGGCCGCGGCCCAGCAAAAAGTCCATTCCGGTCCCGGAGCGATGATAAGGGGGCTGGACAAGGTCAGCGGCCAGACCGTTGATATCGAAATGCAAAACGGGCAGACCGAAGAGATTTTCGGGCTGGACGTCGCGCTGGGGGATTGCCGCTACCCGGCAGACAACCCGACAGGTGATGCCTTTGCATATTTGACGATTTGGGAAAAAGGCAAGTCAGATCAACTGTTTGACGGATGGATGATCGCTACATCTCCGGCGTTGAACGCGCTGGATCACGCCCGCTATGATGTCTGGGTGATCCGCTGTATCACGCCTTCCGGCGACTGAGCCACCTCGGCGGTGAAATCTGCGCTGGCGTCGATCGCCTCTGTAAGCTCCTGCCGATATTGTGCGCGTGGAATTTCTATGGCCCCCAGCGAGGCCAGATGTGCCGTCAGAAACTGTGTGTCAAACAGCTGAAATCCGGTTTGACGCAGGCGATCCACCAGATACGCTAAGGCGATTTTCGAGGCGTCCGTCCGGCGCGAGAACATGCTTTCGCCGAAAAACGCAGCGCCCAGTGTTACACCATATACCCCTCCGACCAGTGTATTGCCGTCCCAGATTTCCAGCGAATGCGCGTGGCCAGTGTGGTGGATTTGTCGATAGAGGTCTCGTAGTTCGGCGTTGATCCACGTGTCCGCACGATCGGCGCAGCCATCGACTACGCCGCTAAAGTCCCGGTTGATGGTGACGGAGAACCCACAATTTCGGATGCGGCGCGCCAAACTGCGGGAAACGTGGAAGCCGTCCAGAGGGAACACACCACGAAATTTGGGATCGACCCAGAACAATTCCGGGTCGTCTCGGTGCTCGGCCATCGGAAAGATGCCGATGGAATAGCCGTGGAGTAAGAGTTCCGGAGATAAGCTCATGCAGAATGCCCGAAGGTCGAAGGGCGTGGGCCCTTCGACCTTTCTGTTTTATTCAGCCATGTTCTCCGCAAGCCAGCGCTCCAGCCAGTGGATGTTGTAGTCGCCGCTGTGGATGTCGGGCTCCTGCAACAGGGCATGGAACAAGGGTACGGTGGTGTCGATGCCGTCCACGATCAACTCTCCCAATGCGCGGTTCAGACGGGCCAGGGCCTCGTCGCGGTCGCGGCCCTGAACGATGAGCTTGGCGATCAGCGAGTCATAATACGGGGGAATCGAGTATCCGTCATAGAGCGCCGAATCCATACGCACTCCCAGACCGCCCGGCGCGTGGTAGGCCGTAATCTTGCCTGGGCAGGGCGAGAAGTTTGGCAGCTTTTCGGCGTTGATCCGAACCTCGATGGCATGGCCATTGATTACCAGATCATCCTGACCGAATGACATCGGCTCGCCCGCCGCGACGAGGATTTGTTCGCGAACCAGATCGACGCCGAATATGCCCTCGGTCACCGGGTGTTCCACCTGCAGGCGGGTGTTCATCTCGATGAAGTAGAACTCGCCGTTTTCATACAGGAACTCGATGGTGCCCGCGCCGATATAGTTGATCTTGGCTACGGCGTCGGCGCAGACCTTGCCGATCTTTGCACGCTCTTCAGGGGTGATGCAGGGGCCAGGGGCCTCTTCAAACACTTTCTGGTGGCGACGCTGCAAAGAGCAGTCGCGCTCGCCCAGATGGACGGCCTTTCCTTTGCCATCGCCAAAGACCTGAATCTCGATATGGCGCGGCGTGGTCAGGTATTTCTCTATATAGACCTCGTCATTGCCAAAGGCGGCCTTGCCCTCGGCGCGCGCGGTCATAAAGGCGCTTTCCATCTCATTGGCGTTCATCGCGACCTTCATGCCGCGACCGCCGCCACCTGCGGTGGCTTTGATGATGACGGGATAGCCGAATTCCTCACCAATTTTTTTGGCAGTTGCCAGATCTGGCACGCCACCGTCCGAACCCGGAACGCAAGGCACACCCAGCGCTTTCATCGTGTCCTTGGCGGTGATCTTGTCGCCCATGATGCGGATATGTTCCGCGGTGGGGCCAATGAAGGTGATGCCGTGGTCCTCGACGATCTGCACAAACTCGGCATTCTCGGACAAAAAGCCATAACCCGGATGGATCGCCTGCGCGCCGGTAATTTCACAGGCCGAGATGATCGCGGGTACAGACAGATAGCTTTGCGGGCTGGGTGGAGGGCCAATGCACACCGATTCGTCCGCCATGCGCACATGCATTGCGTCACTGTCGGCGGTGGAATGGACGGCGACCGTCTTGACCCCCATCTCGCGCGCAGCGCGGATCACGCGCAGCGCGATCTCACCTCGGTTGGCAATCAGGATCTTGTCGAACATGGGCCCGCCTTACTCAACAATGACCAGAGGTGTGCCGAATTCCACTGCGTCGCCATCGCCCACAAGGATGCGTTTGATGGTGCCCGATTTGGGTGCGTGAATGTGGTTCATGGTTTTCATTGCTTCAACGATCAGCAGCGTGTCGCCTTCGGACACTGAAGCACCGACCGAAATGAAAGAGGGCGCGCCTGGTTCCGGCTGCATGTAGACGGTACCGACCATGGGCGAAGTCACCGCACCGGGATGGCTGGCAGGATCTTCTGCAGCAGCAGGTGCCTCGGCGGCGGCAGGGGCGGCAGCGGCGGCGGCAGGTGCAACCGGAGCTGCGGTTGGAACGGCGACCTGCACGGGGGCGGGCGCAGCCTGGTTCATGCGGCTGACGCGCACATTCAGACTGTCTTCCTCGCCATATTCGCGTTTGACCTGCAGCTCGGTCAGGTCGTTGTCGCGCAGCAATTCAGCCAATGCTTTGATGAATGCCACATCCGCTTCGTGTTTGGTGTCTGTCATGAGTGTCCTCGACGGTTCCCCTTTGGCCCGTCTGTATCGCGCGGGCTTTGGTCTGATTACGCAGCGTTATAAGCCATGCGCCCGGTCATGAAAAGCGCGTCTCGGCCTGTCAGATGGGGGTTTTACCCGAGATTACGAGGGGGAAAGGGGTTTACAGCGGCATTCCAGAAAGTTTCGCCACCAGTTCGGGCAATTTTCGTGCCCCGAATTTCTCTAACAGGCGCGCACGGTAGGCCTCGATCGTGCGATAGCTGAGGCCCAGTTCCACGCCAATTTCCTTTGCGGACAGGCCGCGACACGACAGGATCGCCACTTCGCGCTCACGTGCGGTCAGTTCGACCAGGGGGCGTTCCTCGGAAATATCCGAAAAGCTCCAGATTCCGTGCCGGAAAGGGTCGTCCGGAGTCAGCGAGCGGCCACGCGCACGGCACCAGAACAGATCACCGTCCCGCCGACGCATGACGCGTTCGTCCGTGTAATACCCGGTCGCCCGCATCACCTGCAAACCTCGCGCGCCAATCCTCTCCCAATCGGCCACTGAAGGATAAAGATGCAAAAGCGGCATGTTCCGGTAGTCTTCTTCGCCACCGCCAAACGTGCGGGCGAACTGCAGATTGCAGCGCCGGATGATCCGGTTTTCCAATTCGACCAGGCCAATTGGTGCATATTCAAACGCGGGGTCGCTCATCCGGCTATCGTGCCGGGATTTAAGCGAAATTAGAAGGGGTGATGGACAGATTCTGGTTACGCCTGCAATGCGCCGGGCGGTTTTTTGTTGTTAAGTTTGTAAACAGCCTTTGAAAATTCTGACTTAACTAATAGAAATACATCAGAAGTTCTGAAAATAGGAAGAACTTTCACTAAGAAGGTTCCGCCTTGGGAGGGGCGAGGACATGCGCGATACGTTGACAGGCAGCCGAATTCGGGAAAGGCGCCAGATTGCCGGTCTGAGGCAAGCGGAACTTGCGCGTCAGGTGGGAATTTCCGCGTCTTACCTGAACCTGATCGAACACAACCGCCGTCGGATTGGGGGTAAGTTGCTGGTCGATATTGCGGCGGCGCTGGTCGTTGAGCCTTCGGTGCTGACGCAAGGGATCGAGGCCACACTGATATCCGCATTGCGTGAGGCCGCCGCGGATGCGGTCGGACAGCAAGCAGAACTGGACGGGCTTGAGGAATTTGCCGGGCGGTTTCCCGGATGGGCCGGCGTGCTGGCACAGATGCACCGCCGTGTGGTGTCATTGGAGCGCACCGTTGAGACATTATCCGACCGTTTGACCCACGATCCGCATCTGGCGGCATCCATGCATGAGGTGCTGTCGACTGCAGCTGCGATTCGCTCGACGGCGGCGATCCTTGCGGATACGGAAGAAATCGAGCCCGAGTGGCAGGACAAGTTCCACCGCAACCTGCATCAGGATGCAGAACGGCTGGCGGACAGCTCCAAGTCACTGGTGGCTTATTTGGATGACAGCGATTCTGCCGAGGACCGCCGCGGTGTTCCGCTGGAGGATGTCGAAGCCTTTTTTGACTCCAATGGCCACCATTTTCCCCAAATCGAAGAGGGCGGGGATGGTGCGGATATCGATCTGGGAGAACTGGATTCGAGTGCCGCAAAGACATTGACCCGGGATTTTCTGGACGTTTATGCCTCTGACGCAAGGGCAATGCCTCTGATTGAAGTGAAGGCGGCGTTGGATGGCGCGGGGCTTGACCCTTTACAGTTGGCGGCAAAATTCTCGGTGGATTTGGCGACGGTGCTCAGGCGTCTTGCTGCGCTGCCGGATGGGTATCTGGGTCGGCCGACCGGGTTGGTGGTCTGTGATGCCTCTGGCAGTATATTGTTCAGCAAATCCGTTTCAGGTTTCGCCATGCCCCGCTTTGGCGAAGCCTGTCCACTGTGGCCGTTGTTCCAGGCGCTGAACAGGCCTCTGGTGCCCATCCGCAAGCGCGTTGTGCAGCTCGGCCGAACGGCGGCAGTGTTCGACTGCTACGCGCACGCTTGGCCTCAGGCCATATCCGGCTATGATGAGGGGCCTGTCTATCGCTCGGTCATGCTGGTGCGCTCGGTCGAGGATGTCGCGCAGGACGATCAGGCTGTATCCCGGGTCGGCCCCAGTTGTCGGGTGTGCCCCAACAGCGACTGTGAGTCGCGCCGCGAGCCATCGATTCTAAGCGAAGGTTTTTGACAGTTTCCTGACAGTGCGCGTAAGCTGGAGGCGACAGGTTGGTGGGTATGCAACCCGTCACGGGGAGGACTTAAAATCATGAGCCGTAGGGTTCTGTTAATCGAGGATGAGCCGAACATAGCCGAGGCCATTCGGTTCCTGTTGACGCGCGAAGGATGGCAGGTCGACACGCATGCCGATGGAACGGACGCGGTTCAGGTCATTCAGGGAGCGAACCCTGATCTTGTCATTTTGGATGTGATGTTGCCGGGCAAAAGCGGCATGGAGATTCTGCGTGATCTGCGTGAACTGGAAGACATGCAGGGGCTGCCGGTTCTGATGCTGACGGCCCGTGGCCAGTCGCGGGACCGGGAAATGGCCGAAAACGCTGGGGTCAGTCGTTTCATGACCAAACCCTTTTCGAATACTGAGATGCTGACTGCGGTACGTGACCTGCACGCGCAGGCGACGCAGTCATGAGTCCGGACGAAGACCACCAGCCATCGGGCGCCCGGCCTTCGCTGTTTCTTGAGCGGCAGAGCTATCGTCGGCGCAGGTTGACCGACGCTGCGCGCCTGCTTCCGTTTCTTGGTGCTGCCCTGCTTGCGCTTCCGCTCCTGTGGCCGGGTGGTCAAGACACGCAGGACGGCGTTCCTCTGTCGTCGGCGATCTTTTATATTTTCACTTGCTGGGCGGCGATGATCGTGGCCAGCCTCATTTTTGGGATTGCCGCCAGACGTATGGTGGCACGTGACGATTCCGAGGCGGAGTCGGACCGATGGCAACGCTGAACGTCCTGATCCTGGTTTGCCTTGGTTATGTGGTGTTGCTGTTCGGGGTGGCATTCGCCGCGGATCGAATAGCTGCGGCAGGGCGGGGGGCGTGGCTGCGGTCGCCGCTGATCTATACGCTTTCTCTGTCGATCTATTGCACGGCCTGGACCTTCTATGGTGCCGTAGGTAACGCTGCTCGGTCGGGGCTGGAGTTCGTAACGATCTATCTGGGGCCAACCCTGGTAATGATCAGTTGGTGGTGGGGTCTGCGCAAACTCGTGCGGGTTGGGCGCAGTCAACGCGTGACGTCTATCGCCGACCTGATCTCATCGCGGTATGGAAAGTCCAACACATTGGCGATTTGTGTGACCATTCTGGCAGTGCTTGGTGGAACCCCGTACATTGCGTTGCAATTGCAATCCATCACCTTGTCATTTTCCATCTTTGCCGAGGCCGATCCGTCGGGCTTTTACCGCGAAGGGTCCAGCGTGTTTTGGGTGGCCGCAGGACTTGCCGTTTTTGCCATTCTGTTTGGAACGCGCAATCTGGACGCCAATGAGCGCCATCATGGAGTAGTAACCGCCATTGCGTTGGAATCGGTTGTAAAACTGTTTGCTTTGCTCGCCGTCGGCATCTTCGTGGTTTGGGGTATCGCCGGTGGCGTCGCTCCGATGATGGATCGCATCGACGCGTCGGAGATCGGCCAATGGAACGTGAATGCAGGGCGTTGGACGACGTTGATCTTTCTGTCTGCTGCGGCCTTCATCTGCCTGCCACGCATGTTTCAGGTGATGGTAGTGGAAAACGCGGATGAAGGCCATTTGAGAACAGCTGCCTGGGCTTTCCCGCTTTACCTTCTGCTAATAAGCCTCTTCGTGGTTCCGATCGCGGTTGTCGGTCTGGATCTTATGCCAGAGGGGTCGAACCCGGATCTGTTCGTTCTGACCGTGCCCTTGTCTCAGGGCA
This sequence comes from Ruegeria lacuscaerulensis, assembly GCF_013031245.1. Taxonomy (GTDB): domain Bacteria; phylum Pseudomonadota; class Alphaproteobacteria; order Rhodobacterales; family Rhodobacteraceae; genus Ruegeria; species Ruegeria lacuscaerulensis_C. The sequence continues at coordinate 249,262 of NZ_WPZL01000005.1, forward strand.
ATGACTGGCTGGCAATGTTGTCCTTTATCGGTGGGTTTTCCTCGGCTACGTCGATGGTCATCGTAACGGCGATGGCGCTGTCGACTATGGTTTCCAACCATTTGGTCATGCCGATCTGGCTGAGCACACAAGAGGGGTCCGGCTCGGTTTCAGGCGACGTCCGGAACGTCGTTCTGATGGCGCGCCGCGTGTCGATTGCGGTCATCATGGCGCTGGGGTTCTTTTACTATCGCCTGTCCGGGGGTGGGGCCGCATTAACCTCGATCGGGCTGGTGGCCTTTGCCGGGATTTCCCAGATTCTGCCGGCGCTGGTCGGCGGATTGTTCTGGCGGGGTGCCACGCGAACCGGCGCGCTTGTCGGGCTGACGGTCGGGTTCCTGCTTTGGATTTATACACTCTTGCTGCCGGGGATGGGTGGTGCCCTAATGCCCGATTCCGTCCTGCAAAACGGCCCGTTTGGCTGGGGCTGGCTGCGCCCGCAAGCACTGTTCGGGATCGAAGGGATGGACCCGATGGTGCACACCGTGATGTGGTCGCTGTCCCTGAACACGGTGGCCTTTTGCGTCGCGTCGCTGCTGAGCTTTCCCAGCCCGCTGGAGCGCCTGCAGGGGGCGCAATTTGTCAACGTATTCGACCACTCGGTTGCGCTGCGTGGCTGGACCGGCTCAGTGGCGCAGAGCGAAGACCTCATGATCATGACACAGCGCATTCTGGGCGCGGGCCCGGCGCAGGAATTCTTTCAGGCCGAAGCCGAACAGCAGGGCGGTCGCTCCAGCCTGCCTGAACCGACGCCCGCGTTTCTGGAACGACTGGAACGCGAACTGAGCGGCTCGGTCGGCGCGGCTACGGCCCACGCGATGATTGGCCAGATCGTTGGAGGGTCCTCGGTCTCGGTCGAGGACCTGTTAGCTGTGGCCGACGAATCTGCCCAAATGCTGGAGTATTCCAGCCAGTTGGAGGTGAAATCCGCCGAGCTCAGCCGGACCGCGCGACAACTGCGTGAGGCAAACACCAAGCTGACGCAGATTTCAGAGCAGAAGGATAGCTTTCTCAGTCAGGTCAGCCATGAATTACGTACACCCATGACCTCGATCCGTGCCTTTTCCGAGATTATGCGCGACACGGACGGGTTGAGCAGCGAGGAGCAAACCCGCTATGCAGCGATCATCCATGACGAGGCACTGCGCCTGACCCGATTGCTGGACGATCTTCTTGACCTGAGCGTACTGGAAAGCGGTCGGGTCAGCCTGAATATGGGCGGAGACACGCTGCGCTCGGTTCTGGACAGGGCGGTCTCAAGTGCGTTGGCCGGAACCAGTCAGACACTTACAGTGCGCCGGTCAAAGGCATCGGAACGCATTCCGCTGCGCACGGATTTGGATCGGCTGGGCCAGGTGTTCATAAATCTGATTTCGAACGCGCAGAAGTATTGCGATGCCGACGACCCGGTATTGACGATTTCCGCGCATGATGTCGGCGGGCAGGTCGTGATCGATTTTGCCGACAATGGCAGCGGCATCCCGCCCGAGGCCCGCTCTATGGTGTTCGAAAAGTTTGCTCGCGTCGGGGTGGACAAGGCGGGTGGTGCAGGGCTGGGCCTGGCGATCTGCCGCGAGATCATGCAACGCCTGGGTGGCGAGATCAGCTATCTGCCTGGCCAGGGCGGCGGCGCGTTCCGTGTCAGGTTACCGCTGGCGTATCAGCAGGCCGCTCAGTGACGCGGATGTAAAGACATTCGTAACCTGCGGTGGGTTAGACCGGGTATCAGGTTCAGCAACGAATAACGGTTTCGGGCATGACGCAGAGTGTCAGCGCAGCTTTGGTGCGCAAGCTTTCAGCAGGACAGGACGAGCAGAGCGACAAGCCGCGTTCCGTCCTGCGCGCGCTGCGACTTGCCTTTGCCCGGGCGGCCGGGGATGAGTTGCAATTGCCGCTGGCCATCATTGGCGCAAAGCAATCGTGTCAAACGCCGGACGCCCTGACGAGAAATGTTGGGGAAGAGCGGCTCCTGTTGCAGTTTTCGAACAGTGATGGAGCATCAGCAGCTATTTGCATGGATCTGAGCGTTGTATCGGCGGTGGTTCAGGTGCAGACCATTGGTGAGTTGATGCCAGAGCCCCCTGCACCTCGCGCCTTTACGGACACAGATGCCGCAATGGTGGCGCCGTTGGCTGAAGACGCATTGGCGCGTGCCGCGTCGCTGGTGGATGCGCCGGGGGATCAGTCCAACATGTCAGGCTATGAGTTTACTGCTCGCCTTGCTGATCTGCGGACCCTGTCTCTGGCGATGGTCGAAGACGCGTATCGGGCTTTTGACCTGACCGTGGAATTGGGTGGTGGATTGCGGCAGGGGCTTATTTCGGTTTTCTTGCCGGATCGACCAGTTGAGAGTGATGACACCGATCTAAGGCAGGAGGATATCGGACCTAATCTTGAACAGGCGTCCGGTGTTTTACGTGCTGAACTGAACACGGTGATTTGCCGGATGTCGTTGCCGTTGGCCTCGTTGTCCCATTTGGGCGTTGGAGACGTTCTGCCATTAACCGGGTCACGACTGGATCGAGCGGAAATTCTGGCGATTGACCGGACCCGCGCTGCGATTGGTCGTCTGGGCCAATGCGGCGGTATGCGGGCGGTGCGGTTAAATGAAGACACACCGCTGCCAGCGCTATCCCATCCTGCGGAAGAGGAGTTTCTTGAAGCTCGTTCACCTGCCTCGTCGCATGGCACATCGGGCACGCCCGCACCGACGGAAATTTCTCTGGCGGCATCCCCATTCGATCCAAACGCGACAGACGAGATAACGACGGACCTGAATTTCTCCGATTCAGATCAGATTGTGGCCGAGATTTCGCAATTGGCCGGTCTAACGCCCCAGGACGATGACACGAACAGTATCAGTTAATTCCGCGTAAGTTAGTCGGCGGTGTCCCGAATCTGATCGAGAGTTGGACGCAGGTTTTCCAGCGCATAGCCCGCCTTTGTAGTCGCATCCAGAATGTCGTCGGTACTCATCCTGTCGCATTGACCTAAGGCCCAAACGACCGAGCAGCGCGTGCCGGAGGCGCAATAAGCCAGAACCGGTCCGCTGCAGCTTTCCGCCAGATTACGCTGGTGTGCTACGTTTTCGGGCGTCATGGTCTGGTGCGTAAGTTCCAGAACTTCGTATTCCATTCCCGCTGCGCGCACGGCCTCGCCGATCGCATCCGACTGCATGTCTGCCGGGACCTCGGTATTCGGGCGGTTGCAGATGACTTTGACAAAACCGGCTTGGGCAATGGCCGGCACGTCCTCGACCGTGATTTGGGGCGAGACGGCGTAGCGGGGGGTAATTGGTCGAATCTCCATGGCAATTGCTTAGGCCGCGTTTGCGGTTCTGTCCAGTTTCGCGCCCAGGGTCGGGGCTGCATACATTCCGGCGATCATGGCGATCAGAAAAACGACCCCGCCATATCCGCCATAGGTCAAAGAGGCGATGGCGGGTCCGGGGCACAACCCGGCCAATCCCCAACCCATTCCGAACATGACAGAGCCGAGGATGAGGCGACGGTCCGGATCGGACTGCGACATCGTCGGAAACTGTCCCCCGGTCAGAGGCTGGCGATTGCCTGTCAGCCGCCAGGCGATCAGCATGGGCAGGATCGCTCCGCCCATCACAAAGGCAAGGGTTGGATCCCAATTCCCGAACACGTCCAGCCAGCCCTGCACTTTGGTGGTGTCCGTTATGCCTGAGATCAGCAATCCCGCACCGAACAAAGACCCCGCAAACAGAGAGATGAAGATGCGCATCAGATCAACCCCCAGACATGGCGAAGCAGGGCAATCGTTACCCCTCCTGCAGCGATGTAAACGATGGTGGCCACAATGCCGCGCATGGAAAAGCGGGATATTCCGCAAACCCCGTGGCCCGAAGTGCATCCGTTGGCAACGCGTGTCCCGACACCGACCAACAGCCCCGCGGCGATCACGACAGCAATATTACTGGTCAGATGTGTTTCGGGTTGTGGTGAGAGCAGGGGTCGAAGCAAGAACGGCATTCCAATCACGCCTGCCAGAAAACTCAGCCGTTCAACTGTTCTGTCGCTTTTGTCGACCAACCCGCCCAAAATGCCGCTGGCCCCCATGATGCGCCCGTTCCCCAATAGGTAGACGGCAGCGCCCAGACCGATCAGCAGGCCTCCGGCCAGCCCCCACAGGTATTCTGTTTGCATGTTTTGTCCTTTGCCGAACCGGGTTCGGCTTTTCAAAGTTTGTTTACGGGAAGTTTTAGGAAAACATCGCCTTTTTCGTCGGCTGGCGGCATCTGACCCGCGCGCATATTGACTTGCAGAGACGGCAGGATCAGTCGTGGCATCGCCAGCGTAGCATCCCGGGCATCGCGCATTTCAACGAATTCCTCAATGGAACGGCCCTGACCGATATGAACGTTCAGCGCTTTTTGTTCTCCTACAGTTGTTTCCCAGGCGTACTCGTCGCGCCCCGGTGCCTTGTAGTCGTGGCCGACGAATATACGGGTTTCGTCCGGCAGAGACAGAATCTTCTGGATCGACGTGTAAAGCATTTCGGACGACCCGCCCGGAAAGTCGCAGCGCGCAGTGCCGAAATCCGGCATGAACAGCGTATCACCAACAAACGCGGCATCGCCGATCACATAGGTCAGGCACGCCGGAGTGTGCCCGGGTGTGTGCAGGACGTCGCCGCGCATCTGGCCGACGTGAAAACTGTCCCCCTCTCGGAACAGGGCATCGAACTGGCTGCCATCACGTCGAAACTCAGTGCCTTCGTTGAAGATTTTGCCGAAGGTTTCCTGAATGGTGACGATCTGATCACCGATTCCGATCTTGCCGCCAAGTTCCTGTTGCAGGTACGGGGCTGCGGACAGGTGGTCGGCGTGGACATGGCTTTCCAATATCCATTCGGCCCTCAGCCCATTTGAACGTACGTAGTCAACGATCTGATCCGCCGAACTTGTGCCTGTGCGGCCTGACGCGTGATCGAAATCCAGAACGCTGTCGATGATCGCGCACGCAACGCCTTCGGGTTCCTGCACCAGGTAAGAAACCGTAAAGGTCTCGGGGTCGAAAAATGCTTTCACTTTTGGTGTCATCAGGCCCTCCGCCGGTGCAGTCATTTCATATATTAATTACGGAATATGACAGAATCAACACTGCGTGATTTGATACTGGTCAATGCAGGATAATCGTAATCAGAGTAAAATTTCATCATATCGCGTTTGACAGCCCAAAAGGCGGTCAAAAGGCAGGCGGATTTCCGCGTGAATTCGGGTTAATCTCTGAGGGTCTTAAAACAGTTACCTATTTCTGAAAAAGTGATGGCATTAGGGAGGATGGCGATGTCAGCAATAAATTTATATTCCGAAGCCGAACAACTGGAAAAAAAGCTAAAGGGTGCGTGTCTCGATAGACGGCTGGAACTTCAGCCGAGCGTGACCAAAGTGATTGAGCGCATGCGGCAAGAGGGCATGCATGTACCGTCGCGCCTTCGTCGGCTGGATGCGGCATTGTGCGAAGACGCCATGGAAGCGCGTTTCGACAACCTGCCGATTTAAAGCTGGTAGTTATCCGAAGGAAATCCCGAGGATAACAACCATCAGACCGATCACTGACAGAAAAAGCGAGGCAAGGTTCCACGGCAGAACGCCTTGAACAACCGCGCGCAATTCGTCGTCCGACAGGCCGGATTTGCGCGCCCTCATCACTCGTAGAATACACCAGACCAGACCCGCAAGTCCGGCAAGCGACAGGGCGGCTCCGCCCCAGGTGATGAGTTCGAACATGAATCCTCACATTGATTGGCATTTTTACCTGCGCTTAACGGATAGACCCTGTTCGCACAAGTCTGGCCGGGAATGGGCGCTTGCGGCCCGTGCGCTGGCGATGTATCCGGCATATTGCCCGCTGCCAAAGCATCAGTAATCCACCTCTGGGAGAGACAAAAAATGGATGACATGACCGAAGATCAGGCCTCTGCCAATTACCGTGTCACTGCTGGTGAACTGCGCCAGTTCGTTGAACGGATTGAACGTCTGGATGCCGAAAAGAAAGACCTGGCGGAACAGCAGAAGGAAGTGATGGCCGAAGCCAAGGCCCGAGGCTACGACACCAAAGTTATGCGCAAGGTGATCGCTCTGCGCAAACGCGACAAGGACGATATCGCCGAAGAAGAAGCAGTACTGGAAATGTACAAAGAAGCGCTGGGAATGAACTAGGAACAACCGTCCGATCCAGGCTGGCCCCAAATCTCTCCTCGATCCCATAGGTGTGCCAGCCTGCCTTGGGTCCTACCTGAAAAAAGTGCTCTTATTCCAGTACTACGAAGGCAGGTAGTTGTCTTTCAGCCGGGCAGGGCGCGAGACCACGATTTTCGGAATAGTCAGAATCGACACGGTGCAATTTTTCACGCTCGCCAAACGCGCAGAGTTCAGGGCGTCAATATCCGAACGCCGGGCGTAGTAGCAAGCCTTGCCAGATCCTGCTCGTGCAGCTCGGAAAACGCGTCGACAATTTCGGTGTTCCAACCGGGAAGGTCCAGTTCTTCTTCGATTTTGTCCTGCTGGGCATGATCTTCGAAAACTTGGGCAAGATAGTTTCGCAGGTCCCCTTTGTCCTGTCTCTCGTCCTCTTTGACCAGCGTCTGCACCTTCTCCTGCCCTGTTTCGTCAAGCAAAGATAAAAGCAGATCATATTCGTCCGCGAGATCAGTATCCTCGGGCAGATCGCCCAGGGCGCGAACAATATCGCCCCAAATGAATGGGGTGTTTTCGCTGCTCCAAAGTGTGATCTGCACCCCCGGCGCAAGATCTCGGATGTCTTCTATCATGCCGATCCAACTGAGGCAGCTGAGGTCAGTATCTTGAATAATCTTTTCCCGCGTCTCTTCCGGCAATGACATCAAAATCTTGGGGATAAAGCCTCCCAGGTTTCTCAGGCCCATGAACAGTTCGACTTCATGGTCGTGATATACCTGTTCCAGCAGTGCCATTCGACGACCTGCCAGCGGATACAACTGCCCTTCCTGAAGTGCAGTGGTCGTTTCACCCGCAAAATTTCCACTTGAGAATATGACGCGCCGGGTATTCGGTCCTGTTGGTAAAACGTCCCTCAACCGTTCATGCGAGCCAGTGACTGCAGGTTCGTGTACCAGCTCATCAAATGCTGGTTTGAACACCTGTCTGTATCGCCGTGGGCCTATAAGCGCGACACCGTTTTTTTCCAGCGCCCTTGAGTTTATCTGCAGCGACTTGAGCAGTCGCCCTTCGTCGGCAAAAGCCGCCCCCGCGTGGATAGCAACCTGCATTTTCGGCCCTTGTCCTTGCTTCTTGCCATACACGCCGGGTTACAGTCTGGAACCTGAACAGTCAAATCCGCACCTCCATGCAGAGGCGGGTCTTTGTTTGGAGAGAAAACTCTGGAAACCCCACAGGAAGATAAAAATATGGGCTTGCAGTCGCGAACAAGAGACAGTAATCGACACAAAGTGCCCCTATAGCTCAGCTGGTAGAGCAACTGATTTGTAATCAGTAGGTCCGCGGTTCGAGTCCGTGTGGGGGCACCACGAAACTCATGAAATCTCTTAAATATCAAAGTGTTAAATCGCATTCGCTGGATTCGAAGGTGACACACGAGGTGACGCTATGCCTCTAGTCATCGCTGAATTTGGAGCGATTATGATCTCAGCGAAGTACGTTACTCAGAAGAAAGAGGGTGGTGTTTACTACTTTCGACGGCGAGTTCCGGAGGATATGCGGAAGCACTATCCAAGCCTCAGTAAACGGGGTGAAGTATTCAAGTCTCTGGAGACTAAGAGTCTCAAAGAGGCCGCCACAAAGGCTCACAGGCTGGCAATGCAACAGGATGCCTTGTGGAAAAGCCTTCGGAGTGGGGAAGTTACAGCGGGGCCAGAGACAGTTTCTGCTGCCATCGCTCTTCTAGATTCTTTCGGGCTGAAACCCGGGCAGCATGACGAGTACAAAAAACACGGTTTGGAGCCTGACTCCTTTCTGGATGAAATTTTCTTCCAAGCCGGTGTGTTTGGATCGGAAGACCTAACGCCTGACTGGCGGGAACACTTGCCACCTGTTCACCGACTGGCCGCTGAGTTTTTTTATGGGGCGAAGGAACCTGTATTTCTCTCTCAGGCCCTGAAACAGTTTCAGGAACTGAAGGGGGAAGACCCGGAGGCAAAGAAGGGAAAAACCCGTGCCACTGTGGTTATGGAGTTCATTTCCATCTGTGGTGACCTGCCAATTGACCAGTACAAACGCTCCCACGCCAACCAGTTCAGAGACCACTTACTTCAGAAGAAAAACAAGACCGATACCGTAAAGAGGCGATTGAATGACATAAGGCCGATCTTCAATACCATCAGTCGGGAACATGAAATCGAGAACCGGGGAATTTTCGACGCCATCAACATCCCAAACTTAGGTGAAGACAGCAAGGACAGGCTTCCTTTCTCCGCCGAAGAATTAAGCCTGATCCAGTCCGAATGCCTCAAAGCAGATGACGACATTAGGTGGATTATTGCCCTGCTTTCTGACACCGGAATGCGTTGTGCCGAGGCAGTAGGTTTGAGGGCCGAAGACGTTTTCTTGAACGAACCCGCCCCTTATCTGATGTTGCGCCCAAATGAGGCACGGAGCCTGAAGACAAAAGGGTCAGAAAGACTGGTGCCGCTCGTCGGCGCTGGGCTGTGGGCTGTGAAAAGGGCCATAGACCATGCCCAGAACGGTTTTTTGTTCCCACGCTACATCGATTTTCGAGTTTCACCATACGCGAACAAGGCCACTTACGCTTCAAACACAATCAACAAGTGGTTGAGGTCTTTCTCGCTGGACAGGAAGGATCAAAAGTCGGCGCATTCGTTCCGCCACACCGTTCAAGACAGGCTGAGGGACGCCCAAGTACCAAAGGAAATCCAAGACGCAATCTGCGGCTGGCAAACCAAGGGAATGGGGGCGAACTACGGTCAGGGTTACTCGGCTAGTGTTCTGGCTGAACACCTACAGAAAATTGTCCATGCCGGCCTGTTCTCTAACCAACCGCCCTAGGTCCTGAACTTATCCGGCGGCGATGAAATCAGAAAATGCAAGATGACAGGCAAAACATGGCAACTGTTAAACCAGACTTTGAACCCGAAGAATTGAGGGTGGCGAACATGGCGTCCTTGGTGATGCTGCCCTTTTCGGAAGACGCCCATTCGGTGGTGGAGGCCATTCTCCGCCAAACCATTTCGTTTCAACGTAAACAGGGGAGAAGGGAAAGAGGGCTGACAGCTAGTTCAGCCCGGTCTCTAAAAGCCACCATCGCCGCCCTGCTTGGCGACCTGCTGGATGCAGCCCTGAATACTGAGGCAAATGGTTACTGTTGGCGAGAAAGTGACAAGGGAAAGTTCAAAAACACCTTAGCGACCAGTCGGCACTATGAGACCCTAAAGGAAGAATGGCACCTGATGGGGCTGATGGATGTTGTTCCCGGCTTCAGGGGCAGTTCCGATTGGGATGGTGTGAAATACTATCCGGACATGCCGCACAAACGGTGGGCCACACGCCTCAGAGCTACCCCCCTGTTGCTGAACGTGCTTGCTGAACACGGTATCACCCCCCAAACGGTAACGCTGCATTTCAGACAGGACTTGAAGAAGTCCAAACCGCTCACCCTCAGAGCAACAAAGCTAAAGGGTCAAGCCAAGGCTAGAGTTATCCAATACCCCAAAACGGCGGTGTCCGAGGCGCTTGAAGCCGATGTTACGGAAATCAATGCGTTTCTGAGTGAGTGGGAATACAGCTTCGGCGCTCCGCCTGTGTTGTACCGGCTATTCAACAACGGGGATACAGCGGATTATCAGTGGGATATGGGAGGCCGGTTTTATGGCTCTGCGTCAACCTACCTCAACTGGAAATCTGAAGGCAGAAAGGGCATACAGATAGGCGGTGAAGCAACCGCTGAAATCGACATTCAAGCTTGTCAACTTACTTTGCTGCATGGTCTGTTTGGTGTCGGTTATGAAGTCGGAACCGATTTATACCAAATCGAAGGAACTGACCGGGACGACGTTAAGCAGACAATCAATGTCATCGTCGGAAATGGCAGGGTCAGCAGTCGGAGCGATCCCGTCCAAGATAAGGTTCTGGACCGCTACCCTTTTCTATACGACCTAGAGGATAGAGGTCTGAACTCTCTACGGCTTCAAGCAATCGACTCCACTATCATGAACCAAACCCTTCTAACACTGAAACGGGAATACAACATTCCCGCCCTTCCGGTTCATGACTGCCTCATCGTCCGTATCAGAGACATTGATAGCGCTCAGGAAGTCTTTGGTGACGTATTCTATGAACATTCAGATGTGAGACCGACCATGACGGTGGAGCGGTGATGGGGGGCAGTTTCAGGGATGTCTAGGGCTATACATAGATACCCATATACATGACTGTTTAAGCATCACCGCTGATAAGCATACATATGTAATACCTAAGGTTCCTTGGGGGGCATATGTACCTGCTACCTAGGGATATATCATATGCCTACCTATCGGGTTACTATGAACGCTAAGGAATGGCTTTGGTTCTGATGGTTCCGGTTCTGGATGCTTTGTCTGTTGGATCGATCTAAAGCAAATTGGACTCTCAAGAGCGCACCTAATGACCTCTTGGGTGGTATACCCTCTGAAGTCACCTAAAGGCCCTCTGTGGAGTCCTCCGTGGCTCTCAGGGGGGGCTGAGTTCTGGGCGTAATGGCCGTCTTTTAACCTCAATGCTTCCGTTGGGTGCTTAGCGTCATGAAGCACCATTGCGTGGCGCTAGAGGCATAATGAGGGGGATTTCGGCGTTCTCCGAGCCATCTAGGGTTGAGGGGAGAGACCCCAACAAGAAGAACAATAAGAATAGTAGTAAATCCCCTGTTTTTTGAAGTCGGTTTCTCAAACCCACGCCCCCTTCTTGGTGAGGCAGAAACACCTAAGAAGGAACCGCAAAGGCGTTGCAATGAAATGAATTGAACTTTTGTAACACTCACAACCAACGTTGTCCTTAGCAACGACGCCTGATATGTCGGTATCAGAGGCCACCTGAAGGGGAATCCTATGAAGCGATATGTCGTCTACAAAAGGGTCAGCACAGAGGAACAGGGACGCTCAGGCTTGGGTCTTGCCGCTCAGGACAGGGACATTGGGATATTCCTTGAAACCTATTCAGAGGAACCATTTGAGGTCATCGGGGAATACATCGACGTTCAGACAGGCAAAGATGCCAATAGGCCGGAACTTCAGGAGGCCTTGAGACTGGTCCAGAAGACTGGTGCTGAATTGTTGGTAGCCAAACTGGATCGACTGAGCAGGAAGGTTTCGTTCGTAGCTACACTGATGGATGACCCCAAGGTCAGGCTCAGGGTGGCCTCGATGCCCAGCGCCGATAAGTTCCAACTTCACATCTATGCCGCTCTGGCAGAGCAGGAACGGGAATTTATCTCCATCCGCACCAAGGCTGCTTTGGCTGAGGCCAAGGCTAAGGGCGTCAAACTTGGTGGCTTGAGGGACAAGACAAACAATCGGAATGCAGAAGTTCAGAGAAGGGCCAGAGAGAGGGCCGAGAGGGTTTCCGAGATAATACTGCCTCTGAGACGCCAAGGGTTCAGCCTGAGGGCCATTGCTGACGTTCTGAACAATTCTGGGGTGCCAACGGCAAGGGGAGGTGCCTGGCAGGCCTCACAGGTTCAGAGAACTTTGAAGAGAGTTGTGGACTCATGAAACCGTAATGGTGCGGCGTTAATATAGAAAAGCGTTCAAAAACAAAAGAATTTAAAGCTGAGCGTTGTACCATCGATAAAAACACAAGACACTACCTGCCATCTTCTATATCTCAAGTTAGACGGCAGGCATTGCTAGTTCGCAAACTTGCGCTGAATTAAGCCGAACTCAGTTTCCTCCAAAGCATAGGGTGAACATTTACTTTTGTTTGCAAGTCAATCGCGTCGACAGAAATAGGTTTTTGGGACCTGTGAAACCATTGCCAAGACGTTGATGAGTCGGGCTTTATCCCAACTGCGCTCATCAAGTGAAGACGATGAAGAACTTCCTGACCCAAGGCAAAGTGTGCATCGCCGTTATCACCGTCCACCAAAGAGTTTATTTTCACCCAAAGCGGGTCACTTTGCGTTTTTTCAGTGTAGCCAACTTGGTAGAATAAGTGCTCAGTTAATTGGGAGGTCATTAATTCAGAAGCGGAAAAATGCTTTGGCCTTCCTTTGAGAAGAGAAAGTATTACTTCAGCGCTTGGAAACACTTTCTCCCACTCATGGATCAATGCTTCGTATCTGTCTTCAGAGTAAACGCCTTCCGCTGTCGAGAAATCGGACTTGCTTATTTCGGTCTTCCCAGTTGCCACGCCAAAACACGCGTTAACAAACTTAATCGCGTCTCTAGGGCGCATCAAAGTTCTTTCAAAGATGTAATTCCAAGAGGATTCTTTCCCTGAATACGACTTCTTAAAAACATCGAAGAAGTGAACATTTTCAGAAGTGTATTTCCATCTGAAAAGGTAGTTTATTCTTGTGTCCACCAATTGCCAAAGCTGATCCTTGCTCCACCGGATGCGAACAATATAGTCCTCGTTTTTCTCTAGCTGTGTCTTTGAGGGAGGATGCTCCAAGTTCATTTTTTCATACACGTCATTGCGCAACGCGATCACGGGTTTGAAGTTTCTGATCTTCCTCATCTTTTTGGAAGCTTCGAATAGTGAGTGGATCAACACGTTCTTAAGTTCCGGGTCCACCCAATGTTCATCGATCCTATCAATAAGCAAAAAGTACTTTCGAGACTGGTTCGATAACTCGCTTGAAATAGCTGAGATAATTCTTGCCAAGTCTGACAAAAGCGCGGAGTTTACAAACTTCTTCGCTCGCTCTTGAAAATGCTCTGTTTTATCTTTTCCAAGGTTCTTGGCGTATGCCGCTCGCGTTTTGGCTTTATGAATTTCACCACCGAATTCTGCTTCAACCTTCTTTTCTAGTTTTTCCGTTTCCTCGATTATCGTTCTGTCAATTGTATTCCAAAATTGATTTTTATGAGAGCCAACGAAGTCTTCAAATATTTTTTGGTTTCCAGAGTTTCCTTGGAACAGCCGAGAGAAAAAAGTACTCTGCCGGTCGTCATGTTCGTCAAAATTCTTCGCCATTTTTAGTAGCTCTATGCACATGACGTGCATCCAAAGGTATCTAAAAAAGAAAGAAAGATCGACGCCAATCTTCTTGAGAAACATAATGTTGTCGCTATTGGCTATGTAATTCATAGCCATATCGTCTAGATCAAGAAATGTAGCTTTTTCTTCGTGATGCTCAATCATTTGGAGCAAGGCTGACTTTCCGCAACCCGTACTCCCCAGCACGAACATCTTTGAGTTGCTGAGGTCTCGTACGGTGGCAAGTGCTTCGTTGTCGACATAACAGTTTATTAGAAATGTTGTGTCTTCTTCTGCCTGTACACTTCCGATGGAAGTGTCGGTTCTTAGTATCGGTTTATTCAACGCTTACTCTCGCATAGGTATTATTGGGCTGACTCAAACGCGCGTTTAGGGATATGTGTACAGTTTAGATTTCGGCAGGATTGTCAATGAACTGGAACGTACATGGTGCGTTTGAACAACACTAGTTAGCCACGCTTTCTTTTGGTTCATAAGTGAGGGCACAACTTACTACCTTTGCTTGCCAATTGCCGCCGGTGCTCAGAGGGCCGCTACTGCCGTCTGGAAACGCCTGAAGCCAGAGCAAGGAAGTGTGGGCCGGGTACTGCTAGTTCGGCTGGGGGCTGGATCGAAATCTACCCGCTCACGGCAAATAATGAGACAGGCGCAACGGCATTGGTATGCTCGAAACTCGGCATCAACCAGAAAAGCGCGAAACAGCAGTTTGGCTACTGTTTCGCTTAACTTTCTGATGACACTGTATTACCAGCGCTGGCCGGTCATGGCGATAGAAAGGCAAGATGCATTAACCAAGTTCGTTTTCCGCTTGATGATCAGCTTCCATAGCTATGTCCAAGGCCGTATGGATCATGAAAGCTTCCAGTAATGACAGACCATAGTCTGTTTCAATGGGAAGCATGTCTTCTGTGATGGTGTTATTCACGTAAGATTCTACGTCCCAGAGTTTCATTGCAAGCTTTGGATTTTCGGCTTCCATGCGCCAAAGTGCTCGTTCGAAGGCATGATTTGCTATCCTGATTGCCTCGCGGCGCAATGCACCCGTTAACGGCACTGCTGTGATTTCAGGAGGCAGTTCTTCGTCCGGCTTGGATTCCGCGTTTGCGGATAGGTCACTCCACGCTTGAAAGCCTTCTCGAACAGCAATGCGGTTCAGCGCTTCAGTGCGAGTGATGTTGTCAGCTTTCGCCAGTTGCTTGGCCTCGCTTTTGAGGACCGGAATAGGTTTAGAAAGTTTCATATCGAACCTCCAAGTGAGCCGAATTCACAATCCCTCCTTATGCGAATGCCCACATGGCAAATTCGATGATCGATTAACCCTACACGCTCAGTGCTTTCCCGATTGGAGGGAGGTGGTCTGGGTGGACCGCTAGCGAGGTTGGCATAGTCAGGCTTTACCTTCAAGATCAAAGTTACCCTTCCTAGTCGTGATCCGTTCACAGTATTTTTGACTCGTTGGCTTTAAAGAGCGTCACGAAATACGATCACATTCCGCGAACGTGTGTTGTCCTTTCAATTGGTTTGATCAGTGATTTTGATTGCAATTCTTGGTTGAAGTGGTCCTATTGGCACAACGGCAGCCTACAGGTAGATTTCCTAAAGAAACTATGATTGAACAACCACTTACAATTTACTTCGATCTGTCCCCGGATGCGCGCCCGACAATCGGTGCCGTAGGTGAGGCAATGGTGCAATTCGAGCGTATGGCTGGGGAAACTGTTTTCCTGATGGAACCCGGCATAGAATTTTCGCTGGTCTACCAGTATTCCGCGCCCGGTAGCCTTCGGATTATCGCTGGCTTACGTGGATTGGTAACTAAGGAAAGATTGTCAACGCTCGCGATAATCATCGCAACGACTCTTGTGAATAACGGCTTATCGCATATTCAAGGCAAAGCAATGGATGAAGCCATTAGAGCCGTCGCTGGCGCAGAAGCAAACACGCTAACAGATGAAGACATCAAACGGATTGCTGAAGCAGTGCGAAGTGTTGAGCGGTCCGAAACCGTAACTCAGCCGCGTCGCGAATTCTATCGCGCTGTGGAGCCGGACAAAGCTATCACCGGTATCGGCGCTGCGCCCTCGGAAAAGGCTGCTCCGCCTGCAGTGGTGGTTCCCCGCGCTGAGTTCAATGACCGTGCTGGGCCAGCCATCGAAACGTTGATCGAAGAAATAGAATCTCAACGTGTTGTGTCGGAACGGACGGAAGTCGTCTTGGTCCAACCCCCTTTGATAGAAAGCAACAGGCAATGGCGCTTCTTCTGGAATGGTCAGGAGAAAGGGGCGAAAATGCTCGACGAACACTTCAAGCAGCAAGTCTTGGAGGGAACGACAGACCTCAAGCTTGCTGGCGGTGTAATTCTGGACGTTACCCTTGAAACCACACAGGTGAAAAGGGGTGGCCTTTGGCACAACAATTCATTTGCTGTAGTTCAAGTACATGGTTGGAGACAGAACGCAGAACAAGCAGAATTATTGCTTTCGCATGGAAGCGATGACGATGACCAAAATGATCAGAACACCCAATAATACAGGCCACGCAGTTTCAAATCCGACCCATTCGACAAATAGTTGGAGCAGAACGACAGTTATGGCTATCGCAGCCAACTCTGCGACAAATTTCATCAGCCGTTTTAGGTAGTTTTCATCCACGAGATTACGATCTGTTGCTCCCTAGAGAGAGCGTATGCCAAATCTATTGCAGGATGGTAAGAAATTTTATCCAGTCCAGTAAAGAACGTCAGTTAAGTACCATGCAGGAAACTGACCCAGTGTCCTATAGCCTGCGAAATTCACACCACAGTAAGAAGTTCTACCTATGACGGACGGCGCACGGCCAGAAACCACAGGAGGCTTTGCGCATTTGCTCGAAAATACCGCAGCCACCGGACCAAATCAAACCGATGGTTCCACAGGCCCTGTATCAGAAATTCACGTGAGCCGGTTGTGGGCAGGCGCTCCTTCTTTGCCAGTTTGGGACCTGTGCCAAAGTGAGGAAATTGAGGCTCTTCTGATCGCTTATGTTGTCGACGGCCTCAGAGACAACGCTTGAGAAGAGGTGACATAAACGGGGCCGCTGAGGGGAGTTGTAATCTTGATAACGCAATAAAAAACAGATACTTATGGAGAATTAAAAGTTGGAAAAAATCAGTGTGGGGGCACCATTAAATTAAAACAACATTTTGATTTATTTGATATTTTCGATTTTACCTCTCTTACTATCCACCCATTAATCCACCCTTGCTTGCGCGCTGCTTGACTGTTTGGCGCATGTTAAGGAATCGTAAGGTTGGCAAAAGCTGGCGTTGAATAATGTTGAATTGCGGAAGTACGCAAAAGCAGGACTGGCCGGTTGCATATTCGAAACAACTTAACAACTTATGCCTCCCCCGCCCAAGCTTTCGGTGAAAATATTGCAGCTGCTTTAGGCTCGCAGCGGTCAACTGTTCATTAATTTGGCATGAATAGAACAATTCCCCTAATGACCAAACACGTACAATTTACGTTGGGCATTTATTCACGGGGTTCGCCAAGCAGGAGTTGCAGAAGTGACGCCAAGGCAAGACAGACACCCCAGAAAAAGACGAACCCAACAGCAAGTAGAGTGGCACCCAACAGGCCAGCTACGGTGTAGCCAATGAGGGTTGCGACGATCAGAAGGAACCAAAACATCAGGCTGTTTCACTTTCTTTGGGTAGATGTTGAATTGCACTCTACAGGTCGGCCTCGCGCTTTTTGCCGCGAAGCTCGTTATCATCGTTTTTGCATTGTTTCGACTAAGTGCCCAAATGGAATACAGGCAAGTGTCGAGCAGCATGCCGGTCAATAAAGTTGCGCGTGAAACACACGTGGGTATTCTCAGTTACCGGGTATATCACACCGGAATATTTCCGAGCTACTCAGCAACCATCTGCGCAGAGGGCGTGGACATTGAAATCGCCAGTTCCTCTCCTGTCATTTCCTCTTCTATTCCCTCGAAGAGAGGTGTCGAGAGATAGCGCTCGCCTGTGTCAGGCAGCATCATCAACATGACGGATCCTTCGGGCGCTTTTTCCGCGACTTTCATCGCAACCGCAAAAGTGGAGCCCCCGGAAATCCCAGTAAAGATGCCTTCCTCAGCAGCGAGGCGGCGAGACCACTCTATGCCTTCATTGCCTGGTATTGGGATCAATTCGTCAAAGTAAGCCAGATCAATGGCCTCTTGCATCACCCAGGGGATGAAATCCGGCGTCCAACCCTGGATCGGATGCGGCTCGAAATTTGGATGGCTCTCGGTCGGCTGATGGGCCTCGTTGCGGGTATTTACGTAGCCCGAGCTAACAATAGCCGCATTGTCCGGTTCAGTCAGAATGATCTTGGTGTCGGGACGCTCTCTTCGTAGAACACGTGCCACGCCCGAAACAGTTCCGCCGGTCCCGTAGCCGGTGATCCAGTAGTCGAGTTGTTCCCCTTTGAAGTCGCCCAGGATTTCTTGGGCGGTTGTGTTCTCGTGAATATCGGCATTTGCGGGCGTCTCGAACTGGCTGGCGAGGAACCATCCATTCTCTTCCGCCAGTTCTTTTGCCTTGGTATACATGCCGAAACCTTTCTGGGCCCGCGGCGTTAACACGACCTTCGCGCCTAGAAATCGCATCAACTTCCTTCGTTCCACCGAGAAACTGTCGGCCATGGTAACCACGAGCGGGTATCCTTTGGCCGCGCATACCATAGCGAGGCCGATCCCGGTGTTACCCGAAGTCGCCTCGACGACGGTTTGACCCGGCTTCAGTCGACCCTCGCGCTCAGCTGCCTCGATGATGTTAAGCGCCAAGCGATCTTTGACAGACCCAGCCGGGTTAAACGCTTCGAACTTGACGTAAACTTTCACATGCGTCGGCGCGATCCTGGTAATGCGGATACATGGCGTATCGCCTACCGTATCAAGAACGCTGTCGAATAGGCGCCCACGCCCCTTTGTGTTTCGGATTGCCATCTTATTCCCCCTGTTCACAGTTTGGGAAGCGTGCCACAGATTTGGCCAAAATCATATGTCGCTAGCGTGCCTCCTATACCCCATCCCAGTGCTGACAACGCTTGAGATAGTCCCCAACCTTTGCATCGACTGCGGTACCGATTTGCAATGTGCAGCCGATCCGTTGGCTCGAGCTCACGCCGGTCATCCGAAGCATTTTGTCTGGCTTGCGACCTGTCCCGACCTGACCAAAGGCGGCTGTGCGGACAAAGCGGTCACTTAAGCATGCATCAGCGAATGGCCAGATTTTTGCCTTTAATGTTCAAATCTATGAAGCTGGCTCGTTGTCAGATTGATCGCAATGCTCGGATCATACGAACGACTAGTTTTTGAGGGCGTAGTTGTATTCGAGGCCAAAATTGGCCTCTACATGGTGAATAATCGCGGTAAGTTCGCTGCAGGTGCAAGCGAGGCAATTTCGCCACTGGGGTACCAGTCGGGGTATCATTGGGTTTGAATTTATATTTTTTGATTTAAAAACATACCCTTACTATTTTTGTATTCCGTGTGGGCACCACAAAACTCATGAAATTCTTTAAATATCAATGCGTTAAAGCGCATTCGCTTGATTCGAAGGTGACACAAGAGGTGACGCCATGCCTCTAGTCATCGCTGAATTTGGAGCGATCATGGTCTTGGCAAAGCACGTCACGCGGAAGAAAGAGGGTGGTGTTTACTACTTTCGGAAGCGAGTTCCGGAGGAATTGCGGAAGCACTATCCGAGCCTTAGCAAGCGCGGTGATTAATATTTTTCTCTCAAGACCAAGAGTCTCACGGATGCTGCCAAGAAGGGCCGTAGGTTTCCGAGATAATCCTGCCTCTGAGACGCCAAGGGTTCAGTCTGAGGGCTATTGCTGACGTGCTGAATACTTCTGGCGTACCAACAGCCAGGGGAGGCCACTGGCTTGCGTCACAGATTCAGAAAACTCTCCATCGGCCTGTGGATGAAGAGCAGTCATAAACACCAATTCTTTAATAGGATTGTGTTTGGGGAGGACGCCTAGTGGCTCCGGAAACCATTGTCCCGATGGAGCCGAGGCCGATCATGCACTAACATTCAAATTGGACCACTCTGGCGGGGCGGATCAGGATCAAACCCTGTCTCAGCGTTCGCTGCACGCTCCCGTCTTTGTTAAATTGAATTTGTGTTATGCTGAACTCATATTTCAGTTATCGAGGTTCCATCATGTCGTTAAGAAGAATTGTGATGCATTGGTCGGCTGGAGGCCATACGGCAAACTCCTCAGACAAAAGACACTACCATGAAATCGTTGAAGGGGATGGTAATCGCGTTGAAGGTGATCATCTGCCTGAAGCCAATAATTCGACCGCGGACGGCCGCTATGCGGCGCACACCAGGGCCTTCAATACTGGCGCGATTGGTCTTTCAATGGCCGCGATGAGCGGAGCAAAGGAAAGACCTTTTAAAAAAGGCAAGTATCCTATTACGCCCGTTCAACTCAACGTGTTTGTTGAAATGGTTGCCGAATACGCCGATACTTACAACATTGACATTACCAGAGAGACTATCTTGTCTCATGCAGAAGTCGAAATCACACACGACGTAAAACAGAAAGGAAAGTGGGATATCACTTGGCTTCCAGGCATGGTGAAACCCGGCCATCCGATTGAAGTCGGCGATCATCTGCGTGAATTAATCAAATCGAAGCAAGCAGAGAACTTTGAAGAAAGTATGCCCAAAATGGCAAGTTCGGATATCGACAGTTTTTCAGAGAAACTTGCATCTCATATCAGCGAATTTCTGAAAACCTACAAAACCTAACTGTCAGAAGATGCTGTATAAGCGGTGCCTATGTCATACCGTGTAGAGCAGCCAGTCGGGCCGTTCTTGTGGCCAGCGGGGTATCCCAAAGTTTTAGAAGGCTCTGACGGACGGCATCGTGCGCGGCGGTGAGACTTGCCTCTTCGATGTGTCGGACCATGCGGGAAACTCGGACTCCTTCGTTGGCAATCCATTTGATCCTTGTGTCCGCATCGCCGAGCCTATCGAGCGAGATCGTCTTGCCGTTCACGTCGAGGACATTACCGTTTTTGTCCGTTGCCGGGACGGCCGCATGATGAAGTGCGACAACCTCCCAGCGGGAATTTAGGACAGGTGAGCCTGAGCTGCCTTTTTGAGTGTCCCCGCTGTACCAACAGAATGCATCTGCGTCTGTGTTGTTTTCCACCAGCAGGAAAGTGCTGTCATGGACCACTACCCGCTTCTGCTCTCCTTCAGGGTGCTGAATGATATTCACTGGATCCCCGATAAGGATCTTGCCTTCGCGGCCGAGTAGCGGCAGCCATCCCAAAGAGGAAAGAAGCTGAATTCCATTTTCCTGAAGAGCAACAAAGGTGACATCGAGTGTTTCGTCCGTCACGAAAAACCGGTCGGGATCGGCGACATAGTATTCTGGATTGACCGGGGTGCCTATGGTGTTGTCGTCGAAGAGAAACTCGAAAAACACATCGTCAAGATCAGGAATGTCAGAGATGACGTGGTGATTTGTCAAAACGATACCATCACCCACCAAAAATCCAGTTCCTGTTTCGACACCCCCATCTGTAATCTTGCAAACTGCACGCGACGTCAGCAGGCCTATTTCCAAGAACTCGCCAGAGAGGATATTGGTACGCGGTCCGATATATGCCTCTTGCCCCAATTCCCTTGCAACAATCAGGCGCGGTTCCTCATGGGATTCATGTGCGGCCAGATCGTCTTCGCGTAGCCTGGCCCGCAGTCGGCGAAGCTCACTTTCGGCTTCGTGCCCCATGCGTTTGGCGATCAACTGTTCGGCTTGTCGGATCTTCTCCAGGCGCGCATGGGTGCGCGCAATGCTGCCCTCAGTTACGGGTAAACCAATGTCATTAAGAGTAACGGCCATCATAATTCTCGCTAAAAACGTGCAAAATTGGTACCCTGACAGTCTATTTCAGAGGTGAGTCCAATCAAGCAATTTAGGAGAAACGAATGGCGAAGATCAGCTTTGAGGAATGGGTAAAGCTCGCTTCCGATCCCAGCAAACGCAGTATTTTTAAGGAGTTTTCAACGGTTCAGAAGGGGGAAGGCGGGTTCGATTTCCGGATCATACCGGATCCGGAAAAAGTCGAAATGGGCGCTGCCGACTATGAGTTGGAAAATGCTATGCAGATCGGAAACAATGCCGAACGTGCTGCGCGCAGGTTCGACTTTATTATTGATAGAATTACCAGCCCATCGAAGCCTGTGATTGTCGAAGAGGGCGACAGCTGGCACCAATTCCCCTTCCTGATCGACGAGATCATCGATCATCTGAGCCCTCACTACGCCGTCCTCTCTCTCGGTGCAGCGGGCGACACGGCCGCGAACATGGTTCACGGAGACCTGGCGCCGCGGAAATCCGAATATCTGGAAAACCTGAAGGCTCAAAAGAAGCACGTAAAGGCGTTCCTGTTCTCAGCAGCCGGCAACGACATTATCGGTGAGGACCCCCAGACGAAAAAATCCGCGCTCTACGGCATCCTGAGGGACTTCAACGGCAATATCAGCGATGTCGATGGTCACATTGATATCGACGAACTAGAGAACCGGCTGGATGAGTTGAAAACCGCGTACAAGAAGGTGATCTCGAACATCCGTTCAGTGCCGGAACTCAAACAACTTCCCATCTTCGTGCATGGCTACGACTACCCCTTCCCCTATCCGGCCTGGCCCAATGACCACCGGAACCCGATTTATGCCAACAACAATGAATGGCTCGGAGAACCCTTCGATCAGCGGCATTTCCCGAAGGAGACCCAAGCGCATTTCACACTCAAGCGCGACATACTAAAGGTGATGATCAACCGACTCTACGGCATGTTGAATGACGTCGCGAATGATCCCGGCAGTTCTCCCGTACATGTGATCGATTGTCGAAACACGCTGACGGACCTCAATGACTGGAATGATGAGATTCACGGAACTGATGAAGGTTTCAAAAAAATTGCTGCACGCTTCCAAAATAAATTAATTGAAATCCTCTAGGTCCAGTCCTGAATTCGAAGCCACAACCGCGACTTTGACTTTGAAACTTTCGACCAGCTATCGTCCACCAGATACTCTCCTAGCGCAAAAAGCGAAGTTCTTTTCAAAGGGAACGACAGGTGACATTGATATTTGTGATCGCATTTTTAGTCGCCATTGGCAGGCGCTTCTTCTTTGCCTACGCACCGCCCACTTGCGCACGTCATCCGTTGAGAGCCAGAAACACTACCCGCCATGGAAAAGAGCACCCATTCTGGTGCCACTTGGTCTGAACCTCCGCAACTGAGTTGGTCCACGCCTATGTTTAGGAAACGGAGGACCAAGAATGGCAAACAAGCGACCGAAGCCCGAAGAGATTGTCTCTAAGTTACGGCAGGTTGAGGTGCTGATGGGGCAGGCGGAACGGCCCAACATCAACAATGTCTCTCCCGGTCCCTCAACCGTTGGATGCGATGAAGCGATAGGTGCATCTTTGCGCGGATCATGGTGGGTCTGGCTGCCGAACACGGCGAATAGAAGACCGTCATGATCGATGGGACCTAAGGGAATGATCGGGCTGCTGTGTCCGATCTTGTCAGAGATAACCGCGTTCGTGAACGAGTGTCGGTGATCCAGAGCAAAACCAATCGGCCAATAAGAGCAAAGTAAATTCTGCGGCGGGCAGGCTTCTCGAGCCAATCGTACAGAGAATCAACCTTCCCCGACCAGCCAGAATAATGGGATCTTTTGAATCGTTCGGTCCGGATGCTCCGGCCATCTTCAGGATCGGCGATATAGACTCGTCGCTGTTTGCGACCATTGCTCAATTCGGTACGCCCGAGGACATGCTCCTTGATGACCTGAAAATTGGGCTTTTTTCCCTGCGGACGAAAAAGCACGCAGCAGCTCAAGGTGATGGCCGAGTAGATTGCCCCTCCGCTGGTAGCACAGCCCGCTGATAGAGATGCCATGTGGTGTGGCCAAGGATCGGCAGGGTGAAGATCAGGCCCAGAAACGCCGGAACCAAAGACAACAGCATGGTGACCGAGATGATCGCCGCCCAGGTGAGCATGACCAAAGGGCTTTCCGAGACGACACGTAATGAAGTTAACATGGCGGAAACAAAATTTGTTTCCCGGTCGAGCAGCATGGGCATGGCGACGACAGTCACCGAGAACAGAACAGCCGACAGAAATGCGCCTACGCAGGTGCCAATAGCAAGGAAGGTCCAGCCCTGCGGTGTGAAGAATACGGTGTTTAAAAACCCGTCAATATCCGAGAAAGATGCATTCTGCAGGGTGATCGCCAGCCAAAGCCGAACCTGGTAAATCCACACCCAGAAAATGAACAGGGTGACAAAGGCCATCCAGCCCAGTTCCCGCTTGCGCTGATTGGCCATGACGGTGAGGATTTCAGACCAGCCGAAACTCTCACCCGCCTGCAACCGGCGGGACATTTCGTAAAGCCCGGCGGCGGCGAAAGGCGCGACCAGTGGAAATCCTACAACGGCGGGAATGATCATCCATATCTTGCCGAGCCAGATCAGGCTCCAAACAAACAGGATTCCGAAAACCGCATAGAACAGGCCGAAGAAGCCGCTCATGAAGGGACGAGCCAGAAAGTCGGAAAACCCGGCCTTCAGCGACGCGGTGATATCATCAGCAGTCACCTTTCTGACCTTGGGCATGGCCTGCTGCTGCGGCGTCAGATTGTCCGGTGGTGTGGAACCTTCGGTCTTGGACGTCATGACACACTCCTCCAAAAGCATGGCACAGCGCTGGTCCGTCTGCCATTAGATCCAGCGGTGAAAAAGACATCCCTCATCCGCAAACAAGTTTGCATCAGCTGAGATTTAAGGGCAAGGGGGGGACATGGCAGCTAAGTCCGCAATTTGTGAGTTGACCGTCGAAACTTCGCTGTACTCTGCAGCATTGGCCGATACTCACGCTGCCAGGCAGAACCGAAAGCTGCATATTCGAAGAAAGTTTCCCGCAGCGAGCTCACGCAGCGAGAAAATCGAACTCACAGGTTAGGCGCATCCCGGACCTCGGATCCGGCACACACCTGCCGACGGCTACTACATCTCGATTCTACGATGCAATCCGTCAAACCGGGTCCTGATGAAACGCGCAACAATTTTGAAATGTGAAAGACGGCAGAGCGAGACAAAACAGTATTGCTTTACCCGCGCCAACTATCACCTGGTTGAAGTGGCGGGCAAGACACTCAAAGTCAGTTACTGGAATTTCAACTGCATTACGTTATCGTGTAATCAAAGCGCATACTGTCAAAATTTCACAGGAGGATGAACCTTGCCAGTAAGGCTGTTAGTCGCCGCATTGTTTCTGCACTCCGGTCTGACACCTTCCATTGTCATGGCACGGCAAAGCCAAACGTAGGCCAAAGTGACCGTGACGGCGGCAGAAATGAAGCCAGTATCGTTATCTGAAGTGTTCACTGGCAGGGTCGAGGCGGTGATCCGTGTCGCCCTGATTGCGCGCGTCCCCGGATATGTGAAACCCATCAATTTCAAAGACGGCTCGACCGTAGCAGCGGCGGGTGTCCTGGTCGAGATCGAACCGGATTCTAACGAGGCGACAGTCACCTACGTCCAAATTCCATCATGGGTAACCGAACAGCGGTTAACGTGATAACACCCGGTGGACCACTTCAGTAGGCGAGGATCAAACTCCACCAGACGATCTTTCGCTTCACTTGAGCTTGTAACACGCTAACATGGTGATACATAGGAACGCCGAGAACCCGTGTAATTCGGAACAGCCCATTAAATTGAAAAAGACCCCCAGCAGAATCGCCCGATGCAAACAGTTTACATCGTTACTCCCGTTTTCAACGGCGCGACATTCATAGACCGTTGTATACAAAGTGTGCTATCCCAATCCGGTGCTTTTCGTATCCGCTATCATGTACAGGATGGGGGTTCCAACGACGGCACGGTTGAATCACTGGAAGCATGGAAGAAGCGAGTTAAAAACCGCTCAATTCCAATATCTTGCTGTGACATAGAGTTTTCGTTTTCTTCAGAAAAAGACGCATCCATGTACGATGCTCTGGAAAAAGGATTTAACGTCTTTGGTGACGCACCCGCTGACGCGTTTTTGACATGGATAAACTACGACGACATCCTATTGCCCGGCGCATGCGCTCTGGCCGCAACGTTGGATGAGCAGTTTGAAAAGCGCGAAGTTGCGTGGTTTACCGGCATGCACAATACCGCTCATCTTGATGGTTGCCCCACCCCATTATGGGCTGCGCCGTTACCTCGAGAAATTATAGCAAATGGTGTCGCTGATGGTTTGCTGGCGCCGACTGTTCAACAAGAAGGTACCTTCTTCAGGCGATGGCTTTGGGATTCAGTGGACAAGACTCAAGCCTTCGGCGAGTTGCGTTTCGCAGGAGACTGGAACCTTTGGCGTCTAATGGCGGCTCATGCACCTTTGTATCAGTTAAACAATATGGCGACTGGACGTTTTTCGCGAGTCAACGGACAACTGAGTCAAGGTCGGGAAGGTTACACTCGCGAAATCGACAGTATAGTTGGGCGGTCCGAAAGGATCGAGCGCCACAGAACTCTTTTGCAAAGTGATAATCTCCATACTCCAACCCTCGAGTTTGGTGGAAACGGAGGTGAATTCCGAAGGAGTCAGCGACCTGAAACATCTTTTAGCTTATTATACTTAGCTTCCAGAAAAGTCCCGGAACGCCTGAATGATTATCAGCAAGAGATTGCTGAACAAAAGGCTATGGAAGCTGAGCAAGAAGCGGCCAGAAAGGCGCAAGAAGCGGCCAGAAAGGCGCAAGAAGCTGCACGAAAAGAGCAGGAAGCTGTAAGAAAGGCGCAGGAAGTTGAAAAAGAAAAACTGCGAGTTTTGAACGAAGGTAAAGCCCAAGAGTACGACCGGATAATCGCAAAACGAGAGGCCAGTATTTGGAGAGTACCCTATCGCTTGTGGAAGAAACACGTAAAACGTCGGAGAGGTTGAAAAATTTAGAGCTGATTGCGCAAGTTTCGATTTCCGATAGATGCGCGCTCAAACTGGCCAAAGGAACGGCAACGGTCTTTCAAAACGGAGAATATTTTTGGCGGGAATGGAATATTCAGACATCGTCGTTCGAACAAAGGAAGACGAAGGTCGATACGCAGTCAGTGATAACATTCGACGACATGGTTATGAAAAGGCCTTTCTGGAACTGCAGGAAACGCTTTCATCCCTGGGAGTTGACGTCTCTCGTCACACTTTTGATGAGGATACCTTTCGCCGGTTAGAAGAATCGTTTGCCGCTGCCGAAAAGTATCGTCTTCTTCGCCCAGGCGGCGTGCCACCATGGAGTTTCCTTGGCCTTTGTATCCTGCATGACCTATTGGCCCCGCAGCATTACTTGGAATCCGGGTATTACCGCGGATCATCGCTTCTTGCTGCGCTAAGTAATTCGCGACTTCGAAAGATTCATGGCTTTGACCCAAATCCAAACAATCTGGCGCTGCCGGGTTTTCCGGATCATGTGAGCGCAACCTTGGTTGAAGAGGATTTCAGCAAAGCCGCGCCAAGGAACACCCATGGAGCCGAAGCGCTGGTCTACTTTGATGACCATATCAACACCGCGCAGCGAATTCTGGAGGCACAAAAAAAGGGCTACCGTCACCTGTTGTTTGACGATTCCTGCGGTCTGACCGGAACATCCCAGCGGCACTGGCCTTCAATGCCCACGTTGTACTTCATTGTCCATGTCGATGATCTCGAACCAGGTGACTTCGTGGAATGGCCGAGCCCGATTGGACGAGCCCGCGATGGCTCCGGCGGCGATGGTCAGTTACGTGTAACTTTTGACGCCGAGTTAATTGATCTTTGTCGCAGGGCCAAGGACGTTATTTCCGGATGGACCAAACTGCCTAATCTTGCAGATTACGTGCTTTGGCCGTCCGCGTCCGGCTATCCAGATGTGACACAACATTTGGTTCTGCTAAAGGACTCATAGATTGTCACGGAGCCGCAGACAGGGGTTGCGCCAGACCTATTGTGACAAGGCGCTAGTGCATGTAGTGGCATCAGAAATTGTAAACGCCGAGGCTTCTGTTGTCTGAGCTTGACACGAGTTATTTGCTCTGGCTCACATGCACGAGTCGAAGAGGGGCCTTGGAAGCTTGGTTCTGAAATAGGCCGTCAAAACCTATCTGGATTGCAAACAAAACAAGTGGAAACAGGGGGTCGGGATATGGGCGTTAGGGGAATTCTGCGAAATATTTTTGGGAAGTCTGATACACGCCCGGTCAATACCCCTGTGCCCGAAGAACCCGAAGTTGAAATCCAGGATTCAAGCGAGCCAACTGACGCGACGCTACAAATAATGGGCATGGAAATATCGGAGGAGGCCGCAGAGGCCGTTCGGGCGGCAATCAAAAAGTCTGGCGTCTGGTTCGTGGATATACCTCGTACCTCCTCAAGTTCCATTCGGACAGAGTTGGGGCGACATTTTGGGCCGGCATACGGCAAGAGCAATCTCTTTGAACAGGACGAAGCCCTTGAACAGTTGTTCCTCGATCATGTGCCCGCCCATGTAATGCGCTCGTTTCTGGGTGAAGAAGTTTGGGATTCTGTCTTCACCTTTTCGGTTGTACGCAATCCGTGGGATCGGTGTTTCTCGCTATTCAACTATTTGCAGAGAAGTGAAAATATTCCTATGGAATGGAGCTTTGCCCAGTTTCTTCATGCGCTGGAGAAAGCAGATGAAAACACTCCCGGCTTCAAGTTTCACGGGCATCGGTACGGCGCGTCTGACTTCTTGCTCGATAAAGATAACACGGTTTTAGTGGACCAAATCGTGCGCTTCGAGGACCGGGACCAGGGTCTGGCCAAAGTTGCCGAAAGGTTGAATTTGCCAGAGTTGGGCAAGCTGCATCTGCAAAGGGCAACCGAACGCGGTGCAAACTACAGAGACCAATACGACTCAGAGTCGCGACGCATTGTCGGGCGGCTCTATGAGAAAGACATCAAACTTTTCGGATATGAGTTTTAGAAACGTCGAGGCTACAACTTACTGAGTTAACTCACTTTTGAGCGGTAGTTGAAGCACCAAAAATCCTTGCGATAGACTTTGATCGCTGCTTTTCGCGTGCGTCGATCAAAATATGTAGGCCATTCAGCCCGAGTGGAGGTGTTGAGGCGCCTCATGCCAGAGTATTCCAGCCCGATTTGGCCAGCAATTTCACTCATGCTTTCTTCAAGCGTTTCGAACTTGCCGACATAGTCCAAATCGGTACGACCCCACCGTTTGCAAAGCCAGTCTGATTGAGGGCGAAAGTGGGGATAGACTTTCGCGCTTTCCAAGCCCTCGGTCACGAATTTCTGAAAGTCGCCGTTGTAGGGCGAAAGATGCTCTTTCGCGAAGGCTCGGTCGCCTTCATTCAAGCCACCTTTGTCAAGGAAGTGGAAGGCTGAGACCAACCGGTCAAGCGGATGCCGAACTATCGCAAACTTATAATAGGACTTGAACCATTTTCGCTTCTCGTATGAATGCACAGGTATGTGCCCGTAGGGGTCTTCTATCCAATCTTTGGACCCATCGTAATCGGCACCAAGCACAGGCAAACCAAAAAGATCGAGGACGCTCTTGCCAGCCGTCTTGGGAACATGGACAAAGAGGCAACGATGTTTGTGCGAGATCATATGTTTACCTTCCCTCAATCGAGGTTTTAGATGCCATATTCGCAGTCTGATGGTAACCCACTGGTCGTCACTTTCGTCGACAAACGCTACATTCCGGTTCTTGCAAACTGGCTGGCATTTGCATGCCGTGTCGGAAACTTCGATATCTGTATCTATTGTCTTGATCGCGAGACAGAGGACTTCGCCAAAGCTGCCGGGCTCGGAGTTGAATCGGTCAATTGGGATGGTTCTTTTGAGAATCTCTGGGCTCTTCGGCTGCGCATCCTGGCCGACTTGGTCGAAGAGGGGCGGTCGATTGTTCACACGGACAGTGATTGCATCTGGTTGGCTGATCCACTGCTCAACGGGTTTGGAAGCGGAGCGGATCTAATCTTTTCACAAGGAACTATTCATCCGGCTTCTGTCCACGAAAAACTTGGGTTTGTTCTTTGTTGCGGCCTGTTTCGGGTGAACCCCGGAGCTGGTGGCAGTCAGTTTCTCAGAAAACTTGCAGAGCATGTTGAACACACAAAGGATGATCAGGCCTCTGTTAACGAATTACTGCTTTCCGCTGAAACGGTCTGGGACCGATCAGATACTCCGGATTACCGGTTGAGGTTCCGCAACAGCACTTTCCCGTGCTGGACAGAGACTTTGCGCGGAGTATGTACGCGAGAGCAGATAACCATTGATCTCGTGCCACATAAACTGGTGCAGCGAATTCCTGATCCCACCGCGCTCGAGCGCGAAGTCATTGCAAAACACCACTTTTCGGCGAAGGACGCGAAAGCGAAGCTGGACGAGTTTCGCAAACAGGGCTTGTATGCGCTTGTTCAAAACTGGGACAAGCTTGAACCAGGTGCATTGCTTGAAGACTATTTAGGCACCTTTCCCAAGGACTAGCTCTGGAAGGTCGGCAACGGGAGTCCTGCAACACATTTACTGTTCTTTCCGCGAAGCGTATACACGACATCGCTGGCTCGTGCCTTGACACACCAGTTCTGGTGAATTCGGGGTGGGGAGGCTCAGAACGCACTTCTTCACTCAAACCAAGTTCAAGGAATAAACTGGTTTTGTTCGATAAAAGCACTGCAAATAAAGGCTGAATTTTGAAGAAACGAATTTTTCAATTTCTAAAAACACCCGAATATAGGGGAAAGGATAGCGGGGAAAGTGCTGAGGAAATGAATTTTCTTATCTATCAAATGGGGAAGGTCGGCTCGAAAACAATATACCATACCCTATTGGACTCCAAGTTTGTGTCCTATCATACACATAGCCATGCTGAAGCGCGGCGCATCATTAGCAACGCAGAGTGCAAGCTTGTTGTGATAACAGGATTCAGAGAACCTCTTGCCAGGACAATTAGCGCCTTCTTCCACAATATAGACAATCAACAGAGCCATTGGTTTCTGGGAGACAAGGCTGATGTGTTGAATTTGTCCACTTCGGAGTTAATTGATGCCTTCAATCAAAAGATGATACCGCATTTAGAATCAGTGGTTAATCCGTGGTTCGAGAACTTTCTGGAAAGTGTCGGGGTAGATCGCACTCAACTTCGTGACAATGACTGGGGTTTCACTGCAGCATCCAAAAAATTGGAGATCTTCGGCTACAAACTTGAAAGGTTTGATGATTTCGGTGCGGCCTTTTTCAACTATTTTCCGGAAATGGAAATTCAAGATGGGTTCAAGAAAAGAAATATAGGTTCAGAGAAGTGGTATGCCTCAATTTATAGAAATTTCGTTGCATCTTATAAAATTGACGAAGAATCATACGATCGAATATTCAAAGACACGTCTTATTCCAACAACGTCTATTCGAGATCCGAAATTAAACGATACGCAAGTAAATTTCTTCTCTGATGCGATGTCCCACTTTTGTCGAGATCTAAGAAGCCTCCTTTGAATGTGGCTGGGTTTTAATTTACTGGACATTCGCCTCAACAAATTGAGTAAAATCAGTTCGTGATTGTGATATTAATTCCTGGACTTTGTTATTATTTAACGGGCTGTGCCCATAACTCTAAGGCTGCGCGTCCTGTGGATAAAATGCAGTTCGGAATCTGCATTGTTGCGAGCTGTGCAGTTACCGCGAGTAAAGCACAATCGATCCGCAGCTTGTCGAATACTTAGCGACGAGCGTGATGGTAAATCTTGGGTTTCATTCGGAGGGTAAACGAATGATGCTGCAACGGCAGAAAGCGACCAGTCACACAGCGTGTTTATCGGTCCGCTTCCGGAACGTGGTTTCTAAATCTGTCCCGGCAATACAAGACGCAAATCGGGTGGCGCGCTTACCCTGGCCGCCTAGTCAGTCCGTTGCGAAGCAATAAAACAGGCCTGCCCCACCAGAACGCGGCAGATGCTCCTCGCCGCAACCGCGCGAGCCGTGCGATGAGTTCCAGGACACCATGTTTCTGGCATCGTTGAGCCCTACACGGTCATGGTGCCCGACAATCGCGGATCCGTCCTCACTATTCGAGGTCCAGTTGCCGCATGTCGTATCGCCGCCTGCTGTCGAGAAATATCCGGCGGAATCGGTGCCAGTCAGAATGTCATGTTTGTTCGGCTGGCTGCCACGCCCGTTGACGGGATTGCCGTTTTCGTCGAGCGCGGTCTGCAGGTTAATATTCACGCCGTCACTGTGCAGGTCTTCGAGATTGTTTGCGATGAGCTCTCCACTGGCATTATGCCAGGGGCCCGATCCGATCCGATCGCGTGCAGAAATGCCATTGGTGATTGTCATCGGGTCGGTGCTGCGGTCAATGCTCATGGAGGTGCTCAGGTAGGCAGCAAAGGTTTTGGAGGAACCAGCGGCCGAAGCAAGCGCATTGCAATGAGCATCCGCGCCTTCGAGCCCGCCTAGATTGGCACCGTCCCCTTTGCCCACACTGGTGATGAAGAAAGACATCTCTTCGCTTCCCGATTGCGCCTGTGCGGTCGCCGCGAAACAGCAGATTACAAGCGCCACGACTCCGCGAGCGGCGGTGGTATTGGTGAAATTCGACATGTGTGTCTCCCTTCGTGCTGTGTGATTACTGATGCTAACCCCAAGTGCTGGTTGGGTCCACGGAATGACGCTCACGAATTTGAGAACTCAGCAGCGATGCAATCGAAGTATGGACCGAAAGATTATTGGTCGACACTGAAGTGGTTGGTGACTTCCGCCCAATTCATTTGTCGGATCTCGGAGACACCCTCAAAAATACTGCTGCGGCCACAACTGATACGTAGGATACAAAGTATTTCAACGGGGCAATTGCTTCTGCCTCAACCGTCAATGACGTAATACGTTTGGTTGCAGTCACCATATGATCGCACCCCGTTCCCGCGTAGCGAGAAACTCGAGGGCACGGCCTTCGTTCCGATATCGCGGCGGAGAATGGTCTCATCAGGCCCGGATATCGGGCGCAGCATCCGATTCAAATGGGATTGGTGCGCTTTGGGTCGGTCGCGCTACTGGTTAGGCTCGATTACTGATCCCACTTGGGTCTCGTGGTCGGATGTCTTCGGCTTCTTCCCCTATCGCCGGGAAGCCAGTTGCGAACACGGTTTCGGCTACAGGCGCAGGTACTTTGGCTCGTCGAGTCGCGCGGAGTTCGCGATAGCCAAGATACAATCCGGCGCCGACGATCAGCGTCATACCGGCCAAGGTGCGTAGTTCCGGCACCTCGCCCCAGAAAAGCCAGGCAGCCACTGCAGCGAAAGGCAGATACGAATAGTCGAAGGGCGCAATCAGGCTGGCGCTGGCCACTTGATATGCGCGATTCAGTAAAATGTACCCAACCATCCCCACCAAGCCCAAAAGCGCCAATTTCACCAATTGTGTCCCTTCGGGCATCACGAACTCAAACCGCAAGTGATGGAACTCTGGTCCAATAGGCACCAGCGTATTTACCAACCAGCCAATCGGCCAAATCAGCATTCCCGAAAACCCGATGGTCCACAGGCTCATGGTCAGGCTACTTTCGCCGTCGCCCACACGCCGCGTAAGAACCATAGAAGCTGCATAAAACAACGCGCAAAAAAGAGGTAACACAGCCACCCATTGAAAGCTGCCATGCCCCGGCGCCATGGCAATCAAAACGCCCGCGAAGCCGACGATCAACGCCCCGATCCGATGCCGTCCCATTCGCTCACCCAGAAACAGCGCGGCCAACACCGCCGTGAAAAGAGGCGCAGAGAAAAAAATCGTCGAGACTTCCGCAAGGCCCATAAAGGGAAACGCAGCGTAGAACATCGCAAAGCCGCCGGTAAAAAGAGCGGCCCGCACAAAGTGAATCGGCCATAGAGGCGTAAAGAACCGGTGCTTCTCGCCCAGGCAGGTAATCAGTGGCACAAGGATTGCGACCGAGACACAGGCCCGGGCAAATATCAGCATCCAAAGTGGCTGAGCACCCAGAAGCTCCTTAATGAGCATGTCTTGCCCAACAAAAAGCCACATACCGGCCACAACACAGGCGATCCCCTCGATCGATCGCGAGGACTGGACAGGCGTGAAAGAGGCGACGGTTGTCATTGTGAAACACTCGGTTGTCAATTGGTCTGTTGGAAACCTTGGTCGGGGTTCTTACCGCCGCTGCGAATCCACAGAGCTACTCACAAACGTTGAATGATTCGACGCCCGAAAGCGCGCCTGTCCCCGACATTGGTGCCGGAATTTGGCCGGTTATCCCTTCGGGGCCGATTCAATCTGATCTGTTCAATGACTCCGGTGATGAGTTTTTGTTGGGGAGCTTTTTCTCGGCATGCAAGCAGAGGACTTAGGTGCCCGAAACACGAGGGTTCG
The DNA here is from genome assembly GCF_013031245.1 of Ruegeria lacuscaerulensis. Lineage (GTDB taxonomy): Bacteria > Pseudomonadota > Alphaproteobacteria > Rhodobacterales > Rhodobacteraceae > Ruegeria > Ruegeria lacuscaerulensis_C. The sequence goes on from NZ_WPZL01000005.1 coordinate 282,929, forward strand.
AGTTGTTCTACACCTTGCTTTTTCAATGCAAACTCCGAATGTCCAAAACCACCTTCACACAGTGACTCTGCTTGGCCCGGGGTTTACTTCTCGTCTCCGCTAACTGGCAGTAACGACGAGCCAGAATCCCTCGTTTATCAAATCTCTTAAACTGTCCCATTGGCGCTGACGTCAGACAGACGAAACTAGTGTTTTTCAAGAAACAGAACATTACGGCACCTCAATGGTCAGGTTTCAACATTCGGGCAAATGGACGCAAACCGTAATGAACTGTATCTTCTCTTTAAGTTGTTGTTTTTAATCGCGTTTGAATCCGTGTGGGCGCGATATAATTCCGTAGTAGTTTTGGCTCCCAAACCCCTCTTGTTTCCGCAAAGAAAACAAGTCTGGCATCTGTTCGAACTTGATCTGACCTGAAGCCGTGCGGCAGGTAAGTCGCGTCATTCTAACCGCATGGCGTTTAAGCCCCGTGTTGCCCGAATTGAAACTCTCTTGTCCGACGGACATCGAATCCCAAAGATCCGAGCGATGATCAACTTACTGCCTTTTCAATCAGTTTGCTTGGCAGTAATAGTCCCAGAAGCCACCGGCCGAATTGGTCGGTATCCGTGCGGATGTGGCGAAACTGGTAAACGCAAGGGACTTAAAATCCCTCGTCCTAGGACTTGCGGGTTCGATCCCCGCCATCCGCACCATCATCAACTTCAGATTGGAAAACCCAGCTGGCCGATCAGGCGCCAGATATCTCGGTTCGCAGTTGATAGTTCCGCGACGACACTCTCGATCTCCTGAATGGCATTTTCATCAACGGTGTCTTCGCGCCCAAGTTTAATGTCAGTTTTTCGATCCGCGATACGCATCAGAATGGTTTTTGGGTTTCCGCTTTCCGCGTCGAAAGAATAAATGCAGTGATTGTACCTGTTTCGAATAGCGGAAAGTTTGCTCAGGTGCTGGGTGTGTTCCAGAATGGGATCGCGTATCTCTGCAGGGCGGCCGTCCATCTTGGCCAACCGCTCTACCAGGTCGATCCGCGCGCGTGTCGTGTTCAGTGTCAAGAAGATGATCACCGCGACATCTTTGTTCGTTCCACTCAGACCGGCAATCAGGTGGATCAACAGGCTTTCTGTGTTGGTCCACATGTAGTTCAGCCTGCCAACCAGTAAGATCAGCCGGTCGAAGCGGTTTTCGAGTTTCTCAGTCAACAGCCTGGCCGAGCGCTTCTTCGGATGCCACTTCAAAATAGAACTGCGCAGCCGCGGTTCGGTTACTGACGCCGATTTTGCCCACAACATTGTGCATGTGCAGCTTTACCGTGTGCTCAGTGATGCCAAGGTTCGAGGCGATGATCTTGTTGCTTTGCCCTCTTGAGACCAAGTGCAGAACTTGTTTTTCCCGACGTGTCAGCTTGGAAAAAATGGGGTGAGGGGCTTTGGTCGCCTTTAGCGGCTTTTGGACCGTCGTATCGCTCACAAGACAAGGCTTGTTCTGGTTCTGCGCGGCGGAGACGCAATCTGCCAGGAAACTGGGCAGGTAAAGCTCTTCGTGCATAAGAAGCCGCAAAATGGAACGCCACACATCTGGCGCGACGTTCATTGGCAGGTAGCCGATATATCCGAATTGTTTTCGATCCCAGTGTTCAAACAGAACACGGGCTGAATCTTCCTTGCGGTATGCAAAGGCGAGGCAGCCGTCTCCCGCGGCTTCAGTATATACGTCTGGCCGGGCGAGAAGATCATCCAGCATTATCTGATCAACGACAACCACTTTGCCCGCCAACGAAGCCGGAGCGCCGGTCGATTTAAGATCGGCAATATCTTCGTATCTGTGCGCCGCGACACCAAATCCGATTTGAACGCTTTGCAACGTTTGATTTGAGTAGAATAGTTCTTTGCCAATGAAGTTGATCGAGAACTCTTCAGGACAAACATCTATTCGGGCAACACTATCCTGCAACGGATTGCTCATAACTTCCCCCTATAAACCCACGCCGCGAAATCTGCGGCGAAATCGTAAACGACACTTGATAACGTAAATTAAATTTTAGTCTTACCGGACTATAGCTGAAAGACTAATTTTCATCAACAATTCGTGTTGTCTAGCCGATTGGTACTAGAACTTTTGGCTAGTCGCTGACCGTTGTTCCCGTAAAAGTAGAGGAAAATAAGGGTTTTCTCCGGTTGGCCGGGCAACACGATTTTTTTCGCGCTTGAATGCGTTAATTTTGGGTTAATGTTACAAATTATCATTTTAAAACAATATAGTACCTAAACTAATGCTTTAGATTAGCTATTCAGAACGCCTTCCTGCTGCAACCATGGGTCTGCTTCAATTTGAGAAGCTTCTGTTCCTGACGTGCCCGCGAATCGCGAATTAGCGCGAGTTTCAATAAAGCGGTCGCAGCTTCGGCTAAGCCGGGAAAGGGGGGTGACGACGAATTCATGACGAAGACGCATGCAAGCGCGGTTTTGCGCCTGGGTGCTTTGTATTTTGTTTCAATCGCGCCAGTAGCCGTTTTGTAGATGAATGACGGTCAGGCGCCCTGATAAGTGGAAATTGTTATGGATAGACGCCAACAACCGCACAATGATATTACTGCCATTGGTGAAGTAAACGTCGATGACGCCTATGTTGATGTAGAGGCCCAAGTTACTGTCGAAGAAGCTGAAATCGATGCTAACCTCAATGAGCAAGAGCAAACCAACGATAACAGCGTAGACAACGAAAACGAGCAAGACCAGAAGCAGGAGCAAGATCAGGAAACTGTTGTCGAAAACGAAAACGAACAGGAACAAGAACAGGATCAGGACCAGAAACAGGACCAGGATCAGGACCAGTATCAGGACCAGACCAACGGCAATAACGACAACTCGAACGCTGTGAATATTGACTTCGGTGGCGGTGAATGGATTCCCCGCGACGATGATCATGTTGATGTTGACGTGAGCAAAGGTGGTACGGTCGACGACGTCATTACCGTTGGAAATGACTTCGATTACGATCCGGGCGATGACTTGAACCTGGATGTTTCACTGAATGGCCGTGGCAACGACATGGCGTCCTTCAATAACCAAGTTGCCAGCCTGCAGGACGACGATTACCTGGGTAGCGCAAGTGTGTCCAACACTGGCTATTTCGAGCAGAATGGTGACGCATACGGTGGGACTGCCGAAGCTTCTGAAGGCATCGGATCACATTCAGATGGTGGCATTTCAGGCAACGGTGGCACTGTCAACGGTGGTGATGCGGGTTCGTATACCAAGGGCGGCAGCTCGTATGCTGAAGGTGGTTACTCTGGTGACGCCGACGCCGACGCAGATGGCGGAAACGGTGGAAACTCAGGTGACGCCGCGACATTGGGTCTGGGCGTAGGTAAGTCTGACGCATATGCCGACGGCGACAGCACGGGTGGTGATGGTGGTCACGCCAAAGCCGATTCCGATGCAGATAACGACGGTAAGTCGGACTCGGATGCCGATGGTTATGGTGCCGATGGTGGCAACGCCGGTTCGATCGGTCTTGGCCTTGGACTGGGTTTGTCGGGTGCTGGCAACGATGGCAAGTCGGAAGGCGGCGACAACGACTCTGACGCCGACGCCAAAGGTACCGGTCTGGCTGCAAACGACTCATCGGCTGACGGTGCTGACGGTGGCAACAGTGGTGCTGGCAACTTGGGTCTTGGCCTTGCTGGCAGCCTTGCTGGTAGCCTTGCCGGTAGCGACGCAAGCGGCGACGGCGGTAAAGGTGACGGCGGCAATGCCGACGGCGGCGACGGTGACAACAATGACGCAACCGGCGGCGCGGGTACAGGCGGTGCCGGTGGCGCTGGCGGTCCTGAGCTCATCGAAGAGCTGGCAGCCGGTGGCGGTGACGGCGGCGACGGTACTGGCGGCAACGGCGTGAATGAGAACAACACTGGCGGTGGAACCGGCGGCGCGGGCACTGGCGGTTCGGGCGACGGCGGTGACGCGGATGCAGACGCTGATGCGGACGCGGACGCTCAGGGCGTAGGCGACCAGACAGCGGATTCCATGGCTGGTGCTGGCGGAACCAATACCACTGACGGTAGTGCTGACGGCACCGGAACCGGTACGGCGATGGCTGATGGCGTCGGCGGCGGCGGCGGTGCAATCGATCAGGACGCAACTTCTGATGGTTCTGGCACAGGTTCTGCTGATGCGACCAATACTGCTGGTGCTGGTGGCGCGGTAGACGTCTTCTCTGAAGCGGACGTCGACGGTTCGGCAGACAGCCTAGCCCATGCAATCTCGGGCTATGGCGGCGCCGCGAACTCCGACAACGATGCGACGTCGACCGGAACCGGCAGTGCGACGGGCATGGCCGATTCAGGCTTCGGTGGCGGCGGCGGCGCCGCGCAGGCGACCGGTGGTACCACCGGCAAAGCGGACGGCACTGCCATGGCTGGCAAGACCTATGGTGGAGACACCACAGGTGGAGCCGCCAGCGGGGCAAACTCCGGTAAAGGCGGTGACGGCGGTAACGCTGGCGAGTGGGGCTCGAACAATGGCGGTGACGGCATTGTAACCGGTGAATCCTACGCATCTGCCGCTGCGGTGGTCGATACTTCGGCCTTCAACCAGACGATCGTCATGGGTGCCAACGTACTGGGCAACAATGTCGATACGACGATGGTTGGTGGTTCGATGTCCTCGAGCTACGCCAGCGATGATACCGACGCGTAAATTCTAACAGAGCCCGCTTTGGCGGGCTCTGACCATTTAAAAACAATGCCGGGGCCGCGACAGGTGGCCTCGGCCCAACTTAACCCAAGCCGGAAATTTTAGGCCGGGGCGGGGAAAGGATACCGACATGTCGCTCGACAGTATTACTGAACAAATTGCACATTTTGTTGGAGCCTTTGAACTTATTTCCGAGCAGGCGCGTCTGCGGGATCAGTACGAAGAATTCGTCGCATTAAGACGCAAAGCCGAGCTGGAAGACCTGGAAGATCCCACACGCATTCAAATCAAGGCGAACCTGCAACTTGACCCAGGTGAATACGAGGCGTCAGGTTACAGTTTTGCAGCTGCGCAGGTGAGCATGCCACCGGCGCCAGCGCTTCCAGGATCAACCGGGGATGCACCGGTTTTCCTGAGTTCTCCAGTTAGTCCGGAATTCAATTTCCCTGAAACGGAAGCGATCGGAGCGCCGTCGCTGTCCGTTCAATTGAACGCTGTTCAGTTGCTACCAGAGATTGAGCTTGAAATTATCGGATCAGCTGTAACATATACATTCCAGACCCTGAATCTGAGTGACAACGACACGATCGGCGAAGGTGATTTCCGCGATGTCGAAGTCCTAATGGAACAGGGCGAAGCGATGCTAAACACAGCGATGTCGATGCATGCGCTGTCCGAGTTGCCAATCAATATTTCGGATTACCAGACGGACGAGGTGATCGAGACGCTCATCGAACAGATGCTGTCCCCGCAAAACGCCGAAGTCGAAGGTGCCACCGTGCATCAGTTCCATGGCGAGGATGCGATGGGCGTGATCGTGAACGGAGAATATCTTGATGAAATGCCGGTCTGGAGCGAATTGCTTCCGGAGCATCATCAGCCGGATGATGACACAGAGGACGACACCCCCGATCCAATGCCTGCGGAATGGGACCAATCCGAAGACCCCGATTTCGAAGACGGTCATTCAATGGTCACAGGTGCCAATCTGGCGATCAACGAGGTTGCGGTGAATGTCGGCTGGGTTGACGCACCCAATTTTATCGTAGGCGGAAAAGCCGTGAACCTGACGGTTGTGAGTCAGGTCGCCGTTGTTTCAGATAATGACGAAGGCGATTCCGGCGCGCAGAGCGATACGAATGTTATTCAGTCCTCGCTGATCGATGTTAAAGCCAGCGAAGCGCCGTGGGTGCAGGACAACGTCGCGGAACCTGGTCAGGACACGATTGTAGCTATCGACTGGATATCCGGCGATCTCATTGTTTCCAATTTCATCGAGCAGGTGATCGACGCCACTGATATCGACCAGATTCACACCGATATCACGGCCTCCTCCACTGCGTACACCATGGGCGAAAACGTCCTGGTCAACGTGACTGATATCCTTCAGTTGGGCAGCTATTACGATGTGATCATTGTCGGCGGTGACATGATCTCGGTCGATATCGTGTCCCAGACCATCGTTTTGTTGGATGACGACGTGATGTCCGGCGTGGTGCCCAGCGATACAGACGACAACCTGGTCATGAATGAGGTCTCGCTGACGACAAATGGTGAAGACACCCATCAGGAACTGAGTGAAAATCTCGCCGACACCGTGTCCCTGCAGAAGGTTGACACCGACGCGCTGGAGGATGCTCTGCTTAACGACCCGGCGTTTGCTGGTGCAGAATTGGTCCGTGTGCTCAAAATAGATGGGGATTTGTTGCAGGTTAACGTTATTGAACAGATCACCATGTTGCAGGATCAGGACGATATATACGTTAATGGATCCAAAGGCGCAGAGGCATCGGCTCTGGGGGGTGGCAACGCCATTCTGAACTCGGCCAGTATCAACAAAATGGGCGTGGATTCTGTCGTTATGGCGCAGGAGGGAGAGTATTCCGACCTCTTGTTGCATCAGGCAAGTCTGATTGACGGGCCGGAAGACGATAACGGAGAGCTTGTCAATGAAGCCGTAGCGCTTCTGATGGAGGAAGTTGACGCACCGGGCAATTCTGAAAACGCTCCGGGTCAGACCAAGCTGACACCCTCGGAATCGGCAAGTATCGACGACGGCATGCAATCTATGATAGCGTAGTAACCCTGTTTGTTACGAGTGACCCGAAAGTTTTAACATGACAATTGTATTTCCGTTGCGCCCTAGACGTTGCGCCAGTCCATTGGATCGCAACGGTGGCGCTGCTTCAAAGGCGCCATCCAATCGCGCTGATGAAGGCAAAAAAAATAAGACACCGGGACTACGCCTTTGCGAGGAGTTGCGGGTGCGCGACCCAAAAGACGACAAGCGGGAAGCTACCGCACAGGACGGAACGGGCGCAGACCGAACCGTGAAACCAGAGTCCGCGCATGAACAAGTAAATGAGGGACCGCACCTGCGCGCCGGACCTTCCCCCCGGCGCCAGCCACCGCAGCCTGATGAAGACAATGACCAACAGGGCAGCGGTGCTGGGGTGGCCGACGCCGACAGCCCCGATCCTGAAACCGTCGATAAGACGAGCGACCGTTCACCCCCCGCGTCACGCTCGAATGGCGGTGATCGCATGGGCACCACTATCGAGGCCAAGGCGAACCAACCACTGCTGCGTAGCAACACGGGCGGCGGTGACGGAAAGGGGCCACCCCAGACATTTCACAAACGGACCCCGCCCGAGGACTTTCAGAAGACGCTGAGAACCTCGCTGCGGGCGATCTATCGCAATCTGGCCTTTGTGCTTGTTCTGACCTGTGCAACGAACATCCTTATTCTGGCGATCCCGATCTATCTGTTCCAGATCAGCGACCGGGTGCTGACCAGCCGGTCACTGGATACGCTTATCATGCTGACGACCATCGTCGCGGGCGCAGTGATCTTTCAGTCGGCCTTTGACGCAGTGCGACGGTTCATGTTGATGCGCACCGCGGTTGAGGTTGCGGCGCGCCTTGGTGCGCCGGTTCTAAGCGCTGCCGCCCATGCCTCATTGCATGGCACCGGACGTGAATATCAGACACTGGGCGATCTGCAGCAGGTGCGCGGATTTCTGGTTTCCGGCACGTTGATTTCGTTTTTGGACGTGCCCTTCGCACCGCTGTTCATTCTGATGATCTTTCTCGTTCATCCGCAGCTTGGGATGATCGTGATCGTGACTGCGCTGCTGTTGATGACCATTGCCCTGATCAACCAGCGGATGACGTCCAAGCCATTTGCCGAGGCGAATAAGGCACAATCGATGGCGAACCAGCATTTGGATTCAATGGCGCGCAACAGTCAGATCATCAATGCTCTGGCCATGATCCCCGAGGCGGTCCGGATCTGGGGTCGTGACACTGCGCAATCTCTGACCTGGCAGGTTCGCGCGCAGGACCGGAACGTGATCTTCGCTGCGATATCACGGGCGGTCCGTTTGCTGACGCAAATCTGCATCCTTGGTTGGGGCGCGTTTCTGGCGCTCCAGGGTCAGATCACAGGCGGAATGGTCATTGCCGCCTCGATCATCGCAGGCCGGGCATTCGCCCCGATCGAAGGTTCGATCGAAGGGTGGAACAGCTTCCTGCTGACGCGCGCCGCTTATGGCCGGATCAATCAATTGCTGTCGAATTCGGCATTGCAATACGAAAAGCTTCGCCTGCCGCGCCCCGAGGGCCGTCTGGACGTAGAGCGCTTGCTCTATGTTCCTGGTGGCACCAAGCGCGTTGTGTTGAACGGAATCAGCTTTTCAATGAACCCGGGTGAGACGCTGGCGATCATCGGAAACTCTGGCGCGGGCAAGACCACGCTGGGTAAGACGCTGGTGGGATCGGTTCTGCCAACGTCGGGCAGTGTCCGATTGGACCTGATGGACATCCGCAACTGGGATCCGCGGCAGTTTGGCGAAAGCATCGGATATCTGCCGCAGGACGTGCAACTGTTCCCGGGCACAATAAAGGACAACATCGGCCGGATGCGTTCGGATGCGACCGACGAACAGATCCACGATGCTGCCGTTCTGGCCGACGTGCACAACATGATTGCGACACTGCCGCAAGGCTATGAGACTGTGGTAGCCGCCGATGGTTCGCCTCTGTCCGGCGGGCAAAAGCAGCGTATTGCCTTGGCGCGTGCGTTCTTTGGCAATCCGCGAATGGTGGTTCTGGACGAGCCGAACTCGAATCTGGACGTCGCGGGCGACCAGGCTCTGTCCCGCGCTATTGCACAGGCCAGGGAAAGCAAGATTACAGTTGTCGTGATCACCCAGAAACCAACGCTGTTGAACGTGGTCGATAAAATCATGCTGCTGACGGATGGCCGCGTGGCGCTGTTTGGCCATCGTGAACAGGTTCTGCAGCAGTTGAACGCGTCGCGCAACAATCAGCCCGGCATACAGAACCAATAAGGGGGACTTGGCATGAACGAACTTGTACCCGTTAACAATGATCCCAACGATCCGACCGTTTGGTATGCCGAGGTTCCGCGCTCGATCAATCGACTGGTTGTCATTGGATTTTTCATGCTGGTTATCTGCTTTGGCGGATTTGGCGTCTGGTCTTTCAGCGCGCCGCTGGCCGCCGCGGTGATTGCGCAAGGCAGTTTTGTAGCCACCGGTCGCAACAAGATCGTGCAGCACCTGGAAGGCGGTATTATCGAGGACATCAAAGTCGTCGAAGGTCAGGCTGTTGAAGAGGGTCAGGTCCTCATGACTCTTGACCAAACTTCAGCGGAAGCGAACGAGCGCGAGTTATTCATCCGCAAGATCCGCCTGCAGGCCATGTCCGAACGTCTGAACGCCGAATACGATGAATTGCAACGGCTTGAGTTTTCCCCGAACCTGATTGAGGCCTCGGATGATGTTGAAGTGATGTCGATCCTGGACGGGCAGAAGATCAGCTTTGATTTGTCCCGCAAGACATTGCTGAATGATATCGCTCTGTTGGAACGGAATATGGAAGCATTGAAAATCCGATCCAGCGGTTTCGAAGCTCAGCTTGATAGTATGACACGGCGCGCGGAAATCCTGCAGGAAGAGTATGAGACCAAGGAATCCCTGTTTAAAAAAGGTCTGGTGCGCAAGGGTGAGTTGAACACGATCCGCCGCGTTCAGGCCGAAGCCGAAGGCCAGCACGCCCGGTTAACTGCCGAGGCCGCTGAGATCAGCCAGATGCTGCTGAAATATGAAGAGCAGATCACGCGTACGCGGGCCGCCTATCGTGAGGCTGCGTTGGATGAATTAAGCGTCATTGCCGCCGATCTGGAAAGCGTCCGGGAAAAAGCGCGGCAAGCGCGCAGCGTTCTTGATCGTGCTGTTGTGCGCGCCCCGGTATCGGGTACCGTGGTCCGATTGCACTATCATACGCCGGGTGGTGTGATCGAAACTGGTGAGCCCATTGCTGAGATTCTGCCCGCTGACGCACCGCTTATCATTGAGGCGCAAATCCCACGCACCGAAATCGACAGCGTTGTAACCGGGCAAATGGCGACCGTGCGTCTGGTGGCGCTGAACCAGCGGACGACACCGGTGCTGAACGGAGAGGTGTTCTATCTCTCAGCTGACTCTCTGATTGAGGAAACCGGCGGTGCCCCGCAAGAGGTTTATCTTGCCCGCATCTCTCTGGAACCTGAGGAAATTGATCGCGTGCGGGGGTTCATCCCGACACCGGGCATGCCAGCGGAGATTATGATCCAAACGGAAGAACGGACCTTTGCCGCCTATATCGCAAAGCCTGTGACCGACAGTATGTCTCGCGCTTTCCGCGAACAATAATCAGGCGGACCTGGCGGTCAGTCTACACCTTCCAGTTTTTGCCTGTTAGCATCCGGTGAAATTCGCCGGGAGAGCTGTTCATGCCGTTGACCGTAAAAGAAATGATGGAAGCCGCAAATGCGGTCGTCGAACGTATCGATACGGACGCGGCCAAAGGGATGCTGGGGCAGGGCGGTTTGCTGCTTGACGTCCGCGATGCGGATGAACTGCAAAAATCGGGCAGGGCCGCCGGAGCGTACCACATACCGCGTGGCATGCTTGAGTTTCGTGCCGACGATTCCCTGCAATCACATGATCCCGAGCTTCGGAAGGACCGCCCGATCGTTCTGTATTGTGGGGGCGGCGGGCGCGCCGCTCTGGCAGGTAAGTTGCTGAAAGATATGGGATATGATCGGGTCTATAACGTCGGAGGATTGGCTGATTGGGCGAACGGAGGCGGAGAGATTACCACCCCCTAGCGGCTGCATTCGGCCCCTTCAGGCGTTCAAAAAAGTTCTGACAGCAGCCTCGAACTCACGTGGTTTCTCAGCGTGCAGCCAGTGGCCCGCGCCGGGTATCCTTGCAAATCGTGCGGCAGGAAACAGGTCACGGATTATGGAGCGATGCTCGGGCAGGACATAGTCCGAGTCCCCGCCCGACAGGAACAGCGCCGGGCCGTCCCAAGATGCGTCAAAATCCGGAAAACCCATGATCTTTGGCATCTCGGCGGCAAGGACATCGAGGTTAAGAAGCCAGCGTTGCCCCTTGATATCAAGCGATTGCGTGAAAAAGCTCTGCAATGCTTTCTCAACGCCCTGATCCGCCAATTGCTGTGCCGCGTCCGAACGTCTTTCAACCCTGGCCAGATCAACCGCACGCATTGCTTCAATGAACTGGATCTGGCTGTGGGTGTAGGTGACGGGCGCAATGTCAGCCACCACCAGCTTTCGCACCAGATCGCCATGTTGCAGAGCGAGCGTCATGGCCGCCTTGCCTCCCATCGAATGCCCGACCACATCCGCTTGACCGCCGAAATGTTCGATCACTTCAGCAAGATCATTGGCCAGATCAGGATACCTGTGCTGATCAGTCCACATGCTGTTGGCGTGGTTTCGCATATCCACGGCCACAACCTGCCGTTCATCAGCCAGACGCCGGGCAATGACCCCCCAATTTCGGGCCGAGCCATAAAGCCCGTGCGCGATCAGCAGAGGAGGGTTTGCGGTTGGCTCGCCATATATGATCGTGTTCAGCATGCTGACGTGATACCTGCCGTGGTTTGAAACGACCAGCCCCATTGTCGCCCCCGAACACTGCGGTTAAATTGGCCCGTCAGGAGGCCGCGCCATGTCGGAAAACACAGATATCCAGAGCCAGATCGCGCAAACGGTCCAGTTGCTACGCAAGAAACTGGGTGTGCGTGACAAAACGCTGACGGCCTCGGTACGTAAAGCCAAACGCAGACTGCCGCGGCGGATCTATAAACAAGCGATGATGTTGGCCAACGCCGAGCAGATGGCAGCCCACCCCAAGCTGAGGCTGGTGCTGGACACTCCGAAGCTTATTCAGGCTTCCGAAGATGTTCAGGCCCATCTGAGCCGCATCAATCTTGCTGACCGGCGCTGGGGTTGGTTTTTGGGGATGCTGGGCGGGCTGGCTTTTAACCTGCTGGCACTGGCTGTGTTGCTTCTGATCTTTTTACGCTGGCAGGGTCTGATCTGACCTTCGGGAAAAAAAGAACGGCGCCCGATGGGCGCCGCTCAAGCCGTTGAAAACCTGCCGTCTTACAGGTTCGGGTAGATCGGGAAGCGGGCGCAGAGTTCGGCGACTTCGGC
>NZ_WPZL01000050.1 GCF_013031245.1 Ruegeria lacuscaerulensis
CAAAGGCCAATCATGCACTAACAATCAAATTGGACCACACAAGTGGGGCTGATCACGGGTCGCCAGCGATGTCATTGGCTTGGGTGTCAGCTGGGGCGACCCGTCTAATCCAGCATTGCGCGATCAAATCACAACCGAGGCCTTTTATCGCCTCACCCTAGTCCAGAATTTTGTGATTACTCCATCGATTCAGTGGGTCAAAAATCCCGCTGCCACCACCGCCTTCGATGATGTTCTAACCGCGGGAATCCGTGTGCGCGTGACGTTCTAATTCGTCCGCTGTGTATTGTTTTGCGGGCATTCGTAGGAGGCGCGGGTCCAGTAAAACAGGGCTCTCCCTTGCCGTCAGCCGTGCAATACTCGAACGGCTGGTCCGGGATTGCCAAGGTCCGGTCCCATGGGAGCTTCAGCAGCTAGGCGCACCAAGGCGACTGGGCAATCATCTGAAACGAATGGCAGTTTTGCGTGCAGGAATGTTGAAGAGGCTATTTCGACTAGCGTCAGCAACTTGTGCTCATATTTCAACCACGAAACGCCTATCCGAACACCGATTGTTGGCAACGCCTGAATGGTTGTTTCATGTCAACGCTTTAAAGTGCTCGCTGGCGAACGCCATAAACTTTTTAACCGCAGGGCGGCTATAACTCTCGCGGGAAGCTATCAGCCAAAGCTTATGGTGAAGCTCTTCATGTTTGAAGCACTGGACCAAGTCGGGGGTCGCATCGCCTGTTACACACGGTAACAAACCCAATGCATCGCCAACTTGAAGTGCTGCCACCATACTGGACACAGCATTCACCTGATAAAGAACTTGCGACGGATCAATCTGATCATTCAACCAACGGACAGACTTCATGACACTTGCGATGTCTTCGGAGTAAATCAGAAACTTGTGCCCGCTGGCCTCCACCAAATTTCCGGGTGCACCGTGAATCTTCTGATACGCGAGATTGCAGTATACACCGAGCGGGAACTGGGCAATTTTTTTGGCAATAAGTGTGTCCCCTGATATCTCGTCGAGAGGTCGGAGGGCTACGTCAGATTTTCCCGTCTCAAGTGGCGGCTGATCCTTATCCCAGGCTATGTCGATCTGAAGTTCGAAGCTGATACCTGGATTTTTCTCTCGAAAGGCGGATACAAGCCCGGCACCGAACCGCTGCATGGCCTCTGCGTTTCCTGAAAAACGGATAACACCATGTTCGTCTCTGGCGAGTTGCTCAGCCGAGACAGATACTTTTGACGCCGCGCGGCGCATACCTTTCATGTCATCCAGCAGAGCCATACCTTGAGCGGTGAGCTTGTAGCCGCGGTTGTCTCGTTCAAATAATTGAATTTTAAGAGCGTGTTCAAGAGCTTCGATCCGGCGCGCAACTGTGGTTTGGTTCATGCCGATGACACTGGCTGCCGCCAGAGTCGAGCCTTCTTCAGCTACGGCAAGAAAAACGCGAATGTCGTTCCAGTTGAACACGAACGTACCCCCGGTGATCATTCTGCAATTTTGCAGTGTCATGCCCTACTATTCGCTATTTTTGCAGATCGGACCAGCCGGTAGCTTAAGTTTGAATACAACGGGAACGGAGAGCTGGAACTATGAACGCCCTGCCAGAGAAAACCAGAGATATTCAAAACCATCACATCGACAGCACAATCTGGGACAATTTCAGCTTTCGCGATGACGACATCATCATTGCGACTTACGCAAAATCCGGAACCACTTGGATGCAGCAGATCATTAGCCAGTTGGTATTTCGTGGCAAAGAGGACCTGCCCGTCGCCGAGATGAGCCCGTGGGTTGATCTGCGAGTACCGCCGCTGGAAGTGAAACTCCCGATGATCGAAGCACAAACTCACCGCAGATTCCTGAAAACCCACCTGCCAGTGGATGCGCTCGTGTTTTCGGAAAAGGCCAAATATATTTACATTGGTCGCGACGGCCGGGATATCGTCTGGTCACTCTACAATCATCACGTCAATGGTAACGAAGCCTGGTACGATGCTCTGAACAATACACCCGGACGCGTCGGGCCGCCTCTGGCGCCACCCATCGGAGAACCTCCAACATATTTCGAGAATTGGTTAGAGAACGACGGCGCACCATTTTGGTCATTTTGGGAAAACGTAAGATCGTGGTGGGCGGTGCGTAACCTCCCGAATGTCAAGTTGGTGCATTTCGCGAACCTTAAAGCCGACATGGAAGGTCAAATACGTGAGATTGCTGAATTTATCGATGTCGACATAGATGACGACACGATGGTGGACGTGTTGAAACATTGTTCGTTCGACTACATGAAATCCAATGCAGAACAATCGGTGCCACTTGGGGGTGCGTTCTGGGAAGGAGGTGCAAAGACGTTCATCCACAAAGGGGCGAATGGTCGTTGGAAAAGTGATCTACCCGAATATTTAAGTCAGCGGTACAAGCATATGGCCCGCGAGCAACTGGGCGATACATGTGCCAACTGGATTGAAACAGGCTCACGTTAGGGTTCTGTCGCAGGTGGGAACACCCGCCCGGCGATACCACCACCGCAAACATATTCTAAAACATTACTCTGTAACGCGATTGCACAGCTGAAGCAGACCTTCGCCGCATCACAGAAAGCTGGTAACAATGGGCTCATTGCATACCTATGCCGCATCTGATCCAGATGGCCGCAAGGCGGACAAACCTGCCGGTGGTATTGTCCGCTCGAATGACCGCTTTGTGCGCTTTGCGACCGCGGCGAAATACTTCTCTGGCAGGAAGCAGGCATTCGCGGTTCGTGCAAAATAGTATGGCTGCCGGATAAGATCAGACCTTCAATGTGAAAGAAGCAGTGGACTTATTTCGTGGAGAATACCTCTGATTGAGTTATGAAAATTGCAAGTTTACCGAAGACCTTTTGAATTGCTTGAAACGAACCCACGTTTTTGGCTTCGAGAACCGATTGATCGAACATACCTAGGTTTAGAGGCCAAGAAGGTTATTTCGTAAGGACCAAAGGCGGCAATTGCGCAGCAACTGCCCTCCGAATTTTGCCGGTAGTAAACTGAAAAAACTGCATTTTCTGTTCCTGCGGCTCTGATCTCTTGATTTGATACCGAGAGGTTTCCAATCAACAAAACCAAGCCTTCTTTTCGCATGGAAAACACCGTTCATCCAACGTTCATATTACCTATATGCCCTATTCATCTCTGCGAGCCATATTGTCCTACTGGAATTAAGTAACGTTGGTTCACATAAACAACCGACGAGCAGGGGACCGTCTGTGACAAAGACTGGAAGTAAGTCAGCACACCGCAAGTTGGGGATTTTCCGCTACACGACCTGCGTCATTTTAATGGCTTTCACCTTTTTGATTGGCGACAGCCAGTTCAACAAAGCAGCTGCGCAAACTGCCAGTTTTCGGTCTGTTGACACGAATTCTGACGGTGTCCTGAGCTTGAATGAGCTGACCGCCGCATTTGGAGAAGTTGGTGCGCGCAGACTTCTTGAGGACATTGACCGCAACCGAGACAACCGCATCACGATCAATGAGTTACGCAGGGGCACAAAAAACAAGATAGGTAGCTCTGATGACCGCAGCGGTCGTGGAGATCAAAAGGAAGGGCAAGATGATCGCGGAGCCAACAACGGAGGGTCTGGAGAACGGGATAGAGACGATGACAGAGACGATGACCGGGGCGACGATCGCAACGATGATGGCGGGGATGACGGTGGAGGTGGTGACGACGGCGGGGATGATGACTGACCGAAGACCGTTCGTTTGCACTCTCTAAGTGGCTGCTCACAAGAGCACACAGGAGATCGAACTAGCATAAGAATGCTTTGAGGCAGAAACGTGGATCCCTGAAAAAGTGTTCATTTGTTGTTCATTCGAACGCATGCCATCCCTTCATTCCACATTGCAATTGTTCTCACATCACTCTGGCAAAACGATTTCACTGAACAGCCAGTCACGGAGCAAAGCATGACACAGTTTCCACAAGTCTCGCCTGTTGCCTGCGAAGTCGCAAAATGGGCATTTACAACCCGCAGAGTTGATCGGTCCGATGTACATGGGCTTTCCACGCAGTTGAATACTGCAAAAGCAGGGGATCTTATCCTCTGTGAGATCGCCGAGATCGGTCATCACAAGAAAATCCAATTGGCGGAACGTCGCGCCTCAGTCAGCTACCCGGGCGATTACGTTGTTCTGGCTCTGGGCGACCGGTACGCACCAGACCAGTTTCTTGCCAGCGCGGTGATTGATGATGATCTTATCGATCTTGTCGCTGGTGGCGGCGTCGCAGGTCGCGTAGACGCCGCCCATGTCCGCATGGACGAACCAACACGATTGAAGCCCATCGGCCTTTTGACCGATGCAAAGGGTCAGGTGATCAACGTAGCAGACTATGCGCTGCCGTCGCTGCCAGCCAATGACCAAGTAACCGTTATTGGCGTGTTTGGTGCGTCGATGAACTCAGGAAAAACTACAGCCGCATCAAGCCTTGGCCATGGGCTTATGCGTTCTGGAGTTGCCGTCGCCGGTGTAAAAGCCACCGGAACCGGAGCCTTCGGTGACTTCAACAGTTTCGAAGATGGCGGTGCGCCGGCCCTCGATTTCACGGATGTTGGTATGGCCACCACTTATCGGATGCCACTTGCAGCGATCGAATCCGGATTTGATACACTGGTCGCAACTGCAGCGTCTCGTGGTGCCGAAGTTGTAGTTGTTGAGATTGCCGATGGTGTGTTTCAACAGGAAACGCGGGCTATCTTACAGTCCTCACGCATTCGGGATCGATTGGACGGCATTTTATTCGCTGCGCCGGACGCGCTGAGTGCATTGGGCGGTGTAACCGTTCTGAACAAAGTGGGTCTCAGCCCATTTGCGGTATCCGGGATGGTCAGTTGTTCCCCATTGGCCGCCGCCGAAGCAGCAGAGGTAACCGGCCGCCCGATTTTATCGCGCGAAGATCTTTGGTCGCCAGCGATAATCGCCCAATATGTTACGCCGCTGATGCGGCGCGAACCAGAAGATGTGGCCGCATGACCCCCCTCCCTAGTTTGGCCACAAGGGACCGCATCATTGATGCGGTCCTCGTGGTGTCCTGTGGCATCATGCAGGCTATTGCGCTGGCTTTCGCAGCGTTTGCCACACGGGATGCTTTTGCGGCGCTTCACGCAGGAGATGCACTCGCAACGAATACTGTCTTGCAACTGGCGATCTCCGGTACCGTTGCGGCGGCATGTATGCTCTTATCACGATATCGCGCAGAAGCGCTTGGCCAGAGTTACGCAATTTCATTGCGCCGGACGCTGTATCGGAAGATCGCGCAACTTCCAAAGTCCCGACATGAAAAACGCCGCGTTGGCGCATTGTCCCTTAGGTTTGTTGGTGACCTGTCTGCAGCGCGACTTTGGTTTGGTCGCGGATTACCGGATGCTTGGTCTGCAATGATTGTGATACCTGGCGCGGCTTCCATTCTGTATTTCCTCAACCCTATGCTTGCGATCAATGGTGTCGCCTCGCTGAGTGTTGCACTGGTCGCGATGGGGTTGCTAGCCTGGCATCTTGCCCGGCGCCATCAAAAACTTCGTCGAAATCGCGCCAACATCGCCATTTCCATGATTGAACGCATTTCTATCGCGCCCGAACTGGACCTGATGGGTCGGACCGACCGTGAATTGCGTAAGCTTGATAGACAGGGCGCATCACTGCGCAGTGATGCGCTGGCTCGTCGCGGTAGAACAACCAGCCTTCAGGCAGTCTTGCAACTGGGTGTCGCGTTAACCGGTCTGCTGATGCTCTGGCAAGCCAGTCGGCACGCCATTGCACCGTCGACAGTTGCAGCTTGCCTGTCGGTATTGGCGTTGATTGCCCTGCCGTTGCAAAATCTGGCCGGGGCGTGGGACCAGTATTGCGCGTGGAGGGTCGCCCGTGAAAAAGCCGAAAGACTGCTTTCGGAACCAGTGGTGACCAGATCTGCAACAAATCAAAACGGTCCGGTTTCCATCAAGGTGACCGGAGAACTCGACCGGGTGCCTATCTCATTTGTGGCCTCGCCCGGATCAGTTTCCAAACTAACAGACAAACATGCAAACAGCCTCGCGCGTATCATTGCCGGGCTCGACGCAAACGATGGCGTCGATGTCCGTTATGGTGGGCGAGTAGTTGCTCCGAAAATCGCCTTTATCGGAGATAACCATGTTGGACTTCAGGGAAGTTTGCGCCGATCTGCAACGCTGAGCTGTCGGAGGCGCCCGAGCGACCTGAAGATAGCAACGGTCATGCGGATTTTTGGCCTGTCCGATCTCCTCGCGGCGCCTCGTGGCCTTGATCAATGCTTGGCGGAGAACGGTAAAGGTTTGTTGCCACTTCAGACCCTGCAATTGGATCTCGTGCGCGCTGTTCTTGGCAAAGCTGACGTCATCGTCATCGCGTCTATCAGGTGGACGTCTTGCCTGCATCACAGGGTCGAGTTGCTTGAGTCTCTGCAAGAGTTTTCGTCAGCCACCATTGTATTGGCCGAAGACGCCACTCCGCTTAGTTTGAAGCAAAAATCAAAGGTCTGTTGATATGCATTCGTCTACTCTGTTTGGAATCTATGCTGCTGTTCTGGTCGGCTTTTTGGGTGGGCTTGCGGGCCTTACCCTGTACAGCCTTGAAAAAACCCGATGGTGGGATGCCCGGATTTCACTGGCTCAAGAGTCATATGGCCTGCATCTGAGGCTTGAGGCGGATCTGTACCGCCTGTTCAAGCAACACGGTGACGCACTCCTAATTGGCGATCGGGATGATGGGGTAAGCGAAGTAGAGCTGCAGGAGAAAATCGCCCAGACTTTGGATGCAATCCGAAAAACCATTGCCCGGGAAATCCAGATGGTGGGCGAAGAGGAGTTCGAGGAACTGGAGCTTCTTGATGAGATCGAAGACGACATAGAAGCCGTCAACGCAGCTATCGCAAACCTTTCAGAGGTAGGTAGCCCGATTGAGACATTTGTGCGGATCGAGCGACTGGCCGCTCTGCTGGACGGGGATATTGACGATGAACTTGATCAAAAAATTCAGGCTGCGCTTGATGAAGAAGTAGAGGAGGTTGAAGAAGTCTTGGCCGAAGCAGCAACCTTTCGAAAATGGAATGAGCGATTGGTTTACGTGATCGTTCTTGCCGCCATAGGTGTGTTACTGGTGGCCCTTGTGTCGTTCAACCGCCAAATCAGAAAACCACTTACGTTGCTTGCAGACGGCGTTGGGCGCCTGCGCAGGGCCGACTATTCGAAGCCCGTAGATCTTGGTGGTAGCCGTGAATTCAGAGAATTAGGCACTGTTCTGAATAGCATGGCGGAAGGCTTGGCTGCCCGCGAAGCAAGTCGCGCCGAGCAAAAAAGGCAACTTGAAGATACGGTCGCCGCTAGAACATTCGAACTTCAACAACTAATCGACAAGCTTGAGAGGGGTGAAGAGAACCGCAAACGATTGATGGCCGATATTAGTCATGAGTTACGGACACCACTGGCAATTATCCTTGGAGAGGCCGACGTTACTTTAAGGACATCAGACACGCTGTCAGAGGATACTTCCGATTCACTCGCCCGTATTCGCGATTCCGCAAAGCACACCAATCAAATCGTTGATGACATGCTAACGGTCGCTCGGTTCGAGGCGGGTCAACTTAGGCTGGATCGCAAGGAAACGGACCTACGAAAGGTGGTGCGGGATGCCGTGGCGATGTTTCCTGATCCGGTTCAGGTCGAAAGCCCGGAAGGTATGGTGATGGCTTCGGTGGATGAGGTTCGGCTTCGCCAGTCAGTACTCGCGTTGCTGCAAAATGCACGACGATACGGAGGCCCAACAATCAGCGCAACATTGGAAGCAGGGCTCGCGTCTTGCTCGATTACAATCGAAGACGACGGTCCCGGACTGAGTGCAGCGGAAAAGTCCCAGGCGTTCGATCGGTTTTTTCGGGGCTCAAACGCCTCGGGGCAGGGTATCGAGGGAAGCGGCCTCGGGCTTCCGGTCGTTAAGTCGATTGTTGAAGCCCATGGAGGGACTGTTGACCTTCAAGATCGCCAGGAGGGCGGGCTGCAAATCATTATAACGTTGCCCAAAGCACCCCGAATGAAAATTGTACAATCCGATGTTCAACGAGAAACGGGCTAATGCCTGTCTGCTTCAGAAACAAATTGCAATACCGGTAATACCTCACGCAGCTTTGCAAATACACGGTTTCAGACAGAAAGAAAACTGAGGCACGCTATGAATATTCTACTTGTCGAGGACGAAACCCGCGTAGCTGACTTCATACGCCGCGGATTGTCTGCTGAAGGTTGGTCCGTTGATCATGCGCCAAGCGGGGAAGATGCCTTGGAGCACGTAGCCTCCGGCAATTATGATATTATCTTGTTGGATCTGATGCTACCGGGAATTCAGGGACAAGATGTGTGTCGCAAGCTACGTGCCCGAAAGTCAAAGATCCCTATCCTGATGTTGACCGCCTTGGATAGTTCTGAGGAACGGGTAGAAGGATTGAAGATTGGTGCAGACGACTATCTTCCTAAACCCTTTGATTTCGACGAACTCATCGCTCGGATAGAAGCGTTGCACCGCCGCGCCAACAGCTATGCAGATGACCTCAGCAACACTGTGATTACTTGCGGAGCACTTACATTTGACAGGCAATCCCTTCAGGTTGCTGTTGATGGTCAAGAAATCCAGTTGTCAAAAAAAGAGCGCGATCTTCTCCTTTTGTTTTTAACCAATGTTGGGCGCGTTTTATCCAGAGAGCGGATTTTGAATTCGGTTTGGGGCATGAATGAAGATCCATTGACCAATGTTGTCGATGTATATGTCGGGCGCCTCAGACGTAAAATCGGTGCAGAAGGTCAGCGGATCGTGACACTCAGAAATGTCGGCTATCGTATGAGCTGAATACTTCGTTTGTGGATCCGTCGGAGAGGTACCTCCAGTGAAGAGCCCTACGATTTGTGGAAGGTCGAATACCCTTGCTCCGGTTCTTGAGCGATCTCAGGACTTGAAAAGAAGACTCCCACAGAATTCTCTTGCCCATTCTGTGCAAGAGAACGCAGCACGCCAAACAATATTTGATAAGCCGCTACGCAATTTCAAATTGAATAGAAACTGCCAACCCAGGTGAATTATTTGTAGCCGTCAAGAGCGCTGAATGATGGTCTGCAATTGCCTTCACCAGTGCTAAACCCAAACCATTGCCAACACTGTTTCGCTCGCTTTCAAGCTTATAAAACGGAACAAAAAGCTTACCCAGTGTGTTTTCGGGAACGCCGGGGCCATCGTCAACAACCGAGAGCGTAATGGAGTTTTCATCTTGTTCAACGGTCAGGCGAACATTGGAATGTTGCGGGCAGTGATCGATTGAGTTCTGCAAAAGGTTTGCACAAAGCTGTTTCAGCATACCTTCATCGCCTTCGATTAGTGTACGTCCTGATTGGTTCTCCACAAAACTGAGACTTTGGCCCTTAACTTCCGCAAGTGGTATCATGTTCTCAACTGCTTCTCGACCCAGTCTGTTCAAATTCAGATAGCTGAAAGCTTTGGGACTGTTACCTTCTTCGATACGGTTGATCCGTAAAACTGTTTCGAAGGTCCATTTGAGACGATCAAGTTCAGATTGAATTTTGTCAATCGGCTCTAAAGATTGACCATCTGATTGTAGGGAATCCTTCGCTTCCTGAAGTGCGATATAAGCATGAGTGAGCGGGTTTTTCAGATCATGCGCAATGGCGGCAGCGGCTGATCGAGTCGTCGACATCAATGCTGTCAGGTTGTCGAGATGGCCGTTCATCAGCCGCGCAACCCGGTCTATCTGATCGTTGTTTTTGCCGACTGAAAGCCTCGCTCTTACTTCACCCTTTGAGACTTTGTTCAGCGTCTTCGCCATTTGATCGAGTTTGCGATATGTTCTTATGCTGGAGACGTACCCAACTAATAAAGTGCACAACGTTGCTCCAAATCCGATTGCGACCAAGGACCATGCCAACGAACGAAGTGTGCTTTTCACAAATGCAAGATCGCGACCAACCACGATTACAAAGCCACGGTAGGTTTGCACATTTACCCGATGGATACGTTTTTCACCGCCCAGATTTATGCCATCATCTTCGATTTCTCCCCAACCTCGAAAGGAGGGGTAATTATCGATGTTTCCAGCCAGACGCGTCCCTTGGCTATCGAACAGGCCGATCAAACTGGTGTCGAACGGCAACCAGAGGGTCGCATCATCGATCGCTTGTACGACATCGGAATCGTTGTCGTTGTCGTCCAGAATTTCCTGAATGAAACGCATTTCGTCGATTAACAACGAGTCCATTTCCCGCTGCAGGTCGCCACGAATTCTTTCGAATGTCAAAAATGCCAATGCTGTAACGGAAAGCAGTATCACCACTGCTGCATATAACGCTGTGGTAAACGCTGCCCCAGATACTATGTTTGAGCGTTTCATTAGTCTCTTCATCCGGTGATAGTGAAGACCACATCCAGATTCGAAAAAACAAACCTATTCTGGCCAGCCAAGCGCGTGATCCGACGGTTGTACCTAATATTGGAATAAAAGTATGGGGAAATTGCATGAGATTGTCGCACCACTGGTAATTTAGGCTCGGCGAAGTGCAAAAAGGCCGATGCACTGAGTTTTACGCGTATCTTGTTAGCTGAGCGTTTCCGCCCAATACAGCAACGAGTAGACCGTAAGTTAGGGCGAATTTGCAGCGCCCCTTTCCGAGGGGGGTAGAAAGGAGCGCTGCTTTGGCTGAGGGACGCTTGCTTACGAGTGAGTGGCCCATGTTTTCACGGTACCGGTGACACCCTATAGGAGGGCTACGAGTGCTTCCTCAGCCGAGTGATTGGTTTCAGTTTCAACCCCGATGACATCTTCTGCTGCGCGTTCTTTCCAATGGGTTTTCACCAACCTTACATTTTTGAAAGGTTCTCGTATCTGGGTCCCTGATTAATGAGGGCTCTATGTCGATCACTCACCCTTTGTGCAATGCCCGTGGTCTTCGATTGATGAGGCCCCATGCGTGGATAACTCATAGGTCATAGTTGGAAAATGAAGCGCCAAGGTCCAGACTTCGTCGGGCTTGATGTGGATGAATGTCACACCATCCAAACCGTGCGCAACGGAGGCCATGCCCTCTGTGTTATCAACTATCAGGCGCGCTTCTGAGAGATCAGCTTCCTGAAAGATTTGAATGACTTCACCATTTGTATCCGACGTGCATCGGAATTCTGTTTCGTCTGCGAACGCCGCAGCCGCAGGCAAGACTGCCGACAGGAATATTGCTTTCTTCATCGTTGTTCTTCCGTTCAAAAAGTTGAGCCTTCAGGTTTGAGATGTCCGAGAGTTGGTTAAAATTTAGAGCGGTATAGGTCTTCCACTTGTATTCAGGCGGCGATGAGGGGCTTCCCGAAGCTCACGCAAACCCGCAAGCCTGGTTCGTTGCTCTCAGCGGTGACTATTGCGCCGTGCCGTATCGCGACGGCCTTCACAAGCGATAAGCCAAGTCCATTGCCAGCTTCGTTTCTTGCGCTGTCAGCTCGGAAAAAAGCTTCAAATATCTTGCTGATTTGAGGTTCCGGAACCCCAGGCCCGTTGTCCGCAACGACCAGTTCAATAGCTTCAGACTTGGCCGTAAGGGAAATACTGATCCAAGTTCCCGAGGGGCAATACCGAAGTGAGTTGTGCACAAGATTGACGAGCAGCTGTTTCAGCATGCCCTCGTCACCTCGTATCAAAATCGTGTTGGCGTTGTATTCAGCCGAGATGTGTTTGCCCTCGTCGACCGCAACCGGATAGAAAGCCTCTGCAACTTTCTCAACGAGCGTACTCAAATTGACTGTTTTAAAGTTGTTTTGATGCCCGCCCGTCTCGATCTGAGATACTTTGAGTATTGTGTCGAAGACAGTTCTGATGCGCTTAAGGTTGCACTCTAAATCGTTGAGGCTTGGTTTCGGATCGCCCCCATACTCAACTTCGCTGTATGCCTTCTGCAACGACATGAACCCGTTCGTTAATGGTACTCTCAAGTCGCGTGCAATTGTGACTGCAGTGGTTTGAGTGCTGTTGAGTAAATTCGAAATCCAGTCGAGACGTCGGTTAACTATTTGGAAAATCCGATCGAATTGATCGCCTGTACCTGAGACCGGTAGACGAATAGCGGCGTTTTCTTGAAAAGCCTGATCGAGAGTCCGCTCGATCCACTCGAGTTTCCGAAAGCTCTGAGAACTGAAGTAGTAACCAAGCCCCAAGACAGCGGCAGTTGTCGCAAGTGTCAGCAGCAACAACCCCTCCCAAAGCGTCGTCAAAGCCTGATCGAGTGAAGTCAGGCTGCGGGCGACGACTGTGCGAAATCCAAGGTAATCAGACGTATGAAGCATATAGACAGGGGATGCTCCACCGATTTGAACAAAATCCGGATCGACCTCGTGCCAACCAATCTCGTCGGGCGATTTCGCAATTGATCCAGCAAGGGCTGTACCTTGCTGGTCGAACAATGCGATAATGTGAAGCCTGGTTCGATTGGGACTGTTCAAGTGTTCAATCGCTCGCTGAACTGCGTCTGCCCCACCGTCCAACAATATCTCATGAAGCAGGAGCTCTTCGTCGAGGATTTGTTGCTCAAGGTCAGAACGGAGCCGGTCTTCCAGCGCCAGATATGCAGCGTATCCGAAGACAGCAGTAATGATCCATACGATCAATGCTGCGAAACAAGCTGTCTGGAAGGGAGCGCCTGAGAGAATGCTAGCGCGGCCCATGAAGGCTGTATCCAACGTTTCGAGACGTGTGCAGAAGCGGCGTCTCAAAGGGTTTGTCGATCTTCGACCTCAGACGGCTGATATACGTCTCGATCACAGTCGAATTTGGATCGAAGTTGTAATCCCAGACTTGCTCCAAAAGCATGGTGCGTGTCACCACTCGCCCTGTGTTTCGCATCAAAACTTCCAGCAGCGCAAATTCACGGGGCAACAAGTCAATTGTAACATCCTGCCGCTTCACCACCCGGCCGAGCAGATCCATTGACAGATCATGGACTTGAAGCTTAGTCGTCGAGACGCCGGAGGGTTGTCGCCTGACAATGCTGTTCAAACGGGCCAGAAGTTCTGAAAAATGAAAAGGCTTGACCAAGTAGTCATCTGCACCTTCGGTCAAGCCCTCAACTCTATCCTGAACATCTCCTAAAGACGTGAGAAACAGAACTGGGGTTTGTTTCTGTGCAGCCCTTAGGGCCTTGAGAACGGAAAGACCATCCATTCCTGGCAACATTCGGTCTAGGATGATGGCATCACATTCATTGTACAAACAATATGACAGGGCATCCCGACCATCTTCGTACCACTCAACACTAAAACCGTTTGACCTTAGTCCAGAATTGACAAAGTCGGCAGTCTTTTTGTCGTCTTCTGCGACGAGTATTTTCATTTCAAGACCTCCGAATAAGTCAGTGGTTCCGCTTATCGCAATTACCAATAGTCGGTTAAGTGAACCCAGCCATAACGAGATGGCTAAGTCCATTTGGCAAATCGTTGCAGACTAGAGGCTCAACGTTTCTTCGACAGCTTTCACCTGAAGCCGCGCGAGACCCAGATTGGCGGTCTTCTTGTCTAACGCGACATACACAAAGATGTTTGGGTTTTTGTCCAGCGGGCGGACCAGATGAAACTGTTTGCCAAGTGTGATCAGAATGTCTTCGATAGTATCGTTAAGTTTCAGCGCTTCGATTGCCTGAAGCTTGGCGCGAACGACTTCAACATTCGCTGCGCCTGCTGTTTCAAGATCAAACTTTGCACCACCCTCTGTGTCTAGGACTAGGCCTGTGTCACTGTCGACGAGACACGCCCCCAAAAGACCTTTGATTTCACCTAGTTTAGAAATGTCCAATGACATGTTTGGCTCCTTTATGGCTTTGGATTTGTTTGTCTGAACCGCACCAGATATTTGATTGAATGGACGAACTCTGTTGTTTGCTGCTGGAATGGTGATGACGTGCCTTTGAACCAGACCAAATCTTTCGTTAAATCTGGCCAACACAGAGGTGGCATCACCTTTGGGTTTCGACATTCGCTATCCAATTCTTGCTGTGATCATAGAGGTAGAACGTCGAACTGGATGCCTGCCGCTTCGAATTGCCTGGGCATGAAGGAATAGCTGATCCACCAATCTGTCATCCAAACTTGGGAGGGCGCTTGTGCTCCGATGGGCGTGACACTTGGGATCTGAAGTCACTTTCCGAACTGATGCACCGAGGTCCTGAGAGTGATTGCGGTCTCTATGCAAAAAATTAAGTGCGGCAATGCAGGCTAGGGCCAAATATTGGGCATTGTTGGCTGAAAGGGCCAAGACACTTTCGGGGCTCAGAAGGAATGCGAAGCACAGATGCCCGAGTTCAAAAAGAACACCAGCCAAAATGGATAAAACAGAACTCAGCATAAGACCCTCGCCTCGTTACCAATCAACTAAGCGGTCCGTAGAGTACTGGGAGTTTTAACCGACCTTTCAGACAGCTTAAAAATTTGTAAGGATGTGTTTTTTGCATTGGTGTGAAGTGAAGCCTTAGGCGCAATTGGCTCATTGACTGTCCTTGCGAGTATTCAGCCGCCGGCAGTGGTTTAGAACGAGCTGGACAACAGTTCTTAATTGGCAATTGTGTGCGCATTACCGACCTTCGTGCAGAGCGCAGCATTCGTTTCTCTGGGCTCTGAGTTGCCATTCTCTGCAACCAGCTCGATTGGCTGGTGGCAGCCCAAAGTGGACATGCTCAACCCGCAGCTGGGGTGGAGCGCGAAAATTCGTTGTGAACGTCAGTAGGTGCGTTTCAACAGTTATGGCCTTAATCAGAGAACATTCAATGTCTGACCTCCAAAATTGCTTAAAATGGCGACCGAAAAAAGCCAAAAAAGCCCAGATACTTTCCAGCTCAGCTAGTCGCAGGATATCAGTATATCCAATCGGCTGGTTCCGTCTCCCCGTGTAACTTCTACTTCTCCCCTGGCACCAGAAAACTCGCCGGAACCTGCAATGATCATGCGAGTGGCACGACTTGCGTTAACCGGCCCCGTCGTGTCGTCGACGGTACGAACAGTCGGCGCTGATGCAGCTTTATACATGATGGCACCGCCCGGCAAATGCAGGATGACTTCTGATGTCATCCTGGCTTTGCCGTTGTCGTCGATATTTACAACGACTGTTTCAGCTTCGCCTTCGCCGATAACCTTGCCATCTTCCGTTCGCAGCGGGCCAGTGCTTATGCGGCGGTCGCCAATATCCTGACCCTCGGCGCCGTGATCGATGAACGTCACCGTAACCTGATCTTGATCCCAATGTACTGAGAAGGGCTCGCAGCGTTCGAACGACTGTGCATCGGACGCCATCGCAATGCTTGTCGAGCAAATTAGCGCTGTGCACCTAAACCTTTGCATGGATAACTCCCAAGAAGCTGATTGCTAACAAACAATAAGCCCTTGTTTCTCAAATCAGCAATACGTCCCTTTCATGTTTACCGCTCCACGCCATTGTCCTTGACGAGGACAGATGTCAGCAGTGCTCAACAAATCTGCCGGTGGTAATATTGGACAAGATGTAACCAGCCAGCCCAATGCGACGTTCAAGTCATTGGTAAAGTTCAATTAGCATTGCAGCCAGTACGTAAATGTAAGGCAGTACGTAGTATTTTCGTAGTTCCTGTGTGTCTTCAGTTGCCAGGAGGAAGCTAAAATCTGGATTTATTGATGCCGATTGAACTGGCACTCGCTGATTTACCGCGCCGTACACCTAACCTTGGCGACCTCTTCACCTTGATCGCACATGCTAACCTGCGCCGCTTAACCGGAAAGTTGCCCATGCTAGAGTATGAAAATGGAGACGTCCAAGCGAAGCGAAAGGAGAATTCGCTGGTTGCGTGAAAACGGACGCGTTGATTTCAAACCGTCAAGAACAACAAACAGGCAATTAGCTGATTGTAATTCCAGTTGATCACGACGTGGAGACGATAAATGTTAAGAAGAGATATGATACTTAACTGTTTTATGGGGTTAATCTTGGCACCAATGCCATCCCCCATGCAGGCTCAGGAGAGATTGATGGAGAATGAAAAAGCACTGGCGCGCCGCGCTTTGGAAATGTGGGCAGTGAGATCTTCAATCGATATTTCAATTTTCTCACCAGCTTATCTAAACCACCAGGAACCAGTCGCAAAAGGTTATGTGGGGACCGTTGACTTAGAAACGTGGACAAAAATCGTGGTGTCCAATCATGAGGCATTTCCTGACTTAAAAGTCGAAATCCTTGCTCAAATTGCAGAGGGAGACAGGGTGTCGACCCACTGGAGGTTCAAAGGGACACAGCTGGGTTCCTATCTGGGTCATCCTCCTTCCGGTCGTTCCGTTGATTGGACAGGAATCCAAATAGATCGCTTTGAAAACGGTTTGATTGCCGAAAGCTGGGTCGTATGGGACTTCCATACGCAGCTTGTCGAACTGGGGTTATCGAAGGAATTCTAAGGGCTGGCCGGTGTGGTCAGGTACTGTTGGTTGAGGCGGTCCGAAAGCGAGGCTACAATAGTCTATGTGTTTATTTGAGCCGGTTTTTTGACGTTTCATATCTGGACGTTGAGCTAGAAGATGCTCTCGCTATCGCGGAAGCTACCGAAGTGAGCATTATTAGGAGCTCAAGGGCGGTCCTTCCGAATTTCGTTAATCCACGCCGTTTTGAGCTCGCGGCCCGAAGGGCGCAATGTATTTGAACCACATTGGTGCCTTATGAATCTGCCTCGACCACAGTTTTTTGCAACTATGGCGAATGTCTCGGATATACGGGCAGCGACGCAGCATCGTATTCAATCGAAAGAGGTTCGTTAGGGCGGTTCACCAGACTTTGCAAAGTCCGCTTCGCTGCGCAAAGCCCACCTCTGTTCGGAATACAACATTTGTCACTTTGGGCTCGGTGCTGCCGTTCTCTGCGGTGAGCATGATTGGCCACGCGTAGCTCAAACCGGGCCTTCGCAACCAAGCTTTGCAATTTCCAGTATCCCAACATTCCGGATATTTGCCCACGCAGCCATTGCTCACACAGAAAGCGGATGAGGTGGGTGGCTCCTGCTCCACCGGCATCGAATGTGCCAAAGTGCAGTT
>NZ_WPZL01000051.1 GCF_013031245.1 Ruegeria lacuscaerulensis
AACTGCACTTTGGCACATTCGATGCCGGTGGAGCAGGAGCCACCCACCTCATCCGCTTTGGGCCGTCCTCATCTAAGCGAGTTTGGCGTTGTATCCTTTGACGAAAATTCACGCTCCCGTATGGCTCTCGAGCATCGCGATCGCCTCTATCTCAATCACCATGTCTTCGTAGACCAGATTGGGCACCGGGATGCCTGTCGTGGCTGGGCCGGGTGCGGTGTAGGAATTGGAACGGATCAGCAGGTTTTCGTGTAGCGCTTCGGCCGAGGCACTGCCTTGATAGAAGGTGGTGACTTTGACCACATTGTCCAGAGTGGCTCCGAACTCATCCAACACGCGAGCAACATTCTCCATGGCGATATGGGTTTGGGCGGCCATGTCGCCAGGTTCCAGCACATTAGCCTGTGTATCAAGCGCCACCTGGCCGCCCACATGGATAAGCTGGCCGGAGCCGACTCCGTGTTTATAAGGCAGTGCGGCGGTCCAATTCCAATGTCCGTCAGGCCAGGCATGACGGATGCGGCGCGCTCCGGGAGCACAGGCGGTCGCGGCGATGCGTGTGGTCAACCCATCGTGGGGAAAGGACGGTACGGGAATGCCGGTGGGCGTCGGACCGGGATCAGGGAAATAATCGGCTCGGATGCGGGCCGAAACTTCCCAATCTTCCGCCGTGCCGTCGCCAAGGTAGAACGTGTTGACCTTGACCACATCCTGCATCCCCGCACCTGCCACATGAAGTGCGCAGGAGAGACGCTCCATCATCAATCGGGTCTGCGCAACGATATCGCCGGGATAGGTGACCGACCCGTCGGCAGAGCGGGCGGTTATGTCACTGGTAAAGATCATGTCACCGCATGTCACCACATGCGAGAAGGCTTCAGGCAAGGGGGATTGGGCATTGAGATGGTAATTCTGGCGGGGCAGAGCGCTGCCATCAGGAGCGCGCATAGCGACGCCTTCGATTTCGCACAGCATGTCGGGATAGCAGAGTTCAGGCAGGTTGATCAGATTAACTACCGGTTTAACCTCATGACCGATGATGTTGGCCAGTAGGTTCAGCATCTGGAACTCATCACCCGCGTCACCGACATAATAAACAACCAGCCGCACCAGGTCGGTGAAATCCACACCAAGGTCGGTCAGAAGATCCTGCATATAGGCCATCGAATTACGCACTTGGGCATCCAGATCGCCGATGTTTCGTACGGTTCCCCGGGCATCCAAATCCACCTGCCCGCCAGTAAAGACCATGTCGCCCGCCCGCACTGCATGGTGGTGAGTCAGTTTTACCGGCCAATTCCAGTGTCCCTCGGGAAAGCTATGTCGCCTGGTCATTGGGCGCCTCCAGGCTGTTTGTTACCGGTTAGAGCGCAAGTAATCATGAGGCCGAAGATCTGGCCAGTGGTTTCTGAAACGCGCATGTGTCGACAGCACAAATGTGCGGTTTGAGCCCCAAGTGCCAGATGCCGTGCTTTGAACAGTTCGGGGCCTGTGCACATGCTCCAGATCATGGCTGCGGGGCATCAAATTCGCGCTCGGCCCGGACCCATTTTTTCTCTTCGCTCATTTGGTTTATCCTTCACCTGTCTGATAATGCTGTCCATCGCATCAAACCGATTTTCCAAGATGATCCGGTATTGGTCGGTCCAACTTGCAATTGCTTCCAATGGCTTTGTGTTCAACACACAGGGGCGAAAATGCGCCTCCCTGGTTCGCGTGACGAGTCCAGCTGCCTCCAGCAAGCGGATGTGCTGAGAAATCGCAGGCAAGGTTGCGTCAAAAGGCTCTGCAAGTTCGTTGCATTTATTGGCGTATAATGCTGACCTTGACGGACAGATGCGTGCAACCTGCGCGTGCCGATCCGAAAGGACAGCCTATGGTCGATTCCGGTCCTGCAAACCTACAGTACGTGACGAACCCGCTTTTGAACAAAGGCACCGCCTTTTCATTGCGCGAACGAGAAGAGTTTGGGTTGTTGGGCCTTCTTCCACCGCACATCGAAACGCTCGAAACCCAGATAGACAGGGCCTATGCCGCCTTTGAGCGTGAAGAGACACCGCTGGACAAGCACATCTATCTGCGCGGTCTGCAGGATAGCAATGAGGTTTTGTTTTACGCTCTATTGGTCCGGCATTTGTCTGAGATGATGCCGATAATTTACACACCCGTTGTGGGGGATGCCTGCAAGCAGTTCAGTGAAATCTACGACCATCCACGCGGATTGATCATTTCATACCCCGAGCGCGACCGGATCGATGACATACTTGATAATGCCATCCTGCCCTCTGTCGAAGCTATAGTCGTCACCGACGGAGAGCGGATTTTGGGTTTGGGCGATCAAGGCGCGGGCGGCATGGGAATCCCGATTGGAAAGCTTTCGCTTTATACCGCTGCAGGCGGAATAAGCCCGTCTGTGACCCTTCCGGTGGTATTGGACGTCGGCACCAACAATCAGGAACGGCTGGAAGATCCGCTTTATATCGGTTGGCGGAATGAGCGCGTCAGCGGGGCTGATTATTTCGATTTTGTCGATCTTTTTGTGCAGGCTGTGAAGCGTAAGTGGCCGGATGTATTGCTGCAGCTCGAGGATTTTGCACAGCAACATGCAGCGCCTTTGCTCGCGCGGTATCGTGATCAGCTCTGTACCTTCAATGATGACATTCAAGGGACGGCAGCGGTAACGGCGGGCACTTTGCTGGCCGCCTCAGATGTCACCGGTATTCCGTTAAAGGACGCAACCATCGCGTTCCTTGGGGCGGGGTCTGCAGGAGTGGGTATCGCCGAACAACTGGTGCAACTCATGGTCCGCCAAGGATTATCCGAGACAGAGGCACGCGAGCGCATCTATATGGTGGACCGGAACGGGTTGTTAACCGATGCGATGACAGATCTTCTGCCGTTCCAAAAGCAAATTGTCCAACCCCTCACCAAAGTGGGAAGCTGGTCCGATGGTGAAATTTCATTGCTGGATGTGATTAATCACGCCAAACCCAACATTTTGGTTGGTGTGAGCGGGCAGGCAGGCTTGTTCTCAGAAGACATCATTCGTGCGATGGCCACTCACGCAGAACATCCCGTCGTGTTGCCCCTTTCGAACCCAACATCGCGAATTGAGGCCGTGCCTGCAGATATTATCCACTGGTCAGATGGTCATGCATTGGTTGCCACCGGAAGCCCGTTTGATCCTGTTGCCTACAACGGTAAGACGCACCATGTCGCGCAATGCAACAATTCCTACATTTTCCCAGGTATGGGGTTGGGTGTGCTGGCGACAGGCGCGCGCCGTGTCACTGACGGAATGTTCATGGCCGCTGCCGAGGCGCTGGCCACATTGTCGCCCGCGAAGTCCGATCGCACCGCCAGCTTGCTGCCCGATGTGAGGGACATTCGCCAGGTCAGCAAATCTATCGCATTTGCCGTTGGTCAACAGGCACAACTGGATGGGGTTGCGCCTAAATCCACCGGGGATGACTTGAAATCGGCGATAGATGCGAAGTTCTGGACCCCGCACTATGAGGAGATTGCCTGAAGCAGGCCCGCGCAGGAGTGACCAGAGGGCTTAAATTTGCGGCTTCGGAAACCACTGAGTTTGTTGTAGTGAATGAAACGCGGCACCTGAGCGTGGTTCGGATTACGACCGTTGCGCCTCACGGCTGAGCGGCTTTTGCATCGCAGCACAAAGGGCACCCACCAGCAAGACCGCAGAGGCCACGATTAGGCTGTCCCCTATTTCTCCGGTTATGTCCCCGATGACGCCGGCCCCGATCGGCCCCAGTGCCTGTGAGATGGCGAACACCACGGTAAAGAAGCTTATGGTTGCACCCCAATCCGATTGTTCCACATTCTGGCGGACAAAGCTGGTTACAGCAGTAGGCGGCATAAACACCGACAGTCCGAACACAAGTGCCGACATAATCAATCCATATCCGGATGGAACCAGGATCGGCAGGGCCGAACCTAATGCGACACCGCTCAGGATCAGTGCCAGCGGCATTCCGGATGAAAAGCGAGCCAGCACCCCGCGCCAAACAAAAGGAGAGGCCATAATACTGAACCCCAGAACCATCCACGTTGCAGTAGTCAACAAGATACTGGAATGCTGCTCTTTCATCCAGACAGAGATAAAAGTGACGTAGACAATGTATCCCAAACCGAACAGCGCATAGCCGCCGAGTTCGCCAAGCACTCTGCGCACAGGGGGGATGGAAGGCAGCGCGGCGGCGTGTTCTGTTTCGTTCAATCTTGTTGAAGCCCAAATCGAGAATGGGCAAATAACCAGGGCTGCCAACCCGACCCCGATCCACGCCCAGTCCCAATATTGTGGCCCGAACACGTCCAACATGCTCGGAAGAGTTGCGCCGCACAATGCGATGCCAAATCCACCGCCACCGCCAAAGTACAAGGCGATGGCCAACGCATTCTTTCGGGCGTCGCTCTGGAACAGCGATGCCGCCAGAACGCCGCCTGACACAAAGGAAAGGGCACCGAACATTCCCACCAAGGTACGACAAGCGGTTTGAAACACGAGGTTCTCATCAAACCCGGTCGCCAAAAGACACAGTGCAGTCGCCACAGTACCGCTTGCAAATAACCGCGACGCCGAAATATGCCGGATCAGCAACAGGGTTAGAATCGAACCCACTATGTAGCCAATCGAATTGGCCGTATTTAGCCAACCGGATTGAGTGAGACTCCAGCCAAGACTACTTTTCATAGACGGCAGAATTAGGCCGTATGCAAAGCGACCAAAGGCGTTGGATATGCTGACGCCAAGCGCAAGGCCCAGCAATATGAGCCACGGGTTTGTAGGCTTTGCCGCGGACATGAAGTTCCTTCCAGATTGAACGATCAACCTGCCCCAATGTGCCTGGTCATGCAATCCTACGTTGTTCCCATTGCTCA
The DNA here is from genome assembly GCF_013031245.1 of Ruegeria lacuscaerulensis. Taxonomy (GTDB): domain Bacteria; phylum Pseudomonadota; class Alphaproteobacteria; order Rhodobacterales; family Rhodobacteraceae; genus Ruegeria; species Ruegeria lacuscaerulensis_C. The sequence goes on from NZ_WPZL01000051.1 coordinate 4,903, forward strand.
GTGCCAAGCACCGCTTTGCTTCGGTGACTGCCGCTGAACTCGAAACGCTGCCAATGCCAGTTCACGTGGTGTGGGGCGAGCAATCTTGGGATGTTTGGACAATCCCAAGCAAAGCTGCCACCAGTCTTACGAATGTGCACGGTAACGCGATTCCTGGAGCTAACCACATTTGGCCAGCCAAAGACCCAATGGCTTTGCTGTCCCGGCTGGATGGCGTGCTTCATCAAGGTCCCAGAAGAGCCTACTTTGCAGCCGCGGCGAGCGTCGGCAATGTGAGCTGCGAACGCAGCATTTGAGACATAGGTCGAGTGACCGCTATGGGCCGTTCCTCGATCGCCCTAGGTGCGGCTTAGGGCCGTATTCGAGGTTCAAAGGATTGAATGGCAGAGGCCATACCACGCTGCGCCCGATGTCAGCAGCGAGCCCATTGCGAACATAGTGGCAACGTGACTGCTGCATAGAGTGATTGCCGAGCCGAACAAAGTCGGCTGAAATTTCCATCTGTTACGCGCCGAACAAAGCCCGACGGAAGCTGGGCCGAGCCACGATCGGCAAAACCTCGTCTAATCCTTGCTATCTGGTAGGATGTCCACAGGAGGACTCGAATGGCGGAAGATCTCAAACGGTGGCTGGAGCGGCTTGAACTTGGGAAATATGCCGATTTGCTGGTGGAAAACGAGGTCGCCCTGCTGGATATTCCCCACGTCACTGAACAGGATCTGAAAGACCTGGGATTGCCGCTTGGGCCCCGTCGTCGGTTTCTGGCGAATGCGGCCAAGTTGGTACAACAGAGCTCTGAAACGTCCATAAATGAGAGCGCTCCCCCGGTTCCCACGTCCGATCAATCCGCAGAGCGACGTCAGCTGACTGTGATGTTCGTGGACCTGGTCGGCTCAACAACCCTTTCAGCAGGGCTCGACCCTGAGGAAATGCGGGAAGTGATCCGGGGTTTCCAGAATGCTGTTGCTGGCGAGATCACGCGCCTTGACGGCCACGTTGCCAAGTTTATGGGTGACGGTGCGCTGGCTTATTTCGGCTGGCCAAGGGCACACGAAAACGAGGCTGAGCGAGCGGTTCGTGCTGGCATGGCATTGCTTGAGGCAATTGAGCGTCTAAGCGCGCCGGACGGAACGCGTTTGGCAGCAAGGATGGGTATCGCGACCGGATTGGTTGTGGTCGGCGATCTTGTCGGCGAGGGGTCGGCGCGCGAAGAAGCAGTGGTGGGCGATACGCCGAACCTCGCAGCGCGCCTTCAAGCGCTGGCTAGACCGGGTCAAATCGTATTGGCCGAAACGACAAGTCGGTTGCTTGGTGGTCTGTTTGAACTCGACGACCTGGGCCAGCACGATGTAAAGGGCCTGGCTGCCCCAGTCGCCGCCTACGCCGTAGTCGGTGAGCGGACATTGGAGAGCCGATTTGCGGGGCGAGATTCCGCGATTGTGTCAGAGATCGTTGGTCGGGACCAGGAACTGGCGTTGCTGATGGAGCGATGGGGGCAAGCTGGAAAAAGCGAAGGCCAGATGGTTTTGCTGACGGGAGAGGCCGGGATTGGCAAGTCGCGTATCACGCAAGCCCTATTCGACGAACTGCGAGACCAAGATCACACGAAAATCCGGTATCAATGCTCGCCCTACCACACCGATAGCGCTCTCTATCCGGTGATCCAGCAGCTGCGCTTGTCTGCCGGGTTCGCCGCGCAAGACAACAACGACACGCGACTCGACAAGCTCGAAGCCCTGTTGGGGCAAGGCACGTCAGACACCGCTGCCCACGCACCATTGATTGCTCCTTTGTTGGCACTTGACGCGGAAACGCGCTACGGCGCGCCCGACCTCAGCCCGGAACAATTGCGTTCAAGGCTGCTTCAGGCTTTGATCGATCAGCTCGTGGGGTTAGCAGAGGCGCGGCCTGTTTGCTTCGTGATCGAGGATGCCCACTGGATTGATCCAACAACGCTGGAACTCGTTGAGCTGGCTTTGAATTCGGTCGCAAATTCGCGCATCTTGGTTCTCATGACCGCTCGTCCAACATTCGATCATGGTTTTGGCGGTCACCCCGTTGTTACCCGCCTGATGCTGAATCGATTAGGCCGTTCGCAGGTTGCAAACATTGTGGCGCGTGTCGGTGGGGGCAAGCCGTTACCAGATCCGGTCCTCGACGAGATCACGGCCAAGACCGATGGTATCCCCTTGTTCGTAGAAGAAATTGCCAAGGTGGTTTTAGAATCCGGCGCATTGCGTGAGGAGGACGGTGCCTATGTGCTAACGGGACCGCTCAGTGCACTGTCCATTCCGGCGACATTGCACGACAGTTTGATGGCGCGCCTAGATCGTTTGCATCCGGTCAAGGAGATCGCCCAAATCGCATCGGTGATTGGCAGGACCTTCGATTACCAAACGCTTGCTGCAATCACTTCCCACTCGGATGGTGATCTCGCGGCGGCGCTGGATCGCCTGGTGGAAGCGGAACTGTTGTTCCGTCGCGGTACGCCCCCTGAAGCCAACTATCTTTTCAAGCATGCGCTGGTGCGTGATGCAGCCTACGAAAGCCTTCTGAAGTCACGACGCCAAACATTTCATGCCGATCTGCTCACGACGCTTGAGGCAAAAGACGACGCACAGCCAGAGATCCTCGCCTATCATGCCGAGCAGGCTGGCGAGACGGAAAGGGCGATCCGGTATTGGGCCCGGGCCGGCGACGATGCGTTTGCGCGTCCGGCCCACCGCGAAGCCGTAAACCACTTCGAGAGTGCCTTGCGCCTAGTGCGCGGTGCAAAGGAAGGCGAGTGTGACAGGGAACGGGAACTAGAGCTACTGCTGCGGCTCAACCACACGAACATGGCTGGGCGTGGCTACGCGCATCCTATCACGGTTGACGGTTTTGCCGAAGCGCGCCGCCTTGTTAATAGCATTGGCGAGTCACCACACCGGTTCCCGATCTACTATGGCAATTGGGTCATCTCTCATGTCAGTGGTCAACAGGCGAACGCACTCGAAATTGCCGAGGAAATGTTCGATGCCGCTTCAGGCGACCACAACCCGGATCACTCGTTCATGTCCGCCCGGTCCTTTTATCTGAGCCGAACGATGACCGGTGCCTTTGAAACGGCCGAGAGAGATTACGAATGGGTGCTTGAACTGTACGACCCGGAACGCGAGCCGGATCTCACACGGCAGTACGGCCAGAGTCCCCATCTGGGCCTACGATGTTACCGCGCGATTGGCCTGGCCTGTCGTGGATTTCCAAGCAGGGCATGGGACGAGATGATCGGCGTTCCGGAGCATTCCGAACAGCTGGGTCATTCAAACACCATTGGCTACGCCTATACCCATTACGGCATGCTGGCGTGGCTGCTTGGCAAGCATCAAACGGCCGAAGAATTCAGCCGCCGAGCGATCCAATTGGCAGAAGAACACGGGCTAGTGATGTGGAAGGGGATCGCAATGCTGGTTCTTGCGGCAGTGTTGCCGTCAAGGGGCCAACCGGAAGAAGCCGTCGATCTGATGGAAGAAGGCATGGCGCGATGCGAAGAATTAAACACGCATGTTTATGTGCCTTACCTCTATTCCCATCATGTCGGCAATTTGTTGGCCGTGAACCGGTATGAGCATGCGGTAAAGGCGCGGGACAAAGTCATTACCATGACCGATCAAGGTTCAGAACGGTGGGCCAACGCCGAGATTTTTCGGATGCTCGGAGACTCTGAACGGGCCGGTCTAGGCGGAAATATACTCGCCAGGAAGTCATATCTCCTGGCACTCGGTATTGCCCGGAAGCAGAATGCCAAACTGTGGGAGTTGCGCACCTCGGTTGCTCTTGCACGCCTGATGCGAGACGAGGGTGAAACCGGCCACGCTCAGGAGTTGCTGGCCCCGATTTATGCCTGGTTCAACGAGGGGCAAAACACCCCGGATCTCACCGAGGCAAAACGGCTTCTGGATGAGTTCTCCTAACTCCGTAGCACCGGCGACACAGCCATTTGCGCACCCAGCATAGATCCATTGCAGAAGTCGGAAGTTTACTCACTCTGTAATAGCTTAATTATTATTCCATTCGTTGTCCGCTATGTACCGCACAGTTTACTTCAGCGATTGAGTCTGCGGTCTAGCTAAACGACTGCAACAGAGCGCGCGCCTCGCAGAAGTCTCTCGTCTCAAATCCTTCAGTAAATTTGCTCAGGATCGCCGCAAGTTTGTCGGCAGCTTGGTGGCGTTCTCCCTGCAAAGCGAGAAGTTCTGACAGATCCCGAACTGCTCGCAACTCGAAGGCAAGCGCTTCTTGTTGCCTTGCGATTTCGATTGCGCGGTGCAGATCCGTTTCTGCCAGGGTTCGGGCACTTGCGTCCGCCGCAAGGTTGATTTGTGCGCGGGTTCGGTGCAACTCGGCGGCGGCAGAGACATCTTCGCTTTGTGCCATAGCCTCAAAAGCCAGTGTCATTGCATTTGCTGCGGCGGCGTGTTCGCCAATCTTCGCATATGCCTCGGCCGCCAGAGATTGATGCATCGGGTCAAACCGGGCCGACCCGATGCGCCGTGCTTCGTCGAAGCCCGCTTCGATGTCCGCGAGACCCGAACCTTTGTCTTGTCGATGCAGTGCTGCACCTAAATGGATAAGGGCCCACGCATGCCACAGAGCGAGCGACATCTCTTCCGACACTCGCAGCGCTTCCCTGGCCGCTTGCTCGGCCGCGTCGTCACGACCTAGCCAGAGATTGACCAGCGTGGCCCCCATGCACAGAGCGAGACCCGTCGTGTTAGGGTGCTCTACCTCACGTGCCCAGCTCAACGTATTCTCAAGTTCTTCCTCCGCCTGATCGGCGAAGCCGAGATGCCAAAGGCACCACGCGCGATAGTTGCCCCCAGCAACGCGCGGGTCGTGCCCAAATCGGAACTTGAGATCGTTGTGAGCGTCGGGTTTGTATAGAGCCAGAGATTGCTCTGCCAAAGCCAGACTTTCTCGAAAACGTCCAGCGTGAAACCGTTCCAACGACAAGGCGCGCAGACTGATCAAGCGTGGACCCGTATCTGGCCGGGAATGTGCAACAGCTGAAAGACGCTCGGCCAATTCAGGTGAACCGCCAACGGCTATGTACCGCGCCGCCCAAAGACCGTAGATTGCAGGTAGCTGCAGAGTGGCATCGCCGACCTCGTCCGCCAATTCCATCGCTCGGGTGAATGCGGCCACGGTTGCCTGACCTTGATAGCCTTCACTGGCCATCAATGCCTGACCGAGCTCTAACTGGATAACCTGTTCGCGGCGGCGCCAGCGCGGATCGCTCCCAAGTTCGCCACAAAGGCGGACTGCCGCATTGAAATCGGCAATGGCTTCGCGAAAAGCTGGGCGCTTGACGGCCGCCCGTCCAGCTTCCTCCCAGGCCTCCAGCGCGTCTTCCCGACGGCCCGCGGCTTCGGCGTGTTGAGCACGAACCTCAGGTTCTGCGTCTCCACGCGCAACCAAGACGTCGTAGAGCAGGTGATGCAGTGTCACCCGGCGACTTCTCAGAAGGCTTTCATAAGCTGCGTCACGCACCAGCGCATGTTTGAAGAGATATGTTGCGTCCTTGCCGGATCTGCGGCGAAAAACGAGCTCGGCGGCCACAAGCCTGTCGAGTGCTCCTTGCAGGGTTGCGTCGTCCTGCTCGGATATTGCTGTCAGTGTCTGATAGTCAAATGCGCGACCGATAACTGCTGCCGTCTGGGCGACTTCTTTCACGCCATGAAGCCTGTCAAGCCGCGCCATCAGCGAGTCATGCAGCGTTGCCGGGACAGCGACATTATCCAGCGAAATGCCCGCGTCATCGGCGTTTCCTGTCGTTCCAAGCATGCCCGTTTCCACGATGGCTTTGGTCAACTCCTCAACAAACAGCGGAACACCATCTGTGCGTGCCGCAATCTCGTCGACAAGATTTTTAGGCAGGCTGCGCCCCTCGATAACGCGTTCGATAATTGATCGCGTGGCCGCACGAGCCAGCCTGTTGAGTGCGAGCCGGGTCATGGTGGGGTGACTGGCAAGTGGCGCCGAAAATGTTGGTCGTGCCGTGACGACGAGCAGGACCCGCAATTCAGCGAGATAATCAAGCGCCAATTCGATGAGTTCCAGCGTCGTTGGGTCTATCCAGTGCACATCTTCGACCAACCAAAGTACCGGCTGTTGCTGCGCAAGGCCCCGCAATTGTTCAACCATGGCCGCAAGTGTGCGATTTCGACGTTGTTGAGGCGAAAGAGTTGATGCGCCATAACGTTTGGTTCCGTTGAGATTTATCATCTCGGCGAAGAGTTGCGCCGTTTCATCGAGACTGGCGGCCTTGTTGTTGGCACGTGAAAGAAGGGCTTCCAATCTGTCCAGACGCTGATCGAGACTATCTTTAGCCTCAAATCCGGCAGCCTGCGTGATTTGTTGAATCGCAGGGTGCAGTGCGCTGTCAGCGTGATAGGGTGAGCACTGATACCGTAGAAGTGTGTGCGGAACCTCATCAATGGATGCGACCAGCGCCTCTGCGATCCGGGACTTGCCTATCCCCGCCTCTCCCGTGACCAGGATGGCCTGGCCTTCGCCCGCTTCAGCCTGGCGCCAACGCTCCATGAGCAAGGCCAGTTCCTGATCACGTCCCACAATTGGTGACATCTCTCCATGTTGGCGGGCCGCGAACCGACTGGCCAGCGTCCGCTCGCCTTGCACGGCAAAGACTGGAGTCTGTCCCGCGATACCTTTGAGTACCTGGGGCGGAAGGGCCTCGAGAACAAAGATGTCTCCAATCAATCGTCGTGTGGCGTCTGCAACAACCACTTGCCCAGCCTCTGCGACGGATTGGAGCCGCGCTGCCAGATTGGGCGTGTCTCCAATCACGGCTTCTTCTTGGGCTGCACCCTCACCGATGAGATCGCCAACGACGACGAGTCCAGTTGCCACGCCGATACGACAGGCCAAAGGTTTTTCGTCCCCAGTAAGGCGGGAAACCGTTGCAATGATCGACAACGCCGCTCGTACGGCGCGTTCCGGCTCATCTTCGTGGGCGCGGGGCCAACCGAAGTAGGCGAGTATTCCATCTCCCATGAACTTCGCCACGTGGCCTTCTACGCGGGCAATCTCGCCTGCAACGGCATTCTGATAAGAGCGTATCACAGTGCTCATATCCTCCGGATCAAGTCGCGCGGAAAGCTCGGTGGAGCCCACGAGATCCACGAACATAACCGTAAGCTGTCGGCGTTCGGCGTCAGAGCTGGGGGTCTTTCCCAACTCGGCGTCAGTTGGGCCGGGTGCTAACTGCGTGTCCTCCTTCTTGCCCAAGCCATCGATTGCATTGAGCAACTTTCGACGATGTCCAATCGAAGTCACCCCAAGTTCACGCAAATCGTCAGATGTGAGTCCAGAGATGACGTCCAAATCGATGTCGTTCTCGCGAAACGCGGTCTCATAACGTGACAACCCAAGTGCGGCGAGCCAGTCGCCAACATCCCACATGCCAACTTCTCCCCTGTCTTTCCTGAAGGATCTCTACGGAAGTTTACATGTTGAATGAAGGGCTGTCTCGGATTGCGTTAGGATCGCTGTATGCTCTGGCTTAGGATTTCCTACAGCCAATAGAGCGTTTTCATCGCGAACCCTTGGCTACCGAACAGTGGCGCAGTTAAACTCTTCGGCAGAAAAATCCGCAGTTCTTGAATTCGACTGACCCTATTTTTTGCACTTACATCGAATGACCGGTTTTGGGGAACCGCACTGCAGCGCTCATAACTCTTCTCAGGGTCCGCTAAGGGCCGCGAGCTTCGGCCCATTGACCTTTCTGCATGGTCAGTTTCCGGATCTACCCGTTGAGAACGATTTACCGCACGTTGCTGTTGGCAGGTTAGTTTTTGCGGGGAAATTCCGGGACCCCCGCGGCTTTCGCCGCTTCATACATCCTCGTCCGATTTTCCTCGGATTTCCAAGTTTCAAGATACCGCCATTCCGTTAGATTGAAATCTGGATTTGTTTCCAAAAATTGCTCCACGAGCGCAGCGGCTTCTTCTGGCCTGTTAAGCAGCGAATAGGCCGCCGCCAAAAAAATCTGAACCTGCCCCCTCGGCTTAATAGATGTTTTCGTCCAAAGGCGCACGACCTCTTCGTAGTTTCGGTTCATGAATTGCGCCAGAGCCAGAAACGAGACATCCCGGTATGTCTCCACGGGACTAAGACGTTTGGCGATCAACAGATAGTCCACGGCACTTGCGGCGTCCCCTGCAAACTGGAGATAGAAACCCATGAAGAGGTTAGCCTCGTAGCCATTAGGTTCGAGGATAAGTGCTTGGTAAACAGCGTCGACGGCTGCATCTGCGTCGCCGCTGGCGACATACACGCCTCCCAGAGCAATGTGCCCCCACGCAAAATCCCTGTCGAGTTCAATTGCCTTTCTGGCAAATTCTAGTGCCCGTGACAGGTGGGTTGATGGCGTGTCTGTGTATTGGAAACGCACCTGCACCGAGAGGTTGAAGGCGAGCCCGGCGTAACCGCCCGCAAAATTCGGGTCCAACTCTATCACCTGCTCAAAGAGTTTCTCGCCGCGCAGGATATTGTCCCTGCTTGGCACATCGACAGTGCGGCGCGCCTGCAAGAAAACATCGTAGGCGTCGATGTTCGTTGTGTACTTCTGGTACAGCCTTTCGTTCTCGTTGGCTTTCAGCGTTACCGACAGGGCTCTTGCCACCTGCCGCGCGACCTCGGACTGAACTGCAAACACGTCTGTGACGTCGCGATCATAGCGCTCGGCCCAAAGGTGCTCTTCGGTGGCCGCGTCTATGAGCTGTGTTGTGATCCGTATCTTCTCGTCGGTCCGCCTGACGCTGCCCTGCAGCACATAGCGCACACCCAGGTCCTCGGCGACCTGACGAACATTCGTTGCCTGTCCTTTATAGGTGAAGGCCGAATTCCGTGCGATCACTAAAAGCCCGGAAATTTTCGACAGATCGGTAATGATGTCCTCAGTAACACCGTCAGAGAAATACTCCTGCTCCGCGTCAGCAGACAGATTGTCAAAGGGAAGGACAGCGATTGATGGTTTGTCGGATAACGCCGAAATTGCGTCGGCTGGATCGGTCGACCCGGCTTGATGCCACCACAATAGACCACCGCCAAAAAGTAGGCCGATAATCACAATGGCGGCTGACACGCGCCAAAGCAACTTCCGACTCGGACGACTGCTTGCTGCCGGTGGGCTGCCGTCTAAGAGCACTTTGAACACCCAAACAGGGCGAGAGATGTTTTTGACCTCGACCTCGCCCAGGTCCTGCAGAGGATAGTCAAATTTGTCGCGCAGCTGATCGCGAGCCGCTCGCGAAATGCAGACTCCGCCGGGATCGGCCAAACCCTCTAGTCGTGCCGCGACGTTCACACCGTCGCCGAAGACGTCGTCATCTTGCGCGATCACGTCCCCGAGGTTGATGCCAATTCGAAACAGAATCTGCTTGTTCTCGGGCATTTTGGCGTTTCGGGCTCGCATGCCCTCCTGAACCGCCACTGCGCACCGCGCTGCATCCACGACACTCGCGAACTCGACCAATAGTCCATCACCTGTGGTCTTTACCAGCCGACCTCGATGCTCGGCGATGCATGGGCCGATGAGGTCTTTGTGATGGGCGGTCATCGCAGCGAGTGTGCCTTCCTCGTCCTCGCCCATCAACTTGGAGTATCCCTCTGCGTCAGCAGCGAGAATGGCGGCAAGGTGGCGTTTGGGCTTTGCGTCGGTCATTCGTGAGGTTCACTTCCCCGGAGCATCCTGGCGGAAGTGTAAAGCAAACGCCGTAAAATTTACATCGGGCCGCAAAATCCCTGTCGAGCGTCATCCGAATGCCGTGACGAGCGACGAAACTTCTGAAAGTGGCGCATCCTTCCAGTAGCCCGAATGGCAGGTTTCGGGATCAGCCGAGAAGATCGAACCTTTGGCTCAACTGCATCTGTGGGTGGCTCCTGCATTGCAAGAGTTTATTGGCGATTTTTGCGGTCGT
>NZ_WPZL01000052.1 GCF_013031245.1 Ruegeria lacuscaerulensis
AGCAGTGGACGACTTTTGCTCCGCCCCGTGGCCGACTTTCTCACCGCCGTTGACACCCTTGGTCTTATCCTAGTGATCGCAGGTGGTGCAGAATTATTCACCGGCAATGTTTTGATGGTGATCGCAGCGGTCGACCACAAGATACCGCTGCGACTGCTGTTTCGAAGCTGGGGCATCGTCTACGCCGGAAACTTCGCGGGCGCCATCGGGCTTGCATTGGCCTTCTCTCTGACCGGCATGCTCGAGGGGCCGATGGGTAGCACCGCCGTGGGGATAGCCGATGCCAAGGCGGAGTTGGAACCGATGGAGGCTTTCGCCCGCGGCGCATTGTGTAACGGGCTGGTATGCCTTGCCGTATGGCTGTCCTTCGCCGCCCGCAGCGTCGCCGGCAAAGTTCTGGCCGTCTTGTGGCCCGTCACTGCTTTTGTGTTGCTGGGGCTCGAGCATTCGATTGCGAACATGTATTTCTTCCCACAGGGATGGGCAGCGGGGGCAACTGTGCCGGTTTTCTCAGCGGCGACCAATCCATTGTGGGTTACTCTGGGCAACATTGTCGGCGGGGCGGGAGGAGTCGCCTTGGCTTATTGGTTTGCTTATCTTGGCGCTGCCATTCTCTGCGCCATGGGTAGCGACCAGTGACAGCCCGAAGTGGACATTCAAAACCAAGCTTTGTAAATTCCGGTATGCGCAACAGAGCAGTCATTCGTCTCCAATAGAGAAATGACTGCTTTTTTGATTTTGCTCATGTAGCGCGAACCTTCTCTGACAGACCTTGAAGGTTTGCATCAATGATCTTTCCCATCATGATTTTCATCATGGTTTGCCCCATCAGCCATCCAATCGGCCCGTATTTCACGCGATAATCGAAGGTCCAAGTTACCTTTGATTGGCCACCTGTCGGGGTGATGCGGATTTCGGAATTGGCTTCGTGCAGTGGCATCGCAGCCATGTCAGACAGCTTGACCGTGTAGCCGCTACCCGGCTTCCAAATTGTCACCTCTTCAACCACAGACGTACCATTCACAAAGTGGTTGCGGCGCTTTGAGCCCAGACCAACTTCGCCGTCCGTCAGAGCATCGACCGACGTGATCTGCGGCGCGAACTCATCGATATGCATGTATTGGCTCAGCACCGCCCACACGGCTTCTGGGGCTGCGTCGATAGTCAGGTTGCGTTCATGGTGGATCATTTTCGGCTCCGTTTGTTTGCGTTTTTCGATTTCTGAGCCTGTCCTAGAACTTCCCTCCTCTCACCGTTATGACAGCAGTGTGAGAGGAGATCCTAAAAATGCGTCGCACTGAACGCCTGTTCCAGATTATCCAAATACTGCGGTCTATCCGGTCGCCGATCACAGGACGGGAGTTGGCAGATGAATTGGAGATATCCCTTAGCACGCTTTATCGCGATATGGCGGAGCTTCATGCCCAACGCATCCCCATCACGGGCGAAGCGGGGATCGGTTACGTGCTTGACGATGGCTATGACATGCCGCCCCTGATGCTCACGGCAGATGAACTGGAGGCTGCGGCCCTTGGTGCCGCATGGGTGGCCTCTGAGGCAGACCCCTCGCTCGCTCGGGCTGCGCGTGATCTTGTGTCAAAGCTCTCCTCGGCCATCCCGAAAGAGCTTCGTCCTGTCGTGCTGGACGGAAGCACAAAGCCCATCCAAACGCGCGCTAAGGTGTCCGAACGTTTCGACAGCGCCCTGCTGCGTCACGCCATTCGAGAGCGCTACAGGCTGCAACTCATCTACACTGACCGCAACGGCAATACGACAGACCGGATTGTCTGGCCACTGCTGATCGCGTTTCTGGATCGCACTCGATACCTGGTCGGATGGTGCGAAACCAAAGACGATTACCGGCATTTCAAGACCGAAAGGGTCGAGGAGCTGAAAGTGTTGGGCCAGAAGTACCCAGGCCGCCGGGCTGCATTGCTCAAAGGGTGGGAAGACGCGACCGCTAGGCGCATGGAAAGCTGACGTCGGAGCAACCGCAACATCTTTTCGATTGCCCCACCTCGCTCAGGTGTGGAACGGCCCTTGTTACCCCACATTCGCCATGTGGCAGGCCTGCGAGGTTTCGCAGGCATTTCTAAAGAGCAACCCTATTTACCTCTCCCAGACTTGGGACAGCGACAGCACCACGGCCATTTGTCTGAATGCTGAATTCTTGAAAGGTTCTTATTCGGGTGGCGAGGGTCCCCACGGTTTCCCAAATTTAGGGGCACTAACGGTAAAGGTAGCGATTTTCGCGCTAGGTGCAGGCCATTTGCCCGTTTTTCGGTCCAAAAAAACTCTTTTCTAATATGCGGGTGCAATCCCATTGCATCCCTGGCTTTCGCCGAGAAGCAGGTAGCAAACGGAAATCAAAATCGTTCTGGTCTTGGTGCGGGCGCAGGCTCTTGCCGAGCCACGGCCAGAATTATTTTGATTGAAGAGCGCGAGGCGGCAGCCTTAGCTGTTGGAGCGCGCAAACATAGCCAGTTTCAGCTCACATTATGTAACAACGCGAGCTGCTGTAACGATATATCTGTGCGCGCAGCTCGAGCTCTTATTCCGGTAGGCCCGCCGATTTCAAAAGATCTATCCGGCGTTGCCGTTCGGCCGGGTCAGTGGTTTGCTTGTGCCAGAACTCGTGTTTGGAGATGCTGTAGTTCGGAAATACTCGAAGCACCTCCCTCGCCGCTTCTCTGGCTGCTTCTATATCGTTGGCTTCGAGATGCATCACTGTACGATATCGGTAACAGGAAACGTATTCAGGCGCCAGTTCGAGACAATGCCCGAATGCCTCGTCGGCTTCGTCAAAGCGGTTTAAGCTGGTTAAAACGATTCCGCGAATACTGTAATAGTACGGGGGTGGCAGTGGATTGAGACGAAATGCGCGTTGCGTCAGCTTCAACGCTTCCTCGGTACGAGATGATTCAGAGGTATAGTACGCCAGAATTATCAGATTGTCGGCATTTCCAGGGTACAGTTCGACAGCAATTTCCGCTTGTTGAGAGGCCTTTCCGAAATCTTCTTCGTACAAGGCAATCTCGGCTAACAACATATGTGGATCCCCGAAATCGGGGTCGGCAGCGATGGCCCTGTTCGTGGCATCCAGGGACTTTTGTTTGTAGCTTTCGATATCATCGGTCATGCCAAGCCACACGTGAGACCAGTAAAGCCATCCGAGTTCTACCCAGGCAGCGGCAAAACCCGGATCTCGGGTCAAGGCTTCCTCGATCAATGGCAGTGCGCTAACAACATCCTGCTCACTGAAAGTTAATCTCAATGCGCGGCCCTGCAGGTAGAGATCATACGCCCGTGTATCCTTTGTTTGACCACGCCAGCGACGGGCCTGCTCGCCCTCGGATAGTTTGACGTCCAGAGTCTCGACGATCTTGCTTGTCAGTTCATCCTGAACCGCAAATATATCGCCATTGGGTCGATCCCAGCGCTCGGCCCAGAGATGATTACCTGAAACCGCGTCAATCAACTGTGCGTTTACCCTCAACCGATCGCCTGCCTTACGTACACTACCTTCAATCAGAAATCGAACTCCCAGTTTTTCGCCGATTTCCCGCACATCGAGTTGCTTTCCTTTGAAAGCGAAGCTCGAGTTGCGGGCGATGACGGTGAGCCCGCGCAGCTTGGACAGATCGGTAATCAGATCCTCGCTCAGGCCATTGGCGAAATAGTCCTGGGCAGAATCGTCCGAGAGGTTGTCAAAAGGCAGCACGGCGATCACCGGTGCGTCCGCAACCGACGGCTCCTTCCCGCCCCCACCGCCGGCTAGTCCCGGCAGCCACCACCAAGCGCCGCCGACGCCAAGGGCGAGGAGCAGCACCAGCGTGGCGGCGATCAGCACCCAGCGCGGCGGGCGGCGGTGCTCGGCTGAGACTGCTGGGGCGCCGTCTTTGCTCGATAAGACCTGAAAAACACGCACCGGACGGGCGATATTCTTGACTTCGCGCTCGCCGAGGTCGCTGAAGCGGAACGACAGCTTGTCGCGAATCTGTTCGTATACGTTCTGGCTCACGCAGATGCCGCCGGGTTCGGCCAAGCCTTCAAGGCGCGAGGCGATATTGACACCGTCACCGTAGATATCGTCGTCTTCGATGATGATATCGCCGACATTGATGCCGATGCGAAGCTGCAGGCGCTCGCCATCGTCACTGTCGAGCGTCCGTTCGGCCACGTGTCTTTGGATCGAAACGGCGCAGCTGACGGCGGCGACAACCGAAGGGAATTCGACCAAAAACCCGTCACCCATCAACTTGACCAGACGACCGCTATGCTCGGCCAGCAAAGGTTCAATCAACTCAGTTTGGAGGCGCCGCAGCCGGGTCAGCGTACCCGTTTCATCCTCCCCCATCAACCGGCTGTAGCCCACTACATCAGCGGCAAGAATAGCCGCGAGCCGTCGCTGTACAGCATTGTCCGACATTGAAATCTCCTCCGCTTATGGCAATGATTTCACACCTAGGGTCAGGATGCATTGATTTTCAAAGCGCTGCATGATTCACGGTTCGAAAAACGGAGCGGTGATAGGAGCGACCTTTTCTGGCTGACTGACGAGCAGATGGCCAAACTTTCCCCTTTCTTCCCGCGGTCGCATGGCAAGCCACGGGTTGATGACAAGAGGGTGCTGAGCGGGATTATCTTCATCAATCGCAATGGATTGCGGTGGCGTGACGCTCCCAAAGAGTACGGACCTCACAGTTGAAGGGGACCGTGGCCCCAGTGGGGCCGCGTAAGCCCCGGAAACGCTTTATAGCCGGTGGAAGCGTTGGAGTGAGAAAGGTATCTTCGCTCGGATGATGGTCGGCTTGACAGCCGAGCACGGCGAGGAAAAGACCGTGATGATCAACGCGACCTATCTGAAAGCACATCGTACCGCGACCAGCATGGCCGCGAAAAAGGGGGGCGTGGCCGCCTGATTGGCCGAACCAAGGGCGGCATGAATACCAAACTGCATGCTATCTGTGACAGCCAAGGGCGACCGATCAGCCTTTTTGTCACCGCTGGCCAAGTCAGTGACTACATCGGTGCGCGAGCGCTACTGAGCAGTATTCCAGCTGTCGACTGGCTGCTCGGGGATCGCGGCTATGATGCGGACTGGTTCCGAGACGCGTTGAAAGACAAAGGAATAAGCGCCTGCATTCCAGATCGAAAGCAACGCAAGACAACCGTGAAGTATGACAAGCGCCGATACAAACGGCGCAACCGTATTGAGATCATGTTTGGTAGGCTCAAGGACTGGAGGCGTGTAGCGACACGTTATGATCGCTGTCCCAAAGTCTTCCTCTCCGCAATCGCACTCGCAGCAACCGTCATCTATTGGTCATGAATCTTGACCCTAGTGCGCCATACACAAAAGCAGTTCTTGCATTAGCAATAGCAGGCCAACCGTCACCACGTGATACGGATCGGCGACATCGCCCAGATCATTGTTGCCTCTTTCTCTGTCTTGTTGCGAAAGCGATGCGCGATCATGGATGGGTAGGAAAAGCTGTCTCCTTCGCGCAATGAAATGATCTCGTCCCCGAGACGTAGCTCAACTTCACCGCTTAGAACTATGGCGTGTTGTTCACCTTCAAAGGAATAGCCTTCCAGTGGCTCGGGCGGTTCTCCTGCGCCGGGGCGGAACCGTGATAGGATCAAATAGCAGTGGCCGGACAATGTGCTGGAAAGTAATTCGTCCTCAAAGCCCAATTCATCTGTTGAGCGCGTGTACATCGCAGACAGCGCCCGGCGGTTCTCGCGTCGCACGACGTGTTTTCGCTCAAGCGGACCGTTGCCTTCCTGTTTGGGAAAGAACCAATTGGGGTCAACTGCAAGCGCATCGCTGATTTCGCCAAGCAGGTCGTCCGACACCTTGGCCGCCCCAAGCTCAATCCGGCTGAGATAGGCTTTGGAACACGACACCACCTCGGACAGGTGCTGCAAGGTCAGTCCACGCGCTTTGCGCACTTCGCGAATTTCACTGCCGAGCCTTTGGGCGTCGGTCTGGGACACGTCACTTTTCATGACTTCAGAATAAATGATTTTAGTTGACTTTTCGAGCGCAAATCAACTTAGTTGAAAAGAAGAGGGAAAATCAACTGATTTTCCACCGACAGGGAGAATGTTATGCGCTTTGATTTGATTGCGAATTTTAGCCCCGGCGAGACGATTCCATGGACGCGCACGCTGGAGATGATCCTCGAACAGTGCTCGTTGGCTGAAGAGGCGGGTTTCACAACTGCATGGTTCACCGAGCATCATTTTGCCCATAACGGTTACATGAATGCGCCGCCCAACCCGATCCAAATGTGCACCCATGTCGCGGCGCAGTGTAAGAAACTGCGCGTTGGAACGGCCCCCATCGTCCTGCCCGACTGGCACCCATTGCGCGTAGCAGAAGATGCCGCGATGATTGATAACATGACCAAAGGCCGGTTCGATTTCGGTGTGGCCAAGGGCATCAATGAGCGTTCGACCATCCAGTTCAACAAGGATGCGGATCGGCGCGACAACGCCAAGGTGATGCGACTCTATCAAGAAAGCCTCGAGATCATTCTGAAGGCCTGGACCAACGAGACCTTTACGCATCACGGCGAGTTCTATCAGTTCCCGGTCCCCGGCTGGAAAGAGACCAATCGTTTCTTTGATCCGCTGGATGCGCGCTATCACGACGAGGATGGCGAATACAAAGCAATGTATGTCCATCCACGCCCCTATTCTAACCCTCATCCACCGGTCTGGCTGATGTCGAATGCACCGCCCACATTCAAACTGGCCGGAGAGCGCGGTTGGGGTGTGATCTCGATGGCGGCTGGCCCCAAGGCGACGCTGGCCTGTTGGGAGCCTTACCGCCAGGCCCTGTCGCAACGCGAAGGGCGCGAGGTGAAGCTTGGCGAGGGCGTCGGTGTCTGCACGGCTTTTTATATCGGTGAAAGCATGGAAGAAGCGGTGAACACAATTCGTGGTCCGATCAATGCCTATTACGAATTCCTCGGCGGGTCGCGTCCCAAGGGAGAATGGACCAAGCACGGCTATCTGGATGTCGGCGAAGAAATGACCCCTGAAGATGAGGACATGGACTGGTTCGACTTCCTCAACAAACGCGGGATCATCGTGGTGGGCGACGCTGAATATGTCGCGGATCGGTTTGCAGAGCGGCAGGAAACCATCGGGCTCGATCACCTCATGCTTATGCAGCAATACACCGGTGTGCCTTACGAGAAAATTCTGGCCAGCTGGCATCGTCTGTTTGAGCATGTCGTTCCCAAGTTCGGCACGCAGTCCATCGGTCAGAAAAGGATGCTGGAGCATGCTTGAGATTTGGGGGCGCCCGTATTCATCGAATGTCATTCCGGTGATCTGGACAGCGAATGAGCTGGGGTTGGACTACACGCTGCAACTTGCCGGGGGCAGCTTTGGCAAGCTCGACACCGAGATGTATGCGCAGATCAATCCCAACAGGATGATCCCCGCGATCCGCGATGGGGATTTTGCGCTGTGGGAAAGCCTCGCCATCGTGCGCTATCTCTGTGACCGGTACGGGGCAGGAACGCTCAGCCCTGCCGACATTCAGACCCGCGCGGTTGCGGATCAGTGGATGGAGTGGTCGGCAAGCCGCGCCTTTGGGCCGGTCATTTACCTGTTCTTCGCTACGGTGCGCACCCAACCCGACCAGCGTGACCCGGAAAAGATCGCCAAGCTGCGCGATGAAGCCCATGACGCCCTGACCCTTTTGGACCATCACCTTGAGGACAAAGCCTATGTCTGCGGCGACAGCTTTACCATGGCGGATATTCCCTTGGGGTGTGTGGCCTATCGCTATTTCAACGTCGAGGTCGACCGCCCGCCCTTGCCGAATGTCAAGGCCTGGTATCAGCGGCTGGCGGAACGTCCCGCGTATCAGGATCACGTCATGCGTTCTTTCGGGACTAACCCCGACGAATGGGCTGCGCTGGAAAAAGCCTGTGCCAACGAAGGGGTTCTATGATGGACGTCCGGGACTATCGCCACGCCCTTGGCGCCTTTCCGACGGGTGTTACCATCGTCGCCACCTATGACGTGGACGGTGAACCCTGGGGCCTGACCGCCAATTCGTTCACCTCGGTCTCGTTAGAGCCACCTGTGATTTCGGTTTGTATTGCAAAGTCAGGACGGGTCTTCCCAACGCTGTCGCAATCGGATCATTTTGCGGTCAATATCCTGTCGGCCGAGCAGGAAGACCTTGCTATGCACTTTGCAAGCGATGTCGAAAACCGGTTTACCGACACCGATTGGATTCCTGGAACCGCGACGCCCTTGATCCCCGGTGCCTCGGCACAATTGGAATGCGTGGTGCATAGCTGGGTCGACGCAGACGATCACGAGATCCTTCTGGGCCGTGTTATCAACTACACCCATGTGCCCGTTCCCCCACTTGTCTTTTGCCGCGGTGCGTTCTTCTCTGCGTCCCAACCCAAGGCTTTGTCATGAGCGATCATCTGACCTATCACACCCGCTTCAGCCCTGATGAGTTCGACGCGCAATATAATCTGCGGGCCGGACGGCCGGATTATGAAGTCACCGTCATTCCCGCCTGGAGTCGCGACAGCGAGGCTGCGCGCGCCTCTTCCGATTGCAGCATCGATATCAGTTATGGGGAAGGCGAGAAACAAAAGCTGGATGTCTACCGTTGCCAGAACGCGGAGGCGCCGACGCTGGTTTATGTGCACGGCGGCTATTGGCAGCGCGGCGACAAGTCGATCTACAGCTTCATTGCACCGCCCTTTGTCGCGGCGGGTGTCAATGTTGTTGTGATAGGCTATGATCTGTGCCCGTCGGCGACCATCACTCGTATTTCTGAAGAAATCCGCGAAGCGATTGCATTTATTTGGCGCAATGCGCGCGATTTGGGTATTAATCCAGACCGTATCACTGTGATGGGCCACTCGGCTGGAGGTCATATCACCCAAATGATGATGGCGACCGACTGGCCTGCTTTTGGCGACGATCTTCCTGCGGACCTGATCAAATCCGGCATCCCTGTTTCTCCGCTCAGCTACCTTGAACCGGTGCGTCTGACAGAAGCACTCAATGCCGGTATCCGGATGACCCCGGAAGAGGCCGAAGCGGAAAGCCCGATGACCAACCACCCACCGATCACGAATGCGCCGCAGCTGGTCGTCGTCGGTGGCTCAGAAACCGACGAATTCCACCGGCAAGCTCGGATGTATGTCGAAAAATTTGGGACCGCAGACCGCAAGGTCGGCCTCTACATCGTCCCGTACGTCGATCACTTTGATGAATTGAACGTGCTTGTCGACCCGGCAAGCCCGTTCTTCAAACACACTTGCGATATGCTTCATGGAAAAGGACCGCAATCATGACCGCTTTGACCCGAGCCCTCGTCGACGCTGTCGGCGACGCGTTTAACGCCAACGACATCGATGCAGTGATGAAGCGTTTCGCAGACGACGCCACATTTGATCACGCCATTGGCCCCGAAGAGCACGGCGTGCGTCTGGAAGGCACCGAAACGATCCGCGGTGCATTTTCTGCGCTGTTCGAAAAAGTCGAAAACGTCCATTGGGAAACCCTGGACTGCGCGATCTCGGGCAACAAAGCCTACTGCGAATACCGCCGCACCGCGACGCATAAGGATGGCACAAAAGAAGAGTTCCTGAGCGTCGACATCCTGACCTACCGTGATGGGCTGATTGTCCATAAGGACACCTATTACAAGCAACGAACAAGTTGATCTGTTTACCCCTGCTGCGGCCAGACATTCGGCAGTTTTGTTGGAGGGCCGCGTCGTTGCCTGGGCAAGCCCAATCACAGACGGGATTCGCGCAATTCTCAATCAACAAGGGCGATACTGTCGTAGCCAGCACAAACAATGTGCGGTTTGAGCCCGTTCATGTGTCGCGCCGCATTAGTTGTTTCGGATTCTGAACCGACTTCGAAGGCCGTGGAACAACATTGCAACCAGCAACCCAGACTAATGTCAGTCCGGCCCATTGCCGACATTAAGCACGGTCGTCTGATGCTGCGGTTGCAGTCCGCATTTCGGCCATTCGCGACACCTACTTGATTACGGTACAGGTGGCTGTTCAGGCAGCGGACTAAGCTGTCGATAGGGTCTTACAGTATTGCCAACAATTGGACCAAAGTAAGTAATACATGCGAGCATCGGAGTTCTCTAGCCATGGTACTTGAATGTTGGTGTGCTCAGAATTTTTGAGCACACCTTGACGCTATGGGGTAAGCGTTCCCTTTAAGACTCGTTCAAAGCCTAAAAGGTCAAAAACTCCAACTTTTATCACGTCCATAACGCAAATCCTTGTGGAAGAGTTCCGGGTTCAGGCCAATGTCTTTCAGCATTCGTTCATCAAGCTGAGACACATGCCGGAGATCCCGCCTAAAGCGATATTCACGAATTACGGCGCCTCGCAAACGTGAAAACAGCTTGGCGAAAACCTCAGCAAATGAGACGCTACTCTTTCCCCTTTTATTTGGCGCCTTGGCGCCAATCGGTTGAAACGCCACGCTGGGCGGGACAGAAAAAGAACTACGTTCGGTTGTCATAATAATCTCCTATGTTCGGCGTGATCGCCCCGAATTTTCCCGAACCGCTGAGCCGGGCTGCTTTGCGGCTACTTGAGCCTATTGCGATGACAGTCTGCATTTCACGGTCCGGGGTTATGTGATTTAAGTCGTCGGTCAGACGGTTACAGTGATCGGTTGCAGGGTTGCCTTGCAAACATGCTCAACATGACGATGATCGGTGCCACAGCACCCGCCGATGACGCTCAGATTGGGCAGAATTTTTGCAAGCTCCTGATGAAGCTCACCGAATTCCTGCGGGTTCCCGTCATCCAACTCTTCAGCTTCGTCCAACTCGGCATGGGACAGGCGCGACGCGTTGGCCCGCACTCCCATGATCCGCTTCGTCCAATCGCCGCCCTGCTCTATGACAGAACGGAAGTGATCGGGATGCGCGCAGTTGATCATGAAGTACGCCGCCGCACCTTTTGTGGTGGCGTCGACCTGCTCTATGGCAGAGCGCAATTCCTGACCCGAAGGCAACCGGCCGTCGGTCTCGACGGTGAACGAAATCACCACTGGAATATCAGCGGCCTGTGCGGCGCGCACAATGCCGATCGCTTCTTCGACATAGGTCATGGTGATGGCCGAAACCATGTCTGCACCCATCTCGGTGAACCAGCCCACCTGTGTCTGGTGATAGGTTTCAGCATCGGTCGCGCTCATTATTTCTGTCGGGGCGTAACCGTCGCTGTGTGGCCCGATTACTCCGTTGATCACAAAGGGTGACTCTGGGGTTTCGTGCTCGTCCCGCATCTTGACCAGCGTTGCGATAACTTCGCGATGAACCTCTTTGAGTTCCTCACGGTCAACTCCGAGTTCAGCCGCCCAACGGGGGCTTGCACGCCAAGTCGGAGTGTCCATTATGAACCCACGGCGATAGTTTACAGCCAGCCGGGCGAACCCGCGCATGTATCTGTCTATGGCGTCGATACCCTCCTGGCTTTCCAGCGCTTTAAATGCCGCAAACAGAGGCAGATCGATCCCGTCGTGAAAGACCAAGGTGGTTTCAAGGCCGCCATCAGCCACCATCTGGGTGCCGCTCAACTGCGGTAGCGAATTACGATATTTCATTACTATTCTCCTGTTTCCAGGCCCCAAAGCAGGCCGTTAAGGATGAAACAGGAATAGCGGCGGCACGGATTCGAACCTCGAGCCGCATCTGAGCTTTTCCTGAGAAAGTATGAGGGCTAGGCTTGTTTCAAACGAGAATTGTTTCAAACATGATCGGTTCCGGGCCATGAAATATGCGTTCAATGATTGTACGATTGATACCGATCTCTTTCAGATATCGCGGGGCGAGGCCTGCAATAGTCTTACCCCGCAGACCCTGCAAATTCTTGAATACCTCATTGCCAACCGAGACCGAGTGGTTCTGAAGGACGAGTTGGTCGAGCAGGTCTGGCAAGGCCGGTTCATCACTGACGCCACTTTGTCGACCGCGATGAAAGAAGCTCGCCAAGCAGTTGGCGACACAGGTCGGGACCAACACACAATCAAGACGATACATGGCACAGGGTTTCGCTTTGTCGCCGATATCGATATGCCCGTCACCAAAAGTCAAAACACACCGACACCCGACGGCATTGTGCTTGCGGTACTTCCGTTCAAAAGTCTCGGTACAAACTCCGACGATGGATTTCTGGCCGAAGGTTTGACCGAAGACACGATTACCAATCTGTCCCGATTTCGCGAACTTACCCTGCTCTCACATCGCACAACCGTCCAGTTGGCAACTGACAAGGCTTCAAACTCGGAAATGTCAGACCGATATGCGGTCACTCATGTTGTCGAGGGCAGTGTTCGAAGGTCCCAAAACCAATTGCGGGTGACCGTGCAAGTAACCGAGGCCAGCAACGGTACCTTGGTTGCGACCGAGCAATTCGATCGTGGCAGCGGACCAGAAGAACTGTTTGATATTCAAGAAGACATTGCCGCCCTCATTGCCGGTCGCCTTGGTAGTCGCCACGGCCTTGTGGCAAAAAACATTGCTCGGTCCCTGCCCGACGGACGCACCCAGTCCTGGGACACTTATTTCCTCGTTGCGCAGTTTTATGAGTATTACCGGTCCTACGATCATTCCATACATGCGGACATTCGGGACAGGTTAAAGCACGCGCTCGAAACGGACTCTCAATCTTCGGATGGGTGGGCGGCTTATGCCATGCTGCTGCTGGAAGAGTACCGCTATCACGTCAACCAGCGCCCCGATATCGACGCTTTGGCGCTCTCGGCAGAAGCTGCGCGTAAGGCCGTGGAATGCGACGGCCTGAATGCCTTTGCGCAAATGACACTGGCGCTGACCATCTTCTATCAGATGGATATTGCGGGGTTTCGGGTCGCCGCCGAGCGTGCGCTTGAGTTGAATTCCGGCCATTGCGATGTTCTGGCCGAGATTGGGTCCTGCCATCTGTTCCTGGGCGAATATGATCGCGCGGTCGAATTGTTGGATCGGGCGATTGACCTGAGCCCAGTCCACCCCGGATGGTATCACTATGCGCGATGCTGGCTATACGCGTCGCAAGGCTTCACCGAGGCCGCTTTGGTAGAGATTGAGAAGTTTCCCATGCCCGATTTCTTTTGGTATCAGGCGCACCTTGCCTGGCTCCACGGTGAATTGGGCAATACTGAAAAAGCCCGCGCGGCGGCTGCGATCATGCGCGAGATGTTTCCGATCTTCGAGGACGTCGTCTATGAAGAACTCGCAATGACCGGTATCACTCCGGAGCGCGGTGAAATGGCTATCCAAGGATGGCGCAAGGCGGGGCTCAATATTCCGGAATATCCGTCTTAGGCCGCAGACGCGTCATAGCAGGTACAGCAATTAAGCCCGAGAGGACGACAGCGGCGGCCAATGCCGTGTAACCTCCCACAGCAATCGCAAGGCTCCCGATCACGCCACCTAATGCAAAACAAAGAAGGTAGCGTGCCATGCCTGCCGCTGGAGTATCCGTCCGATCAAGGTAGAGCGGGAAGAACAGGAAAAGTCCGAATGCGTTTAACAGTATAGTCATGCCAACCAAAAACTCGGTTTTAGACAAATAGGTAAGCCCGCCCGCAAATGCCGCGAGCAACAGGCCTATTATCTTGGCGCGCAGGCCCAATCGATTGGGCACGATACCAGCAAGGCAGGACCCCAAGCCGGACAGCAACAAGCTAGCGGCCAACCAAGCGCTGAGACTGCCAAGATCTTGCTCCGCCGAAAATACTTCGAGAAAGGCCCAATAGGCACCCATACAGATGAAAAAGGGCAGCAAGCTAATGTCCCGCTTCCAGTCGAAATGCCCGTTATTGCGATAATTTTGCGCAGGCATTTTCCGAAACAACAGGATTATCTGTATCGCCGAAAGAAGGGCCAAAAATGTCAGTAGAGACCACTCGGCTACGTGAACTACAACCAACAGAATGAACGAAGCGGCACACCCGATCGCCATCCCGATGCCAATAGTTCGCAGTACCTTTGCCTCTGTGAAACTGCGCGACAGGGGCAAAGCCAAAACAACGCCAAACGCCAAACCAACACCGCCTGCCCCGACAAACAAAACCGCGGTTGAAATACCCTGTACCGTCGCAGCACCGGTAATGCCGCTGAACGCAACGATCCCGGCTCCACGCAGCAAAGCCTTATTTCGCGTGTCGGCCCCAATCGCACATCCGACCGCGGAGCACAGCATGACGACGCTTGCCAACAGGCCAACCGCCACGTCGGAAATCCCGCTTTTTTCGGCCAGTTCAGCCAGCCAAATTGGCATCGTATTTAGAACGGTAACGGCCAAGGCGATTATGAATAAACGTGTCAATCAACCAACCCCGCCAAGTCAGATCCTGTTCTTTTTCGATGTTTGCTCACCCTAAACATTTGGTCAATGTTACCGAAGATGAGCTTTTGCGCTCGCTTGAGGGCTTTAAGAGTTTTCAGCGAAATTTCTCTAAACAAACCTTGGTATCTAGGGGCTAGACAGTCAGAAAATCCTCAGTTTCAAAAGTACAACTTGAGTCCTGCGGATTACAATCCGCTCGCCTTCGTTGACGGAGATCAAATACTGTTCAATCTCGTGTTTGGTCTGCGTGCTAAAGGGATCGACTTTGAGTGTTTCCACAAATGTATATCTTCTAGAAAAGAACTTTAGTCGATCAGGCTATCGAGGACAATTTTGTCGGCTGAGCTTCGCAGCTCCGATACGGCAAACTTGTCACAATTTCCATCAGTAATGAGCCCTCACTACGCTCATCGGCCCAAACCGGATGAGGTGGGTGGCTCCTGCTCCACCGGCATCGAATGTGCCAAAGTGCAGTT
>NZ_WPZL01000053.1 GCF_013031245.1 Ruegeria lacuscaerulensis
GGTTCTGTCGCAAAATTCGCCCCTACCTGTCAGATCTAAGGCGGTTCTGGTAACGCGTGCTGGAACATGACAGGAGCAGACCGTGACGATCTCATTTAAGGGCGCGCATTTTCCGAAAGACGTGATCTTGCACGCGGTTTTCTTCTACCTGCGCTACGGTGTTTCATACCGGGATTTAGAAGAAATCATGGCGGAACGCGGCGTCGATCTGGATCATGCAACGCTAAACCGCTGGGTCAGCCGATATGCAGGCCTCGTTGCTGAAGCAGCGCGGTATAGAAAGCGTCCCGCAGACCGTTCGTGGCGCATGGATGAAACCTATGTGAAAGTGAAAGGCGAATGGGTTTATCTTTACCGAGCGATCGACAAACACGGCAAAACCCTGGATTTCATGTTGTCCGAGCGCCGGAATAAGGCTGCTGCGACGAAGTTTTTTGCCCGCGCGCTTGAGGTGAACGGGTTGCCGCGAAAGATTGTCATCGACAAAAGTGGTGCCAATACCGCCGGGATCAAAGCGATCAACAAGATGCTCAAGAGCTTTGGTTGCCCGATCCTGATCGACATGGTCAGGCGCAAATACCTCAATAACATCATTGAACAGGATCACCGTTTCATCAAACGAAGGATCAGACCCATGCTGGGATTCAAATCTTTCGCTTCAGCCGCTTCTGTCCTGGCAGGCATAGAACTGGTCAACATGATCCGCAAAGGTCAATTCACGCCCGGACTCCGTCCGTTTCAGCAATTCATCCAACTGGCAGGATAAACTGCTCACCAATTCCACCGATGCTCTGCCATTTAAAAAGTTTGCGACAGAACCTTGTCAATGTCACTACAAAACAGCTCGTACAAGACATTCACAACTGCAAACACCCGTCCATCCGGTATTCTGTAGAACATGTTCTTTCCTTCACGCCTTGCATCGATCAACCCAGACAGGCGCAGACGGGACAGTTGCTGCGGAGCTGCTGCCTGTCGGATGGAAAGCTTGCCTTGAATTTCGCAACAGATTTTTCTCCGCCTAGAAGCACGCACAAGATCTGTATGCGGCCGTCATGGACCATGGCCTTCAGAAAGTCGGTGGCTTCAAGAGCGTTTTTGCTCAGGTCAGATTTCAAGTGGCGCTCCAAAAATTGACGACAAATCTCGATATCAAGAACTCTGAACACTGTCTCGACACGGTGAAGAATGCGACGAAAGCCCCTGCCCCGGCTCGCAGGAGACGGTTCAGGGGCTATTGGCTCAGGGAGACCATACTGGGGTATTCTGAGTGGAAGCCGGCTGGCCGGTTGGAACCTAGAGCCCGGTCACGAGCCGACAGGCTCGGGATTTGCTGAGGAAACAGTGAACAGGCCAAAGTGTCCAAGTTCCGTGCAAAGTAACCGCCAGACCAAACGCCTAGTACGACACAGGAACATTAGCCTCAGGCTATTCACCTACCGGAACATAGCCTCGACGGCGCTTTTGCCTTTCGAGTTTTTGGAGTGCTTCAGTGGCTTGGGTCTCATCTACATACGTCACCATCATGGCTTGCCCGTTTGTGCCAATGCGCCCCCAGGTACGAAGCACGGAAACTTCCCCAAACAGCGTTGGCTGCAATTCTATTCCATAGAGCCGCGCCATGTTGACGTCCGGGTCCACGTGGATCAGATGGACAGGTGTGGTGTCTGTCAGCTGCATGGTTCCAGTATGGTTTGGCGCCGCTTACCTGTCCAATGGCATTGCGAGATCAATAACCCGTCCCAAAAGCGACTGCCCCAGAAAAGCGCAGCATATGCATGCCTGAATGAGTTTGGAGAGTCGGCTTAACTGGACTTCATCCAGTAGCCGACAAATCCGCGACACACGGCATCTTCGGGTGCTGTGGCAGATCAGGGTCGGGGCGGTGCCATGGCTGGGCCGATGACACCCATAAACTGCCCTGGCTGCGATAAACTGATGGGTCATTCAGTGTTCCGACTTTGATCGCCTTGTACTCCGGAGCCGCGCTATTCCATGAAATGACGTGCACCCCGCAGTCCGGACAGAATTGACGGAAAACAACGTTTCCACTGTCGACGGTCAGGCCAAACGTCTTGGGCTCTCCATCCACAATTGTTACAGCAGGTGCTGGAAACATCATTCCATGAGCTTCCGCACCGCCGGACGTTTTCTGGCAATCACCGCAGTAGCACGCACCTGATACTATTGGCGCAGCTTCTACGCGATACTTGATGGCGCCGCACAGACACTCTCCTTCCAATACTTCAGACACCCTTCTCCTCCTTTTCGGCAAATCTTTGGATCATCGTTTCTGCAACGCGTCGCGCTGTCGCGATATCGTCAGGTGACAAGTGCTGGGCCACGCGGGTGATCTCGACAGTCTCTCGCGCCAGAACAGCTTCGATCAGCTTGGCACCGCTGGACGACAACGCCATCAGATCCGAGCGACGATGCGCAGTATTTTTGCGTCGCACTATCAATCCCTTGTCGAGCAGCGCGTTCGCCGTCTTCTGAACAAACTGGCGTGGAGCGATGAGGCGGTCAGCGATCCGGGGAACCGGTTGCGGACCATGGTCATGAACTTGCTCAAGAACAGCACGTTCCGTGACTGTTAATCCAGCAGCGTCCAATTCACGCGCCACGGCACTTTCCAATACCTTATAGAGCGGTCGCACCAGGCGAATGAAATCGTATAGACTCGTTGTGTTTTCCATTATGACATCTGTCATGTCATATTGACATGTTTGATGTCAATATATGATTGCCGCCGGCTTTTCACTTGGCCTGTCACCCCTTTCGTAAGCCGATGACGTTATCTCTCTCAGGAAATGTACCCTCCTGCGGCGTAACGTATCAGCTCTATTTCGTGGTTGAGTATCCCATGACCAGCCAATAGCGTTTGACTCGGCCACTCAGACCAGACAGCGAGTTCTGGCACGGAGGGATGAAATGCCACGGGCAATCCGTGGCGCACCCTCACCGCTCCACGCGAAAACCCACTTTAGTGTCGTTGAACGAAGGAGCCAAAAGAATGACTTTGCAAAACCGAAGCTGGGCCGAGCCTTACAAGATCAAGATGGTCGAGCCGCTGAAGATGACCACCGAAGCCGAGCGCAAAGCGGCGATCGCTGAGGCAGGCTACAACACATTTTTGCTGAAATCCGAGGATGTATACATCGACCTGCTGACCGATTCCGGCTGCGGCGCTATGTCTGACCGGCAGTGGTCTGGTATGATGGCGGGTGATGAAGCCTATGCTGGCAGCGCCAATTTCTATCGGATGCGAGACACGGTCGAGAAGTACTATTCCTATAAGTATACCGTCCCCACTCATCAGGGGCGCGGTGCCGAAAACATCCTGTCGCAGATCCTGATTTCGGACGGCGATTACGTGCCCGGAAACATGTATTTCACGACCACTCGCCTGCACCAGGAATTGGCAGGGGCCACTTTTGTCGATGTAATCGTCGATGAAGCGCACGACCCCGCCTCGACCTACCCATTCAAAGGCAACGTTGACCTGGCCAAGCTTGACGCTCTGGTGGGCGAAGTTGGCGCGGAGAAGATTCCCTATGTCTGTGTTGCAACCTGCGTGAACATGGCTGGTGGACAGCCAATCTCGATGGCCAACCTGCGTGAACTGCGTAGCTGGTGCGACAAACATGATGTGCGGCTTGTCCATGACATGACCCGGGTCGCAGAGAATGCCTATTTTATCAAGCGCCGCGAAGACGGGTATGGCGAAAAGTCCATTCGCGAAATCATATTCGAGCTCTGCGCTCTGACAGATGCGGCGACGATGTCTTCCAAAAAGGATGCGCTGGTCAATATCGGCGGGTTCCTGGCAATGAACGATCCGGAGCTATACGAGAAGGCATGCAATCTCGTTGTGGTCTACGAGGGGCTGCACACTTATGGCGGCATGGCCGGGCGCGATATGGAAGCTTTGGCTATTGGTATTGAAGAAAGCGTGCAGGACGATCACATCAACGCCCGCGTTGGGCAGGTCGAGTATCTCGGCAACAAGCTCAAGGCGATGGGTGTGCAGATCGTGAACCCGATCGGCGGGCACGCGATTTTCCTCGATGCGCGCGCAATCCTGCCCCATATCCCGCAAGATCAATTTCCAGCGCAGGCGTTGGCGGCGGCCCTATATGTAGACGCAGGCGTGCGGGTTATGGAAAGGGGTGCCGTTTCCGCCGGGCGTAACAAAGATACCGGCGAGAATTTCATGCCGAAACTTGAACTGGTGCGCCTGACCCTGCCGCGTCGCGTCTACACTCAGGCGCATATGGACGTGGTTGCGGAAAGCGTTGAACGGGTCATGGAAAAGGCAAACGAAATTCGCGGGCTCAAATTTACTTATGAGCCGGAATACCTGCGCTTTTTCCGCGCCCATTTTGCCCCGGTTGAAGGGTGATCAATCAGGTCTCGTTTTGGGGGCCGCTTTGCGGCTCCCAGACATTCATATCGTAACCAGCACCTGTTTTTAGTCCCTGGTCGACTCTGAATTCTGCCTTACGGGCCATTGTGGAGGCACCTAAATCTGTTTTGCGTGGATTGATCTAAATCATGGCCTGACCCGGAAATTTGTGCCTGCCTATTTGAAAATACCTCAATCCAACAAAGCTCACTCACACGTTCTATGGAGGCTATTATGCCCGTCATAACCAACAGCATGCGTCAACCAGATCAGTTGCCCGTAATGGCCAAAGCACTGGATGTAAATCTGGAACAGGCTGTGATTGACGGCAAAATTCACAACTTCCAACGACACGATGCTGCATTCCGTTGCCAGAAATGCTCTGAAAAACCCGCGTGCGAAACTTGGTTGGCCAACAATCGTGTGGGAGCTGCAAAAACCCCAAATTATTGCCGCAATAAGGTTTTGCTAGAAGAGTTGCGGATTGGATAAACCAAAACCTCGCAACAGTGTATGCTTCAAAGGCCGACATACCTGACCGTGATCAGCCCCACTTTTGTGAAACAAATATATTCTTCTCAGGCAGGCAGTGCTGCTGCCTGCTCCACTGAGTCTCACGGCCCATAAGAGACATTCGCCACCCACACGCGATGCTGCGTTCGAAGCGGACAAACCCGCCTTTTGCTTGCGCCGCTTTTGCTGACGCAGAAAATGCTCGCACTTGCCGCACGTAATTTTGACGCCGCAGCGGATTTCCCGATTGCGGTCATTCGAGCCGGTAGAAACAAGCGATATCCAAACCGTCATTTCGCTGCGGCAAGTTTCGAACATCCAAGAGCGGACATAGCACCAATTCGCAGCGTTTGCTCGAATGTCGGTAATTTGGCCTCTGCTTGGATTGGCACCACATCTTCAACGCGGCCTTCGAATTTTGCCGGTCAATCGCAAGCCATCACGAATGTTCAGTCCCATCATCGTGATGTTCGCTCCCCCGGCGATCAGCTCAACCATCTGAATCGTGTAAAATGTGCTGTCGAATTCGCCCGCGGCAGCTTTGCCAGCCAGAAACCAGGCTGCGGGTACGAGAATCAGCAAACCATTCAACGCAATGACAGGCATTCGGGTTTTCTTGACCTTCGTAAGCGCATCCTTGCGCTTCCGGCCCATTGCCATACCCGATCCGCCAGCAATCGCCATTGCCGGGATGAGAATGAACATGCCTTTCAGGATCAATGCCTTGACAGTTGCGACTGTCTCATGGCTCGCAAAGAGTTCGCTCGTGGCCGTTGATGTCCAGAAGAGGAGGATCATCACAAAGCCGATGCCCCCCGCGATGGCGTGAATCTTTGTTTTCATAGCGGTTCACTCAAATTGGCTTTTGGAAAAGATTTCGTCAGGCCGTGCAGCAATTCGGCACCGCAACCTTCTCGAACAGATGGGGGGCGGTTGCAGCGCTTGAGGGATAGTGGCTGAGCTGCTGCTGAAACTCGGGGTTTGAAAACGCGGCGCGAAAGTCCGCAACAGACTCCCAGACCGCGTAGTTCATATACATGCTGCCGTCGCCAACGGCTTTGTGCAGTTGGGTGCTGATGTAACCCGGTTGCTTTTTCATCCATTGGGCATCGCTCTTCCAGGCTTCAACCAAGGCGTCTTGGTCAACGGGATCGACTGTGAAGAGATTGACGAGAACGACGGGTCCAGCGTCGATGTCCAATTGCCGTTCAATGGGAAACTCCGGGTCGAGGGATTTGAAACTTACCATTTCGGTGCTCCTTGAAAGTAGCTTCATTTTGGTGTCATGTTGTCATATTCAGGAAGCATCAAGCACATTGACAATATGTTGTCAAATGAAATGAGGAATCGACATGCAGGATGAACGCAGGACCGAAGAAGGAGAAGCCGTGACAGCGCTGATACTGGATGTATTTCGGCTGAACGGTCGATTGCAGCTTGCCGGTGATCGGCTCGTATCAGAACTGGGTCTAACAAGTTCCCGATGGCAGATCCTTGGTGCCATTGCCTATTCTGATCGACCGGAATCCGTTGCCTGGCATGCACGGACGATGGGCGTTCACCGGCAGGGCGTACAACGGATCATCAATGAATTGAGAAAAGAAGGCATAGTGGAGTTTCAGCCGAACCCACACCACAAGCGGGCGCACTTGGTTGTCATGACCCAAAAGGGGCAGGAGTTGTACGAAGCCGCGATTGCGAGGCAAATCCCATGGGTGAATGAACTCTCGGAAGGCCTATCGCCAGATGATATTGCGACAGCGCAAAATGTTGTTGACCGCCTCAGAACACGTCTCGAAGAAGCCTCAACGCGACAAGATCAGAGCCCGACCCAAAGTTGACACTCATACCGAGTGCAGCATCGGTTATTCTGGGCTCGGAACCGACGTCAGAGGCAGCCCAGCAATAAGTGTAACGTGAAAGGTCAACGTCGGATTTGAGAGGAACACGATGCTGGGACTTCGCTGTTGCTCTATCATATTGCGCCAAAGGACCATCAGAACATGCCAAAGGCTTTCCAGCCTCTGGCGCGGAGGAAATCACATGCAAATATAGGATGCACTAATATACTCGTTTCAGGAGGCGAAATCGCCAAACCGTCTTTATCCAATGGCCAAATCCATCACACAGTTGGCCAAGTTGTTGAAAATCTCACCCGAGCAGGTGTTTCTCCGGGCCGGGCTACCGCGTGATTTCCTGCGCAACGAAGGCAAGGGGGTCACGCCTGCGCAGGTGGTCGATCTGTGGCAATCGGTTGAGACAGAAGCTAAACGCCCAGATTTGCCGCTCATCTTGAGCAAACTCTTTGCTCACGCGCCATTCACGCCCGCGATGTTCTCTTTCTCCTGCTCGCCCGATGTACGTACCGGGCTTCAACGACTGTCAGTGTTCAAACCGCTGATGGCGCCGATCACTCTGCACCTTTCCGAGGACGATGATTGCCTTCATGTTGCAATCGGTTCAGTCGATCCCGCCATTCAAGTCCCGCCGCGAATGCTCTGGTTCGAAGCACTTTACCTGCTGGAGTGCGCCCGTTGCCACACTGCCGAGCATATCGTGCCAGCACACGTGAAGCTTCCAGTCATTGAACATCCGGGCGAGGAAGTACTTTCTTATCTGGGATGCCACCCAACGCCCGGCGCAAGCATTTCCCTGCGTCGCGAAGACGCGGACCTACCCCTGATCACTGAAAACGAGGAAGCCTGGCCGGACTTTGAGAAGCAACTTCGCCGCAAGATGGAGACTCATGAAACAGACACGCCCATCGTGATGCGCGCCAAGCGGGTCCTACATGACATGTTGCCTTCGGGTGAGGCAAACATTGAGGCGATGTGCAAGAGGATGGCTATGTCCAAGCGCACATTGCAACGTCAACTGAAGGAGCAAGGCGAGACCTTCCAGACAGTGCTGGAATCAACCCGCTTGGAACTGGCGATGCACTATCTGAGTGAGGAGGGGCTGAACGTCGAGGAGATCTCCTATTTGTTGGCATACCGCGAGCCGAACTCATTCTATCGCGCGTTCCAAGGCTGGACCGGCATGACCCCGGTCGAGGCGAGGGATATGTCGGAATTTAATCCACGCCCGCAACGAAAGTGAACAGCCGCGCAATCGTACGCTCCAATCTGCGTTTGTATCCGGAGATACCGAACGCATCGACTCGGGCCAAACGGTGCAAATGATCCGGAACAAGACAAGCTGTCCAAAACAATTGGAGTAAACAATGGCAAACACACAGCAAGTTGCGCTCGTTACTGGTGCATCGTCGGGCATGGGTAAAGTGATCGCTCAGCAACTGATCAAGGATGGATTGACTGTCGTCGTCGCGGCCCGACGGGTGGAGCAAATGGACGATCTGAAAGCGCTCGGCGCGCATCCTGTTGCCATGGATGTCTCGGATGAGGCCAGTCGCAAATCCGCCGTTGCCGAGATCACCAACAAGTTCGGCGGCGCGGATGTGCTGGTGAACAATGCGGGTTTTGGACTTTATGGTGCGGTCGAGGACGTCCCGATCGACGAAGCACGTTATCAGATGGACGTGAACCTGTTCGGAGCAGCCGCGTTGATACAGGAACTGCTTCCCTACATGCGCGAGAAACGCGCGGGCAAGATCATCAACATAACGTCGATGGGCGGCAAGATCTATACCCCCTTGGGTGCTTGGTATCATGCCTCGAAACACGCTCTCGAAGGTTTGTCTGACTGCCTGCGCCTTGAGCTGAAACAGTTTGGTATTGACGTGGTTGTGGTCCAACCCGGCATCATTCAGACCTCTTTCGGAAATGTTGTCGAAGGCCCGATGCTGAAGTTTTCGGGCAATACGGCCTATGGACCGATGGCCAAAACCGTCGCCAAGGCAACTGCCGAAAACTACAAGGATGGCGGCGGCTCGTCCCCACAGGTGATTGCCGATGTTGTGTCCCGGGCGGTGAAGGCCCGCAGACCCAAGACCCGCTACGCCGCCGGAAAATACGCAAGCTTGATGATGGGCGTCCGTAAATGGTTGGGCGACCGAGCGTTCGACCGCATGGTCATGTCGATCGCCCGCTGATCCTGCTTTTCCCAACTCGCTCTGACCGAACACTTAAGGACAATCAGATGAAAACCGACGACGCTATTACTCACCTGAACCCGCAGAAATGGGCCGATACCTCCCCCGCCGAGCGGTTAGCCCTACTGGAATCTGTACGCGAAAACCTAAAGAATTTTGGCGGTGAACTCGCCGCCTCGGACACGGCCATGAAGAATGGTCAGATGGGCGAAGAGATTTATACTGACCCGTTATCAAAGATCGCCACGATTGTTCCGATGGCCAATACCGTTTCTGCTGCCATCGACGTTTATGAAGGCATCGTGCATGGAAAGATGCCGGAGCCGATCAGCATCACCAAAGTTGGTGATGATCGCTATGACATCGCGGTCTTCCCGATCGACACCAAGGACAAGCTGATGAACGGCGACCGGAAGGATGTCATTCGGGTCAAGGGCGAACCGAAGCAAGTGAATCCGATGGACAAACCTGCCGGTATCACCGCCGTATTGGGCGCAGGGAACTATTCGTCGTCTTTGGAGATGCTCAAGGCAATCTTCTTCGACAACAAGGTCGTGGTGCACAAACCACACCACCTGAATGCCGAAAGCGATAAGGTTTGGGAAAAGGTCATGGCCCCGCTGATCGATCATCAAGCCCTGGCTTTCGCCGATCACGACCAGGGCCGTGTGCTGACGACCGATACCAGGATCGGCAAGATCTACTTCACGGGTGGTGCAGGTACCGCCAAAGCGATCCAAAGTGCCACCCAGGCCGAATTGATCTCCGAATGCGGAGGCAACAACCCTGTGATCATCGTGCCGGGCGACCGCCCGTGGACCGATAAGGAAATCGCTCATCAGGCACACCAGATTGTCACGATTAACAAGCTCAACGGTGGTGCAGTCTGCGGTCGGGTTCAAACATTGGTAACCTCGAAACACTGGGCCCAGCGGGATCAGTTTCTGGATGCCATTCGCAAGGCGATCGTCGAAGACACGCCCGCCGAAGGCACCTATTATCCGGGGGCTGGCGAGGTGAAAGACGGGTTCCTCACCGCCTATCCGCAAGCTGAGCAGCTGTCGCCGGAGGGCGGTCAGTTCAAGGCGGCTGAAAACCTGCTGATCACCGGCATTGAAGAAGACAGCTATGGCACGCGCAACGAAGCTTTCTGCCAGATCACAGGTGAGGTGCCGTTGGACGTGCCTGCCAATGCTGCAGAATTCCTGCCCGCTGCAGTTGCCTTCTGCAATGAAAAGCTGCTTGGCACATTGGGCAGCGCAATCCTGATCGACGAAGACACCAAGAAGACGCATCAGGCTGCTCTGGACCGAGCGGTGACTGAAATGGAGTACGGCGCAATTGCCGTAAACGCCATGCCGCCCTTCATCTTCCTCTCACCCTGGCTGACTTGGGGCGGCAACGAAGAAGGCAAAGAATTCGTCTCGGGAGTCGGCAACTTCGGCAACGCCATGTGCTTCGAGAATGTCGAGAAATCTATCTTGACTGCTGGCTTCATGTCGCCCGGTCACATGATAAAAACCAACAAGGGCGCCTTTGACACGCTGGCTACGGAAATGGCCAATTTTGCGGTTGAGCCATCCTGGCAAAACCTAACATGCCTGATGGGAGGTGCTATCATGGGCAGTTTCCGTCGGAAGGACTTCTGAGGTCAGTATTCCATAGCCACGGTGCGGTGCACTTTATGACCCTACAGCCATCTTAGCGGTAGGGTTTGCGGTTGTGAGCGTTTTTTCAATATACTGAATTGGGCGGTTTTGCGCCTCTCGCGACCATTGGGAGCAGGCAGTTTTCTCCATGATCGTGTAGTCCAAACTGACCCGCTGCGCTGACAAGATACAGTTGCGGGACCGGCCACCCGCAGCAACTCACGAAGATTCTACCCTGCGGAACGGTTTTTCCTGATCTTGCTCAGACGGTGCGTGTTGCGATTTTTAAATGATCATTTTAATATTCTCCGATGGGCAGGCCAAGATCATATTCGCGCGAAGCTGTAGTTGAAAAAGCCATGGGTGTTTTTTGGCAAAACGGCTACAAAGCTACGTCAATAAGTGATGTCGTCCGCGAAACCGGGCTAAACACAGCCAGTATGTACAAGGAGTTTGGGGACAAGGAGGGACTGTTCTCAGCAGCTCTGGATCATTATCGCGATCATGTCATCGGGCCGCGCTACCGTATTCTGATCGACAATCCGAATTTAGAGGGTGTCGAAATGTTTCTCCGAAATGTTTTTTTGGGAGCCGCCAAGTCGGAATACAAGGGCTGCCTGATGATGAACCACCTTGCGCAGAAACATGTGATAAGTCCTGAGGCCGCCGAACAGGTTGGCGCGTTCTGTGCAGAGGTGGAATCGCTGGTTGAAGCCGCTTTTCGTAATGCCCAGACGGATGGAGACATCGGGCCGGACAAGGACACGGCGCAGCTTGCAAGCTTTGTAATTTTTTGCGTTCACGGAACCGTCTTGTATGGGCGGCACGACGAAAAAAAGCACGTGATACCAAATTTTTACGACATGATCATGAGCGAAATTCGCGAGTGAGGTCGATCACTCATTTATTTTAAAATTGTTTTTTTAAAATAATTGTTCTAAAACCATCCCATCCAAACAGAACTGACGGCGATGAAGCGCCGGACGTGAGGAAACAGGGATAGGAGAAACACGATGAGTATTTCCGAAACGGCCATGGCCTTCTTTGATGCATGCGAAACAGGCAAAGGCTGGAACGTCTGCAAGGCATACTGTCAGGATGGTGCCGCATTTGCATGTCAGGCAGATGCATTGGCTGATATATCGACAATCGAGGGTTATACTGGCTGGACGGCAGGAATTTTAACCCCGATCCCCGATGGCAACTACAATATCACCTCTTTCTCGACGGATCACGAACGGAACATCGTAACGGCCACAGCAGTATTCAGCGGCAAACAAACCGGTGAGGGTGGGCCGGTCCCTGCCACAGGCAACGAAATTGCAACCAACTATGCCTACATAATGGAATTTGAAGGCAGTAAGATCGCCCGAATGACCAAGATCTGGAACGACGGGCACTCACTAAAACAACTCGGATGGGCGTAGGGCCATCGCTGTAGTGGCGCCGTCTTTTAGGGGCGGTGTTGCGTGAATTGGTGACTACTTCGGCCTCTCACCTGCTACTAAACCTCTGAGCTCCCAGCCTACGCTTCATGACGACCGTCTATGGCGAGTTTCAGCCCGAAGTGGTTTTGAGCCCTGTGTGAAACGCAAGCATTCCGCAGATCTGGCGTCAATTTACCTTGAAGGTTAATCGCCAGTGCAACAGAAAAAGTAATCCCGCCAAACACTCTTTTGGGGAGGGCGCCATGTCAACTCAAACTGGATATCTGTTGATCGCCGATATTTCCGGATACACCCAATTTCTGACATCGTCAGAAATGGATCATGCCAATCCGATTTTGCAATCTTTGTTGGGTGTGTTGATCGAGCAAGTGGGTGACCCGCTTCATTTTTGGAAAACTGAAGGCGATGCGGTTCTGGCATATTCGACACGGCAAGATTTCTCCTCTGGCGAGACCTTCCTGACCATCTGCGAGAACCTCTACAACGCATTTGCACTTCGTCGGCAGGACATAATTGCGAATACAACCTGCACCTGCAACGCTTGCG
Organism: Ruegeria lacuscaerulensis; assembly: GCF_013031245.1. Classification (GTDB taxonomy): domain Bacteria; phylum Pseudomonadota; class Alphaproteobacteria; order Rhodobacterales; family Rhodobacteraceae; genus Ruegeria; species Ruegeria lacuscaerulensis_C. The sequence continues at coordinate 12,613 of NZ_WPZL01000053.1, forward strand.
CAAATGTCAGTGGGCTGGATTTGAAGGTTATCGCCCATCATGGCCAGTTCGAAGAAATGCAGCTTGGCCCGGTAAAGGATTTTTCCGGCGCCGACGTTATTCTGGTCCACCGAATGGCCAAGACGAACGTTGTTGAAGCCACCGGTGTGCGCAGTTATGCGCTGTTCAGCGAGGACGCTGCAAACGCCATGGATATCAAAGGCATAGTGGAACCATTTTCACAGGAAATCGAGCATTTTGGCGAGGTTTCGATGTCAGTCTACGATTTGGCTAAATCATGGGAACGTTTACGTGCAAACCGTGAGCGTCATTTCCTGACCGAGGAAGACGGAGTTTGGACATTCCGCCATCATTTCGATGCGCCAATCGCGGTCGTCTGGGAAGCGTTGGTCGCGCCGGAGCTAAAGCTGAAATGGATGAACCGAGTGAAGGAAATCAAGGTCGACAGCCCACAAGGGCGTCTCGGCAACGGGTCAGGTTATCATTGCTCCCACGAATTGGCGGACTTTTTCTACCGCATTACTGATTGGGAACCGTTCGATTACTTCTCTACCTGCATCCAGGTTCCGGCGCGCACTGGGGTGAGCTTGCCCGAGACATATCAGCTGACGCCGACCGACACCGGCACCGATCTGCGATATACAATGGGTCAAGCGACGGATGCCGAAGGCAATAGGTCAGAAATATCAGAGCAGGATGTTGCAGCGTTTCTGGCAGAATTCTGGGCCACATCGTACTCTGAGTTGGACGCACAACTCAACACCTCGAAGTAAGAGTGCTTTGCTGAGTAGCTTACATTGCGCTGGTAACCGCGAATTGCCGCTTACCATGTGTACGATGTCTGACGTCATCGCCCACCGGACCCCGGAGCAACAGTAGCAAATTCCCATACCTTGTTTTTCAAGATTTAGCCAATGGTCCCACCCGTCACATACTCAAAGCCTCCTGCCCCGCTACTAACTAACCACATAGACAGCTCATTCCCAAAATTCGAGCAAAGCAGAGTTTATGATGACTGCTTCAGCAGAGCCGAGGTTCGCAAACTGCGTAACATCAGACGATCAGTTCGTCGTTCAGTAGCATCTTTTAGACCTTGACCGCTTATCTCTCGGATGGATTTCCGAATTGGAATTTCAATTGGCGGTTTGTCCTGAGATAAGACAACGGCGTCCCTAAAGTCTCCTCTGCTTTCAGGATCACCGATGCCGAGGCACGGGCGTCTTCGCCTGCATCATGGTGATGAAACTCAAGGCCGAGGTATTTTTTAAGATTTGCCAACCCGTGCCCACCGGCGCCCTTCAACAATGGCCATGCTCGACGGGCAATCGACACGCTATTCGTCCAATGCGAAGAGATCATTGGCAAGCCATATCGGGCACAAGCGGCCGTCATCGCCTTTTCATCAAACGTACTGTGTTGCACAAGGTTGTGGGTGTTCAGGACATCAAACAAGGACGCGTAGACCGTTGGGAATGTTTCAGCCCCAATCACGGTTTCGGCGGAAATCCCGTGAAGCTCAGTATTGAAAACCTCAAAAGGCCCTTCGGGGTCAATCAGGACAGAATAGGTTTGCATAGAGCCAGTGTCGCTAACAAAGCAAAGCCCAATCTGGCAAATGCTACTGACAGATTTGTCCGCCGTTTCGACATCCAGTGCAATAAATCGAAAAGGTCCGACAGGCAGCGTACTAAGATGTCCAAATCTGTTCAATGTGTCCACCGTTTGGGCGTGTTGCGCCGGTCGAATTTCATCAGCCATCGCTACACGGGTCGACAACTGAGCATCCTAGTTCTTGCGGGCCAAATGAATATTGGCAAGTCATTCTCGTCCTCAAGTAGTGCAGCCTGCCTATAGGACGCTTCGCTCAACGGCCCAAACCGGATGAGGTGGGTGGCTCCTGCTCCACCGGCATCGAATGTGCCAAAGTGCAGT
>NZ_WPZL01000054.1 GCF_013031245.1 Ruegeria lacuscaerulensis
CATAGGCTCCCATACCGGGCATACCCCCATTGCTGACACCAACAAAAGTTCCGGTGAATACAATAGACCCGCCACCGCGTTCCTCCATCGCCGGTATCTGCGCTTTTGCTGCGAAGAATGCACTCGTGAGGTTTGTGGCAAGAACCGACTGCCAATTGCCTGACTCCATTTCGGGAACTGGCCCCGTATCGCCCATAATGCCCGCATTGTTGAATGCGCCGTCAAGGCCACCAAATTGCCGTTTCGCCAGATCAACAAGATCCCCGGAGTACGTTTCGTCTGTCACGTCGCCCGCAAGGCAAACGGCGCGCCCGCCGCTCTGTGTAATCTGCCCGACGATTGTGTTCAGCTGAGCTTCCCGGCGGGCACCTAACACAACATTTGCCCCTTCCGAGGCAAACAGAAGAGCGGCTGCAGCGCCGATCCCGCTGCTCGCGCCGGTAATGATGACGGTCTTGTTTTTCAGTTCCATGGTCATGCCTTTCTGAAATTGCATGCCAATCAACTAGAAAACGGTGCGGGTGTAGCGCGACCCGTTTCCTGCGCGTGTTGAGATACCTGAACCGAATGCGCAAGAAACGGATCAATTGGTTGACCCCAAAAGGGAGCCGTCGTTCGTTCGCGGTAGGGAAACCTCTTTATTGGGATCAGTACCAGCACTGGTGCAAGCGTAACATCTAACAATTGAGCCTACGAGAAAGGCCCAGAGCCAACATTGATGACCCTGTCCCTAGCTGTGGCTCACTTCCCCAAACCGGACATTCATCGTTGGCGAAGCATCGTCGTCGTTCGGGACCGAACGTTACTGGCAACACGTAAGCGGTGGCTGTCCATTCCATCACCGGTGGTATCTGTCAGGCACTGAGTTACAATCCATGGCGGTTGCTCTGAATTAGCCTTACAAGGATGCAATGGAACGCAGTCAAGCCTCTTGGCAACTGCGAAACAGGAGTTGCGCCCGTGGTAGAGCCAGAAACATTTGCGTTCCTTGCGGATCTCGGAATGAACAACCGCAAAGCCTGGATGGACGAGCACCGCGAAGAACGCGACGACGCCTTGCGCAATTTCGCCGGTATCGCAATGACACTGCACGACTATGCTGATCGCTTTGATCCTTTCGTGGCTGAGGCGGGGATCAAACCGAAGCGAAGCTACACCAAATTCTTTCAGGAACCCCGAGACCGCATCGGGCGTGCTCTATACCGCTCGGGCGTGGATGTTTTTGCCAATGCTGGCAATCCCGAAGAAAGCTTCGGATACTATCTCCACATCGAGCCAGAAAATTGCTACGCAGGAGGTGCACTTTTCAAACCCTCCAAGAACGCGCTCGTCCGAATGCAGAGGCGTTTGATCGATGATCCGAGCGGCCTGACAGCCATCTTGGACGACCCTGAGTTTATGAAAATTTTCCCGGACGGAATTGTCACGCGAAAGGCGTTGGGTACTGTGCCGGAAGGCTTTGCAAGTAACGACCCCGCCGCGCCCTATCTGAAAATGGCTGGCCTGGGATGCCGCAAAGATTTGCCAGACGCTCTACTGCTTGACGACGAGGTAATCGATCTGCTGATTGAGATCTTCCGCGCCGCCCGCCCGCTGGTGCACTACTTCGACTGACTCTGCGCAGAGGGGATTGTGCGAGTGGGGTGTTTTCGTGGGATGGCTCTTCATCTGTGAACTCAGTCTGCGTTCTCGGCAATGCAAAACGCGTGCCGCATGAAACTAATTTGAAGTGCTCTCAGTCCAAATAGCCCGTTGATACGTAAAACCCCCGCTGCCATCAGACAACGGGGGCTGTTTTTCGGCATCAAGGAATGATTACATCATCCTTCGCGTTCCAATTTCTTACGTGCCAGCTTTCTGGCGCGGCGGATCGCTTCAGCTTTCTGGCGCGCGTTTTTCTCGGACGGCTTCTCGAAATGTTGCTTGAGCTTCATTTCACGGAAAACGCCTTCCCTCTGGAGCTTTTTCTTAAGAACCCGAAGGGCCTGATCAACATTGTTGTCGCGTACACTAACCTGCATGTGGTTTACACCACCTTTCTGGTCTGAAGTTTGCAATGATTGCAGGAATAGACCAAATAGCAATCTTGTCCTAGATTGTACAGCATACCGGTTGCAGGTGGGGCCGGAAGTAATCGTCATGCTCACAGCATCGGCCATTTAGGCTAGATGACATTGAATTCGCACACGGCCCTAACCAGTCATTCGTGGGGTCAATGGGCGCCGCAGTGCAGCTTCGACAAACCAGACATTCGCTGCGCTTGCAGGAACAGAGCGCTCTAGGTGTCCGATCCGCGGACATAGTGCCAACTCGCGGCGTTTGCTCGAATGTCGGCAATTTGGCCAGCTTAGGTTAGAACCGAGCTTTCAGCGTGGGCGCCGAATTTTGCCGGTCATTCGCAAGCCATCACGAATGTTCAGTCCCATCATCGTGATGTTGGCTGCGCCAGCGATCAACTCAATCATCTGAACCGTGTAAAAGGTGCTGTCGAATTTGCCAGCGGCGGCTTTGCCAGCCAAAAACCAGGCTGCCGGCACGAGGATCAACAAGCCGTTCAGCGCAATGATCGGCATACGGGTCTTCTTTGCTCTCGTCAGCGCATCTTTGCGTTTTCGGCCCATTGCCATGCCCGATCCGCCAGCAAAAGCCATTGCCGGGATGAGAATGAACATGCCTTTCAGGATCAATGCCTTGACGGTTGCGACTGTTTCATGGCTCGCAAAGAGTTCGCTGGTGGCCGTTGATGTCCAGAAGAGGAGGATCATCACAAAGCCGATGCCACCCGCGATGGCGTGAATCTTTGTTTTCATAGCGGTTCCCTCAAATTGGCTTTTGGAAAGGGCTTCGTCAGGCCGTGCAGCAATTCGGTACTGCAACCTTCTCAAAAAGATGGGGGGCGGTCACAGCGCTTGAGGGATAGTGGTTGAGCTGCTGCTGAAACTCGGGGTTTGAAAACGCGGCGCGGAAGTTCGCAACAGACTCCCAGACCGCGTAGTTTAGGTACATGCTGCCGTCACCAATTGCCTTATGCAGTTGGGTGCTGATGTAACCCGGCTGCTTTTTCATCCATTGGGCGTCGCTCTTCCAGGCTTCAACCAAGGCGTCTTGGTCATCGGGATCGACTGTGAAGAGATTGACGAGAACCACGGGTCCAACGTCGATGTCCAATTGCCGTTCAATGGGAAACTCGGGGTCGAGCGGTTTGAAACTGACCATTTTGGTACTCCTTGCAAGTCATTTTGATTTGGTGTCATGTTGTCATATTTAGGGGGCGCCAAGCTAAATGACAATATGTTGTCAAATAAAATGAGGAATCGACATGTCGGATGAACGAAGGACCGAAGAAGGAGAAGCCGTAACAGCGCTCATACTGGATGTGTTTCGGCTGAACGGTCGATTGCAGCTTGCCGGTGATCGCCTCGTATCAGAACTCGGTCTGACAAGTGCCCGATGGCAGATCCTTGGCGCCATTGCTTATTCTGATCGACCGGAATCCGTTGCCTGGCATGCACGGATGATGGGTGTTCACCGGCAAGGCGTACAACGGATCATCAATGAATTGAGCAAAGAAGGCATGGTGGAGTTTCAGCCGAACCCACACCACAAGCGGGCGCACTTAGTCGTACTGACCCGAAAGGGGCAGGAGTTGTACGAAGCCGCGATTGCGAGGCAAATCCCATGGGTGAATGAACTCTCGGAAGGCCTGTCGCCAGATGATATTGCGACAGCGCAAGAAGTTGTTGACCGGCTCAAAACACGTCTCGAAGAAGCCTCAACGCGACAAGATCAGAGCCCGTCCCAAAGCGGACGCTCATAGAGAGCGCAGCATCGGTCAATCTGGGCTCGATTCTAACCTCGGTGCCGTTGCAGCAAAGTCCCCTGCCCCGCTAATAACTGACACGTGGTACGGCAAAGCCGCCGTCCGTTAGGGTTTTTGGATGCTGCGTCTGCGTTCAGAAAAGCGGTAATTCGCTGCGAAGGCAAAAAAGTTCTTTCCGCAATAGTTCCGATATGTCGCAATGACCTGCTTTCTTCCGAATGTTTGAATTTAGCGGGCGAAGATACAGGTTGAAGGTTTCAATTAGTGGTGCCAGTCTGTCATTTGACCTGGGTCTTTCGGAAAATGTATGATGCTCGCGAAGACAATTCCGGCCTTCGCGGAATAGATTCTCGGATTCTCCTATGATTGCGGGGTAAAAGAACAAAGATCGCAGGCTTCTCGAACATGGCCAGGAAGAATTCAGTAACTTCGGTCGACGTCGCCAAACGGGCGGGCGTGTCGCAATCCGCCGTGAGCCGCGCCTTCTCTCGCGTACCCACTCAGTCCGGCGTATCGGCGGAAGCGAAGGAGAGAATTTTCGCAGCGGCCAAGGAGTTGGGCTACCGGCCCAATGCGCTTGCCCGATCGATGATTACGGGAAACTCAAAGATTATCGCTTTGTTGTTCAGCTATCTGGATAATCAATTCTATGCGCTGGCATTGGAAAAGCTCTGTATCGAATTGCAGAAAAACGGCTACCACGCGATGGTTTTCATGATGCCGGAAACCGCAGTCGGGGTCGAACGGACGGTATCCGAATTGCTGGAATACAAGGTTGACGGGATTATCACCGCATCGGTCGAACTGTCTTCGTCGCTTTGCAAGCTTTGCCAGGATCAAGGTATCTCTGTCGTTATGTTCAACCGGATAAAGGCCGAGGAAGGTGTGTCTTGCGTGTCGTCAGACAATGTCCTGGGCGGACGCTTAGCAGCGCGCTATCTCATTGAAACAGGACACCAGAAGATTGCGTTGCTGTCCGGTTGGGCGGAATCTTCGACCGGGCGCGACCGCAAATTGGGATTTGAGCGAGAACTGTCCGATCAGGGACACAGCCTGTTTGATCATGCTGCCGGGCATTTTGATCTGGCTGCGACGCGCTCTGCTACTCTCAAACTTTTGGACAGACCAGCGTCAAAGCGGCCAGATGCGATATTTGTCGCCAACGACTACATGGCGATCGAAGCACTCGGCGTAATTCGCAGCGAGTTGAAACTCACGGTGCCGCAAGACGTGTCGATTGTCGGCTTTGACGACATTCCAATGGCGGCATTGCCTGAGTATGATCTGACGACATTGCGTCAGCCGATCAACCGGATGATCGACCAGTCCGTCTCGCTGATGCTAGCTGCGATAGCCGGAAACGACACAGCCGGTAACGTGAGCATCGTGCCAGAACTAGTCGAGCGCGGCACCGTGGCAAACAGAACCTGATCAGCTTTCGCGCCCAAGCTCTGCCAAAATGTCCACTCTTTGCATGGCCATGAAATGTGGGATGTCGATGAAGATCCAGTTCTCAGCCAGTTTTTCGCCATCGCGGCGGTAGAGATCCACGATCCGCATGTCGGCTTCGACTTCGCCAGGCGGTAGACCAAGAAACCCACCCTTCGACCGTAGGGATAGGCTGGGATAGCCGAAGAACCCGCCGTAGTTGCCCTCGCCCAGGCGCGCGACATGTTCTGTGTGGCGGGCGTATTCCAGGTGGTCCTCGAACGGTCCTGAGTGGCCGCGCCGATAGCCATCGAAGCATGCGCTGGCGCCGATGCCACCGGGGCCGAACCAGCACATATTGGGCGTCCAGAAACGGGTCATGTGGTCTTCGGGCGAGCCAACTTTGTTCGCGCGCAAGTCGGTGACCATGTCGGAGATCAGACCGACACTCGCCCGGCCTTCGGTTTCCGAATGCGCATCGTATAAAAGGCCATCATGGGTCGCAGGTCCAGGCGTCAACAGGACCGATCCGGTTGTGCCCGCGCTTGGATGACGTCCCGATTGCGCCAAGAGGTTCAGGATATCGACATAGCAGGCGGTTTCGGTGATCAGGCCATCATCGACGCGGTGAAATTCGCAGTACCGCAGAAACGCCAGCTTGCGCGACGGGGCAAGGCTGATCCAGGGGCGGTCCCAGGTGCCCATGAGGTGCCCCATCTCGACCACCCAAGTGGACGAGAAGCCGTCTATTTCGTTCGACCCGGCGAAGAAGATGTCCGGGCGGCGCTGCAAAGGGCCCATGGCGTCCTTGAGCGGCCGCCAATAGGTGTCAGTGACCGCCGCAATGCCGGCCTGTTCGTGAAACGGATGCATCCCGCGCCACAGAACGTCGGACGCGTAGTAAGGCTCCATCGCCGAGGCGACCGCGTCGCCGTCTGCTGCGTCGATGGCGGTGTTCGCGGTACGGACAAGCGCCTTGGCGTCCTGATAGTCAGCCATCCCGGCGCGCCTTTGCGATTTGGATCATCAGGTCCAACTCATTGAAAAGCTGCCATTCCTGCTCGACGATCCCGTCTTTGACCCGCTGCTGAGTGATCCCCCAGATCTGACAGGTCTGCCCTGTGGGGTCTCGGTAAAGCATGCCACCAGAGTGTGTGGCATCCGCGCTCCAGCGGGTGGAGATCAGAAAGCCGTCGGCATCGTTGCCCATCCAGTAGACTTCGTCGACCTGGTGCTTCATGTCGGGGAAGGCGGCGCGCAGTTCGCCGACATGGTCACGATAGGCATCTCGCCCCGAGAACTTTCGATCCGTGGTGCCCTCGAAGGGCAGATCGGCGGCATAGCTTTCGTCCAAGACCGAGCCGTCTCCGTTCCAGATGTTGTTGTGGATCGCCCGCGAGAACGCATCTGGATCAAAGCCCTCAACCGGTTCGCCAAGGCTCAAGGGACGCTCGGGGCGCACGCCTGCGCGCAGGTCGGCCCATGTTTCGGCGCTCCTCGGCCAGCCGGGGAATGGGTCTGCGGCAAGCCTGTCCGCCTCTTCCCAAAGATCAAGGCCCAACTGCTTGAGCATGGCCGATGTGTTGTAAAGCACGTGCTCCAGGAAAATGTCGTTGCCAAGTGCCACACAGTTGGCAATGACCATGACGTCGACCTCAGCTTCGGTCGGGTCGCCATATTTGCTCGGCCCGGTGTTCTTGCCCTTGATGCGCGTCAGGTGCGAGGTGTGAAACCCGACGCTATCGTCGCCAGCCCAGATCACCTCTTCCGCGTTAAGGATAATGTCGGGGAATGCGCCGGTCGTGTGGTGCGTGTCGCCGACGATCTTGGCGTTGCCGCGTTGCAGGCCGTAGTCGTCATAGACAAGGCTATCGTCGGAATAACAGGCTTCGATATATTCGACTTCACGGGCCTCGGTTTCCCAGATGCGATAGGTGATGCGGACGATATAGTCGACGATGTTGCGGTACTCGGGATCGAACCCGGCAAGCGATTGCGACGGCCCGAGATAGGGCGGGATGCGGTGCGCCCCGCCCTTGGTGTAGTTCTTTAGAGATATGTCGAACAACGTGGGCATGTGACCCCGCGACAGGGCGGCGGCCGGATGATGCGATTTCGAGCGATCAGGCATGAATTGGGTCATACGGTCTCTCCAGTATTGGCCAGAAGATCGACGCCCTGTTCGGCAAGGAAATGCAGGATGTCGATAAATATCCAGTTCTCGGCAAGCTTGTCGCCGTCGCGGCGGTAGAGGTCCACGACGCGCATTTCGGCAGCCACGTCATTGGCAGGCGCGCCGAGGTAATCGCCGGTGTTGCGAAGGGTCAGGCAAGGCCACCACATGAAGGCGGCAATGTTGCCTTCGGCCAGTGCAAGTTCCCAATCGTGGATCTTCACCACGTCTTGCTTTGCCTCGAAAGGCAGGGTGTGTCCGCGCTGGTAGCCGGGAATGGAGAGGCTGGCCCCGATTCCGGTCGGGCCGAACCAGTTCATGTCCGCGTTCCAGAACCGGACCAGATGATCGCCGGGCGACGTATAGCTCAGCGCCAGATCGGTCAGCATGGCGTGGGTTAAATCATAGGTGCTCTGGGTCAGGTCCCGGGGCTGGGGGTCATACAGAAGCCCGTCGTGGGTCATTGGTCCCGGCGACATCATCATGCCCCCGGTCTGGTGTTTCGCCAGCGGGTTCCGGCCTGCCTGGCTCAAGACGGCGAGAATATCCAGAAACTCGACCGTTTCGACAATGGCTCCGTCCTGGACCCGAGACATCGTCGCGTAGGGCAGATAGGTGGTTTTTCCGGTGGCGGATATGCCCAGCCAGTCGTCCGTGAAATCGCACAGGAAATTGCCCATTTCGACAACCCAGGTTCCCGCACCCGGGTCAAGATCGGCGTGACTGGCGAAAAAGATATCGGGACGCCGCTGGATGGCGGACATGGCATTCTTCAGCGGTGTCCAGACGGTGTCGGCCAGTGTTTCAGGCCCTTCGACCTCGTAAAACGGGCGCATACCGCGGTAGGTGTGCGCAGGGGACAGGTACTCTGCGCAAGCAGCAGCGGTTTCGGCCCCGTGGGCGCCTTTGTCACGGGCGGTGGAGTACGCTTGAACAAGCGACTTGGCGGATTGCAGGTCTACTGACATGGATCTTCCTTGATCTAGAGGTGACGGTTGGGTTGCGGCGTTGCGTTAACGGCGCGACACACCCTAGGTTTGAAGACGATCTCCCAGATACCATGTGAAAATCAGCGGAGCGGAGGCGAGTGTCAGACGTTCCATCGCGTCACCCTTTCACCGCGCCCGCAGTTAGCCCGCTAACGATCTGGCGTTGGAAGAACAAAACCAGGAAGAACAGAGGCACCATGGCACTCACCACCGCCGAAACGGCAAACATCACGTTGCCCTGTTCGCGTATCTGGGTCAGGAAACTTGCGATCTTGGGTACCATCGTCTGGTTTTCCGAACTCAGAAGCATCGAGGTAATTGCAAAATCATTATAGGCTAGGAGGAAAGAAAATAGCCCGGTGGTAATGACGCCCGGCCACATGACCGGAATTATCACATGCCAGAACGCCTGGAACCGGGTGCAGCCATCGACCATAGCGCTTTCGTCCATATCCTTGGGGATATTCAGAAAGAACGAGTGCAACATCCAAAGCGTGAACGGCTGATTAATTGCCACCAGAACGACAATTGTGGTCGAGAGTCTTCCCCAAATGTTCCATTCGAAAAATGGCAGAAGGTAGCCTGAGACCAGCGTGATATGCGGCATGGCCCGAAACACGAGTGCTGCAATCAGAAGCCAGAAAGCGTAACGATATCCGGAACGCGCCAACGCGTATCCGCCCAAGGTTCCAAGGGTTAAAGAAATAATGACGGTACAAACAACGACAATCGTGGTGTTCAGCACGTTCCGCCAGAACTCTTCCTGAATCCAGGCGCCGTAATATCCGTTGCCGGTGAAGCTGCCTCCGGTTTCGGACAGGGTATAGAACCCATAAATGGCGTTCCGCCAATCGGCTTTGGAAAAGAAATCGCCCTGAACCTTGAAAGATCCCCAGACCGTCCAGACAAACGGCCCGATCGCAATCATCAGCCAGAAGATGATCATGGAGGTTGTGAACCAGGTGAGCAGACGTGGTGATTTACTTGCCGTCGATGCCATTAGACGGCCCTCCGATTAAAGTCGCGCCAGGTCTTGATCAGCACTGGTGTCAGCAGGATGGCAACGCCGAAGATTGTCAGCATCGATGTCGCTGCGGCCGAGCCGAAGAGTTTATCCTGCCCCGAAAGGTCGTTGTAGATGATCCAACTGAGCGATCTGGCCTTGGCTTCGGCCGAGAAGGACACGATGGGTTCAAGGACGCGGAAATTGTCCATCAGTTGCATCAAGGTGATGAAGACCAGAAGCGGCATCATGTAGGGGACGATGACATAGCGGACCTGTTGAAACCGGCTTGCCCCGTCGATCTTCGCAGCTTCGAGAGTGTCCGTGGGAACCGTTTGTAACCCCGCGTAGAACACAACGAAGGCAAAGGGCGTTGAATGCCAGACGCCGTAGACCATCAGCATGATCCAGGTGAGCGGTGCCGAAGCTTTCAGGCTCAGATCAGGATCGTCAAAGATGATCTGCAGCGTAGCCCCGATGATGCCGTCTGCGTCTACCATCCAAAAAAGGATCAAGCCCCCGATCAGAGGCGTCACGATCATAGGCAAGAGCGAGGCAAAGATTGTCGGCCCCTTGGTGACTTTTGGAAGGCGGTTCACGCCCAAGGCAATCAATAGACCAAGGACGATCACCAACGGTGTGACGACGAAGGTATAGGCAAGCGTGAAGAAAAGCGCCTTGTAGAACGGCAGGTTGTAAACCCCCGCGATGAATCCCCCGAAAGATTCAGATGCTGCCCAGATCTCGCTCACTTCGTCAAAGGCCAGATGCCCACGGTTTGTGTAGGTTCCCAAGCCGTTATAGCGCCCGAGAGGTGCATCGGCCTTCAACGCGTCGGTTGCTTCCACATCGACCTGTAGAACCGTGGTACACGTGAAGGGCCCGCAATTCTCGACCTCGCGCATGACCTGTTCATGTTCAACAAAGAACGACTGCATCGCTACTGACACGATCGGCAGGGCAATGAACAGGATCATTGCCAGGAATGACGGCCAGATAAATCGTGCAAAAGTTCCGTGCGGCATAGCGAAAACCCGACAAAGTTGTGCGCGGCGCTGAAAGAGCGCCGCGCACCAATTGAGTGTTTACTTGAGGAACCCTTGTTCCTTCGCAGCAGCGGTATAAGCCGCCTCGATGTCAGCTAGAGTTTGCTCAGCGCTTTCGTTGCCCTGCAGGAAGTCTGGCACCTCTTGGAAGAATGCCGAATGCAGAAGCCCCATATAGGGCAGCATGGGATAGGGATCTGCACCGGCTGACGCCGCAGCAGCAACGCCTTCGGCCGCCAGTCCGGGCTTGTAGCTGTCCATCAGCCAGACTGCCTTGTCGTTGTTGGCCATGACCATGTCATCCGAGATGCCATTAACCATCGCTATAAAGGTTGCCTCGGCATCCTCGTCACTGATGTTTGAAGCAATGGTGAAACCATCCCACCAGAGCGAGGACGCGGGCGTCGCGCCGCCAGCCACAGTCATTGCTCCTGCCGGTTTGGTTGCCGCCACGATTTCCGGGGTAGAACCTTCGTCGTCGATGAGGCCACCCACAGAGCTTCCCCACAATACGGCCATGGCCAATTCACCGGATTCCCAAAGCGGTGTCACGGCTCCGGTGTTGTAGGTCAGGAAATCGGGATTGGAATACTCCATCAACGATTTCAGCATGTTCAGAGTTGCAACACCCTGTTCGTTGTTAATCGAAACCTCTGCCGTACCAGGCTTGAAGAACTCTCCGCCGTGGCCGAGATACATATTCACAACTTCTTCACCGAGGTTCCAATCCGACTTTGTCAGCATCGCGAAAGGGTATTCCATGATGCCAGCCGCACGGATGGCTTCGGCGGCATCAAGCACTTCTTCATAAGAAGTCGGCGTCTCTTTACCAACCTGGTCGAGGATGTCCTGACGCACGATCAGATGCTGTGCATTGGCCATGAAGGCAATCGCCATGATCTTGCCGTCAATTCTGATCAACTGGTTAGGTTGCAAATTCTGACCGTGCTTGGCGACCAGGTCATCCAGCGGGCGTATCAGTCCGTCATTCAACAAAGGAACGATGGACGAATTTGCTACGATCTTAGTCGTATACTCGGCTGGATTGGCCGTAAGCGCGGCAACCTGAATTTCATTGTGTTTGGTCGAGTGGTTCTTCGAGAATTCCGCCCCCTCTCCGATGCACGCTTCGGCGTTATCGACAACCGCATGCAGCGCCGGAAAGTCATTGGCCAGAATTCTGACGCTTCCGCTGGTAACCGGACAATCAGCCAATGCAGCTCCGACCGTCATTCCAAGCGCAGTTGAAGCAACTGCCAGACGAGTGATGATAAACATTTTTTTCTCCCTGGATTTGACCTCGTTGAGTCAGCTTAGAAGCAGATACGAGCAGTTTGGTTGCTCGGTACCGCATACGTATGCGATGTCGACTATACTTGATTCTCTTAAAATATCAAAACCTCAATCCAATCCGGTAAGCAGGCGTTGTCGCGCAATAAGATCGACACCTAATTGTTCAAGAAAGTGCAGATGATCAATGAAGTTCCAGTTTTCGGCAATTTTATCACCCTCCCGCCGGTAGAGGTCGACAACGCGCATCGTCGCCTTCTTCTCGGATTTCGGGGCAAGCCCGATATATCCACCAAGCGACGTGACATCGAAGGTCGGCCAACCAAAGAAACCGCCGTAGTGGCCTTCGGCAAACTCTGTTCGGTGACCAAAAAAGTCTCCCCACTTCAAACCCTCCTCGAAAGGCACGCAATGCTGTTCGAGGTAGCGGCCTTGCGTGTAGGGCGCACCGATGCCGCCCGGCCCCCACCAAATCATGTCATCGGTCCAATCCAGCGATAAATCTGTGTTTGTTGTGTGGACATCTTCGGCCAGCAGCCGATCAATCATCCTGAGGAACAGTTTCAGGGTCTTTTGACCTTCACTTGCGGCCTGGCCAGCGTAGAGCAAACCATCATGTGTACGAGGTCCGGGTGTAACAATCGTCGCGGCGGTCGACGACGGGAGAGCTTCGGCGCGGACCTGCGCCATGAAGTTCAATACGTCCAGAAATATCGTGGATTCAGTAATTTTGCCGTCCACCACATGATTGAACTCTGCGTATCTCAGCATCGTCGATTGCCGGGTCGGACGCATTCCAAGGAACGGCTGATCGAACAAGCCCAGTAGGTGCCCCATCGAGGCGACCCAGACACCCGGCTCGTCGTTTATATGGTTGTAGCCTGCAAAGAAGATATCCGGCCTGCGTTGAAGCGGCGAAAAAGACTTGCGAAGCTGGCTCCAGAAGTTCGTGACTGCATCTTCAGCACCGATGGCTTCTCTAAACGGAGCCGTGAATTGAAACCTGCATTGCGAACTTGTTTCGATCGAAAGTGCTTCGGCCAGCGCGACGCTTGAAGCGTTATCTAGTAGACGATGGTGCGACAATACCGTTTGCTTAGCTGCAGCCAACGCTTGTTCCTGACAATCCATGGAAGTCCTTTCGTGTTATAAATCAGACGCCTTACCCGCCATCGTAGGTTCACCTCCTTGAAGGAAGAAACGGCTTCGGCAGCTCATGGCAATGACCAATGTCAGTCGGATTCCGCATCGGAGACAAGCGGTTGCTGCGGAAGTTACACTTGATTCTACAATTGGGAGTTTGTCCGGGTTTGCAAACATATATTGATCTCATTCACTCCAGAGCCCGGCCGACCTGGCTCGGGTCAATCCCCCTATTCGACGGGCAGAACAATAGTGACCAGAATGACCACAGCCGCAAATGCGACAACAACTGTCGAACGGATAAGTTGTCTTCTTGCAAGGTTTAACGTCAGAGCCGATCCCAAGATTAAGTCCGCGAGGCTTCGAACGCCGCCCATGCTTTTTCGAAGGCGTCGAAATCGAACCCTGATGCGCGAGCAGGATCCAGGATCAGTCTTTCGGTTTCAAGCAGCTTGATGATCGCCTGTTCAAGCTCGTCCACCACCTCGGGCGGGATCACCAGAGCGCCATGCCGATCGGCATGCACAAGGTCACCGTCCTTGATCGACAGGCCGAAGATTGTCACCGGAGTTCCAACCTCTTTCACGTGCACGAACCCGTGGCTTGGCCCGACAGACCCGGCAACCACCGGAAATCCATCCGGCAGGTCGCCGAGGTCCCGCATCACGCCGTTGGTCAGCGCACCGCTGATGCCAAAACCCTTGTGGACGGTCGTATTGATCTCACCCCAGTAGGCGCCAATGCAGTCGGGGTAATCCAAATCTTCCACCACGGTCACGGCGGGACCGGTGCCTGCGGCCATGTGCCGGTAGTAATCCATACGGCGTGCACGGATCACGTCAGGTGCCTCGGTCGGTGGGTTCACGGCGGCAATCTTCGCGGTACGGGCATATCCCACCATCGCGCCCGCATCGGGATCAGAGC
>NZ_WPZL01000055.1 GCF_013031245.1 Ruegeria lacuscaerulensis
CTGAGCCTGTCCAGCGTCATGTATTTCAACTTGTCAGCGCGCGGCCAGGACCGAAACGCGCCCATCATTTCGTCGATGCCTTCAGGAGGGCAGGGGAGTGAATGAAGAATTTCCAGGCTATGTTTCACATATCGGTAAAGCCGTGATCGATCCCCGCGCAGCTCGTCATGTTCTTTCTTCTCGGCCTTGCTGCGCACGTCCGCGTCGCGCATCTCTGGAATGAGGTTCAGGGCAGGGGTCAGGAAGAGGCCAAGCCCCTTGCGCTTGCAGCGCGCGCCATTGGCCCCAAGCCTGCGCTCGATCAATCCAATGGCTTCCAGCTCACGTTCATGATTGTGGATTGTCCGATCTGTCAATCCGCGCCCGGCAATGAGGGTTTCCTGGCGCGCGTAGCAAAAGGGTTCCAGAGACGGGTCACGAAACGCGGAAGGAGCGATCATATCGATGATGATCTCGAAGGTGCGAATGCACTGGGCCGATACGCCTCTGATCTGGGCATAACTCACGCAGAGTTGCCGAAACCTGTCACGGTTCCAGCCCTCGGGAAGGCCGTTGTGGGAGCGAATATTTTCACGGTGACGGGCGGATGAGATGTGCCGGAGGCTCATGGTTTCAACCTCACCTGGCAAAGGTAAGAGTTGTTATCGCAGCTTCTGGGGGCAGAGTATTTGGATTGGTTCAACGGTTTCATGGTGTGCTTCTCATTGAGGAAGCAAGGCGCGTCGAACCTCAGCAAAAGGCAAAGAAAAACCGTTCGCACAGATGCGTTTATCCTTTTCAGAATTTTGGGAATTTCCTATAAATCAGGTGATCAAACTTGACTTAAGAAGATCCCCGCTGAGGCCCCGCCTTGCGGGGGTTTTTGTTTCTGGGATTAGGTTTTTCCTCCGGGCCAATCGGCCTGGTTTAAAAATGCAGCTGGTGATTTTGGTGGCATAGCCAGGAGCAACGCGTTGTACCGCAGGTCAGCACCTCAATATCGGATGAGTTCGTAGTCGCTGAACCCGAATGTGTCGGTCCACTCGACACCAACACCACGGAAGTAGCTGGGAGGTTCACAGCGATTGCCCAGTGACAGCCAGGAAGGGATTGGGGCAGGAGCGCGCTCGGACCATTGAAAGTTCGCGTGGTCGTCATAGCTGCCAACGACCAGATCAAGCGAACGCTCGCAATCTCCCTCCCGTGAACGACGGCGATAGCTGTAATGGCGCACATCCCAAACCCTGATGGACCTGACAACGTCGAAATCGGGTGAGGTCAGATCGACGCTGATCGGAGTTGGCTGCAGATCAGCAGTGAATGGCTCGTGGAGAGACGAAGCTGGCTGCGAGGAAATGGATGCGTCCACGATCATTGGTTCCGAAGAAATATTTGCAGGAAGTTCTGGATCAGGATTTGTGCTGGCGCGCTTGATAGCTTCCAACCTTTCCATAGGACTCACGCCTGAGGAGCTTTCTGACGCGTTCATCGGACAGCGCCAGAGTTGGAGCGGAGGTTCGACCGGGTAGGGTGTGATGCGCCGAATGAACTCCGCCTTGGCAGCACTGCAATCGGGCGAATTTGGCCAACCTCCGGCGAGGCAAAGGAATATGGCACAGTCAATTGGATAGGCACTGGCTTGCGTGGCCGGCAATGCAGCGAGTGCAATTGCAAGGGCCTTCGCGCGAGTTCTATTTCCGGATTTTGAGTGTTTCAAGATGGTCTCTCCTGCTTGCGAATCGCCTAAGCAATATCCGGCCAATATATTTCTGACAATCTAATATCGTATATTGGCGTACTTTATTATATTGACGTAGATTGTGTTTTAGTCCACAACTTTTGGATGTAGAAGACGGCCCATAGGGGGTCGTCATGGCGGACAACAAGAGACAATACACTGTGGTTACCATCGAGATGGTCCGGGGCCTGAAAGAAGATCAGGTTCCCTTTACATGCCGCTACGAATTTATCGGACTCGCTTCCCTTGGACGACCTAAGTACCACTGCATTTACAGCTCGCCGAACTATGTCGGAGCCTTGTGCAAGTCGAAGATCTCTCGAGCGGGCGCTGAGCCCAGAGAGTTCGATCTTTGGCCAGGGCTTTTTAAGCATCACCAGGAATTTGGCGACGGGCGCATTCTCTGCGTCAAATCAGATTACACGATCGAGTCGATTACCCCAGAGGGTCTCGAAGCAGCTCAGGCCTTGGACGCGAAATCCAAAACCTGATCGGTCACGTTCGAGAGCCCGGCTCATCAAAATACCGGGGCAGGGCACATGAAACGGCTCTTGCTTCTCAGCGCTGCGCTAGCGCCTTTGTTCATAGCCGCAGTTTGGATTGAACCAACCAAGCGAACAGAGACGCTGAGCGCATCTGAGGTCATCGCCGTTGACGGTGACACAATCGACCATGATGACGACCGGTATCGGCTTGTTGGGTTTGATGCGCCTGAGACCTTCCGGCCGCAGTGCCGTGCGGAAAAGACTCTGGGATTGAAAGCGAAAGCAAGGCTGACAGAGCTCATCCAGTCGGCGGACCAGATAGAGCTGGTCATCCAACCAGATCTGGACGTGCATGACCGCTTCCTAGCGGTTGGGCGTGTGGCTGGGCAGGACGTCGGGGCCATCCTGATTTCCGAAGGTCTCGCCCGACCATACAACGGCGGCAAACGCCAGTCCTGGTGCAGCTGAAGGAAAGGATCAAACAACGACTTGATGACCAAAAAACGAAACTATTGAGCAGTGAGCGGTCCTGTCGATTGCGCCAACAATCGACAGGACAAGAAACGCCCCAAATCCATCCGGGCATTCCTCCAACATCAAGAGAGAACTGTACTATGGTAAAAACAGTAGTCCTAGATGCCGGTCCTAGATTGGACAGCACCGCGCCAGAGTCAATGGGTGCGAACCCGGACGTCGTGTCTGAGCTTTCGGCCGCACAGCACTGACCGGCGGCAGCCGCGAGCAGGACATCCCCGACACTTTGGTCAGACCTTCAGGCTGATTGATCCAAGCTGAACGCTGGCTGTCTACGAAGCCCGCGAAGGGCTCAGTGCTGTGTCCCGGCATCCATTTTCCTACTGCTCAGATGATCCGAAATCGAACCTCATAATAGTAATTATGTAAACTTTGTTGACCTATTTGGAAGAACGGAAAGGGTATCGCCTTGGCCTTCAAGACTTGGCTGAACTGTATAACAACGAGTGGTGTTCTCCGCGGAGAACTCTCTTCGATGTATGTGGTGCTACACCGAAGAGAGAACGTGGTGAGCTCCAGATGGGGCTGTACCCACCACCTATCCGACTCCGCCAATCAAAGCGAAGCGGCACCATCAAAACTACCCAAGCCAATCCATTCAAAACAACGCGAAATCAAATTCGATCACGGATTTGTTAACCAACTCCTTAGGACGTATTTCGGTCGCTCCACGTCGATTTTCTTGCTGTGGTTTGCGGCGACAAATCCCGCTTTTGGCCAGGTCATCGAGTACGAACCCGATGGCAGCGTGTTCTTGAACGGTGCGCGGGCAGAAATCGTCAATGGCGTGGTGAAACCAATCCAGATGCGTGAATACGAGCTGGACGAACAGCCACAACCACCCAAGACCAAGCCACAGGAAAAGATCGAGATTGCGGGCAAGGCACCGGGGCCTCGCAGATCCTCGGGCGGCTGGTCGCAGGAGCGGATCGTCAAAGAAGTCCACGCAGCGGCGGAACGGCATGACATTCCGGCCGAGTTGTTCATGGCTCTGGTCTGGCAGGAAAGCCGGTATCGGGCTGATGCCCTCTCGCCCAAAGGTGCCTATGGCTTCGCACAGCTCATGCCGGGAACGGCGAAAGACCTGGGCGTGAACCCAAAGAACCCTGCAGAAAATCTCGACGGTGGTGCCCGCTATTTGGCGGCGCAGTACCGCGCGTTCGGAACCTGGAAGCTGGCGCGTGCCGCCTACAACGCCGGGCCTCACCGCGTCGTCGAATATGGCGGCGCCCCCCCCTTCACCGAAACCCGCAACTACGTGCGGATCATCCTAAGCAAAGTGAGTAAAGAACTATGAAAAGACCCCCCATGAAACGGCACCACTTCATCCAACAAGTGGCATTCATTGCGCTGACAATGACCATCGTCAGCGCAGCGCCCGCCTCTGCTGGCTGGCTGCAAGATGCCATTGGCGATTTCATCAACGAGACACTGGCCGACTCGAAGGTCGTAGGCGTGAGCCTTGCAGCGGTTGGCTTCATTTGGGGCTGTCTGGCCTACGTGTTCGGCTGGGGTTCGCTGAAAGGCCCTGTAATCGCTATCGTCGTCGGCGCTGTTATCGGCCTCGCTGACACATTCATCGGAGCCTGATTGATGCCGCGCCGCAATACGGTCTTTCGCGGCCTGAGCCGCCCCGCGGAATGGGGCGGCCTACCCGTGATCTATCTGCTGGTGATCCTCGGGATGACCATGCTTTCGTTCTTCATGTTCGGGATAGCGCCAGCAATCATTGCGGGTTTTGTTTTCTACACCGGGCTTCGCCTCTTTTACGAATGGGAACCGGCTTTCTTCCGCGTCCTGTGCGTAACCCTTTCCAAAACTCCGCGCACCAAAAACCGCCAGCATCATGGGGGAGATTACTATAGTGCCTAAGCCTGCTGCACAGGATTTGTGGACCCTTGCCCGCTCGTTGATCGAGCCGAGCTGGCGCAAGGATGAAATGAGCCTCTTTCAGATGTTGCCATATGGCTATGTCGTGGACGATGAGGTCATTTCCACGCGCAACGGTGGCCTTATCGCCGCTGCAGAAATCACCGGAATCAACGCTAACACGCTGGACGAAAACGAGTTCGAGTTCCTGGCCGAACGGTTTGAGCGTGTGTTGCGCACAACACCCAATGAAGTGGCATTTTATGTTCATCGACTGACCGTCCCGGCTGAGACAGGTCACGTCATTACAGATCCAACCGGCTTTACCGGCGCAGTGGCACAGGCCATGCGGTCAGCCTCGCTCGATGCAGAGCTGAAAGAACGCAAGATCATCATCAGCGCCATTCTGCAAAAGCGGCAGGATGAGCGGGCAAAACAGATGTTCGGCATGTCGTCTGGAACGATAGACGAGGAACGCCGCGAAATGATTGAACAGCTCGACGGTGTTTTCACAACACTGGCGGGCACGCTGGGTGAGGCCCGAGTGCGCCGGCTGAAGCTCAGCGAGGGGCGTTGGCTCGGCTATTATGGAATGCTGTTGAACGGTCGGTATCAGCCGATCATTCACACGAACATTGCAGAACCCATCGCCTTCAACATGCCGCAAGAGGATGTGCTGTTTCAGGGCAAGACCGGCAAGCTGGTCACGGGCGACGATCAGGAACGCTCCATCCGTGTGTATTCCCTGAAGAATTACCCGATGGCTTCGTTCCCCGGTATTTTCGACGGGCTGGACCTGCCGGTTGATGTTGTGATTTCGCAATCCTTCCTGCCGATCAGCCGCGCCCAGGCGCAGGAAATGGAACGCCGCAAGTCGGGACAAATGCGCTCGGCAGGCGACAAGGCAAAGTCTCTCGAAGAGGATTTGTCTATTCTGGCGGACGGCATTGCCTCCGGCACCATGTCACTCGGCAAGCACCATCTGTCGATCTGCGTGTTCGGGACAGAGGAAGATCTGAAAACCGCCGAAAAGCACATCATCGGTGAAATCCAGATTTCGGGTGGCACAGTGAAGCGCGAAGCGATGTCGGCCCGTGCGGTGTACTTCGCGCAGCACCCCGGCAATTTCGCATTCCGTCCCCGTGAAGAACTGATTACGGACCAGAACTTTGCGGACATGGTTGCTTTCCACATGCGGCCCAAAGGGCTGGACGCTGAAAAGCTGCCCTGGCCGGGGCCATTGGCGACTTTCCCGACGACCGACGGGGACAGCTACGATGTTTCGCTGCACCTTCCCAAGACCAGCAAAGACGCCGAAAACCTGCCCTCCGGCCACACAATCGTTCTGGGTCCAAACGGCTCGGGTAAGACCGTAATTGCGATGTTGCTGGCGACATGCGCTGTCGCACAGGGCGCGCGGATCATTGCGTTTGACAAAGACCGGGCGATGGAAGCCCCCATGCGTGCGCTTGGGGCACAATACACTCGCGTTCGGGTTGGCGAACCCACTGGTATGAACCCGTTTCAGACGGAGACAGATGAAGCAGGTCAAAGCTGGCTGACGAATTGGTTAATTGCTCTTTTGAGCTATGACGATCCGCTGACAACAGAACAAAAGGATGAAGTAACGCAAGCGTGCCAAGCCAACGCCACCCTGCCCCCACAGCTTCAGAACTTCGATTCACTGGTGGATCGGTTCAGAGCGTTTGATGACGACAAGAACCTGTACAAGCGGGCCAGCGAATGGGCAGGCGACGGGCGGTTGTCGTGGATGTTTGGCGAAGGTGGCAAAGATCCATTTGCGTCTGGCGACCGGCATCTTGTGTTCGACATTTCCGAGGTTCTGGATGACGAGTTGGTCAGGTTGGCGTGGATCAGCTACGTCATGCGCCAGATCGAGCGCCGGTGTGCCTCTAAGGTGCCGACTGTCTTTGTCATTGATGAAGCATGGGTGATTGCTGGCAATCCCTACGGCGCGGACATCCTCAAAAACGCCTACACCACGTATCGGAAGCTGAACGTCATGATGATGATGATGACGCAGATCCCCGATCACCTCCTTTCGTCGGCGGCAAGTAAGTCGATCCTGGAAAACACCAGCACGCAGCTCTTGTTCCCCTCTCGATCCGGCAATGAAGCAGACTACCGGACAATCGGCTTGAACGATTCAGAGCTGGGCGCGCTGAGGGCGCATTTTGGCGACCGCGTAATGCTCATGAAAAAGGGTGATGAGAGTGTCTGGCTCGATGTCGATGTCGGCGCACTCGGCCCGCTTCTTCGTGTTCTGAGCGGATCAGACGGAAAATCGTTCCCTGATCCTGACTGGCGAAAAAACCCCAACTTCTGGAAGGAAATCACATGAAAACTCGCCTTGTATTCGCCCTTGTTGTTCTGGCCGCCGTCTCGGCCTGCACCAACACCTATTCGGGCTATCGCAGCAAATGCGCCTGCGACTTTGAGCGCATAACCCCCCCTGAAAACTTGGAGCTTGTCTGATGAATATTTCAAAGAAATTGCGGACAACCATTGCTGTTTCGGTTCTGGCCGCCCTGCCCGTCATGGTTTCGGCCCAGGGTGTTCCGACCATCGACGCCACAGCCATTGCACAGGACGCAGCCAATTCAGCCCGCGAAGTCGCGGAAATGGTCCGCCAATACGAACAATTGATGCAACAATATGAGAAGCTCGAGCAGCAGCGCGCGATGCTGGAAAACTCATTCAAGGCCATTTCTGGTCTGACGGATCTGGGCGAGTTCAACAGCCGCAGCTTTTTGAAGTTGGCGACCGCTGCTGACACGCTCGGCTACGCCCTGGACGCTACCGAAGATACGATTGGTGATCTTCCGGGCGTGGCCGGGCTCGCGATGGAGCGCCGATCGATCAGTTTGGGTCTGAATAATGGCGTCCTCAAAGAGTTCAGCACGTCAGACGTGCCAGCCCGGCGCATTCTTTCGGAGCGAGGTGGCGCTGGCTTGATGGCGTCCGCTCTTGGCGAACAGGGCTATGACATGGCTGGCAAACTCTCTGAAGACGCCGAAAAACTACGCGGTGAAATCGGTCAGCAAGAAGATTTGAAGGATGCCATCGACTACAACACGGCCGTTCTTCTGAAACTCCTGCAAGTTGAAATTGAAATCTTGCGCGCAACCTCAGCTAATGCTCTGGCCTCGGGCACGGATCTGGCTGCAACCGCTGCCGATCTTTCGACACTCAGCAACTATGTACGAGGAACCTCACAATGAAACTTC
Organism: Ruegeria lacuscaerulensis; assembly: GCF_013031245.1. Lineage (GTDB taxonomy): Bacteria > Pseudomonadota > Alphaproteobacteria > Rhodobacterales > Rhodobacteraceae > Ruegeria > Ruegeria lacuscaerulensis_C. Next base: position 7,854 of record NZ_WPZL01000055.1, read on the forward strand.
GCTCAACTCTCATCCTGACCATTGCAGCCGCAGCCATTATTTCGGGGGCTGCATCGGCACAGGTGAAGCTGCGCCCATCACCCAAGGTCGGTATGCCGTTCGGTGAATATCGTAAGTGCCTTGGGTACTCGGGCGCGCGTGAGTACGGTCGTCAATTCGTCAAAGACGATCAGGCACGCATGGCCGAAGCGGGCCAATCCGCAGACAAGCAGCCTCTTGTGACCAACTGGTCGGTGGTGATCCTGAATGAACAGGTCATCGCTGCTCACGAGGCCACCATCGAGCAATGCAATCTACGCAAATCTGGCGAGACCTTCAGCACCGAATGTCCGCTGGGCGGTTTGAGCCGTGAGGACGCGGCCCAAAAGGTCGGAGCTGACCAAGACGAGTTTTGGACCCAACCGTCCGACAACCTTGCCGCGCTGAAGAAAGAGCAACGGACCCGTCTGGAAGCTCTGCGCCCTGCAATAGAGGAGGCTTGTGGGCCGTGATCCAAGATTTCGTCAGCTCGATTGAGGCTGCGCTTAGCAACTTCTCGCAGCAAGCATACAACAGCCTGGCGGCGGATCTAGCATCCGCCCTCTGGGCAATAGCCGCGCTGATCTTCGTGGCAATGCTGATCAACGGTGTGCTTCAAATCCGGGAAATCGGGTTTGGTGGCTATGTCGGCTGGATCATTCGGGCGACGATCATCATTGGTATGGCTACAAGCTGGAGCTTCTTTCAGCCCATTTATCAGGGCATTTCGAGCCTCCCAGACACGATTGCCGGAGAATTGACCGGCACAACAAATGTCTGGGAAGCACTCGATGACATTGCGCTTCAGTGTTTCTTGATGGGCCAACAGGCCATTGAAAACGCAACCTGGGGCTTGAGCATCACCGGGGCTATTCTCTGGGTTGTTGGGGCTGTCATCGTTGCTTTTGGCACCGGCATGGCGCTGATCGCAAAAGGCGGTCTGGCGGTCCTGCTGGGTCTAGCGCCTGTTTTCATCGCAACGCTGCTCAGCTCGGCAACAGCCAATATCTTCGCTGCCTGGGCGAAAACGACTGTTGGCCTGATCATGGTCATCGTCGTTCTAACAGGCATCGTTTCTCTTATTCAGGCCCTTTTCAGCTCCGAACTGACCGCTGTTGAGGATGTGAACAATATGGAGGCCAGTGGCCGGTTTTTGGCGATCTGCATTGTGTCAATCGTGATGCTCACGCAGATCCCGTCGCTCGCGGGCGGGATGTCGGGTGCAATCGTTTCGGCATCCTCGGGTCTTGCCGTGGCAACTGGTGCCGTCGCTGCCGCAAGAAGTGCATTGGGCACTGCAAGCGACGGCGCAAGGGGTGCAGTAGCCGGTGGGAAAACTGCCGCCGCTATGGCCTCCGCAGCCCGCGACGGGACAGGGGTTCGTGATAGCGCCTCGCGCGCGATGCAAGCGCGTCGGGACATTGCCCACAGAGCCCGCAATCAGGATGGGGCGGCTCGTCAAAGCTACGCCGCTGATCGTTATCGGCAGAGCATTCGAGCTGCCCGAGAAAAATCTTCATAAATCGAGGTACAGAGCAAATGTCACATGTGACAGATCACGAAAAAGAACTCTTTCTGGGCGCACGCCGCGATGCCTTTAAGTGGCAAGTGTTTGGTGCTGTCGGTATGGCAATGGGTGTGGCCTCAATGATTGGCTGGGCGCTACTCCTTCCTTTGAAGGAAATCCGCGCGGTGCCGTTCTCCATTGATCCGGACACGAAACTGCCGGTCCTGCTGACTGAAAAGGTCGAAGAACTGGAACCATCAGAAGCGATGGCCTTCCGTGAAGTCGCAAATTATGTGCGCGACCGGGAAACCTATGATGTCCAGGACAACAACGAGCGCCTGAAATCGGTGCTGCGTCGTTCTGATGAGCTGGCCGAAACGTCCTACCGCGAACTGTGGGACGGGTCGAACGACAACCACCCGGACGAAATCTATACGCCCAGGACAAAGGTGCAGACCGAAATTCTGGGTGTGTCGCCCGTCAACGATGAGACGGTGCAGGTCGAGATCCGCAAGTCCCTGATCGTGCCAAACCAGGCAATAGCCTCAGCCCGCTACGTGGTCACAGTGACCTACGGGTTTGAGGAGAAAATCGTGACGTCGATGGATGAGCTTCTTGAAAATCCATTTGGCTTCACTGTCACCAACTATCGCGTAGACGCAATGGGGGACATCTGATGCAGCGTAGTTTCAAAACACTCACCGCCACCGCCGCTGCAGTTCTGGCGTTCTCGGCGCCCGTATTCGCAGAAATCACTCCAACACCAGACGGAAAGAATGCAGATCACCGCATCACGCATTTCCGTTACGTCGAGAACCAGGTGTACCGCATCCCTGTGGGCGAACGCCTGATTACCTATGTCCATTTTCCGCAGGGCGAAACCGTGCGCAGCATCGGTGCGGGCGACACTGAGAGTTTTCAGATCACCCGCCTGCAGGAAGGCCGCGTGATCGCGTTCAAACCGGAAATCCTCAACTCGGATTCCAACCTGACCGTCCTGACCAATCGCGGGACTTACAATTTCTATCTGGTTCCGGCCGAGAGTGCCGCCGAACGCAAACGTGTACCGTTTCGGGTCACATTCTATAACAATAACAACAGCGGCGGGACCACAACGCGTCGTGGCACAGTTGCTCGGAGTGAGCCGAAACCGACTGGCCGGTTTGTGAACCAAAACTACTCGCGCTCGGGCAAAGCGGACTTCGCGCCCACTGCCGTGTGGGATGATGGCGTTCACACCTATATGCAGATCCCGCAGGATGCAGAGCTGCCGGGTATCTTCCGCGTCCTGCCGGATGGTCGTGAGCTGATGGTAAACACCACAGTCAAAGAGCGCGGCATTGTCCAGGTGCAGGGCCTTTCTGATCTTTGGACACTGCGCATCGAGGACACTTCGATCTGTGTTCGAAACGATGGCGACGCGTTTCAGCAAGCAAGCGTGAGCGGGCGTCCCGTGACATCGCAAACCGTCAAACAAACGGGGTCAGGTAAGTGATGAACCGCGGGCAGACTATTGCGGCGCGGATTGCAGCGGAGCAACCGCCTCAACGTGTGAAAAAGAGGTTCGAGCCCAAGAAGCTCATCACGGTTGCTGTCTCTGGGGCAGTGTTTGTGGGTTTTGCGCTGTTTGTGTTGGGCGAAGATAGCAAGGCCTCTCGCGTCGGTGTGCGCGTCGATGCCCTGCAACCAAGTGGCGGCGAGCGATACGGGCTTTTGACTGCACGTGGGCCAGAGGTCGACGATGAAGAATTGGAGGCTGCACCAGCGGGCACTTCAGTTGCATCTGTTGATACAACTGTACCGGCGCAGCCTGTTTCCGATGGTTTGAAACAAGCTCTCGCTTCCGTCGAAAACCTTAATAATCGCATAGCTTCAATGCAAGACGAGCTGACCGAAGCCAGGGTGTCACTGTCGGAAAAAGACGGTGAAATCGCGACGCTCACACTGACCAACGAACGCCTTCAGATCAGATATGATGAGCGAGAAAAGAAGTTCCAGACGGAGCTTGCCCAGGCCATCGCGGATGCAGAGGCCCGGGCGCTCGCCAGTATGAGCCACTTGCAGGCTACGGGTCTGACTGATGATGAGCGGCGCAGGCTCGAAGAACTCAAGCGGATGCGCGAGCGCCAAAACCAGTCAGACGGCATCGTGTTCGATGAAAACCCATACGGCAGAAACTAATGGAGCTGACGATGAACAGAACAGCAATCACCCTCGCCCTGGTCACGTTGGCGTCAAGCGCGATGGCACAGGAAGCACCCGGTCAAAACTACCAGCCGATCAATGGTGGTTCGCAGCCGGTCATTTTCCAACCCTTCCCTGCTGCGCCGCAGCCGGTTCAAGTCCAGCCAGACGACACCCGTTTGCCTGAAGAACAGCGCGGCTATCAGGAAAACCAAAACACGACATGGCAAAACAATCTGGTCGAAGAATATCCGCCCATCGTGGGGGCCTCGATCATTGACGATCCGTCGCGCACCTTAACGCAAGGCACGGTTTTGTCGGCTGTGTTCGGTGGCGCGGTCAGCTCGGAGTTGCCCGGTAGTGTCGTGGCGACGATCACGCGCGGCGTCTATTCGATGGACGGTACAAGACTGCTCTTGCCACGTGGATCTAAACTCTATGGCGAATACCGCGCTGATACAAAGCTGGCGCAAACAAGGATCGCTGTCGTTTGGAGCCGGGTTATCACGCCGGATGGTTTGTCCGCGCAAATCGGCTCAGCCGGGACGGATGGTCAGGGCCGGTCTGGCGCAACCGGACGGGTTGATACGCATTTCGGTGAACGGTTTGGGACTGCCGCGTTGCTCTCGATCATCGGGATCGCGCCGGTCGCGCTGGTGGCCGACAACGATAGCAGCAATTCGGTGCAAACAGATCTGGCAACGCAGGTCGGTTCAAATCTGCAGAATGCCACTGCCGCGGTGTTGGAGGACTATTTGCGGATCACGCCAACTATCTATGTGGATCAGGGAAGCCGCATCAATGCCATCCTGCAGCGTGACGTGGTGTTCGACAACTTTTGAGACAGAACCTCTGATGCGGCCGTATCGTCGGCCCTTCCGGCCGCTCCCTGCACATTCAAATGCGGTAGCGGCCTTTTTTGACGGAATAACAAGGATAAAAATTTGAGCGGGCGAAACGGCAACGGCCTTCTGGAATACTACACCGAACAGATCGAGCATCTGTTACATGACGAAAACCTGAGCGAGATTTCCGTGAACCCAGATGGAACGGTCTGGGTTGAGGAAATGGGCACGACCCACATGACCAGGACAGACATCACTCTGACCAAGGATGATGTTGGCAATATCGGGCGGTGTGTGGCTGGGTTCAGCGACGTGACTTTTGGAGAAAAAAAGCCAATTGCGACGGCCAATGTCCCGACAAAAGAGGGCAAAGCTCGGGTGCAGGTTGTTATCCCACCTGCGACAACCGGCGTGGGGTCCGTTGCGATCCGCCTGCTCCGCGTGAAAACCGTTGACCTGGGCGCATTCAGCTTTGCCAGCAAAGAGGCCGCACTTGCCGAAAGCGACGATCACAGCGCACTTGAGAATGCTCGGGCGGCGCTTGCAGCGGGCACGATGGGCTTTGACGAGCTGGCCGACCTCTCGATGCAAAGCAAATGGAATGTGATTATTGCGGGCGGTACATCGTCGGGCAAAACCACCGTCTTGAATGCGATGTTGAAGCGCGTCGATCCAGGCGAACGGATCGTGACGATTGAGGAAGTGGCAGAGCTGGACATCGAGCAACCAAATTTCGTGGGCTTGCTTGCTGATCGTTCCGAAGAAAATGGGCCTCGATCCCCGACAAAGCTGCTTGAATCGGCGTTGCGCCTCCGGCCCGACCGGCTGGTTTGCGGGGAAATCCGGGGCGATGACGCGAATATGTTTCTGGAACTGGTGAACACCGGCCACGATGGATCTGTCTGCACCATGCACGCCAACTCGCCCGTAGATGCCATTGGACGGATGAGCAAAATGGTGCGGCGCGGATCTCCGACCGTCCAAAAGTCAGAGGTGGTCGATGACATCCGGGCCACCATTCACATGATCGTTCACATGAAGAAAATCGGCGACGAGCGGAAGGTCAACGGCGTGAT
>NZ_WPZL01000056.1 GCF_013031245.1 Ruegeria lacuscaerulensis
TTGAGCGGAATGCTCGATGCGTTTCGAATGGAACATCCGATGATCTCGATCGTATTGCACGATGTGAAACCGTCATCAATTGCCGATCTGTTGCTGTCCGGGGCGCTTGATGGAGCGTTTTGCGCGCGCCATGGCCCGCCACATCCACAACTGCACTACGCCAACCTTTTTGAAGAAGCGATGGTCATTGCGTTTCCACCTGACCACGAATTCTCGGAACGCGATTACGTGCCGCTCAACGATGTAACGGAGCAGAATTACATTGATCGCTTGCATTGTGAATTCCGTGAAGAGGTCAACGAGTCATTCAGGGATCAGGACCTTCAGCTTGATGTGGTGTTTCGAAGCGAACGGGAAGATTGGATTCAGAGCCTTGTCCGTGATGGCATTGGTATCACATGCATCCCTCGGTATTCCCTTCTGAGGCCGGAACTTGACCACCGACCGATCGTCGATCCGGTATTGTCGCGCAAAGTGGACTTCGTTGTTGCGGATCAGGCGGAAAACATTCCTGCACTCAACATGCTGCGAGAATGGGCCATCGGCCATGACTGGCCGGAATACGAGCCTGCAACGTCTCCCACTGAATAACCAACTTCTATTAGCTTGTGCGCGTTGCGCTATACCGCGCACCATAAGCAGCGATTATCGCGCGCGATCAACTCGATATTTCCGCTAAGAGTTACTGCTGGATACCTTCTGGAGGCGAATTGGCACAGGTCATTCGATCCTAACAGGGAGGACATCCATGCAAAGTGACTCAGCAAATTCCAAAGCTGACAGGCTGTCTGACCTCTCGAAAATACAGTTTGACGTTACTCAGAACGGAGCGACTGAATGCGCTTACAAAAACGAGTTCTGGGATCACATGGGCGTCGGGATTTACGTAGACGTCGTAAGCGGAGAGCCGCTTTTTGCCTCAATTCACAAATACGATTCCGGGAGTGGTTGGCCAAGCTTCTATCGGGCTTTGAAAGATGAAAACCTGGTAGAATTTACGGATCAATCGCTTGACATGATCCGAACCGAAGTCCGCTCGCGTGGTGCGAACTCACATCTCGGCCACGTGTTTCCGGATGGGCCGGAACCAACTGGCTTACGCTACTGCATTAATTCAGCGGCATTGCGGTTTGTCCCAGTCGAGGAGCTTGAATCTCAAGGCTACGGCATCTTTTCCGAGCTGTTTGCGCGGGATGACCAGGCCACAAAATCGAAATCATGAACAAGAGGGGAACCCAACAATGAAGAAATCAACTCGACGATTTTCGTTGACGTTTTCCGCAGCATGCGCGGCGTTGATGTCCATTGCCAACATCGGCCATGGCGCAGGGCACTTCACCTCGGGATTGCAGGATCAATATCCCGAATACGATCTCAATGACACTTATGTCTTCGAGTCCAGCAATGAAGGGCATACAAGTTTTATCTCGTCCTCGAACCCAAGTGCACCCGGTACGGGCGAGGCACCGGGCGCTGTGTTTGGTCAAGGAGGACAATACAACCTCCATATTGCGCAAGACGGAAAACTTGAGACTGGGATGACCTTCGTTATCACTTTTGAAGACGACAACTTTGAGGTCCGAAAGGTCGACGCCCCGAACGCGCCAGTTGGAGAACAGGGCAAGTTGTTCGGCAGCGGCAAAATTGGTGAGGCCATTAGTTTACCTGGCGGAATTCGGGCTTGGGTTGGCCGAGGCCAGGATCCATTCTTTGGCAATGGTGTCGGCTTGGCGAAATTTAATGCCGCCAAGCAAAATGGGTCGTTTGCACCTGAGGTCTTCAAGGAAGATGGCGACCTTTTCGTCGGTGCAACCGCCAGCTTCGTCGTCGTCGATGTCCCAAATCAAATGCTCGGCGAAGAAATCTCAGTCTTCACGACCACGTCGGTTGAACACAAAGGAGAGTGGGTCCAGGTCGATCGTCATGCGAACGTGCTGTTTCCCTATGTATTCCTCGCGGATACACCTGCGGTGCAAGAGGACCACGGACAGCATCGTCCTGATTTAGATGTTGAAGAACGTCGCCAGGCGATTGTGAACAATGTCTTCTGGGCGGTGTCTGCATCGAAAACAAAGCCAGAAACCGCCGTCGAATACGCCAACGAAGTTGCGGATATGATCATGCCGGATGTCATAACCTACACCCCAGGGACAACGGCCAATTATGCGGTTGACGGATTAAATGGTCGGGCACTTCACGACGATGCTATGAACACTGTTCTACAGCTGATGAACGGCGTCAGCATCGACGACAATGCCTACAACGCGACGCGTTACGCGACCGAATTCCCTTACATCGTATCCGCGGAATAACGATAAAATTTACAACCAATCTTGCCCCAGCCAGCGAACACATCGAGCAATGTGCCTGGGGCAAGTACGGCCACTGGAGAGGAGCAATGAAAAAATTTGTTACAACCACAGCCTTGCTGGCTTTGAGTGCAGGTGAGCTGATCGCAGATGAGCAAATCAAGCTGCCTGTCTCGTTCAACTCAGACGGCACGATCAATCGACCGCTAAATCACCGGCAATGGGTGAATGTTGGCACGATCCTGATAACCAAAGGGGAAATCAACATCATCGATGAGCTTCCGATACCGACCAGTGAATACATCGATACCTACGTCGAACCAATGTCATATGCGATCTACATGGCACCCGGCACTTGGCCAAACGGAACTCAGATCGTCAAGGAATTCACCGCGACTAAGGAAGCTGAACTTGGCGAGGTCCTAGTGGAAAGCCATTACAACGGGCTAGCGATGCTCGTCAAAGACGCGGAACGGTTTCCAGCAGAAACAGGTCACCTTGGCTATTTTAACTTCGGTCATCACTCCGAACCATACGAAACAACAGCATACGTCATACCTCAGGAGCAATGTTCGTCCTGTCATGAGGCCAGCGCCAGTGAGCAGCAGTTCATATTCGCTGACCATCATATCGGTCTGAGACGGGTATCAGAGTGAGTATGTTCCGTTTTATGGGCGACTAAATTGCCCGCCTACCGGGAGTTGTCTCGCCGAACTCGACTATAGTCACTAACGTCCGCTATGCAGAAGCTGCGCCGCGGCATTTAGACAGCGGTTCAAAGTCCGGTATGGGCCGTTCACCCCTTTCGTCCAAAGCGGAGAATTTCCTAAACTAGCCCTGACTGACTTGAATTCGGTATCGCATGACGGCTTCGAGGGACACGAAGCCGCTTACCTGTACCATGAGTTCCTACAGCGCCGAGATGTCCACGTAGACTACGTAATCAGACACTTTATCCTCTTGCAGGCCAAGGCGCGTGGCAAAAGGGACTTCATGTTCACTGTTGTCCTTGCGTGTATAGTGGACCGTGCCGTCGCAGAACACAGTGTCACCACTGGACCAGATGCCGGTTATTGTATGGCGCATGGCAGCGATGGTCTGAAAGAAACTTTCGTTGGCATGTTCGACCGGCCCGCGCCCGTTGATCGGATCGAAGTTCCCGAGGCGGAATGTAACGTCCTCTGTCAAATAGCTAACGACGTCGCTGGCATTCATTGCGTCGACAGATGCATAGAGTCCGGCAACTATTGTTGTGTGGGGCGAGCTGTGTTCATTGGTGATCTGCATCTTTGTTCTCCTCGGCGGATGATTGAAATCTTGTGACTTTCAGCGGCGCTTCGGCCTGCGTTTTGGGCGGAAGGCGCCGGAAGTGTGCGAGGCGGATGTGCCCATTGGTGAGGGCGAGCCCAAGAAACAGCACCGCGAGCGCCACTATCAGTGTGAGGCGGATTGGTTCGCCAAAGGCCAGGGCCCCGAAACCAATGCCGAAAAGGGTGGCGAAATATCCGACCTGGGCAAACCCGACACCATCGGTACGTCGCTGTACTTCGAACGTCAGCACATAACTGAGCGCGGTGATCAGCCCAATTCCGAACAACGCGGCAATCGGTCCAAGGCCTGACATCGAACCGGGCGCGATATGGCTACTTGCGAGGACTGGCAGACCAATCAGTATCAGTTGCAGACCCAGTGTTCCCGCCGCCAGCGCCATGGGATTGCCATCCGACGGGTAGGCCCGGCTGCGAAAAACATTGCCCATTGCCAGCAGGAGAGGACCCGCCAGAGCAATGGCGATCCAGCGCGGCGCGACGCCCGACAGTTCAAAGCCGCTATGGGTGGCAAAGCTGATGCCTACCAGCCCGATCAGAATCCCGATCAGCCGGTAAGCGGGCAACATTCGCTTTTCGACCAAAGCCGTGATGGCGAAGGTAAAGAGGGGCGACAGCGTGACCAGCGCGGAATAGAAGCCGGTCGAGACGTGGCTTAACACAGTATATCCGATCAACGCCGGACCACTTATACCGAGGATGCCTGCGCCCAGATAATAGAACAGATATCTGCGCCGCAGCGATGGGCGCTTGCCGGTGGCTACGGCGATTGTGATTAAAACAAGGCTTGCGACCAGGAGTTGCCAGAAAAGCGCCACCTGCGGAGTGATGCCCGCGATTGCCACATATTTGGACAACGTAAAACTGACCCCAACCAGCGCACCGATCGCGATGATCACGGCGGTCGGCGGAAGGCTTCTGACAAAGCGGGGCATCACGCGGCCCCCTTTGTCAGATCTGCAATGATATTTCCCGGGTTTGGCCCGATCGGGATGATACCACTCGGGTTGATGTGGCGGTGGCTGAGAAAATAGTGCGCACGGATATGCTGCAAATCGATGGTTTCAACCACATCAGGAATTCGTGCAAAATCCGCCAAGTAGCGCGAAAGGGCCGGGTAGTCCGTGATCCGGTTCCGGTCGATCTTGAAATGAGTCACATAAACAGGATCAAACCGCAGAAGCGTTGGAAAGAGTTTCAGGTCAACTTCAGTCGGCATTGCGCCAGCCAGAAAACGCCGCGTGTTCAGCACTGCTTCTACGGTATCCAGCCCTGCATAAAGCTGATGGATCGCCTCGTCATAGGCTTCCTGCGTAGTGGCAAAACCGACGCGATAGACACCGTTGCGAATGGGAGCCTGGATTATTTCAGCCAGCCGATCAATCTCAGCGGCGAACTCGGCTGGATAGAGGTCGGGACTGGCCGCGTCGACGAAGGCAGTATCGATCATCCGCATGATGTCTGCGGATTCGGTGCTGATGATCTGACCGCTGTGCTTGTCTAACAGCACCGGGACAGTAATCGCGCCGGTATGAGAGGGCACAGCGCGTTGGTAGACTTGATAGAGGTAACGGTCACGTGGCACACTGGCGGACTCGTCAAAGTCGGATTGGTTGATGACCCAACCGTCCTCAGACATCACCGAGTCCATCCAGGTGATGCTGAATGCCTCGCGCAGCCCCTTGAGCGCCAATACCAACTCGACGCCATGACACCATGGGCAAGCCTTGGACAAATAGAGGTGATAACGGCCAGAGGTCGCCGGAAAATCTGCCTCAGCGTCCGAACTGATCCAGCTACGAAAGGAACTGGGCAACCGGTGAAAGCACCCTTCGGATTGCACTGGTTTGTCGCGCAGTATTCCGTTGATGAGCATTTTGGGCATGGCCGTCTCCATCCAATGCATGTTGAGGACGACCTAACGTGTTTCCAAGAGTATGATAATTGGCTACTAGGTTTACTTTAGGGTGAGAAAAAGTTGACTATACGAGAGTGACATGATCGAAATCGGCGCTATCCCCGTATTTGTCGCTGTGGCTGAAAGCGGTGGTTTTGCCGCAGCTGCGCGACGGTTAGGGATCACCAAGTCAGCGGTAAGCAAACGGATCGGCGCACTGGAAGCGCACCTTGGCACACAACTGTTTCATCGCTCGACGCGCAGCATTTCGTTGACCGAGGCTGGGGAAATTTACCTGACGCATGCAGTTCTGGCGTTGGGATCGGCGCAGGAGGCTGAAGACGCGGTTGCGGCAGTTCAGGGGCGCCCGGTCGGGCATCTGAAGATAAGCGCGCCTATGTCATTTGGACGGCTGCATATTGCGCCGATGCTCACCGAGTTTCTGGCTACCTATCCTGACGTCACACTGGATCTGACTATGGATGACAGGTTCGTCGATCTGATCGATGCCGGACTGGATATGGCCATCCGGGCCGGCACCCTGCCTGACTCTGCCATGATCGCGCGTCGGCTGGCGCCGATCCACAGTGTCCTTGTCGCCGCACCGGGTTATCTTTCGCGGCAGGGTCATCCACAGCAACCGGAAGACTTACTGGCGCACAACTGCCTTCATTACGCCTATTCACGCGATCCGATGGAATGGGTGCTCCATGGACCAAATGGTGAGTTGCGGGTACGCACCAAAGGCACCCTTCGCATCAACAATAGCGAGACGCTTTGCGCTGCCTTGCTTGACGGACTTGGTATTGGGCGGTTGCCGACCTTCGTGGCGGGTGCTCATTTGGCCTCCGGCGATCTGGTCCGGGTCTTGCCGGATTACGCATTTCCGGAACAGGCGCTTTATGCCGTATTTCCCGAGCGACGCCATATGCCAATGAAAGTTCGCGCCTTTGTGGACTTCCTCGCCGAACGGATCGGGAAGGACAGACCGTTCTGGGATACCGAAGCGAGGCTTGATGCCTAAAGTTGCCGTCATTGATGATCGCGATCGTTACGCCTGGTGCAAAAAGCGACATAGCACGCGCGGTAATTGACTTCTATTGCGGTCCAGGAGGCAGCGGCCCGTGAGCCGGATCTAAGAGTGATAGGGCGCGTGTTATGGGCCAACACTGATGAGGCCAGAGATCGCACGGGAAGGGGGGATTGGCATCGTTGAGAGCAAAATACCGAATGCTGCGGGACCCTCAAATGACGGCTTCCGTTTGAAGGTTGTCTGCCGACCCGGTTCTTGCTCATTCGATATTGGTCGCCCAACAAGCACAGGAAACGGATCGCTCAGCACGGATGTTTTTTCTTAACTGACTGGCATGCAGAAACTGAAAGGCATGACCATGGAACTGAAAGACAAAACAATCATCATCAGCGGGGCGAGCAGCGGAATCGGTGCAGCCGCAGCGCTTTTGTTTGCATCAGAAGGGGCAAACGTCGTTTTGGGCGCGCGCAGAGAGGCGCGGCTGAAATCAATTGTTGGGCAGATAGAGCAAATCAATGGGCGCGCCGTTTATCTGGCAGGTGATGTTCGCGATGAGGCATTTGCCAAGGGCCTGGTTGACTTGGCAGAACAACGGTTTGGTGGCCTCGATGGCGCATTCAACAATGCAGGCATTGTGGGTGATATGAGTCCAATTCCGGAAATGGCACCAAGCAACTGGCAGTCTGTCCTTGCAACCAACCTTACCAGTGCATTCCTTGCGGCCAAAGCCCAGCTTCCCGCTTTGCAAAGACGTGGCCGTGGGTCGATCGTCTTTACGGGAACATTTGTTGGCTTCAGCAACGGCGGCATGCCGGGCATGGCAGCCTATGCTGCATCAAAAGCAGGACTGATAGGATTTACACAGTCGCTGGCATCGGATCATGCGGTGCAAGGCATTCGCATCAATACAATTCTACCGGGCGGAACAAAGACAGACATGGCCGGTGGTGATCCAGCGGCGCATAAATTGATTGCTGGCTTGCACCCCCTTAAACGCATGGCCGAACCGACCGAGATTGCTCAATCTGCTTTGTTCTTGCTGTCGGACCGAGCAAGCTTTGTGACCGGCTCTCCATTAGCTGTTGATGGTGGCATGGCGACACGCCTGCTTTGAATATCTGCTGTTGGTCGCTTCATGGCCAACGGCAGTTTCGTCCACGTCTCGGTCTTTTGTTTCTTTGAAATGCTACGTGGTCGATCAAAACCAGCTTCAGGGAAATGTGTCGCAGCAATCGACGATGACGTCGAAGTCGGCAATGGGCCGTCCACAACATCGGCTTTTCGGGCGGCGGATTAAATGTCTGGCCATCACATGATTACTCCGAGCCCGTCTGTTCAATTCGTCGAATTGCGGTAAAAGACCTGCCTGTTGTATGGCGCCTGCTGTCAGCCTACGCTGGTGCTTGGATCACTGGCGAGTGGCGGCGGAACGCGACGCAAACTCCATGAGACGCCTGAACTTTGGGCAATCCATATGGGTCTCTGCCGGACAATCCGCCACGTGACGCAACGCATCGCGTAGCCGGGTGAGACCACGGATCTGTTCATCAAGAGTATCAGCGCGCAGGTGCAATTCAGGGCGTGGCAATTGCGGAGTGCCATCCTTGGCGAACATTGCCTTGATCTCAGCAAGTGAGAATCCCGCCATTTTCCCTAATGAGATCAAAGCAAGCTGCGTCGCGACGCGTATCTCGAATTGCCGTCGAAGCCCATTCCTGGCAGCGGACTGGATCAGCCCGATTTCCTCATAATAGCGCAGTGTTGAAGGGGGGACGCCGCTCCTTTTGGACAGGACGCCAATATCAAGAAGTTTCATGGTTGACCTCAAGTCGACTTGAAGTGGCAGGATACATTTTCACTGACACATGAGACAAGAGAATTCACGATGACTGATACGGTACGGGCGCAATCTTCCATTCCCATCCTGATCACCCTCGCGGCAGCGACACTGACCGCCTCATTGGGTATCAGTATCGCCGCGGTCCTGCTTCCGACCCTGACGCGCTGCTTTGCTGCGACGGTTTCAGAGGTGCAATGGGTCGTACTGGCCTACCTGACATCCGTGACCGTCACGATTGTCTCCGCCGGGCGGCTTGGTGATCTATTCGGCCATCGCCGCGTGCTGATTGCTGGTCTCATCGTCTTTATTGCGGCATCTGTTCTAAGCGCGATGGCCCCGAGCCTCGGCTTATTGATTACTGGACGCGCGTTGCAGGGACTTGGCGGAGCGATCCTGATCGCGCTTCCGATGTCTATCGCGCGTGATCTTGTCCCGACTGAGCGGCTGGGCACGGCAATGGGATTGCTTGGCACGACTTCTGCTGCTGGGACTGCCTTAGGTCCCTCGCTGGGTGGTGTGTTGCTGGCGATGGGCAACTGGCGCATGGCATTCTGGTTTCTTGCCGGGTTTGCTGGTGTCACGCTTATTCTGTCCGTCATCGCCATCACACGCGATTCCGAACGGGCGACAGTATCTTTCCGAGAGTTGGATTTTCCAGGAACATTGGTGTTGGTGGTCGCCCTTACAGCCTACGCGTTGGCAACCAACGGCGGCGTCTCGAACATTCCCTTGCCTCCGGTCACATATCTTTCCGTTGTTCTGATCGCAATCGTTCTGTTTGTAATCGTCGAAGCCCGCGTATCCTCACCGCTGGTGCCTCTGGAATATCTCTGGGAACAAAGGACAAGTATCGGGCTTTTGATGAACCTGCTGGTCAGTGCAATCATGATGTCGACTTTGGTTGTTGGTCCGTTTTTTCTGGCTTTTTCTCTGGGATTGAACGATGCGATCATCGGTTTGGTGATGGCGGCGGGGCCAATGGTTGCAGTGCTCTTCGGCGTTCCGGCGGGGTGGGTGACAGATCGGTTGGGCGCAGATCGCGCAATGATCATTGGTCTTGTGCAGACCACAATTGGTCTGCTGTGCTTGGCATACCTGCCACGATACTTTGGAGTCAGCGGCTATTTGGCTTCGCTCATCACGCTGACGCCCGGCTTTCAGTTGTTTCTCGCCGCCAACAACACAGCGGTACTGATCCACGCCGTCCAAGAACAACGCGGCCGACTGTCTGGCCTTCTCGGGCTCTCGCGGAACCTGGGTCTGATGACGGGTGCGTCTACCATATCCACGCTGTTTGTTGCCGTAGTCGGGACGGGAGATACCGCAAATGCTCCGGCCGCAGATGTTGCCTATGCTTTTTCGATGACCTTTACGGCTACTGCAGGTTTGGCCCTGGCCACCTTGGGGCTGGGGATCTACGGCCAGGCCCAGAACGCCCGCAATGCGCCCAATCCCGCTGAGTGACGTTCCCGAGAAAGGTAATCCGCCTGCTGCGGGGCGATTGTGGAAGAGTTAGAATTCTTGTTCCTGGATCGAAACGGCCATTGAAACCACTAAGGTTAAGCAAAGAGGAAGGGCCGGATTTCAGACATTGTGTGAGTTCGACTGGCCCTATTTTTTCACGTGCAGCGAATGGCCGGTTTGGGGAAGCCACACTGCAGCATTCTTAACTCCTTTCAGGGTCTGGTTTGGGCCGACTTCAGCGGAGCGGCCGACGACGTCTGGTGTAATTCCGAAGGTGCTCCAATGACCGCGAAGAGCGCTTAGTGACAGCTATTGGGTGCACAGTACGGTTTTCCCAACTTGAATCAGAAACATACTGAACCAAACATAGGCTTATGCGAAGAGCCATTCTTTGGATAATCGGCATTGTCATTGGCGTGCCATTTTTGGTTGTTGCGCTCGGTGCATTTATGCTTTTTGTGTTTTATCCAGCCAAGCATGCTTTGAATGTTCATCGAATGGATGCGAAGAACGAGCGGGTTTGGGAGGAAGGTATTGCCCGTGTTGTGACTGTGGAGGCCGAAATTCGCACAACGAGTGGCGTTGAGAAGCTAGAGTCGGACATTATTTGCTATCAAGGTCACTTTGCACGGCCATGGACATTAAAAAATGGTGCACCAAAGACTGGAATAACTCCAACAAGTGTCGGGTTTGAGAGCCTACAAGTGGATTTTCCAACTGGCGCAACGCTGTACATAGATTTGCACCATCTTTGCGTTGAGGCATTCCGAATAGAAATCAAGAAGATGCCGTTAAAGCTTGATGGTAGCGATATGTTTGTCGTTGCTCCCGAACTTAAGCTGTATTGCTCCTTTAGACTTCCCAATCGGCTAAGCGAAAAGTTCTTTCAAACTGACGCTGCATGGGTGAGTTATCCTAAAATTGTGAGCATTGACGAGCGCCTGCTCAAATCAACGACAACGATTTCTGAAATGGGTTCATCGGAAGTTTCCTTGATTGGTTCTAGGTTCGCGCGTCGATGGGGGTTGGATTTCCATCGAAGTAACTGGCGCTCTGATAAAAAATGTTGGACCGATAAGACAGGGCAGTGCGACGAAGCAATGAACAATTATTGCGGGACTAACCCGAGATAGTGCAGACACTAGCCGAAGGTCTGTGTTGTCCCGGTGAGTTCAACGGGTCAGCGAGTGATGTCACATTAACGGTCGTTCGGTTGCTCATGTTTGGATTTGGACGTAGGTGACATTGATGAATTCATCGTCGATCAGCTACAAGCGTCACCGATTTCCCCCTCAGATCATCGCCCACGCGGTGTGGCTTTATGTTCGCTTCAATTTGAGCCTGCGTGAAGTTGAAGAGATGCTGCTGCAGCGCGGGATTGACGCGTCTTATGAGACTGTCCGGCGTTGGGTTATCAAGTTCGGACCGCAGATCGCTCTCAACTTGCGACAGCGACAGGACCGTCCTGGCGATGTCTGGTATCTCGATGAGGTTGTCGTGAGAATCTCAGGTCGCAAGTATTGGCTTTGGCGCGCGGTCGATCAACATGGCATCGTGCTGGACGAAATACTCCAACCGAAACGGGACAAACGGGCTGCAAAACGGCTGTTGCGCCGCCTGATAAAGCGTCTTGGTTTCGTTCCCAAGCGGATCATCACGGACAAGCTGCGCTCATATGGCGCCGCCAAGCTGGAGATCGCGCCGGGTCTGGATCATTGGTCGCATAAGGGCCTCAATAATCGCGCCGAAAACAGCCATCTCCAATTCCGAAAGCGAGAACGGACAATGCAAAGCCACCGGTCTCCAGGAGGTTTGCAGCGGTTCGTGGCTACCCATTCGGCAGTTCGGAATTGCTTCTGTGTCCCCGCACGCCGTCGCTCAGCCTTAACGATTCGATACCACCGCCTCGAGGCATTTGACGCCTGGAATGCCGCCACTCGACCTGCTTGATATCCGAGCTTCAGCATTTATTGGTACGCCGCAAATTAATGTGACAACACCCTTTTCGTTGATCGGCTTCGACGACATTCCCTCTGCAGCCTGGCCGCGGCATATGCTCACAACGATCCGTCAACTGATCCGCCGCATGATAAGAGAAGCGGTCTCGCTACTGATCGAAAGGATGGAGAATCCCGATCTTAAGCCGAAGGTTAGCAACTTCCCCGGGACACTGATATTGCGGAATTCCACACGTCGCACGGGACCATCTCAATCCGAATTCGACGTCTAAACTCGGGGTGATGTCTCCGACGCATCGAACGCTTCCAACAGTGGTATCTTTTGGGCAAAGCCGGTCCCTGGCCTATGTCCGGGCGGCTTCGAATGCTGTCCATGCTTTCTCAAAAGCCTCGAAATCGAAGCCCGGCGCGCGGGCGGGATCCAGGACCAGTTTCTCGGTTTCAAGCAGTTTGATGATCGCCTGCTCTAACCCGTCCAACAGGTCGGGCGGGATCACCAGCGCACCATGCCGATCGGCATGCACAAGATCTCCATCCTTGATCAACAGGCCAAAAATCGTCACCGGTGTTCCTACCTCTTTCACATGCACGAACCCGTGGCTTGGCCCGACGGACCCGGCAACGACAGGAAACTCATCCGGTAGGTCGCCGAGGTCCCGCATCACGCCGTTGGTCAGCGCACCGCTGATGCCAAAGCCCTTGTGGACCGTCGTGTTGATCTCACCCCAATAGGCGCCAATGCAGTCGGGGTAATCCGTATCCTCCACAACGGTCACAGAAGGGCCACTACCCGATGCCATGTGTTGATAGTAGTCCATACGGCGCGCGCGGATCACGTAAGGTGCCTCGGTCGGCGGGTTCACAGCAGCAATCTTCGCGGTACGGGCATATCCCACCATCGCGCCCGCATCGGGATCAGAGC
>NZ_WPZL01000057.1 GCF_013031245.1 Ruegeria lacuscaerulensis
AGATCGAATACATCGAAAACGGCGGCGTACTCCAATACGTCCTAAGAAACCTGGCTACCGCAAGTTAAGGGAGACAAACCATGGCAAACCGTTTGCATCTTGTTTTTGGCGGAGAATTGAAGGACCCGCAGGGCACGGCCTTCCGTGATCCCGATAATATAGATATCGTGGGAATATACCCGGACTATGAAAAAGCCTATGACGCATGGAAAGCGGCCGCCCAAGGGTCGGTCGATAACGCTCATGCGCGCTATTTTATCGCCCACCTACACCGGCTTCGCGACGAAGAACTCCGCCAAGGGGACACCGAGTTGCTTTCTCAATAAATGACAAAAGGCCGGGCGACGAAGTTCGCCCCCTTTTTTCAGCGCATCACAGTTAACAATATGGAGGGCTGAATGCCGGACTATCCAAACCCAACTGAAATGATGAAGAAGCTTGCTAACCTCTACTCTGTTGAAGAGAACTTTGAGGACCCTGCCGAGTTCAACAGGCGGCTCGCGAGTATCGCGCTGGACGCCGCAGGTCGCTCGACGAAACTTTCATCGGAATGGGCTGCTGAAACAATTGCGGAACTCAAAGAGGTTTCATCTCAGGCGCAAAGCAGCACGGAATATAATGAAAAGCTCCGCGCGTTTGTTGAAAAGCAAACTGAGCTGACGGTCAAAAATATGGAAGCGTACAGCGATGTGGCCCGCCAGGTGCAGACGGCAACGCTTGAACTGATGATGGAATACAGCAACAAAATGGCGACGGAAGCCAAAAAGGCGAACCAATCCGCCACACAAGCTGCGCGTACATCTAGCAAAAAAGACGGCTAGGTCTCGTCATTAAAGCCGAATCCGCTGTCAATTCATCGCAGCGGATTCGGTTTTTTTGAGATTATCTGAGGTTTTGCTGTCTCAGAATGCAACGCGATGAATGTCTTCACGCCTCATCTTAAACCCATTCAATTCGGCGTCCGTCATACGGCGCAGCACATCCACTTCGCGTACGCGATCTTTAGCGCCGAACAAGGCATCTGAAAGACGACCAAGCGCAACAATAATGTGCGCAATCCCAACAGCAAGGTCATCAAGAAGAGGGCTGTGGTTTTCTCTAACTGGGGTCATAGGTCCAGCTCCGTTTTCTGAACCTCCTCCTTGCAAAGAAAATAGGCCTGACTGACCGGGTTTGAAACCTATGTTTCTGCAATGCAGAAATGCGTCAGTTACAAGGCTTCAAACCGGTCGATTTCAGAATTGTAAACCTGAATCTCGCCCTCTCCGATGTCATGCCACAGACCATGAAGGGACAATTCTTCCTTGTTCACACGTTCCGAGATGGCAGGGAACGACATCAGATTTTGCAGGGACGTCAGAACTGCCTGGTGCTCAAAGGCACGCTGCCGCGCGTCTACATCTGTTATGTCGGCAACGGACTTGTAGCGAGGCTTGAGGATTTGCAGCCACTTCGCGACAAACGGAAAATCGTCATGAAGTGGGCTTTTGTCGTTGCTGCACATGTCGATGCATCCCTGCACACCGCCGCAACCGGAGTGACCCATAACAAGAATGTGGGCGACCTTCAGCGCCTTGACCGCATATTCAACGGCTGCGGATGTTCCGTGGAAATCGCCGCTGGGTTTATAGGGTGGAACCAGATTGGCAATGTTGCGGTGAATAAAGAATTCACCCTGATCGGCTCCGAATATCGAAGTCACATGCACCCGGCTGTCGCAGCATGAAATCACCATGGCCCTTGGATGCTGCCCATCCGCAAGTTTGCGGTACCAGGCCTGGTTGTCCTTGTATTCGGTCTCTTTCCAACCCTGGAAGCGTTGAACAAGATACCGTGGTAATGGTTTTGCTTTGTTCATCTCACTCTCCTGTAGATTGGTGTTTGGGAATTTAAAATGGACGGAACTGCCCCTCTGGGAGCGGAGGGGCAGTTCCTATCGGGCTCAGTCGCCGTCTGCGACACCCTCTGCGCGTGCCTTGGCACGACGGGCCCGGTAGCTGGGCAGAATGACCAGGATAACGGCCAGAACCAAAAGGCCCAGTGTCATCGGACGATCAAAGATAAATCCGATACCATCCGCCAGTTGCATGGAGCGCGCAAAGTTGTCTTCGAGCATGGACCCCAGGATAAAGCCGATCAGTGCCGGTGCCAGCGGATAGTCCGCGAACCGCAGGATCGTTGCTACCACACCCATACCTGTCAGAAGCAGCAGTTCTGTCGCGTTGTTCTGCCCGATATAGGCCCCCATCAGCGTGAAGAACAGAATGAAGGGGATCAGGTAGTTGCGCGGAACCGAAAGAACCTTGGCGATATAAGGGATCAGCGGCAGGTTCAGGATCAACAGGATCAGGTTGCCCAGGTACATCGAGATGATCACCGCCCAGAAGATCGACGGATTATCGATCATCAGACGCGGTCCAGGCGAGACGTTCAGAGCAATCAGAGCGCCGAGCAGGATCGCAGTGGTCCCCGAACCCGGAATACCCAATGTCAGAAGCGGAACGAACGATCCGGTACACGCAGCGTTGTTCGCCGATTCCGGAGCGGCCAGACCCTTGATCGAGCCTTTGCCGAATTGCTCTTGCTCATCCTTTGGTGCGATGTTGCGCTCAACCGCATAGCCCAGGAATGACGCGATCGTAGCGCCTGCCCCCGGCAACACGCCGATCAGGAAGCCCTGAATGGACTGTCGGCCGATAACCGGAGCGATGGACTTGGCCTCAGCTTTGGTGATGCGCAGTTCCTTGATCTCCTGCGACTTGCCGTCCTCACCGCCCGAGCGGCTTGGATCCAGCACTAGAAAGATCGCTTCGGGCATCGCAAACATGGCCATCGCCAGCGTGATGAAGCCAAAGCCGGATTGCAGATCCTGAATGCCACCGGTGAAGCGCGGCATGTTGAACAGGGCGCCCTCACCCACAGTTGCCATGATCAGGCCAAGCAGTGTCATCAAAAGGGCTTTACCAACCTGACCGGACCCTGCGAACGCGGCAATAGCCGAAAGGCCCACGACCATCAGCGCAAAGTACTCTGCCGAATGGAACAGCAGTGCCACCGAAGCCAGAGCCGGAGCGAAGATCATCAACAGAATGGCACCGATGGAGCCCCCCGCAAAGGATGAGATCGCCGCGACGGTCAGCGCCTTGCCGGCTTTGCCAGCTCGTGCCAGAGGGTAACCGTCAAAGCTGGACGCAACTGTTGAGGCGACACCGGGCGCGTTGATCAGGATCGAAGATGTCGAGCCCCCGAAAATTGCTCCATAGTACACACCGGCAAGCAAGATCAGTGCTGCAGATGGATCACCAAGGCTGATCGCCACCGGGATCATGATCGAGATGATCGACATGGGGCCCAGTCCGGGCAGCATGCCGATAAACGTGCCTATCAAACACCCCCCAACCACCATTAGGATGTTGGTGATCGAAAAGGCTGTTCCTAGGCCAATTAGAATTCCTTCAAGCATGGTCGCCCTCCCTTATGACAAGAACCACGGCAAGGGCCGCATGAAGATGCCAAGAACCTGGTCTACCAAGTACCAGACGAAACCAGCGGCTATTACACTGACGATAATCATGATGCCCCACCGACGCTCACCCAGGATTGCCGAGCCAGCCACCAGGAAAACCGTGGTGGAAACAAGAAATCCGATCGGACGAAGCGCAAAGGCGTAGAAAACCATCAGAAGCAGCAGCGAAATCGCCTGCCCCAATTTGTACTCAGTGAGTTTGCGATAGTTTATTTCCGCCACTTCCGCAGTGTGATTGGACTTTTCGATGCCCAACACAATCGTCAGCGATACCAAAATTCCAAGGGCGCTCAGAACCTTGGGGAATGTGCTTGGCCAGATTGGATTGTTCCGCATGAATGGCGGCAACAGCTCGTCCATCACGAAGTACGCGTTATATCCGTAGACCACACAGATTAACAGAAATATCAGCGCTATGACACGATCAAGAGCCATTATCATCCTCCCTGTCTTGTGGTGGCGCGCCCGGAATTTCCGGGCGCGCGATTACTTTTCTTAAAGGAAACCCAGCTTCTTCATCAGATCGCTGATTGCCTGTTCCTGCTGGTTCAGGAATTCTTCGAAGTCAGCGCCCGAATTGTGGATGTCGACCCAACCGTTACGATCACGTACTTCACCCCATTCCGCTGTGTCATACATGGCCGCCAGAACCGCGCGGTACTCTTCCGCTTCGGCTTCGGGCAGACCCGGTGCACCAAAGAAACCACGCCAGTTCACGAACGAGGTGTCGATGCCCTGTTCTTTCAGCGTCGGCGCATCCGAATAGCTTCCCACGCGTTCGTCTGCGGTAACACCGATAATTTTCACTTCACCCGCATTTGCCAGATCGATGGCTTCCGAAAAACCGGTCGAGAGCGCAGCGATTTCACCCGACAACAGCGCTGCCATTGCCTTACCACCTGCGTCATAGGGGATGTACTTGACGGCAGTCGGATCTTCTCCCGCAGCTTCGAATGCCATGGCCGCAACCAGATGGTCCATCCCGCCCGGAACAGAGCCGCCGCCGATGGCCGTGCCACGCGGGTCGGCTTTGAATGCCTCGACCAGATCATTCATCGAGTTGATCGGGCTGTCCTTGCCGACCACAAACGCAGCATAGTCACCGATGGTACCGGCAACGAGCGTCAGGTCACGGAAGCTGTGCGGGAACACGCCGGTCAGCGAACGGATCACGATCGGGGTCGAGTTGACCATCAGCGTACCGTGGTTGCTTTCGGCGTTTTCAATCAGGAAGCCAATGGCTTTACCGCCGCCGCCGCCAGACATGTTTTCATAGCTGGCGGTGCCTACCAGACCGGATTTGGTCAGCGCCTCACCGGTACCACGTGCTGTACCGTCCCAACCGCCACCGGCACCGCCGGGGATCAGGAAGTGGATGCTTTCGACCATCTGGTCCGCCGCGGAAACAGCGTGCCCACCAAAGCTGAGCGCAGCCGCAGTTGCCGCAACCATCGCACGGCGTGTCAGGTTCGATTTTATCATGTTGTCCTCCCAGGAACCATTGACAATGTACTCACAAGCAATGCTGAATTGCTCTATGGTGAATGCAAGCTTACCCTGAAACCCTGACAACCACCTGACACTTGACTAATATTTGGGAGGAAACATGCGGTTCCTGCTCATCGAAGATAACAAGGGATTGTCACAGGCGATCACCGAACGTCTTGAACTGGATGGCCATATTGTCGATGGCGTGTCGGATGTTTCCTCTGCGAATACGATGCAAAATCTGACCAGCTACGATTTGATCCTGCTGGATTTGACATTACCGGACGGCGATGGTCGCGAGGTTCTCAGACATCTCAGAAACATCAATGATCTGACCCCAATAATTGTGATCACTGCAAGTCGGGAGATCTCTGAGAGGGTTAAAACTCTGGATCTGGGCGCAGATGATTTCTTGGTAAAACC
This sequence comes from Ruegeria lacuscaerulensis, assembly GCF_013031245.1. Taxonomy (GTDB): domain Bacteria; phylum Pseudomonadota; class Alphaproteobacteria; order Rhodobacterales; family Rhodobacteraceae; genus Ruegeria; species Ruegeria lacuscaerulensis_C. The sequence goes on from NZ_WPZL01000057.1 coordinate 5,438, forward strand.
TTTTGACTTTGCCGAACTGGAGGCGCGAGTCCGCGCGGTATTGCGTCGAAAACGAGGTGATGCACGGAATCAGATCGAAATCGGAAACGTGTCTTTCGACCAACTGGATGGAACATTGACAATCGACGGAGAGCCGGTGACCTTGAGAACACAAGAACTGCGCCTGTTCGAAGCCCTTGTTGATGCTCCGGACCGCGTCCATTCCAAAGAACATCTCATGGATAGGCTGTTTTCGTTTGGAGACGAAGGATCGTCAAATGCTATCGAGGTTTACATCGGTCGTCTGCGTCGAAAACTGGAGCATTCCAATTTGAAAATCGAAACTGTCAGAGGCAGGGGATACCGCATTTTGTGTCCGTAGCAACCTCGACTCCGATCAAAGGTTCAGTTCAGCGAAGATTGGTGCTCCAACTCATATTTGTTGCACTGATACTGACTGTGCTCTTTGTGCTTGCGGTTCGCCTGGTTGGTGAACGCATAGCGCAATCCGCTCAAGACAGCGCACTTTTTGCCGCTGCGGCCTCAATCGCCAGTTCGATGCATTCGGATAATGGCGAACTTCAGCTGGACCTGCCTCATTCTGCATTTGCCATGCTGGAAGCGATTAGCGAAGACAGCATCTTTTACAGAGTTTCCGTGGGGTCGCGAACGGTTACCGGAGACGACGAGCTATCTGTAATCACGCCAGCAAGTCCTTTGGCAGAAAGAGCTTATGCGACGGAAGAATTTCGTGGCGAACCGGTGCGAATACTGACTGTGCCCCGCGCGCTTGACGTAGAGGGTGTTTTTACAAACGTATCAATCACCCTGGCCCACACGCGCCAGGGGTTTCATAGTACCGTTTCACAGATTCAATCTATTGCGACCGGTGTGGGAATAGGGTTCTTCATAGTTTCCGTTGCACTTTGCCTTTTGGCTTCTCAGTCGGCGCTGAAGCCACTGAAATCATTGGTAAATGCCATCGAGCGGCGCGGGCCGGAAGATTTGCGACCGGTAAACAGGGAAGTGCCATCGGAAGTTGCGCCGCTTATTACAGCACTCAACAGTTTTATTGTCAGATTGTCCGGCTCTCTGGACAAGGCCGAAGAGTTCATCGCCGAAGCAGCGCACCGCATTCGAACGCCAATGGCCCTGGTGCAAACCAATGCGGAAATTGCACTGCGGTTTGCTGAAACTTCGAAATCACGCGGGAAAATCAGAGAAATTATCGTCGCCGCTCGAGAGTCCTCCCGTTCCGCATCACAATTGCTCGATCACGCAACTGTAGCGTTTCGCGCCGAAAACCCACAATTGGCACCGATCAGTTTGTCAGAGCTTATTGAAAGATCAATTTCCCGGTTTTTTCCCATTGCTGAAATGAAAGGCATCACATTGACGGTCTCGCCGACTAAATCGAATGTGATTGTCGCCGTGGATTCGTTGTTAATGCAAAGTGCGATAGGAAATGTACTGGACAACGCAATTAAATATTCCGAATCGGACACAACGGTAGATATCTCGTATGGAGTTTTGAACGATTACGGGTTTATCAACATTTCTGATCAAGGCCCTGGGTTTTCCGACGGGGACATTAAACACGCCACCGAGCTGTTTTTCCGGGGCAAAAAAACCGAAAGCACCGAAGGAACCGGATTAGGGCTCAAGATTGTTTCAGACGCACTAAACGTGCACAATGGACGTCTGGAAATAACCAAAAACGGAGAAAGAGGTTCGTGCGTGTCATTGCAGCTGCCATTGCATTCCTAACAAGTTTTGGTTGGGCCCAGGCTTTCGAAATTGAAGACCAGAAATTCTATGGGTTCGAGGACAGCAAGGATGTAGTGAAAATCATATCAACATCCGATATTGAAATTTTTGAACCTCTTCTGCTTGCCTTTGTGAATAAGTACCCGAGTGTTGGCGTTGACTATACGGTTGCAAGCAGCCAACAGGTTTTTAAGGCAGTCTACGACGAACAAGCAGAATTTGATCTGGTAATATCTTCTGCAATGGATTTGCAGATGAAAATCGCGAACGACAATCTCGCTCGCCAGCATATTTCAGAGGCCACCCAAAGACTGCCGGAAGGCGCCAAATGGCGCGATCGTGTGTTTGCCTTCACATACGAAACAGCCGTATTTCTGATTTCCCGATCAGCATTTCATCAATCAGAAGTTCCGCTCAGCCGACGGGCATTGGTCGAATTGGTGCGCCAAAACACAGATAGGTTCAGTGGCCGAATTGGAACATACGACATACGAATTTCCGGACTGGGCTATCTGCTTGCGACACAGGATTCTTTGAGCTCCCAAACCTATTGGCGGCTGACGGAGGTCTTCGGTTTGGCTGGCACGCGATTGTATTGTTGTTCAGCGGACATGATCAGGGATGTCGAACAAGGGCGACTGGCTTTTGCCTATAACGTGCTGGACAGCTACGCTTTGCGCAAGGTGGCTGAAGGCAAACCGAACGTCCAGATCGTGGAGTTCTCAGATTTTCAAACTTCTATAATGAGGACTGCGCTAATACCCAAAAACGTGAAAAACGAAGAAGCAGCAGAAGCTATGCTGGACTTTCTGGTGACGTTAGCAGATCGACCAAATCTCGCCCTCTCTACTGGAATGAACCCGATTATCGAGGGAGAACCCAAGTCGAAGAAGCTTCTGAGCTCTGTGACGCTTGGGCCTAGCCTTCTGGTGTTTTTGGACTCGATGAAACGCAGCGATTTCGTGAATAGCTGGGTAAGTTCCATGAGAATATGGCAAGAGAGCAATTAATCTCTTAACCAATCCCAAAGCCCGAATGACCGACAAATCGAAGCTGAAAGATGTCAGACAGATACCACTCTTCTGGCTCTTTCAGTTCGCAAACACTTGCCATAAAATTCACGCTAACGGGTCAGCTAAGTAGGGAACAAGGCGCGTTTTAACCGGTGATCAAAAGCGTCGGCCAACTGTCCTGCCCGATCTTGTATAGCTGTATTGAGCGGTGTTTCCTAAATCGGCTGATGAGTGTGATAATTCTTCGGTCGCCCGGCGAGAGCGGACCTGTTGCCCTACGTGTTACCTAACGCCCCCCACTCGCTCAAATCCACTGAATTAAGCGAACTGTTCCTCTCGATCAATGACAAGTTCTATCCGACAGAATCCAACTCAGAGGCCATCTATTATGATGCTGTGCCCCCCAACATTCTTGTCTTTGCTGGGTCGTATGGCGGTTTAACTAAGGGTGCGGCCTTGAATCGGCGCCCCGCTACTTCGACTTCGAAGATCCGGCCAAGGGTAACTGACAGTGGCTCACCGGGCGCAATTGAAACATTTGCAAAACACAGCCGTTTTCCAGTACGGGGTCCTTTGGCGCCTGAACTGGTCAGCCCAACATGTCTGCCATTTTCCCAGACTGGTTCATCATGCAAAAGCAACGCATCGCCTTCAACTTCCAGCAAAACCTGGCGACGCGTCAGGCCTACGCCTTTCTGCGCAATCAGCGCCTCACGACCCAGAAAGTCGCCTTTTTCCCAGTTCACGGCAAACCCGATCCCGGCTTCAAGCGGCGAGATATCGGGGCCCAGATCATGACCCCAGTGTTTGAAGCCTTTTTCGATCCGGCAACCGTCAAAGGCATAAATGCCCAAGAGACCCGCACCTTGCCCGCGCAGCGCATCGAACGGAATGTCGGCCTGATCCGCAGGCACAGCAACCTCCCAGCCCAAATCACCCACAAAGCTGATACGAGTGGCGCTGCCTTCTACACCCGCTACGGTGACCGCACGCGAGGTGGAAAACGGAAAGTTAACCCAGTCAGCGTTTGACAGCGCCTGAAGCACCTCCCGTGACTTCGGGCCCATAACACCGATCACCGCCTCAGCCTCGGTCACATCCTCAAGTGTCACGTCAAAACCTTTGTGGTGTGCTTGTTTTTCAAGCCAGTACAAGTCTTTGCGGCGGGTCGCGGCGCCTGATGTTGCCCGGAAACTGGCCACTCCGGTGCGTGTAACCGTCAGGTCAGCCTCGGTTCCGCCGCGCTGGTTCAGCCAGGCGGTATAGACAGCGCGGCCATTCTCAACATCCATGTTCGCGGTGCTGACCCACTGCATCAGCGCCAGCGCGTCGGGGCCTGAGATATCGATCTTGGTGAACATGGAAAGGTCAATCAGCGCCACACTGTTGGCCATGGCCTGCGCCTCACGATCCGCAATGTATTGCCAGGATTGTGGGCCTGTCGAATAAGGCAGTGACTTCTCTTCCTCGGTTTCCGCAAACCACAGAGTGCGCTCCCACGCGCCGCCCACGCCCCAGACAGCACCCGCCTGGGCCAGCTTGTCATGCAGCGGGGACAGTCGCAGATTGCGGCCCGAGAATGGCTGTTTGTAGGGCCAGTGCATAGCAAAGTTGTTGCCAACCGCCTCACGCATCTTGTCTTCCATAAAATCGTGACCGGACTGCAGCGGGTCACAGCGCAGGATGTCGATGTCCCATAGATCGCTTGGTGCCTCGCCACCGATCATCCAATCCGCCAGGGCGTCCCCGACACCGGCCGAAGACATGATTCCGACCGAGTTCAAGCCCGTGGCCATGTAGAGGTTCCGCAATTCCGGCGTCTCGCCGACCAGTGGACGACTGTCGGCGGTAAAACTTTCCGGGCCGTTAAGAAAGTGTTGAATGCCCGCGCTTTCAAGGCCGGGGTACATGGTCAGCGCCGCTTCGATGAACTGCTCGGCCTGTTCCCAGTCGTCCTCCATCTCAAGGAAAGGGCGATTGCCCTCGGGCGAGTGCGGGTCCCAGGGTTTGGCATCCATCTCGAACCATCCGACCAGCAGCTTGCCCGCATCGCCCTTCATGTAGACATGGGTTTCCATGTCTCGGAAAATCGGGAACGGTTTGGGGAAGCCTTCGATCGGCTCGGTCACAACATACATGTGTTTGACGGAATGCTGCGGCAGCACAACGCCGGCATCATCCGCCAGTTTCTTGGACCACGCGCCTGCACAGACCGCAACCTGATTTGCATGGATTACTCTGCCATCGGACAGTTCGACACCGGTCGCTTGCCCATTTTCATGTAACAGACGCGACACGGATACACCTTCGCGAATTTCTACACCTCGGCTGCGAGCGGCCTTGGCATAGGCCATCGTCAGATCGACCGGATTGACCTGCCCATCCTCTTTCAATGTCAACGCGCCGTGAATGCCCTCGGCACTGATCCCAGGGACGCGGGCGGCGACCTCATCGCCCGATACGATCTCAGGCGTCATGCCGACAAAACTGGCTATGGCGTGGATACGATGCAATTCGTCCATTCGCTCGGGACGGCGTGCGATCCAGTAACCGGTGGTTTGTTGGTACCCGGTGGCCAGCCCGGTTTCCTGCTCAAGCTCGGGGAATGTGGTCAGTGCACGCGATGCCAGCCGCGTCATGTTGAATGTCGCCCGCAAGGGACCGACAATGCCAGCCGCATGCCAAGTGGTGCCGGAGGTCATCTGGTTGCGCTCCAGCAGCAAGATATCCTCAGCCCCTTTCCTGGACAGATGATAGGCAAGGCTCAAACCAATGACGCCGCCCCCAACGATGACAATATTGCGCGGTTCCGGCATGATATTCCCTCGTTCCTTGCTATTTTTGGAATGCTACAAGAGTCCTCTGCCAGCAAGCCAGTTTGAATTCTCATCGAATTAGCAACCTATTGCGTTTATTTAATAACTTTTTTTCTGTTAGAGACAGCCTTCTGACGCGGTGTAATTCATTTGCCTTATTATGCTTTTTTTACATAATTTAAGCAGCAGATTATCGATACTTCGGAAATGACAGCTGACTATGAGCGATGCGGAATTCGATTCTTTTCTATTGCCCGTAATGAACGCTCTTGCCGCGTTCAGAGCTGTTGCCTCACTTGGATCAGTCAGCGCCGCCGCTGAAAAGCTGGATACGTCTCAATCCAGCCTGTCACGCCATGTTCAGAACCTCGAAGCGCATTTAGACTGCAAGTTATTTTTACGCCAGAACCGCCGCATGATCCTGACACCGGCCGGGCAACAGCTGTTTAACGTTGTCGAGTCCGGCCTTGGCCACATTTCCCGCAAAGCTCAGAGCCTTCGCCGTGAACAGGGCACCAGTGAAATTAGCATCCGGTGCGGGCACGGCTTCGCTCATTTTTGGATGCTAAATCATTACCCGCGCCTTCAACGCAGTTTTCCGCATTTGCAAATCAATTTGTCCGTCGAACCGTTGGGAATTACACAACTGGAAAAAGCGGTCGATTTTGACATCCGCCTTGGGGCCAACCCAAACCCGGATTGGCATTCAGACCTATTGCTACCCGAAGACATTTGTCTGGCAGGTTCACCCGATTTTGTTAAAAAACACGGATTGACCGGGCGCAAACCTTTGATCGAAGAACTGGTCAACCTGCCACTATTGCATCTGGATCAAGGCGAATACGGCATTCATTGGATCGGTTCATATTTCGCCGAATTCGACATCAGCTACGCACCAGATCCCGCCACGATGTACTTCAACAGCTATCCCCATTTGGTGCAAGCCGCAACCGAGGGACGAGGGCTATGCCTGCTATGGCGCCACCTGAACGGCGGCGCATTGGAAGATGGCGACTTGGTCGAAATTCAAGGCACCCGTGTGACGGGCCAAAGCGGCTATTATTTGACCTGCCGGATTGCTGCAAAAAACGAGCCGGGTTTCAGCAACGTACGACGCTGGATGATGAATGCTTGTCAGATGACCATAATCCGGTCAGAGCAATAACAGAAAAGGGCGCCCTGAGGCGCCCTTTCAGTATTACTCACTATTCAGACTATTTGGGTCGAAGGCGCCACCGGAGTTGCCGTTGTTT
>NZ_WPZL01000058.1 GCF_013031245.1 Ruegeria lacuscaerulensis
ACTGCACTTTGGCACATTCGATGCCGGTGGAGCAGGAGCCACCCACCTCATCCGGTATGGGCCGTCCTCGTGATCAGCTACTATCGGGGCAGGGGGCTTTGCTGCAACGGCACCGAAGTCGGCTTCGAGCCCAAACTGGTCATTGGTTCGCAGAGCAGCGTCCGTCACTCTGGGCGATATATGGAAGTTCGCTGCGAGGATCACCATCGGCGGCTCTGCGCAGGAAGTGACCTTTGCAGAGTCACGCTAACGGCCAATATTAGTCATTGAGAATGAAAGTCGGATGCTGTGGGCGCAGCCGCGAACCTGAACACCGCGCTAGAGCGCCTTCACCGGACGGTCGCCCCCGCTATGCGAAAAGGAGAGGAGAACTATAGCGGTTGTCTCGTCTAAGCCATTCACCTAGCCTACCAGTGTTCGACTTAATCTACATTGTTGATAAGGTTTGTTATGAAAATTGGCTTTAGCGTTATTGTAACCTACATTCTTGCGGTTTCAGTTTTCTCCTTGTCGCTCATTCTGGCCTCGGCCGTTTCAGCTCAAGAAACTTCTTTAATTGGATCTGATGGCAAACCAGTGGTCATTGGGGCAAAGAAGAAACCGAGAAAGTCGGGTCTCTGTCTTGATTATGGAAAAACGAGGCTTGGGAATGGGCGGCCGTACCGTGTGGTAGAACCGACAAGAACTATTACAAGTCATGAAGGTATAGACTTCTGCAAACGCGCAGGCTCGCCCGTGATTTCGCCTGCGGACGGCAGAATCCGATATATTGAGTGGGATAACAAAACCTATGGCGGAGTTGTGGGTATAACCACCGAATTCTCCGTAAAACCCCGCGAAGGTATGAGCAAATCCCGTGTCTTTGTTGAAATGGTTCACATTGTTCCCCTGAAAAATTTGAAGCGGGGACAATTGGTTCGTGCTGGGCAAATCGTTGGCCACGTCCAGGAAGCAAATCGTCCGAGCATTGGCAAAACACCTCACGTCCACTTTGCAGTTCGGCGGTGTGATGACTGGCCTACTTGTCACTTGGACCCCAACTTTTTCTGGCGCGATGGAGCAAGAAAGGTCTCCTGCTTTGACAAGAATAAGGCGATACCAAAAGGCCGAATGGTGGCTCCGATTCCTTGCTGAGGAAAGCTAAAAAATATGGCCCTTGAGCGTAGAATAGCGGCGGTTCTTGCCTCCGACATGGTAGGTTTCAGCCGACTAATTGAACTGGACGAGGAGGGTACGCTAAGTCGCCAAAAGAAATACCGATTGGAAACCGTGGAACCTACAATCGAACGACTTAGTGGCTCGATTATAAAGTTCACTGGTGATGGTTTGCTGGCAGAATTTGCTTCAGTTGTACAAGCTGTCCAATGCGCCGTTCACATTCAAAACGAGATTGCCGAACGCGAAGCAGAGTTCGCTGAAGATAGAAGAATACAGTACCGCATGGCCATTAACCTTGGTGATGTAGTGTTCGATGACGGTGATATCTTCGGTGATGGCGTCAACGTCGCAGCTAGGCTTGAAAGCTTGGCCCCAGCTGGTGGAGTGCTGGTATCCGGTTCAGCGTACGATTTACTAAAAAACCAAATTCCAGTTCGCTATCACGCTCTCGGAAAAAAGAAACTTAAGAACATTGCGACGCCTGTACGTGTTTATTCGGTAGAGACTAAACCCGTGAGGCAGGGCGCTAAAACTAACCTCGTGCAACGTCCAAGACACGTGGTCGGCACGGTAGTCGCCATTTTGGCTGTGGCTTCATTGGGTACAGCGTTGTCGGTAGACGTCGGGGCCATATTTGAGCGCCGCAGCCTGGAGGAACGGTTTTCGGCGATGGTTTTCGGCGCCCAAGAGGCTCTTAAAGAACAGGGTTTTCTGAAAACTTTTGAAAGCGGCGTACTCGGGCGTAGTACTCGCTTGGCAATTACCGAATTTCAACAAGCCCACGGCCTTGAGACTAGTTCAATCCTAAATGCCGAAACTATGTCGTCCCTAGGAGTGAGCAATGAACTACGCCCTTCGGATTGGAACGATGTCCTTTCCTCTAGTCATCATGCTCAAATCAGAGTGCCGGAGGTTTTTGAGTATCTCTGCCCCGATGACCGGCTAACGAGAGCTGCGCAATCTTTAGAAAACTTGGAGTTCGCGTTTGCGAACATTGGGGACAGTCTTTATGTCGCCGTTGCTTCTTTGGCTGGTTTGCCAAGTTCGAGAGCAATGGAGTTAGCGGAAGAATCAGGCGGTTATCTAGTTTCGATTTCTTCGATTGAAGAAAATGAATTTGTTCACCATCTGACGAGCAGAGATCCAAAGTTCTGGCGTTTAAGCGGAGATGGAAACTCCTGGGTTGGCCCCGGTATTGGTTTGTTTCAAGAAGAAGGAGCAGAAGAACCCCGGGGTGGTTGGCGTTGGCATAGCGGCGAAGAAGTCATGTTCACAAATTGGTTTTTTGATCAGCCAAACGATTGGGGAAATTCTAACGAGAACGTAGCAACGCTATGGCACCCTGCCCGCAGAAGCTCGTTGGAAACTCAAACGCAGCATTCACCGACTTGGGGAGACGATGTAGGTTGGTTTTACTCATTCGTAGTTGAAATTGATTAATATGTTAAAGCGGAGCCAAAGTCCTTTCGCGCTATGCTCGTATAGAAACACCCACGATTGAATGAAATGTGTCGGGTGTCTGACTTCGAACCTATTTTGGTACATTTCGCCAGAATAATTTATGCTGTCTGTCCGTCCAGAGATGTAGCACGTCCATGTCCGCTTTGGTTTGGAAACGGTCATACACCGTGAGAACCATCAACGGCGGTGTGGGCCGTTTGCTACCGTTGTTCCAATCCTAACGAACGGCAGCTTCTGTCCGCAAAGCCGACCTTGCTGCGGTCTGATCCGGCACGATTTCCAACCGAAACCGTCAGATGACCGGTTTGAGCCCGAAGCAGTCGTAGGTTTCAAATGCAGCATCGTTCATTAAGGGCGGTCTGCTCGGCAGATGTGGTTTCAACAGACCACGCGCGATCTTCATGATTTGCAAACACAGCAAACCGGTGCAATCTTCATGCATCGGGCTCTTTGCTGGGCATTGTTTACTTTGGAGTATCACATGAAGCGCCGTTTGGCAGCAATTCTGGTGGCTGATGTGGTTGGATATTCTCGTCTTGTGCGAGAGGATGAGGAAGGCACGATCAAAGCACTCAGGAATTTGCGTCGCGAACGGATTGAGCCCATCATCAAGGATCGCGATGGGCGCGTTGTAAAGCTGATGGGTGACGGAATACTTGCGGAATTTCCTAGCATAGTTGAGGCCGTACGCGCGGCAATAGAGATCCAGGACACGGTCGCGCAGCGGAACTATGATGTGGCTTTTGACAATAAGTTCTTGTTTCGGATCGGGGTCCATCTCGGAGACGTGATCGTGGATGGTGACGATATCCACGGCGACGGTGTGAATGTAGCGGCCCGATTGGAAAGTCTGAGCCCGCCTGACGGGTTCTGCATATCTGGCAGCGTCCATGAAGAGGTGCGGGACCGGCTTGATATCAATTTCACCGATCTTGGCGAGAAGAAAGTCAAAAACCTCAATCGACCAGTTCGGGTTTGGCAATGGAGCCCCAATGGGTCCGGAGATTTCACTGACCTCCCAAAGCCTGCAGCGAAACTGGATAAGCCCGGTATCGCCATCCTACCTTTCAACAATTCGTCAAGCGACCCCGAGCAAACCTATTTTTCCGACGGCATCACCGAAGATCTGATCACCGAGATATCGAGAATTCCTGAACTCGTTGTTATCTCGAGAAACTCTTCATTCACCTACAAAGGAAAAATAGCCAAGGTGCAGGATGTTTGTCGTGATCTCAACGTGCAATATGTGGTGGAAGGATCGGTGCGTAAGGCTGGCCAGCGGTTGCGGATAAGCATTCAATTGATTGACGGTCCAACCGGTGGCCACCTGTGGGCGGAACGCTACGATCGTCAGATTGAAAACATATTCGATGTACAGGATGACGTGACCGAACGGGTCGTTGATGCGCTAAAATTAACTCTGGTCGGCGGCGTGTCGCGAACCTGCCGAGTCCGAAAACCAGATCAGCGCGCATACGACTACGTGCTGCGCGGCAGGGAGCAGTATCGGTTATTTACCCGCGACGGCAATGCCAAGGCGCGCGACCTGTTCGAAAAAGCGATCGCAATAGACCCAGATTATGCCGAGCCATACGCAGGACTATCTGAGACATATGTGCAGGACTGGTTTGCCGGATCCATATCAGCGCTGGACCACGCGTACGATCTGGCCAAGCGAGCAACATCGCGGGACCCGATGCTGCCCCTCGTTCAAGAGGCTTTGAGCACAGTTCACTTGTTCCGACGGGAGCATGACGCGGCCATCACGACCGCACGTCGCTGGATCGAGCTTGAGCCCAGCGATGCTGAAGCCTATGCCGCACTTGCTGGCGCTCAGCATTTTGCCGGACAGAACCACGAGGTGGTTCCACTGATCGAAACGGCAATGCGCTTAAACCCATATTTTCCTTTCTATTATTCTCACTATATTGGGCTCGCCAATATGGCGATGGGTCGATTTGAAGACGCGGCGACCGCTTTTCGAAGTGCCATTTCTCGCAACCCCGACACGGTCTGGCCTCACTTTTTTTTGGCCGCCAGCCTGGGCCATCTCTCGGAAAACGAAGATGCACTGGAAGCATGGAATAAGGTGAAGCGCATACAACCGGATGCTGTCATCGGTCAGGTGACTCAGCTTCCCTACAAGAATGAAAGTGACACCAACTTGGTGTTGGAAGGATTGCAAAAGGCAGGACTATCCCCTTGAGACGCGAAATAGATCATCAGGATCTATCAACAAATCCTTGAAGATGCGGACGTTTGCCACGAATACGTTTATCAGTCGGATTGGCATTCAAGCGGGCGTTTGTTTGTGGTGTCCTACGACCAGTTCGGACCAGGCGAACACACCACCGCGCCGATGCCAATTTGATCGCCTTAGGTTTTTCGCGGTTGCAGCGAAGGTCCGAAAAGTCCGCGTCTTACCCGTTCAAGAGACGCACAGCGAAAGTCGACCCATCGCTGACCGGTGCTTGGTGCAGATCGCGGCGAAGGTACCAAGAGAGCCCATTCTGTGAATTTGGTTTTCCCGCTGCGCGCGCTCGCAGCACAGATTCTGCCGCATGCACATCATCTTGAGCACAGCAAGTGCAGCGTAACGAGCGGCCATTTGTGCAAGGCGCAGCTAGATTTTGTCAGGCAAGGAACGAGTCCGCAACAAAGCCGACGTTGGCAAACACTCGTCGTACGTCCTCTTTCGATGTTAAAGCGGACTAGCGCCTTAACGTGAACTAATACTGCTTGCCTTATAATTGAGACCCTCATGGATCGCACATGCTAAAATAGATATCTGAAGAGTAACTTGTTGAATTAATTAACGCATTCACTCCTCTCTTACCAATCAGTTGTTGGTAAGGCCGCAAAATTGTATAGTGACCTAGCCTACCAACGGGCACTGGCAGAGTGCCGAGGTAGCTGGATTGGGAGGGACAAGATGCAATTGTTTCACACTCTCGTTGCCGCTTTTGGTATGTCGACCCTAGCGCTTGTCGTCCCTGCGAACGCGGAAATCCGCATCGGTACAGGAGCTCCTCTTTCCGGGCAGTATGCGTGGGGTGGAGAACAGTACCGAATAGGTGTCGACTTTGCGCTTCGGAAAATAAATGAAAACGGCGGGGTTTTGGGCGAACAGGTTCGGCTTGTTCTTGGAGACGATGCGGCAGACCCAGATCAGGCTGTCGCTGTTGCTAAAAAATTCGTGAGTGATGATGTGGTCTTCGTCGTCGGCCATTGGTCCTCCGGCGCGTCGATACCGGCGTCCAAAATCTATGACGAAGCGGGAATATTGATGATTTCGCCTTCTGCTACAAACACCAAGTTAACTGATGAAGGCGGGCCTGGAATATTTCGTATTTGCGGTCGGGACGACCGGCAAGGCGCAGTGGTCGGCGACTACATGGCCAAACATTGGCCAGAGAAACGAATATCCATTTTGCACGATGGCGGGGCTTACGGCCAAGGACTTGCCGAAGAGACCAAAAAACGCATCAATGAGCTCGGCTTGACTGAGGTGATGTTCGAAGGTTTTGCAACAGGGGAGGTTAACTATTCCCCCCTCGTTGATCGTATTCGGGCTGCTGAAACTGATATTCTTTTCGTCGGCGGGTATCCTGCCGAAGCGGGTCTTATCCTGCGTGAAGCCAGGGACCAAGGTGATGACCTTCAGTTCGTATCCGGCGACTCCCTTTCAACTGCGGATTATTGGCTGATCACTGGTGATGCCGGTGAGGGAACCATGTTTACCTTTTTTCCGGACCCCCGCTACGACCCCAAAAATGCGGCTCTGGTCGAAGAGTTTCGAAATGGCGGCATCGAGCCGGACGGGTATACGCTATATGCTTACGCCGCTGTCGAGGTTTGGGCGCAAGCGGTGGAAAAAGCCGGAACGCTCAAGCTGGATGTCGTAATCGCCTCTCTGAGAGAAAATGAGTTCGACACCGTTTTGGGGACGCTTCGGTTCGACGAGAATGGCGACATCACGGACCCAGGGTTTTCCTGGTACACGTGGAAAGGAGGGGAGTACGTGCCATTGCAATAGCGCTATGTAATTAGGGGGTAATGACATTTTGCTACCACGCAATGAATATATTGAGGTAATTGGCCGACCGCTCGGGTGCCTACATGTTTGACAGCTTAGGGGTCCGGTGGCGTCTTCTCATAGCATTTTTTGGGATTAGCGCCTTTGCAGTGCTCGCGGCTGCTGCTGCGGTTTACTCGTTTCTGGCGATCGGAAAGACCATGGATCACATCACGCAGCAACGTGTGCCAGCTGCGCTTGGATCCCTGGAGCTTTCCCGAGAAGCTGACCGGATCGTCGCGGCCGCACCAGCACTGCTGGCTGTGTCTACCGATGCTCAACGTACGGAGCTGACCGGGGCGATCAGCGCAGGCGTCGGCAATCTCAATAAAATGGTTGCGGATTTGAAATCTCGGGAATCCGACGATTCCAACCTAGAGGAAATCGAGGCGGCAGTGACGCGCCTTGGAGAAAACCTTTCGGCGCTCGACATTCTGGTGGGCGATAGATTGGCTGTGACTGATCAAAAGAGCGAAATCCTCACCCGTCTTTCGATCACAAACAAAGGGGCGCAGCGGGCACTTACTCCGGGAATCTCGGTCATGGACGCTAAACTGTCTCAACTGCGAAGCGCCATTGATAATCCTGACTTGACCGAAGATGAGCGTGAGGGGGCAATGAATGAGCTGACGCGCAGTGTTGCCGAGGCCTTGCCGCTGCAGAAATTCCAAGTGGAAGTATCCGCGATCAACGACAATCTGATACTAGCGGCATCGGCCCTTTCCCGCGCAGACGTGGACTTGATTGCATTCCCGTTGGAAAAGTCATTGGAGGCGCTCAACCGGCTGTCTGGCGAGTTGCCGACTTTTCAGCGCCGGTTTTTGCTGCCGAGGGTGAAGGAGTTCGAAGAGCTTGCATTCGGCGACAAAAGCGTTTTGCAAGCGCGCACAGAAGAACTTGACTTGATTGTCAGGGGCGAGGCTTTGATTGCCCAAAATGCAGCGCTGTCTCAACAGTTGACGCAGGCTGTGGACGGCCTGCTGGCGCATGCAAGAGATGACATTGCCAGCGCGAATGCCGAGGCCGGTTCGGTACAGCAAGTCAGCACATATGTTATGATTGCTGTTGTGGTGTTGAGTTTGGTCAGCTCCACACTGATCGTCTGGCGCTATGTAGGGCGCAACTTGATCGCGCGACTTACCGGATTAAGCGACAGCATGTTGGCAATCGCAGGTGGAAATTTGCGCGCACCACTGCCAGCAACCACAGGCAATGACGAAATCGCCCGAATGGCCGAGGCGCTATCCGTATTCCGGGATACGGCAATCGAAATCGAGGAAAACAACCTGCGCGAAATTGAGGTGGCACGTCGCAGGTTAGTTGACGCGATTGAAAATTCTTCGGACGGATTCGCGTTCTATGATGCAAATGAGAAGCTGGTTCTTTGCAATAACCGATACAAGGAACTGCTATATCCAGAGATTGAAGTCACCATAGAGCCAGGAATGTCGTTCGAGACGATTATTCGCAGTTCGGCCAAAGTCGGACTGATCGTCAATGCGCAGGACAGGATCGACGAGTGGGTCGAAGAGCGCATCGCCTCGCACAGAAACCCCAAAGAGGCGCTGGTGCAGCAACGGCGCGACGGTCGCTGGATTATGATCAACGAGCGCAAGACCAGCGATGGTGGTACGGTTGCCGTCTACACTGATATCACCGAGCTTAAGCAGCGCGAACGGGATGCAGAAGAAGCAAACCGGGCCAAGAGCCAGTTCCTGGCCAACATGAGCCATGAACTGCGAACGCCCTTGAATGCCGTGATCGGTATCACCGAAATGTTGGAAGAAGATGCCGAAGATCTGGGGCAAGACGATTTCATCGAACCTCTGCAGCGGATTTCGCGGGCGGGAAAGCACCTTCTCGAGCTAATCAACGAGATCCTTGATCTTTCCAAAATCGAAGCGGGCAAACTTGATCTCAACCTAGAGGAATTCGATTTGGTTGCGTTGCTGCAAGACACAGTCGCGACAACGAAGGGTCTTGCGGAAAAGAATGGCAACGTGTTGGAGGCCCACTGCCCGGATGAGCCGGAGAAAATGTTCGCCGACATGACGCGGGTCCGTCAGGTTATTCTGAACTTGTTGAGCAATGCCTGCAAATTCACGGAGAACGGCAAAATTTCCGTCCGCGCCGCCAAGTCCGTGATCGATGACCGTCCTTGGCTGGTTCTGGATGTGTCCGACACAGGGATCGGGCTGACACAAGAACAGATCGGGAAGTTGTTCGAGGACTTTTCTCAGGCTGACAGTTCAACTACGCGCAAATACGGTGGCACTGGCCTGGGACTTTCTATCAGCAGGCGGCTGTGCCAAATGATGGGTGGGGATATCACCGTTGAAAGCACAGTTGGCGAAGGGACAACATTCACCGTCAGATTGCCGTTCCGTGTCGAAGGTTCATCCCCTGCCTACACCTCTGGCAGAGATCTCAAGCCATCCTTGAAGGACCAGCTAGGCGCATATTCAGGCACAATCCTTGTGGTTGACGACGACGACACCACGCGAGAGTTGATGCGCGTTTTCCTGGCCAAGGAAGGTTTCGATGTTGTTACGGCTGCTGATGGCAAAGAAGCTCTCAAACTTGCGCGTAAAATTCGACCCTCAGTAATTACATTAGACGTTTTGATGCCTCCTCCGAACGGCTGGGACGTCCTTGTAGAACTCAAGGCGGATGAAACCCTGGCCGACATACCAGTTATCATGCTGACAATGCTAGACGAAGCGCGCAAAGGTTTTGGGCTCGGCGCCTCGGACTATTTGGTCAAGCCGCTGGACAGAGAAAAACTCAGGGACTCATTGAACCGTTTCCGTCCCAAGGAAGGGGCGCCTCTGGCCCTTCTCGTCGAAGATGATGAGGCCACACGCACGTGGCTGCGTGGTTGCTTAATGAACGATGGGTGGCGCGTAACCGAAGGAGAAAACGGGCGCATTGCCCTGAGTTTGATCGAGGAAGAAACTCCGGACTTGATCTTGCTGGATCTGATGATGCCGGAAATGGACGGCTTCGAATTTCTGGAGGCGCTTCGCAAAGTTTCCGAAGGCGAGAACATCCCGGTGGTTGTCATAACGGCTGCGGATCTGACGAGCGAAGATCGCCGTCGGTTAACCAATGGCGTCGAAAGTATTCTCGAAAAGAGTTCAACGAGTTGTGACACTCTGCTGTCGGAAGTCGGCGGTTTCGTAAAGCGTATGGCCGGCGAGGTAATTCGACCATGACCAAAATTCTTTATGTCGAAGATAACGATGACAATATCTTCATGCTTACGCGACGTTTGCGTAGAAAAGGGTATGAGGTACTGGTCGCCACCGACGGTGCGGCTGGAATAGAAATGGCGCGCGTCGAAACCCCCGCACTTGTTCTGATGGATTTGAATCTTCCTGTTCTTGACGGTTGGGAGGCGACACGACGGCTTAAAGCCGCACCAGAAACTGGAAATATACCTGTGATCGCCCTTTCCGCATTTGCAATGGCCGGCGACCGGGACCGGGCATTGGATGCCGGCTGTGACGATTATGTATCGAAGCCAATCGATTTTGACCTTCTTCACCAGAAGATCAATTCGATCCTGACTAACGGGTCCGCGGCATGAGCCTAAAGGAGCCGGCAATTCTCATCGTCGATGACAATGAAGACAATCGATACACCCTGACCCGACGCCTGAAACGTGAGGGGTACTGGAACTTGGTTGAAGCCCATGATGGGCACGAGGCATTGGAAAGGTTAGCCCATACACCGTTCGATTTGGTTCTCTTGGATATCATGATGCCAGGCATGAATGGGTTTGAAACGCTGGAGTCTATGAAGTCGGACATGGCCTTGCGGGACATACCCGTCATCATGATCTCGGCGGTCGACGAAGTCGAAAGCGTGGTTCGGTGCATCGAACTTGGCGCAGAAGACCACTTACCCAAACCCTTCAACGCGGCACTTCTGCGTGCCAGGATTTCTGCCAGTCTTGAAAAGAAACGCCTGAGGGATCAGCAGGAATCGTATCTTCGGCAGATCGAGATTGAGAAAAATCGAGTGGACGAATTGCTTCATGCGACGCTTCCAAACGCTGCCGTTCACGAATTGAAATCGACCAACACGGTGCGACCGAGACGTTTCGAAGATGTGGTGGTTTTGTTTTGCGACGTGGTCGGGTTTACCCAATATTGCGACAGACATGCGCCGGAAGAGGTGGTGTCGCATTTACAGGAAATGGTGAATACGTGTGAGCAAATCACCGCACGTTATGGACTAGAAAAAATCAAGACTATAGGTGATGCATACATGGCAACCGCAGGTTTGCTGCACTATGTTGAAAACCCGGCCGACGCGAGCGTAAGCGCAGGACTTGAGATGATTTCAGCAGTCAAAAACCTCGAAGCATCTTGGGATCTGCGCGTTGGAATTCACATCGGGCCAGTAGTAGCCGGCGTTATTGGTAGCAAGCAATTTGTATTCGATCTATGGGGCGACACGGTGAATGTCGCATCCAGAATTGTAGCAGAATCTGAACCCTCTAACGTCCTTGTCAGCGCCCCAGTTTGGCGTCTGATCCAGGGCAGATTCCGTGGCAAGTCGATGGGACAAGTGGAATTGAAAGGAAAGGGAGCACTCGAGTTGGTCCAGTGCAAATGAGGGCGTTCGTCTTGGACAGTCAGAGAATGTTGGCAACGCTCGCTTCCTGCGCAACTTCGACATTCGCCTCGGTTGCAGCATCGGTCGATATGGGCTCAGAGCGGCCCAATGCATTTGCAGCGTTTCCCAAAGAACAGGCAATCGGACAACGGCCATTCAAACAACCAGTAAAATTCAGGCGTCGGCGCGGTGCTGATGTCTGGGCCTGGCGGGAGGATTGGAGGGCGCACTATGCAAAGAGTCCAACTCCCCGCTGTCACCTCGAAACGCAGAGCCTGGAACAAGGGCCGGATCATCGGCCAAAAACGACCGCTGTTACCGAAACAGGTCTGGGCGATCCGCGCGCGGCTCGAACTGGCGGGCAACCTGCGCGATCTTGCATTGTTCAACGTGGCGATTGATAGCAAGCTTCGCGGATGCGATTTGGTGAAACTAGCTGTCACCGACTTGGTGAGGGATGATCGCGTTCGCGAAAGGGTGTCCGTGATCCAGAGCAAAACCAAACGGCCCGTCCAGTTCGAACTCTCTGAAAATACACGCGATACCATTACCGAGTGGATCACCTCGCCGGAAATGATCGGTTGCCGTTTCATGTTTCCCAGCCGGTTTCATGACCGCCCACATATCTCAACCCGCC
>NZ_WPZL01000059.1 GCF_013031245.1 Ruegeria lacuscaerulensis
AATCAACCATCTTACCACCCAACTCAACATGCAAGTCGTACAACGGCGTGCGTTTCGGTGATGATGCCATGTCCGGAACCTTTCATATGCCGTTTTCAAAATTCCCTGCGCATTTTGCAATGGCAGCTCTGCACGAAAGCCATTCGACACCAAAGTTCCCTTGACGCGATCACGAGTCAACAGGATTGAATCACTGTCGGTCATCTGATCCCCAAGGTAAATTCGGGGCAAGGCGTATGCGGCCGTATGCAGCGACCCAGTGTCCTTTAGGAAACTTTTTTCTGTTACGCAACATCATGGAAATCTGAGCACGCTTCACAGGCGTGAAGGGCAGACATTGCACGTGCCTGATTTTTATCGGACACCCGGCAATGGCCTCTGGCACCTGTCCGAATC
The DNA here is from genome assembly GCF_013031245.1 of Ruegeria lacuscaerulensis. GTDB lineage: Bacteria > Pseudomonadota > Alphaproteobacteria > Rhodobacterales > Rhodobacteraceae > Ruegeria > Ruegeria lacuscaerulensis_C. The sequence continues at coordinate 397 of NZ_WPZL01000059.1, forward strand.
CTGCCCTAAGACTTCGCCCAAGAGGGACCGCCATGTCACATATTACACTGGTTCGTCACGGTCAGGCCAATACCGCCGCGCGTGATGAAGAGAACTATGACAAGCTCAGCGATCTGGGCCATCAGCAGGCGCGCTGGCTGGGAGCGCATCTGCACGAAACGCGGGCGCACCACCCGCGGATCTACTGCGGCACGCTTGTCCGGCATGCCGAAACTGCGGCCAGCATGGGATTGCCCGGTCCGATCCGGGACGCGCGCCTGAATGAGATCGAATATTTCACCCTCGCCAAACTGTTCGAGGAACAGCACGGGGTGGCGATCCCTGACGACCGCGAAGGGTTCGTGGAACACCTGCCCCGCACCTTTGCCGCCTGGGCCAATGGCGACATCAAAGACACGCCCGAAACCTTCGAAGAATTCGAAACCCGCGTCTCGGACGCGTTGCGCGACATAGGCACCGAAGGCGGGCCGGCCATCGTCGTGACGTCCGGCGGGTTGATCTCGATGGTCGTGCGGCAGGCAATGGGGCTGGACATACCTGCAATGGCGCGCGTGGCCCTTGCCATCATGAACACGTCGATGCATCGTCTGCACCCGATCGGCGCGCAGCTGAGCCCAGTCCTGTTCAACGCCGTGCCGCATCTGGAAGCGCCCGAACGGCAATTCGCACAAACGCATCTGTAACCCATTCCCGGAGGCCCTCTGATGCAGCTTTACTATGCCCCCCGCACCATCTCGGTTGCCGTTGCCATCGCGCTGGAAGAGGCCGGGCGGGAATACGAAGCCATCCGCCTGAACTTCGCCGAAGGGGAGCAGACCAAACCCGCCTACAAGCAGATCAACCCCAAGGGCCGCGTTCCCACTTTGGTGGTCGATGGCGGCATCCTGACCGAAACCGGTGCGTTGCTCGAATACATCGCGGCCATGGCCCCCGAGGCCGGGCTGGTGCCCGCCGATCCGATCCTGGCGGCCCGGATGCGCGAGGTGATGTATTATCTGGCCTCGACCATGCATGTGAACCACGCCCACAAGTTACGTGGGCACCGCTGGGCCGACAAGAAATCCAGCTGGAAAGACATGACCGCCAAGGTCCCACAGACAATGATCGCATCCTGCGAATACATCGTCTCGAACGGGCTGCGCGGGCCGTTTGTTCTGGGCGAGGCAATTTCGCTGGCAGACGCCTACCTGTATGTGGTTTGCAGCTGGCTGGAAGCCGACGGCGTCGACGTCTCGGCCTTTCCCAAAATTCTAACCTTCCGCGAGGCGATGGAGGCGCGCGCTTCGGTTCAGGCGGTGCGTGCCGCCGGAATGCTCTGACAAAAGGATTACACATGACACATCTCTGGGTCCGGGCAGAACAGCGTCCGAACGAGGAACGGGTGGGGCTGACACCGCAGGGCGCCGCTGATCTGATCGCCGCAGGAATCCGCGTGACAGTTGAGGAAAGTCAGGTTCGTGCCATTCCGATTGACGGCTACAAAGATGCAGGGTGCGAAATCGCGCCCGAGAATTCCTGGCCCGATGCGCCGCTGGGCGCCATCATCTTCGGCCTCAAGGAACTGCCCGAGGACGGCACTCCCCTGCCCCATCGCCACATCATGTTTGGCCACGCTTACAAGGGCCAGCACTCGGGTCGCGCGCTGCTGGACCGGTTCAAGGCCGGGGGCGGGACACTCTATGATCTGGAATACCTGGTCGACGAGAATAACCGGCGCGTCGCCGCCTTTGGCTATTGGGCGGGTTATGCCGGTGCGGCTGTAACGCTGAAAACGTGGGCGGCGCAGCAGCGACGCGAGGAATGCCCTCCGGTTGGAATTTACCCCGGCAAAGACGCGCTGAACGCGGAATTGCTGGCGGAACTTGAAGCTGCCAGCGCCGACCGCCCCCGCGCGATCGTCATCGGTGCTCTGGGCCGGGTTGGCACAGGAGCTGCGGATTTGTGTGAGGCGATGGGTGTTGCCGTCACCAAATGGGACATGGCGGAAACCGCCAGCGGTGGCCCGTTCCCGGAAATCCTGGACCACGACCTGTTCCTGAACTGCATCTTCGCCCGCCCCGGCACTCCGGTCTTTGTCCCGCGTGAGGCGCTGACCGCCCCGCGCAAGCTGACCGCCATCGGCGATGTCGCCTGCGATCCGGACAGCGACTATAACCCGGTCCCGGTCTATGACCGCGCCACCACGTGGGAAAAGCCCGCCCTGCGCGTGGCGACCGACCCGGTGATGGATGTGACCGCCATCGACAACCTGCCTTCGATGCTGCCGGTGGAAAGTTCGGAGGACTACGCCGCGCAACTCCTGCCTTCACTGCTGTCCCTGACCGATCTGGAAAGCGGCGTCTGGGGCCGCGCGCGGGACGAGTTCCGCAAACATGTCTAGGCGGGTCCAATAATGGAACATCTGATCGGAGGGGCGGCCGCGGTTCTGGGCACGGTCTGCTGGTTGCCGCAGACCCTAAAAACCTGGCGCACGCGCGAAACCAAGGACCTGTCGCTGCCCGCGAACCTGTTGATCCTGACCACGCTGACCCTGTGGCTGGCCTATGGGTTGATGATCACGGCGTGGCCTTTGATCCTTGGCAATGTGATATCGATCCTGCTTGTCGGTGCGATTGTGACCGCGAAACTGAAATTCGGCTGAACAGCCTGAGAGGAGCTAACAAATGACCATCCATTGGTGTGGCACCGGCCTGTCGGCCATCCCCGGCCTGCGTCGCCTGATCGAAGGCGGGCACAAGGTCATCGTCTGGAACCGGACCGTTGAAAAGGCCAAAGCTGAGGTCGGCGATCTGACCGAAGATATTCGCGCCTTTGATATCGACGCGCTGGGAGCCATGCTGGAAAAAGGCGACGCGATCGTCTCGATGCTGCCGGGTGACTGGCACGTGCCGCTGGCGGAGCTGGCGATTTCGAAAGAGGCAAACTTTGTCTCGTCCTCCTACATCGCGCCCGAGATGCGCGCGCTGGACGATAAGGCGCGCGAGGCCGGTGTGGCGCTGGTCAACGAGGTAGGGCTGGACCCGGGCATTGACCACCTGATGGCGCATGCTCTGGTCGACGATTATCGCGCCTCGGATGCGTTCGACCCGCAGAACCACCTGAGCTTCATCTCGTATTGCGGTGGCATCCCCAAGAACCCCAACCCGTTCCGCTATAAATTCAGCTGGTCGCCCCTGGGCGTTCTCAAAGCGTTGCGCTCGCCGTCAAAATCGATCCGCAGCTACGCGCCGCTGGACGTGGCCCGGCCGTGGGATGCGATCAGCACCTATATCGCGCCGCTACCGACACCGGAAAGCTTCGAGGTCTACCCGAACCGCGACTCGATCCCGTTCATGGAACAGTACCATTTCGAGAAGCACTGGCCGGTCAAGGAATTCGTCCGCGGCACCCTGCGCCTGAACGGCTGGGCAGACGCCTGGTCGGACGTGTTTACCGAGATCGAAACTCTGTCCGGCCCCGAAGGCGACGCGCGCCTGAAAGAGATGTCGGATCAGTTCTGGGATGAAAACGCCTATGATGAAGGCGAGCCGGACCGTGTGGTTCTGTGTGTCGGCCTGAAGGCGGAAAAAGACGGCGCCGAGGTCTGGCACAAAACCTATGTCATGGACGCCTGGGGTGACGCGCGCGGCACCGCCATGGCGCGGCTTGTGTCCATCCCGGTGTCACTGGCGGTCGAGGCGGTTCTGAACCGCGCAATCCCGGCGGGTGTGCATGCTGCTCCCAGCGACCCGAAACTGGTGCAGGGCTGGATGGCAGAGATCGACAAACTGGCACAGCACCTTCAGGTGGTGGATCACAACGCCTGATTTGCGGCTACCTCGTCAAAGAAAAAAAGCCATTCCGGGAAATCGGAATGGCTTTTTGGCTTCACCCGTGCGATCAGCTGTCTTCGGGATAGCGACATGATGTTTCAGATGTACCTTTCGATCGTGTCATCGATATCACTTCGGTTGATCCCAAGCTCGGACAGCTGATGATCCGTTAAGCGATTCAGTTCCTGCGCCGCCCGTACAATGTCGGATCTGATCGACTGCATTGTCATCGCCCGGTCGAACAGCAGCAAGGCGCTGGCGGTCGCCTTAACATCGGTGTTTGCTTGTGTATCTAGCATCTTCGTCCTCCACTTTTTATGGAAAGCTTGCAGAGCTGCAAATTTCACTGCGCGTTACTGATACGGCTGCTTGTGATAAACGCTCTGGTAGGCCCGTTCCTTGATCTCGTCCCGCGGAATTCCGATGTCCTGCAGCTGCTTGTCGCTGAGGTTTTCCAGTTTCTGGACGGTATCGGCGTAAATTCTCCGCCGAAACTGCTCGACCCTCACTTCGGCGTAATTGGAAAACAGACCGAAAAAGAGACCTTTCTGCGGCGTGATTGTTTGTGCGGTTCCCATTGTTTCCTCCATCTAATCTAAGCTGTGATTTCCTTCTCAAAGCAGATTAAAGAAGTCAGAATTAACGAGGCCGGAGGGATGGATTAACTTTGGTTAATATTGGAAAAACCAATTTCGCGGTGGGCTGATCATCGCGTTTATTAGGGGTCCACAACCGTGTTCGGAAACGGAGGATCTGGAATGGCGACCAAAACAACCGACGCTTAATTAAACAAATTCGAAGTTACGGCAGCAGTGAATTACACTCGAACCATATCGAAAAAGTATGCTGCAAGCAGGCTTTGACTGTACACTTGACCACGAGACAGAGAAACACGAACCGGTCAACCCGGCGGGAAAGGTTAAAGTGAAACGTAAGGTGGTTTCGGCCGATGACGCGGTGGCGCTTATCAAGAACAGGGATACGCTGACGACATCGGGCTTTGTTGGCATCGGCGTACCGGACGAGCTGCTCGCGGCGCTGGAAAAGCGGTTTCTGGAAACCGGCACCCCACGCGATCTATCCGTCGTTTTTGCCGCCGGTCAGGGTGACGGAAAAGAACTGGGCCTGAACCGTCTGGGCCACGAAGGTTTGCTCAGGAGGGTCGTCGGCGGGCATTGGGGGTTGATCCCCAAAGTCGCAAAACTGGCTGTCGAGGGGGCTATCGAAGGCTGGAATCTACCACAGGGGTGTATAAGCCAGCTGTACAGGGATACGGCTGCTGGCAAGCCGGGAATGCTATCAAAAGTCGGGCTGGAGACCTTCGTCGATCCGCGATTGGGTGGCGGGGCGATCAACAGCATTTCCACGGCCCGACAAGTGGAGCTGATGTCTATCGACGGCGAAGAGGTCCTGTTCTACCCCGCGCAGAAACTGACAGTTGCGCTGTTGCGGGGCACAACCGCCGATGAGGTTGGCAACATCACCATGGAGCGGGAAGCGCTTGTGATTGACAGCCTTGCGCAAGCCATGGCCGTCAAGAACGCAGGAGGCGTCGTTATCGTTCAGGTCGAACGTCTGGCACGCGGCCGGAGCCTGCCGGCGCGAGATGTGCAAATACCGGGTGTGCTGGTTGATGCGGTCGTGGTAGCGCGTCCTGAGAACCACAGGCAGACATATAAGACCCAGTTTTCGCATGCGTTCACCAATCGTATCCGACCACCGGTCGGCGAAATTCCAGCTATGCGGCTTGATCCCCGAAAAATCATCGCGCGCCGATGTGCTTTCGAACTGCCGATCAACGGCGTCATCAATCTCGGTATCGGAATGCCAGAAGGCGTCGCCTCGGTTGCGGCCGAGGAGGGAATTCTTGAACACATTTCGCTGACTGCCGAGCCCGGAGTGATTGGCGGCCAACCCGCCTCGGGGCTGGATTTCGGCGCGGCAGTGGATGTCGATGCAGTGATCCCGCAGAACGCACAGTTCGATTTCTACGACGGGGGTGGCCTCGACATGGCCTGCCTCGGCCTTGCACAGGCGGATGCCGCCGGAAATGTGAACGTCTCACGTTTTGGTGCGCGCCTGGCAGGTGCGGGCGGGTTCATCAACATCAGTCAGAACGCAAAATCGCTGGTTTTTGCCGGAACATTTACGGCGCAAGGGCTTGAGATCGAAATCACCGATGGCCGTATGTCCGTCATCAAAGAAGGCGCCTCACAGAAATTCCTGGCAGACGTTGAACAGGTGACGTTTTCCGGCCGCCGTGCCGCCCGGTTGGGTCACCATGTGCACTACGTCACGGAACGATGTGTTTTCCGACTTACGGAAAACGGACTGCAATTGACCGAGATCGCCCCGGGGGTCGACCTTGAGCGTGACATTCTGAACCAGATGGCGTTTCGCCCGATAATGGACGAAGTTGTAGAAATGGACGCCCGCCTCTTCGCCTCGGAAGTGATGGGCCTCAGGCGCGATCTTCTTCACCTCGACTTGCCGGAGCGGATCGCGCTCAATCCAACCGAGAAAAGGCTGTTTATCAACTTTGAGAAAATGCGGGTTCGAACGCGTGATGATTTGGAGCAAATCCGCCAACGGGTAGAAGAGGTTTGCCAGCAGTACGGGCAACGCGTTGACGTAATTGTCAATTACGATGGGTTCCACCTGGACGACGATATTGCGACCGACTATGCGGACATGGTTGCCGACCTCGAGACGCGTTTCTACAACAATGTCACGCGGTATTCGGGTTCCGCGTTCATGCGGCTCAAGCTCGGCGAAACGCTGAGGGGTGCCGCACCACATATCTACGAGACGCGGCAAGCCGCAAAGGCATTTCTCGATCAGTGCTGATCCGGACAAAGACCATTAGCCGAACTCCTCGGGCAGGTCGCGCCCTCGGCCTCTGGCCCGGGCGATCTGGAGAAACCCTTCCGGAGTTACACAAGGGTTGGTGGGAATGCACCCGTTCAGGGTGCGGGCGGCCAAAATGAACTGATCAAGGATCACCTGCTTACCGTCCGAAATCAAACCTTGTGCCAAGCTGGTCTCTGTCGTTGGAACCAGTTTGACTCCTGCCAAACCAAAAAAATTTGGTCCGCTTTTGTCTGACAGGGATATTGCCATTGGCGGCGAGAACAGAAATGAGTTTGCCGGACTGCCCCACGATCAGTTCAGTATTCTTCCTGGAAGTCATCTTGAAGATCGGTCATCATTATATCTCACGCCATTCGACTTAGGATATTTTCAAAGAGTGGGAGGGCGTTATCTCGTTACTATCGTGAACGAATTTGGGCGATCCTACAAACGTTGTAGGGGTGCACATAACGCTGCACCCCCTTCATTGATTTCATTTGAGAAAATCTTGAAATGTCGCCAATAAGTTTGCGCGATGTTTGCTCGTAACTTTGCGCGATTGCCCAGAAGTTTGCACTCAAACTCGCAGCTGCTCTGCCTTTGGTCTATGGGCACTCGCGGAAATCGACTAGTGGTCGGCACCTCCACAGCTATAAGTGCATCCATGGCGGCATGTTTCATCATCTGGTTGCAGTCGACATGCCAACGGCTAATGGCCTTGGATCTGAAAAGATCTGGCAACGTTGCTCTTGCAGCCAGATCATAAAAATACTCTCGCCCTCAACCTCAGATCGACGCCAGCTTCTGTCGAGCGCTCTATTCACAAAGGGTATCGCAAAGTGGCGTGACCCGCTCAATAGTCCGTGTTAGTGGCCATTTGAAAGGGCACTCCATGACAGCGGCACAAAAACTGCAAAACCCGACAGCTGGTATTGCGTTCGTACTGATCGGAATACTGGCGATTTCTATCAATGATATGCTGATCAAGTTCCTGTCTGGCGGTTATCCCTTGCATCAGATGGTTTTCACAAGATCGTTGATCGGGATAGGGTTCAGCTTTGCCTTGGTGCAAATGGAAGGTGGTTGGCGAATCCTTAAAACAGATCAGCCGGGACTTCACCTTCTGCGCGGCTTACTGATTGTGGTTGCCAATCTGACGTTTTTTACGGCTCTGGCAGTAATGCCCCTGGCGGAAGCTACCGCGGTGTTCTTTGTCGCACCCTTGATGATCACTTTGCTCAGCATCCCATTGCTCGGCGAAAAAGTTGGGCTGATGCGGATTGGGGCCGTGCTTGTCGGATTTTTGGGAGTGGTGATTATGACCCGCCCATGGGAGGCCGGTGGCGAGCGTGAGGTCGGTCTGATTATGTATGCCCTGCCGGTTCTTGCGGCTTTCACCTATGCCCTAAACAATGTGCTCACCCGCTTACTTGGTGCTAAGTCCAAGGCCTCAGCCATGGCTGTGTACATTCAAGCGTGTTTTATCATCGTCAGTCTGCTGTTTTGGTCAGTAGCCGGGGACGGGCGCTTCGCGAACGAGCTTGAAAACGAGAGTTTAATTTTCTTACTACGCGCTTGGGTTTGGCCCGAAGGGACTGATCGCTGGTTGTTTGTTGGCCTAGGGTTCAATTCTGCAATCATCGGGTATTGCTTGGGCCAAGCTTACCGCATGGCAGATGCCGCTACAGTGGCTCCGTTTGAATATGTCGGTCTTCCAATGGCAATTTTTTGGGGATGGGTGATCTGGGGAGAACTACCAAACCTGCCTGTCGCGATAGGTATCGCACTAATCCTAGGATCAGGACTGTTTGTCTTTTTGCGTGAGCGTCAGAAGAAAAGAAACGTGATCACTGAAAAGAGAGTACACCGTCGGTACTAGTTTCTAACGCTGGACAGATTGACTGGCGCCTTTGTCAAATTTGTTCGCGTTGAGCAATCACGAACCAAGGGTCGGTTGCGCCCACAGCCAATCACGATTGATCAGATCGTCGATCATCTGGCCAGACACCAAGACCACGATGGGATAAAGTCTTACTATGAGCACGGAAACCCTGATCAGCCTTACCGTGTCTTCTGTTCTCACCTGCCTGTGTTTTTGGCCGGTACGCCATGTCGTGAAGCATAGTGGTCGAGACAGAAAAAGAGACCCAGAGGCCGTGAAAGAGCTGATGCGAACCATCGGCTGGGCATAGCTTGATAGAGTTTTGGATCGGCCCAGGGACACGCACTCTAATGCTGAAAGAACCTAACGTTTGCTTCGGGGATCGCTTGGCGTTGGGACGGATGTTGAGCAACTATGAAAGCCGACAATGCGCAGCGAAAATCAAGTGGAGACTCGGTAGCGCTCAACTGACAGTCGCCCTGATGGCATCAGATATTCGACATAACCGAACCGGCCTTTCATGCAGAGCACAGAGAGCGGCTGCTACAATCCCTTTATTACCGATTCTGCACTGTGAACAAATGTCCGGAATTGTGGTTCTTATACTGCGTAGCCTTACTTAGGCTATACTTTCCGCGCAGCATAAAGCCTGGAGCTTCAAGCTGGACTTCCTTTCGAAATAGAACTTCCCAACTAAATGATTCTAAGAAATAAAATTCGTTGTCTCGCCCTTGCTGTTGCCGCGTGTACAGTTGGGTTGATCATCTACCAGCCGTTAAAAGCGACGCCTCTGGAGAAAGTGAACTCCAAAGTCGACGCCTGCGAGAATACTCTTGATACGGACATGGAGGCCAAAAGGTGCGGCGACGCCCTGGCGACGCTCGACAAGGCGATATCTATTTATGCGAACGATGATCATGTTGATATCCTTTGGAGAGACCGGGCCTGGGTCAAAACGATGCTGGGTGATTTTTAAGGAGCAATGCCGGACACAGACAAAGCTCTGGAACTTGACCCGAACTCCGCCTGGGCATGGTATTGGCGCGGGCGCCTGAACATGCCGTCCGGGGATATGGCATCCGCAATTTCCGATTTTCGTCGGTCGTCGAAGGTGGACCCAATCTATTGTCGAACAAACTTCCGAATATGCGAGATGACGCATGTCCTGTGGAGAATTGGGAAAATCGGTCCATCGGCTTTGGGTGAAATCAAAGAAAAAAACGTGATGCTAACCCTCATGATCTGAATCTGGCATTCGTGAATTATTTGGCAAACTACCCGGATGGCCCATACAGCGGGGCGCAAGAAGTTCTGGGTCAAATGATACAATCGACAGACCGCCCCGAGTATCTGATGTTACTGCGCGCACGTATAAATGTCCGGATGGATCACAATGAGCAGGCGCTTGATGAGCTCAACTCTCTGACGAAAAATCCCGAGCTTTACGACAAATTCAGCGAACAAATGAGAGCGCGGATACCAGAATTAAAGGCAAATGGGGACTCCTGTACGGCTAAACAGTTTTCAACGCAAAACCGAAGGTACATTTTTCTGTTTCCTGATTCCCTACAACTGGAAATCGACGTGCAAAGGGATACGAGGAACTGGGAAGGCGCTTTGTCGTCTGTGGATGAACTGATAGCTTATCGGCGCCAAAGACACATGCCTTGGACCGAGCGAGGTGAGATTCTCGAGCAGTTCGGTCGACAGGACGAGGCTTTGATGAGTTACAAGGAAGCCATCCGTTTAGCCATGCCAGAGAACTACGACGCCGGCCACGGCACTGCACCGCCACTCATACAAGCGTTATTTCGTCTCGCATACATCTACGAAACACAGGACCGGTCTGCTGACGCGCTGACGGTCTGGGACGAGGCGCTGTCGGTAGCCGATGACAGTGTGATCTGGGACGTTCAGGAATTGATGGAAATCGCAGGTCACTATAATGGCGACAGGACCGATATTTACGATCCAAGAACCAAAATTGCCGTGAGGGCCTGTCTAAGTGACGCCGAATGCAAATGGAAGAAAATATACCCCAAAATGCGTTGAACGAAGACAATTGTGCATTCCCAAAAACGACAAAGCGGTCATTTGCAAATGCACAGAGAAAGTCCAATTTGTTGCGCGTTTTACCAGTTCGCACACGGCGCAATGAACAGAGGTATTTCCCGAACCGGCCACTCGTGCGCAGTGCAGCGAAGGTGCCGAACAAGCCCAGCCTTTGAATTTGATTTTCTCGCTGCAAGCGCACGCAGCACAAAATTCGCAGCATATGCGCAGTTCTTCTTGTTGCTTCGCCAACAAGAAACCAGCCATTCATGCAGGCCGCAGCAAGATAGCGCCCTTCAATTCACGGATTGCGGACTTTGCTGCCGTTCGCAACCATGGGGCTAATGTCCGCTTTCCAGAAATCCCGTCTGGAATGGCCATTTTTGTGTTCTCGGGCTAGAGCTAGCTGAAAAGCCTTGGTGATATTCAATGAGAAACCCAACATGGGAACCCATATCGATAGAAACGCTGGCGCTGCCAGATGCTAAGGCGTGATCCTCCCCCTCTGAAGTGGTCCGCCGTTATGGTTAAGAAAACGGAGGAACCA
>NZ_WPZL01000006.1 GCF_013031245.1 Ruegeria lacuscaerulensis
GCTCGTCAGGCTCATAACCTGAAGGTCGCAGGTTCAAATCCTGCTCCCGCAACCAAATATAACAACATTAAATCAAATACTTACAAGCCGCCTTCGGGCGGTGTTTCTATTTGTGCTTCCCCGCTGGAAGCACTGTGGAAGCAAACGGGGCGGGAAACATCGTGTATCCGAACATCGTTACTACGCATGTGTTTTGCGGACAAACCTGTCGAACGCTAAATGGAAAACGACGTCCGTTGTCATCCCGGCGCTGACCATTGACGGGGCAAATTCCTCGGCCGCAGGTTGGAAAGTACTGTTAGTTTCAAAATGGCAAAAGTTTCACGACGCCAATGCCTGCTTTATCCGCTCAGCTAAGGCTCGTTGGACAAGAGCAAACCTCGGCGTTTGTGCTATTTCTTCGAGTGTCGCGACCCACAGTGGTACTGCAATTTTGGGGTCACCTATAGTCAACCTGTGCAGCCGTGAGTCCCTGTCGCCTACAAATGACGGTAAAAAGGTCTTGCCTATTCCGGATGCAGCCATCTGCTGAAGCACTAGGAAACTATCTGCGCCGTTGGTCATTTCGTCGGTTTTGACGTGATCAGCCAACCATTGGGCTGGAAGCGAGGAGCTTAGCGCCCCATCAAGTTTCAGCCATTTGCGGTTTGAAACTCCGTCACTATAAATCCCGAATGTCAGCTCCCCTGCGCGCTCTCCAACGAGGCCCTCTCCAAGCTTTATAGATGGCCGCACAGCGATATCCGCTGTCAATCTGGTCAGATCATGATGGCTGTTACTGCTTAACAAGGTCAGTTCCAAACTCGGGTATTGGGAGGAAATCGCGTTCAATATTTGAGGCAGAACGAGCTGGGAAAGGCTGTCGGTGGACGCGATACGCACCTGACCTGCAGGGGATCGATTTGCGCCCACTATCGTCCGCTCTAGTGACAGGATTGCATCTTCCACATTCTCCATGGCTGAAATGATGGCTCCGGCTCCGGAGAGGACGGCATATCCTGAAGAGCTTTTTTGAAAAACCAAGCAACTATTGCGTTCTTCGAATGCCGCGACTCTGCGCAACACTGTTGCATGTGTGACGCCCAACGCTGATGCGGCCGCATTCAACGATCCATAACGACTTACAGCAAGCGAGTAGCGAATATCGTCCCAGTTTTCCTTGTTCATATTTTAACAAGTGAAGCCGAACAACAAACAATTGCAAGGAAAAATGTTCAAACTATCATCCAACACATTAGACAGGGAGCCACGTCATGATGAAGAAGTATTCAATTCTTGCAGCAGGTCTTGTTTCTGTTGCCGTCATTGGAACAGCTATCGCCCAGGAAACCGAAAACCCGGCCATCAAAGCCCGTACTTCGATCATGAAACTGTATTCATTCAATATTGCCACTCTTGGTGGCATGGCCAAGGGTGAGACGGAATATGACGCCGAGGCAGCAACACGTGCCGCGAACAATATAGTCGCCGTTTTACAGATCGATCAGTCCGAGATGTGGCCAGCCGGTTCCGACAACGTATCCGACCCCTCGACCCGAGCATTGCCTGATATTTGGGAAAATTTCCCGGATGTCGGCACAAAAGCACAGGCCCTTGCCGACGCTGCAGTCGCCATGCAGGCTGCGGCAGGACAGGATGTCGATTCTCTGAAGGCAGCAATGGGACCGCTGGGCGGAGCTTGCTCAGCATGTCACAAAGCTTACAGAGCGCCAGAAGACAAATGAGGTTTAAGACGTGCGGCGTTGGATCATTTCCGCCGCTGTAGTTGCAGCGTTGGTCGGGCTGGTTGCTTTGGCAATGACCCGACCTCAAAGAGTCGATCAGGCACAAGTCAGCGGTCTCACCCCTGACCTCGGAAGAGGCGAGGAGGTTTTCTATGCTGGCGGATGCGCGTCGTGCCACTCTGCCCCCGGCGCCAGCGGAGAGGAAAAGCTCATGCTTGCCGGCGGGCGGAGGTTCAAAACCGACTTCGGCACATTCGTTGCACCCAACATCTCCAGTGATCCAGACGTTGGAATCGGTGCTTGGTCAGCTGAGGGCTTGGCGAATGCCCTCGTCCATGGGACCGGACCCAATGGACAACATTATTACCCGGCCTTTCCGTATACATCTTACGCCAACATGACAATGGAAGACATTGTGTCACTCCATGCGTTTCTGAACACCCTGCCGGCGGTCGTGACCGAAAGTGAGGCCCATGACGTTGGCTTTCCGTTCAATATCCGGCGCAGTTTGGGAGGATGGAAACTGCTTTTCATGGAGCCGGGTTGGGTTGTTGATGGCGAGTTGACTGACCAACAATTGCGAGGTCGATATCTGGTAGAAGCTTTGGGTCACTGCACCGAGTGCCATACGCCGCGAAACAAACTAGGCGGATTGAAACGTGATCTTTGGTTGACCGGCGCGCCAAATCCCAGTGGAAAAGGGCGCATCCCCGGCCTCACGGCCGCACAACTCGATTGGTCCGAGACCGACATTGCGGAGTATCTGAGATCCGGGTTCACGCCGGATTACGACAGTGCTGGCGGTGAGATGGTCGAAGTAATTGAAAACACATCACAGTTAAGCGACGATGATCGTTTGGCAATTGCGGCCTATCTCAAAGTTGTTCCCATGCGGGCAAGTGAAGTTGGCTCGGAGTGAATCCGGTCAGCGGTACGTGTTTTATATTTTCCTGAGATCAGGCCGACTAAGGCCTTTGGACATTCAATTCGTCAGACCTAAGGCCGATGCGTTAAAGCGGTACGGAAAGTAATTTGGCTTCCAAGCGGCGTAATGCGCCAATTTGCAACGGAGGCGAAAATGAAGATTCAAAGAAAGCTCGGCCAACTTCTGAGTACGGCAGCATTGGCCTCGTTCATTACGGTGACACCGTACGTGCCCAAGTTTGGTGATGACGGCCGCCTGCAAATTGAACCAGCTTACGCATTTGCCAAAAGCGGCAAGGGTAAAGATGGGGATGGCGACGACGACGACCGGGGTGACGACCGCGACGATGATAGAGACGATAACTCTGGGTCAGGCAACAGCGGGCATGGCGGTGACCGGGATGATGATCGCGATGATGATCGCGACGACGACCGGGATGACGACAGGGACGACAATTCAGGATCTGGAAAAAGCAGTCGCGACGATGATGATGACGACGATGATGATGATGATTCCAAACGTTCTAACCGAGGTAGCGGTAAGAAGGACCGATCTCAGGCTGGGGGCAGGACAACGGGCACAGCCGGGATAACAAAAGTCGAAACAAACGCTAACGGTATCGAAGTGCGTTATTCCGACGGAACCAAGGAAGAGATCGAAAACGGCCGGTACGAAAGAAAGAATGCTCAGAACCGAACCGTGGAAGAGCGGCCAGCAACTGGCGCGGACGTTTCAAGGCTTCGGTCCCTGGCGAATGGTATCTCAATCAACAACGTGCGTTCTTCCGGACAGGGAGGTGTTACAGGAAGCCGTCCTGCGAAAATTGAGCGGCAGGGCAACAACATCGAAGTAAATTACACAAACGGTTGGAAAGAAGAAATCGAGTTTGGCCGATACGAACTCAAAGATCCTTTCAATCGAACGGTTGTCGAAAGAAACGCAACGGCGTCTGATCGTCGGAGATTACAGTCGTTAGCCAACTGAGCTAAGCTCCGCAAAAAAACGAAGGCGGTTTCTGTTGATGAGAAGCCGCCTTGGTCTGTAGAGAGGCACAGTCACTCCTGTTTGCTCCAGGCATCGTGGGCAATGAGAGCGGCCTCAACCCGGTTTCGTGCGTGCAGCTTGGACAAGATTGCCGTCATATAGTGCTTAACGGTTTTTTCCTGGAGGTTTAGCTCTTCGGCTATTTCCCGGTTACTCATCCCCTTGGCAACGCGCCGAAGGATTTCCTCTTCGCGATGAGTGAGGTCCTGAAGTGCTTCGCTGTCTTTTGATGTGCCACTGTCATTGCTCATCGCGCGCAGTACGCGTGAAGCCAAACCGGGTGAAACAAATCCTTCTCCGGCTGCGATGCTTCGCAGAGATGAAATCAATTCACTACCCGTTACACCTTTCACTATATACCCTGTCGCACCCGCCTCCAGAGTATCTGCAACGTCGCTGCTGTTCTCTGAGACTGTCAGGATTGCGATGAAAGGCGGGTTTGCCATCGCGGCGATTTGGCGTGTAGCCTGCAAGCCACCGCCGGGCATCGAAAGGTCAAGGATCGCAATGTCGGGTTGATGAGTGCCTACAAGCGCAATGGCTTCTTCTGCGCTTGCTCCGGCAGCGAGAACCTTGAACCCTTCAGCCTCGTCCAGTGTTCGGTGCAATCCATCCCTGAAAATCGGATGGTCGTCTGCTAATACGACAGTTGTGGTCATGATACACTCATGTGTCTGGGGAATAATGTCATCGTAATGCTGGTGCCGTTGCCCGGACGGGACGCCACCTCAAACCTGCCGCCGATGCTTTCCACGCGGTCTCGCAATCCCATCAGTCCCTGACCTCCGTCGTTACGCAGTATAGTTTCGTCTGCAGGGTCAAATCCGGGACCGTCGTCGCTGACGCTGATTGCGATGCTATCGCTTTCTACCTGGCAACGGACATTGCACTGCGCCGAGGGTGCATATCTCGCTGCATTAGAAAGCGTTTCCTGCAGGAACCGAAAAACGCAGAGTTTGTCTGAGAACGACAATTCAGGCGGCTGGCTGCCCCGGTATGAGATTTCCGGCCGCAAGGGGCTGTGTTCCGCGTGATCTTCGACGGCTCGCTTCACGACATCCGCAAGGGTCAGGTTTTCTAGGTCCGGAGCAGAAAGGCCCCGCGATAAAGCCCGAATTTCTGCCAGAGATTTCTGTATGGATTGCTGGATTTCTTCGGCCTCCCTGGGCATCTCGGACCCGACAGGAAAGGCTGCCTCCAATCGAAGGGCCGCAAGCGACAAGTATTGCGCAGGCCCATCATGCAACTCGGAACCGAGATTCCTGAGGAACCGGTCTGTTTGAGCGGCGTAGCGTTCCGATGCCTCTATCACCCGTGACCGAAGCACGGCATTTTGCCTGGCCATCTTTTCGCTTTCGGAAAGCCGCTTGTTCAGAAGCTGCCCTTGCCGTCGAATGGTGTTGTCACCTATCGCAACAATGGAAAGCAGGACAATCGAACTTGCCACAAATGCTGAGGCGACAACCAGCCAGCTTGTTCTGCGGGCGCGGGCCATGTCCTGTTCCAGCTGATCGGATCGTTCGTAAAACTCGGCAACCGCAATTATTTCACCGGACCAAATCTCCCGAATGGGGCTGTAGACTTCAAGTAACGGGATACCAAGTTCCGCCTCTGCGGCGCTTTCCGCGTGATCGAGTTCCTCGAATGATCCGGAGATTTCCCCCGCCCACGCTTTCCTCAGATCGTCAGTTGGCTGAAAGCTGCTGCCAATAATGGCTGGGTCCGAGGCATGCGCAATCAATCCGCCCTGTTTCCAAAACTTGTAAGAGACAATGCGATCACGCATCGGCTGCGTCTGGAATATCTCTTCCAGCGCTCTGCTCGCTTGTACGGAAAGGTGGTCGCCGTGGGCCAGTTCCTGGCTGAGCGGAGACACGATGCTTTCCATATAGAGAGCCGCAGAATTGGCGGAGTTCTGTACAACGGCGTTCTCGATCCGATTTGACACCCAAATCCCGACTATCGCGGTAGCAGATCCCATGACTACAATACTGGCCGCGAGGAAGACCCTCGACAATGACCAGTTGCCAATCGTCAGATCAGTTATTCTTACACCCATTACGAAACCGAATATGAACTACAAACGCCAAGCGGACCACCGACCTTGGTCTGAGGCGATCCGGTATCAGACGCCGCGCCTTACAGATAATCAGTTTTGCAGTAAGGCCTCTTGCCCCTGTCGAGGCCTTGTTAGCATGGCTGTCTTGAACGTGAGCGGCCGTGAATACCAATCTGGGAATTGAGGCGTTATTGAAATTTGACCTCAGTCTGTTCAACGCTTGTCTCTCGATCAAAGCCTCTTGCATTGTTTGGGTCATGATACGCCGCGCGTGCAGGCAGGTTATTGAACGTCACTCCTTCCCAGACAGCATTTTGGGTGGTGACCCCGGCCTTGGCGTCATTCAGCTTCCAGGACTTTGCGGGCGGCGCGAAAGCACTCGAGTGCCTGGGGCACGCCGCAGTAAATACCGACCACATGGATGATGGCCCGGATCTCGTCGGGGGTGACACCGTTGTTGATCGCGCCTTTGCAGTGAAGCTCCCATTCATGCATTTTGCCCAATGCACCGATCATCGACAGGTTCATCATTGATCGGGTTTTGGCGTCGATCACATCGTCGCCCCAACCAAAGCCCCAGCACCAGGCGGTCATTGCCTCCTGAAAAGGTCGTGTGAAGTCATCTGCAGCCGCCAGGTTCTTTTCTACATACTCCGCGCCGAGCGTGCTTTTTCGTTGTTCCAGCCCTTTGAGGAAAAGATCTTCGTCGAAAATGTCAGCCATTATGGTCTCCGGTTCTTCAGGGTGTCAGGCGGTGTTTGTACAGGTGATCATAGTGCGGCACCATACGACGATGCACCTGTTTTACCCGCTTTGGTGCGTCGTCGATCGAGATGTATTTACGCGGCTGAGGGGCAATCCCGGTCGATTTGGCGAGGTTGCCGTGAAACGACCCTCCGTCCCACCAACTGTGGGCAGAGGGGTCACCGCCGGGTTCCCAGGTTAAGGCGTCTTCGAGGAAGGGAATGCCCACTGCCTCGCAGAATTTCCGGGTCATCGCGTGCGGGTCTTCCAGCAGGTCATCACTGTCGATCACCGGCGGAGGTGTGCCGTTCAAAGCCGTTATCAGATCGAACAGGGCGCGTTGCTCGGGGAAACCCACTTCGCCCTCGGCAAAATCGGGCCATTGCTTGTACATCGAGGTGATCGTTTTTGCCGGGTCGCGGATCAGGAAGGCGTGGTTGAAGTGGGACAGGAATTCCGCATCCCACATGTGATTGATGTAATGCGGGAAATCCTTGAGAAAGACCGGGCCTTTTTCCGCCCGTTCCTGAATGTCGGCCCACACGCTGTCCAGCGTCAGGCCCGGCGTTGTCACGTCTCCGGGCTGAAACCGATGCCAGAGCGGGTCTTCGCCCTGATACCAGGCCTCGCCGAAGGGTTCGTGCAGACAATCCAGATCGCCGCGCTGCCGCATCATCCACTCAAAGGCGGTCGAGGTGGATCGGGGCACCGCCCAAAGCGCGAGGATTTTGTGCATGTCGCGGATACTCCAGAGGTGAAAGTCTATAGCCGTTTCAGCAACTGCCCGTGCTGCATTGCGGGCGACAGCCCGAGTGATTTGAAGATGCGCCAGTAAAGGGCGATGTCGTGGCCGATCACCGGTTTGCCCAACGCGTCTTCCAGTTGTTCGGCCAAATGCAGGGGACGCTGCGGCAAGCCGTCCGCGCCGGTGCGAAAGTTGCACATGCCGTTGATCAGGATGGCATCCGCCTGCGGGGCTTTGTCGGCGACGTATTCGAAACTCTTCAGGGCCAGGTCGCCAGCGAAAACCCAGCGGAAGGAATTGACCTCTTCCTGACTGCCGAACCAGCCCTGATCGTGGAAGTTGCCCGCGTAGAGCACATCGAACCCGGCCTCTTGCAGAAACCCGACCGTGCCTTGCCACCATTCGGGCCAATGGTATGCAGCGTTTAGGGCGACCTTTTCGACATTCATTTCACGCAGGGCTTCGACCATGGCGTATCCCGCCATGTGAAACTGTATGCCATATTTGTCCGAAAGGTCCGCGCAGTGCTGCTGAACGCCTTCGACTCCCAGCCCGCAGGCGTGTACCCAGTTCGAGCCGACCTGCCCGCAGACATCGATCCCGTTTCGGGACATGCAATGCACGAAATCCTCGAGCATCCCGAAGTTTTGTTTCCGCTGGTCCAGCCCGTGCACATAGTCCGGCACATGCAGCATCCAGCCATGCACGCCGACCGTTTCCGGGCACATGCGCAGGAAATCCGACGGGGCGGCGTCAAAGTCGAAAGGTGGGCATGTAAAGCCGACCTGATGCGGAAACAGTTTGTGTTCCGGGCGCCAGTCTTCGGGCATCATCATGTGATTAATGTTCCTTTCACGGATCAACAGCCTCACGCATCCATTGCTGCAGCCGTGCAATCGAGTGTTCCGACATCACGCCACACCCCGGATCCAGTACCAGCGGGCCGGGGCGGTAACCGCGGGATTTCAGACCGCGGTGAACGGATTCAACCAGACGAATATCTTCTTCGACCGTGGTTTCGCGATCCTGCACGGCCAGTTGCCGGATTACCGCGCTTTCCGATCCGCCCTCGGTGTACCAACCACGCCAGACGGTGCAGTGGTCGGCATCATTTGCGCGCCAGTGGTAGGTGTTCAGCACATTGCCCGGGTAGCACTGGAACGAGAACATCGGCCACAGAAACCAAGACTGATAGTCGCCCGCATGGGGGACGGACATGTCGATAGGATAGGTCATCTTGTCGAGGCTCTGACACTCTGTCATGTGACGCAGGACGTAACCGCCGCCGACATCCGGTTGGATGTCATAGGTCTCGGGCTTGACCACTCCTTCGGCAAAGGTCGGGTGGTTGGTCGGGCAATGGTAGCATTCCGAGTAGTTCTCGACACTGACCTTCCAGTTGCAGTTTTCCGCAATCTCGACCCATTCCAGTGGCTCCAGATCGTCGATCTGAGGGACAAAGGCGTGGATTTCTTCGCGCACGCCGGGATACCATTCGTCCATCGGGGCGGCGTTGTCGTCCAGATTGACGAAGATGAAGCCGTTGAAGATTTCCGTGCGGACCGAAGTCAGGCAGATTGTGCTGCGGTCAAAGCCAGGAACGGATTTGATGTTCGGCCCGGCGCGCAATTGGCCCGACAGTTCATAGGTCCAGGCGTGGTAAGGGCAGACAACGACGCGGGTATTCCCGGCGCCGGAAACCATCTCATGCGCGCGGTGCTGACAGACATTGTAGAAGGTGCGGATTTCGCCGTCACGGCCGCGAATGCAAAATAGGTTCTGCCCGGCGATTTCAAAGGCGAAATAGTCGCCGGTTTCCCGTACCTGCGCGACATGGCCCGCGAACTGCCACGTTCTGGACAATAGGCCCTGCATCTCGACCGCGAAAACCGCAGGGTCGGTGTAATAACGCGCGTCCAATGAGTGGGTCAGCGGTGCGTTCATTCCGGCTCCTCCGCGTAGAGGCCAAGTTGGTGGCGGCGACGATGAAACTGTTCCACCCGTTCGACTATCTCATCACTGGAAACCGCGATCACGAAAGACAGCAGCGTTTCCAGCAAAGCGATGGTCGAGACGGATGACGGAAAGAATTGCGGTGTGTCGGCGGCAACGACAAAACCGTGGTGTGCGTTCAGGATCACTGGGCTGGCCGGGCTGTCCGAAAGACCAATAACCGTCAGGCCCTGTTGCCGCGCCAGCTTGATTGCGTCGATCACCTCGGTTCGGTAGGGGCGGCAAGTGATCGCAATCAGCACATCCTGCTCATCGGCCCAGGCCAGATCGTCGACCGGTGTCGAGCCGGGCCGAGGGATGGCGTGGAACTGCTTCATCCCCGTGGACGCCAGATAGGTGAAGTTGCGCGCGTTCGAGTTGTTAACGCCCACGCCCAGCGTGAAAATCTGGCGGCAGTTCCAGATATCCTCGGCGGCGGTCTTCAAGCGTTCAGGGTCAATCCCACCAAAGGTGTCCTCGATATTGCGGATCGCGGCGCCGATCATGTCGGCGTAAAGCCCGCCTAACTCTCCGGACTTGCCGATTTCCTGCAACCAGCGGGCACGGTCAGGAAACGACACCTTGCCCTGGCGAATCGCTTCGCGGAACGGTGCGCGGAAATCCTCGTACCCTTCGAAACCTACCTGTCGCGCCATGCGGACGAAGGTGTTGGGTTTGACCCTGGCGGCCTCGGCAATTTCGCGCACCGTCGAAACCCCAACATCCGTTGGGTTTTCCAATACGTAACGCGCGGCCTTCTGCGCCTCGGGCGTCAGGGCGTCCCATTCCTCGGACAGGCGATCCAGAACCGTTGATGATACATTTGTGTCATTCATGATTGACGATGGTACAATTGTGGAATTAGCCTGTCGAGCAGAAACGCGACTCGGGAAGAGGAAAAATCATGTCCGGGAACGAACTGCCGTCACATGCCCGCGTGGTGATCGTGGGCGGAGGTGTCATGGGGGTCGGTCTGGCCTATCATCTGGCGCATGAAGGGTGGGGCGAGGATACTGTCCTGCTGGAAAAGGCTGAACTGACCAGCGGCAGCACCTGGCATGCGGCAGGGCAGATCACACATTCAACATCGAGCTTTGGGCTGGGCAAATGTGTGGACTACAACATTGGTTTGTATTCAGGTGCGCTTGAGGCAGAGACCGGCCAGCCGGTGACATGGCATGGCTGCGGATCGTTCCGACTGGCCTATATTGAGGATGAGATGGACTGGTTGCGCCACACCCTGTCCGTTGGTCGCTCGCTTGGGTTCAATATCGAATTAGTCGGCCCCGAAAAGGTGGCGGAGCTGCACCCGTTCTACAATCTCGACGGCGTGTTGGGCGCGCTGCATACGCCCGACGATGGCCATGTGGACCCGACCAACGTCACCATGGCGATGGCAACTGGCGCGCGTCAAAAGGGTGTGCGCATCTTCCGCAACTGCCGGGCCACCAACATTACGCAGGTCGGCAATGGCGAATGGGTAGTAGAGACCGAACAGGGCACCATAACTTGTGAGCATGTGGTGAACGCGGGCGGCACCTATGCCCGTCAGATGGGCGAATGGTCGGGGCTACAACTGCCCATGACTTCGATGACCCACCATTACTTCGTGACCGAGCCGGTGCCGGAGTTCCAGTACCTGGACACCGAACTGCCGGTGATCCGCGATGACCGCAAAGTCTCGGGCTATATCCGGATGGAGCAGCAGCGCGGACTAATCGGGATTTACGAAAAAGAGAACCCGAACTCGGTCTGGCATGATCATTGCCCCTGGGAATACGAAAACTGGTTGTTCGATGCGGACTACGACCGGGTGATGCCGTGGCTTGAAGAAAGCCTGAACCGGATGCCGATCTTTGCTGAACTGGGCATTCAACGCGACGTACATGGCGCGATTTCGCATCCCCCCGATGGCAACCCGTTGATCGGCCCTGCGCCGGGTGTTCGGAACTATTGGTGCTGTTGCGGAACGCAGATCGGCATCGGCTGGGGGCCAGGTCTGACCCGTGAGCTGGCGCGCTGGATGGTGCATGGGGCGGCGGATATTTCGATGCGCGAATTCGACCCGCGCCGGTTTGGGGCGTATGCCAACAAGGACTGGCAGGTGATCAAGGCTGAGGAAGACTACTGCCTGCGTCACGAAATCCCCTTTCCGCATTTCAATCGCCTGGAAGGCCGTCCGATCAAGTCGTCGCCGCTGTATGAACTGCTGAACTCCAAAGGCGCGGTGCATGAGGAGGTGTATGGTTTTGAGCGCCCCCGCTGGTTCGCACGGGACGGGGTCGAACAGCGCGATCACTATTCCTTCCGTCGCACACCGGCAGACGACATCGTCGCAGCTGAGGTCAAAGCGGTCCGCGAACGCGTCGGTATCATGGATGTCACCGCTTTCACCAAGGTCGAGGTCTCTGGCCCGGACGCCTATGCCCTGCTGGACCGGTTGACCGCCAACCGGATGCCGCAAAAGGTGGGCTCGATCACACTGACGCATATGCTGAACCGACGCGGGCGGATCGAATTGGAGACGACGATTGTCCGCATGGCCGAGGACCGCTTCTATCTGGTCTGTGCAGCTTTCTTTGAACAGCGCCTACTGGATCATCTGGCACACCAGTGCGCTGATGAGGATGTGCAGATCACCGCGCTGTCCGCCGACTGGTCGGCCCTGTCGCTGAATGGCCCCCGATCGCGCGACGTCTTGTCCCGCTGCACCGATGCGGATTTGAGCAATGCCGGTTTCCGCTGGCTGTCGGCGCAGGAAATCACCATCGCGGGGCACAAGGTCTGGGCCTTCCGCATGTCCTATGCCGGGGAACTCGGCTGGGAGCTGCACATGCCCAACGGCGCCTGTCTTGACGTCTACAACGCGCTTTGGGCTGCGGGTCAGTCGCATGGGATCACCGACTATGGCAGCTTTGCCATGAACGTGATGCGGATGGAGAAGGGCTTCAAAGGTGCGGGTGAGTTGACCAACGAGGTCACTCTGGCCGAGGCTGATGTGCTGCGCTTTGCCCGTACAGACAAGGAGTATCTGGGCAAGGACAAGACCTTGAATTCTGATCTGCCCTGGATCTGCGCCTATCTGGAAATCGAACCGGATGGCGAGGTCGATGGCCATGGCGGCGAGGCGGTCCTGCTGGACTGCTGTGTCGTGGGCTCGACTGCCTCGGTGGCCTTTAGCCACACGGTCGGCAAGATCCTGGCCTTTGCCTACATCAATCCCGAGGCCTCCGAAGCCGGAACCGAGTTGGAGGTCGTGATCCACGGCAAACCCCGCGCGGCCCGTGTTCTGGGCGAACCGGCCTATGACCCCGAAAGCCTGCGGCCCCGCACCGACGCCATTTTGGAGACCGCGGTATGAGCCTGCCCGACACGATGAAAGCCATGGTCACGATGGGCCATGGCGGCTTGGAACAGATGGTGCTGCACAAGAACTGGCCGCGCCCTGAACCCGCCGCCGGAGAGGTTCTGATCAAGGTTGCCGCCTGTGGTCTGAACAACACCGACGTCAATACGCGGTCGGGCTGGTACTCGAAAACCGTGACCGACGCGACGACCGGCGGAGCGTTCGAGGAAGTCGGTGACGAGGACCCAACCTGGGGCGGCGCGCCGATCACTTTCCCGCGTATTCAAGGGGCCGACATCTGCGGGCACATCGTGGCCGTGGGCGAAGGCGTGGATAGAGTTCGTATCGGAGAACGCGTCATCACCGACGGCTGGCTGCGCGACCCCAGCGATCCGGACAACAAGGACAAGACCGGCTATTTCGGCTCGGAACGGGATGGCGGGTTCGCGGAATACGCCACAACGCTGGCCGTAAATGCCGTACCGATCAACTCGGGCTTGTCGGATGCGGAACTGGCGACGTTTTCCTGTTCGTATTCCACCGCCGAGGGGATGCTGACCCGTGCCGCTGTGACTGACAAGGACACGGTTTTGGTCCCCGGTGCCTCTGGTGGCGTTGGCGGTGCGCTGGTGCAATTGGCAAAGCGCCGGGGCGCTCGCGTGATTGCACTGGCGTCCGAGGCGAAGCACGCCGATGTGGCCGAGCTTGGCCCCGACATGATTCTGCCCCGCGCGCCCGAGAACCTGCGTGCGGCGCTGGGCCCTGAACAGATCACCGTGGTCGCGGACGTGGTCGGCGGCCCCTATTGGCCGAACCTGATCGACATACTGGAACGGGGCGGGCGCTATACCTGCTCGGGCGCGATTGCCGGGCCGATGGTCGAGTTCGACCTGCGGACCTTTTACCTGCGCGACCTGACATTCACCGGATCAACGGTGATCGACCCGCAGGTGATGCAAAACCTCGTGAAATACATCGAAGCAGGTGAGATCAAACCCGCCCTTGCCGCGACTTACCCACTTGAGAAGCTGCGCGAGGCGCAGGCGGCATTCATCGCCAAAAAGCACACCGGAAACATCGTGGTGACCCCATGACAATGGACGACGTATTGGAGGCCGCGCGGCAACTTCATCTTGGCCATCCCGATCTTTCAGGCTTTGGCGCGTGGCCTTCGGATCTGACGTCGACGGGGCTGCAGCCAAGCCCGACTCCCGCAACAGATCTCGTGCAGGAATTCGACGTTGAAGGCAGTAACCGAACCGATGCGCTGACCCAGGCGATCAAGGCAACCGCGCATCTGGCCCATTGGAAACACACCTATACGGAAGAAGAGGTCGGCGCGGATTTCCTCAACCGCTATGGGTATTACGAGCTGTTCGGCCCGACTGGACATTTCCATTCGACCCAGCTGCGTGGCTATGTGGGTTATTGGGGGGCTGCTCTGAATTATGACTGGCACAGCCATCAGGCAGAAGAGATGTATCTGACCCTTGCAGGTGGTGCGTTGTTCAAGGTTGAAGGCGACGTGACCTACGTGGGTACCGATCAGACACGTATGCACAAAAGCTGGCAGAGCCACGCGATGGTCACGACGGATCAGCCGATCCTGACGTTCGTATTGTGGCGGGGCGAGGGCATGGGTGATTTGCCCAGAATGGATGCCGCATGAAGATTACCCGGATCCGAATATACCAGGCCGGTCTGCCCTATGTTGGCGGCGCTTATGTCTGGGGTGCGGGCAATGCGATTGAAACGGCGATTGCGTCGGTAGTCGTGATCGACACCGACGCAGGCTTGCAGGGATGTGGCGAATTCACGCCCTGCGGTGAAAACTACATGATGGCCCATTCCGAAGGTGTGCCCGCGCTGGCGCGTCTGGTGGCACCATCGCTGCTGGGCGAAGACCCGCTACAGGTGGGTCGGATCGAACAGTTGATGGACCATCTGGTTCAGGGGCATGGCTATGCCAAGGCACCGTTCGATGCGGCGTGCTGGGACATTTTCGGGCAGGCCTGCGCTCAGCCGGTCTGGATGCTGCTGGGCGGCAAGCTGACCGATGGCGCGCCGATGTACCGGGTCGCGCCGCAAAAGGCGACCGATGAGACCATCGCCGAGATGAACCGCTATCGGGATCAGGGCTATCGCCAGTTCCAGATCAAGGTCGGTAGCGATTGGGCCAGCGACATTGACCGGATACGCACCACTGTGCCGCTGCTGAATACGGGTGAGAAAGCGATGGCGGACGCAAATCAGGGCTGGCGTGTGGACAATGCAATCCGGGTGGCCCGGGCGACGCGGGATCTGGATTTCATTCTGGAACAGCCCTGCCGCACCTATGAGGAATGCCAACAGGTGCGTCGCGTGGCCGAACAACCGATGAAGCTGGATGAATGTGTAACCGGTATGCACGTGGCTCAACGGATCGTTGCGGATCGGGGGGCCGAAATCTGCTGTCTGAAAATCTCCAATCTCGGCGGTCTCAGCAAGGCACGGCGGGTGCGGGACTATCTGGTCGAAAACCGCATTCCCGTCGTCAGCGAAGATACGTGGGGCGGAGAAATAACCACTTCGGCCGTCGCGCATTTCGCCGCGTCTACGCCGTCGGAATACCTGCAGGGCACGACCGATCTGATGAATTACAACACCTGCTCAACTGGAATCGGCGGGCCGATGTCGCAGGATGGCAAGCTTTATGCGTCCGACTTGCCTGGATTAGGTGTGACCCCTGATTTCGAAAGTCTCGGTGCGCCGGTGGCGGAGTATGCATTATGAAGATCAAAACCATCACAGTTCACCAAGTCGACCTGCCGCTGGAGCATCCCTATTGGCTGTCCGGTGGACGGTTGAAATTTGAGACCCTCGACGCGACAATTGTGAAGATCGAAACCGATACGGGTCTGGTCGGCTGGGGAGAGGGCACCCCCTGGGGGCACACTTACGTCCCCGCGCATGGGCCGGGTATTCGGGCGGGCATTCAGACGATGGCACCGTTCATCCTTGGCCTTGATCCGCGCCGGGTCTTGGATGTCGAACGTGCGATGGATATCGCTTTGCCGGGGCATCTTTATGCCAAAAGCCCCGTCGATATGGCGTGCTGGGATATTGCTGGTCAGGCGGCGGGCTTGCCGATCGCCGACCTGATGGGGGGCGGATCGCGGACGCCGCGACCGATTGCATCCTCGGTCGGTGCCAAGACCGTGGAAGAAACCCGCGATGTGATGGAGCGGTATCGCAGCCGCGGCTATGTCGCGCATTCAGTGAAGATCGGCGGCGACGTGGAACGCGACATTGCCCGCGTGCGGGATGTCGAAAGCACCCGGCGACCCGGTGAGATTGTCCTTTATGACGTAAATCGCGGCTGGACCCGACAGCAGGCTCTGCGGGTGATGAGCGCCTGTGAGGACCTCAACGTCATGTTCGAGCAACCGGGCGAGACGCTGGATGACATCGCCGCGATTTCCGACCGGCACGCTTCCCCCGTTTCTGTGGATGAAAGCCTTGTGACATTGCAGGACGCCGCTCGGATTGCCCGCGACGGGCTGGCCGAAGTGTTTGGGATCAAATTGAACCGCGTCGGCGGTCTGACCAAGGCAGCGCGGATGCGGGATATCGCACTGGCGCACGGGATAGATATGTTCGTGATGGCCACGGGCGGCTCGGTTCTGGCCGATACTGAGGCGCTGCATCTGGCCGCGACCATCCCGGATGACAATTGCCACGCCGTCTGGGCCTGTCAGGACATGATCACCGTCGATATCGCCGGCGGTCGCGGGCCGCGCAACATCGACGGGCATCTGCACCTGCCGGAAACACCGGGTCTTGGTGTGCAACCGGACGAAGACACTCTGGGCGATCCGGTTGGAGTTTACGGATGAAGATCAACAGGATAATGCTGTGGTCTGTCGACCTGACCAGCCATGAGACCTATCACATGGCCGAAGGCAAGACCTGCGCGACCGTGACATCTCATATCCTGTGTCTTGAGACGGACAAAGGCCTGAAAGGATGGGGCGAGGTCTGTCCGATTCCTCATTACCTGCCTGCCTTTGCCGACGGTGTGCCCGCGGCAGTGGCCGAGATGGGGCCGGAGGTTCTTGGCATGTCGCCGTTCGGTGTCGATGCGCCGATGCGCAAGCTCGACGGCTTTCTGCAGGGCCACCCTTATGCAAAATCCATCGTCGATATAGCGCTGTGGGATCTGTTCGGGCGGGCCTCTGGCCTGCCGGTCTATGCGCTGTTGGGTGGGCGCACGCGGAAGGACATGCCGCTTTATCATTCGATCACCTGTATCGCGCCCGAAGACATGGCCCGGATTGCCAAGACCGCTTACCAGACCGGCATTCGTCAGTTTCAGGTCAAACTGGGCGTCGAAGGCGACTGGCAGGCCGATGCGGAACGACTTATCAAAGTGCGTGAGGCCGTTGGGCCGGGGCCTTTGGTCTATGGCGACTGGAATTGCGGCGCTTCGCGGTTGCAGGCCACGCGCACCGGGCGGGCCGTGGCGCATCTGGATGTCATGCTGGAACAGCCTTGTAAAACAATCGAAGACTGCGCCGCCGTCAGGCAGGCGACCGGGTTACCGATGAAGATCGACGAAAACGCCTTTGATCTGGCTTCGCTGATGCAAGCGCACGCTCTGGGTTGCATGGATGCTGTGGCGCTGAAACTGTCGAAGTTTGGCGGGTTGTCCGCCATGCGCCGGGCGCGGGATCTGACCGTGCATCTGGGGGCCGAAATTTGTGCCGAATGCACTTGGGGGTCAGATATCGTCACCGCCGCCTCTTTGCATTTCGCGGCCTCGACCCCGCATGGGTCACTGCTGAACACCTGTGATCTGTCGTCTTATGTGTCTCCGCGCGTCTGCCCGGACGCACAAAACCGTGAAAATGGCCGGATTGCCCCGCCCGAAGGTCCGGGTTTAGGTGTTGACCCGGACCCGGAGGTTCTGGGCTCCCCAATATTGGAGATCGTTTGAGATGCTGAAAATCAAGACTCAATCCGAATGGATCGCCCGCGCGAACGAGGTTCTGCCCGCCGGAGGGTTTGGCAATTTCGATCCCGGCATCATCATTGCCCGTGGCGAAGGAAGCAGGGTCTGGGATGAAGACGGCAACGAATATGTCGATTACCTGATCGGGTCCGGCCCCATGTTGCTGGGTCATGGCCATCCCGAGGTGATGGAGGCTGTGCTGGAGCAACTGCCAAAGGGCATGACGTTTTTTGCAAATAACAGCAAAGGCATAGAACTGGCCGAGGCCATTGTGGACGCCGTACCCTGTTGCGAGCAGGTGCGCTTCGTCGCCTCGGGTGGCGAGGCCGATATGTACGCGATCCGTCTGGCCCGCGCCTATACCGGGCGCAACAAGATCCTGAAATTCGAAGGCGGCTATCACGGGATGAGCGCCGAGGCGCAGATGAGCCTTGCCCCCAGCCGTCAGGTCAATTTCCCGCAGGCGGTGCCGGACAGCGCCGGTATCCCCGAAAGCGTGGCCGAGCAGATGCTGATCGCGCCGTTCAATGATCTGGAGGCGGTCGAGAACCTGCTGGCCGAACATGATGACATTGCGGCAATCATGGTCGAACCGTTGCAGCGTATCGTTCCGCCCCGGCCCGGATACCTGCTTGGCCTGCGCGACCTGTGCGACAATCATAATGTTCTGCTGATCTTTGATGAGATCGTTACCGGGTTCCGCCTCGCCTATGGCGGCGCGCAGGAAAAATACGGCGTCACGCCTGATATCTGCACTCTGGGTAAAATTATCGGCGGCGGCTTCCCTCTGGCTGCGACAGGCGCAAGTGCCGAGATCATGAAACACTTCGACAAGGCGCAGGTCGGCGAGGAAGGCTGGCTGATGCAATTGGGCACGTTGTCGGGCAATCCTGTGGCCTCGGTTGCGGGTTTGAAAACCATGGAGGTTTTGCGGCGTGACGGGGTCTACAATCAGCTCCGTGCGACGGGGGCGGCATTGCAGCAGATGCAGACGGAAGCGCTGTCCAAAGCCGGTATTCCGCATCAGATCTGTGGGGACGAAACACTGTTCGACATCTATTTCACGGACGCACCCTGCCGCGACTACCGAAGCGCCAGACACGATGACCCGAAACGTGGTGAGGTTTACAACGGTACGTTGCGCTCCGAAGGAATCTTCAAAGCCCCCGGCAAACTCTACCCGTCTCTGGCGATCACGGATTCGGACCTCGATCAAACCCGGGACGCAGTCGAAAAGGCTGTTCGTGTGATCAGCGCGGCCTGAGTTAAACTGAAGAAGAAAAAACAATCGGGCCGCTGTCAAACCCTGACAGCGGCCCTTACCGATTGGAGTTCCTGGTTAAGTCTCGCCCCCTCGAATACCACTTACAAGAACGAACAGACAAAAAAACCTTCGACATTTTCGAGACCAACCCGACGTCTCAATCGGTATGCCTCTTTAATGCCTGATCTGAGCCCGCTCGACAGTGAAGCAGTTCACATTACACAAATTTTTTCAATTTCTCCAATCGAAGAAACCGGGGCCGGCTTTTTGCAACAGCGTTTCAGCCATTGCGCGGCCCATTTCAGCCCCGTCGGCGATCGCGCCGGTGACGTCCTCGGCGATCGACTCGGATCCGTCTGGGCGCAGCACTTCACCGCGCAGGCGCAGCTGCCCGGCCTGAATTTCGGCCAGCCCGGCAATAGGGGTTTCGCACGAGCCATCCAACGCAGCCAGCAGCGCTCGCTCGGCAGTCAGCCGCCGACCTGTTTCAGCATGGTGGATCGCCTCGAGCATTCCCGCAGCACGGGAATCACTGCTGCGGCGTTCGATGCCGATGGTGCCCTGTGCGATGGCGGGCAATACGTCTTCCACGGGAATCGCAGTTGCCGGTACATCCTGCATGTTCAGGCGTCGGATGCCCGCCATGGCCAGGAAGGTGCAATCCGCCACGCCATCGGCCAGTTTCTTCAGGCGTGTCTGCACATTGCCGCGGAACTCGACAACTTTCAGGTCCGGACGGCGGTTCAGCAACTGCGCCCTGCGGCGCAGCGATGACGTCCCCACCACCGCTCCCTGCGGCAGATCGTGGATTGATTTCAGGCTGGGTGAGATGAAAGCATCGCGCACGTCCTCGCGCGGCAGGAACGTGTCCAGCACCAGACCCTCGGGCTGTTCCACCGGCATGTCCTTGGTCGAATGCACGGCGATATCGATTTCGCCACGCAGCATCGCCTCTTCGATTTCCTTGGTGAACAGACCCTTGTTGCCGATCTCTTTCAGCGGGCGGTCCGCGTCGATCATGGCGCGGTTGTCGCCGGTGGTCTTGATCACAACGATCTCGAACGCGTCTTCGGGCAGATCAAAGGCGGCGCCCAGCCGTTGGCGGGTTTCATAGGCTTGCGCCAGCGCCAGAGGCGAACCACGGGTGCCGATCTTCAGCGGTGAGGCGGGTGTGGGCAGGGTCAGTGTCATGCGCACAGCTTTAGTCGCGTCACATTGCCCTGACAATGGGGGCATGGCTTGACAAATTGCCGCCGAAGGCAGACCCGTTGCGACAAACCAGACGATTGGGGGCAAATATGGCCGAGACAAAGAAACTGCTGCGGGCGCTGGCGGGTGAGGTACAGGATGTGCCGCCGATCTGGATGATGCGTCAGGCCGGGCGGTATCTGCCGGAATACCGGGCAACGCGGGCGCAGGCAGGTGATTTTCTGTCCTTGTGCTATAACCCGGAACTCGCCGCCGAAGTGACCTTGCAACCGATCCGTCGCTATGGGTTCGACGCGGCGATCCTGTTCGCCGATATCCTGCTGGTGCCACAGGCGCTTGGCGCGGATTTGTGGTTCGTCACCGGCGAAGGCCCGCGCCTGTCGACCATCACGCAGCAATCCGAATTCGACGCGCTGAAGCCGGTCGAGGACATCCACGAGACCCTGTCGCCGGTCTATGAAACAGTGCGCATCCTGTCTCGGGAATTGCCGTCCGAGACCACGCTGATCGGGTTCGCAGGCGCACCGTGGACAGTTGCCACCTATATGATCGCCGGACGCGGCACACCGGATCAAGGACCAGCCCATGCACTGCGCGAAGGGAATGTGGCTCTGTTTGAGTCTCTGCTGGATCGGATCACGCTGGCGACGATCGAATACCTCTCGGCCCAGATCGAGGCCGGCGCCGAAGTGGTCAAGATCTTCGACAGCTGGGCCGGGTCGCTGAAAGGCGAGGCGTTCCGGAAATACGCGCTCGAGCCGTGCCGTGTGATCACGCAGGCGATCAAGGAGCGCCATCCTGGCATCCCCGTGATTGGCTTCCCGCGCGAAGCAGGGGATGGCTATATCGGTTTTGCCAAAGCCACCGGCGTGGATTGCGTGGCGCTGGACAATTCGGTTTCACCGGAATGGGCGGCCGAGCATGTGCAGGCGGACGGTTGCGTTCAGGGCAATCTGGCTTCGTCGCATATGGTGACGGGTGGACAGGCTCTGGTGGACGAGACGCGCCGGATTGTGGACGCGTTCTCCAAAGGGCCGCATATTTTCAATCTCGGTCACGGGATCACTCCGGATGCGGACCCCGAAAACGTTCAGCTGATGATCGACACGGTGCGCAACCGCTAGGTTTGGGATTGCGCATCAAGCTCATTCAAAATGTCCTGCGTGTGCTCACCGCGGTGCGGGCTTGGTTTGGGCTGCCAGATCTGGTTTGAGAAGCGCGGCGCGGCGGCGGCCTGAAGCGTACCATCAAGGTTGACCCAGGTCTGACGCGCCGTGTTCATCGCGTGTTTATGCGCCTCTGAGGGGCTCAGTACGGGCGCAACGCAGCCGTCGGATCCTTGGAACAGGTCCGCCCAGTGGTCGCGGGACTTGCTGGCAAAGATATCCGTCAGGCGTTGTGTGAGGGCGGGCCAGACGGCACGGTCGTATTGCTTTTGGAATTCGGGATCGTCTGACAACCCCAGTTTCTGCAGAAACCGTGCGTAGAATTTGGGCTCGAGGCATTGCACCGTCACGAACCCCCCATCGGCGCAGGTGTAGGTGCGGCTCCAATGAGGGCCATCCAGCAGGCTTTGGCCACGCATATCCGACAGGTTGCCGGTTTGGCGCATGCTCATGAGCAGGTTCATCATGTGGGCCGAGCCGTCATAAATGGCCGCATCCACGACAATACCCCTGCCGGATTTTTGCGCGTTGAGAAGACCGGCAAGAATGCCCGCGACCAGATACATGGCACCGCCGCCGATATCGCCCACCAGCGTAGCCGGGGTTTGTGGAGCCTGATCCGGGGTGGATGCGTACCAAAGCGCCCCGGACAAGGCGATGTAATTCAGGTCATGCCCGGCGGTATCGGACAGCGGGCTGTCCTGCCCCCAGCCGGTCATGCGGCCGTAGACCAGTTTCGGATTCAGGTCGTGACAGATGTCGGGGCCAAGGCCCAGTTTCTCCATCACGCCGGGGCGGAACCCTTCGATCAGTGCATCGGCCGAGGCGACCAGTCGTCTGGCGATGCCCAGATCGGCAGCATTTTTCAGGTTCAGGTCAATCGACCGCTTGCCACGATCCAGAACGGACTGTTCCGGCATGCCGGGCACTGCAGCCTGACCTTTGCGATGGATGGTGATGACATCCGCCCCCAAATCCGCCAACAACATGGCCGCGAAGGGACCGGGCCCCAATCCTTCGACTTCGATAACCCGTATGCCGTTCAGCATTTTGCCCCTCCGCTTTTTGGTGCAGGTTTTCGGGGTGGCCGATGAATTGCAAGAGCGGATTTAGGCCGCTGGCAAGAAACTGATGCGGTTCCTGGCGACCTGATGAGAACAGCGAACGAGAGGAAGTACGCGTCACCAAGGTCAGACGTCCTCTGGTTTCTCTCCACAAAAAAGCGCAGGGGAATGTGCGGAAATGACCTGTTCTGCGCCGGTTGTGCGGGGTAGGGTCGCCGGCAGAACAGGGAAATTGCATGACGACCATTCTCTCTATCAAGGATCTGCGCAAATCTTATGCCGATGGGTTCGAGGCGCTAAAAGGCGTGTCGCTGGAAATCGAGCAAGGGGAAATCCTGGCGCTGCTGGGGCCGAACGGTGCAGGAAAGACGACGCTGATTTCGACGGTTTGCGGCATCACAACACCAACTTCGGGCAAGGTGACGGTCGGTGGCCACGATATTCAGACCGATTTCCGCGCCGCGCGCCGGATGATCGGTCTGGTGCCGCAGGAAATTGCGCTGGAACCGTTTGAAAAGGTCTGGAACACGGTTCGCCTGTCGCGCGGGCTGTTCGGATTGGGCCGCGACAACGCCAGGATCGAAGAGATTCTGCGCAAGCTGTCCCTGTGGGACAAACGCAAGAACGCAATCAAGGAACTGTCCGGCGGCATGAAGCGCCGGGTGTTGATCGCCAAGGCGCTGGCGCATGAGCCGCGGGTGCTGTTTCTGGACGAACCAACCGCTGGTGTTGATGTCGAATTGCGCAAGGACATGTGGGAGATCGTCGCCGAGCTGAAACAGGCCGGTGTCACCATCATCCTGACCACCCATTACATTGAAGAGGCCGAAGCCATCGCTGACCGCGTCGGTGTTATCGACAAGGGCGAGCTGCTGCTAGTTCAGGACAAAGATATCCTGATGGCGCAGATGGGTAAAAAGCAGATTGAGGTTATGCTGACCGAGCCGATCTCGGCCATCCCCCCATGCCTTTCTGAGCATAACCTGTCTTTGAACGGAAACGGGGATGCGCTGGTTTACACCTACGACACTCATGCCGAGCGCACCGGGATCACTACGTTGCTGAACGATGTTGCGCAGGCGGGGCTTGTGTTGCGCGACGTCCAGACCCGGCAGTCGAGCCTTGAGGAAATTTTTGTCAATCTCGTGTCCGGAGAGCCAGCATGAACTGGTCCGCCATCGCCGCCATATACCGGTTCGAAATGGCCCGGTTTTTTCGCACCCTTGCGCAGAGTTTCCTTTCGCCGGTCTTGTCCACGTCCCTGTATTTCGTGGTGTTCGGCACAGCCATCGGCAGCCGAATCCAAGAGATCGAAGGTGTTTCCTACGGGGCGTTCATCGTGCCGGGCCTGATCATGTTGTCGGTGGTGATGCTGGCGATCTCGAACGCGTCTTTCGGCATCTATTTCCCCAAGTTTCTGGGCACGATTTACGAATTGCTGTCCGCTCCGGTGAACTTTATCGAAATTGTGATCGGCTATGTGGGCGCTGCGGCCACAAAGGCTTTGTTCGTGGGTATTGTGATCCTGATCACGGCCAGTTTCTTTGTGGAATTACGGATCGAACACCCTCTAGCGATGATGGCCTTTCTGGTTTTGACCTGTCTCAGTTTTTCCTTGCTGGGGTTCATTATCGGCATCTGGGCCAGCAATTTCGAACAGATGTCGCTGATACCGCAGCTGGTGGTGACGCCGCTGATCTTTCTGGGCGGCACGTTTTATTCCATTTCGATGTTGCCGCCAGTCTGGCAGACCATCACGCTGTTCAACCCGGTGGTCTATCTGATCTCGGGTTTCCGGTGGTCGTTTTACGGGCTGGCGGACGTACCGATTGTCTTTAGCCTGCTGGCCATTCTGGCTTTTACAGGCCTGTGCCTGGGTATCATCGGTTGGATCTTCAAAACCGGTTGGCGCATCCGAAGCTAGGTGTCTGGCGGGCGTTGCATTTTTGCCCATCGCCCTCAGGAAATGTGTTCACGTCGCAACTAAGGGTCAAGCGGTCCCTTGTTTACTGGTTGGCTGCACTCTACATCGGCACCCATGAAACTCAGCCTGCCGTTTCTTAGCAAGCAACCTTGTGTGGCCGTTGTGCGCCTGTCCGGTGCCATCGGAATGGCGGGGCGTGCGTCGATGTCCGACATTGCCCTTGCCCCCGTGCTGGAGAAAGCCTTTCGCAAGGGCAAACCGGCCGCCATCGCGCTCGAAATCAACTCGCCCGGCGGATCGCCTGTGCAAAGTTCCCTGATCGGGGCCCGCATCCGGCGGTTATCGGAAGAACACAATGTCCCGGTTATTGCATTTGTCGAGGATGTGGCGGCTTCGGGCGGCTATTGGCTGGCTGCGGCAGCGGACGAGATTTTTGCCGATGACAGCTCGGTTCTTGGGTCGATTGGCGTGATCTCATCGGGTTTCGGCGCCCACGTCCTGCTGAAACGGCAGGGGATCGAACGGCGCGTGCACACGGCGGGGCAATCTAAATCCATGCTGGACCCGTTCGCGCCGGAAAAGAAAGAGGATGTCGAGCGGCTGGAACGCCTGCTGGCCGATATCCACGAGAATTTCATCACTCATGTCAAAACCCGGCGCGGATCAAAGCTGGACGAAAGCCAGGATTTGTTCACCGGTGAGATCTGGCTGGCCAGGCGTGCTCAGGAGCTGGGCCTGATCGACGGCATTGCGCATCTGAAACCGAAAATGCAGGAGCGTTTCGGCGAAAAGGTCAAATTCCGCCGTTATGGCCTGCGAAAACCCCTCTGGTCGCGGTTTGGTACGTCGCTGGCGCAGGACGCGATAGCCGGGTTCGAGGAGCGCGCAGCCTATGCGCGTTTCGGTTTGTGACGTGATTATCAAGATCGTTACCCTGTTTCTGATCGCCATGGGGGTCCTGGCGATGTTCGGCAAGCTGCGCTTTCCGGGGCAGAAACGGTTGCAGTCATCAAGATGTCCACGCTGCGGGCGCTTCAGGATCGGTAAAGGTCCCTGTGCCTGCGAAAAAGGAGGCCGCACATGACGGCATGGCTGTTATCCGGCCTTGGATTGCTGATCTTGTTGCTGGCAGGCGATGCGTTGGTGCGCGGCGCGGTGAACCTGAGTCTGCGTCTGGGTGTACCTGCACTGATCGTCAGTTTGACGATTGTGGCCTTTGGTACCTCTGCGCCCGAGCTGCTGATCGCGATCAGCGCGATCAAGGAAAACGCGCCGGGTATTGCCCTGGGAAACGTGGTCGGGTCGAACACCGCGAATATCCTGCTGGTTCTGGGCTTGCCGGCTTTGCTGGCGACACTGCACACCAGCGAATGCAACAGCCGAAAGAACTACATCTTCATGCTGCTGGCCTCGGTTCTGTTTATCGGGTTGGCTTTCTGCGGTGTTTTCAACCTGTTCAGCGGTGCCATTTTGCTGGCCGCGCTGAGCCTTGTCCTGTGGAACGCTTTCCGCGAGGCCCGTGCTCATCGCAAAGCCTGTGGTGCGGCCTGCGTGGATGACGACGAACTGGACGGCCTGGAAGAGGCCGATCCGGACATGCCCTACTGGAAAGTCTCGATCTATCTGGTTCTCGGGCTGATTGGCCTGCCGATGGGCGCGCACCTTCTGGTCGATAACGCAACGATCATCGCGCGCACTTATGGCGTCAGCGAAACGGTGATTGGCTTGACCCTGATCGCGGTTGGGACGTCTCTGCCGGAACTGGCAACGACCGTGATGGCGGCACTGCGCCGGCAGGCGGATGTGGCGCTGGGCAACGTGATCGGGTCGAACATGTTCAACTTGCTGGCCATTGTCGGTATTGCAACGCTGTTTGGCAGCATTCCCGTTGATCCGGAGTTTCTGCACTTCGACCTGTGGGTCATGCTGGGCGCGTCTCTGCTGCTGATCCCGTTTGTGTTCTTCAAAAGGGATATCACACGCGGCTGGGGCTTGCTGTTGACACTTCTGTATGCAGTCTACGTCATCTCATTGCTGGCGTGAATTGACTGAGGGAGAGGTTTGATGACCCGAGCATTAGTGACCGGTGCCGGAATTCGCCTTGGCCGGGCTATGGCTCTTTATCTGGCGGGTCGCGGCTATGACGTTGCGGTTCACTATGCCACGTCGCGGCAACCGGCACTGGACACCGTGGCCAAGGTTCAGGATCTGGGGCCCAACGCGGTCGCGTTGCAGGCCGATCTTCTGGATGAGGCTGAAGTGGAAAGCTTGCTGCCCCGCGCAGCCGAAGCACTGGGCGGCCCGATAACCTGCCTGGTGAACAATGCCTCGGTTTTTGAATATGACAACATCCACACGGCCACCCGGCAAAGCTGGGATCGTCATCTGGACAGCAATCTGCGCGCGCCATTCGTGCTGACACAGGCCATGGCTGTGCAGGGGTTGGAGCCGGAGACCGACGAGGCAGGCGAACCAGTGGCCACCGGCTTGATCGTCAATATGGTCGATATGCGGGTACGCAAGCTGACGCCCGAGTTCATGTCTTACACCATCGCCAAAATGGGCTTGTGGGCGCTGACACGCACCACAGCACAGGCGTTGACACCTGCGATCCGCGTCAATGCAATCGGCCCCGGACCGACAATTCAAGGCCACCGACAAAGTGAGGCGCACTTTAAGGCTCAACGCGCGAATACCGTGTTGGAGCGCGGGGCGAACCCTTCGGATATCACTGCCGCTTTGGGTTATTTTCTGGACGCACATGCCGTCACAGGACAGCTTTTATGCGTGGACGGGGGGCAGCATCTGGGCTGGCAGACACCTGACGTTCAGGGCGTAGAATAGGTAAAACCGGTGCAAGTTTTGCACCGCTCTCAATTCCGTTACCTGCGCGTTACAAAATTGTCTTTTTTTTCATATACTTGTCTTGTGTATGAAAAAATATTGTTTAAAATCAACGCACTAATGTACTGCCTAATTTTTGTGCAAATCATAGAATCCTTAATGAATTAAGGGGATTTCGCCATGTTCAGAAACTTATCTGCACAGTTATCCACAGAAACCGTGGATTTGTTTTCTCTTGATCTGAGGCGCACAAGATTGCAGCCAAGGTCAGAGAATCATATCTCTGGCCCATGACCGCCCACAACGAATCGACTTCGGACACACAGCCCGCGGGATATGCCTGTATTCAGCGCTATGTGAAGACGCTGGACAGCTCGCCCGGTGTGTATCGGATGCTGGATAGCGACAGCCGGGTTCTGTATGTCGGCAAGGCGCGGAACCTGAAAGCGCGGGTATCGAACTATGCGCGTCCGGGTCACTCGGGTCGGATCGAGCGGATGATCGCCGCAACGGCCTCGATGATGTTTCTGACCACACGGACCGAGACTGAGGCTCTGCTGCTCGAGCAGAACCTGATCAAGCAGCTCAAGCCGAAATACAACGTGCTTCTGCGCGACGATAAGAGTTTTCCCAATATTCTGGTCGCCAAGGATCACGCATTCCCTCAGATCAAAAAACACCGCGGAGCCAAGAAAGAGAAGGGGGCTTACTTTGGTCCGTTTGCCAGTGCAGGCGCGGTGAACCGGACGCTGAACCAGCTCCAAAAGGCCTTCCTGTTGCGCAACTGTTCGGATTCCATGTTCGACAGCCGGACGCGGCCTTGTCTGCTGTACCAGATCAAGCGTTGTTCGGGGCCGTGCGTCGGATTGATCTCCGAGGCCGACTATCGCGAAAGCGTCCGGGATGCGGAGCGGTTCCTTTCGGGCCGTTCGACCAAGGTACAGGAAGAGCTGGCCGAACAGATGATGGCCGCGTCCGAGGCGATGGAATTCGAACGCGCTGCCGGCCTGCGTGACCGAATCCGGGCGCTGACGCAGGTGCAGACCTCGCAAGGCATCAACCCGCGCGGCGTCGCCGAGGCGGACGTGATCGGTCTGTATATGGACAGTGGGCAGGCCTGTGTTCAGGTGTTCTTCATCCGTGCCAATCAGAACTGGGGCAATAAGGATTTCTACCCGCGTGTAGGCCCGGACGTGTCGGCCGCCGAAGTGATGGAGGCGTTCCTCGGCCAGTTCTACGACAACAAGGAACCGCCCCGTCAGCTGATCCTGTCGGATGCTATCGAAAACGCCGATTTGATGCAGGACGCGCTGACTGAAAAGGCGGGCCGCAAGGTGGAAATCCTGGTGCCTCAGCGCGGAGAAAAGCAGGAATTGATCGCCGGAGCCCTACGCAACGCGCGTGAATCACTGGCGCGGCGCATGTCGGAAAGTGCCACGCAGGCCAAGCTGCTGCGCGGTGTGGCGGATGCATTTGATCTCGACGGCCCGCCGGGCCGGATCGAGGTCTACGACAACTCTCATATTCAGGGCACCAATGCGGTGGGTGGCATGATCGTGGCTGGCCCCGAAGGCTTCATGAAGAACGCCTATCGAAAATTCAACATCCGTGGCGATGACCTTACCCCCGGTGATGATTTCGGCATGATGAAAGAGGTGCTGACCCGACGCTTTACTCGCCTGCAAAAGGAAGATCCGGACCGGGAAAAGGGGCTATGGCCCGACCTGTTACTGATTGACGGCGGCGCGGGGCAGGTCAGTGCAGTACATGAGATCATGCAGGTGCATGGGGTCGAGGATATCCCGATGGTCGGCGTCGCCAAGGGCGTCGACCGCGACCACGGTAAGGAAGAATTCCACCGTATCGGCCAGCGCCCCTTTGCCCTGAAACGCAACGATCCGGTTCTGTATTTTATCCAGCGTCTACGGGACGAGGCGCACCGCTTTGCCATCGGCACCCACCGCGCGAAACGGGCCAAGGCGGTTGGCGCAACGCCACTGGACGAAATCCCCGGAGTTGGGGCCGCGCGCAAACGCGCTTTGCTGACGCATTTCGGCAGCGCCAAGGCGGTCAGCCGGGCCAATCTGGCTGATCTGAAAGCGGTCGATGGAATTTCCGCCGGGCTGGCGCAGAAGGTTTATGACTTCTTCCACGACAAGGGCTAGGCCCGCCGCCCGCGCCACAGGATATAAAGACCCGAGGCGACGATCAACGCGCTGCCGATCCACATTGTCTGGTCAAGCCTCTCGCCAAACAGAACCACACCCAGCCCGATACCGAACAGCAGGCGCGAATACCGGAACGGAGTGACGGCAGAAACCTCGCCCGTCCGCATTGCTTTCATCAATGAGGCATAGGCGATGGTGCCCATGAGGATAGCTCCGGCCATGTGCAGGCTGGTAAGCGAAGTCAGTGGCGCAAGGGGCACCCCTTCCCAAAACCGGTAAGCCAGCCCAGCGACCACGATGCAGAGAAAGCCATAGAAGCCCAGCACTTCGGTGCCTAGCGTCGCAGGAGCCGCGCGGCTGGCCAGATCTCGACCGGCAAAGCCCAGCATTCCCAGCACGGCCAGGATGGACAGGACCGAGAAACTGTCTCCGGTCGGTTGAATGATGACCACGACGCCGATCAGGCCGACCAGAATGGCACTCCACCGCCGCCAGCCGACGGTCTCGCCAAAGAACAGGGCCGCGCCAGCAACCACGACAAGTGGTGTGGCCTGCAGGATCACCGTGGCCGAAGACAAGGGCGTCAGTGCGATGGCCAGCACATAGAACAGCCGCCCGAGGATTTCGAACACCACCCGGACCTGCATTGGGCGCGACAGCACGTCTGGTTGAAACAACTGTGTCTCACGCAATAGGGCCACTGCCGCAAAGATCGCCGCCCCGCCTGCGCCAAACAACACCAGAACCTGCCAGATCGGCAGGGTTGCAGCCGCGCTTTTCAGCAGGGCATCCTCAAGCGCGAACAAGGCCATGGCGGCGATCATCCAGGCGCTGCCGATCAGGTTTGACCTTGGGTCGGTTTGAATATGTGATGTCATCTTGCGCAGTCACTCTCGGGCGGGGCCGCCCGCCAATCTGACCGCAAAGCGGTCGCGCGCCAAGATGTATCTGGCTGAGAGCTTCCAGTTGCGACCCTTTGACCATCGGCGTTGCAACTGCCTGTGATCGGGTCAGTTTTTTGCCCCGCTGTCTTTTCTGTCCCGAACCGGCGATGTAGTGTCGCCTCATGAAGTGGAACCTGCCCAATATTCTGACCGTCCTGCGCCTGTTGGCTGCACCTGGTCTTGCCGTGATGTTTCTGTATTTCACCCGCCCCTATGCGGATTGGTTTGCCCTGATCCTGTTCCTGACGGCCGCGATCACCGATTGGTTCGATGGTTATCTGGCGCGCGCGTGGAAACAGGAAACCAAGATCGGGGCCATGTTGGACCCTATTGCAGACAAGGCGATGGTGGTGATCGCGCTGATGATCCTTGTGGGCTATTCAGCCGAACACTGGACGCCATGGCTGGTCTTGCCTGCCACGGTTATCCTGTTCCGCGAGGTCTTTGTTTCGGGGCTGCGCGAATATCTGGGCGATGTGGCCGGGACGCTGAAAGTGACGAAGCTGGCCAAATGGAAAACCACCGCGCAGATGGTGGCGATCGCCATTCTGTTTTCGCAGGGGATTTTCGAGCATCATTTTGTGATGGGTTCCTTCGGGATGGATGCCGAGACACTTGATCAGGTCCTGACAGGCCAAATCGAGGATATCGGTGGGCTGCGCTGGCACCTCGAAGGGATGTTCTGGTCCGGCCGGATCGGTCTGTGGCTGTTGTGGATTGCTGCCACCCTGACATTGATCACCGGCTACGACTACCTACGTAAAGCCATGCCCCATCTGAAGGAGAGCTAAGGGATGGACGTTCTGTATTTTGCCTGGGTGCGCGAGCGGATCGGCCTGCCGAAGGAACGGGTCGAGACCGATGCCGCCACCGTATCCGACCTGGTTGCCGAACTCAGCGCGCGCGAGGATCGCTATGCCGCGGCCTTTGCCGATCTGTCGGCGCTGCGCGTCGCGCTGGATCAGGAACTGTCGGATTTCGATGCCTCGCTGACCGGTGTACGCGAAGTTGCCTTTTTTCCGCCCATGACCGGTGGTTAAACCAATGCGCATCGCTGTTCAGGAAAAAGAGTTCGATCTGGGCGCCGAAGCCAACGCCTTCGCCGCAGGCAACGCGATCAACGGGGCCATCGTGACCTTTACCGGCGTAGTACGTGATCTGGCCTCGGGCAATCTGGATGTGATGGAGATCGAGCATTATCCGGGCATGACAGAACGCGCCCTGACCAAGATCGCACAGGAGGCGCAGGAGCGCTGGTCTCTGGGCGATGTGCTGGTTATCCACCGCCACGGACGACTGGCGCCGGGGGACCGGATCATGATGGTGGCAACGGCTGCGCGGCATCGCAAGGATGCGTTCGAAGCGGCGGAATACCTGATGGACTACCTGAAATCCCGCGCGCCGTTCTGGAAGAAAGA
The DNA here is from genome assembly GCF_013031245.1 of Ruegeria lacuscaerulensis. Taxonomy (GTDB): domain Bacteria; phylum Pseudomonadota; class Alphaproteobacteria; order Rhodobacterales; family Rhodobacteraceae; genus Ruegeria; species Ruegeria lacuscaerulensis_C. The sequence continues at coordinate 31,571 of NZ_WPZL01000006.1, forward strand.
AATCACCTCATCGGGTGAAGAATGGGTCGCTGCCAGGGATGAGGACGAAGACGCGCTGACCCGGTGGTAACGCGGCGCGCGCTTAGTCGGCGTTGTTGATGCGTCCGCGCAATTCTTCGGCCTCTTGCCGGGCAGCACGCAAGCCGTCCATTGCGGCGGCCAGTTCGGCCTCGGCCTGAGTCAGCTGATTGGTCAGCTCGGCCTCGCGCTGTTGCAGATATGTAATCGCCTGATCGCGGGTTTCTTCGGCTTCGTGCAGCTCCTGGCTCATGCGGTCCAGATCGGCCACGTCGCTTTGGCGCACGCGCGACAGGCGATGGGCCAGCCAGTTGGCGAACCAGCCCATGCAGAAGGCCGCGAACAGGATGATGGCGGTGGCGATGATGAATTCGATTCGGTTCAACTTACTGGTCCCCTGCGTCCGCGTTTGAGGCGTCGGCATCTGTTGGTGCGTCTTCTGACGTCTCTGTTTCCGCTTCCATCGCCTCCAGCCCGGTTTCGGAATTGGCGACGGGTTCCGGCCGGATCAGCCGGAATTCGATGCGTCGGTTTTCCTCGCGGCCTTCTTCGGTGTCATTGTCGGCGATCGGCTGTGTCTCACCATAGCCGACGGCGGTATAGCTGGCGGTCGGAACGCGTCGTCCGCGCAGTTCGTTCAGGATGGATTGCGCCCGCGACTGGCTGAGCTGCTGGTTCATTTCCTCGCGGCCCTGGCTGTCGGTATGGCCCTGAATCTCGAGCCGGATCGGCCCGCATTCCCGCAGGATATCGGCAATCTGGTTTACAGTATCTCGCGAGTCGGCAGCGACTGTGGCTGACCCCGGTTCGAAGGCAATCTTTGAGCTGGCCTGAACCTCGGCGATACGTTCCTCGCAAACCTCGGGGTCAGGCAATTTGTCTTCCGGTTCGGGCGGCTCCTGAAAGGTGATCGACAGGGTATACTCCTGCGCGTCGCCCAGTTTCTCCGACAGAAGACCGGCAATGTATGCGCGGGTCTTGGGGTCATGGGTGACACCGCTGAGCACCAAATCGTCGGGCGTGACCGTCAGCGCCCCGTTGTGCAGTTGTGACAAAGCCTCAAGCCCTGTCAGGACGCGAACAGGCCAGTCGGCGGGCAGGTCCGGGGCGATTCTGGCAGCGGTGTGGACCTGCTCGGACCCGAAAGCTGCGCGGGCATAGCTGTCGACCATGTCGCGTAGGGTTTCGTCGCCCAGACGTCCGCGCATCTGCACCAGGCCTTCGGGGCTGCGTGTCACGGAAAACTCGGGCGGGCCGGTCTGCGTTTCGGTTTCAGGTTCCGGCAGGATGGCATGCAAGGCAAAGACCTCTGGCAGGGCGTTTTCAAGTTCGCCGATCACGCGGTCGAAGACCCCGGCCTCTGTTCCCGCGGCCGCTGCCAAAGTGATGTCGGCGTCCGAAATCGTGACAGACCCCTGACCGATTTCAGCCAAAGCACGTATACTCAGCGCGGCAGCTTCGGGCCAGCGGGGTGATGGAACCCCCAGACCGATTGTACAGGAATAGGGTTCCGTCAGGCTGGCGTCCTGCGCCGCCGCCACGATGGTTTCCCTGGCTTCTTCGTCTTGCGCGGAACAGGCATCGAAATTCCCGCCCTCTTCGTCGATCAGATAGCGCAGGGTAAAAGGTGTGATGACCGGGCGCGGGGCCGAGATCGAAAGGCCGATCCGCAGGCTGGGCGGCGCGGCGCGGGTCAGGCTCTGTTCCAGCTGTTCCTTTTCCTGCTGGCTGTCGGCAATCGCGGTGATCTTGACCAGCCCGGGGCTGGCCGAGATTTTGGCGCGCTGCAGGCGGTTCAGAGTTTCAACCGCATAGCTGATCGCGTCGTCCCATCCCTTGGGTTTGGGGTAATCGGCAGTCTCCATCAGATCGGACACAGGGCCGCCGCTATCCAGATCATTCAGCCGGTCCATCAACGCCTCGCGGTCTTCACTTGCCGGGATCAGGCCGATTATGGAAATCCCGCTGTCGTTGCGGAGAATTTCGGCAGAAAACCGGGGTGCGCTGAGCTGGCTCGTCGGAGCAACTTCCATTTCGTCAATCACGCGCGATGTATCGACTTCGGTTCCTGCCGCCGTCAGCGCGTTGAAACGGGTGGCTTCGTCAGTGGCGGTTCCCGTCAGGACCACACGCAGCCCGTCGGATTGCACCTCGGCCCAGTCATGCCCTTTGAGGTCCAGTGCACGCCGCACCGCGAATTCGGACGATTCTTCGACCTTTGTCACCGCGTAACTGGCCGCCAGCAGGCAAAGGCTCGCCGAAACGAGGAAAATCAGGGCAACGGCGAAGAAATAGGGCAGACGCATGTGCGGACTATCGACTCCTCAAGCGATTGTGCGAACTCTTACAGAGCCCCGCGCCGAGGTGCAATCAGAGCAGCAGGGCGACGCAAAGGAAGATCAGCGGAATAAGGCCTGTATCCCGGTTCGCGCGAAACAGTTGCAGCAGTTTCGCGTTGTCGTCGATGTCCAGCCCACGCAACTGCCACGCCATGTGCCAGCCCATTGCCCAGGGTCCGCCCAATGCGACGACCAGTGCGATGACCGAGGCCTGCGTTGTCGCGGCGTCAATGATAGCAAGCCCCATAAGAGCCACGGTGGCAACAAGGAAATATTTCAGCCAGCGTGCGGTATCGGTGCCGAACAGCCGGGCGGTGGATTTGATCCCGATCAACTCGTCATCTTCGGCGTCCTGATGGGCGTAGATCGTGTCGTAGAACAGCGTCCATGCGATGCCAGCGAGATACAGAATGACCGCCGGAGCGCCCACCGTTCCGGTATGCGCCGCCCAGGCCAGCAGGATGCCCCAGTTGAACGCCAGCCCCAGAAACACCTGCGGCCACCAGGTGAACCGCTTGGCATAGGGATAGATCGCGACGGGTAGCAAAGACAGCACGCCCATGGCGACGGCGGCTTGATTGAACGTCAGCAGAATCCCCAGTGCCAGAAGGCATTGCAGGCCCATCCAGACAGCGGCCTGACGAACGCTTACCTGACCGGACGGAATCGGGCGCGACCGGGTGCGTTCGACCTGACCGTCGAATTTCCGATCCGTGATGTCGTTCCACGTACAGCCTGCGCCGCGCATCAGAAACGCTCCGAACGCGCAGCCGAGGGCAATCCACAGATCCTCCCACCGCGGGCTGCCATCGCTGAGGATCGCCAGCGCCAGACCCCACCAGCAGGGAATAAGCAGCAACCACGTGCCGATGGGCCGGTCTGCACGGCTCAGGCGCAAATAGGGGCGCGCAAAAGCCGGGGCATGGGTGTCGACCCAATTACCGGTTACAGCATCAGCGACTTGACCATCTGGTGTTGGGGCATTGCCTTGCATATGTAAGGTCTCATGAGTGCGAAGATCAGACTGTATGTAGAGCACCCTCTGGGTCAGGGGCAATCGGTTCCTTTGACGCGCGAGCAGGCGCATTACCTGTTCGGCGTCATGCGTCTGGCCGTTGGCGGGCGGGTTGCCCTGTTCAACGGGCAAGACGGCGAATGGCTGGCCGAGGTGGCCGAGGCGGGCAAGAAGAGCGGCACGCTGGTCTGTGTCGAACAGACCAGACCGCTGCAACTGCCGCCCGATCTGTGGTTCCTGTTCGCGCCGATCAAAAAGGCGCGCACCGATTTCATCGTTGAAAAGGCGGCAGAAATGGGCGCGGCCCGGATCATGCCGGTGCAGACCGAATTCACCAATTCCGAGCGCATCCGTCAGGACCGGTTGCAGGCCCACGCGATCGAGGCCGCCGAACAATGCGGCGGTACATTTGTGCCTGAGGTCCGGGATCTGCAGCGCCTTGATCGCGTTCTGGACGCTTGGCCCGAGGGTCGCCAGTTGATGTTTTGCAACGAGGCCGAGGTCGGATCGGCCCTGCGCCTGGCCGCCAATGAAAAAGACCAGCCTTGGGCAATTCTCATCGGTCCCGAAGGCGGGTTTTCCGAACGCGAACGGGCGCGGCTAATTGGGTTGTCTTACGCCCATGTCGTCAGCCTTGGCCCGCGCATCCTGCGCGCGGACACGGCGGCCGTTGCCGCGCTGACCATGTGGCAACAGGCGCTGGGAGACTGGTCGTGACGTGGCGATTGGCGCAGGAAGCGGATGTGCCAAAGATCGACGACTTTCTGTCGCGTCACATTCAGACATCAATGTTCCCGCTGGCGAACCTGCGCGACTTTGGTTTGCGTGGCGCGGATCCGCGTGCGGTGAATATCTGGCTGTTGGGGGATGGTCCCCGTGCTGTCTTTGCCATCACGAATGAAGGTATGGTCCTGCCGCAATGCCCCGGGTGCTCCGATGAGGAAATCGAGGATGCGATTCGTCTGATCCGGGGCCGCGCACTTTTTGGTCTGGCTGCCGAGGCCAGTCAGGCTCGCCGTATCATGCGGTTGGCAGGATGGGAGGAACGGCCAGCGACCCTGAACAGTGATGAGCCGGGGTTTTCGCTGGACCTGAGCCAGTTGGTAATGCCGGACACTACAGGCGCAGAGTTGATACCCTTGGGTGAATTCGACCGAACCATTGCCGAAGGATGGCGTCAGACCTACCTGATCGAGGCGATGGATTTTGACCGCACACGGGCGCAGAAGCAGGCGACAAAGGACATCGCGGCTTATGCGGAGCGCGATTCCCACCGGGCATTGCTGATCGACGGCCAGCCCGCCGGTATGACCGGTTTCAATGCTCGCCTGTCCGAGGTCGTTCAGGTCGGCGGCGTTTATACCCCGCCTCAACTGAGAGGTCGCGGATATGCCCGGATGGCATTGGCATTGCACTTGCGTGAGGCGCGAAAAAACGGTGCGTCCCGTGCGGTCCTGTTTGCGGCGTCAGAGGCTGCGGCGCGAACCTATATTGCCATCGGATTCAGGCCAGCCGGCCTTTACTCACTGATTCTGTTCACAAACCCCGAGGAAGCGGCATGAGTTTCATCCGACCCGAAGCGAAACTGACCCTGTGGCGCTGGCGTGAAGTACTGGTGGCCGGTGTCGTCCTGCTTGTAGGCCTTAGCTGGATTGGCGGCCCCGGCGGATTGCTGGGCTGGCTGGGCTGGGTTCTTGTCGCCGTATCGGTGGCGCTGGCCGTTATCGGCATACAGCGTGCCCGGTTTCGTACAGGTGTTGGTGGCCCCGGCGTTGTGACAATCGACGAAGGTCAAATCACCTATCTCGGGCCGCTGGATGGCGGCATTGTCGCCACGCGCGAAATCGAGCGGCTGGCACTGGATCCAACCTCGAACCCGGCGCATTGGGTGCTGGATCAACCGGGCCAGCCGACGCTTCACATTCCGGTGAATGCCGAGGGGGCCGAAGCGCTGTTCGACGTGTTCTCGGCCCTTCCGGGGCTGAAAACCGAACAGATGCTTGCGGAACTGAACGGCGGCGCAGCGCATCCCGTGGTGATCTGGGAACGTCAGCCGATGCGGCCTCCGCATGCTCGGCTGCATTGACACCGACGCAGTTTCCGACCACGACTGACCTTCCATACAGACACACCAGGATCGGAGCGCGATTCATGTCCATCCCTCAGTCCGGCGGCGGACCGATCGAACGCCATGAGCAATTGGCCGAATATCTGGAATCGGGCTGCAAGCCCAAGCAGGATTGGCGCATCGGGACCGAGCATGAAAAGTTCGGTTATTGCAAAGACACACTAAAACCGCTGCCGTTCGAGGGCACAAGGTCCATCGTTGCTGTCCTTGAAGGATTGCGTGATCGGCACGGCTGGGCCGAGGTGCGCGAAGCGGGGCACCTGATCGGGCTGGAAAAGGATGGCGCCAATGTCAGTCTGGAACCGGGCGGTGCGCTGGAACTGTCAGGCGCCCCGCTGGAGACCATCCATGAAACCTGCGATGAGGTGAACATTCACCTGCGCGAGGTTAAGGATATTGCCGACGAGATCGGCGTGGGTTTCATCGGTCTTGGCGCGGCCCCGATCTGGACCCATGAAGAAATGCCGCTGATGCCCAAGGGCCGCTATCGGCTGATGAACGACTATATGGAAAAAGTCGGCACCATGGGGCGCGCCATGATGCGCCGGACCTGCACGGTTCAGGTCAATATCGACTTCGGGTCCGAGGCCGACATGGTGCAGAAACTGCGCGTGGCGCTGGCGTTGCAGCCGGTGGCGACGGCGTTGTTCGCCAATTCGCCGTTCTTCGAAGGCAAGGTCAACGGTCAGAAAAGCTGGCGCAGCTATATCTGGCGGCATCTGGACGATGCGCGCACCGGCATGCTGCCCTTCGTGTTCGAAGAGGGCTTTGGCTTTGAACGTTACGTGCAATACGCTTTGGATGTGCCGATGTATTTCGTTTACCGCGACGGAAAATACATTGATGCGCTGGGCATGTCCTTCCGCGACTTCCTGCAGGGCAAACTGCCCGCGCTGCCAGGTGAGACGCCGACGTTGTCCGATTGGGCAGACCATCTGACCACCGCCTTCCCCGAGGCGCGGATCAAGAAATTCATGGAAATGCGCGGTGCCGATGGCGGCCCGTGGCGGCGTCTGTGCGCCTTGCCCGCGTTCTGGGTTGGTCTGACTTACGATCAGGGCGCGCTGGATGCGGCCTGGGATCTGGTCAAGGGCTGGGATACTGAGACGCGTGAGGCGCTGCGGGTTGAGGCGGCCAAAGACGGGCTTCAGGCTCGGGTCGGCGACCTCAACATGCATGATCTGGCGCGTGAGGTGGTTGCGATCTCCGAGGCTGGTCTGAAATCCCGCGCCTTCCCCGGTGCCGGGGGGCTGGTGCCGGATGAGACCCACTTTCTCAATGCGCTCAAGGACAGCATCGAAAGCGGCAATGTTCCGGCGGACGAGTTGCTGGAACACTACAACGGCGACTGGAACGGTGACCTGACCCGGATTTTCCCGGACTACAGCTACTGAGACTTGACCGGGCTTAACGCATCGTTTGCCTTAGCCTGCATCTTGGATTGAATCCCAATCGGGCTAAGGGATAGTAGCAGGCACTTTTTTGGGAATGACCGATGGCCCGTATTAGCGAATTGCACTATTCCAACGCCTATGCGGCGAACTCGGGAGTGAACGAGTTTCTGGAGGTATCGCTGGGTTCCACCGAAGACCCAGCTGATTTCACGGTGTCCTTCTATCAGGCGAATGGTCAGGTGGGGATTGAGATTCCACTGGACCACCCGAACGTTCAGGTCTCGATCGACCCGGACAACAATGAGCAGGTCTTTGTTATCTCGGCAGGTGATTTCCCGATCCTGCTCACTGACCCGGATGGCGGAGGGGCCAATAACTACGAAGCCTACGCGTTGACGAATACCGGTACTGGTGAGGTCATAGATTTCTACGACATCGGCGGTGGTACGCAGAATATCGTGGCGCAGAACGGTCTGGCTGCAGGTCAAACTTCGGTCAACCTGCCAGTTATTGTCGGACCGAACCAAACCACGACGACGCTGCAATTCAACCAGCCCGATCCTGATACGCTTGTCCATGCAACCGTGAATCCGGGGGACAGCGGGGCGGCTTGTTTTACAGCTGGAACGCTGGTGGACACACCTGATGGACCGCGCTGCGTGGAAACCCTTCGTCCCGGTGATCTTGTGAATACCGTTGACGACGGGCCGATCCCGATACGCTGGGTCGGCGGTACCACTGTTGCAGGGCGTGACCGCTTTGCCCCGATCCGGATCAGCGCGGGTGCACTGGGGGCCGAGGTAGATATTCTGGTATCCCCGCAGCACCGACTTCTGATTTCCGGCTGGCAGGCAGAATTGATGTTTGGCGAGGACGAGATTCTGGTTCCCGCCAAATCGCTGGTAAACGGAACAACCGTGACCGAAATGCCCTGCGATATCGTTACCTATGTCCACCTGCTATTCGACCGGCATCAGCTGGTCACAACCTCTGGTCTGGTTTCCGAAAGCTTCTTTCCGGGACAGGAGGCGCTTGCCGGGTTCGCGACCGAAACGGCCGCAGAACTGTTCGCGCTGTTTCCGGACCTGCGTCACTGCCCGCAGGCGTATGGCGCTGCCGCCCGGCCCGTCCGTCAGGACAAAACCGTGGCATTGTTGCGCTCTGCCTGATTGCGAACCTGCCCCCTCTTGCTTTCGCGGACTGCTGTGATAGCAGGTCTGCGACAGAATTCAGGGGACCGTCATGGACGATCTAAAGGCAAAATATCTTGGGCAGATCGCCGATGCGGGCGACGAAAACGCGCTTGAAGCGATCCGTGTCGCCGCCGTTGGCAAAAAGGGCGAAGTGGCGCTGAAAATGCGCGAGCTGGGCAAGATGACGCCCGAGGAGCGTCAGATGGCAGGCCCCGCGCTGAACGCCCTGAAGGACGAAATCAACTCGGCCCTGTCCGCCAAAAAGGCAGCGCTGGCAGATGCCGCGCTGGATGAGCGTCTGCGCACCGAATGGCTGGACGTCACCCTGCCGACACGCGCCCGCCGTCAGGGCTCGATCCACCCGGTCAGCCAAGCGACCGAGGAGCTGACTGCGATCTTTGCCGAACTGGGATTCTCGGTGGCCGAAGGGCCGCGGATCGAGACCGACTGGCACAATTTCGACGCGCTGAACATCCCCGGCCACCACCCCGCGCGGGCCGAGATGGACACGTTCTATATGCACCGCGCCGAGGGCGACAATCGCCCGCCGCATGTGTTGCGAACGCACACGTCTCCGGTGCAGATCCGTTCGATGGAGAAACAGGGCGCACCGATCCGCGTGATCTGCCCGGGCGGCGTCTATCGCGCCGATTATGACCAGACCCACACGCCGATGTTCCATCAGGTCGAAGGGCTGGCCCTCGACAAGGACATCTCGATGGCGAACCTGAAATGGGTTCTGGAAGAGTTCGTGAAAGCGTTCTTTGAGGTCGACGACGTCGAACTGCGCTTCCGCGCCTCGCACTTCCCCTTCACCGAGCCCTCGGCCGAGGTCGATATCCGCTGTTCCTGGGATAACGGTCAGCTGAAGATCGGCGAGGGCGACGACTGGATGGAGATTCTGGGTTCCGGCATGGTCCACCCCAAGGTGATCGCTGCCGGTGGCATCGACCCCGAGGTCTATCAGGGCTTTGCCTTCGGTATCGGCATCGACCGTCTGGCGATGCTGAAATACGGCATCCCCGATCTGCGGGCGTTCTTTGATTCCGACCTGCGCTGGCTGCGCCACTACGGGTTCGCGGCGCTGGACATGCCGAACCTGCATGGTGGTTTGTCTCGGTGAATTGGCTAAGTTCTTTCGGGGCTGTGGTGGCGGCTCTGCTAGGCCTTTTTGTGTACTTTCGACAGAAAGAATTCGATCGGGCTCACCAAATCTTAGCCGAGAGACGCGGGCTGTATCTTGAGTATGCTGATGCTATGGCGCGGCATATGTTTAAGAAAATCGACATTAATTCGTCCCATCACTATGAGCGACGCGACGCGCTAAATGTGATTGGTTCTAAGCTTGTTGTAGTTGCTACCCCAGAGATTTTAGCGAAGCATCGCGAGTTGGTTGCGTTACTTCGCGATAAAGAAGGGCAGAACTTGGATGGAATAGTAGAAGACTATTTTGATCCGCATGCTCAGCAACTTTTCGATGAAGTTCTCCAAAAGATGCGAGAAGACGCTTTGCCTAGGCAGTTTAGGTATATTCGTCGATAAAGCTCACTACTATTAGCGCGGAGCAACGGCCGATAGGCCGCCGCGCTATCGCCAGACCGCCGGCACGGGCTGGCGATTTGTCTCCGCAGGCGCTCCGTTTGAACGATACACGGACTTGGTCAGCATGAATTGCCCACTACAGCCCGAAGACCGCCACCCCGCGATCTGGCGACAGCGCGGCTTGTCACAATCTCCCACGGGGTTGTGACGTGACAGCGGGCGCAGGCTCGCTAGGGTTCGGCAGATGATTTACCGACTGCTCTGCCTCTTTCTGCTGATTGCAACCCAAGCCGCCGCCATGGATACCTGCCACGGCGATACCGCCTGTGACCTCGGCGACCGCTCATACCACGTGCTGGAGCCGGATGGCTGGGACGGCGAAACGCCTCTGCCTGTGCTGCTGCATTTCCACGGCTGGGCGCGGCAGGGGACTGTTGTGGTGAACCACAAACGTATAGCAGGGGCAACGAAACTGCGGGGTGTGCTGCTGGTGGCCCCTAACGGGTTGGGCAAGAGCTGGGATTTCTGGTCGTCGGACACTGGCGACGTTCCCTTCGCCGACCGGGTGTTAGAGGACGTGACCAGACGCTATCCAATCGACCCGGACCGTATCTATGTCTCGGGCTATTCCTTTGGCGGTGCGATGGCGTGGCGCTATGTCTGCCAGTCGGGTAATGACACGGCGGCGCTGCTGGCCATCGCCGGGTCTATCCGCCAGACCGAGGACTGCCCGCAGGCCCCACGCGAGGTGCGCCATGTGCATGGTACGGATGACACGGTGATGGATTTCCCATTTGGTCCGGGTGGGGATACGACTTATCCGGTGGACTTGTGGCGCGAGAAATACCGCTGCAATGGTGCCACCCGCGCGGCGATTGGAGCGTTGAGCCATTCCTGACACTCACTCGGGTGGAATGGACCGATTGCGCACAGGGGCAGGTGGTGCTGGACACGCATCCGGGCGGGCATTTTATCCCCCATGGCTGGATCGGGCGGCAGTTGGATGAACTGCTAGGCCGCGCCCCAAGTTATCCCTGAACCGTTTGACATCTCCGTGCGGCCCCCCTCCTGTTAGGCGCAACGATCTGACACCGGAGTCTCTGTACCCATGAAGCTGCTTTTGCCCTTCGCCCTGATCCTTGCGGCCGCGCCCGCTTTGGCCCGCGACACCTATCCGCCGGTCGATGTGCTGTTGCAGACCGGAACCTCGGTCATTGGTGAGGCGCTGGAATATCCGGACGGCACCCCGCAGATCACCATGGCCGTCGTCACCATGCAGCCGGGTCAGAAAACCGGCCTGCACCGCCATGATGCACCGCTGGCGGCCTATATCCTCGAAGGTGAGATTACCGTCGATTACGGCGATGCGGGCAGTCGGGTCTACAAGGAAGGTGACGCGCTGGTCGAGGCCTTTCGCTCACCCCATGCAGGCGAGAATACCGGTGACGGGATCGCGCGGATTCTGGCGGTGTTTGCCGGATCGGACAGCGTTTCCAACACAGTGAGCCAGGAGTAGAGGTGGCCGCCCTACGCGCCCTCTTTCCCCTCTGCGCATTATCCGGTAAACGCGGTCTGACCCGAGATTTACTGGCGGAAACCGACCGATGAAATTCACTCTTTCCTGGCTGAAAGACCACCTCGACTCTGACGCTTCGGTGGACGAGATTGCCGACGCGCTGACTGATCTGGGCCTTGAGGTCGAAGAGATCGTGAACCCGGCGGACCGGCTGGCGGATTTTACGCTGGGCTATGTCAAACACGCCGAGAAACACCCCGACGCCGACAAGCTGCGCGTCTGCAAGGTGGACACTGATGAGGGTGAGCTGCAGATCATCTGTGGTGCCCCCAACGCACGCGAAGGCATCACCGTCGTGGTCTGCAAACCGGGCATGTATATCCCCGGTCTGGACCTGACGATCAGCGTCGGCAAGATCCGCGGTGTTGAAAGCTTTGGTATGATGGCCTCGGAACGTGAGCTGGAGCTGTCGGAAGAACATGACGGCATTATCGAGCTGCCCTCGGGCGAGGTCGGCGACAAGTTCGTCGACTGGCTGGCGGAGAATGACCCGTCCAAGGTCGACCCGGTGATCGAGATCGCGATCACCCCGAACCGTCCCGATGCACTGGGCGTGGCCGGGATTGCTCGCGATCTGGCGGCACGTGGGGTCGGCACGCTGAAGGAACGCGACTACGTGCCGGTGCCGGGTGATTTCGACAGCCCGATCAAGGTGACGATCGATGAGGATACGCTGGACGGCGCGCCGCATTTCACCGGGCGTTTGATCAAAGGCGTCAGGAATGGCCCCAGCCCACAGTGGCTGCAGGATCAGCTAAAGGCCATCGGCCTGCGTCCGATCTCGGCGCTGGTGGATATCACCAACTACATGACCTTCGACCAAAACCGCCCGCTGCACGTGTTCGATGCCGACAAGGTGCAGGGCGATCTGCGGGTGCATCGCGCCAAAGGTGGCGAAACGCTGGTGGCGCTGGACGAGAAAGAATACACCCTGCAGCCCGGCATGATGGTAATCTCGGACGACAAGGGTCCCGAGTCCATCGCAGGTATCATGGGTGGTGCGGAAACCGGCTGTACCGAGGAAACCGTGAACGTGTTCCTTGAAAGCGCGTTCTGGGATCACGTGCAGATCGCTCTGACCGGCCGTGCACTGAAGATCAATTCCGATGCGCGCTATCGGTTCGAACGTGGCGTCGATCCGGAATACACGCTGGAAGGTCTGGAGCAGGCGACCCAGATGGTTCTGGATATCTGTGGTGGCGAGGTTTCCAAAGTGGTCGAGGCGGGCAAAGCGCCGAACCATGCGCGGGCCTACAAGCTGGACGCCGAGCGTGTGCAATCTCTGGTCGGCATGAATATTCCCGAAAGCGAACAACGCCAGACCCTGACCCGACTGGGTTTCCGTCTGGAAGGCGAAATGGCCCATGTCCCCAGCTGGCGCCCCGATGTCATGGGCGAGGCCGATCTGGTGGAAGAGGTGGCGCGGATTGCATCCCTGACCAAATTGAAGGGCAAGCCTCTGCCGCGTGTCACCGATGGCATTCCCAAGCCGGTGATGACGCCGACCCAACGCCGTCAGTCGATGGCGCGGCGCACCTGCGCGGCGCTGGGTTACAACGAATGCGTCAGCTACACGTTCATCGATCAGACCTCGGCGGCGCTGTTCGGCGGTGGGGACGAAGCGACTCAGCTGGAAAATCCGATCTCGTCCGAGATGAGCCATATGCGCCCCGATCTGCTGCCCGGCCTTTTGCAGGCCGCCGCCCGCAATCAGGCGCGTGGTTATGCGGATGTCGCCCTGTTCGAAGTTGGCCCGGTGTTCCACGACGGGGAACCTGGCGATCAGAAAACCCAGATCACTGGCCTGCTGGTCGGACGCAATGGTCCCAAGGACGTGCATGGTGCCTCGCGCCCGGTCGATGTGTTTGATGCCAAGGCGGATGCCGAGGCCGTTCTGGCGGCCATCGGTGCCCCTGCCAAGGTACAGATTCTGCGCGATGGCGATGCCTGGTGGCATCCGGGTCGTCACGGCAAGATCTGCCTGGGGCCGAAAAAGGTGCTGGGCGTGTTTGGCGAACTGCACCCGCGCGTGCTGCAGGCTATGGACATTAAAGGCCCGGCAATGGCCTTTACGATCTGGCCGGACGAGGTGCCGCTGCCCCGGAAATCTGGCGCGACCCGCGCCGCGTTGGAGCTGCGCGACCTGCAGGCGGTCGAGCGCGACTTTGCCTTTGTCGTCGACGAGGGTGTCGAGGCGCTGACGCTGGTGAATGCCGCGGCCGGTGCCGACAAGGCGCTGATCGAGGATGTCCGCGTATTTGACGAATTCATCGGTGGAAGTCTGGGTGAGGGCAAGAAGTCCTTGGCCATCACCGTGCGCCTGCAACCGACGGATGCGACTTTGAAGGAAAAAGATATCGAAGCGGTGGCCGAGAAGATCATCGCCAAGGTCTCGAAAGCGACCGGCGGCGTTCTGCGCGGTTAAGGTTTTCGTCAATGGTTTAGGAAACGCGCCATCGGGCGCGTTTTTCATTTGGACAGGTACTCAGCCAGCAGATCAAAGACCAACCGGATGCGGCGGCTGGTGTGTAATTCGCGATGAGTGGTCAGCCAGATCGGGAATGTGATGGCCTCCATTCCGGGCAGCACGCGTTCCATGCCGGATGTCGCATCGCCGACCACCTGAGACATTGGCGCGATGCCAAAGCCCTGTTTGGCATATTCCCAGGCCACGATCCCGTTCTGGGAGCCCAGCCGGAAGTTCTCGCTGGTTAGGTGAATGCCAAGCGGCTTCAGATAGGCGATCATCTGGTTGGTGTTGCCAAAGCTGATGAACTCATGCTGCGACAGGTCGTTCTTGGATTTGGGGCGTCCGGCCCGGTTGAGATAACCAGTGGTGGCATAAAAATGCCCCGACGCTTCTTGCACCAGTCTGGCGATCAGTTCAGGTTGATCCGGGCGGACATGGCGGATCGCGATATCCGCCTCGCGCCGCATCAGGTCCCGAATGTCGTTTGAGGCGATCACATCGATCCTCAGACGCGGGGCCTGCACCCGGACCTCGCGCAACAGGTCGGGCAGGATATAGGCTGACATCACGTCGCTGGCGGTAATGCGGACCGTCCCCTCAATCGATTGCACTTGCCCGCTCGCGGCAAACGCGATGCGGTTGGCGGCCTCGCCCATCGTGCGGGTGTGGTCCAGCAGTTCCATTCCGGCTTGCGTGATTTCCAGCGTCCGACCGACACGTTCGAACAGCATTACGCCCAGATCACCTTCTAGCGCGGCGATCTGGCGGCTGAGGGTTGGTTGCGTCTGCCCCAACTGCCGGGCGGCAGCCGAAAACGATCCGGTCTCTGCCGTCGCCAGAAAGGCTCGGATATGGTTCCAGTCGAAATCGTTTAGATCATTCATACAAATATGTATAAGAGCTCTACAAATTTCGACAATTAATATTCGATCTGCGTATGGGTTAATTTGCCCGCAAAGGAGACCCCCTATGACCACCGCTGCGAAATTCTGGGACGGAGTGGCAGAGAAATATGCCCGATCCCCCATCAAGGACATGGCCTCGTACGAACATACGCTCGAGCGGACGGCCTCTTACCTGAAGACATCCGATGATGTGCTGGAACTGGGTTGCGGCACCGGCATGACCGCTTTGTGGCTATCAGGATATGCGGACACGATTACGGCCAGCGATGTTTCCCCCGGCATGCTGGCTGTAGGCCGTAAACTTGCGTTAGAGCAAAAGATCGAAAACGTCGCTTTTGTCGAAGCAGATGCAAGCCAGCCCCCAAACTGGTCCTATGACGTCGCGCTGGCGTTCAATCTGCTGCATCTGGTAGAGGACTTGGAGGAGACTCTGGCGCAGGTGCATTCGGTGCTGAAACCGGGTGGGTTTTTCATTTCCAAGACGTTCTGCCCCCCTTCAAGGGGCGCGACTTTGCGCTTTCGGGCCATTCGGCTGGCGCTGCCGATCATGCAGTTGTTTGGCAAAGCACCATTCGTACGGTTTATGTCCGAGGACGAACTGGATGCTGCGGTTGAACGGGCCGGGTTCGAAATTGTTGAGCGTGACAGCTTCCCCACGCGCAATGCACGGCGATTCCTGGTCGCGCGCAAGGTTTAAAAAACGCGAAGCTGTTTTCCGCGTATTCCGCATTGGGCTGACCTCAATTACACCTTAAGTAGGCACTGAAACCAATGCGGAGTTAGCCATGGGCCTGAACGTTTACCTGTCCGGAGAAATTCACACCGACTGGCGCGAGCAAATCATTGACGGCGCGCAAGGGTTGGACATCACGTTCAACAGCCCCGTCACCGATCATGACGCCAGCGACGATTGTGGTGTGGCCATCCTGGGCGAAGAGCCGAATAAGTACTGGCACGACCACAAGGGCGCGATGGTCAACGCGATCCGCACGCGCAAGGGTATCGCGGATGCGGATGTGGTCGTCGTCCGGTTCGGCGAGAAATACAAACAATGGAACGCGGCTTTTGATGCCGGATACGCGGCAGCACTGGGCAAGTCGCTGATCGTGTTGCATGGGCCCGATCATCAGCATGCTCTGAAAGAGGTCGATGCCGCCGCGCTGGCAGTGGCCGAGCACCCCTCTCAGGTGGCTGAGGTGCTGCGCTACGTTCTGACCGGGAAATTGCCTGGATAAATCACTGGGGTGAGGCAAATTGGGCCTCACCCCGAGTGTTTTACTCCTTGGACGGGATAAGCAGCCCACGCTGAACGGCAGGCCGGTCAAGGAACCGGTCGACATAGGGCTGGAGGTTCGCAAACCCATCCCAGCCTACAATTTCTTTGACGTCGTAATAGTCTAACCCGCGCAGCCAGGGGACAATGGCGATATCGGCGATCGAGTAGTCTCCGGCGATCCAGTCCTGACCTTCAAGCTGCTGGTTCAGCACGTTCAGCAGCCGTTTGGCTTCGTTGATGTAACGTTCGCGGGGGCGGGGGTCTTCGATCTCGCTGCCCGCGAATTTGTGGAAAAAGCCCAACTGTCCGAACATCGGGCCAACACCACCCATCTGGAACATCACCCATTGGGTGATCCGGTGCTTGTCGGCCTTGGTCTGGCCCAGAAACCTGCCGCTTTTTTCCGCCAGATACAGCAGGATCGCACCGCTTTCGAACAGGCTCAGCGGTTCCCCGTCCGGGCCGTCGGGGTCGATGATCGCCGGAATCTTGTTGTTTGGGTTCAGCGACAGAAATTCGGGACTTTTGACATCCGAATCCGACAAAGTGACCAGATGGGGCTCGTACGGCAGGCCGGATTCTTCCAGCATGATCGAGGCTTTGACACCGTTTTGAGTCGGATAGGAATAGAGTTGGATCTTTTCCGGGTGTTTCGCCGGCCAGCGGGCCGTAATCGGGTGGGATGCGGTGTCCAGCATGAGACGCTCCTTATTGGGCTGCCGGTCAAAGGTAAGTACTGTCATGCCGCTCCGCCAGTCCTGATGATGTGCATTCCTTGTCAGGGGCTGTGTATCTGGGAACAACGGGGAAAACCCGCGAATCTCGCACCTAGACCGCAGGTCGGTTTTCACTCACAATCTCGCGAATCCCGCGCCATTGGCGCGGGTTTGTCGTGAATCGAAAGGAGATGTGCGTGGACGAGGTTGTAACGCAGGTGGGTGCCTTCGCCCCGCTGATCATGAGCGCGGTCAAGGCGCTGATCGTATTGGTTCTGGGGTGGATCGTGGCCGGGGCAATCGGCGGTATGGTCCGTCGCAGGATCAATGCAACGCCGCATATTGACCAGACGCTTGGGAATTTTGTCGCCAGTCTGGTCAAATGGGTAATCCTGGCAATGGTGCTGGTTGCCGTGTTGGGCATATTCGGGATTCAGGCAACGAGCATTGTCGCCATTCTGGGTGCTGCCTCTCTGGCCATCGGTCTGGCGCTGCAGGGTACGCTCAGCGATCTGGCGGCCGGTGTGATGCTGGTCGTCTTCCGCCCCTACAAGCTGGGCCAGTATGTGGATATCGGTGGAACCGCGGGAACGGTGAAGGACCTGAACCTTTTCACCACTGAGTTGGTAACGCCGGACAACGTGCAGATCATTGTGCCGAACGGGCAGTCCTGGGGATCCATTATTACGAATTACTCGGCCCACGACACAAGGCGTGTCGATCTGGTGTTCGGCATTGATTACGGTGACAGCGCAGATGAGGCGATGCAGATCATTCTGGACGTCGCCAATGCGGATGAGCGTATTCACAGCGACCCGGAGCCCTGGGTTCGCGTGACAAATCTGGGCGACAGCTCGGTCGATCTGACCGCACGCCTATGGTGTAATGCTGCGGACTACTGGGATCTGAAGTTTGAAATCACCAAAGCAGTGAAAGAGGCGTTCGACGCGAAAGGCGTTTCGATTCCATATCCTCATTCGGTGGAGATTCAAAAGCAGAGCTGAATTCTCCCGCCCGTCGATCGGGCATTGAAATGCCCTCCTCCGGTTGGGCCCGGCGCCGCGCTGTTTGCGCGGCGCTGTTGCATTTGTGGGAACGTTGGGACGAAGCGCTACCGCGTCGCGCCAAAGGTGCGGGCGCTGGGCCCAACGCTGGAAAGCGCCCTCGTCAGAGGGCGTTTTCAGGGGCGGGAGCCGTCAGGACTTGATCACAACGTTAGGCGAAACCACGTCGATCCCCAGGGCTTTGCCAACCGCGTAGTAGGTCAACTGCCCGGCATGTACGTTCAGTCCGGCCATCAGGTGTGGATCGTCCGAACACGCCTGTCTCCAGCCTTTGTCTGCCAGCGCCAGCATGAACGGCATTGTCGCGTTCCCCAAAGCGATAGTCGAGGTGCGTGCGACAGCGCCCGGCATGTTGGCGACGCAGTAGTGCATGATGCCGTCCACCTCGTAAATCGGCTCGGCATGGGTCGTTGCCTTGGACGTTTCAAAGCACCCGCCCTGGTCGATGGCCACGTCGACCAGAACCGCACCCGGCTTCATGGTGGACAGTTGCGCGCGCGTTACCAGTTTGGGGGCCGCCGCGCCGGGGATCAGTACCGCGCCGATCACCATGTCTGCGGTCTGGATCAACTCGGCAGTCGCACCAGCGGTTGAATACTGGTTCTTGAAAGTGCCACCGAACACATCATCCAGATAGCGCAGGCGGGGCAGCGACCGGTCCAGAACGGTCACGTCCGCGCCCATTCCAGCGGCGATCTTCGCGGCATGTGTCCCCACAACACCACCACCGATGACCACAACCTTCGCGGGGCCGACGCCGGGTACGCCGCCCATCAGAACGCCGCGGCCACCATTGGCCTTTTGCAGTGTCCACGATCCGACCTGGGGTGCCAGACGACCCGCAACCTCGGACATGGGTGCCAGCAGCGGCAGCCCGCCGCTTGCGTCCGTAACAGTTTCATAGGCGATGGCCGTGCAGCCCGATTCCAGCAGATCGTGGGTCTGGTCTGGATCGGGTGCCAGGTGCAGATAGGTAAACAGCAACTGACCTTCGCGCAGCATCTTGCGCTCGATGGCCTGGGGTTCCTTGACCTTTACGATCATGTCCGCGGTGGCAAATACTTCTTCTGCTGTGTCCACGATGCGGGCACCAGCAGCGACGTAATCGTCATTCTCGAATCCGGCTCCAATTCCGGCATTGGTTTCGATGATGACCTCGTGACCGCGTGCGACGGCCTCCTGCGCGGCGTTCGGTGTCATGCCGACGCGGAATTCCTGAGGTTTGATTTCCTTGGGGCATCCGATTTTCATTTGGGCTCTCCATTCATAAACTGCCTAAATTATGGGCATTCCAAGGCGCAATTTCTGTGAAACTCTGCCCGCGATTGGACTTTTTTTCGGGACAATCTTCGATATAGTTGGAAAAACTTGCAATGGATTTGCGCACATGAGCCTCGATACGACGGATAGAAAGATTTTGGCCGCCCTGCAGCGCAACGGAAGGATGTCCAACGCGGAACTGTCCGAACAGGTGAATCTGTCGCCCTCGGCCTGTCACCGACGCGTGCAGCGGCTTGAGGCTGAAGGGTACATCCGAAACTATGTGGCACTGTTGGATGCACGCAAGATGAACGTGCCAACGACCGTGTTTGTCGAGATTACCTTACAGGGGCAGGCCGAAGAGGTTCTGGATGCTTTTGAGAAGGCAGTGGCGCGTATTCCGGATGTGCTGGAATGCCACCTGATGGCGGGAACAGCCGATTACATCCTGAAGGTCGTGGCCGAAAACACTGAGGATTTCGCCCGCATCCACCGCCAATACCTGTCTCGGTTGCCGGGCGTGGCGCAGATGCAAAGCTCGTTTGCGTTGCGTACGGTGTTCAAGACGACGGCTTTGCCAGTGTAGCTTTCAGGCAGGGCCGGGGTAGGTGAACAAGGCCAGATGCAGGGCGTTAAACCCGAAATGCATCAGAACCGACACCCACAGCCGCCCGGTTGCGTAATATCCCAGACCACATGCCGCCCCGAGGATGGAGGCGAACACGACCAGCGCCGGGCCGCCTGCAAAATGGGCTAGTCCGAACAATACACTGGCTGCAGTTACTCCAAGGAGAACTCCGAGTTTGGACACAATGGCCGACTGTAAATACCCGCGAAAAAAGGCTTCTTCGGTCAGGCAGGTCAGGAACAGGTTCGACAACGCGAAGATCAGCCACCAAGCAGGCATATTGATTTCCGGGCGAATGGCGCCTGTCACGACTCCCAGCAAGAACAACACTGGCAGTGTCACGAGCCCGATTGCCAGTGGCGCTTTCCTGGTTGGGACAACACTATGAAGCATACCGGGCCACACCAAAAGAACCGCGAACAATACCATCGGTTTGTCCAGGTTCAGATACATAGTAAAAGCGGAACTGTCTGGTCCGGACTGCACCCGGTCCAGAATCAATAGATTGTGAAACCCCGGAACCAGGTGCGAAGCCAGCGCCACGCACCACAGGATGAGTGCGACGTGCCCAGCGACAAATGCAGACCCGGACAGCCGATGCAGCGAAGCGGCACCGAGAAGACCCAAACCCGCGATCCCAACAGCCAGCGGCGTAACCAGACCAAGCGTCAGCGTTGTAGCACCAAACACCATGAGAAAGGTCAGACTCAGAACCTGTCTGTCAGAGACCGCACAGATCTGAGCGGCGATCAAAATGAACCAGGGCCAGATGACTGGCAGAAGGGAAAGGAAATGCGCCATAGTCATCTCATGGATTGGACATGGCTATAGATGTCTCCAGAATGTGCCCGTTGGCAAGGAAACAAGTAGCGGGTTAGCGCCAACCTGTTGGCAATGCGGCAATTCTGAGGCTTGTATCCCCTGGCTGACAGGTCCAAATATGAAGCAAGACCGAACTATTCACTGCATCGCCTTGACCTTGCCGCCGCAAGCACATGCGCCGTGGAGTGAGATGTCATCAATTATTCCGGTGACATCAGGCGGTTACACGCGCCTTGTACGGTCCGAACCCGGTAGACGATAAGGAAAAGACCTTGGCTTACGAAAACGACGACGCCCCCAAAGACTGGCTGGAAGCCGAGTTGGAAGACACGCTGGACGAAGATTTCGAGATCGAGTTCAGCGAGCCCATGCTCTCGATGGAAGTCCGCAAGATCTACAGGGATCAGCATCCCGACATGCTGGACCGCAAGGTCTATTTCCGCAATCTGCTGCGCCTGCAGGCCGAGCTGATCAAGGTTCAGGATTGGGTGCAGCACACCGGGGCTAAGGTCTGCATCCTTTTCGAAGGCCGCGACAGTGCCGGCAAAGGAGGGGTGATCAAAAGGATCACTCAGCGTCTGAATCCGCGTGTTGCCCGTGTGGTCGCCCTGCCTGCGCCCAGCCGACGGGAGCAGAGCCAGTGGTATTTCCAGCGCTACGTCCCACATCTGCCTGCGGCTGGTGAAATCGTTCTGTTCGACCGGTCGTGGTACAACCGCGCCGGGGTTGAAAGGGTGATGGGATTTGCCTCGGAAGATCAGGTGGGCCAGTTCTTTCAGGACGTTCCCGAATTCGAACGCATGCTGGTGCGGTCCGGGATCATCTTGCTGAAATACTGGTTTTCGATCACCGATGAGGAACAGCAGCTGCGATTCCTGATGCGTATTCACGACCCGATGAAACAGTGGAAACTGTCCCCGATGGATCTGGAGTCGCGCATCCGCTGGGAAGCCTACACCAAGGCCAAGGAGGATATGCTTTTTCGTACCAACATCCCCGAAGCGCCCTGGTACATTGTCGAAGGCAACGACAAAAAACGCGAACGCCTGAATTGCATCGAGCATCTGCTGACCAAGATTCCCTATACCGATGTGCCACAGGAAAAGGTCGAACTTCCGGATCGCAGGTATAATCCGGAATATGAGCGCCGCGTGCTTCCGGATGAGTTGCACGTTCCGAAAATCTACTGAACAGATGAAAAACGCCCCCGAATTCGGGGGCGTTTGTTTTGTAAAGCCTTGGCCTCAGAACAGGAAATGACCGCTGTCCAGATCTGCCAACAGGGTGTTTTCGAGAATCAGAGAATTTCCTAGCCCGTCGTTAATCACGACATTGCTGCCGGATTGTGTCATGTGATTGTTGGCCAGATCATTAAAGTCATTGATCGTACTTACGTTTCGCAGAACGATCTGATCGATGTCCTCAAAATCTTTCACGCGGTCAGTTCCGCTGGTAAAGACAAAGCTGTCTGCACCGGAACCTCCGGTCAGGTTGTCGTTTCCGGTGCCACCGGCCAACTTGTCCCCTCCAGCTCCGCCAAACAGGCTGTCTGCATGGTCGCCGCCTTTCAGGATATCTTGTCCTTCCCCGCCGAACATGGTGTCTTTGTCGCGTCCACCCTTCAGGATGTCATTGCCATATCCAGCGTACAGCGCATCATTACCGTAGCCACCCTTCAGTACGTCGTGACCGTTTTTTCCGTACAACTCGTCATCGTCGGCGCGACCGAATAAGGTGTCATTTCCGCTTTGGCCGACCAGTCGGTCATCGCCTCCGCGCCCATCCAGAACTCCTGCCTGATCAGATCTGAGCGTGAACCAGTTGTCACCGTTATCGCCGGTTGTACCGGCCGCCACGATTACCTCAACCGGTGTTGACGGAGTTGGCGGTGTGGGAGACGGACCGGGATTGCCGGTACCACCTGTGTCCAGTTGAACCGGCGCCGAGGTCTTTGCAAAGTTCTGCGTTACCATAACGGCATTCCAGCCGTTGAAGTTCCCGGTTTCGATTCCGATTCCGATGTATTCGAAGTCCGGGTTCAGGATGTTGGCCCGGTGGCCGGGACTGTTCATCAGGCTCTGGTGCAATTGCGCGACATCATCACTCGCACCAGCAGCTCCGCGCTCGGATTGCCAGGCGATGTTTTCACCCGATCGCCAGTTGCCTGAGAAGTCGAACCCCGCAGCTTTCATTCGCTGCGTCGCGCTGGAACCACCCGAACCGGTGTGACTGAAATTGTTACTCTGCAGCATCCAGTCGCTGTGATCTTCGGCCGAGTCATTCAAGCGTTTTTCAAGTTTCAGGGGGTTCAATCCCCGGCTCGTGCGTTCTGCATTGATCAAAGCAAGCATCTCTCGTTCAAGATTACTGGCCGTGGACATGATTCTGCCTCCAATTGAATGCGTTATTTTGAGGTGACATTAATGGCGAGAGTTTGGCGGGTTATAGTCGCAATCTGGACTTCCCGGCCGGTTAGGCGAATTGTCACCACCGGATTCACCTGATTTGTGCGAAAAACTGCGCAAGGCTGCTCAGAAGGACTGTTGTGGGGCACCTGAACGGTGCCCCACCTGCCGCATATGAGCTTAAACAAAGTCCATCATGCATCCGCCATCGACGGGTATCAGGCTGAAGTCGGTTTCGAGCGGGTCAAGGCCCGTGTCCAAAGCCGCTTCGTCTGAGACCGGGGTGTCGTCACAAACGTCACCGGTCAGCATGAAATCATCTTCAACCGGTTCATTTCCTGTCTCTGCAGTGTCGTTCAGCTTGAAATCGTCGGCAAGGAGCCGAAGATCATTCACGAACTCTTCAATCGCCGCAAGGAACGCGGCAACGTCGAAACAGTCGCCGGTATTTGCGTCCGCATCAGCGGTACCGGTTTCCGGCGTTTCTGTTTCGTCAGTCTCCGTCACCTCAGTTTCGGGCGTCTCTGTGTCATCGGTTTCGGTGACATCTGTTTCAGGTGTTTCCGCACCCGGCTCTTCAGTTTCGGTGACATCTGTTTCAGGTGTTTCCGCACCCGGCTCTTCAGTTTCGGTGACATCTGTTTCAGGCGCATCCGTACCCGGCTCATCGGTTTCGGTGACATCTGTTTCAGGCGTATCCGTACCCGGCTCATCGGTTTCGGTGACATCTGTTTCAGGCGTATCCGTACCCGGCTCGTCGGTTTCGGTGACGTCTGTTTCAGGCGTTTCCGCACCCGGCTCTTCGGTTTCGGTGACGTCTGTTTCAGGCGTTTCCGTACCTGGATCTTCGGTCTCGGTGACGTCTGTTACGGGTGTCTCCGCGTCAATGACCGGCGCCCCCGGCACATCCGTGTCCGGGGCTTCGGCCACAGGCATTTCGGGTTCTGTCACCACTACCGTGGGCGGCGTCGGTACATTGCCATTGTCCAATACAACCGCTGCATCCGTTGAGGCAAAGTTCTGAGTGACCATCACAGCGTCCCAGCCATTGTAATCCCCTTCTTCAATCCCGATCCCGATATATTCGTAATCCGGGTTCAGAATGTTCGCGCGGTGGCCGGGGCTGTTCATCAGGCTCTGATGCAATTGTGCGACGTCATCGCTGATGCCATCCGCGCCGCGTTCAGACTGCCAGGCGATGTTCTCGCCGGATCGCCAGTTGCCGGAGAAATCGAAGCCGGCACCTTCCATCCGCTGTGTCGCACTGGATCCGCCAGACCCGGTGTGGCTGAACGTATCCGTGTTCAGCATCCATGTGCTGTGATCTTCGGACGAGTCGTTCAGGCGGGTTTCAAGTTGCAGCGGGTTCAGCCCCCGGGATGTGCGCTCTGCATTGATAAGCGCCAGCATTTCTTGCTCGAATGTACTTGCAGTGGACATAATGCCTCCGTTTGGTTGGTCGTCTGAGTAGACGAGGCCAGTTACAGGGGGCGTTGATCCGGTTGATAGGTGCGTCTGAACTTCAGGCGAATTCTGGCAGTGCCGCGCTACCAGTGCGAGATTCGCTGCGCTGCAAAATGCCGGGCAAAATGTTGCTAAGACGGAAATGGCGGCTTGCCGCGCAGTGGCGCCTGCATGTCGGCGGAATGCGACCGGTCCTTAAAACGACAAACCCCCGGGCGTGGCCTCGGGGGTCGTCAAATAGTGTCATCCAAAGCTGGACGAGTAAGGTCTTAGAGCAAACCTTCGCGCTGTGCTTTCTTACGTGCCAGTTTACGGGCACGGCGGATCGCTTCAGCTTTCTCGCGCGCTTTTTTCTCGGACGGTTTCTCGAAATGTTGCTTCAGCTTCATTTCACGGAACACGCCTTCGCGCTGCAGCTTTTTCTTCAGGGCACGAAGCGCCTGATCGACGTTATTGTCGCGAACACTAACCTGCATGTGGTTGTCACCACCTTTCTAGATAGAGTTGCAAGGAAATTGCAGGAGTTGGCCGTATAGCAAAGCCGTAATATCTTGTCTAGTACTGGTCCCGAAAACCGGAGAACCGCCATGACGACCACCTACGAAGACGCCAAACAGCAGCTTTTGGATGCGATGCTGACCCACGTGCCCTTTGACGGCTGGTCGGAAACCAGTTTTCGCATGGCCATCACGGATTGCGATATGGACGACGCTTTGGCGCGCGCGATTTGTCCGCGCGGTGCCGTCGATCTGGCATTGGCGTTTCATGCGCGTGGGGATGCGGCCATGGTGGAGCGCCTGAAATCCATGGACCTGAGAGAGTTGAGATTTCGCGACCGCATTGCAACAGCTGTGCGGTTTCGGCTTGAGGCGGTGCCGGACAAGGAACTGGTGCGCCGCGGCATGACACTGTTTTCCCTGCCCATCCATGCGGCCGACGGCGCCAAAGCCCTGTGGCAGACCTGCGATCTGATCTGGGATACGCTGGGCGATACCTCGGACGATGCCAACTGGTACACCAAGCGGGCGACCTTGTCTGGGGTGTATTCCTCGACCTTGTTGTTCTGGCTGGGCGATGATTCGCCCGACCATCAGAAGACATGGGAGTTTCTGGATCGCCGCATCGATAACGTCATGCAGTTCGAAAAGCTCAAGGCGCAGGTTAACGAGAACCCGTTGTTGAAGCCGTTTCTGGCGGTTCCGAACTGGCTGGCCGGTCAGGTGAAACCGCCTGTGAAAATGCGGGACGATTTGCCGGGAATGCTGAACCCGCGCAAGTAACCGTCTTGTCGCTGGGCCTTTGGGATTTTGCCTGCTAGGCATTGGGCAAAGGAGATTTGCCCATGACCCAGATGATGCGCGCCGTTGAAATTACCGAACCCGGCGGCCCGGATGTCCTGCAACTGACCGAACGCCCTGTTCCCCAACCGCAGGCCGGTCAGGTGATCCTCAAAGTCGCTTATGCGGGTGTGAACCGTCCCGATGCGTTGCAACGCGCGGGGGCCTATGATCCGCCTCCGGGCGCCAGTGACCTGCCGGGGCTGGAAGCTTCGGGTGAAGTTGTGGCTGTGGGCGCAGGTGTTGAAGGCCTGTCAGTGGGTGATCGTGTTTGCGCTCTATTGCCGGGCGGCGGATATGCCGAGTATGTGGCCACCCCTGCCGCACATTGTCTGCCGGTCCCGGCTGGAATGGGGATGAAAGAGGCTGCGTGCCTGCCCGAAACCTTCTTTACCGTCTGGTCCAACGTTTTCATGCGCGGCGGTCTGAAGGCGGGTGAGCGGTTTCTGGTCCATGGTGGCTCCAGTGGCATCGGCACCACGGCGATCCAACTGGCCAACGCGTTCGGCGCGCGCGTCTTTGCGACCGCAGGGTCCGCAGAAAAGTGCGAGGCCTGCGTCGAGCTGGGGGCCGAGAATGCGATCAATTACCGGGATGAAGACTTTGTGGCGGTCATGCGCGCCGAAGGCGGGGCCAACCTGATCCTCGATATGGTTGGCGGAGATTATATCCCGCGCAACGTCAAGACGCTGGCTGAGGATGGGCGTCTGGTTCAGATTGCGTTCCTGCAGGGTCCGAAGGTCGAGCTGAACTTTGCGCTGATGATGGTCAAGCGTCTGACCCTGACCGGCAGCGCTCTGCGTCCGCAAAGCGATCTGGCCAAAGCGAAAATTGCGCAGGATCTGCGTGAGGCGGTCTGGCCGTTGCTGGAGGCCGGGAAGGTTGCCCCTGTCATGGACAGTGAGTTCGATCTGGAAGATGCGTCAGCGGCGCATGCGCGGATGGAAAGCTCGGGCCATATTGGCAAGATCGTCCTGAAGGTCTCAGGTTAGAACGGTTGCGCGGGCCAGCCCCGCGCGCGTCTTTCGATCAGGCCACTGCGCGGCGATACAGGTGCCACGTCGCGTGGCCAAGAACAGGCATCACAACGATCAGCCCCAGCAACATCGGGATCGCCCCGATGACCAACAGCGCTGCCACGATGAAACCCCAGGCCAGAATAACGCCGGGATTGTGCCGCAGCACCCGGACCGACGTGACGACGGCCACTGGCAGACCGACTTTACGGTCCAGCAACAGGGGAAAGCTGACGACGCTGATCGCCAGCGCGACCAGGGCAAACAGGAACCCTACCGCATTGCCGAAAAGGATCATGGTCCAGCCTGCGCCCGTGGTGAAGACCTCGGTCACAAACGCACCCAACGACGTGGGCAGGTCGGGGCCAAGCGTGTGCACATAGATGCTCTGCGCGACCATCAGCCAGATCAGCAGCAGCATGACCAGATAGAAGCCCAAGGCCAGAATGGCGCCGAATGAGGGTGATCGGAATACACCGAGCGCGTCCAGCCAGTGGACCTCACCGTCCTGTTCGCGCTTGCGGCTGATTTCATACAATCCCACCGCCGCGACTGGTCCAATCAGGGCAAATCCCATGACCAGGGGCGCCAGCAAGGGCACCATGTTCCTGTTTAGCCCAAACCCGAACATCAGCAGTCCGGCAATGGGATAGATCAGAATCACGAATATTGCGTCTGCCCGCGTTTCCAGAAAGTCCTGATACCCGGCCTTCAAACAGGCGCGCAGGTCGCTCATCGTCAGTGTCTGCACCATTGGCAGGTGCTGGGTATCCGCGCTGCCAATGCGGTTCACGCTTTCAGCTATGTGATCGCTGGTCGCGCCGATATTCCGGGCGGTCCAACTGATCGGATTTCCAATAGTCTTGGCCATCATCATCCCCTCCCTTTGCGAGTCAGCGCAGCAGAGTGAATCCGGCATCGGTTGCCCTTGGCCGGACTAGCCGGCAACGCCACGCCCGACTATAACACACTTTTTCGCGTTTTGGTTGCGTCGTGTTGAATCGTGCCGATTGCCCTTATTTTCAGGCATGTTAGCTTGGTATCAGGCAACAGGGAGGTCAGCATGCATCAAACGGCACGAACCGTCGTCATTCACGAACACGGCGGCCCCGAAGTTCTGAGGGTCGAAGACCGGCCATTGGGTGATCCCGGGCCCGGAGAAGTCCGCATTCGCCATCACGCCTGCGGGCTGAATTTCATAGATGTCTACCAGCGCACCGGTCTTTATCCGATGGAACTGCCGCATGCATTGGGTATGGAGGCCGCAGGTTTAATCGAGGCCGTCGGCGAAGGCGTAACCCATCTGGAACCCGGTCAGCGTGCTGCCTATGCCGCGGCCCCTTCTGGTGCTTATTCCGAAGCCCGGGTTATGCCTGCGGCGCAGGTTTGCCCTCTGCCCGACGGGATTTCCTTTGATGCGGCGGCGGCGATGATGCTCAAGGGGATGACGGTCGAGTATCTGTTTCACCGCACCACGCCCCTGAAACGAGGTGACACAGTGTTGTTCCACGCCGCTGCCGGGGGCGTCGGCCTGATCGCGTGCCAGTGGGCTAAATCCGAAGGGATCAAACTGATCGGCACTGCGGGGACGGATGAGAAATGCAGTCTGGCGCATTTCAATGGTGCTGCGCACTGCATCAATTACAAGACCGAAAACTTTGCCGAACGCGTGGCCGAGATCACCAAAGGTGAGGGCGTGGACGCGGTGATGGATTCCGTCGGCGCCGATACGTTCGAAGGCTCGCTGGATTGTCTGAAGCCGTTGGGGATGATGATTTCCTTCGGCAATGCTTCGGGGCCTGTGCCGCTGATAGATATCGGGATTCTGGCCAAGAAAGGTTCGCTCAAGATCACCCGGCCGACCCTGTTTACACATATTGCGGATCATGTGGTCTGTCAGGCGATGGCGCGGCGTCTATTCGGGAAGGTCGAAGGCGGTGAGGTGAAAATCCACATCGATCAGCGCTTTCCGTTGGAACAGGTGGCCGAAGCCCATCGTGTTCTCGAAGCGCGCCAGACGACGGGCAGCACCGTTCTGGAGTTGTAAAAGCGTCCGGACCCGGCGCGAATGGGCCGGGTCCGTTCGATTGCATCAGAACCTGATCAGAAGCGATAGGTCGCGCGCACCTGAACCGTGGTCGCGTCGACGTCGATGCCGGTGGAATCGAAGTTGTTGAACTCGTGATACAGGATTTCACCGCCGACGCTGACATTGGGCACTACGATCTGTTCATAACCTGCCCCAATGAACCAGCCATCGTCGCTGCCCAGGTTATCGGTTCCCGCCTTGGCGTAACCGCCGACACCGTAGAGCAGCCCTTGTGGCGATACTTTGTAACCGGCACGGCCCTTGATGCGCCAGACATCCTCGACCTCGACACCGGGGGTAAGCTCGATTCCGGTCCAGTCATAATCAAAGCCGCCGCCAACGACCCAGTCTCCCAGGTCATAGTCATATCCAAGGACGAGACCGCCAATGGCGCCATCGCCGTCTACGCCCGATATGTTGGTGTCAATATCGGCGTAGCCGAACTGCGCACCGCCATAAAACCCGGTCCAGTTGCCCGATGATTGCGCCATCGCCGCGCCTGCGGCAAAGGTTGCGATTGCAGAGGCCAGAACAATTTTGCCTGTCATGTCATTTCCTTCCATTCGAAATAGGCTGTAAAAGAGCTGTGCTGCCCGTTTTCTGTACTGATCACTACGGCCCGGCCTCACGACCGGATCACAGTTGGTTTACCTTTTCCGACCCGCATAGAAGTGCCGCTGCGTGTAACCTGGCGGCACTGGTCCGTGAAAATCCGGACGGTTTGTTTGGAAGATACCTAGGATGGCGAAATGGGTGTTTCAAACGGCAATCGGCGACGGTGTGAACCGCCGCCGATTTGGGAGTTTTTGTCAGCGAATTATTGCTGCAGTTCTGCCGGATCCTTGTCGGCAATGGTTTCCCAATTCGTGCTGGCTTGTTCGATGAAGCCCGGAATATCGCCTTCCCAACGCTTCTGAATGCCTTCGGAAAGGTTCAGGTACAGCTTGTTGTCAACGATCTTCCAATAGGTCGGATCGCCGTCAAACTTGAAGCCCATCGCGGCGCCAAACGCGCAGTAGCCGCCATATGCAGGCAGGTAAGCTTCCGGGTTTTCTTCAAAAGCGGCTTTGTTTTCCTCATTGGCAAAACGGTACATGGCGTCGTTGTGGATCGAGGTGATCTGCCAGTCGCCTTTGGTCGGCGCACCTTCGGTAAAGTAGGCAACCGGGTCATAACCCTGCAGCGCCAGACCAGTGGTCGTGGTATTCAGCTCAACGCCCGCAGCCAGAGCCGAGCTTGCGATTGCAACGGACAGCGCGACGCCGCCAATGATGGATTTGAACTTGTTCATTGTTTTCACCTTTCGTGAAAGGGGTCACCAAACGACGCCGTAATTTCGCCCAGCCGACCCATGTGATTTTTGTCCGTACGACCGGTAATTGGCCGTCACGCAACCGAAGTGGGCAACCCGCCATTCACGTTCAAAACAATCAATTGTGAATGTGCGACGGTGAAGAGGTGCTGTTCGGAAATGCAGAGCTACAGCTTTGGAACGGGCCGGAATCCAAGCACGAATTCGGTCACTTTTCGCGCTGGCATTTCACAGGGTCGCAACAAGGCCCCGCTATTTTTTGTCAGGTAAAGGTTCAGGCTGATGTAATCGCCACCGCCCAGTTCATGGGCGACAAGTTTATGGGATTTACCCCCGGCCAGCTCCGAGCGGCTGACGACATACCGCCTGCCGTTGCTTTGCCCGGTCGATGAACCGAGGGGGATGGCGAAGAACGCGGACAGAAAAGGGGTTGATACGGTCAAGACTGTCCGATTTTGGGCTCGGTTCCGGCGCGGATGCGGGCGACATTCGCGCTGTGCCGCCAGTAGACCATCAGGGTCAGAATGATACCCAGAATAAAGCTTGACCCGTTGGTCAGCACCATGACCCAGATGGTCGACAGCGCCGCCGCCACCAAAGCGCCAAGGGATGAGATCCGCCAGATCGCCGCCGCCACCAGCCAAGTCAGGCAGCAGGCAACGCCAACGCGCCAGTCCAGCGCCAGCCACAAACCCAGGAACGTGGCAACACCCTTGCCGCCCTTGAACCCCAACCAAATAGGGAAGCAATGGCCCAGAAAGGCCGCCAGCGCGGCGATCTGTGCCGCGTCCTCTCCGGCCAGAGCACGTGCCAGAAGAACGGCGACTGCCCCCTTGGCCGCGTCGAAGAGCAGGGTCAGCGCGGCGGCTGCTTTGCTACCAGTTCGCAGCACATTGGTCGCACCGATATTGCCCGACCCGATATTGCGCAGATTGCCCAGCCCCATGACCTTGGCGACGATCATGCCAAAGGGGATCGAGCCCATCAGATACCCTAGCGCGGCCCAGAGGATCAGCTGGGTCGTCGTACTGTCAAATGGGGGCATCAGGGTCTCCGGTAAACTTCTTGTCCAGCCACATAGGTTGCGGTGACCTTACCCTGCATCCGCTGGCCGTCAAACGGTGTGTTCTGCGACTTCGATCTTAATGAGAACCGGTCCAGCAGAAAAGGCACATCCGGGTCGAATAACACCAGATCTGCCGGTGCACCCTCGGACAGGCGGCCGCTATCCAGCCCCAGCCGCTTGGCCGGGTTCAGTGCCATGGCCCGGAACAGGGTCGGCAGGTCCAACTGGCCCGAATGGTACAGGCGCAGGGCGGCAGGCAGCAGTGTTTCCAGCGCCACCGCGCCTGAGGCAGCCTCTTCAAACGGCAGGCGCTTGCTTTCCTCGTCCTGCGGGGTGTGCATGGAACTGATCGTGTCGATCAGACCGGTCCGAACCGCTTCGATCACCGCCTGCCGATCGTCCTCGGACCGCAGCGGCGGCTTGACCTTGAAGAAGGTGCGATAGTCGGCCACGTCCAGCTCGTTCAGCGTCAGATGATGGATTGAGGTGCCCGCGGTGATATCCAGCCCGTTCCGCTTTGCCCGTTCCAGCGCGGGCAGGGCGCGGGCGGTGGTGATCTGGTCGGCGTGGTACTGGGCGCCGGTCATTTCCAGCAGCGCGATGTCTCGGTCCAGCCCCATACGCTCAGCCATGGGAGACACGGCAGGCAGGCCGCGCAGGGCGGCGAATTTGCCGCTGGTCGCAGCTGCGCCGTTGCTGAGGCCCGGTTCCTGCGGATGTGCGATAACCAAAGCATTGCAGGACCGCGCATAGGTCAGGGCACGGGAAAACACCTTGGTGTTGGCAACGACATGATCGCAATCGGTGAAAGCAACGGCACCGGCGTCCTGCAGGAACCCGATCTCGGTCATCTCGCGCCCTTCACGCCCCTTGGTCAGCGCGGCCATCGGCAGAACGTTGACCGGCGCATCGGCCTGTGCTCGGCGGGTGACAAACTCCAGACTTTCGGGTGTGTCGATGGCCGGGCTGGTATCGGGACGGGTGATGATGGTGGTCACACCACCTGCCGCAGCCGCCAGGCCTGCGGATTTGTAGCTTTCCTTATGCCGCTCACCCGGCTCGCAGACCTTAACACCGATATCGACGATTCCAGGGGCGAGGCAGTGGCCGCCGCAGTCAATGACCTGCGCGCCTGTGTCCGGAGCCTCACTTTCACCCCGCGCAGCGATCCGGTCCTCGGTCACATGCAACCAGCCGGTGCTGTCCGTGCCGGTTTCCGGGTCGATCAGGCGCGCGTTGGTGAAGATCAGGTTGCTCATGCCATGGCCCTTTCGATTGCAGCTTTGGTGGCGGCCGGGTCCGCCTGGTATTTGATCAGGTGTTTATCGCCACCCTTGGTGACGATCTGGACAAAACTGCCCATCGTTTTGACCGCCTCAATCTGATTCAGCGGCACACTGCGTGTGCCGGGGCCGGTGAGAGTGGTATTGGTCATCTGCCACGTCGCGACCAGTTCTTCCGAAGCCAGATACCAGGCGCGAATGACGATGGCGGCCAGCCCAGCGGGCGCGCCGGTCCAGACATAGGGATTGCCGATCAGCCACAGCACGATCATGGCGCCCGCCATCGCCACGGCAGCCAGCCAGGCGTTGGTTCGGATATAGGCACCTTTGTCCGGGGTGAAGATCACAGGATCAGCCACAGGACACCTCCGATGACCAACAGGATTGCCAGCGCCAGAATGGCCGATCCGATGCGGCGTGGGCTTTCCTCATCGGGCATCGTTTGAGGCGCTGAAAACGGCTTGGCGCTTTCGGTATCGATGGCACCGCCGGCCCAGTTGGTTGCCTCTTCGGTAAAAAGATCGATCAGCCGCACCCTGGGGTCGGGTTTCAGTGTGACAGCGCGCCCTTCAAAGGCAGCGCTGCGCACAGACATGACCCAGCCTTCTATGGCGTCCAGCGCGTCTCGGTCCAGTTGATCCCGGGACACGCCGCAGCCTTCGTTGAGATACCCGTAGAGTCCAAGATCCTCGAGGTCTGAGACCGGGAAGATGTCGACCTGTTCGGAATCCAGCCTTTCAACCCCCAGCGCCTGAGCGGCCGCGCCGGGTTCGCGCAGGAATTTCGCCTCTTCCGGGCGCATGTCCAGCGCGAACAAGCGGATCACGCCGCGTTCGTGGGGGGCGACGGTCAGATCGCTCATGCGGCGTCTCGCTGATTGCGGGCCAACAGCTCCATCGCGGCCATGCGGACGGCGACGCCCATTTCCACCTGCTCTTGAATCACCGAGCGGTTGATGTCGTCGGCCAGGGTTCCGTCGATCTCGACCCCGCGGTTCATCGGGCCGGGATGCATGACGATGGCGTCAGGCTTGGCCTGTGCCAGCTTGGCGGCGTCCAGACCGTAACGGTGGTAGTATTCGCGCTCTGAGGGGATAAAGCCGCCATCCATCCGCTCTTTCTGAAGGCGCAGCATCATGACGACGTCGACGTCCTTGAGACCCTCGTTCATGTCATCGTAAATCTCGGCACCGAAGTCGGCAAACTGGCCGGGCACAAGCGTCGGCGGTCCGATCAGACGGATGCGGTTTTCCATCTTGCCCAGCAGGATCAGGTTGGACCGGGCCACCCGGGAATGCGCGACGTCGCCGCAGATTGCGATGTTCAAGCGGTGCAGACGCCCCTTGGCCCGGCGGATGGTCAGCGCGTCCAGCAGCGCCTGTGTCGGGTGCTCGTGTCGCCCGTCGCCCGCGTTCAGTACGGCGCAGTTCACCTTTTGCGCCAGCAGATCAACGGCTCCGGAATGTGGGTGGCGGACCACCAACAAATCGGGGTGCATCGCGTTCAGTGTCATCGCGGTATCGATCAGTGTCTCGCCCTTTTTGATCGAGCTCGCCTGCATTGCCATATTCATCACGTCCGCGCCCAGCCGCTTGCCTGCCAGCTCGAAACTGGCCTGTGTGCGGGTCGAGTTCTCGAAGAACATGTTGATCTGGGTCAGCCCAGACAGCACGTCCGAGTGTTTTGCGGCCTGACGGTTCAGATCGACATATTTTTCGGCCAGATCCAGAATGGCGGTGATATCGGATTGCGACAGATGCTCGATGCCAAGAAGGTGACGATGGGCGAAACGCATGGGCGGGCTCCTGTCCGACAATCGGGCTGCTTATAGAAAGCCACGCGGCCCGAAGCAACCTAAGGATCAGTTCCTTCGGGCAGTTTCTCGCATCCGCCTTCGGGCAGGCATTGCTCGCCGGGCTTGCACCATTTGCCGTAACCGCAGTCGATGGCCTTGATGGGCACACAGCCCTGATGTTCCGAGCACTTGAAACCGGGGCGGCATTGTGAGTCCGTCTCTTCGCACAAAAACCAGCCAGGGCGAGAGCAACCGCCGCCCGGCAGGCACGAGGTTCCTGATGCGCAGGTGCGGCCATCCTCGCACAGTTTGGGCAGACCCTGGACAGCCGAGTCAGGATCAAAATCGGGCGTGGTTCGTTCGCATTCGCCCCGTGCGTTGCAGAAGCTGCCACCGGGGCAATCGAGCCGTGATGTGCATTTGTTTGTGCCCTTGGGTGCGCAGCGGGTGCCACCGGCAACGCAGCGCTCGAACGGGCCGCAGGATCTGCCGCCGCCGCAATAGGTGCCGCCGGCGCGGATGCAGTGACCGTCAAAGCTGCATCTCTGACCGGCTGAACAGCACCGGCCGCCGCACTGGAACTGCCCCCCGCGACATTGGCTGTTCCTGCTGTCCCGGTCGTGAAAATGCGCAAAAGCCGGGCCGCAGACCACAGTCAGCAACAAACCAATCAGAAGGAATCGCAGTATTACCAGCATGAATACCGCAATGGTCGGTGCGACTGACCGCCCAATCAAGGCCTATTCGCTTTCCCTCGATCAAAAGCTGGTTAGATTGAGGGGTATGGAATCGGCATTGGACTATCATACTGCGCAGGCGCTGCTGGAATGGCAGATCGAACTGGGCGCAACTGACGCGATAGGTGATGCGCCAGTGGACCGCTATGCGTTGCCGGACACTGCGCCCAAAGCCAAAAAGCCCGCCGCGGCGCAAACAACGCCCGCTAAACCCAGGCGGGTGGACCCGGTTGCGGCGGCCGGATCGGCGGCGCAAAGTGCGGGATCACTGGATCAGCTTCGGGCAGCGATGGACGCGTTCGACCTGTGCGAGTTGAAACGCGGCGCGCGACAACTGGTCTTTGCAGACGGCACGCCGGGCGCGCGAGTGATGATCATCGGTGAAGCTCCGGGCCGCGAGGAAGACCGCGCGGGCAAGCCCTTTGTCGGACGGGCCGGACAACTGCTGGATCGGATGCTGGCCGCGATTGATCTGAACCGGGCCGAAAACGTCTATATCACCAACGTGCTGCCCTGGAGACCGCCGCAGAACCGCGATCCCAAGCCCGAAGAAATCGGGATGATGAAGCCTTTTCTTGAACGGCACGTGGCGCTGGCCAAGCCCGAGGTGCTGGTGGTGATGGGCAATATCAGCTGTCAGGCCGTGTTAGGTAAACGTGGTATTACGCGGCTGCGGGGGCAGTGGGATCAGGCCCTGGATTTGCCGGTGATCCCGATGTTCCACCCCGCGTATCTGCTGCGACAACCGCAGATGAAACGGCAGGCCTGGGCGGATCTGCTGGAGCTGAAAGCGCGACTGGAGGGCAAGGCATGAAAATTCTGGCGTTCTCTGATCTGCATATGGCGCGCAACCGCGCAGCCGAACTGGTCGCAGCCAGCGGCGGGGCCGATCTGGTGATTGGCGCCGGTGACTACTGCAACATGCGGCAAGGGCTGGAAGAGGCGATGGAGATGCTGTCCGGCATCGCCGCGCCCCTTGTGCTGATCCCCGGCAATGCCGAGAGCGCCGGGGAACTGGTCGATGCAGCACCCGAAGGCGTTCACGTCCTGCACGGAAGCGGCATGACGCTTGATGGATTGCGTCTGTTTGGTCTGGGATATGGCGTGCCAGTCACGCCCTTTGGCGACTGGTCCTGCGACCTGACAGATTCCGAGGCCACCGAATTGCTGGATCGCTGTGATGCTGCGGACATCCTGATTGTGCATTCACCTCCCAAGGGCCACGGGGATACAACGTCGCAAGGTATGTCTGTAGGATCGGTTGCCGTGCGCGACGCTGTGGAGCGTATCCAGCCGCAATTCGTGTTCTGCGGCCATATCCACGACAGCTGGGGCTATCGCGGCACCATTGGCCGCACGCAGATTGCCAATCTGGGGCCCAGGGCTAGCTGGTTCGAGGTGGCCATATGATAGACGCGGTTACGCTGCTGGCCTTTATCCCGGCGGCGCTGGTCCTGAATTTCACGCCCGGGGCGGATATGATGTTCTGTTTCGGTCAGGGTCTGCGCTCGGGCGCGAGGCCTGCAATCGCCGCCAGCGCGGGAATTTCGGTCGGGTCGATGGTTCATGTATTATTGGCCGGTCTTGGGCTGGGCGCCGCTGTGGCGACGATGCCGTGGCTGTTCGATGTCATTCGCTGGATGGGCGTGGCCTATCTGCTGTATCTCGCCTGGGGTGCATTCCGGAGCGGAGCGGTATCCGCTGACGCGCCGTCCAAACCCACCCGTTTTGCGTTTCGGGACGGGCTGGTGGTGAATCTGACGAACCCCAAGGTTATCCTGTTCGTGCTGGCCTTCATCCCGCAATTCGTGAACCCCGCCACGGGCTCGATCCTGCTGCAATTCCTGGTTTTCGGTGTGATCATCTCATTAGGCGGGTTCGTGGTGAACGGGTTGGTGGGCATTTTTGCCGGTGGCGCAGGGAAGGTTCTGATCTCGAATCCGCGCGCCTCACGTATCCTGGGTTGGGTGACAGGTGGGATTTTCTCTGCCCTCGCCATCCGCCTCGCCATCATGGAAAGGGCCTGACGCCACATGTCGCGCATTGACGAAACACTGGAATTCATTCCCGTCCGGATCGCTGTTCTGACCGTATCCGACACAAGGACAACCGAAGACGACCGCTCGGGCCAAACCCTGGTCGACCGGATCGAACGTGCGGGTCATTCCGTAGCCGACCGCAAGATCGTCCGGGATGAACGCTCCCAGATCGCCGCTCAACTCCGGCTATGGGTCGGGGATCCAGAAATTGATGTGGTCATTTCGACCGGCGGCACCGGCCTGACGGGCCGCGACGTGACGGTCGAAGCCCATCGCGACGTTTACGAAAAGGAAATCGAAGCTTTCGGGACGGTCTTTGCCATCCTGTCGATGGAAAAAATTGGTACCTCTGCCGTGCAATCCCGCGCGACCGGCGGCGTGGCGGGTGGTACATATCTGTTTGCTCTGCCCGGCAGTCCTGGTGCCTGCAAGGACGCCTGGGACGGCATACTTGAGAAACAGTTCGATTACCGCCACCGCCCCTGCAATTTTGTGGAAATTATGCCCAGATTGGACGAACATCTGCGACGGAAGTAGACTGTTCATACGTTCAACAGTTCATAACCGCTTTGTGGCTTGGCATATTTTTCCGTCCGGCTACATTTTTACATGGCAGCCTGACGCAACCGGGGTGAGTTCTAAATGCGATTTCTGCGGCAAAGCCTTGTCGGTGTTTTTCTGGCGTCCCTGACGCTGGCTTTGCTGTTTGTCGCGTTCCAACTTATTACAGGTGCAGTGCAGGACGTACTGAACCGGGATTCGGAACCGCCTGAGTCGCGCGAGCGCGTCTTCGCCGTCAGCGTTCGACCGGCGGAGCTGGAAACTGTCACACCTTATCTTGAAGCATTTGGTGAGGTGCAGAGCCGCCGCAGGCTGGAGTTGCGTGCGGCGCTGGGTGGGCGTGTGATCGCGCTGGCCGAGGATTTCGAAGATGGCGGCACGGTCACGGCGGGCGAGGTGCTGGTAGAGCTGGATCCGGCAGACGCCCAGTCCGCGCTGGATCGTGCCAAATCGGACCTTCTGGATGCGCAATTCGAAGAACGGGATGCCGAACGGTCGCTGCTGCTGGCGCAGGACGAATTGAACTCGGCCGAGGCGCAGGCTGAATTGCGCGGGCGCGCGTTACAGCGCCAGCAGGACCTGCAAAGCCGAGGGGTCGGCACACCTGCGGCCGTGGAAGATGCGGAACTGACCAAGGCCGCTGCCCAGCAAGCGGTTCTGGCCCGCAGGATCGCGCTGGCGCAGGCTGAGTCCCGTGTCGATCAGGCGACGACCTTGCTGTCCCGCGCCCGCATCGCGCTGGAAGCCGCCGAACGGGATCTGGACGACATGACCATCCGGGCGCGCTTTGGCGGCACGCTGACGGATGTGACACTGGTCGAAGGGCGTCTGGTTTCGGCCAATGAAAAACTGGCAGAACTGGTTGATCCAAATGCGCTGGAAGTTGCGTTTCGGGTTTCCACTGCACAATATGTGCGCCTGCTGGATGCCGAAGGCGACCTGATCAACGCTCCGGTGACGGTGTCGCTTGAGGTGACAGGCACAGATCTGGTTGCCGAAGGGCGCATCAGCCGCGACAGCGGATCGGCGGGCGAAGGGCAAACCGGGCGCCTGATCTATGCCCGGCTGGATGATGCACCGGGTTTCAAGCCTGGCGATTTCGTCACGGTTTCCGTGCAGGAGCAGCCGCTGGACAATGTGGTGCGCTTGCCGTCCTCGGTGCTGGACGCAGTCGGCACGGTGCTGGTGTTGGGGGTAGATGACCGTCTTGAGGCACTGCCCGTGCAACTCATCCGCCGGCAGGGAGATGAGGTTCTGCTGCGAGGAGAGGGGCTGGTTGGACGCGAGGTCGTGATTAGCCGTACGCCTCTGTTGGGATCAGGTGTGCGTGTACGGCCGCTGCGGGTTGAGGCCAATGCCGGGGCCGAGCCGGGCATGGTTGAACTCTCGGACGAACAACGCGCGCAGCTTGTGGCACAGGTTGAGGCCAGCGATCGCATGCCACAGGATGTCAAAGCCCGTGTTCTGGGGCAGCTGAGCGAGGCTAAAGTCCCCGCCTCTCTGGTGCGGAGCATTGAGAGCCGGGCAGGGGGGTAGGCGCCATGATGCGCGACATCCCCAGCGCCGCGGGCGGTATCCTCAGCTATTTCACCCGACACAGGACGGTGGCCAACCTGCTGCTGCTGATTATGCTTGTGCTGGGTGCGGCGGCCATTCCGAACATGCGGGCGCAGTTCTTTCCGGATGTGGTGCTGGAACGTGTGAACGTCACTGTCGAATGGGAAGGCGCGGGTCCCGAGGATGTGGATAACGGCATCGTTCAGGTGCTGGAACCCGCCTTGCTGGCGGTTGAAGGTGTGGCCAGAACCGAGACGACCTCGCGCGAGGGGACGGCCAGGATTCGGCTGGAATTTGAACCCAACTGGGATATGTCCCGCGCGGTCGAAGAGGTCAGGACGGCCGTCGATGGTGTCACCAACCTGCCTGAGGACTCTGAAGTACCTTCGATTCGGCGCGGGGCATGGCGGGATCGGGTCACGGATGTGGTTGTCACGGGCCCCGTCGACCCAGATCAACTGGCCAAATTCACGGACGAACTGATCAACCGCCTGTTCACCGTAGGGGTCACGCGCACAACGATCCGGGGCCTTGCTGCGCCCCGCGTGGTGGTTGAGGTGCCAACTGCGCAACTGATCGCAAATGACATTACAATGTCCGAAATCGCCCAGGCGGTCGCCGCCGAAGTGACGGCGAACCCGGCTGGCGACGTGTCCGGCGCCAATGCGCGCATTCGCACCGGTACGGAAAAGCGCACGCCCAAAGAGATCGAAGGCATCGCACTGCGCAATTATGCGGATGGGTCCAAGCTTTATGTAGGCGATGTGGCACAGATCCGTGTTGAAGGGGTGAACCGCAATCGAAGTTACTTTGTCGATGAAAACCCGGCCATGTCGATCCGGGTCGACCGCTCAAATCTTGGGGACGCCATCGAAATTCAGCGCACTGTCGAAGACGTTGTCCGCAATATGCAGGCCAGCCTGCCCGAAGGTGTAACGGTCGAGCTTATCAGGACCCGCGCCCAGGCGATCACCGACCGTCTGGATATTCTGGTCGACAATGGTCTCGTAGGTCTGGGCCTAGTGGTGTGTTTGCTGTTTCTGTTCCTGAATGCGCGCATCGCCTTCTGGGTTGCGGCAGGTATTCCGGTGGCCATGTCCGCAGCGATTGCCCTCATGTATATCGGTGGACTGTCGATCAACATGGTGTCGTTGTTCGGCCTGATCATCACGCTGGGCATTGTGGTGGACGACGCCATTGTCGTCGGCGAACATGCCGATTTCCGCGCGCGGCGGCTGGGCGAGGCGCCGGTCGTGGCCGCCGAACGGGCCGCGCGGCGCATGGCGATGCCGGTCTTTGCGGCCACGCTGACAACCGTAATTGCCTTCTTCGGCCTGACTGCTATCGGCGGCCGGTTTGGAGAATTAATCCGCGACATCCCATTTACCGTGATCGCCGTGCTGATCGCCTCGTTAATCGAGTGCTTCCTGATCCTGCCCAACCACATGGCCCACGCTATCGCGCATTCGGCCAAGGAGCATTGGTACGATCTGCCTAATCGGGTCGTGAACCGCGGGTTCCGCTGGCTACGGGATCACCTTTTCCGGCCGTTGATCGCCTGGGCTATCTGGGCGCGGTACGTGGTTGTGGCGGTGATGGTGGTGATCCTCGCCAGCCAGATCGCGTTATTTATCAGAGGAGACGTGAACTGGCGGTTCTTCAATGCGCCCGAGCGCGGATCGGTCACCGGTAATTTTATCATGGTCGAAGGGGCCAGCCGCGCCGATACGCTGGCCATGATGCGTGAATTGCAGCGCGCAACAGAAGAGCTGGGTCAGATTTATGAAGATCGCCATGGACGTAACCCCATTGATTATGTTCTGGCAGAGGTTGGTGGCTCGGCAGGGTTCGGTCTGTCCGCCGCTGACGGTAAGGACGCAGATCTGCTGGGTGGGATTTCGATCGAACTGATTGATGCTGACTTGCGCCCTTATTCCAGCTTTGAATTCGTTGGCGAATTGCAGGATTTCGTACCACGCCATCCGAAGGTC
Source organism: Ruegeria lacuscaerulensis (assembly GCF_013031245.1). Taxonomy (GTDB): domain Bacteria; phylum Pseudomonadota; class Alphaproteobacteria; order Rhodobacterales; family Rhodobacteraceae; genus Ruegeria; species Ruegeria lacuscaerulensis_C. The sequence continues at coordinate 72,568 of NZ_WPZL01000006.1, forward strand.
GAGTTGCTGAGCTTCCGCGGCTGGCGCTCCGGTCCCGGCGGCGATGCGATTGACGTCCAGTTTTATGGCGCAGACGTGAATACCCTCAAGGCCGCGTCCGAGGACTTGCAGACTGAACTGTCAAAATACCCCGAGGTCTCGGCGCTTGAAGATAACCTGGCCTATGACAAGGAAGAGTACATTCTGGACCTGACCGCGCAGGGTCAGGCGCTGGGCTTCAGGATCGAAACATTGGGCCGCGTGTTGCGCGACAGGCTTAATGGGATTGAGGCCGCGACCTTCCCTGATGGTCCGCGTAGCGCCGAAATACGTGTGGAACTGCCCGAAGGTGAACTGACCGCAGATTTTCTGGAACGAACCCTGATGCGCACTCCGGAAGGTGTATATGTACCACTGGCCGACATTGTCTCGGTCGAGCGCAAGTCGGGCTTCTCGGCGGTTCGACGCGAAAACGGTCTTCGGGTGATTTCGGTGAACGGTGATATTTCCGAAGATGATCCAACCCGTGCGGCGGAAATCACCCGTGCGTTGAGCGAGGAGATCTTGCCCAACATCGCCAGCGAACGGCAGGTCGAATGGCAGATGGCCGGCTTGAGCGAGCAGGAAGATGAGTTCCTCTCCGAGGCACGCACCGGCCTGATCCTGTGCCTGACCGGCATCTACCTGGTTCTGGCCTGGGTCTTCGCCAGTTGGACACGGCCACTGGTCGTTATGGCGATCATTCCTTTTGGATTGGTCGGCGCGATCTGGGGACATTACCTCTGGGAGGTGCCGCTCAGCATGTTCACTGTGGTTGGTCTTCTGGGGATGACCGGGATCATTATAAACGACTCGATTGTGTTGGTGACGACCATCGACGGATATCATCAGGAGCGAGGTCTTGTCCCCTCGATAGTCGAGGGAACGGCAGATCGGTTGCGCCCGGTGATGCTGACGACGCTGACAACGGTTTTGGGGCTGACCCCGTTGCTCTATGAAGGGTCGCAACAGGCGCAGTTCCTCAAGCCCACGGTGATCACGCTGGTCTATGGGCTTGGGTTCGGCATGTTGTTGGTTCTGCTGCTGGTGCCCGCCTTGCTGGCCATCCTGAACGACCTGTCGCGCCCAATGACCGCAATGCGCCGGGCAACGCGGGCGCCGGATCGTGTTGTGCAGGCCGCGCTCGCCTTTACGGGGCTGACGCTTTTGCTTTGGTTCGGCCTGACAATGGTGTGGCCTGCGATCTTCGGTTCACCGATTGATGGACTGTCGGGCCTATATCCCGGAGAGGACGGGATAGCAGCCCTTCAGATGGGTCTGGGGGTTTTTGCCTCCGGTGCGGTCCTTATTCTGGTTCTCAGTATTGTGCTGTCGGGCCTGCTTTACATCAGGCTCAGGGGGCGGGCGGCTTAGGCCTGCCGTAACGCGGTGTTCAGCAGGTCTATGACACGTTCGCTCATGGGTAGTTTATCCTGACGTATCTGATCGACGGGAAACCAGCGCGCGTCCCGTGCATCATCGCCCGCCACCGGTTCTCCGGAAAGATACGCACAGGACACGCCCACAAGCAGGTAATGCGATAGCACGGTGCCTTGCGCGTCGCGCCGCAACAGTTCCAGGTTGTCGAGAAAATGCCGTGGCTCGGCAATGATCGACGTTTCCTCGCGCAGTTCCCTCTGGGCTGCGTGCAGAACAGTTTCGCCCCATTCCACATGGCCGCCGGGAAAGCCCCACAAACCGGCATCGGGCTGTTTGCTGCGTTGCACCAGTAGGACATTGCCCTGGTGCACAACAACTGCCAGTGCTCCGATCTTTGGGCGCTGTGTCATCGGGTTAGCCCGCGCTGCAGCCCTGAATATCGACTGAGTGGTTGGCGCCCAGAACCGTGATCCGGATTTCCGACCGATCCAACGCGAAAGGACCGCCAGAGGAGTTGATAACCTCGGATGTGGCGATCAGCGTGTCACCCTGCCGTTCTGTTTCGGATTGCGACGCCCAAAGCGCCGGGTTGCCCGGTTCGATCACCGCGACCTCGCGCCCTCCGGCCGAGGGCATGGTCACGCGGGCTTCGATTTGTATGCCGTCCGACGTGGGAGTCAGATGGCAGCTTGCATGGGACACGTGAGCCTCTTTTGCGGAATAGGGACGCTGGGCCAGCGCCGCGGCAATGGCCGGGTTTCGGGCGGCATCGGCGTCCAGCGTATGGTCGAAATCCAGCCGCTCGGGGATGCAGACGTCCTTGCACACGCCCAGATCCATGTCGCCGCGCAACCTGACGGGTCTGGCCGGGTTTTCCGGGGTGATTTCTACTGGCAGAACCAGTTGATTCGCATAGCCGATGGATTGCAGGCCGTTCTGAAGGAAAACTTGGGGGGCGGGCCAGGTGATCGACACATTGCCTACGTTCTGTGAGCCGCTCCAGTCGAACTGCGGCGGGATGCCGGCATCGCCGGGCGCGCGCCAATAAGTCTTCCACCCTTCCTTAAGCGTCAGCCGCACCGCGCCCAGATAGGTTCCATCGGCGGTGCGCCCGCCGTCGAGAATATCCAGTTGAACGACCTCACCGACCGTCTGTGCATGTGCAGGGGCGGTCAGGACGAGACTGGCGGTCAGGGCAATTGCCGTGGATTTGAGATAGCGTTCCATACCCCATAAATGCGTGCTACGGGTCGGGAATCCAAGTCACGTTCCGGTCACCCGACTGAAATCTTGCGAAATATGACCTGATCTCTTGCCAATACCCGCCCGCCAAGGTCATTGTTGAGAGGCACTAAGCAAGAGATGTCATCCTATGGACCTTACCGGAAAACTGTTGATTGCGATGCCTGGCATGGGTGATCCGCGCTTCGATCATTCGGTGGTGTACATGTGCAGCCACGGCGATGACGGGGCAATGGGGCTGATCATCAACAAGCCGTCGGATCTGCGGATCAAAACCCTGCTGGGGCAGTTGAATATCGCCTGCCGCATACCTGTGGTTGGTGAGCGTCTGGTTCATTTCGGTGGTCCGGTCGAGATGTCGCGCGGATTTGTCCTGCACAGCTCGGATTACGATGCCAACCTGCATTCGATGCAAATTTCAGATGATTTCAGCATGACCGCGACGCTGGATGTGCTCGAGGATCTGGCCTCAGGGCGGGGGCCGCTGAATTCGATGCTGGCGCTGGGCTATTCCGGCTGGGGGCCCGACCAGCTTGAGGATGAGATCGCCATGAATGGCTGGCTGACGACCGAGGCGTCTTCGAAACTGGTTTTCGATGTGCCCGATGATGAGAAATGGGAGGCCGCGCTGGCAACCCTGGGCGTCGATCCGCTGACCCTGTCGGCCAGCGCCGGTCGGGCCTGATCAGCTGTCCCGCGGCGCGGCGGCGCGGCGCAGGCGGTCGTTGATCGCAGCGCCTAGCCCATGATCCGGAATTTGTGACACGGCGATCGGGCGGCCAGTTTTATTCAGCGTGTGCAGAGCGGAAAACAAGTTTGCTGCAGCCTCGGTCAAGTTGCCATCCGCTGACAGGTTTAGATCACACTCTACGGGGCCAAAACCCAGCAAAACCTCATCGCCTTGCTTGCTGTTTGCATTCAGCCGGACGGGGGCATCCGGCGCGTAATGCGATTGCAACTGCCCCGGCGCCGTCAGCAGATCGCCCGATTGATGGATGTGCAGGCGCGTTTTGAGAACGCTTTCGATCTGCTCTAATGCTACGCCGCCCGGCCTCAGCAGAGCAGGCTCTCCGGCCAGTCCGACGATGGTCGATTCCAACCCGACACCACAGGGACCATCATTCAGAATGGCGGCGATGCGTCCGCCCAGCCCCGCCCGCACGTGATCGGCGGTCGTCGGGCTGATCTGACCCGAGGGGTTGGCCGACGGCGCTGCCACCGGTCCGTCGAACTCTGCCAGCAGGGTGCGGGCGGTGCCGTGCGCGGGCACCCGGACGGCCAGTGTGTCCAGCCCGGCCGTAACCAACGGTGAAATGCCATGCCCTTCGCTCAAGGGTAGAACCAGTGTCAGAGGTCCCGGCCAGAAGGCGGCGGCCAGCTGTTCAGCCCGGTCGGACCATTTCACGTACCTCTGCGCGGCTTCGACGGATGCAACATGGGCGATCAGGGGGTTGAAACTGGGTCGCCCCTTGGCTTCATAAATCCCGGCCACGGCCTCGCCATTGCGCGCGTCGCCGCCCAGCCCATAGACCGTTTCGGTGGCGAAGGCGACCAGCAAACCCTGTCGCAGCAGGTCCGCTGCCTGCGCGATTCCACCCGGATCGGCGGATAAATCCAAAGTACCGTTAAGGATCATAAGTGGTGACGCCGCGTTTTGATTGCTTGTACCATGTGGCTGGTTAGGTAATCGATTAATCAAGGATGCATAAAGGTGGGCATTGAAATTTCCAACCCCACCCGCGAAAAACCGAACAGACAAACCAGAGGGAAGACATGCCATACCGCGCGCCCATTTCCGATTATGAACTGCTGTTCCGTCACGTGGTCGGATTCGATCAGATCGCTGCAACCGAGACTTTCTCGGAAGCCAGCGAAGATGTTGTCAGCGCGATCCTGACCGAAGCCGGTAAAATGTGCGAAGCGGTGATGGCGCCGCTGCAACGCCCCGGCGATCTGGAGCCTGCGCGCCTGGAAAACGGCATATTGCGCACCTCACCAGGTTACAGCGACGGTTGGAAGGCGATTGCCGAAGGCGGCTGGATCGGGATGAGCGGCAACCCGGAGTATGGTGGCATGGGCCTGCCAATGACATTGACTACCGCCGTGAATGAGATGATGTCGGCCGCTTGTCTGTCGCTGCAACTGGCCCCACTGATGTCGCAGGGCCAGATTGAGGCGCTGGACCATCACGCCAGCGACGAAATGAAGGAACTCTACCTGCCCAAGCTGATCTCGGGTGAATGGGCTGGCACCATGAACCTGACCGAGGCACAGGCCGGATCGGATGTCGGCGCGCTGACTTCGAAAGCCGAGCCGAACGGGGATGGCACCTATTCCGTTTCGGGCCAGAAGATATTTATCTCATGGGGCGACAACGACTTCACCGAAAACGTCTGCCATCTGGTGCTGGCGCGTCTGCCCGATGGCGTGCCCGGAACCAAGGGGATCTCGCTGTTCCTGGTGCCAAAATATCTGCCGGATGATAACGGCAATCCCGGTGTGGCCAACGATCTGAAGGTGGTGTCGCTGGAACATAAAATGGGCCTGCACGGCTCGCCGACCTGCGTGATGCAGTATGACGGTGCCAAAGGCTGGCTGGTCGGCAACGAGCATGGCGGCATGGCGGCGATGTTCACCATGATGAATAACGCCCGTCTGGGCGTTGGCGGTCAGGGTGTGGGTGCTGCCGAAGGGGCCTATCAGCATGCGCTGGCCTATGCGTTGGAGCGCAAACAGGGCAAAACCCCGTCCGGCACCATCATCGACCACGCGGATGTACGCCGGATGTTGATGAGCATGCGCGCCGATACCTTTGCCGCGCGCGCCATCATGCTTGCGAATGCGGCCGCCATCGACATGGCTAATGCGACCGGAGATGCGGAATGGGTTGCGCGTGCGGCCTTGCTGACTCCGATTGGTAAGGTTTTCGGCACCGAGACCGGCATGCGTGTCTCTGAGACCGGCGTGCAGGTCCACGGCGGCATGGGCTTTATCGAGGAAACCGGCGCGGCGCAGTATTACCGGGATGTCCGCGTGACGGCGATCTACGAAGGCACAAACGGTATTCAGGCCATGGATCTTGTGGCGCGCAAGATGATGGATGGCGGCGAGGCGGCTGCGCGCCTGCTGGACGAGATTGAGGATCATGCCGAACAGGCCCGTGCGACCATGCCCGATCTGGCGGGTCCCGTATGGGAGGCCACTGAAAGCCTGCGCGAAGTAACCGAATGGGTTGTCGCACAGACCGACATGAACACCCGATTTGCAGGTGCCGTGCCCTATCTGCACGCTTTCGCCCGTGTGCTGGGTGCGCACTACCACCTGAAGGCGGCTTTGGCCGATCCTGATGGCGCGCGCTTCAAACTGGCGCGGTTCTACATCAACGCGCGGCTGCCCGAATATGCCGGCCTGCTGGCTCAGGCACAAAACGGCGCAGACGACATCTACGCCCTCAGCGCTGAAGAACTGGTGGCATAATGGACGGCGATTCCCCTTTGGCGATCCGCTACCCCTGGTCCGAGCCACCAGCACCGGGTGAGGCGATCGAGGTGGCCGAGGGGGTGCTGTGGCTGCGCCTGCCGCTGCCCATGGCGCTGGATCACGTCAATATCTATGCGCTGGACGACGGCGACGGATGGACCGTGATCGACACGGGCATGTCGTCCAACAAGACCCGCCGAATCTGGAACACGCTGATGTCAGGACCCTTGGGCGGCCAACCGGTCAACCGGGTGGTGGTGACCCATCACCATCCCGACCACGTGGGCAATGCGGGCTGGTTTCAGACGGAACATGGCGTGGAATTGGTGGCCTCGCGCACGGCCTGGCTGTTTTCGCGGATGCTACAACTGGACGTGCAGGAAAGCTGGCCGCAGGAGACGCTGGATTACTATCGCAGCGCAGGCATGGCACCTGAGGTTCTGGCCAAGCGGATGGCTGAGCGCCCGTTCAACTATTGCGATACGGTGTATCCCATGCCTCTGGGCTTTACCCGGATCAAACAGGGCAGCGTGATCCGCATGGGCGGGCGCGACTGGGACGTACACATGGGCAACGGCCACGCCCCCGAACACGCAACATTCTGGAGCCGCGACGACAATTTGGTGATCACCGGCGATCAGGTCCTCAGTTCGATCAGCCCCAATCTGGGCGTCTATGTCACCGAACCTCTGGCCGACCCGGTCGCTGAATGGCTGGAGGCTTGTGAGCGTCTGAAAAAACTGGCGCGGCCTGATCAACTGGCCCTAGGTGGCCACAAACTGCCCTTCACCGGGCTTCCTATCCGGATGAAGCAACTGATCGAGAACCATCACGGCGCGCTAGACCGCCTGCAGGACTATCTCGATACGCCCAAAACCGCCGCTGATTGTTTTGTTCCCCTGTTCAAACGTCAGATTGGCGAAGGTGAGTACGGGCTTGCGCTGGTTGAGGCGGTTGCACATCTGAACCATCTTTACCACATTGGAGCTGTTACCCGGACGCGCCGCGCGGACGGGGCGTGGGAATTTCAGCGCAAAGGGTAAAGCCATGCAGGACCAGATCGAAACCTCGGCCGAGGCGGCAGAAGCGGCAGCTTTACCCCGCTGCTACGAAGTGCATTCCAGCCCCAACGCAAAATCCGGTGCCAAGGACTTGCCCGGGCAACTGCAAAAGCCGGTGGCAACCAAAAGCCCTGCGCAATGGGCCTATGAACGCCTGATCCTCTATATCCAGAATTTCGAACAAACCCTGGACGGCGATCATGAGGTCGCTATGGGTTTCACCGGTGGCGATGCGGGCGTCATGCGGATCGAAGGGATGGGATATTTCGATCCCGATATCATCACCTTTTACGGCTCGGACGCGACCGGGGCCCGGACCCAGCTGGTGCAGCATGTCAGCCAACTGAATGTAATGCTGCGCGCCCTGCCCAAATCGGTCGAGGATAAACCCGCCAACCGCATCGGGTTCAGATTGGCGGCCGATCTGGAAGAAAGCTGACCCTCTGACTTGCAATTCACGTCTGCGCAGCCTTGAATGAGTGCATCATTCAGGGGGCACAGCGTGACCACTTTCTCAGCCGTTTCAAAAGCCTACAGGGGCGCATGGGCGCGCCGTCGCGTCTTTGTGCCGATATATATCGCCGTGCGCTTGTTGCTGGTGGCGCTGATCGCGCCGGGCGTGGCGATCACCGTGAACCTTGCAGTGTCGTTGTCCAACCAAACGGCCCTGACGGATCAGGCCATCGCCGCGTTCATCCTGTCACCTGCGGGATTCATCGCGGCCATTGTCGTGCTCAGCCTGTTTTTGCTGGCCGAAGTGTTTGTGTTCTCGGTCATGGCAGGATCACTACGGATGGGCGAGAACGATCCGTGGCGGGCAGGTAGCTCCGCCATCGGTCTGATTCTGTCGCGGCTGCCAGCGCTGTTCGGGTTCGCAGTTCGGTTTGTCTTGCGGGTTCTGTTGCTGGTCCTGCCCTTCGCGGTCGTGTCTGCCCTGATCGCGTGGTGGACGTTGACCGAATATGACATCAACTATTATCTGACCTTCCACCCGCCCTCTTTCTGGGTGGCGGTTGTGCTGATTGGGGCCGTAGTTCTGGTCATGGCCTGGGTCTTGATCCGCAGGCTGTCGGCCTGGGCTTTGTCGCTGCATCTGGTCCTGTTCGAAAGCGTTCACCCTGGGCATGCCTTCAACATCAGCGCCAGCCGGATGGAGGGCAAACGCGGACGCCTCAAGATCGAGTTGGCGATATGGCTGATCATGCGCCTTGTCATTGCAGCTGTGATCGCCTGGGTGGTAGGTCTTTTGTTTGCGCTGGTACCCTTGCAAGGGGCGGCAAACCTGCGGCTGGCACTGATCTACAGTCTGGCGGTTGCGGGGATCTGGTCTCTGGCGGGGCTGGTATTGGCTGCCACGGCTTTGGGGGCATTGGCGGTTCTTTTGGACGGGTTCTTTGAGATCAAGACCTCGGAACCGTCCCATCCCGAACCGGGCAGCCTGCGCATGCCCCTGTACGCCACTGTAGGCGCCGCGGTGGTTGGCGTGCTGATTGGCTTGTGGTTCGGGCAGCATCTGCTGGAACGGGTGCAGGCCCCTGATCAGGCCGAAGTTATCGGTCACCGCGGCGCGGCGGCATTAAGGCCGGAAAACACCATGGCCTCGGTGCTCAAGGCGATCGAGGATGGCGCGGACTGGGTCGAGATCGACGTGCAGGAAACGGCTGATGATGTGGTTATCGTCGCCCATGACAGCGACTTCATGAAGCTGGCCGGCGTGAACCTCAAGGTCTGGGACGCCACCATGAAAGACGTGGCCGAGATTGATATCGGCAGCTGGTTTGGCCCTGAATACGCAGATGAGCGTACGCCCACCTTGCGCGATGTGCTTGAGGCGGCAAAGGGCAAAGCCAAGGTCATCATCGAACTGAAATACTACGGCCATGACGTCGATCTGGAAAACCGTGTCGCCGCCATAGTCGAAGAGTTCGGGATGCAGGACGACATTGCCACCATGTCACTGAAATACCCGGCGGTGCAAAAGATGAAAACTATCCGCCCCGATTGGCGCGCCGGGGTTCTGGCGGCGACGGCTGTCGGGGACTTGTCGGGGCTCGAAGGTGATTTCGTTGCCGTGAACGCCGCGATGGCGACGCCGGGGCTTGTCCGTTCGATGCAGGCAGCGGGCAAGGACATCTATGTCTGGACGGTTAACGACCCGTTGCAAATGTCGGCCATGGCCTCGATGGGTGTGGACGGTCTGATCACCGACCGCCCGGCAATGGCCAATGAGGTGCTGCGTGTTCGGGCGGAAATGGGCCCGGCTGAGCGACTGCTGCTGTGGCTGGCGACTACCTTCGGCATGTCCGTGGACACACAGGCGATGCGCGATGAAAGCCCGTAATCTGATTTGTGCTCTGATGTTGACGGCAGCCCCGGCGGCGGCACAGGATTTCATGCGCAGTATCGAGATGCCTGCCCATCGTGCCCTTATGGCGCAACGGGGCGACGCCGAGCTCACGCCGTTCGAAACAGACGGTTGTTCGGGCGGTCTGTCTGCCAGTTGGCGCTTTGTGGCGGACACCTTCCCCAAGTTCCGCGCACTCTACGAAGCGCACCCCCCGTGGGAGGGTTGTTGCGTGACCCATGACCGCGCTTATCACAATGCGGGCGGTGCGGTGCAGGCCGAAGGCAGTTTTGATGCGCGCCTGTCGGCCGACGATAGATTGTTAACCTGCGTCAAGCAGCACGGTGAGGATCACGCCGAAGAATACGCAGACCGCTATGACATGGCGCCGGATCAGATTCGCGCGGCCCATTCCATTACCGCCCAGGCGATGTACGCCGCAGTCCGCCTTGGCGGTGGCCCCTGTTCCGGCCTGCCCTGGCGCTGGGGGTTTGGATATCCGGGGTGTTCGGTATTTCAACCTCTGCCCCCTGTGCGCGAATGACGTGGTGACAGGCCTCGTATTTTCGATTATCCAACATCTTAAACACGCGAATTAGGAATCTTTGAGACATGGCTGAACACAAGCACGGCGAAATGGACATCACTGTTCAAACGAAAACCTTCAACAGCTTCATTAAGGCGACGACATGGTGCGTGGTTGCCATCGTCTTCCTGTGCCTGTTCCTGGCGGTTTTCGCCTCTTAATCCAAAGCGGGGTCGGCCGTGATCAGGATATTGATTGCTTGCCTGCTGGCAGCAACCGTCGCTGGTTGCACCGGATCGCAGCGACCGCAGGCGGATCAGGCCGAAATCGTGGCCAGGTCATACCGTGACCCCGGGCCATCGACCCTGACTCTCTATACAATGATCAATACCCGGACCGGTTCGGGTGCGCATACTTCGCTGATGATCGGCGGCAGCGAACGGGTAATCTTCGACCCGGCGGGCTCGTTCCGGGCGGATGTCGTGCCGATCAGGGACGACGTGCTGTATGGCATTACCCCGGCGGTCGAGCGTGCCTATCGCAGTTCCCACGCGCGCGAGACCCATTATGCACGCATTCAGACGATAGTAGTCACACCGCAACAGGCCGAGGTCGCGCTGCAACTGGCCAAGCAGATGGGGCCGGTATCGAGCGCGTACTGTGCCAATTCGACGGCCCAGCTGTTGCAGCAGGTGCCGGGGTTTGAATCCATAAAAACCACCTTCTCTCCGATCAAACTGTCTGAGCAATTCGGCCAGATACCGCGGGTCGTTACGACAGAGTACCGCGAAAACGACGACGCGGACCTGCAAAAGGGCCTGGCGGTGAATAATGCCCGTCTGAACCAGCAGGATGCGGCTTTAGCCCAATAGGTAGAGCAGACCGTAAAGGGTTGCGGCACCGGTGAAGATGGCAGCAATCACGTTTTTTGTGACTAACCCCATAGTCACCGCGACCGCCGCAGCTGCCATGCGCGGCACATCGGGCTGGCCCTCGGTCGCCGTGGGCCAAACCACCAGCGGCGCAATGAGTGCCGGTATAATTGCAACAGCCGTATACCGCAGATGGCGCAGCAGCCAGGGCGGCATCGGGCGGTCTCCTACCAGACCGATGAAGACAAAGCGCAGGGCGTAGCTGCCCAGTGCCAAACCGATAATGATGGTCCAGATGGTGACGGTATCGACCTGGCTCATGCCTTTACCTTTCTGTGCGCGACGATCAGTTCAGCCTGCGCACCCGCTATCATGCCGGCGCATCCGGCGATCAACAGGCCCAGATTGTAGGGAATCGCCACCGTCAGCAGTGACACGACAATGGCGACAAGCGCTGCCACCACATGGGGAAAGGTTCGCATCATCGGGCCGATCATGGCCAGAAAGGTGATAGGAAGTGCGAAATCCAGTGCCCAGCTTTCCGGAATGCGCGTTCCCAGCACGGCTCCCAGATAGGTGGCCAGAATCCATAACGGTGTGATCGGGGTAACCGAGCCAAAGAAATAGGCCATGCGCTGGGGTACGGTCATCATTGGCTCTTTTTCGAACCGCACGATCGAACAGGCATAGGACTGGTCAACCGTCAGATAGGCCGCAATGGCTCTTTGCCACATCGGTGCCGCCCCTAGGAACGGGGTCAGCGAGGCGGAGTACATTGCCATCCGCAAATTCACGGCCAGCGCAGAAATCAGAATGATGGCCGTGGGTGTCTGGTCCTGCAGCAGTTGCAGAGCGGCGAACTGAGCGGCACCTGCGAAGACGGTTGAGGTGAACGCCATTGTCTGGACGATATTCAACCCGGCCTCGGTCGCAAAAACGCCGAACAGGGTGCCAAAGGGGATGGCCACGAAGATAAACGGGGATCCGTCGCGAAAACCCTTCCAGAAGTATGACTTGGATGTGGTGTCTGCCATGGCTAAATCCTATGGTGTCAGCGAAAAGCAGTAGCGGTCTTGGGAAAGGGTTGCAATTGGCCACGGAACTGGATGTCTCGGATTACATCATCGCCCCCGACCCCGGCGCGGCTCGTCTGACCCGAGCGGTCGAAGGCGTGGACCAGAATGGCGAAGCCAACCAGATTTCGGTGGTCGAGGAGCGTCCGCTGACGATTTTCCTCAATTCGCAGGAAATCGTGACCGCGATGACCATTGGTGACTACCCGGAATATCTGGCGCTGGGATTCCTGCGCAATCAGGGCATGCTGCTGGCGGATGATGAGATAACGCGCGTCGACTACGACGACGATCTGGAAACCGTCGTGGTGCGCACCGCGCGCGAGACGTCTTATGAAGACAAGCTGAAGAAAAAGACCCGTACCAGCGGCTGCGCCGTCGGCACCGTGTTCGGTGACATGATGGAGGGGCTGGAGGACGTGCGCCTGCCTCAGGTGCAGGTTCGCACCTCATGGCTGTATGAGCTGGCTGCCAAGATCAACCGAACGCCCTCGCTGTATCTTGAAGCCGGGGCGATCCACGGCACGGTCCTGTGCCACGAGAACCGCCCGCTGGTCTATATGGAGGATGTGGGCCGCCATAACGCGGTCGACAAGATCGCTGGCTGGATGTTGTCCGAAGGTGAGACGGCGGACGACAAGATCCTCTACACCACCGGCCGCCTGACCTCGGAAATGGTGATCAAAACGGCGATGATGGGGATCCCGGTTTTGGCATCTCGTTCCGGCTTTACCGCCTGGGGCGTCGAGATCGCGCGCGAGGTCGGCCTGACCCTGATCGGTCGCATGCGTGGGCAGCGGTTTGTGTGCCTGTCAGGTGAAGATCGGTTGGTGCGTGATGTGGATCCGGCGACGATTGCGGTTGAGGATAAGAAACACAGACGGAAGAGTGCGGGATGATCATGTCGGAAACTTTGCCAATCGCACTGATAATTCTGGCGCCGTTCGCGGTTTTTGGCGTTGCAGCCCTTTGGATAGCTGCCCGGCTTTGGTGGCCGCTCATGAAAAGGCTCAACATTCCGCTACGCAGCCGGGTTGCGTCGCGCAATCTGTTGTTTGCAGGCTGCGTCAACGGCTCGCCGGAAACCACGGCGGAACTGAACAGGTGCAGGCGCGCCTATGCCGGGCTGTTTTCTGTGTTCCTTGCCTACACATTTTTCTTTCTTGGTACTTCTGTCGCTCTGTTCTTCCTGGCTTTCTTGGTTCTCAATTTCCTGACGGCGCGACCCTATGAAATCTCGGAGGGCATTCGATGACCCGTCCGCGGGGTATCATCCTCGCAGGCGGCCTTGCTACCCGTATGGGTGGCGGCGACAAAGGCCTGCTGACAATCGGTGGTCAGAGCCTGCTGGGCCATGTGATCGACCGTTTGACACCACAGGTGGACGGTCTGGCCCTGAACGCCAACGGCGACCCTGAACGGTTTGCTGATCTGAACCTGCCGGTCCTGCCCGACACGATCGAAGGTTTCGCGGGCCCTCTGGCGGGCGTTCTGGCCGGGCTCGACTGGGCGGCAGAGCAGGGGGCAGACAGCATCGTCACCGCCGCCGCCGACACGCCGTTTTTCCCGCGCGATCTGGTGGCGCGGCTGGTGCAGGCCGCCGAAGGGCAGGCGCATCCGCTGGTGCTGGCCACCACGCCGCGCACCGGGGATGAGGCGCTGAAATCCGGCGGCGGAAAACGGATCAACCGACACCCGACCTTTGGCCTCTGGCCCATAGCACTGCGTGATGACCTCCGGGACGCTTTGAACGACGGTCTGCGCAAGGTCGTACTTTGGACTGACCAGCATGACGGGCGCGAGGCGCTGTTTCCGGCCGAGCCCTTTGATCCGTTCTTCAACGTCAACACGCCCGACGATCTGGAGCGGGCACAAAAACTGCTGGAGCAGGCATGAGAGTCTACGGGGTCACCGGTTGGAAAAACGCGGGCAAAACCGGCCTGATGGAGCGGCTTGTGGCTGAAATCACCACGCGCGGGTTCGCGGTGTCGACAGTCAAACATGCCCATCACAGCGTGGACGTTGATCAACCGGGCACCGACAGTTATCGCCATCGCAGCGCTGGGGCGTCCGAGGTGCTGCTGGTCTCGGGGCAGCGGATTGCGATCATGCAGGAGTTGCGCGGCGCGCCCGAGCCCTCGCTGGCCGACTTGCTGGCCCGTCTTTCTCCGGTCGATCTGGTGCTGATCGAAGGGTTCAAACGCGAAGCCCACCCCAAGATCGAAGCCTTTCGAACCGAGGCGGGCAACCCGCTGATGGCTCCGGAAAACGACACGATCCGCGCGGTGGCCAGCGATACACCGCTGGAACTTGACCGCCCGGTCTTTGAACTGGGCGATACGGTGGCTATCGCTGATTTCATATTTCAAGAGGTCGGACTATGAGCAAGCCGGACATCGCCCCTCCGCCCCTGCGTAACGACTGCTTTGCCTTGCCTGCCGGGGTGAACTGGACGCCGGTGGATGACGCTCTGGCCTTGCTGCGGCAGCGATTGACAGTGGTGACGGCGGTGGAAACCGTATCGCTGCACGAGGCGGCTGATCGTATACTGGCCGAGGATGTAACGGCGAAACGGTCGAACCCGCCGCAGCCGAATACAGCCGTGGATGGCTATGGTTTTGCCGGACCTGCACCCGATGGACCGCAAGTGATGCCTCTGCAGGAGGGTCGCGCGGCAGCGGGATTCCCGTTTGATGGCACGGTAACAGAAGGAAATGCACTGCGGGTTTTGACTGGGGCCGCGCTGCCTTCGGGGGTGGATACGGTCATTCTGGAAGAGGACGTGACGGTTCAGGGCGGTCACATCGCCTTTCACGGCCCATTGAAACAGGGCGCCAACACCCGCCGTGCGGGCGAGGACGTGGCCGGGGGCAATCTGGTTCTGCCCGGCGGGCGCAGGCTGACACCGGCCGATCTGGCCTTGTTATCGGCGACAGGGATCGCCGAGGTGTCTGTCCGCAAGACGCTGCGGGTGGCTGTTTTGTCGACGGGGGACGAGTTGGTCGAGCCCGGAGAGGCCGCCAGGCCGGGCCAGATATTTGACGCCAACCGCCCGATGCTGCTGTCGCTGATCCACCGAATGGGATTTCAGCCAGTGGATATGGGGCGTGTCGCGGATGACCGTGACGCGCTGCGCGACCGGTTGAATGCCGCCGCAGAGCAGGCAGATGTGATCCTGACCAGCGGTGGAGCCTCAGCTGGGGACGAAGATCATGTTTCAGCCCTGTTGCGACAGGCCGGGGCAATGCAGGAGTGGCGGATTGCGCTGAAACCCGGACGACCTCTGGCGCTGGGCATGTGGGACGGCACGCCTGTTTTCGGCCTGCCGGGCAATCCGGTAGCGGCTATGGTCTGTACGCTGATCTTTGCGCGCCCGGCGCTGGGTCTGATGGCGGGCGAAGGCTGGCAGGACCCGCAGGGGTTCGACCTGCCCTCCGCCTTTGAGAAACGCAAGAAACCGGGGCGGCGCGAGTATCTGCGCGCCCGCGTTCGCGATGGCCGGGTCGAAGTCTTTGCCTCGGAAGGGTCGGGCCGGATCAGTGGTCTCAGTTGGGCCGAAGGGCTGGTCGAGATCGAAGACGGCGCGCGTCATATCAAACCGGGCGACCTGGTTCGGTTCCTTCCTTACGGTAGCTTCGGACTTTAGTCGAAGGTCCCGGCCACCCGCCCAAGCAGCATGAAGGCGCGTGCGGTGCGGGTTTCGCCAAGTGCGGTCAGGTCCGCATCGCTGGCCTCGGGTTCGAAGGCGACGATCATGTGGTCGAACCGGCGCAGAAAATGATGCGCGGCATCGCGAAAGATCGGGTCCTGCTTCATCCTTGCCGCTGTTAGCGCAAGTGAGGACCGGTCCCGGATTCCGCCCAAAGCTGCGACCGCGCGGCCACGGGCGCCCTGCGCGAATTGCCGCCAGATCTCGGGTCGGGCCATGTCGGGGCGCAGATCATCCATGTAGATGCCTTCCTGGCTCAGCAGGGTCAGAACGTCCTGCGAAGCCTGCACCAGCTGCGCGGTCTTGCGGTCTTTCAGGGCAAGCCGCAGGGCGTTGAACCCTTCGGTATCTTCCTGAGTTTCAGGAAAGTTCAGCGCGCGGATAAAGATGTCCGTGCTCAGCGGCGGGGCAATGTCTTCGGCCTGCGTACCCAGCTCCAGCGAGGTCTGGTCGCCCGTCCCGTTCACAGCTGCGCCGCGGGCCGGTTCGGTGCGTTTGGTGGAAAACGTTGCCAGCGCGCTTTCGGTTTTCTTCGTGGCCTCGGCGATTTCGTCCAGCTTTTTGCTGACGGTCGGCTCATAGGAGCTGGATGCGCGCTGTTGCTGGACGACATAGGCCTGCCTAATCGCATCAATCGCGGTCTGCAGACGTTCGCTTTCCTCGCGCATGACCCGGCTGGCGCGCATGGCCGTGGCGGCGACCCAGATCATCGCCACCGGCATGAAGACTGCCAGCAGAGTCACGACGAACCCGCCACCTTCCACCTTGTTGGGCAGCACAAGAAACACCACCGATACGACCAGCCAGATCAGGCTGAGCGCAATCGCGACGATCTCAATCTCGGTCACCGATGGCCGCGATGGCTTGTCGTAGATGCCAAGCGAGGTCGGTCGCTCGGTTTCCTGCTCAGACGTGGGCTCGGACATGTTTCACGCTCCGGTCAGGCGTATTTGATACTCAGGACTTCATAGGATCGCACACCTCCCGGGGTGCGCACCTCGACACTGTCGCCCTCGTCCTTACCGATCAAGGCGCGTGCGATGGGCGATTTGATGTTGAGCAGCCCGTTTTCGATATTGGCCTCGTACTCACCGACAATCTGCCACGTCTTTTCCTCATCGGTGTCTTCGTCCACCAGCGTGACTTTGGCACCGAACTTGATTGCGCCCGACAGTTTGGCGGGATCAATTATATCCGCCAGCGACAGGATACCTTCCAGTTCCTTGATGCGACCTTCGATAAAGCCCTGCTTTTCGCGGGCCGAATGGTATTCGGCGTTTTCCTTCAGGTCGCCCAGTTCGCGGGCCGTAGCGATGGCCTCGATGATCGCGGGGCGCTCGACGGATTTCAGGTTTTTCAGTTCCGCCTCGAGCGCGGCATTGCCCGAAGGCGTCATAGGAATCTTTTCCATGTTCTTGTCGTCCACGCAAAAATTGATGCGCCCCGCCGCATGTGACAGCGTCGGGGCGATTTGATGGGTTGGCAAATACCTGACCCAAATGAGGCGTGAAATGCAAGAGGCCTTGGCCGCACGACGCGCGGATTACGGCCTAGTCGTAACTAATCACTTCGAATTCGATGCCATTGTCGTCGTCGAAATAGAACCGTTTTCCAGGTTCGTAATCCGCATGATTGTGCGGCTCGAATCCCGCCTTACGTACCTTGGTCTCGGTGGCCGTGATATCTTCGACCAGAACACCCACATGGTTCAGCCCGCCAACGATGTCATAGCTGCTTTCGCCCGACGGCTTCGGATCGCTGGGGGCGTAAAGCGCCAGATAAGTATGCTCGCTGCCCACGTGCACGGTGTAGCCACCTGCGATGGCGGGGCCTTCCCAGCGGGTTTTCCACCCGAAAACCTCCTGCATCCAGGCCGCCGAAGCCCTGGGATCGCGAACAGTGAAATTAGTGTGTTCAAGCGTTGCCATCATGGGATCTCCTTTACTTTTGAGGCTTGTCCCGACTCAATTTAATTTCTAAACCTAACTTTAGGTCAAGGTATTTTTTGAAAGGAAAGAGATGGCAGTTCGCGAGCGGTTGTCGATTGGGGCTTTGTCCAAGCGGACAGGGTTGGCGGTCTCGGCCATTCGATACTACGAGGCACAAGGTCTGATCTCACCGTGGCGCAATCCGGGAGGACAGCGAAGGTATCAACGCGCCGACATCCGACGGCTGAGCTTTGTCATGATCGCCCAGCAATTCGGCCTGACCCTGCCTGAGATCCGAGAGGTGTTGGCGGATCTGCCCGGAAACCGCACTCCCACGCCGCAGGATTGGAAAAAAATCAGCATCAATCTGCGGGCTCATCTGGACCAGCGAATCGATACCCTGATGCGGTTGCGCGACAATCTGGACGGATGCATAGGCTGCGGTTGCCTGAGCTTGCCGAAATGTGCCCTCTACAACCCCGATGACCGGGCAAAATCCTATGGTAGCGGTCCCAGATACCTCATGGGTGACGCGCCAAAGACATGAACTGCCGCATTGCAGCGTAGTTACGCCGTGTTTTGATTGACCAAGGTCTTGGCAAACGGGTAATCAGCCGTGAAACAAAATTGCGCAGACCATGCAGTGATAGCGCCAATTCGGAAAGTTAGCTAAGGAGCCCACGATGGCCGAGATTGAACGCGAAGCAATGGAATATGACGTGGTTATCGTGGGTGCAGGCCCCGCGGGCCTGTCGGCGGCCATCCGTCTGAAACAACTGGATGCCGACCTGAATGTCGTTGTTCTGGAAAAAGGCTCGGAAGTTGGCGCGCATATCCTGTCAGGCGCGGTGCTGGACCCCTGCGGCCTGGATGCGCTGATCCCCGACTGGAAGGAAAAAGGCGCACCGCTGAACGTTCCGGTGCACGAGGATAATTTCTACATGCTGGGCGAAGCGGGCAAGATTCGCATCCCCAACTTCCCGATGCCGCCGTTGATGAACAACCACGGCAATTACATCGTGTCGATGGGCAACGTGTGCCGCTGGATGGCCGAACAGGCCGAAGAGCTGGGTGTTGAAATCTTCCCCGGCATGGCGTGTTCCGAACTGGTTTACGGCGAAAATGGCGAAGTCAAAGGTGTCGTGGCCGGTGTGTTCGGTCTGGAACCGGACGGCTCTTACGGCCCGCAGACCGAGCCCGGCATGGAACTGCACGGGAAATACGTCTTCCTGTCAGAAGGCGTGCGCGGCTCGCTGTCTAAGGAAGTCATCGCCAAATACGACCTGTCCGCCGGGAAAGAGCCGCAGAAATACGGCGTCGGCATGAAAGAAATCTGGGAGATCGATCCGGCCAAGCACAAGGAAGGCACGGTGACGCATACCATGGGCTGGCCGCTGGGCAGCAATGCAGGTGGCGGATCGTTCATCTATCATCTTGAGAACAATCAGGTTTATGTCGGTTTTGTGGTTCACCTGAACTATAAGAATCCACATCTGTACCCATACATGGAATTCCAGCGCTTCAAGCATCACCCGATGGTGGCCGAGCTGCTGAAAGGCGGCAAGCGCGTGGCTTACGGTGCCCGTGCGATCACCGAAGGTGGCTGGCAGTCGATGCCGAAACTGGTGGCCCCCGGCGTGGCGCTGCTGGGCTGTTCGGCAGGCATGGTCAACGTGCCGCGCATCAAGGGCAACCACAACGCAATGCTGTCGGGCAAAGCTGCGGCTGAGGCCGCCTATGACGCCATCAAAGCCGACCGTTCGGGTGATGAACTGACTGCCTACGAAACCGATGTCCGCGATGGTGCCATTGGCGACGACCTGAAGAAGGTGCGCAATGTCAAGCCGATGTGGTCGAAATGGGGCCTGCTTCCGTCGTTGGCACTGGGCGGTCTGGACATGTGGACCAATACACTCGGCTTCTCGCTGTTCGGCACTATGGGCCACGGTAAGAACGATGCGCTGTCGACCGAAGAGGCTAGCAAGCACCAGCCTATCGATTACCCGAAACCCGATGGCACGCTGTCCTTCGACCGTCTGACCAACGTCTCGTTTGCAATGACCA
This sequence comes from Ruegeria lacuscaerulensis, assembly GCF_013031245.1. GTDB lineage: Bacteria > Pseudomonadota > Alphaproteobacteria > Rhodobacterales > Rhodobacteraceae > Ruegeria > Ruegeria lacuscaerulensis_C. Next base: position 92,265 of record NZ_WPZL01000006.1, read on the forward strand.
ACCACGAGGAAAGCCAGCCCTGCCACCTGAAGCTGGCTGATCCGGAAATCCCGGTCAAGGTCAACCTGCCCAAGTTCGACGAACCGGCGCAGCGCTACTGCCCGGCGGGCGTGTACGAAATGGTCGAAGACGACGGGGAACCGCGATTCGTGATCAACTTCCAGAACTGCGTCCACTGCAAGACATGTGATATCAAGGATCCCAGCCAGAACATCACCTGGACCACGCCGCAGGGTGGGGACGGTCCGAACTATCCCAACATGTAAGCGAAATCATGGGCACTGGCAGGGTCGTGAAAGCTCTGCCATTGCCTCTTTCCGGCCAAAGCCCTAGCTTGTTGCGCAGACAATAATAGCAAGGCAGGATTTTGGTGGCTTCTCTGGTTCGTCGCGCAGCGTTGGCTGTGCTGTTCACCACGTCTTTTTCGCTTCCGGTTTATGCGGATTCTGGGTCCGGATCCTATCTGGCCGGACGTCAGGCGATTTACGAGAACGATTATACGGCCGCTGAAAAATACTATGCGCAGGCGCTGCGCGCCGATCCTGAAAACAACGCCCTTTTGGAAAGCGTTGTCGTCGCCCGGCTTTCTCTTGGCGAAGTGAAACGTGCGCTCCCGGTAGCACAGGTCATTGAGGATCTTGGACTGCCAAGCCAGGCCGCGAAAATGGTTATCGTCGCCAATCTGGTCGCCGACGGCGAACTGGAAGAGTTTTTGGCCCGCGATCCTGAAACGCAGGGTGTCGGACCGCTGGTCGACGGGTTGCTGCAGGGCTGGGCACATATGGGCCAGGGCGCCATGACCCGCGCAATGGAAGCTTTCGACGAGGTTTCTACGCAGGACGGGTTGCGGGAATTCGCGATGTATCACAAGGCGTTGGCCTTAGCGTCGGTAGGCGATTTCGAAGGGGCCGAGGAGGAATTCTCAGCTCATAGCGGCGCCGTTGCTCGGTTTTCGCGCCGGGCGGCCCTGGCCCGGGCCGAGGTCCTGTCTCAACTGGATCGCAATGAGGACGCGCTGCAGTTTTTGGACGAAGTTTTTGCAGCGGGCAGCGACCCGTCCATCGAAGGTTACGTGGCGCGCCTGGCTGCCGGCGAAACCCTGCCATTCACCCATGTGCAATCTGCTCAGGACGGCATGTCCGAGGTTTTCTTTTCTGTAGGCGCGGCACTGAGCAGCGAAGCGGCGCAGAATTATGTTCTGCTATATACCCGTTTGGCAACATTCTTACGCACGGATCACGTGGACTCGATATTGCTGACTGCTGAATTGCTGGATGCTCTGGAACAATACGACCTGGCTGTCGAAGCGTACCGAAAAGTGCCTGTCGACAGCAGCGATTATCACGCTGCCGAACTTGGCCGTGCCGAGGTGCTGAGCCGCTCTGGCAAGAAAGACGCTGCAGCAGAGGTTCTGCAAACGCTGGCCAGTCAGAATCCAAATCTGCCCAGCGTCCATGTCGCGCTTGCAGATTTGCAGCGCCAGCAAGAGAAGTACTCGGCTGCGGTGCTGTCGTATGACAAAGCCATCGAGTTGAATGAAGTCTCGTCAGGCGGGAATTGGTTTCTGTACTATGCGCGCGGTATCTCGCACGAACGCCTGAAGAACTGGGAGCTGGCCGAGGCTGATTTCCGCCGCGCGCTGGAATTGAACCCCGATCAGCCGCAGGTGCTGAACTATCTGGGTTATTCGCTGGTTGAACGGCGCGAGAAGCTGGACGAAGCGTTGAACATGATCGAACGCGCCGTCGCGGCGCGGCCGGACAGCGGCTACATCGTCGATAGCCTGGGATGGGTCTTGTTCCGTCTGGGCCGCTATGACGAAGCCGTTGAGCATATGGAGCGCGCTGTCGAACTGATGCCGGTCGATCCGGTGGTCAATGACCATCTGGGTGACGTCTACTGGGCCGTCGGCCGTTCGCGCGAGGCCGAATTCCAGTGGAAACGCGCCCTGTCCTTCATCAACCCCACGGATACAGACGGCGAGGCCGACCCCGAGCGCATACGTCTTAAAATCGAGATCGGGTTGGACGCTGTTCTGGTCGAAGAAGGTGCCGATCCTCTGAAGGTTGCCAATGAAGGTTGAGGCTTTCGCGCCCGCCAAGATCAATCTGACCCTGCATGTGACCGGCCAACGGGCGGACGGGTATCACCTGCTGGATTCTCTGGTGGTCTTTGCGGATGTCGGCGACCGGTTGGAATTTACGCCCGGCACTGAATTGTCGATGACGGTCACCGGCGAACACGCCGCAGGTGTGCCCACGGACAGCCGAAATCTTGTGTGGAAAGCGGCTGAGGCGGCTGGTTGGTTCGGGCATGTCGACCTGGACAAAGTGTTGCCGCACGGGGCTGGGATTGGCGGTGGATCTTCCGACGCAGCGGCCACATTGCGCATGATCGCGGATCAGGGCGCGGATGTCTCACAGGGCGCGGCTCTCTCTTTGGGCGCGGATGTTCCGGTGTGTGTCGTTGCCAATGCCACTCGAATGCGCGGAATTGGAGAACGACTGGATCCGGTCATCCTGCCGCAATTGCCCGCTTTGCTGGTTAATCCCGGTGTCGAAGTGCCCACCGGGGCGGTCTTTTCGGCATTGGAAAGCCGCGATAACCCCCCAATGCCCAAGCAAATTCCGGCGTTCAGGACTTCTAAGGATTGCGCAGCGTGGCTACAGGAACAACGTAATGATCTCGAACTGCCCACCAAAGAGTTAGCGCCCGATGTGGCCCGTGTTCTGAATGAATTGGCGGACACAAAAAAAGCCCTGCTTGCCCGCATGTCGGGCTCAGGCTCGACCTGTTTTGCGCTCTATCCGACGATGAATGACGCCCATTTCGCCGCATACGAAATAGGTGCGGCCCATCCCCAATGGTGGTGCCGCGCGACACAGCTTAATTGAGGCGCGAGACCACGTAATCGGCCAGATCGCGCAGCAGGGTACGGATCTCGTGATCGGGCAGGGCGTCCAGTGCAGTCTTGGCCTTGGTCGCCCAGCCAAACGCATCCGACCTTGTTGCCTCCATCGTACCGTATTTCGCCATCAGGCCCAGTGCGTGGTCCAGATCGTCGTCTTCCTGACGGCCCCGACCGATCGTGCGCTCCCAGAATGCATGTTCTTCGGGTGTCGCCTGTGCGACGGCTTTGATCACGGGCAGTGTCAGCTTGCGTTCCCGGAAGTCGTCACCGACATTCTTGCCTGTCGCCTTGCTATCACCCTGATAATCCAGAAGATCATCTGCGATCTGGAACGCGATGCCCAACGCATCGCCGTACTCAAACAGTGCCTTTACCTGATCCTCGGACGCCCCGGCAATCACACCGCCCACTTCGGTTGCGGCCGAGAACAGGGCGGCGGTCTTGCCGCGCACGACCTGCAGGTAAATCGCCTCATTGGTGCTCAGATCGGTGGCGGCTGTCATCTGCAGCACTTCGCCCTCGGCGATGGTGGCCGAGGCATTAGCCAGAATATCCAGAACGCGCAGCGATCCGGTTTCAACCATCAGCTGGAAACTGCGGGAAAACAGGTAGTCACCTACCAGAACGCTGGATTTGTTGTCCCATAGCAGGTTTGCCGTGGGCCGCCCGCGCCGCTGGGCGCTTTCGTCGACCACATCGTCATGAAGCAGGGTTGCGGTGTGAATGAACTCAACCGTCGCGGCCAGCCGCACATGATGATCACCCGAATAGCCAAACAGACGCGCCGCTGCCAGCGTCAGCATCGGACGCAGGCGTTTGCCGCCCGCCTCGACCAGATGCGCCGTGACTTCGGGGATACGCGGCGCGTGCCGGGACGTCATTCGGGTGCGGATCAACTCATTGACCGCGTCCATTTCACCAGCAAGAATTTCTGCCAGCCGTTCATGCGGTTTCGAGATCGTGTCGATATCCATCACACTCCTGATACAAGGCTCGACTTCCGACGTACCTTGCCCTTACATCCATCCCCATGAAAGAACTATTGCGCAGTACCGATCCGACGATTCTGGCTTTTGCAACCGCTCTTCTTGAGGGCGAGGATATAGACTGCTTTCAGATGGACGTAAATATGAGCATCCTCGAAGGCGGCATCGGAATTTTCCCCCGCCGCCTGATGGTGCGGGCGGATGACCTGACCCGCGCTGAACGGGTTATGCGCGACAACGATATCCCGCTGGGCCGATGAACCCGTTTATCGATAAAGACCTGACCTGCAATGACTTTTTGGGTGGTCGCGTACGTCTGTGGCAACCCCGCCATGGATATCGCGCCGGAGTGGACCCGGTGCTGCTGGCTGCTGCGGTCCCGGCGACACGTGGTCACACCGTGCTGGAACTGGGTTGCGGGGCGGGTGCCGCGATCTTGTGCCTGATGGCCCGTGTGCCCGGTCTGCACGCGGTTGGGGTTGAGCTGCAAGCGCCCTATGCGGATCTGGCACGCCGGAATGCCGCCGAAAACCAGGCGTCACTGGAAGTGGTCGAAGCTGATCTCACTGCCTTGCCCGCAAACCTCAAACAGCGGCAATTCGACCATGTGATCGCCAATCCCCCCTATTACCGGGCCGGAGCCCACAGCTCTGCCACCGACGCAGGGCGCAGCATCGCATTGGGAGAGCACACGCCTTTGAGCGCCTGGTTCGACACTGCGGCCAAACGTCTCGCACCTCGCGGGTACCTTCATATGATCCAAAATGCCGACCGCCTGTCCGACATGCTGGTGGCTTGTGAAGGGCGGTTGGGGTCCGTCGAGATTTTGCCGCTTGTCGCCCGGTCCGGCCGAAGCGCCGAGTTGGTTGTTTTACGCGCCAGAAAAGGGGGTCGGGCGGCGTTTCAGCTGCATTCTCCACTGGTTTTGCATGTCGGGGACCGCCATGAAAAAGACGGCGAAAGCTATACGCCACAGGTGTCTTCTGTACTACGCGAGGGTGCAGCGCTGCCCGGGTTTTTCAACCAATAGGCATTAACCAGCCGAAATTGTCGGATTTATGACAGAATCTGTGCGTATGCGGCGTGACAGGCTGGAAACGATGTGGTCAACTTCCTACGTGAAACTCAGACACCAACAAAGGAGTATCGCCATGAGCGTGAGCGCACACCTGACCGAACTGAAGAAAAAGCACGAATCTCTCGGTCTAGAAGTTGAACAAGCCCAACGCTCGCCAGGCATCGATGATCTCCATATAGCTCAACTCAAAAAACAAAAACTCAAGCTGAAAGAAGAGATCGAGCGCCTGTCCAACTAGCGCTTTAAACTGGCCCGCGCGGCGATGACCGCGCCGCCGGTGATCAACACCGCCGCGATCGCCAGCCCCCAGGACGGGGCGGCGATCCCGGCCACAACCAGAGCCAACGTAGACAGTAAGGGTGCCGCATAGGATGCTGTGCCCAGTATCTGAATGTCACCCTGCTTGACCCCGATATCCCAGACATAAAACGCCAGCCCCACCGGCCCTAACCCCAGCGCAGCGATTGAAGCCCAGCCAAGGGCGCTGTCGGGCCAGACAGTGTCTTCAACCGCCAGATGCAGTATCGCGGATGCGATGGCTGTCGCGATGCAGAACACAGCGACTGAACTGGTCGGCGTATCCCCCAGACGGCGGGAAAAAACCGAATATCCCGACCATGTCAGCGCACAGAGAAACGCCAGGGCGTATCCCGGCATGTGGTCGGCCTGAAACCCGGCGCTGCCACCCCCGGCGATGATCACTGCTGCCCCGGTAAAGCCAAGGCACGCACCGATCAGGTGCCCTATACGCAGGTGCTCACCCGGTAAAAGCCCGGAAAACAGCACGATCAGCAAGGGCCAGAGATAGGCGATCAACCCGGCCTCAGCCGCCGGAGCCATTCGCAGGGCCGAGAAGTATAATGCGTGATAGCCGAACAGCCCGACGGTGCCGAACAGGTAGGTGGTCCAGCGCACTGCGCGCAATTGGCCCAGCCTTCCATTGGCCCACGTCCAGACCAGCCCCAGAGTGCCTCCAATCGAAAAGCAGATGGCGTTCAGCAGCAAGGGTGGCGTGGGCGTCGACCCAACGGTGAAGAGGGCCAGCAAAGACCACAGCAGGACTGCCACAAACCCGATGACCGTTGCGCGAGTTTTAGTCATAGAGGCGGGACTTCTTCTACCGGGATGATTTCGAATTCGTCCGATATATGCGCGGTTTTTTCAATCTCTGTCATGAACCAGTCGCGAAATGCCGCGATCTGAGGGCGGTTTTCAGCGCCGGGAAGGCAAAGGAACCGGAACCGCCCGTGGGTTTCGATCGCCACTTTGAACGGCGCAACCAGTCGGCCTTCGGTCAGGTCTTTGATGATCATCGCGCGACGGCCCAGCACCACGCCGACGCCAGCGACGGCGGCGTCAATCGCGTGATCGGCGTTTGAGAAATGCGCGCCATGTGAAGGCGCGAATTCGATACCCACGGCCCGAAACCAGGTGGGCCAGTCACTGGGCGGCTGAAGGAACGCAATCGAGTCATCAAAGATCAGCGGCGCATCTCTCAGGCTTTCGGGCGTCGGGTACTGCTCGGCCAGCTCAGGTGTCATCACCGGGGTCAGCCATTCCTTGCGAACGGGCAGAGAGTACAGCCCTTCATCGCCGCCATAGCCGAACCGGATGGCAACATCGACGTCGTCGCGTTCCAGATCCATGATCCGCAGCGTGGCCGAAAACTTGAGGTCAATCTCTGGATGCGCCCGAGCAAACTCATAAAGGCGCGGGGCCAGCCATTTGGCGGTCAGCGCGGGTCCGGCCGTCACTGTCAGGCTGGTGTCGTTGTCCTGCCGTCGCGCCGCCTGCCACGCGGCCTGCAAGGCAGCAAACCCCTCGGCCGCGCCTGGGGCAAGGGCACGCCCGGTCTCGGTCAGCTCCACGGCCCGGTTCAGACGGCGGAACAGGGGGCGGCCCAGGTGTTCCTCCAACGATTTGATCTGAAAGGACAGCGCCGCCGGAGTGACGTGCAGTTCATCCGCCGCCTTGGCAAAGGACATGTGCCGTGCAGCAGCATCGAAGGCGCGCAAAGCGGTAAGAGGGGGAAGCACGTTGCTCATAGCGTCAAGAAATTCTTAACCGAAACCCGAAGAAAGCTCGTTTGTCAGCCACAAACCTAAGGCGCATATTTGGTTCAAGTCAAATAAAACTGAATTGAGGGGATATCCGCCATGATTGAGGTCTCGACAAACCCGGCAATGGTCCGCGCCTTTCGGCGTGCGCATCTGGAGCGGTCTCGCGCTGTCAACAATGCCCTGAAATGGCTGTTCGGTTCCCGCTGAACGCAGCGCGCGCGTTCTTACGGGATAAAAAAGGGCCGGCCCGTAAGGACCGGCCCGTTTTCTTGCTCTCTGCCGGAATCAGACGAAGAACTGCGCCCCGTTGGCCGAAATGGTCGAGCCATTGATGAACTGGGAATCGTCAGACGCCAGGAATGCCACGCAGCGCGCGATTTCCTCGGGCTCACCCAGACGACCGGCCGGGATTTGGCCGATGATGGATTCCCGCACTTTTTCCGGTACGGCCATGACCATCTCGGTCGCGATGTAGCCGGGGCAGATCGCATTCGCGGTGATACCGGCGCGCGCGCCTTCCTGCGCCAGAGATTTCACGATACCCAGATCGCCCGCCTTGGTCGCGGCATAGTTCACCTGCGCGAACTGGCCCTTCTGACCGTTGATCGAGCTGATGACGATCACGCGGCCGAACTTGCGTTCGCGCATGCCGGACCACACGGGGTGGACGGTGTTGAACACACCGGTCAGGTTCGTGTCGATCACCTGATGCCACTGCTCCGGGGTCATCTTATGGAAGGGCGCGTCGCGGGTGATGCCCGCGTTGGCCACCACGATGTCGATCGGACCAACCTCGGCCTCGACCTTTTCAATACCCGCTTTGGATTCGTCGTAATCGGCCACGTTCCACTTATAGGTGGCAATGCCGGTTTCCTCGGTGAACTTTGCAGCGGCTTCATCATTGCCTGCATAAGTGGCCGCAACATTGTAACCTTCGGCCTTAAGCGCCTTGGAAATTGCTGCGCCGATGCCGCGAGAGCCGCCGGTGACGAGTGCTGTACGTGCCATTTAGGAATCCTCCAAATTTAGTCGTCTTGGTAATTCTGTTACTCTGAGAGAGATTGCTGCGCAATATCGTTTCGCGATCGATTGTGTCTTTCTGTCCGGCGATATTGTCGCATCTAAGGGATAAGACCCAATTGTAACAAAAGGGCGCCCGAGGGGCGCCCCTGTTTATTTAGCTGTCAAAGCACTTAGTCGCGCTCCACACACAGGGCGACGCCCATGCCGCCACCGATGCAGAGGGTCGCCAGACCCTTCTTCGCGTCGCGACGCTTCATTTCGAACAGCAGTGTGTTCAAAACGCGGCAGCCGGATGCGCCGATCGGGTGACCGATTGCGATAGCACCGCCGTTCACGTTCACGATCGACGGGTCCCAACCCATGTCCTTGTTCACGGCACAAGCCTGCGCGGCAAAGGCTTCGTTGGCCTCGACCAGATCCAGATCGTCAACCGACCAGCCTGCTTTCTCCAGCGCCTTGCGCGAGGCGTAGATCGGACCAACGCCCATGATCGACGGGTCCAGACCGGCAGTTGCATAGGACGCGATGCGGGCCAGAGGTTCAATCCCGCGCTTCTCGGCGTTTTCGGCCGACATCAGCAATGTGGCGGCCGCGCCGTCATTCAGGCCCGAGGCGTTCGCGGCGGTAACCGAACCGTCCTTGGTGAAGGCCGGGCGCAGCTTGGCCATGGCTTCCATGGTTGCGCCGTGGCGGATGTATTCGTCGCTGTCCATCACGATGTCGCCCTTGCGGGTCTTGATGGTGAAGGGCGTGATTTCATCGGCGAACTTGCCTGCCTTTTGCGCGGCTTCAGCCTTGTTCTGCGACGCAACGGCGAATTCATCCTGCTGATCGCGGCTGATCTGCCATTTTTCGGCGACGTTCTCGGCGGTCTGACCCATGTGATAGCCGTTGAACGCATCCCACAGACCATCGCGGATCATTGTGTCGATGTATTTCATGTCGCCCATTTTGTGACCGGCGCGCAAGGCGGCGGCGTGGGGCGAAAGAGTCATGTTTTCCTGTCCGCCGGCTGCAACGATCTCGGCATCGCCCAGCTGAATGTGCTGTGCGCCCAATGCAACGGCCCGCAGACCCGAGCCACAGACCTGGTTAATGCCCCAGGCCGCGCTTTCCTGCGGCAGGCCAGCATTGATATGCGCCTGACGCGCCGGGTTCTGACCCTGAGCGGCCGTCAGAACCTGACCCATGATGGTTTCGCTGACCTCGCCTTTATCGACTCCTGCGCGTTCGACAACTGCTTCGAGGACGGCAGCGCCCAGATCATGTGCGGGTGTGTTTGCAAACGAGCCGCCAAAGCTGCCGACGCCGGTACGTGCTGCGGATGCGATTACTACGTTGGTCATATAGACAATCCTTTACCATCAAGGTCCTGTGGGAACCATCATGGCGCAGACCGCAGAAGCATGGCCTCTGCGAACGAGCGCCCCTTGATCCCCCGCTCCAACTGTACATGGCATAGCGTAACGCTGCACTTGCAGCAACGGTCAGCTTGTCTCAGGCGTCATGAGGCCGGAATTTCCGCGCTTAGCTGCCGGTTTGTCTGATTGTTGCGTCCTTCCACGGGGCTGAAACGGTGGGTGCGCCGAATAAAAAGCCCTGCAAACAGTCCACACCACTGGCGACCAGAAATTCGGCATCCTGCTTTGTCTCGACCGATTCGGCTGTTACCAGAATTTCGAATTCCCGCGCCACCGCAACCAGGGCGCGAACCAGGGCCTGGTTGTCCGGGTTGTCGCTGACGCCACGGATGAACTGCCCGTCGATCTTGGCGGCGTCGAACAAAAACTCGCGAAAATGACGGAAACTGAAATTGCTGGCACCAAAGTCATCCAGAGCAAAGGCGATGCCGCGGGGCTGCAGCCGGTCCATGAAATCAATCACCAGTTCAGGAACCGTCATGGCGGAGCTTTCCGAGATTTCCAGGATCAGCCTTTCACCAATACTGTCATCTTTTTTCAGAAACCGCTCAAGCACACGCGACCATCGGGCGAATCCGATCGAGCGTGCTGACATATTGATGGACAGACGAATGCCCGGGTTTCTGGCCAGTGTTCGCAACCCCATCTCAAGTGCAACGCAATCCAGCTCTCGACCGATTGGCGTGTTTTCCAGTTGCGGCATGAAGTCCCGCGCGGGGATAACCCGACCGGTTTCGTCGAGCACCCGAATGAACCCCTCATAAAATGCCACACCCTGCGGAGGATGGGCCTGCATGACCGGTTGAAACGCCAGCTTGCACTGCTTGTGCTTCACCGCCTCGGTCGCCATCTGAACCGTTGATGTATCGCGGGAAGTGACCGCCGCGTTCAGCGGGCTTTCCGCCCCTTCAGGCATATCTGCCAGTTTCTTGTCCTGCATGACTCTGCCATTTCCCCTGAACGCTCCGGTCAGGAGGTGATTTCAGGGCAAACTTATGAATCTGCGGTTAAAGAGATCAATTAACTTTGGTTCGTCTCAGCGCACGGTATCCCACACGCGGCCCAAATGGATCGCCGCGCCAATCACGGCGCCCGTGAAACCGAGAACCAACATGGCGAAGCCCAGTGCAATGACACCGGTCGCGCCACCGGCGAGCGCGGTCAGCATAGCCAGTATCAGGCCCGTCAGGCCCAGAATGGTGGATAGGGTTGTCAAACGGGACATATGGGTCTCCGGCTACTCACAAAACGCACATTTTCTGAATATGGAATGTGAGATTTCGCTTTCAAGGAAAGCGGCGCAGGATCGGCGAAATCAGGCCTGTTTTACTTTGGTGTCGGGCATTTCTGCCACAAATTGCTCAAATCCGGGTGTCCCGCGATCTTCGGGGTGGCGAGCCAGGTGCTTGGTTTTGATCTGTTCGGAATTGTCCCGGCTACCGTCATGGCTGTATCCCGGTGGGGCAAAGCAGTAGGCCAGCCTTTCGCGTAAAGTCAGCCCCGGCTGAGTCGCGTCACGCCAGATGCTGACCCATTCATGAAACGCAACGCGCAGCGGGTTGAACGTGCCGATATTGTGGACCAGTCCGAAATCCACGCGGTCGTCTTCCTGTTCGGGAACAAAGGTGCCGAACATCTTGTCCCAGATGATGAAGACACCGGCATAGTTGCAGTCCAGATAGCGCGCATTGCGGCCATGATGGGCGCGGTGGTGGCTCGGGGTGTTCATGACCGCTTCGAACCAGCGGGGCATTTTGCCAATGGCCTCGGTGTGGATCCAGAACTGGTAGATCAGATTCAGACCACCGCAGAACAGCACCATCGCGGGATGGAACCCCAACAGGATCAGCGGGGCACGGACGACCATCATGAAGGTGAACGTATAGGTCCAGGTCTGGCGCAGCGCAGTGGTCAGGTTGTAATGCTGCGAACTGTGATGGTTCACATGGCTGGCCCAGACCCATCGGATACGGTGCCCAAACCGGTGCACCCAGTAATAGCGCAGGTCATCCAATACAAAGCACAGGATGATCACCGGGATCGAGGTGCCCAGGTTCAGTGGCGTGATCTGCCACAGCCACATGAAAAACGCATAGGCAATGAACCCCAGCAAAAAGCCCGAGGCGATGTTACCAGCCCCCATGATCAGCGACGTGACCGCATCCCGTGTTTCATAACGTCCGCCCTTGCCCTTGATGGCGATCCACAGAAACTCGGCCAGAATGGCGGCAATGAAGAATGGAACGGCCCATTGAACGGCGTCCGGAAAATTCACTTGGTCGGTCATGCAGGGTCCATCAGATGTTGCCAGTGCGGACGTTCGAATTCGTCCAGACGGATGATGACTTTGGGCGTGCTGAAGTCATGGAACTGAACCTCGAACCCTTCGGGGTGCTCTAGCCAGTCGAAATCCAGCAGGTGTCGCGCCACGGTATCGGCCCCGAAGGACCAGAGCAGCCCGTTGCCGGTTTCGGTGCGGATCAGTGCCGAGCGCCTGTCATGGGCAATCGTGATATCGATGATGTCATCGTCAGGCGCATGGCGCAGCCATTCCGACCGTACGCTTTCCGGAGTCAGCGCGCGGATGCGTGACTTGCCCGTCAGGTGCAGCAATACCGTTATTCCGACGATGCCCCCGACCACCAGAACCAATAGAATTTCAAGCGGCATTCCATCCTCCCGCCCGGCAGAGTGCAAAGCGGCACAGAAACTGTCAAAGGTGGCGTGGCGTCAGCCTGTCTCCAGAGTTTCCGGAATCTCGTGTTGAACGACCCGTTCGACAAATGGCACCAGGCCGTCGGGACCGGATGCCCTGTCTTTAAGATGGATGCAAATATCCGGTCTGAGCGCGGCGATGATGCCCACCATTTCGCCACGTATCTTGTCGTCCAGACCCGCGCCCATGATCGCGCACGCGATACGGGGCTCAGCTTCCAGTTGGCGCCGGACCTCATCCTGATCATGCGCACCCAGCCATTGTATCGGCATGTGATCCAGGCGCTGCGCCACGTCACCGATCACGTTTGGTAGTTTACCAATCAACAAAACTACCGGTTTCATTGCACTCTCCCTTCGTTCTGGTTGCACACGAAAACCGGCCCGTTGAGGCCGCTTTCAGTCTAGCACAGAAAAACGGGAAAGGCGCAAACCCTAGCTTTCAGCGCCAACCAACGTCGAGATAATTGCCTTGGCACTGTCCGAATTCCACTCGGCATCGCCGATCAGGCGGGCGATTTCATTGCCGTCCGGATCCAGAATAACCGTGATCGGCAGGGCAATGACGCCCAATTCCCGAGCAACCGCCGAACTGGGGTCCTGATGGCGCGGCAGGTTATCAATGCCGTTTTCGTCGAAGAACTTCTTGATCCCCGCAGGTGTATTGCGCCCGGTGGCCAGGGTCAGAACCTCAAACTTGTCGCCGCCGAACTCTTCCTGCAGCTCGGCGATCTGCGGCATTTCCTTGCGGCACGGTGCGCACCAGGTGGCCCAAAAGTTCAGCAGAACGTATTTGCCCTTGTAATCTTCCAGCGTCGCCACGCCGCCATCATCCTCCAGCTGAAACTCGACCGCAGCGACGGGTTTCGGCTCTTTATGCAGGATCAGTCGTTTCAGTGTACCGTCACGCAGCGGGCCCAGAGTTTCGGCATCCGTGGCCAAAGCCGCGTTTGCACCCAGCGCTAGGGCCATATAAAGGGGGATCAGACGAATTAGGCGCATATCAACTCCGGGTTTTCTTACATGACCGATCAATCCTCGAACCAGATGTGGGGCGGCCGCTTTGCCGCCGGTCCAGACGCGATCATGGAGGCAATCAATGCCTCGATCGGGTTCGATCAGCGGATGGCAGCCCAGGACATCGCAGGCTCGCGCGCCCATGCCGCCATGCTCGCGGCCACGGGTGTCATAACTGATAGTGATGCGCGGGCCATTCGGGAAGGGCTGCTCACCGTTTTGTCAGAAATCCAGAACGGCGAATTTCAGTTCTCGACCGCGCTGGAAGACATCCACATGAATGTCGAGGCGCGGCTGAAAGAGGTGATTGGCGAGCCCGCAGGCCGTTTGCATACTGGTCGTTCGCGGAATGATCAGGTGGCGACCGATTTCAAACTCTGGGTCCGTGATCAGCTGGATGCGGCAGAAACTGGGTTGCTGGCCCTGATCCGCGCGCTTTTGGCGCAGGCCGAGGCGGGGGCCGATTGGGTCATGCCGGGCTTTACTCACCTGCAAACTGCGCAGCCGGTGACATGGGGCCACCACATGATGGCTTATGTCGAGATGTTTGGCCGCGACCTGAGCCGTGTTCGCGATGCCCGCGCGCGGATGAACGAATCCCCTCTGGGTGCTGCGGCGCTGGCTGGGACGTCCTTCCCCATCGACCGCCAGATGACGGCCGAGGCGCTGGGCTTTGACCGCCCTGCCGCCAACTCGCTGGACGCGGTCAGTGACCGTGATTTCGCGCTGGAGTTCCTGTCCACCGCATCAATCTGCGCCGTCCACCTGTCGCGCTTTGCCGAAGAACTGGTGATCTGGTCCTCGGCCCAGTTCCGGTTTGTGACTCTGTCGGACCGGTTCTCGACCGGCTCGTCGATCATGCCGCAGAAGAAGAACCCCGATGCGGCCGAGCTGATCCGCGCCAAGGTGGGGCGCATCTATGGCGCGAATACTGCGCTGATGATGGTGATGAAGGGCCTGCCGCTGGCCTATTCCAAGGACATGCAGGAAGATAAGGAACAGGTCTTTGACGCGGCCGACAACTGGATGCTGGCGCTGGCGGCTATGGAAGGCATGGTCAAGGACATGACCGCCAACCGCGACAGCCTTGCCGTCGCCGCAGGATCGGGTTTCTCGACGGCGACCGATCTGGCGGACTGGCTGGTGCGCGTTCTGGGCCTGCCGTTCCGTGATGCGCACCATGTCACCGGATCGCTGGTGGCTAAGGCCGAGGGCAAAGATTGCGACCTGCCCGACCTGACCCTGGACGACATGAAATCGGTCCACGCCGATATTACCAAGGATGTCTATTCTGTCCTCGGCGTCGAAAATTCGGTAAACTCACGCCAGTCCTATGGTGGCACGGCCCCCGATCAGGTCCGCGCCCAGATTGAGCGATGGAAGGCGTTGGTGTGATGCAGATACTACGTGTGGTCCTTCTGATATCGGCCGGATTTGCCCTGGCCGCTTGTGGCGCGGATGGCGAACCCATCCAGCCGACGATGAGTGCCAACGTCGGCGTTGGCAGCAGCGGCACCTATGTTGGTGGCGGTGTTGGCCTGCGCCGTGGCGGTTTGGGTGTCTATCTGGGACTTTAATGCCACGCGATTGCATTTCATCTGGAACGGGACCATGTACAGGGTATGACCGGCCCTGCGCCGAAGCTTAACAAAAGACGACACAATGAAAATTATCGGCCTGCTCCTGTCCCTCGCCGTTCTTGCGGCCTGCGATCCTTCGTACAAATCCAACCCTGAACCGGAGGCCAACTCGGGCGGCACTGGTATCTCGATCTCGGGCTATGGCCGGGTTGGTGTTTCAACAACCAATTAACTGAGTGCTCCAACCCGCGCGGAATCCATTGATCCGAGTGCTGCTTTTGGTCTAAGCGCGCAGTCATGGATCACTTTCTCTACCGCGACGGCGCGCTTTACGCCGAGGATGTCCCGATCTCCGAAATCGCTGCTGCAGTCGGAACCCCGTTCTATGTCTATTCGACGGCGACTCTGCTGCGGCATTACAAGCTGTTCGACGACGCGCTTGAGGGCACCGATCATCTGGTCTGCTATGCGATGAAAGCCGCCAGCAACCAGGCGATCCTGAAGACGCTGGCGCAGGCGGGCGCGGGTATGGATGTGGTCTCGGGTGGGGAATACCTGCGCGCAAAGGCGGCTGGTGTACCGGGCGACAAGATCGTTTTCTCGGGCGTCGGCAAAACGGTGGATGAGATCCGCACCGCGCTGACCGGCGGCATCCGCCAGTTTAACGTGGAATCCGAGCCCGAGATGGAGGTGATCAATGCGGTTGCGTTGGAATTGGGCGTGGTTGCGCCAATCACCGTGCGGGTGAACCCGGACGTGGACGCCAAGACCCACGCCAAGATTGCCACCGGCAAGTCTGAGAACAAGTTCGGCATTCCGATTGCCCGTGCGTCCGAGGTTTACGCCCGTGCCGCCAGCCTGCCGGGGCTAGAGGTGATTGGGATCGACGTCCATATCGGCTCGCAACTGACCGAGCTGGAGCCATTTGAACTGGCCTATACCAAAGTCGCTGAACTGACCGAACGGCTGCGCGCCGAGAGTCACGATATCCGCCGTCTCGATCTGGGTGGGGGATTGGGAATTCCCTATGCTCGCTCGAATGACGCACCGCCGCTGCCGGTGGAATATGGCGCCCTGATCAAGAAAACACTGGGCCATTTAGGCTGTGAGATCGAAATCGAGCCGGGCCGCCTGATCGCAGGCAATGCCGGGCTGATGGTCAGCAAGGTGATCTATGTAAAATCCGGCGAAGGTCGCGATTTCCTGATTCTCGATGGTGCGATGAATGACCTGATTCGCCCTGCGATGTACGAGGCGCACCACGATATCGTTACGGTGCAAGAACCCGTTCCGGGCGTGGAACAGCAACCCTATGATATCGTCGGCCCGGTCTGCGAAACCGGCGACACTTTCGCCAAACAGCGCAACATGCCGCCACTTGCACCGGGTGATCTGGTCGCCTTCCGCAGCGCCGGGGCCTATGGCGCAGTGATGGCAAGCGAGTACAACACGCGGCCACTGATCCCGGAAGTTCTGGTTCATGGGGATCAATTTGCAGTTATTCGTGAACGCCCAAGCTTTGACGAAATCATAAACCGCGATACCATACCTGTGTGGCTTTGACGCGATAGGCGCGCAGGCCCGATCAGGAGGCCCGCCTTGAGCGCAAGACAGACCCTGCCGATCCCCAAGTCGTCCCTGTGGCTTACGTACGCAGGGATGCTGGCCGAGCAGGTTTTGCGGGCGTTTTGGCCGTTCTTCTCGATATCCATGGCGATTCTGGCCGCTTTGATGCTGGGCTTGCAGGATCATGTCATGGTCGAGATCGTCTGGGCCGTGGGTGCGGTGGCGCTGATCGGGTTGGCCGTTTCTCTGGTCTGGGGCATCAGGCGATTCCATGGGCCCACACGGGCCGAGGCGCTGATGCGGCTGGATGCGTCCCTGCCGGGGCGTCCCATTCAGGCCCTGATGGATGATCAGGCGATTGGCGCATTGGACGCGGACTCGGTGGCCCTGTGGCGTGCGCACCAGAGCCGCATGGCGCAAAGGGCGGCGCAGGCGGAACCGGTCCGGCCGGATCTTCGGTTGGCCGAACGCGATCCTTATGCCCTGCGCTATTCTGCTTTGCTGGCACTGGTGATTGCGGCCCTGTTCGGGTCCTTCTGGCGGATCGGCTCAGTGGCCGAGATGGCGCCCGGAGCAGCCGTTGCCGCGCAGGGGCCCAGCTGGGAAGGCTGGGTCGAACCACCGCGTTATACCGGGTTGCCGACGCTCTATCTGGCGGATCAATCCGACCCGACGCTGTCCATCCCGCAGGGCAGCCGCATAACTCTGCGGTTTTATGGTGATGTCGGGGCGCATAGCCTGACCGAAACATCAACGCCTCTGGGCACAGAAGCCGCAATCGAGCCAGAACAGGAATTTGTGGTCGAACGCTCGGGCGAACTGAAGATCGATGGCCCAGCGGGCCGAGATTGGACGTTGGACGTCATTGCGGATTCAGGCCCCCGGATTGCGGTCGCTGGTACCGCCGAGTCAGAAGCAGGTGGGCATATGAAGCTGCCATTCACCGCAAGTGATGACTACGGAGTGGTCTCCGGAACAGCCCTGATTGAGCTCGACCTGGCCTCGGTGGATCGCCGTTACGGTTTGAACACCACCCCCGAACCGCGCGAAGAGATTGAAGTTGAACTGCCGATGCCGATCACCGGTGACCGGTCCGACTTCACCGAGGATATGATCGAGGATTTCTCGCAGCACCCCTGGGCGCATCTTCCGGTCAAAATCACGCTGATGGCCCGGGACGCGGCCGATCAGGAAACCCAATCCGAACCTTATATGACAGCGCTGCCCGCGCGGCGCTTCTTTGATCCGCTGGCTGCTGCGGTGATCGAACAGCGGCGTGACCTGCTTTGGTCGCGCGATAACGCGACACGGGTATCGCAGCTATTGCGGGCGGTTTCGCATCTTCCCGAAGGGTTCTTCCGCTCGAACACTGCCTATCTGCGGCTGCGCGTGACCCTGCGCCGGTTGGAGATGTTCAATGATTATGAGCTGAAGCCCCAACAGCAGGAAGAAATAGCACAGGCCCTGTGGGATTTGGCGGTCATGATCGAGGACGGCACGCTGGCCGATGCGCTGGAACGTATGCGCCGTGCCCAGGAACGTTTAACCGAGGCGATGCAGAACGGCGCAAGCGACGAGGAAATCGCCGAGTTGATGCAGGAGCTGCGTGAGGCGACTCAGGACTATTTGCGGCAGCTGCAGCGTCTCGCGCAGGAAAACGGGGAGGGCGGCGAGAACCAGCAGGGTCAGAACGGCGAATCCCTGCAGATGACGCAGGACGATCTGCAACGGATGATGGATCGCATTCAGGAACTGATGGAACAGGGCCGAATGGCTGAAGCGCAGCAGGCGCTGGAAGAATTCCAGCGGATGATGGAGAACATGCGCGTCACCCAAGGCCAGGGTCAGGGTCAGCAATCCGAGGGTCAGCAAGCCATGGAGGGTCTGGCCGAGACCCTGCGTGAACAGCAGGGCCTCAGCGATCAGGCGTTCCGAGATCTTCAGGAACAGTTCAACCCCGGAGCACAGGCCGGTGAAAACCAGGGCAACGAAGGCCGCTCGGGCGGACAAGGCCGTGGTCAGAGCCATGAGGGGCAGGGCGGACAGGGGCAAGGGTCCGATCAGGCAGGCGATGGCCAGCAGGGTCAGGGTTCGCTTGCGGATCGTCAGCAAGCCCTTCGGGATGAGTTGGGGCGTCAACAGCAGAGCCTACCGGGTGCGGGTACGCCCGAGGGCGAGGCTGCCCGGGATGCGTTGGGCCGCGCGGGCCGTGCGATGGACGAGGCGGAACAAGCCCTGCGGAGCGATGATCTGGCAGAAGCCATCGACCGCCAGTCCGAGGCGATGGAGGCCCTGCGCGAAGGTATGCGGTCACTGGGTGAGGCATTGGCCCAAAATCAACAGAATCAGCCGGGCCAGGGCGCGCAGGACGGCGATATGCAAGCCAACAACCGCGATCCGCTGGGGCGCAGCCCGGGAACGAACGGGTCGATTTCGACCGATGAAAACCTGCTGCAAGGCGAAGATGTTTACCGGCGCGCACGCGAATTGTTGGACGAAATCCGTCGGCGTACCGGGGATACAGATCGCCCCAAGATCGAATTGGAATACCTCAAGCGCCTGCTTGAGCGGTTCTAGGCTTACTCCGAAATCAGATCAGTTCTGCGTTGCGCCAGAGGTTTGCGCCTCGAGCCACACCCGCGCCTGATCCACGATGGACACGTATGAATCAAGGATTGGATCGGCTTGCGGCACCGCTTCGCTGATTTGTTGCGCGTTGCCGTAAATTAGCAGCAAGACAATCCCGATAATCACAATCAGAGCGAACCCGCGCAGGAACCCACCTCCCGACTTGCGCGGAGAAGACTGCGCGTCTTCGGCCTGATTGGCAGGGTCTTCGCTCAGCAAGCTGGAATTGATTGCAGTCACGTCCGGAAGCGCTTCTTTCTGACCTGCATCAGCTGCGGTTTCGGTGGTAGTAATATCCTTGACTGCTTTCTCGGGTTCGGGGGGCGTATCCAGTGCCAGATCGGGCTGGGTTTCCAGGCCGCCCCCTTCCTGCGCGCGCAGTTCTGTTTCTCGTGCGGCTTCTTCCTTTAGGATATTGGCAACGGCCGGATCGACGTTTCCAGTTGCCGCAGATCGCTCGGTCGGCGCTGCCGGTTCAGGGTCCGCCTGTGGTTTCGCGGCGGGTTCAGGCTGAAACTCGATTTCTTCGGATTTGGTGTCTTCAACGACAGGTTCCGGTGCCTGTGGGGCTGTGTCTTCCGGATGCTTGGGCTGAAACCAGGTTTTCTCGCAATTCGAACACTGAACGTCGCGGCCTTCCTCGGGAATGACCTCGTCTGGAACCTCGTATTGGGCACTGCAATTCGGACAAGTTAGACGCATGCTGCCTCCCGGCCGGGACCTCGACCTGATAATAGTTTTTTCAGGGATGATATTCCGTTAAGACCTGACCGCAAAGGGTCTTTTCGGTTTCTCGGCTCAAATGTCGCCAATTCGACCCGGTGCAGGCATTGAAACAACGACCGCGCTCGGGCAAGAAGAGCGGCAACAAATTTGGGGGCCCTTGTGATCGAGCTGGAAAATGTCAGCTACACCTATGGTGATGGTGAGTTGCTGAGCGACGTGTCCCTTCAGTTGCAACCGGGATCATTCCACTTTCTGACCGGCCCGTCGGGTGCCGGAAAGACAACGCTACTCAAGCTTTGTTACGGTGCGTTGCTGCCCACGTCCGGACGGCTGAGCGCATTTGAGCAGGACGTAGCGCGTCTTGGCCGGGATGATATGGCCTTGCTGCGCCGTCGGATCGGGGTTGTGCATCAGGATTGCCGGTTCCTGGATCACATGACGCTGGCCGAAAACGTCGCCCTGCCACTAATGGTCTCTGGGCAAGCGGAATCAGCGCAGAAAGAGGATCTGAAGGAACTGCTGAACTGGGTCGGTCTGGGTACCCGGCTGGACTCGCGTCCACCGGAATTGTCGGGCGGTGAACGTCAGCGCGCCGCACTGGCCCGCGCCGTGATCCTGTCGCCGGATGTGGTGCTGGCGGACGAACCCACCGGCAATGTCGACTGGGAGATGTCGCAGCGCCTGCTTCGCCTGCTGGTCGAACTGAACCGGATGGGCAAGACGGTACTGATCGCGACCCATGATCTCAGTCTGATCCGTGCGGCCAAAAGCCGGGTTCAGGCTCGGGTCTTGCGTATCTCACAGCGTCAAATTCAGCTGGCAGGGGCCGACCTATGAGCAAGAGCACCCTCCGAAATCTGCTGCAACGGGATGCGCGTGCCGACCGGGTTGTACCGCCTACCGGCTATACTGCGCATCTGACGCTATTCGTGTCCGGGGCGATGGCCTTTCTGGCCGTCTTCGCGTTGGCGCTGTCGCTGGCCTCGGGTCGGCTGGCGGATCGCTGGGCGACCGAACTGGCCGGGGCGGCAACCCTGCGCATCAACGCCCCAACGGAACAGCTTGCGGCCCAGACCGATGCGGCGCTGACCGTGCTGGGTCAGACCCCAGGCGTTGCTTCGGCGCGTGCGCTCACAGCGGAAGAGCAGGCCGCGCTGCTGTCCCCGTGGTTCGGGGCCGACCTGCCGCTGGACACGTTGCCCGTACCGCAACTGATCGAAATTGTTGAAGGCGAACCTGGGCTGGACGCTGCGGGCCTGCGCCTGCGGCTCGGGGCCGAGGTTCCGGGGGCCGTGCTGGACGATCACACGCGCTGGCGCGAGCCACTGGTGGATGCCGCGATGTCCCTTAGACGTCTGGGCTGGGTCGCGATTTTGCTGATCGGCAGCGCGACGGCCGCGATGATCACATTGGCCGCCAATGCCTCGCTTGCCGCAAACGCACAGATTATCGAGGTACTGCGCCTGATCGGCGCCCGCGACAGCTTTATCGCCCGCGCCTTTGTCCGGCGCTTCACCTTTCGCGCCTTCTTTGGCGCAGTTGTCGGAGTGCTGTTTGGATTGACCGGTGTGTTGCTGCTGCCCGAAGCCTCGGATGAGGGCGGTTTTCTGACCGGCTTGGGCTTTCAGGGATTGGGCTGGCTTCTGCCTGCCCTGATCCCGGTGCTGGGCGCGGGGGTTGCCTTTCTGGCAACATGGGCCGCCGCCAGCCGCAAATTGAAGGAGCTTTCATGATCACTGCGTTGCAATGGGTCCGCTCTCTGATCTTCATGGTCGTGATTTATGCCTGGATGCTGTTCCTGGGTCTCGTGTTTGCCCCGTACGCCCTGTTTTCCAAACACGGCGCATTGCAGGCCTGCAAGACCTACGCCCGTACGACAATCTGGCTGGCACGCTGGCTGGTCGGCATTCGCTGCGAGGTTCGCGGAAAGGTGCCGGTCGGTGAAGTTGTGATCGGAGCAAAGCACCAGTCATTTCTGGACATCATCATTATCTTTGACGCCGTGCCGCATGGAAAGTTCATCATGAAACGAGAGCTGCTGTGGACGCCTGTCATCGGCATGTATGCCCGTCGCCTTGGGTGTATACCGGTAAATCGTGGAAAGCGCGGCGCGGCTGTGGCGAAAATGGTCAAGGACGTCGCCAAAGAGTTCGCGGAACCCGGCCAGCTGGTCATTTACCCGCAGGGAACGCGTGTCGCTCCGGGCGTGCATAAGCCCTACAAGGTCGGAACCGCGGTTCTGTACGAGGGGCTGGGCTTCCCCTGTGTTCCCGCCGCCACAAATGCGGGCGTCTTCTGGCCCCGGACGGGGGTGATGCGCAAACCCGGTCTGGCGATTGTCGATTTTCTCGATCCGATTGAACCGGGTGTCGCGCGGGACTCGTTCCTTGGGCAGCTTGAGGACGTTATCGAAACACGGTCCAATGCACTGATGGAAGAAGTGGGGTTTGATCCAAATGGAGTTCATTAAGGACATCGAAACGCTTGAAAGCCTCTATGGCACCCCTGGCGTGCCCTCCCTGCGAAAGGTGGCGTATCGCCTGACGCCGCTCTACCGCAAATGGATCATGGCGTCACGTCTGTGCATCCTCAGCACGGTCGGCCCGGAAGGTGTCGATGGCAGCCCGCGCGGCGATGAGGGACCGGTGGTGCTGGAGCTGGATCCGAACACTCTGGCCATGCCGGACTGGCGTGGCAACAATCGGCTGGACAGCCTGCGCAACATCGTGCGTGATCCGCGCGTGTCGTTGCTGTTCGTCGTACCTGGTTCGAACAATGTGGTGCGCCTGAACGGAACCGCCCGTCTGACTGTGGATGAAGACTTGCGAGCCCGGTTCGAGAAAAACGGTAAGCGTCCAGCGACCGTCGCCGTCATCGAAATCGCCGAGATCTACACCCAATGCGCCCGTGCGATGTTGCGCGCACGCACCTGGACCGTTGGTGATGAAAGCGACGCGCTGCCCAGTATGGGGGATATTCTGGCCGAAATGACCGAAGGCGAAGAAGGCGGCGCGCGCTACGATGAAGAATGGGGCGCGCGCGCCGCAAAAACGATGTGGTAGGATCAGCGCCTGATTACGCCGATTTGGCCGTCAACGACTGGAACATCGCCTTTACCTCGTCGGGGTGGATGAGTAACCCGCGGGCCAGTTTCTGGACAAAGACCGACTCTTTCTGATCCAGATGGCCATCCGCACCGACGACCATCAGAGTGGCTTGCAGGACCATCCGTTTCTGATCTGTGGTCAGGCCCCGTCCGAATGCAATGAACTGGGCGTCGGTCGGATTGGCCTCGGCCATTTCGAACATCCGGCGAATGCGGGCCTCCTCGAATGTTGCGCCGGTTATCTGCTTGGCGATATCGGCCATTATGGCAACCTCAGAGGCGTCCAGCTTACCGTCCGCTTTTGCGGCGTGGCACATGGCATCCATCACCTGAAGCGCCGCCGGAGGTACCCCGCCGAATTCCGCGTGGCGCTGGCGCTTTCGGGCCGAACGGCCCGCTGTTTTGATCCCGGCGAGGATTAGCAGGACCGCAATGGCACCCAACCCCCAAAAGCCCGAGAGCATGTCGGCAGTCGACATAACGGGTTGCTCCGGCAGATCGCTGGGAAAGTCTCCAAGCGCTTTGCCGAGTTCCAGTTTCTCGGCGGTCAGATTGTAATAGCTGTCGCTGTCACACCCGTTCGGGGCCAGAACATAGCCCTTGGAACTGCGCCAGATACCGGCAAAAATGACATGAGTTTTTTTGGTCAGATGGCACAGCGCCAGTTTCTGCCCGGCGTTGTCCTCGATTTCGGTCTGAGCAATCAGACTCATCTGCTCGGCAGTGCCCCAGACACCGCCGCCGCGCCTGGCCTGAGCCTCGTCGCCAAAGAACATAGTGAAAAAAAGCGCCGTTGCGCAAAGAGTTAGGAACCGCATTTTTTGCCTCAATGAGTGTACCGCGTAAATAAGTCAGTGCACCCGGGTTCTACCTAAAGGAGAGCAAAATTGAGGCTGAACAACGTCACAAAAAAGGCGGGCACTTAGGCCCGCCTTTCATCCGTTTCAAATCTGCCTGATCAACTGTGGATTGGCCCGTCACCACAGGCCAGGGCAGCCTCGCGAACCGCTTCCGAGTAGGTCGGGTGGGCGTGGCAGGTCAGGGCCAGATCCTCGGCTGAGGCTCCGAATTCCATTGCGACGCAGACCTCATGGATCAGATCGCCCGCGGCCGGACCTATGATGTGCCCGCCGAGGATACGGTCGGTTTCCTTGTCGGCCAGAATCTTGACGAAACCGTCGGCGGCAAAGTTGGCTTTGGCGCGGCCATTGCCCATGAACATGAACTTGCCGATCTTGTAGGCGCGACCCTGCGCATTTAGCGTTTCTTCGGTCTCACCCACATTGGCAACCTCGGGCCAGGTGTAGATAACCCCCGGAATGACGCCATAGTTCACATGGCCGTGCTTGCCCGCGACCTGTTCGGCCGCCGCCATGCCTTCGTCCTCGGCCTTATGGGCCAGCATCGGGCCTTCAGTGACGTCACCGATGGCATAGATGCCCGGCACGTTTGTTTGCCAGTCCGCGCCCACCTTGATCTGGCCATGCGGCGTCATCTCAACACCCAGCGCCTCAAGCCCCAGACCGTCCGAGAACGGTTTGCGCCCGGTGGCGACCAGAACAGTGTCGGCGTCGATCACATGCTCGCTGTCGTCCTTGCGCAGCTTGTAGGTGACCTTGGCCTTGGTCTTGGTGGCTTCGGTCTTTTGAACCGCAGCGCCCATGACGAATTTCAGGCCCTGTTTCTTGAGAATACGCTGGAAGGTTTTCTGCACCTCGGGGTCCATGCCCGGCGTGATCACGTCGAGGAATTCGATGACCGTCACCTCGGCCCCAAGTCGCTGGTAGACCGAACCCAGTTCCAGCCCGATTACGCCCGCGCCGATGACGACCATCTTCTTTGGAACCTTGCCCAGCGACAGCGCCCCGGTCGAGGTCACAACAACTTTTTCGTCCACCTCAACACCAGGCAGCGACGCAGGTTCGGACCCGGATGCAATGATGATGTTCTTGGCCTCGTGCACCTCATCGCCCACTTTGACCTGACCTGCGGCAGGGATCGAACCCCAGCCCTTGAGCCAGTCGATCTTGTTCTTCTTGAACAGGAACTCGATGCCCTTGGTGTTACCCTCGATGGTTTCTTCTTTGTAGGCCTGCATCTGCTTCCAATCGACCGAGGGGCTTTTGCCCTTCAGACCCATTTTGGCAAAGTTATGCTCGGCCTCATGCAGTTGGTGGCTGGCATGCAGCAACGCCTTCGATGGGATGCAACCCACGTTCAGGCAGGTGCCACCAAGCGTTTCACGCCCTTCGACCACGGCGGTTTTCAATCCCAGTTGCGCGCAACGGATGGCGCAGACATAGCCGCCGGGACCGGCGCCGATTACGATGACATCATAGTTTGCCATTATACTCTCCTAATTCGCCCGGGCAGCCCGGCGTCTGCATGATCCAGCTCTGACGGATCACGGCGTGTTTTCAAACAGGTTCCAACAGCTTGATCGAGATATGCGCGATACCGCCGCGCTCGTGGTGCATTGCCAGCTCCTCGGACCCGAAAAAGTCTCTCGCCTTTTCAAGATTGGTAACTTCGAACATGGCGATTGCGTGATCCTTCTGATCGGGGTCACGCCAGACGTGCAAGTCGCGGATACCCGCGGCCTTGCGCATAGGCTTGTCCTCGCGGAACACTTTCAGCCAGACATCGAAATCGGCCACATCGGCCTGCCAGAGTACATGTGTCGCCATGATTACAGATCCATCAGCAGTCGGCGGGGGTCTTCCAGCGCCTCTTTTACGCGAACAAGGAAGGTTACGGCGCCTTTACCGTCAACGATCCGGTGGTCATAGGACAGGGCCAGATACATCATCGGGCGGATCTTGATCTCACCGTTGATGACCATCGGGCGGTCCTGAATCTTGTGCATGCCCAGAATGCCCGATTGCGGCGGGTTCAGGATCGGCGAGGACATCAGCGAGCCGTACACACCACCGTTCGAGATGGTGAAGGTGCCGCCCTGCATCTCGTCCATGCTCAGCTTGCCGTCGCGGGCACGTTTGCCTTTTTCGGCGATGGCTTTCTCAATGGCGGCAAAGGACATGCTATCGGCGTCGCGGATGACCGGAACCACCAGACCCTGCGGGGTACCAGCGGCCACGCCCATATGCACAAAGTTCTTGTAGACGATGTCGGTACCGTCGATCTCGGCATTGACCTCGGGCACCTCTTTCAGCGCATGACAGCAGGCTTTGGTGAAGAAGGACATAAAGCCCAGACGCACAGCGTGCTTCTTCTCGAACTGATCCTTGTACTGATTGCGCAGGGCCATCACTTCGGTCATGTCCACCTCGTTATAGGTGGTCAGGATCGCAGCGGTGTTCTGCGCATCTTTCAGACGCTTGGCGATGGTCTGGCGCAGACGGGTCATGCGCACGCGCTCTTCCCGCCCGGCATCCTGGGCCGCAACCGGCGCGCGCGGAACTTGGGCCGCGGGGGCGGGCACAGTCGCCGCAGGCGCTGGGGCCGAAGCCGTTGCAACGGCGCGGGCCACGTCCTCTTTCATGATGCGACCATCCCGGCCTGTTCCGGTAACCTGATCCGCCGAAAGGCCAGCCTCGGCCATGGCTTTCTCTGCCGACGGCGCATTGGCAACGTCTTTCCCGCCAGCTGAATCGCCACCGCCCGCAGGCGCAGCAGGGACCGAGGGGGTCACAACAGCACCGGCCGCCGCGCCCGAGATTACAGCCAGCTTCGCCGACGCATCTACGGTCGCACCTTCCGGGGCTACGATTTCCGCGAGTACACCCGCCGCAGGAGCAGGAACTTCGACGGAAACCTTGTCGGTTTCCAGTTCACACAGCATCTCATCCTGCGCGACACTGTCGCCCACCTGCTTGAACCATGTCGAAACGGTCGCCTCGGTTACGGACTCACCTAGGGTGGGCACCATGACGTCAACGCTGCCACCGTTTGCGGCCGGAGCTGCCGCCGGGGCCGGAGCAGCAGCCGCCGCAGGGGCAGCAGCAGCGGCAGCACCTGCGGCGATGGTCGCCAGCAGCGCATCTACACCAACAGTTTCACCTTCGGTGGCGACAATCTCGCCCATCACGCCAGCAGAAGGCGAGGGCACTTCGACGGTGACCTTGTCGGTCTCCAGCTCGCACAGCATCTCGTCTACCGCGACAGCGTCGCCGGGCCTTTTGAACCATGTCGCAACCGTGGCTTCGGTCACCGACTCGCCAAGCGTGGGAACACGAACTTCAATGGACATCGATTATTTTCCTTCAATGCTCAGCGCTTCGTCGACCAGCGCTTCTTGTTGGGCTTTGTGTTGGCTGGCCAGACCCGTTGCGGGCGAGGCCGAAGTGGCGCGGCCGACATAACGCGGCCGGGTATGCGTGGCGCCGATGCGGGTCAGTACCCACTCGATATTCGGCTCGATAAAACTCCAGGCACCCTGGTTCTTGGGCTCTTCCTGACACCAGATCATCTCGGCACCCTTGAATCGCTCTAGCTCGTTGATCAGCGAATGCGCCGGGAAGGGGTAGAATTGTTCGATCCGCATCAGATAGATATCGTCGATGCCGCGTGCGTCGCGTTCTTCCAGCAGGTCGAAATAGACTTTGCCGGAACACATCACCACGCGTTTGATCTTGTCGTCCTTGACCAGTTTGGTGTCCGAGTTGCCTTTCTGCGCGTCGTCCCACAGCACCCGGTGGAAGCTGGAGCCGGTAGTGAAATCCTCGGCATTGCTAACCGCCAGCTTGTGACGCAGCAACGATTTCGGCGTCACCAGAATCAGCGGCTTACGGAATGTGCGGTGCAGCTGGCGGCGCAGGATGTGGAAATAGTTCGCAGGCGTGGTGCAGTTCGCCACGATCCAGTTGTCCTGACCGCACATCTGCAGGAACCGTTCCAGACGGGCGGACGAGTGTTCCGGCCCCTGTCCCTCAAACCCGTGCGGCAGCAGGGTCACCAGACCTGACATGCGCAACCATTTGCTTTCGCCCGAGCTGATGAATTGGTCGAACATGATCTGCGCGCCATTGGCAAAGTCACCAAACTGTGCTTCCCAAAGCGTCAGTGCGTTGGGCTCTGCCAGTGAAAACCCGTATTCAAAGCCCAGCACCGCATATTCGCTGAGCATCGAGTCGATCACTTCGTAATGCGCTTGACCCGCGCGTATATTGTTCAGCGGATAATAGCGTTCTTCGGTTTCTTGGTGCACGAAGCCCGAATGACGCTGACTGAACGTGCCGCGCGTCGCGTCCTGACCGGACAGGCGCACCGGATAGCCTTCGGTCAGCAGAGAGCCAAAGGCCAGTGCCTCGCCCGTCGCCCAGTCGAACCCCTTGCCAGAGTCGAACATCTGTTTCTTGTGATCCAGAAGCCGGGCAACGGTTTTGTGCACCGCGATATCAGCCGGGGCGTGGGTCAGGGCGTTGCCGACCTCGGCCATCGTCTCGGGCTTGATCGCGGTGTCGCCGCGTACATACTCTTCCTTGCTTTTGTCCATGTGGGACCAGCGCCCGTCCAGCCAGTCAGCCTTGTTGGGTTTGAAGTCTTTGCCGGCGTCGAACTCATCGTTGAGATGGGCCTGGAACGCGGCCTTCATGTCCTCGATCTCGCCCTCGGGGATCAGGCCATCCTTGACCAGACGCTCGGTATAGAGGCTGAGCGTAGTCTTATGGGTCTTGATCTTCTTGTACATGATCGGGTTGGTGAACATGGGCTCGTCGCCCTCGTTGTGCCCGAACCGGCGATAGCAGATGATGTCGATGACCACGTCCTTGTGGAACTTCTGTCGGAACTCTGTTGCCACCTTGGCTGCATGCACGACCGCCTCAGGGTCGTCGCCGTTCACGTGGAAAATCGGCGCCTCGACCATCAGAGCAATGTCAGTGGGGTAGGGCGAGGATCGCGAGAAGTGCGGTGCTGTGGTGAACCCGATCTGGTTGTTTACAACGATATGCATCGTGCCACCGGTCTTGTGACCCTTCAGACCCGACAGGCCGAACCCTTCGGCCACCACACCCTGACCGGCAAAAGCCGCATCACCGTGCAGCAAGATGCCCATCACTTTGGTGCGGTCGGTGTCCTTCAACTGATCCTGCTTGGCGCGCACTTTGCCCAACACAACCGGGTTCACGGCCTCAAGGTGCGATGGGTTTGCGGTCAGCGACAGGTGCACGCTGTTGCCGTTGAAGTCACGGTCGCTGGATGCGCCGAGGTGATATTTCACATCACCCGATCCATCCACGTCCTCGGGCTTGAAACTGCCGCCTTGGAATTCGTTGAAAATGGCCCGGTATGGCTTGCGCATCACGTTGGCCAGAATGTTCAGGCGGCCCCGGTGCGGCATGCCGATGACGATGTCGCTGACACCCAGCGCCCCGCCGCGTTTGATGATCTGCTCCATCGCCGGGATCAGAGCCTCGCCTCCGTCCAAGCCAAACCGCTTGGTGCCCATGTATTTGACGTGCAGGAATTTTTCGAACCCTTCAGCCTCGACCATCTTGTTCAGAATCGCCTTGCGGCCTTCGCGGGTGAACGAGATTTCCTTACCATAGCCTTCGATCCGCTCTTTCAGCCACGCGGCCTGCTCGGGGTCGGAGATATGCATGTATTGCAGCGCGAACGTGCCGCAATAGGTTCGCTTCACGATGTCCACGATCTGGCGCATGCTAGCCATCTGCAGGCCCAGCACGTTGTCGATGAAGATCGGCCGATCCATGTCGGCATCGGTGAAGCCATAGGTCTTGGGGTCCAGCTCGGGATGGGTGCTGGCCGCGCGCATACCCAACGGGTCCAGATTGGCGGCCAGATGGCCCCGGATGCGATAGGCCCGGATCAGCATCAGCGCCCGCAGGCTGTCCAGCACGGCGCGTTTGATCTGCTCATCGCTGACCTCAACCCCTTTGGCCGCAGCTTTGTCCTTGATCTTCTTGCCTGCCACTTTGGCGTCAATCTCGGCCCATTCACCGGTCAGCGCGCCGGTCAGATCGTCCGCCGGCATCGGAGGCCAGTCGGTGCGGGCCCAGGACGGGCCTTCAGCCTCTTTCTGGACATCCGGCGTGGCGTCGCCCATCGCCTGGAAGAACTCGGCCCAGGCGGCATCTACCGCCCCGGGGTTCTTTGTGTACTGGGCGTATAACTGCTCCAGATATTCAGCGTTATGCCCCTGCATAAAGCTTGAGGCATGAAAGGCAGAGTTGGGCGTATGTTCGGTCATGGGACTACCTCATGTGGGTTGGGACCGTATTGATTGATGCCTGGTTGGCTGGGGCGGGCCAGCCACCACAGCACCAGAAGGGGAGACACAAACAGAACAAGAAGTGTCGGAAGGACGATCAGCAGCGTGGCGCGGGTAAACAGAATGTCCAGATTGCCTCCGTGCCGGAAACTGGACGCAAGACCGATGCCAAAGACCAGAACCGCAAAGGCCCCAAGGATCAACAGGATCGGCAGCAGCGCATAAAGTCCGCTGCGCCCGGTATCATGCATCCGCCGCCATGCGACGGCTAGATGCGGGAAGAACACGATCAGGCCGACGATGCTTTGCACCGGTGCCGTGGACGTGGCGGTGACGGATTTCACCTCATCGCTCTGGCTGACCGAAACCTGCGTGAAGAACTGCGCGTCGATGATCCCGGCAATAAAGCTCCAGATCACGATGAACAGGAAAAAGAACCAGTATTCGGGCCGTGAGGCACGTCCCGAGAAGGTGAAGAACTTGGAGAAACAGGTGCGGATGGCGTCAGAGAAGGTCATCTTTGCTTCCCCGCCATAGCGCTTTGCTTTTTCGCGCGATTTGAGTTCAAGGGCCTAAGCCCTTTAGACAGGCAGGGAACCCTCTTTGTTGGCAAAGGAAATATTTCATCGCCCTCAGTCACCGCCGGGTTCCTTTTATTTTGGCCGCATTGATGTGTGAACAAAAAAGTCGGCACTCAATGAGAGTCCCGAAAGCGCATCAATTTTGTCCGTATTATAGTAGCCTAAAGTCATACCTCTTGATCGCTGGTTTGGTTCCGGCAAGAGAATTGGAGACACCGCAATGAAGTATTCCGAACTTTCGCTTTCGTCCCAGCCAGAAAACTCCGAAAACTCTGAAAGGCTGCGGCGGTTAGCCCGTTCCGCGGCAAGTTCGTCAATCCAAATTTTTACGTTCTTGCCAGAGCCGGTTGCCCAGCACAGAACCCTGCCATTAGGCTCTTTCATGGTCCGAAGGACGTAGTGTTCGTCGGCGTCCGCAGGTTTGAAATACAAGATGAAGTCGAAGGATTTCTCGATTTCTCTCGCGATATCAGCTTTGTTTTTAGCAATGATGCCACGATGCAGATCATCCCCCAGGTCTTGACTGAGTTCACTCAGGGAGTCGAAAACCGACAGATCATGCCGGGCTTCTTTTGAAAGGTTGTTGGGATCAATTGCCTCCCACCCAATCGCCTCCAGTGCGCTTTGATAATCCGCCAACTCTTCCAATACGCTCATACAGACCGAGGCGGTCTTTTGTAGCCTAGAGCCATCAGCATAAGCCGGTGAAGCAACAACGGCGGCAAACGCACCCATAAGCAATAGACGTGAGAGTTGGCGGATGATCATATCCTTTACCCAATCGCTTCCAGCACAGCCTCACCTAGCTGCGCGGGGCTTTCGGCCACGACGATGCCGGCCGAGCGCATGGCTTCGATCTTGTCTTCGGCACCGCCCTTGCCGCCGGCGACGATCGCGCCTGCGTGGCCCATGCGGCGGCCCGGAGGGGCTGTGCGGCCGGCAATGAAACCGGCGGTCGGTTTCTTGCGGCCCTTCTTGGCCTCATCCGCCAGGAATTGCGCGGCTTCTTCCTCGGCCGAGCCACCGATCTCACCGATCATGATGATCGACTCGGTCTCGTCATCGGCCAGGAACCATTCCAGCACGTCGATATGCTCGGTGCCTTTGATCGGGTCGCCGCCGATGCCAACGCAGGTGGACTGGCCCAGACCCACATCGGTGGTCTGCTTGACGGCCTCATAGGTCAGAGTGCCCGAACGCGACACAACGCCGACCGAACCGCGCTTGTGGATGTGGCCGGGCATGATGCCGATCTTGCAGGCGTCGGGCGTAATCACACCGGGGCAGTTCGGGCCGATCAGGCGTGAGCTTGAGCCTTCCAGCGCGCGCTTCACCTTCATCATGTCCAGAACCGGGATGCCTTCGGTGATGCAGACGATCACCTCCATCTCGGCATCAATCGCTTCGAGGATCGAGTCGGCCGCAAACGGCGGCGGCACATAGATCACGCTGGCATTGGCTTCGGTCACGGCTTTGGCCTCGTGGACCGAGTTGAAAACCGGCAGGTCCAGATGGGTCATCCCACCTTTGCCGGGGGTCACGCCGCCGACCATCTTGGTGCCATAGGCGATGGCCTGTTCAGAGTGGAATGTGCCCTGCGAGCCGGTAAAGCCCTGACAGATCACTTTGGTATTTTCGTCGATGAGGACTGCCATTTGGCGTTCTCCTTTTGCGGGCGGTCGTCGTTCCGCCATGTCGTTTTAAGAAAGGCGAGATTTCTCGCGCCTTTGGCTATCTACGCTTTTTGACTGAAGTGAACGGGCTCTGCAGGCTTACGCTCGACAACAACAACGGTCTTTGCCAGTTTGTCGTGCCAGCCCTGATTTCGAGGGTCCAAAAGCACCCAAAAGTAGCCAGCGCACAGAGGGATGAACGAAAGGAAGTAGGCAAGGTATCGTCCAATCGCCTGACCCAACGAGGGTTTCTCGCCGGTTTCTGCATCCACAACCTTCAACTTCAGGACTATTTTCCCCGGAGTTGCAGAGAGCGTTACCCAAAACACTACAACAGCAAATGCGGGAGCGACCCAGTTTATCAAAAAGTCGGCCGGACCAACTATGATATCCGGGTTGTCGAAGTAGTGATTGCCATAGATGGACAGCGAAAGCGGGATTGTAATCAGCGAGATAATCACCGCATCGATTAGCATTGCAGCAAATCTGACGCCGAATCCGGCATAGGATACGAGAGCTTCTGGCTGGGACGATGCGCCGTTGTTTCCGTTCATCTTGTTCTTCAACCCTTAACCGCCTTCACGATCTTCTCGGCACCGTCTTTCAGGTTGTCCGCCGCGATCACGTCGAGGCCAGAGGTGTTGATGATCTCTTTGCCTTTCTCGACATTCGTGCCTTCCAGACGCACAACCAGCGGAACCTGCAGGCCGACCTCTTTCACCGCGGCGACAACGCCCTCGGCGATGACGTCACAGCGCATGATGCCGCCGAAGATGTTGACCAGAATGCCTTTGACCTGCGGGTCCGAGGTGATGATCTTGAACGCTTCGGTCACTTTCTCTTTGGTGGCACCGCCGCCGACGTCGAGGAAGTTGGCAGGCTCGGCGCCATAGAGCTTGATGATGTCCATCGTCGCCATCGCCAGACCGGCGCCGTTGACCATGCACCCGATCTCACCATCCAGCGCGATGTAGTTCAGGTCGTATTTGGAGGCTTCCAGTTCCTTGGGGTCTTCCTCGGTCGTGTCGCGCAGCTCGGCAATATCCGGGTGGCGGTAGACCGCGTTGCCGTCAAAGCCGACCTTGGCGTCCAGCACCTTGAGGTCGCCGCTGTCGGACACGATCAGCGGGTTGATTTCCAGCATCTCCATGTCCTTCTCAACGAAGGCCTGGTACAGCTGACCCATCAGCTTGACGCATTGCTTGATCTGTGTGCCCTGCAGGCCCAGTGAGAAGGCGATGCGACGGCCATGATAGGCCTGATAGCCGGTTGCCGGATCGACTGAGAAGGACAGGATTTTTTCCGGAGTGGCAGCGGCCACCTCTTCGATGTCCATGCCGCCTTCGGTCGAGCAGACGAACGAGATGCGGCTGGTTTGACGATCAACCAGCAGGGCCAGGTAGAGTTCGCGCTCGATTCCCGAACCGGCTTCGATGTAGATTCGGTTGACCTGCTTGCCCACCGGGCCGGTCTGATGCGTGACCAATGTGCGGCCCAGCATCTTTTTGGCTTCTTCGGCCGCTTCTTCAACCGATTTGGTCAGACGGACACCGCCCTTTTCACCGGCGTCGGCCTCTTTGAAGGAGCCCTTGCCGCGTCCACCTGCATGGATCTGCGCTTTGACAACCCAAAGGGGGCCATCCAGCTCACCGGCTGCGGTTTTGGCTTCCTCGGCGCGCAGAACCGCGCGACCTTCGGAGACCGGAGCGCCATAGCTGCGAAGAAGAGCTTTGGCCTGATATTCGTGAATGTTCATCGAAATTGTCCCGTCTGACTACGATTACATCGTTATAGGGGTGTCTAGGGGGCAAATATAAAGGCTTTTTTGACCGGAAAGAGGTTTTTCTCGAAGATTTTCCATATTTGTGATCACAGTTTTTTAGGGTGTGATCACAAAAATTAAAGCTGTATGAATTTGATTCGAAAATCCGCAACCCCTTTCAGAAAACACATTCAATAAGGGTATTTGCGACGTTTGCGCCAACATGCGCGACTTGGGATATGGCCGGGATGGCCCGTGGTCAAAAAGAAAACCGGCCCTAAATCGGGCCGGTTCTGAAATAAGTTGGCAGTGGTGTTACGCCAGCGAGTTGTCGATGCCTTTACAGGCCTCGATCAGGCCCTTCACGGCGTTGACCGAGTTGTCGAAACCGGCCTGTTCTTCTTCGTTGAGCTGAATGTTGACGATGCGCTCGATACCGCCCGCGCCGATGACGGTGGGAACGCCGACATACATGCCTTCAACACCCAGTTCGCCATTGCAATAGGCGGCGCAGGGCAGAACGCGCTTCTGGTCCTTCAGATAGGCTTCGGCCATTTCGATCGCCGAGGTGGCAGGCGCATAGAAGGCCGAACCGGTTTTCAGCAGGCCAACAATCTCGGCGCCGCCGTCACGGGTGCGCTGGACGATGGCGTCCAGTTTGTCCTGCGTGGTCCAGCCCATTTCCACCAGGTCGGGCAGCGGGATGCCGGCAACGGTCGAATAGCGCACAGATGGCACCATGGTATCGCCGTGGCCGCCCAGAACGAACGCGGTGACGTCACGCATGGACACGTTGAATTCTTCCGACAGGAAGTGCGCGAACCGGCCCGAGTCCAGAACGCCAGCCATGCCGCAGACCTTGTTGTGCGGCAGGCCCGAGAACTCACGCAGAGCCCAGACCATCGCGTCCAGCGGGTTGGTGATGCAGATGACGAACGCGTCGGGGGCGTTGGCTGCGATGCCTTCGCCGACCGACTTCATAACCTTCAGGTTGATGCCCAGCAGGTCATCGCGGCTCATGCCCGGTTTGCGCGGCACACCGGCGGTCACGATGCAGACGTCGGCGCCTGCGATGTCCTCATAGGACTGAGTGCCTTTCAAAGCGGCGTCGAACCCTTCGGACGGGCCGGATTCAGCGATATCAAGCGCCTTGCCTTCCGGGGTGCCCTCGGCGATGTCGAACAGGACGACGTCACCAAGTTCCTTCATTGCTGCGAGGTGGGCGAGCGTGCCGCCGATCTGACCTGCGCCGATCAGCGCGATCTTGGGTCTGGCCATTTGGAAAATCTCCGGTCGGTTTTGAAATCGCGGTTTTGCTAGTCCTTAAATGGCTTTCGCGCAAGGGTCCTGCGGCGCGGCATGCAAGCGCATACCGTTGCGCAGCGATCGGTGATTGCGCTAAACGGCCAATGAGACAAGCCTATTCAAGGGACGCCGCATGTTCGAGTTGAACCTGATGTTTTTTGCAGTGGCGATCCCTGCTGTGATCTTTGCCGGTATCTCGAAGGGTGGGTTCGGGTCGGGTGTGGCCTTTGCGTCCTCGTCGATTCTGGCACTGATTTTAGAGCCGGGGCAGGCGTTGGCGTTGATGCTGCCGATCCTGATGGTAATCGACGTAGCCACGCTAGGGCCGTATTGGAAACGCTGGAGCTGGCCGGATTCACGCCTGTTGATCCTCGGCGCGGTACCCGGTGTGGCGCTGGGCGCATGGC
The DNA here is from genome assembly GCF_013031245.1 of Ruegeria lacuscaerulensis. Classification (GTDB taxonomy): domain Bacteria; phylum Pseudomonadota; class Alphaproteobacteria; order Rhodobacterales; family Rhodobacteraceae; genus Ruegeria; species Ruegeria lacuscaerulensis_C. Next base: position 128,002 of record NZ_WPZL01000006.1, read on the forward strand.
TGTATCGCGCCACCAATGACGATTTGTTGCGCCTGCTGATCGGGGCGATATCAGTTGGTTTTGTGGTCTGGCACATTTCGCAAGCCAGGGGCTGGGTGCGCGGTTTTGCCAATCGTCTGTCGTCCCCTGCTGGCCTGTTTGCCGGATTGGTTGCCGGGTTCACCAGCTGTGTTAGTCACGCGGGTGGCCCGCCGGCGGCCGTGTACCTGCTGTCGCAACGCCTGACGAAGACCGAGTTTCAGGCCAGCACCGTGCTGGTTTTCTGGGTAATCAATATCGCCAAATTCGTGCCCTACGCCTACCTGGGTCTGTTTACCTGGCACACAGCCTGGGCCGACCTGTTGCTGACCCCCTTCGCGATTTTGGGTGCGTGGCTGGGCGTCCGGGCGCATTTCATGCTGTCCGAACGCCTGTTCTTTGGCATCGCCTATGTGCTGCTGACCTTAACGGGCAGCAAACTGATCTGGGACGCGTTGACCTGATCAGGCATTGGGCGGCAGTGCTTCGGCCATCGCCTCATAGGATTGACCCGAGGCGACAAGGCAGGTGATCCCGTCCGGAAGTGTTACCGTGATCGTCCAGCTTCCGGTTTGATCCGACGCATAGACCTCCATGACCGCGCCCTGCCGGGCAATACCGATTCCCCGGCGCGTTTCGCCATAAGTTTCAGCCAGCCGTTTCACCACATCCTCGCGTGGGGCGCAGCTTCGGGCATGCACTTGTTGAGCGGCCAGCACCCAGATTCCAAGACCCATGGTCATCTTAAACAACATATTATTCATCTCCGTACCCCTTCGATTCCATCTGGAAATCAGGGTGCGACCAGCAGACCGATATCCCGTTAAGGCAACGCACGTTGCGTGGAATGTGCCCAAATGCTGCAGCGCGGCGATTTTGCGCTTGAACTTTCCGGCAAAAAATGCCCCATTCCGCGCAACAATATTTCTCTGGGAGAAGCCAATGGACCCGCGCCAGCGCCCCTATCGCTCTGTTCTGTATATCCCCGGTTCAAGGGATCGTGCGCTGGACAAGGCCCGCACCTTGCCCGTGGATGCAATCATCTTTGACCTCGAAGACGCGGTCGCTGCTGATGAAAAAGAAAACGCGCGCGAGACGCTCAAGGCTGCTCTGGCTGCCGGGGGATACGGCGCGCGGGTCAAGATCGTGCGCATCAACGGGCTGGATACTGAATGGGGCCGCGCCGATGCTGAGGCTGTGCGCGACATGGATGCGGATGTGGTTCTGCTGCCCAAGGTGAACTCGGCTGCCGATGTGGACGCGCTGGCTGCGATCACCGGCGATCTTCCAATCTGGGCGATGATGGAGACGCCGCGCGGGATGCTGAACGCGGCCGGGATTGCGGCGCACCCGATGATGGCGGGTTTTGTCATGGGTACCAATGATCTGGCCAAAGAGCTGCAAACCCGTTTCCGACCCGACCGCTTGCCGCTGATGACGTCGTTGGGGCTATGCCTGCTGGCCGCCAAGGCCGAAGGACTGATTATCGTCGACGGTGTCTACAACGCGTTCAATGACGGTGAAGGGCTTGCCGCTGAATGTGCACAGGGCCGCGACATGGGCTTTGACGGCAAGACTCTGATCCATCCGGCGCAGGTCGATATCACCAACGCGGCCTATGCGCCTTCGGACACGGAAATCGACCTGGCCCGCCGTCAGATCGCAGCCTTCGAAGAGGTTGAAGCGCAAGGGCAGGGCGTTGCTGTCGTAGACGGGAAAATCGTCGAAAACCTGCACGTTGTAACTGCCCGCGAAATTCTGGCAAAAGCAGAGGCTATTACAGCTTTGCAAGCGGGGTAAGCCAGCATGGGCTTTGTTCTTCTCATTCTTGGTGTGGCGCTTTGGTGGGCCGCGCATCTGTTCAAGCGCGTGATGCCGCAGCAACGCGCTGCGATGGGCAGCGCTGGTAAGGGCGCGGTGGCGCTGGCGCTGGTGGTGGCGATTTTGCTGATGATCTTCGGTTATCGCATGACCGACACGATCTTTGTCTGGGCACCGCCAACCTTTCTGGTTCACGTCAACAATCTTCTGGTCCTTTTCGCTTTTTATCTGATGAGTCCCGCCGGAACCAAAGGCCGCCTGCTGAACAAGGTGCGCCATCCGATGCTGGGCGGGTTCAAACTGTGGGCCTTTGCGCATTTGCTGGTGAATGGCGATCTGGCATCCATCATCCTGTTCGGCGGTCTGCTGGCCTGGGCGGTCGTGGAAGTGATCACAATCAACCGTTCTGAGCCTGACTGGACGCCCGGTGAGGCCGGAACCTACGGCAAGGACGTGATGTTCTTTGTCGCGTCGATCGTTCTGTTGGGTATCGTCGGCTATATCCACGGCTTGGTCGGCCCTTCCCCGTTCGGTTCATAAGGATTTGACGATATGGCAAAACTCTACCGTCTGTTGACCGAAGAAGACACATCCGCTTTCTGCCACAAGGTGTCGGATGCACTGGCAAAGGGGTGGGAGCTGTATGGCGACCCGTCCTATGCCTATGACGAAAACAGCCGGATGATGCGCTGTGCGCAGGCCGTGACCAAAGAGGTCGAGGCCGACTACTCCCCCGAAATGAAACTGGGACAGCAATAATGGCAAAAACCAATCCGGGCCGCTTTTTCGAGGACTATTCCGTCGGGCAGGTGCTGCATCACGCGGTGCCGCGCACCGTAACCGACGGCGAGCGTGCGTTGTATCACGCACTCTATCCGGCGCGACACGCGCTGTATTCCTCGGGCGAGTTCGCCCGGAATTGTGGATTGCCGCAAAGCCCGATCGACGATCTGGCGGCGTTCCACGTGGTGTTTGGCAAAACTGTTCCCGATATCTCGCTGAACGCGGTTGCCAATCTGGGCTATGCCGAGGGGCGCTGGCTGAAACCGGTCTATTCCGGTGACACGCTACGGTCCGAGTCCGAAGTGATCGGGGTCAAGCAGAACTCGAACGGCAAAACCGGCGTGGTCTGGGTGCGTACGCGCGGCTTGAACCAGCGCGATGAGGTGGTCATCGAATACGTGCGCTGGGTGATGGTGCGCAAAGCGAATATCGACGCTCCCGCGCCCGAGGCGGTGGTGCCGGACCTGAAAAACGTGCTGGAGCCAGGCGATCTGGTGGTGCCCGAGGGTCTCGATTTCTCGAACTATGATTTTGTTCAATCCGGCGAAGCCCATCGCTGGGGCGATTACGAGATCGGTGAAACCATCGATCACGTCGACGGCGTTACCGTAGAAGAGGCCGAGCATATGCTGGCCACTCGCCTGTGGCAGAACACGGCAAAGGTGCATTTCGACCTGACCTTCCGCCCCGATGGCCGGCTGATCTATGGCGGTCACGTCATCTCAATGGCGCGGACCCTGTCGTTCAACGGTCTGGCAAATGCGCAGATGATCGTCGGTCTCAACAGCGGCGCGCATGCGAACCCCTGTTTCGCAGGCGACACGATCAAGGCCTGGTCCGAAGTTCTGGACAAGGCGGAAACTGATGTACCGGGTGTAGGCGCCATTCGCCTGCGCCTGGTGGCGACCAAGGGCGGTGAGCCGTTCGAGCTGAAAAACGCAGACGGCCGTTACATACAGAACGTTCTGCTGGATCTGGACTATTGGGCGCTTATGCCGACCTGACAGCCGCTGGTGACATTCATTTGAACGCAGTCCACGCCAATCGTGCTAGGCTGTGTTCATGGCCCTGCTTCGTTCTATTGCCGTCTGCCTTTGTCTGACCCCGCCCGCCATGGCGTGCGACCTCGCGCTGGCGTTGGCGGTGGATGTATCCGGATCGGTCGATACATCGGAATACCGGATTCAGATGGATGGTCTGGCCGCAGGTCTGCGGGACCCTGTCGTGTCGGAGGCTCTGGTGCGCGGACAGGCGCGGTTGATGCTTGTGCAATGGACGGGGTCTTCGCGCCAGAAGGTGACAATCCCCTGGACGCAGATTGATGGCTTTGAAACACTGGATCAGTTCGCTGACAAGGTGGCCAACGACCCCAGGATCTGGCGCAACTTTTCAACGGCGATAGGTGAAGCCCTTGAGATGACCATGTCCAGTTTTGACTCTGTTTCGGATTGCAAGCGTCATCTCATCGACATTTCAGGCGACGGCGTGTCCAACGAGGGGGTCGAACCCTCCGAATTGCACGGCGTGTTACGCACGCGTGGCGTGACGGTGAATGCCATCGCAATTGAGGAAAGCGAACCGGACCTCACGGCCTACTTCTTTGAGAATGTCATAGTCGGTGAGGGGGCTTTTGTGGTTTCGGCAACAGGATTTGCAGACTATCCCGAGCGGATTCGCAAAAAATTACTGCGTGAGGTTACCCAGCAAACCGCCGGGTTGGACTAGGCACAAAAGAGATTCGCGGCCTCAGGCGCTAACATCGAAGCGATGTTATTTCATTTGTGATCACGACATTATTTTGTGTGATCACATATGCGCAATATCCGCCAATTTGAGCCAATTATCAGCTTTTTTGCATCTGCAGCACGTGACAGAGTCGCAAAAACCAGTAAAACGTTCGGTAGCCAACCGAAAAGGAGCCGCCATGGCCGATGTTAATCGGGGCAATCGCCCGTTATCGCCGCACCTGTCGATCTATCGCCCACAACTGACTTCGGTCACGTCCATACTGACGCGGATCACTGGAAACGCCATGATTGTGGCTGCCCTGTTGATCGTGTGGTGGTTCCTGGCCGCGGCGACGTCGCCCGAGGCGTTCGAGCGCGCGAATTGGTGGCTGACCTCGGTTCTGGGCGATCTGGTCATGGCGTTCTCGCTTTGGGGGCTGTGGTATCACACTCTGGCCGGTGTCCGGCACCTGATCTGGGACAATGCAGTCGGCTTGGATCTTCCCATCGCGGAAAAGCTGGGATGGGCGGTTGTGATTGGCTCGGTCGTTCTGACCCTGATCACCCTGCTGATCGTCGCTTAAAGGAGGCCTGACATGCGTTATCTGACAGACCGCAAGCGCGCAATCGGTTTGGGCTCGGCAAAGGCCGGAACGGCTCATTTCTGGCGGATGAAGGTCAGCTCGGTGGCTTTGCTGATCCTTGTCCCACTTTTCATTTTCACATTCGGTCCGGTGTTAGGCCAGCCTTATGACGTGGTGCTGGATTATTACTCGCGCCCGTTCCCGGCCATCGTAGCCGCGCTGACGCTGGTGGTTGGTCTGAAGCACTTTGCCGAGGGTGCCCAGGTGCTGATCGAAGACTATGTCCACGGCACAATGGAAAAGGTGCTGATCATCCTGACCACCTGTCTGGCATATGGCGCCGCCGCTGCTGGCCTGTTCGCCATTGCGCGCATTGCCCTCTAAATCCCGGAGCTGAAAGAAATGGCTGCATACGAATACGAAACGCACGAATATGACGTGGTCGTTGTCGGCGCCGGTGGGGCAGGTCTGCGGGCCACCCTGGGCATGGCCGAACAGGGGCTGCGCACCGCCTGTGTGACTAAGGTTTTCCCGACACGCTCGCACACTGTTGCCGCGCAGGGCGGCATCGCCGCATCGCTGTCGAATATGGGTCCGGACCATTGGCAGTGGCACATGTACGACACCGTCAAGGGCTCGGACTGGCTGGGTGACACCGACGCTATGGAATACCTTGCGCGGGAAGCGCCCAAAGCCGTCTACGAACTGGAACACTACGGTGTTCCGTTCAGCCGGACCGAGGAAGGTAAGATCTACCAACGCCCATTCGGTGGCCACACCACCGAATTTGGTGAAGGCCCTGCAGTGCAACGTACCTGTGCAGCCGCTGACCGGACCGGTCACGCGATCCTGCACACGCTCTACGGTCAGTCGCTGAAGAACAATGCCGAGTTCTATGTCGAGTACTTCGCCATCGACCTGATCATGTCCGAGGATGGGCAGTGTCAGGGCGTAGTCTGCTGGAAACTGGACGACGGCACCATGCATGTGTTTAACGCCAAGATGGTTGTTCTGGCGACCGGCGGCTACGGCCGTGCGTATTTCAGTGCGACTTCGGCCCATACGTGCACCGGTGACGGTGGCGGTATGGTGGCCCGTGCCGGACTGGCACTGCAGGATATGGAATTCGTCCAGTTCCACCCGACCGGCATCTATGGCTCGGGCTGCCTGATTACCGAGGGCGCGCGCGGCGAGGGTGGATACCTGACCAATGCCGAAGGTGAGCGGTTCATGGAGCGCTACGCGCCTCAATACAAAGATCTCGCGCCGCGCGACTACGTTTCGCGTTCGATGACGATGGAAATCCGCGAAGGTCGTGGCCACGGTGATAATGGTGACCACATCCACCTGAACCTCAACCACCTGCCAGCGGAAGCTCTGGCGGAACGGCTGCCGGGGATTTCCGAGTCTGCCCGTGTATTCGCCGGGGTGGACGTGACCAAGGAGCCGATCCCGGTTCTGCCGACCGTACACTACAACATGGGCGGTATCCCAACGAACTATTGGGGTGAGGTCCTGAACCCCACCGCCGATAACCCAACCGGTGTCGTGCCCGGCCTGATGGCCGTCGGTGAGGCCGGCTGTGCCTCGGTGCACGGGGCGAACCGTCTGGGTTCGAACTCGTTGATTGACCTCGTGGTGTTTGGTCGCGCGGCAGCAATCCGGGCGGGTAAAGTAGTCGATGCCGATGCGCCGAACCCGGTTCTGAACCAGGCGTCTGTCGATAAGGCATTTGACCGGTTCGATGCGGTACGTAACGCCAGTGGCGAAATTCCGACCGCCGATCTCCGGCTTGAGATGCAGAAGACCATGCAAGAGGATGCGGCCGTATTCCGGACCGCCAAGACAATGGCGGAAGGCGTCGAGAAGATGACGGCGATTGCCGCCAAGATGGACGATCTGAAAGTTTCCGACCGTTCGCTGGTCTGGAACAGTGACCTGATGGAATCTCTGGAACTGACCAACCTGATGCCAAGCGCGCTGGCCACCATCGTCGGTGCCGAAGCGCGCAAGGAGTCGCGCGGCGCCCATGCGCATGAGGACTTCACCGAACGCGACGATGAGAACTGGCGTGTTCACACTGTTTCGCGAGTTGAAGGCAACAAGGTTGAACTCAGCTATCGCCCGGTGATTGTCGATCCACTGACCACAGAGGATGAAGGCGGCATCAGCCTGAAGAAAATCGCCCCCAAGGCGCGGACGTTCTAAAGTCTTTCTCGCCTTTAAAAGGTGGGGTTACCGCAATATAAGAAAGGGTCCGAGTGGTTATTCCTAAACCACTCGGACCCTTTTATTGAATGCGCCAAGATTTTTTGCCGGTGTGATCAGAACAGGTGCCTGAACCTTTCGGGCAATTGGAAAAGTTCCTTAGATGCATATGTTTTATGCTTGGTGAAACTCAGCCCGTTCTCGGAAATCAAACTTTTGCTTCGCTCTATTGCATTAACATAAGGCAGCCGATCATCCGGTAAAGAACCAGCAATTGGCATGGCGTGTAGCCTTGCGACCATATCATCAATGCCTTCGTCAGATGCTCTCCACGCGCGGGCTGGCGTATCGTTCTTTCCTTTTGGGGCTTTGGTCGTTTTGCGCCGCCGGAGGGCACGTGCCCGAAAAAGAGGCATGTCAAAAAAACGAAGGTGAAAAGCGGTTAAGTTGGGATCGACAAAGACGTCCTCCGTATAAGCAAAGTGACCGCCTCGGCGCCAAGCGATTGGCCTTTTTACCATGCTGGGCTTTCCGAAACTTGCGTTAATGCGAACCAGATTACGTTGCTCAAGAATGCCATTTTCCAGATTTAGTTCCTCTGGCGCCAGGTCTTCCCTGTGGATGACCTCAAGCCCAAAAGGGGCTGTCACATCGTTCTCGGAAGCCAGAATGTAATCTTTAATGTTCGTACCAGCCTTTGGATCAAGAGTTACGATCTCATCCACATCTGTATAAAGCACTGCATCATGCATTAAAGTCAGAGCGCTGACGAAGTGACCCAGCATCATCCATCGCTTGGATTCCATGTCCCGACTCGGCGGGGGTCTGCGCATCTCGACCACATTGCATCCACGGGCTATGCGACGCAGCCTGCGGTTAGACCCGTGGACGATCACATACATGCATTTGTTTTCTATATACTGTGACCAATAACGCACCCAGATCGGTAAAAACTCATAATCGTCATAGACCATCGTCACGACTGCAAGTGACATGTATTGCTCCGTTTTGCGCTGGTTTCGAGTTGCCGATAAAGCGTGCTGAAGTAGTATATAGGCTTGAAACCACAGCTACAATTCAAGGCAGGCGGTTATGGACACGGAAAAACTTTACAAAAGTCTTCACAAAGGCCACATCCGCCAAGAAGAGGCCCGAGTGCATTCCGCACAGAGAATATTTGGCTTGTGCGAAAAGTTTTTTGAGGCGAAATCAGTCATCGACGTCGGTTGTGGCGTAGGGTTCCTGCTGGCCGAATTTGAAAGCCGTGACCGGGAAATCTGTGGCGTCGAAGGTGATTGGCTTGAGGAAACGGCAATAAAGTTTTCCAGAAATGCCTTGGTGCGTGCTGATCTGGAACGCCCGTTTTCAATGGACCGTAAATTCGATCTTTGTGTCAGCACTGAAGTCGCAGAACACCTTGAACCAGATCGGGCTGAAAGCTTTGTTGTGGACCTGACGTGCCTGTCGGACGTTGTCCTGTTTTCAGCTGCCATTGCCGGGCAGGGAGGGACAGGCCATAAGAACGAACAATGGCAGGACTATTGGGCCAATCTGTTCTACGCACAAGGTTATGCGTTCTATGACGCGTTCCGCCCTAACTTATGGACAGATCCGTTGGTAATGGATTGGTTCAAGCAAAATCTGATGGTGTTCGTGAGGCGAGGAACAGAGATCAAACCCGAACTTTCCGAGTTTGCCAGTTCTGCCAAAACCGCCCGAATGATCGTTCCCAAATACCATGACAAAATTGTCAAGCGAACTACTCGCCAGTTACGAAGGTATCGCAGAGAAAACTTATGAATACTGCGGTATACGAACGAATGTCGCATTGTCTTCTTGTGGTTTTTAAGGCAAATTGCGCGAAAATAGGCCAAGGAAATTCAGGCACATGGTTCAACTGACTCTCCCCAAGAATTCCCGGATCACTACGGGTAAAACCTGGCCCAAGCCCGAAGGCGCCGGCAATGTCCGCAAGTTCCAGATCTATCGCTGGAACCCCGACGACGGTCAAAACCCACGGGTTGATACATATTTTGTCGACATGGACAGCTGCGGCCCGATGGTTCTGGACGCGCTGATCAAGATCAAGAACGAGATTGACCCGACGCTGACCTTCCGCCGCTCGTGCCGCGAGGGGATTTGTGGGTCCTGCGCGATGAATATCGACGGCATCAATACGCTGGCCTGTATTTATGGCATGGATGAGATCCAGGGCGACGTTAAGATCTATCCGCTGCCGCACATGCCGGTGGTCAAGGACCTGATCCCTGATCTGACCCATTTCTACGCGCAACATGCCAGCATCATGCCGTGGCTGGAAACCAAGACCAACCGTCCGGCGAAAGAGTGGAAGCAGTCCATCGAAGACCGCAAGAAACTGGATGGTCTCTATGAATGCGTGATGTGCGCCAGCTGCTCTACCTCTTGCCCCAGCTATTGGTGGAACGGTGACCGCTATCTTGGTCCCGCCGCGTTGTTGCACGCTTACCGCTGGATTATCGATAGCCGGGACGAGGCTACTGGTGAACGTCTGGATGAGTTGGAAGACCCGTTCAAACTGTATCGCTGCCACACGATCATGAACTGCGCCAAGACTTGCCCGAAAGGTCTGAACCCCGCCAAGGCGATTGCCGAAATCAAAAAGATGATGGTTGAACGCGCGGTATAAGCGGTGATTTGAAAGCGACGCTTGCCGCCTTGCGGCAGGCGCATGGCAAGACTGCAAAACTGTGCAATGCAGCCGGCCCTGATTGGTACTACCTTACCTGCAGGGAGGAGTGACGGAACCGAAACGGAATCGCTCCAATGCAAACTCAAACCACAGAAAACAAAACAAGCGCAGCCGAAGCATTGGCTCTGCTGGAACAGGCATGGGCCTATTACACTCCAGAGCCTGTATCGGCGCCAGAAGCGCAGCGTGAGCCAGAGCTGTTCGAATATGCGAACGCGGCCTGACCTGCGAACCTGACGCTTGAAATTGCCATCAGATTGGGCGATTCAAGATTATGCCCATTTTGTTGCTATTACTGGTCATCGGAGTGTTCGCCTATTTCCTTTGGCGATCGCGCACCTCATCTTTGACTCGCGATTGCCGTTGGCGGCAGCATCGCAAAGAAGGTGTCTGGATCTGCGCGTACTGCGGGGCGCAACAAGAGGGCGCTGACACTCCGACCAGTTGCCTGAAGGACGGGCAATAGAAAAACAGGGCGTTTAAACGCCCTGTCAGCATTTATGCGGCGTCAGAAAAGGCTGCCTGAAGAGCGATTTCAACCATGTCGCCAAAGCTGCTTTCACGTTCCGATGAAGGCAAGGCTTCTCCGGTCAGCAAGTGATCTGAAACGGTCAGGACGGCCAGAGCCCGGCATTTGTGGCGTGCGGCCAGAATGTACAGTTCGGCGGCCTCCATCTCGACGCCGAGAATGCCGTGCCGCATCATTTGCTCATTCAGATCCGGTCGCTCGTCATAGAAGACGTCCGATGAATAAATTCCACCGACGTGGGTTGGTGTGCCCTTGGCAATAGCTGCGTTTGCCGCGGCCTGAAGCAGGTCCCAATCAGCGCAAGGAGCAAAGTTCAGCTCTTTCATAATGCCGCGTGACGGCGTGCTGAGCGTGGTGGAGGTCATCGCCAGGATAACATCACGGACATTGACGCTGTCCTGCATCCCGCCACAGGACCCGATACGGATCAGAGTTTTGGCGCCGAAATCCCGGATTAGTTCATTAACGTAAATTGACAGAGACGGCATGCCCATTCCGCTGCCCTGGATTGTGACCGGGTGTCCCTTCCAGTTTCCGGTAAAACCCAGCATGCCACGTACGTTATTGACCAGCTTGGGGTTCTCCAAAAAAGTTTCCGCCGCCCATTTTGCCCGGTAAGGATCACCAGGTAATAAAACGGTTTCAGCGATATCGCCTTTTTCGGCTCCTATATGAATTGTCATTTGAAACCAATTCCCGTCAGATTTCCAAATCCGAGATATCTGCGCCGGATTTCAAGGCATCATGAACCCATTGCGGTTTACGCCCGCGTCCAGACCAGGTCTGCTCCGGGTTGGCAGGGTTTTTGTATTTAGCGTTTGCTTTCGTGCCCTTAAGTGACTTAACCCCGTCACTCGCCAGTTCTGAGAGTGAAAACCCAAATTCCGCCGCTGCCTTTTCAGCTGCTTTCAAGGCTTCTTTGCGCTCCCGCTTTTCGGCGCTTTTTAGTGCCTTTTCCACTTGATCGCGCAGTTCCAGCAGTTCTTTACGCGACATTTTCTCAAGGCTGATCGCCATTTCGTTTCTCCATTCCGAAAACGTTACAAGTGGAAGTAATAGCCCACAGTAATTCCAAAGCAGGCAATTATCTATCCCTTACGATAAAGGGATAGATAAAGAGAAGACAAAATGTAGCTCGGTTTTATTCAGCCGCGAGGTTTTGCGGATCTACCAGAGTTACGATGTCGCCCATGATCGCATTAAGCTCGAAATTCTTGGGCGTATAAATTTTGGCAACGCCCATGGCCTTGAGTTTCGCCGCGTCTTCATCAGGTATAATCCCGCCGACAACCACCGGAACATTGTGCAATCCGGCTTCGCGCAATCGGATCATGACATCCTCGACTAACGGGATATGGCTGCCGGACAAGATCGACAGGCCGATGACATGGGCCTTGTCCTCAACTGCTGCGGTTACGATTTCTTCGGGCGTCAGGCGAATACCATCATAGCTGATGTCCATGCCGCAATCCCGCGCGCGGAAGGCGATTTGCTCGGCTCCGTTGGAGTGGCCGTCCAGACCCGGCTTGCCGACGAGGAACTTGAGGCGACGTCCCAGTTTGTCGCTGACCGCATCCACGGCGGCGCGCAGGTCGTCCAGACCTTCGGTCTTGTTCGAAACCGAGCCGGACACACCGGTCGGGCCGCGATAGGTGCCGTAGACTTTGCGCATTTCCTCGGCCCACTCGCCAGTCGTGACACCCGCCTTGGCTGCCGCAATCGAAGGCTCCATGATGTTGGCCCCGGATTGGGCCGCTTCACGCAGTGCAGCCAGGGCGGACGCGACGGCGGCATCATCACGCTCAGACCGCCATTCGTTCAGTCGGTTGATTTGCTCCTGCTCCACCGCCGGATCAACAACCATGATTCCGCCGTCTTCTGTTTGCAGCGGTGAGGATTCGCCCTCGGTCCACTTATTCACGCCGACCACAACGGTCTCATTCCGTTCGATCCGGTTCAGACGTTCGGCATTGGAATCAACCAGACGGGACTTCATGTACTCGATCGAGGCAACTGCGCCGCCCATGGAATCGAGATTCGCCAACTCAGCGCGTGCGCCATTTTTCAGGTCCTCAACCTTGGCATCCACGGCGGGGTTACCGTCGAACAGGTCGCCATATTCCAGAAGATCGGTCTCATAGGCCAGGATCTGCTGCATCCGCATCGACCATTGCTGATCCCAGGGGCGGGGCAGACCCAGCGCCTCGTTCCACGCGGGCAATTGAACCGCTCGGGCGCGGGCCTTTTTCGACAGGGTCACGGCCAGCATCTCGATCAGGATGCGGTAGACGTTGTTTTCGGGCTGCTGTTCGGTGAGACCCAGAGAGTTAACCTGAACGCCATAGCGGAATCGGCGGAATTTCGGGTTTTCGACACCATAACGCTGTTGCAGAATTTCGTCCCAAAGATCCACGAATGCGCGCATTTTGCACATTTCGGTAACAAACCGGATGCCCGCGTTTACAAAGAATGAAATCCGCCCGCACAGGGCGGGGAAGTCCTCTGCCGGTACACGCGGGCGCAACTCATCGAGAACGGCGATGGCTGTGGCCAGCGCATAGGCCAGTTCCTGTTCGGGTGTCGCTCCGGCCTCTTGCAGGTGATAGGAACACACGTTCATGGGGTTCCATTTCGGCACGTTTGTATAGCAATACTCAGCCACGTCCGCGATCATCTTGAGCGACGGTTTTGGCGGACAAACATAGGTGCCGCGGCTCAGGTATTCCTTGATCAGATCGTTTTGGACGGTGCCCTGCAGTTTGGAGACGTCCGCGCCCTGTTCCTCGGCCACGGCGACATATAGCGCCAACAGCCATGGGGCCGTCGCGTTGATTGTCATCGAGGTGTTCATCTGCTCCAGCGGTATCTGGTCGAACAGAACACGCATATCCCCCAGATGGCTGACTGGCACACCTACCTTGCCAACTTCGCCGCGTGCCAATGTGTGGTCGCTGTCGTACCCCGTCTGGGTCGGCAGGTCGAACGCCACCGACAACCCTGTCTGACCCTTGGCCAGATTGCCCCGATATAGCGCGTTCGATGCCTTGGCGGTGGAGTGACCGGCATAAGTTCGGATGAGCCAAGGGCGATCTTTCTGCGTCTGCGTCATATCTGGGCCTCGCGAGATGGTTGGGCAACAAAATTACGTTCATTGGCTCTAAAGCGCAATTTTTGGGATATGTCAATTCGCTGCGTCGCGGCATATGAGGTTCTTCAGATTGTAGGGATTAATGTTTGGTGGCAGGGTGCATGCATGACTCAGACCGTGGAACTTCCGCTTTGGCTGTTTTTGCTGATCGTGGTGTTTGCCATGATCACTCTGGCCTCGCATTTTCTGTTCCCGTCGGTGCGATGGTTCTTTCGGCGTCGCCTTGAGAGGGCCGTGAAACGCCTGAACAACCGGCTGCAGCGGCCCATCCAGCCGTTCAAGCTGGCGCGGCGCCACGATATGATTCAGCGGCTGATCTACGACCCTCAGGTCGGGCAGGCGGTGCAAACTCATGCGCAAGAGAAGGGCATACCGGAAGGCGTCGCCTTTGAGCAGGCGCGGCGCTATGCGCGCGAGATCGTTCCGTCCTTCTCGGCCGTTGCTTATTTTAGTATCGCCATTCGCCTCGCCCGTATGCTGAGCAATGCATTTTATGACGTGCGCCTCAGTTACACGGATGAAGATGCGTTGAAAGCCATCGATCCGGACGCAACGGTCGTGTTTGTCATGAACCATCGCAGCAATATGGATTATGTTCTGGTCACGTACTTGGCCGCGCAGCAATCCGCCTTGTCATACGCGGTGGGCGAATGGGCCCGGGTCTGGCCACTCAGCCGCCTGATCCGGGCTATGGGAGCGTATTTTATTCGCCGTAAGTCTGGCAGCGATCTGTATCGTCAGGTTCTGGCCTGCTATGTGCGCCATGCGACCGAGGCCGGGGTGACTCAGGCCATGTTTCCCGAAGGCGGGTTAAGCCTGACCGGTGCTTTAGGCCGTCCGAAACTCGGGCTGCTCAAGTACATAATTGACGGAACTGCAGAGGACGGCCGCGATGTCGTGTTCGTACCAGTGGCGCTGAACTATGACCGGGTTTTAGAAGATACGATCCTGACGCGGGCCGCGCTTGGCAGCGAACGCCGGTTTCGCGCCAGAATCGGGGTGATCACCAGATGGATCCTCAAGCAAATCTGGCGGCGGGTGATAGGGCGATACAAACGTTTCGGGTTGGCGTCGGTCCGGTACGGGCTGCCGATTTCTCTGCGGGCATTTCGGGCGGACCACAAGCGTGATCTGATGACCGATCTGGCCCGCGATCTGATGGCATGTATCAGTGACGCCATTCCGCTGGTGCCCGCGCCCGCGGCGTGTTGGCTGGTGCAGGATCAGGGGGAATTGCCCGAAGCTGAAGCCATCGACCTGATTGCCGGCCTTATGCAACGCGACGGAGTTTCTGACGCAGCGAACCGGGCCTCAATCGAGGCTGCCATCGATCAACTGGTCGAGCGCCGGATACTAAAGCGAAGCAATGGAAAAATATCGCAATCCGGCCAACGGGTTGATCTGCTACACTACTATGCGGCCTCGGCTCCTCTGAGTTCCGGTGGCGGGGATGCTGCGGGTGCAAAGGAAATTTCTGCGTCCGCTGGGTCATAAAATTACAAAACGAACCGAAAATCTATTGCAATATTTCTCGAAGGCCAATATTCCATCGGTTAATGCAAGCGATTCTGCGTCGCGGCAAATGTATAGATAAAGGAGGCCAACATGGCTCTGGACACCGACAGCGGCATCGCGTCGTACGAGGCACCGGAAAAAGACCTCTATGAGATGGGTGAAATCCCCCCAATGGGATATGTCCCGAAACAAATGTACGCGTGGGCCATCCGCAAAGAGCGCCATGGCGAGCCGAACACGGCCATGCAGCTGGAAGTGGTTGATGTGCCGGAGCTGGACAGCCACGAGGTGCTGGTTCTGGTGATGGCGGCAGGCGTCAACTACAACGGCGTCTGGGCCTCGCTGGGTAAGCCGATTTCGCCCTTTGACGGGCACAAAGCCCCCTATCACATTGCCGGCTCGGATGCGTCAGGCATCGTTTGGGCAGTTGGTTCCAAAGTTACCCGCTGGAAAGTGGGCGATGAGGTGGTGATCCACTGCAACCAGGACGACGGCGATGATGAGGAATGCAACGGCGGCGACCCGATGTATTCGCCCAGCCAGCGCATCTGGGGTTATGAAACACCCGACGGATCGTTCGCGCAGTTCACTAATGTTCAGGCTCAGCAACTGATGCCGCGCCCCAAGCACCTGACCTGGGAAGAAAGCGCCTGCTACACCCTGACACTGGCGACTGCTTATCGGATGCTGTTCGGGCATGAGCCGCACGACCTGAAGCCGGGTCAGAACGTTCTGGTCTGGGGCGCATCGGGCGGTCTGGGCTCTTATGCGATCCAGTTGATCAACACGGCTGGCGCCAACGCGATTGGTGTGATCTCGGACGAAAGCAAGCGTGACTTTGTCATGGGGCTGGGCGCCAAAGGCGTTCTCAACCGCAAGGATTTCAATTGCTGGGGTCAGCTGCCGACGGTGAACACGCCGGAATATGCTGAGTGGTTTAAAGAGGCCCGCAAATTCGGCAAGGCCATCTGGGACATCACCGGCAAGGGTGTGAATGTCGACCTGGTGTTCGAACATCCAGGTGAAAGCACCTTCCCGGTTTCGACCTTTGTGGTGAAAAAAGGCGGCATGGTCGTAATCTGCGCCGGTACCACCGGATATAACCTGACGTTTGACGTGCGGTACATGTGGATGCACCAGAAACGTCTGCAGGGCTCGCACTTTGCGCATCTGAAACAAGCCGCTGCGGCAAACAAGCTGATGGTGGAGCGCCGCTTGGATCCATGTATGTCCGAAGTGTTCACCTGGAACGACCTGCCCGAGGCGCATATGAAGATGCTGCGCAACGAGCATAAACCGGGCAACATGTCTGTACTGGTTCAGGCACCGCGGACGGGAATGCGCACTCTGGAAGAAGTTCTGGACGCACGCGACTAACCCGCTCAAAATTATTAACACTTGCACCCGCGAATCGGCCATACGGTTCGCGGGTGCTTTGTTTCTCGTGGGATGCTTAATGATTTCAGCTACTTATGCCTTGACGCATCGCTTTTTTTGGGGAGTAGAAACCAGTGAATAGCCTGAAAAACTTTGCACATGTTATGGTTGTGTTAACCCTTCGTTAACCGTTTCGGAGAGACCCTGATGGCGCAAAATGAGTGGATACTGGACGTTTTGTCGGACCTCAACGCCTTCGCTGTTGAGAACGGTTTGATCGCGCTTGCCGAGCAGTTGGATGACACCAAGCTGATCGCCGCGGCCGAAATTGCGTCCATGAAGACTGAGGTACGGGCGCCCGCGAATGGGAACAAAACTGGATATGAGCCAGGTTCTGGGGGACTTGGAAAACACCAACACGCTTGATGAACTAAGCGATGTCGCGGTCCGGTTGCGAGACAGGCTGCGCGTAGAACACCTCATATACCATTGGGTCGATGGTGCTGGCGATCAGTACGGTTTTACGACCTATCCAGACTCGTGGGCCGAAAGATATCGCGAACGAAATTACCATCGTATCGATCCCGTCATTCTGGGCTGTTTTCAACGGTTCCACCCGGTCGATTGGAAAACGCTGGACTGGTCGGGAAAGGTTTCCAAAGCATTTCTGCAGGATGCCCAAAGCCACGGTGTCGGCAATCAGGGCTACTCGATCCCGATTCGGGGGCCGAACGGCCAATTCGCTCTGTTCACGGTCAACCACTCCTGTGACGACGAGGCCTGGAAGGCTTTCATCGAAATGCACGGGCGTGAACTGATCCTGATCGCGCATTACTTCAACAGAAAGGCTCTGGAATTCGAAAGCAATCGACGGCCAGACTCTCCACGTGGCCTGTCGCCCCGCGAAGTGGACGCGATGACATTGCTGGCCCTCGGCTATAGCCGGGCACAGGTCGCTCATTCGCTGTCGATTTCCGAGCACACACTCCGGGTCTATATCGAAAGCGCCCGAGCTAAACTTGGGGCGCAGAATACGACCCATGCCATCGCCACTGCACTCAGCCGAGGATTAATAGTGGTTTAAGGCGCGCACGCCTCTCGAACGGGAAATTAACCATGACTTTGTACCCCCTTCGTTCCTGCACAGGACGACAAGGGGAAAAAAGTCATGTTGCGCTATCTGTATGCTGACGAGTTGCACAAGTTTCCGGATCTGGCCGAGGGGATGTTCCGGGACCGCGCGGATCAGTTCAAAACCCGGTTGGGGTGGGACGTTCAAGTCAACGAGAAAGGCGAGGAGCGGGATCAGTATGATGACCTGAATCCGCTCTATGTCATTTGGGAAGAAGAGGACGGCAGTCATGGCGGCTCCATGCGCGTCCTGCCAACCACCGGACCGGTTATGATCAACGAGGTGTTCGGTCATCTGAACGGAGGCACCCCGATCAACAGTCCGCTGATCTGGGAGGTGACCCGGTTCTGCCTGTCCCGAACCGCAAGTCCGCATACCGCCGGTGCCATTATGCTGAGCGGGGGTGAGATGATGGAAGGGTTCGGCCTGACCCACATCGCGGGTGTTTTTGATGCGCGGATGATCCGCATATACCGCCTGATTGGATCGTCCCCAACTGTTCTGGGGTCCGAAGGGAAGGGGCGCGATCAGATTTCGGTCGGGCTCTGGCCCTATTCGGCTGAAGATTGCAACCGCGTGGCCGAACGTGCGGGCATTCCGCGTGAATTGTCCCGGCTCTGGTTCAAGACTGCGTTTGGTACCGCCAGGCAGCACAGGTTTGCCCTGTCGGCCTGAGGGCGACGAAAACGCAATTCCGCGTCTGGTGATAGCTGGCGCGGCCCTGTAGGGTCGCGCCATGTCTTTGCCCCCAGTGACCTTTTCCGACGATCAGGCCGCCGCCTATGACAGCATCGCCGAGATGCTGGGATCCGCCGGTGTTGACCTGGATGACGACGCTCTGCTGAAACTGCCGGGTGCCGGAAAATCCGGCGTTATGGCGGTGATCGGCAAGGCGGGGTCAGGGAAAACCCTGCTTCTGGCCGAGCTTTACAAAGCACTGGCCGAAACCGGTGTTCAGATCGTGTCCGGCGATTTCGAAAGCCGTAAGGCACGAGAGAAGCGCAGCCTTGCCATTCTTGCGCCCACCAACAAGGCCGCCAGCGTATTGCGCTTGCGCGGCGTCCCGGCAACTACGATCCACCGTATCCTTTACACGCCGGTTTACGACCCGGAATATGAGCGGATCGCCGAATGGCTCGCTGGCAACGACGAACGCCCCGAGATCGAGGGCCTGACCGACGAAGCGCTGGACCGAGCGGCGGCTTTCTATGAGAACAACAAGTCCATTCCAGGTGCCTTGGCGGCTGCAGGATTGCGCGGGTCGGACTTCATCACTGGCTGGAAACGACGGGAAGAGCCGCTGGACATAGGGTTCGTCGATGAAGCCTCGATGCTGGACGACCGGCAGTTCGAGGACCTGCAAGAGATTTTCCCGACACTGCTGCTGTTCGGAGACCCGGCGCAGCTGGCCCCGGTCAATCAATCCGGCAGTATGGTGTTTGACAGCTTGCCAGAGCCACGCAAACAGATCCTGCACCGGGTTCACCGGCAGGATGCGGACAACCCAATTCTGGACCTTGCTCATGCGCTTGCGGACCCTCAGATGGGGTTCGAGGATTTTGAGCGTCTCGTCGAACAGACCGCCCGGCAGGATGATCGCGTGATCTGGGGGCAACGGGTCGAGGTCGATCTGATGGCCCGCAGCCCGGTTCTGGTTTGGCGCAACGCCACCCGCATTCGCCTGATTCAGGCGTTCCGGAACGTTCACGGTGCGCCGGATACCGAGCTTCTGGAAGGTGAGCCGCTGATCTGTGACGGCCTTGAACTGCCGCTGAAGCACCGCAAGAAACGGCTGGATCTTGAGGCGCGCGGCCTGATCAAGGGCGCTCAGGTTATTTATCTTGGGCCAGGTCGTAAACCGGGGTTTTCGCGCCTGCATGTGATGGGAGCCGAAGACCCGCAGGTCAGCGCCGCGTCCATCGTCAAGATCGAAAAACCGGATGAGGAAGAACCCTTTATTCCGTACGCCGCGCGAATGGGGGCGACCTTCCTGCACGGCGCGGCGGTGACCATTCACAAGGCACAGGGCTCGCAATGGGACACGGTGCAGGCCTTTGCTCCGGACATTTACGCCGCTGCCAGAATGGGCCGGACCGAGGCTGGCCAGCCGTTGTGGAAACGGCTGGCCTATGTGGCCATCACCCGCGCGCAGGAGCGGCTGATCTGGGTGGTGCGCAACCGCCTGGCCAAACCCACCCACCCGCTGCGCGTGGATGACCTGCGTGCCATCCCCGCAGCGTCGCTGACATTGGAGGCGGAAGTGACATGACATCCATCATCGTAACCGGTGCAAGCTCGGGCATTGGACGTGCCACGGCCGAACTCTTCCTCGCCGAGGGCTGGACGGTCGGCTTGCTGGCCCGCAGCGCGGACGTATTGAACCAAATGGCGTCCGCGCATGAAAACGCTGTGCCTCTGGTCGCGGATGTGACCAATGCCGAGGCGGTCCAGACAGCGTTCAGGATTTTTCAGGATGCGGCAGGTCGGTTGGACGTTCTCTTTAACAATGCGGGTATTTTCGCACCGGGCGGCACCATTGACGAGATCGCGCTGGACGACTGGTACCGAAGCGTCAACGTGAACCTGAATGGCATGTTCCTGTGCGCCCGCGAAGCCTTTCGGATCATGCGGCACCAGTCGCCGCAGGGCGGGCGCATCATCAATAACGGCTCGATCGCTGCACATGTGCCGCGCCCGAACTCGGTGCATTATTCGGCGACGAAACATGCCATCACTGGCTTGACCCGAAGCCTGTCACTGGACGGGCGGGGTTTTGGGATCGCCTGTGGTCAGATCGATATCGGCAATGCCCGCACGCAGATGGTGCAAGGGCTAGTGGATGCTGCGATCGAAGCCGGGCAAGAGCCAGACCCGACCATGGCTGTTGAAGATGCCGCACGGTCGGTTCTGCATATGGCGAAGCTGCCGCCCGAGGCCAATGTTCAGTTCATGACCGTTTTGGCCACCACGATGCCCTATATCGGCCGGGGATAAGGCTCAGTTTTCACGCAGCAGCCGGAATGCTGTCGACGCACCCCAACCTGCGGCAATGGCAATCACCAGCGACATCAACCCATACCAGACCGGCTGCTGACGGGACATGTTGAACAGGAACCGCTCAAGGCCCACTTTGCGCACGTCGATGGTTGTTTCGAATTGCGAGATGACTTCTTTGCCGCGGGTTAAGAAGATGCGCGCCCGATAATCGCCTTCGGTCAGATCGGCCGGCATTTCGATCGAGGTGCGGAACAGGGTTTGTTCGTCTACCGCGACGGTGTTTTCGCGGATCGAGTACAGGCCCTCATCCTCGCGGATTCGTATTACGGCATCTGCGAAGTCCTGCGCGCCCCGGATGTGCATGGCCGCACCGACCGAGCGGATGGCGCGCTCGATAGATATCCTGTAGCGCAGGTCTTCGGTATCCGAGAGAATATCATCCAGCGGTGCGCTGGTTGCAACGGCGTAAAAACTGGGGGCAAGGTCCACCAGAACACTGTCCGTGTTTACCCAGATACCCAGCCTCCGCTCCTTGCGCCGGACCATCACGGGGCTGGAGGGCCCGGCAACGGCTACGATCACTTCAAGTGGCGGGCCGGAAGGGATAGGGGTTTCTCGTTTGACAGCGCCAAAGATCAGGATTTCCGAACCATCGAAAGTGGCGGTAATGGCGACCCGGTCCTGACTGAGGCCGAGAACAACCTGCTCATCTACAGCAAGGGCGGGGGTGCAGCACAAGATTAACAGGGCGGTCAGGCGTTTCAGCATGATCAGTGCCCCCCTTCGCTACCAAGCGAAAAGAGCTCGGACGGTTCGATCAACAGGTCCAACGCCAGCTTGCCACAAACTACAAGAACCAGGGCCGCCAACAGTACCCGCAATTGTTCAGCAGGCATCCGCGAGCCGATCACCGTTCCGATTTGAGCGCCGACGACGCCGCCAACCAATAACAGAACGGCCAGCACAATATCGACCGTATAGTTCGTGGTCGCGTGCAGCATGGTGGTAAAGGCGGTTACGAAGATGATCTGGAACAGCGACGTGCCGACAACGACCTTGGTGGGCATGCCAAGGAGGTAGATCATCGCAGGGACCATGATGAACCCGCCGCCGACGCCCATGATTGCGGACAGAACACCGACGCACAGACCCACCAGCATTGGCGGAATGACCGAGATATACAGGCCTGACGTGCGAAAGCGCATCTTGAACGGCATTGCGTGGACCCAACCGCGCTGACGTCTCGCTGCGGGTGCGCCGCCGCCCTTTTTGGATTTGCGCAGCGCGTTCAGGCTTTCAATGAACATCAGGCTGCCTACAACGCCAAGGAAGACGACGTAACACAGCGTAACCAGAAGATCGACTTGACCGAGGCTTTTGAGGTAGTTGAACACCACCACCCCAAGCGCAGCGCCAATTAACCCTCCGGTCAACAGGACCGTGCCCATTCTGAGGTCCACGGTCCTTCGTCGGAAATGGGCCAGCACGCCTGAAAACGAGGATGCAACGATCTGATTGGCTTCGGTTGCCACGGCGACGGCTGGTGGGATGCCGATGAAGAACAACAGTGGCGTCATCAGGAACCCGCCGCCAACGCCGAACATGCCTGAAAGGATACCGACCATCCCGCCCAATCCCAACAGCAGAAAGGCATTGACGGAGACTTCGGCGATAGGAAGGTAAATCTGCATGTTGAATTACCGGATGAGTCCAGACGTATCACGCAACGTGACCCGACCTGTCCCAAAACACTGTAGTGAGGCTTTAATGCGGTGCGTACGGGCTGTGCCCTGCGGCCACACGGCGAATATCGGCCTGCCCAGCGGGTCGTTCACCGCGCTTTCTGCAGTCTGATTTGGCTGAGTGAAAATTCGCGCCTCGCTCCCGAGGCGTTCATATGCTTCCGTCACCCTGGCGAGGGTCGCTCCGAGGTTGGCTATCATTGGAAACACATGCATACCCCCTTAGAACGGTTGCGGCATGCAAAATCAACTCTGCATGCCGCTCTGCAGCGAACAGGACTGAAATCAGCCCGAAACTGGACTTATCAACGTTCCTTCACATAAGGCTCGCCACCGGCTCGCGGCGGGATGGCTTTGCCCACGAACCCGGCCAGAATGACGACGGTCAGGATATAGGGCAGGGCGTCCATGACCTGCACCGGGATGACCACGCCGCCCAGATCGATGTTCTGGAACCGCAGGGCAATCGCCTGAAGCAGACCGAACAGCAGGCAGGCCCACATCGCGTGCCACGGCCGCCATTTCGCGAAGATCAGCGCAGCCAGCGCGATGAACCCGCGCCCGGCGGTCATGTCCTTGACGAACCCGGCTTGCAACGCAGTCGCCAGATAAGCGCCAGCAATGCCGCAGAGTACGCCACAGATGGCAACAGCAGCATAGCGCAGACCGACAACTGAAACGCCGGCAGTATCCACCGCCGCAGGGTTTTCCCCCACGGCTCGTAGGCGCAGACCGAAACGGGTACGGAACAGAACCCACCAGGTTGCCGGAACCATCAGGAATGCGATGTAAACAAGGATCGAATGCCCGGACAGCAGCTCAGAATAGATAAGGTGCAGAGCATTCGCGTCGGACATCAGGTCTGAAACGGAACGCCCGGTCAACTCGGCATCATCGGGGCCGATCGCATATGGGAACTCTGCGGATTCGAACCGCCCGCCGCCAAACAGCGAAGGGGTTCGGCCTCCCTGCTTGAACCAGCTTTGGGCGATCAGAACCGTCATACCGGCCGCAAGAAAGTTGATTGCCACGCCCGAGATTAATTGGTTGCCCCGGAAGGTGATCGAGGCCAGCCCGTGCAGCCCCGACAGGATGAGTGACGACGCGATCCCGGCCAGCAAGCCCAGCCACACGGATCCGGTGACTGCGGCAACCGCCGCCGAAAAGAAGGCGGCCATCAGCATCTTGCCCTCGAGCCCGATGTCGAAAATGCCCGCTCGTTCAGAGTAGAGCCCCGCCAGACAGGCCAGCAGCAGCGGTGTCGCCAGGCGGATGGTCGAGTCGAGGACCTGGATGAGTGTAACGAAAAACTCCATCACTCTGCCCCCTTCCGCAGACCCAGGAACAGTTTCTCAAGCGGCATCCGAACCATATTGTCCAGCGCCCCGGTGAACAGGATCACCAGTGCCTGAATGACGACGATCAACTCGCGTGGGATCGATGTCCAGAGTGCCAGTTCCGCACCGCCCTGATAGAGGAAGCCGAACAGGATCGCCGCCAGGAACACGCCGAATGGATGTGAGCGGCCCATCAGCGCCACGGCGATCCCGATGAACCCGGCACCCTCGGTCGAGTTGAGAACCAGCCGTTCCGCCTCACCCATCACGTTGTTGATGGCCATCAGACCGGCCAAGGCGCCCGAAATGAGCATGGCAATGATAGTGATGCGGACCGGAGAAATCCCGGCATAGACCGCGCCGGTCTCGGAATGTCCATAGGCGCGAATTTCATAGCCCAGCCGGGTGCGCCAAATAAGCGCCCAGACGACAACGCAGGCAAGCAGCGCCACAAAGAACGAGATATTGGCGGGCGCCCCACGGAACACAACGTTTTCTGCGGTCGAAAACATCGACTGGAACGTTGGCAGATGCACCGCCTCGGGAAAGCGGGCCGTTGCCGGATCTTGCGACCCCTGAGGGCGCATCACGTTGACGAGCATGTAGTTCAGGAAAGCGGCCGCGATAAAGTTGAACATGATCGTGGTGATCACGATATGGCTGCCGCGCTTGGCCTGCAGATAAGCCGGGATAGCGGCCCATGCCGCGCCGAACAGCATTGAGGCCGCGCAGGCGCCCAACAAGGCGATGCTCCAGTGCGGCCAAGGCACGTAGAGGCAGACCATTGCGACACCAAGACCGCCCAGCATCGCCTGACCTTCACCACCGATGTTGAACAGCCGGGCATGGAATGCCACGGCAACCGCCAGCCCGGTGAACATGAAATTGGTCGCGTAGTAGAGCGTATACCCCCAGCCATAGGTTGATCCCAACGCGCCGGTGACCATCAGATTCACCGCCTCGACCGGATTTTCACCAATGGCGAGGATGACAAGCGCCGAAAGAATTGCGGCCAGTATCAGACTGATCAGCGGGATCAGGACGACATCGGCCCATTTGGGCATTTTTTCCATGTTACGCCGCCTCTCCCGCAACACCGGCCATCAGCAGGCCCAGTTCTTTTTCATCTGTCTCATGGGGCAGACGCTCGCCCATGATATGTCCGTCAAACATCACCGCGATCCGGTCCGAAAGCGAGAAAATCTCTTCCAGCTCGACCGAGACCAGCAGGATCGCCTTGCCCTGGTCGCGTAGCGCGACGATCTGCTTGTGAATGAACTCGATCGCGCCGATATCCACACCACGGGTCGGCTGTCCAACCAGCAGCAGGTCTGGGTTGCGCTCGATCTCGCGGGCCACAACGATTTTCTGCTGGTTACCGCCCGAGAAACTCTTGGCCGCTAGCCAGCCATCCGGCGGGCGCACGTCGAATTTCTCCATCTTGGCTTCGGTGTCGGCGCGCAGGGCGGCGTTGTCCATGAAAATGCCGCGCTTGTAGGCCGGATCACGGTGATAGCCGAAGGCTACGTTTTCCCAGGCGTGGAAATCCATGATCAGGCCTTCACGCTGCCGGTCTTCGGGCACATGCGCGATGTGTTGCGCGCGTCTTGCCTGCCCGTCCGACCCTGCGCCGTTAAGTGCCAAAGGTGTACCGTTCAGTTTGATCGACCCCAATCCGGGGCGCATCCCGCCCAGAACTTCGAGCAATTCTGACTGGCCATTGCCTGCAACACCGGCGATGCCGACAATTTCGCCGGCGCGGACACTTAGGTCGATGCCTTTGACGCGCTCAACGCCCGCGGTGTCAAAGACCTGCAGTTTTTCGATTTCCAATATGGGCTTGCCGGGCTGGGCCGGAACCTTGTCGACCTGCAGCAGAACTTTGCGGCCCACCATCAGTTCGGCCAGTTCCTCGGGGCTGGTTTCGGCGGTTTTGACCGTTGCCGTCATCTGGCCGCGCCGCATGACTGACACGGTGTCGGTGTTCTCCATGATCTCGCGCAGTTTGTGGGTGATCACGATGATCGTTTTCCCCTCGGCCCTCAGACGGTCGAGGATGCGGAACAGCTGGTCGGCCTCAGAGGGCGTCAGCACACCGGTGGGTTCGTCCAGAATCAGAATCTCGGCCCGGCGATACAACGCCTTGAGGATTTCAACGCGCTGCTGCGCTCCAACACCGATTTCATCGATGCGTTTGTCCGGATCGACGAACAGCTCATATTCTTCCTCGAGTTCTTTCAGTTCCTTTCGTGCCTTGGCCAGAGACGGAGCCAGCAGTCCGCCATCCTCGGCGCCCAGAACGATATTTTCCAGAACAGTGAAATTCTCGACCAGTTTGAAATGCTGGAACACCATTCCGATCCCGGCGGCGATCGCCGCCTGACTGTCGGGGATGTCGGTCTTGGAACCGTTGATCCAGATTTCACCTTTATCGGCTTTGTAAAAGCCGTAGAGAATGCTCATCAGCGTGGATTTGCCCGCACCGTTTTCACCGATGATCCCGTGGATCGTGCCGGGGGCGACGCTGATGGAAATGTCTTTGTTGGCCTGAACCGGCCCAAAGGCTTTGGAAATCCCTTTGAGCTCAATGGCGGGGACGGTCATGTCTTGTCCTCAATTGCCGAAGGGCCGCTGATGCAAATAGCGGCAGAATGGAGGCAGGGCGGGAGGCATTCCCCCCGTCCCACGCGATATCAGAACTGCAGCGCCGGGCAGCTGTCGCTCTCGTAATAACTGACGACAGAGACGTTGCCGTCGATGATGTCCTGACGCGCCTTGTCGACTGCAGATTTCATGTCGTCCGAGATCAGAGCGGCGTTGTTGTCATCCATGGCAACACCCACGCCTTCTTCGGCCAGACCCATGGCAAATACACCTGTCTCAAGGTCTTCACCGCCACTCATCGCGTCGTAAACCGCGACGTCCACGCGTTTCAGCATCGAGGTCAGAACCTTGCCCGGATGCAGGTGGTTCTGGTTGCTGTCGACGCCGATCGACAGGATGCCTTCGTCGGCTGCGGTCTGCAGAACGCCAACACCGGTACCGCCAGCGGCCGCATAAATCACGTCAGCGCCCTGGCTGATCTGCGCCTTGGTCAGTTCCGAACCCTTCACCGGGTCGTTCCAGGCAGCCGGAGTGGTGCCGGTCATGTTGGCGACCACGTTGATGTCCGGGTTCACCGCCTTGGCGCCCTGCGCGTAGCCGCAGCCAAAGTGGCGGATCAGCGGGATGTCCATGCCACCGATGAAGCCGACGGTGCCCGACTCGGACGCCATCGCGGCCATCATGCCGACCAGATAAGACCCTTCGTGCTCGGCAAAGCTGACCTGACGGATGTTGGGTGCGTCCAGCCAGTTCACGTCAACTGCGACGAACTTGGTGTCCGGATAATCGCCCGCAACGGCGGACAATGGATCGGCCATTGCAAAACCCATGGTGATGATCGGGTTGGCGCCCGCTTCTGCAAAGCGGCGCAGGGCCTGCTCGCGCTGTGCTTCGGACTGAAGCTCGATCTCACGGTAGGTGCCGCCGGTCTCGTCGGCCCAACGTTGTGCGCCATTATGCGCGGCTTCGTTGAACGACTTGTCGAACTTGCCGCCCAGATCGAAGATCAGGGCCGGCTCGGCCATGGCCGCACCTGCCGTCAGTGCGACAGCGGCGGCAGCGCCCATCAAGGATTTCATCAGGGTCATTTCATACTCCCGTTTGTTATTGTCGGTCGGGGCCAAGATAGCCCCGTTTACCCACTGTGAGCGAGCATAACTGTTGTGATGGCGGGAATTAAGGCTGTTTGCAACAGCCGTGGTCAACAGATTTTTGACCAAATGGTTGAAAAAATTTGGCGTCCGACCTCAGATCAAGCTCAATTCCATGATGATTGCGTCTGTTTTCCGATATTTTTCAATTGCATAGTAGTTCTTGCGCACGCCGCAGGGTGTATATCCGCAGCGTTCGTAAAGGGCGATGGCCGGATGGTTGCTTTCCGCAACGTCCAGAAAAGCGCGGGTAGCGCCCAGACTTTTGGCCTTAGCATGCCAACTCCACATGCATTGTCTCGCCAAACCCTGTCTCTGAACACTGGGATGGGTTGCGATTGTCAGCAGTTCAGCTTCATCCGCGACGACCTTAAACAGGGCAAAAGACTGAGCGTGCCCAACAACATGTGTGAATCTATTGCTCAGAAGATCAGCGAATTCTCCCACCGACCATGGGCGGGACTGAGTGAATGCGGCCGCGTGCGTATCGGCAAGGTCCTGAGGTGTCATCCGTCCAGCAATACCGGGGGCGTGTCTTTGGACGGGGCCGCATCGGCAGGCCGAACATAAAGCGGCGCGGGTGGCGTGCTTGTCGTTTGCCATCTTTTCCCTGCCAGTCGTGCGATGGCGCGCACCTGTGCATCCGGGTCATCGTTCAGGATCAGGGGGCTCAGTGATTCTGCCTCCTCTTGTTCGATCAGCACCCGCCCTTGGTTGGGCAGAGAGATATAGACCTGCCCGCGCGGTGCGCGGATTGCCGGGAGGCCCTGCTGCATCGTTTCCGCCAATGCTTCAAAACCGGATATGCCAACGGCCGGAACTCCAAGCCCCAGAGCCAGACCGCGCGCGGCAGAGACCGAGATGCGGATGCCGGTGAAATTCCCCGGCCCAATCCCGACGCCGATTGCCGACAGGTCTTTCCAGGAGTGCCCCTTGCCTGCAAGCACTTCTTCGAGCATGGGCATCAATCGCTCAGCCTGACCACGGGACATGGGTTCGACTCGCGATGCGATGATCTGATCGCCACGTAACAAAGCGGCCGCGCAATGCGCGGCCGATGTGTCAAATGCCAGAATGATCGGATCAGACGGCAACGGGGCGAACCTCGGTTACTTCGGGAATGTAGTGGCGCAGCAGGTTCTCGATCCCCATTTTCAGCGTCAGGGTTGAGGATGGGCAGCCCGCGCAAGCCCCCTGCATGTGCAGATAAACGACGCCGCGGTCGAAGCCGTGGAAAGTGATGTCGCCGCCATCCTGCGCCACTGCAGGGCGCACACGGCTGTCCAGCAGGTCCTTGATCTGGTTGACGATTTCCGCATCCTCGCCGGTATGTTCCGCGTGCCCCGAGGCAGTTGCGGCATCCGCACCCATGACAGGCTGGCCGGACTGGTAATGCTCCATCACGGCGCCCAGAATTGCGGGTTTGATATGATCCCACTGCACGTCGTCAGATTTGGTGACGGTCACGAAGTCATTGCCAAAGAAAACGCCGGTCACGCCGGTCACTGCAAAAATGCGCTGGGCCAGAGGCGATTTCTCCCCTGCTTCCGGTGTCGGGAAATCGGCAGTGCCCGCCTCCAGAACGGTCTGGCCGGGCAGGAATTTCAGCGTCGCGGGGTTAGGCGTGGATTCGGTCTGGATGAACATAGCGCGGCTCCGTTTCAGTTGCCCTTGATATGCGGGTCCGCGCCGGGGAAGTCAAGATTTGGAACCATTCTAAATTTCGGCCGCCAGCTTTACAGCCTCATCAAGCCTGTCGTCCCCCCAGAACAATTCATCGCCCACCAGAAAGCTGGGTGCCCCGAAAACCCCCTTGGCCTGTGCAATCTTCGTCTGTTCGATCAGGGCCGCCTTGATCGCGGGATCCTGGCACCGGGTAAGCGTTGCGGCCGGTAAGCTGGCTTGTGACAGGCAATTGATCAGCACTCTGTCGTCCGAGATATTCAGGCCATCAACGAACTCGGCGGCATAAACGGCGCGCACAAAGGCTGCCCTTTGCGCCTGGGCTTCAATCGTCAACGTCAGCCGTGCAGCCTTCAGGCCATTCTGAGGAAAAGGATCGGGCCTGGTGAAGGGCAGGTCGCGCTGGGCCGACAACCGCTCCATATCACGCCACATATAGCGCCCCTTAGCTGGGTATATATTGAACGGGGAATTGTCCCAGCCTTGCTCCGCAAAAATCGGGCCAAGCAAAAAGGGGTGCCATTCGATGGTGATCCCGTTCTGCGCAGCCAGTCCTTCGATTCGCATCGCGCTGAGATAGGAATATGTCGACGCGAATTCGAACCAGAACTGGAGGCTGCGTTGCATGGCGGTGCCTTAGGTGATTTCTTCCAGCTTTTCCTTGCTCAGATCGCCGGGCACGATTGTGATCGGAATCGGCAGACTGCCCGAGTTCTTTGTCAGCTGCGTCACCAGCGGCCCCGGCCCTTTCTTTTCGACACCGGCACCCAACACCAGCACCCCGATCTCGGTATCTGACTGAACATGTTCGATGATCTGCGGGACAGGGTCGCCTTCGCGAATTGCAAGCTCGGGTTCAATACCCTGCTTGTCACGCATCCACTTGGCAAACACTTCGAAATGGGCATGGATACGCTCGCGTGCCTCTTCCCGCATCACTTCGGCCACACCGATCCAGTGGTTGAATTCATCCGGTGGGATGACTGACAGGATCGTCACACCGCCACCGGTATGTGCTGCGCGCATGGCGGCAAAGCGCATCGCGTTCAGGCATTCGCGACTGTCATCCAGGACGACTAAGAACTTGCGCATGGAGTGTCCTCATTCATTTCGGGAGATCATGCCCGACCAATTGCGTGCTGGCAACCAGAGGGTGACTAGCCGTTGCTGGCTGCCCAGTCCCAATACAATTCGCGCGCACGGCGCGCCACTGGCCCGACCTGGTACTGTGTGTCCTCCAGCGCGGTGACCGGGGTGATTTTATTCATGTTGCCGGTCATGAAAACCTCGTCCGCTTTGTGGAAATCGTCAAAACTGAGTATAGCCTCATGCACAGTCACACCGTCGGCGCGCAGGTTTTCGATATGGCGCGCCCGGGTGATTCCGGCCAGGAAGGTGCCGTTCGGGGTCGGCGTAAAGACCTCTCCGTCACGGACCATGAAGATATTGGCGGTTGCGGTTTCGGCCACATGGCCCAGAGCATCGGCCACCAAAGCGTTCGAGAACCCTCTGGAGCGGGCCTCCTGCAACATCCGGGCATTGTTAGGATAAAGGCAACCGGCCTTGGCGTTTACAACGGCAGATTCCAGAACCGGACGGCGGAATCGGGTCAAGCCCAGCGTGACGGAGGCGGTTTCGGGGGCCATCGGAATCTCTTCCAGGCAAATGGCAAAGCCGGTACTGTTTTCCTGCGGTACAATGGCAGTCGCGTCGCCGTCGATGCCCCAGTACATCGGGCGGATATAGACGGCTGCATCTGATGCATAGGCGCTCAGCCCTTCGCGAACGATTTCGACCATATGCTCGGTTGTTACCGTCGGGGTCAGCATCAGCGCCTTGGCCGAGCGGTTGGTGCGGGCGCAGTGGGCCTCGAGATCAGGTGCCAGCCCATTGAAATACCGCGCACCGTCAAAAACGGATGATCCCAGCCAGGCACCATGATCGGCCGCCCGCATGATCGGGGCGTCCCCGTCATGCCACTGACCATCGAAATAGGTGCGGATATTTTTGCCGACAGCCATGTCGCCCTCCTTGCATTCGGACGAAACCTAGGTGGCAGTCGCATCGGCGTCCAGAGGGTTATCCCATGAACAATGGAATTACATCGCGCTTGACCATGGTGCGTAAAGCAAAATTCGATCGCAGATTCCGAATGCCGGGAATTTTCATCAGCCGGTTTTCAAGAAAGGCATCAAAAGCCCTGAGATCCTGCGCCACCACGCGCAGCAAAATGTCGCGTGAGCCGGTCATAAGATAGCATTCCATGACTTCATCGCAGCGCCGAATAGCTTTTTCAAAGGCATCGATGGCATTTCGATCCTGCTTTTCCAATTCGACCGACACAAAAATGGTTACACCAAAGCCAAGTAATTCTGGATCAACCTGAGCGGCGTAGCCCGTGATAACGCCTTTACGCTGCAGCCGGTCCAACCTGCGTGCACAGGGCGTCGGTGACAACCCTACAAGTTCCGCTAGGTCGATAACTGTCATTCGGCCATCTTTTTGCAAGGCGCGAACGATTTTCCGGTCGATATGGTCCATGGTGAATTTCTCCAGTGTTTTGCTGCATATTAGCGTAAAGCTCCAAATTTCTTCACTACAAAGGCGCTCATTGGCGAAAAACGTTCTCGCAGACGTGGCAAAATTCTTGCGGCTATTGGAGGAACCTATGGAAATCACCCCAGTTGACGTGCCGGAACATGAGCGCGTGATTGAATTCAAAGACGCGAAGCTTGGTCTCTTGGGCTATGTCGCGATTCATTCAACGCAATTGGGACCAGCGGCAGGCGGGGTTCGTATGCGCCCCTACGACCATCCCGCTGAGGCGCTGAATGACGCGCTTCGCCTTTCGCGTGGGATGACATTCAAGAACGCAGCCGCAGATCTGCCGCTGGGTGGCGGCAAGGCTGTGATCGTCGGCGATCCGGCCACTGACAAAACTCCGGCGTTGTTGCAAGCCTTTGGGCGGGTGGTTCAACAGCTGGAGGGCCAATACTGGACGGCTGAAGATATGGGGATGACCCCGGCCGACATGGCACAGATTGGTACCGAGACCGCATATGTGGCCGGGTTGTCCGATGGGGATTATGCAAGTGGCGACCCTTCTCCGATCACGGCGCGAGGCATTTACAACGCGATCCGCGTGGTCGCCGCGCATCGCTTCGGCTGTGCCGCGTTAAAAGGCTGGACCGTAGCGGTACAGGGGCTTGGCAATGTCGGATGGCATTTGTGTCGCCTGTTGCATGACGACGGGGCCAAGCTGATCGTCACAGATATCAATCCCGAACAAATAGCCCGGGCCGTGGAAAGGTTTTCCGCAAAAGCTGTCGAGACGAACGAAATCTACGCGGTGGAGGCCGACATATTTGCGCCCTGCGCGATCGGCGGCATTCTCAACGAGGTCAGCATTCCGCAATTGAAGGTGGCTGCAGTCGCGGGCGGGGCGAACAATCAACTCGCGACCGATGCGGATGCAGATCGGTTGCACGCGCGCGGCATCCTCTACGCCCCTGATTTTGTTGCCAATGGGGGTGGTATCGTGAACGTCGCCACCGAAATTTTGCAGGTCGAGGACCGCGAGGCCTGGGTGGGCCTCAGGCTGCGGTCGATGGAGAACACAATGGACCGTATTCTGACCCGCGCGCGGGCTGAGTCGGTCAGCCCGCACAAAGTGGCGGCATCGATTGTTCAGGAACTGCTACAGCCCCGGGCCGCATAGATCCATTCAAGTGAGAAACGCCGCTCAAGCGAGAGCGGTGTTTCCTGAGAGTAGGATCAGGCTTTGCCCGCGCCGACCATACCCACGATTTCGTAGGTTTGCTGCAGGATCGGCGCCGCAATCGCCCGTGCCTTTTCCGCACCACGGGCCAGAATCCGGTCAATCTCGGCCTCTTCGCCCATCAGACGCGCCATCTCGGACGAGATCGGAGACAGTTTCGCAACGGCCAGTTCGGCCAGCATCGGCTTGAATTCTCCGAACTGCTTGCCACCCACGTCGGCCAGAACCTGTTCGACCGTCTGGTCATTCAGCGCGGCGTAAATGTTCACCAGATTGCGCGCCTCGGGGCGGTCTTCGAGACCACCGGTTTCCGAGGGCAGGGCATCCGGGTCCGTCTTGGCCTTGCGGATCTTCCTGGCGATGGTGTCGGCATCGTCGGTCATGTTGATGCGGCTCATGTCCGACGGGTCGGACTTGGACATCTTCTTCGACCCATCGCGCAGGCTCATGACGCGGGTCGCCGCGCCTTCGATCACCGGTTCGGTGATCGGGAAGAAATCGACACCGAAATCTTTGTTGAATTTGATCGCAATGTCGCGGGTCAGTTCCAGATGCTGTTTCTGGTCATCGCCCACAGGCACATGGGTCGCGTGATAGGTCAGGATGTCGGCCGCCATCAGCGACGGGTAGGCAAACAGCCCCAGCGAGGCGTTCTGCTGGTTCTTTCCCGCCTTGTCTTTCCACTGGGTCATCCTTTGCATCCAGCCCATTCGGGCGACGCAGTTGAATACCCACGCCAACTGAGCGTGTTCGGGAACCTGACTTTGGTTGAACAGGATCGACCGTTCGGGGTCGATTCCAGCGGCGATGAAACCTGCGCACAATTCGCGGGTTGAGTGCGCCAGTTCTTTGGGGTCCTGCCAGACGGTGATCGCGTGAAGATCGACCATGCAATAGACCGTCTCCATGTCTGGTCCCTGCATATCCACAAAACGCTTCAGCGCACCCAGATAGTTGCCAAGGTGCAGGTTTCCCGAAGGCTGGATGCCGGAAAACACGCGTGGTGTGAACTGGGTCTCGGTCATCGAAGGGAACTCCCGTCTGGAAAAATCAGCCCCCGTCGCTTACCCATGAGGCCACGGGACGTCAACAGCCGCGAAAGGCAAGCCCAATGAGCAGTGAGAATTATACACCCGCCGTGAACCCTCTGCCGCCCGTCGTGGTGGCGTTGGTGTTGTTCATCATGGGGATCGAGCTGATCTTTACCCTCGGCACGCGCGGGATTGTTGGCGGCCCATCGGCTGTGGGGTGGCGGTTGGATGCTTTGCAGAGCTATGCATTCTCGCCAGATATCTTCGACTGGATGATGCAGAACGGGCGTTGGCCGTTCGAGCATGTCATTCGGTTCGTGACCTATCCGTTTGTATCGGGCTCATTCACGCAAGCTATTTTTGTCTGTGTCTTTGTGTTGGCTATGGGCAAGATGGTCGCCGAGGTTTTTGGCGGATTGCAGATGCTGGTGATCTTTGTGCTGTCTGGCGTCGGCGGAGCACTGGCCTACGCGCTGCTGCTGGACCCAAACTATCCGCTGGTCGGAGGATTCCCTCCGGTCTATGGCCTGATCGGAGCGTTCACGTGGCTGCTGTGGCACAAACTGTCTCTGGTCGGCGAAAACCAGTCGCGGGCCTTCAGCCTGATCGCGATCCTTATGGGTATCCAGCTTGTGTTTGGCCTGCTCTTTGGAGGGACGTCCGACTGGGTGGCCGATCTGGGCGGGTTTGCCACCGGGTTTGGGCTGTCCTTTTTTCTGGCACCAGGCGGTTGGGCACGGATTGTCGGACGTATTCGCCGCGACTGATTACGACCGGCGCAGGGCCTTCCTGAATTCGGATACTTCAAACGCCCCGAGCAGGTGCCCCAGGAAGAAATAAGTAGCGGCCGCAACCTTGATCAGAAGGATCAGGGCCAGATAGCGCCATCCGGACATTTGGAACGCCCAGCCAAACAGGTGAATGGCGGCATACAGGACGATTCCCATCCCCAGCGAGGCCACCACGATACGCCACGCCCTGCGTTTGAACCGGTCGTCAAACCGTGCCTCTTCACCCATACGCCGTGCGCCGATGATCAACAGTCCGACCATAGCCCAGCCCGCGGCCGAGGCCGCAATGGCGGGCGCAATCCATCCCACCAGCGGATAGAGGCCGAAAGCCAGCCCGGCATTTACGATCATGGCCACCACCGCATAATGGAACGGAGACTGCGTGTCTTCACGCGCAAAAAACAGCGGTTGCAGCAGTTTTTGCAGCATGAAGGCTGGCAGGCCGATACCATAGATAGCCACGGCCAGCGCGGTAGACGCCGTATCCTCGGCACCGAACTGACCACGTTCAAATAGCACTGAGACCAGCGGGTTGGGCAGAACCACAAACGCCACGGTCGAAGGGATGGTCAGTAACAGCGTGAATTCACCGGCGCGGGAAAACGCGTTGCGGGCGCCGTCTTTGTCGCCTGCGCGCAGCCGACGTGACAGATCGGGCAGCAGAACGATGCCGACGGCAATTCCGACCACGCCCAAAGGCAGTTGGTACAGCCGGTCTGCGGCGAACAGCCAACTGACTGCTTTTTCGGTTTTTGAAGCCACCAATTGGCCAACCACAAGATTTACCTGCGTCACGCCCATCGCCAGCGCAGCAGGGACAGCGATGCGGACCATACGGCGCATTTCGGGGCTGAGTTTCGGCAGGCCGGGGCGGATGCGATATCCTGCTCGCTCGGTTGCGACCCAGACCAGCGCCAGCTGTGCCACGCCGGCCAGCGGGATGACAGTGATCAGCCATCGGATTACCTCGCCCCCTGCTGCGGCCCCGGCGATCAGGGCTGTGCAGGCGAAGATGTTCAGCAGAACGGGCGCGGCGGCTGCGGCGGCAAAGCGTCCGGTGGCGTTCAGAACGCCGGAAAACAGCGCTGCCAATGACATGAACAGAATGTAGGGGAACACGACGTAGCCGTAATCAACCGCCAGATCGAACCGTTCGTCGCCATAGAACCCCTCAGCAGTGATCCAGACCAGCGCCGGCATGAACACCATCGCCAGACCGACCAGAGCCAGTACGGCCACCGCCAACAGATTGAATGCGTCCTGCGCGAAGCCTTCCGCGTTTTCCTCGCCCTCCACCCGTTTGGAAAACATCGGCACAAAGGCGGCATTGAACGCGCCCTCGGCGAAGAAGCGCCGGAACATGTTGGGCAGGCGGAAGGCGGCAACAAAGGCATCCATCACCGGCCCTGGCCCGATATAGGCGGTCAGCAGGATTTCCCGCAGAAAGCCTAGTATCCGGCTGGTCAGAGTCCAGAAACCGACCGTGAACAGGCCTGAAAACAGCCGGATCTGCTTCATGACGCTGCGCGCTTTGCGCCTTCGGTGATAGCCTTGCGCAGCTTGGTCTCAAGCGTGCGCTGCTTGCTTTCCGAATGGTATTTCAGTCCGAACATGTCCTTGACATAGAAGGTGTCGACCACCTGTTCCCCGTAGGTCGCAATCACCGCGTTGGCGATGTAGACATTCGCCGCGGCCAATGTGCGGGTAAGATCATAGAGCAACCCTGGCCGGTCGCGTGTGTCGACCTCGATGATCGTGTAGATCTCGGACCCTTCATTGTCGAAGATGATATGGGTTGGCACGTTGAAAGCGCGTTCGCGTTTCTTGATCTTGTCGCGCGATTTCAGGGCGTCCCGCGCCACGACCTCACCCTTCAGCGTCTTGTGGATCATCTGCGTCAGGCGGGGCAGGCGGCTGGCTTCGAATGGGTGGCCTTCGGCGTCCTGTATCCAGAAGGCATCGGTCACATAACCGTCCTTGGTGGTGTAACTGCGCGCATCGACCACGTTGGCCCCGACCAGCGCCAGCGCCCCGGCGATACGGGCAAAGATGCCCGGGTGGTCGGCCATGGCAAAGCAGGCGCGGGTCGCGTCGCGGTCTTCGTCCGGGTGCAGGCGAATCTCCATCGCTCCGGCATCGCCGTTTCGGTCCAGTTCCTGCAACATCTCGGCAAACTCGACGTGTGTCGCGATGTTCAGGCCTTGCCAGTAGGGATCATAATGGCGGCCCGTTTCGGTTTTCAGATCGGCCTTGGACCACTCCGCCAGTTCCGCACGCAGTGCTTTTTTGGCCTCGACACCACGGTTGGCCCGGTTGAGGTCCTCCATCCCGGTCTCAAGCGCACGTTTGGTTTCGGCGTGCAGGGCACGAAGCAAGGTGGCCTTCCAGTTGTTCCACGTGTCCGGCCCCACACCGCGAATGTCGCAGACCGTCAGAACCGTCAGCAGGTCCAGACGTTTGACCGTTTTCACTGCCTTGGCAAAATCGCGCACCGTGCGCGGGTCAGAGATATCGCGTTTCTGCGCCATATCCGACATCAGCAGGTGGTAGCGCACCAGCCATTCCACAGTTTCGGTATCCGACTTGTTCAGCCCCAGACGGGGCGAAACCTTGCGGGCGATCTGCGCGCCCAGGATCGAGTGATCCTCGGGCCTCCCCTTGGCAATGTCATGGAGCAACAGCGCGACATACAGAACCTTGCGATTCACACCGCCTTTCAGGATCGACGACGCCAGCGGCAAGGACTCCACCAGCTCACCGCGTTCGATCTGGGCCAGGTTGACGATGCACTGGATGGTGTGCTCGTCCACCGTGTAGCTGTGGTACATATTGAACTGCATCATCGCCACGATGTGCTCGAATTCTGGCAGAAAGGCCGACAGGACGCCCAGTTCGTTCATCCGACGCAGGGCGCGTTCGGGATTACCGTGTTTCAGCATCAGATCAAGAAAGATGCGCCGCGCTTCCTTGTTTTCGCGCATGTCGTCGTCGATCAGGTTCAGGTTGGCACTGACCAGCCGCATCGCGTCCGGGTGGATCAGCATGCCAGTGCGCAGCCCCTCTTCGAACAGACGCAGCAGGTTCACTTTGTCAGCGAGAAACTTGTCGGGATCGGCCACATCCAGCCGGCCGTGTACGACCTTGTAACCTGCCTTGACCCGCGGGCGGCGGCGGAAGATGCGCTCTAGCAGCGGAGCGCCCTTCATATGAGACGCTTCCAGTTTGGTCAGAAAGATGCGGGTCACTTCGCCAACGCGGGTAGCTTCGCGGAAATAGCGTTGCATGAAGACTTCGACTGCACGGCGCCCGGCCCGGTCCTCGTACCCCATCCGTTCGGCCACTTCGACTTGTAGGTCAAAGGTCAGCTGTTCGGTCGCGCGTCCTGTCACCAGATGCAGATGAGATCGGACTGCCCAGAGAAAATCTTCGGCTTGTACAAAGGTGTTGAATTCGTCTGGAGTGAACAAGCCCAGCGGCACCAGTTCGGCCACGTCCTGAACGCCATAAATATATTTGGCGATCCAATAGAGCGATTGCAGATCGCGCAGCCCGCCCTTGCCCTCTTTGACGTTGGGCTCAACCATATAACGTTGGCCCTGCTTAAGGTGGCGCGCATCGCGCTCCTGCAGCTTGGCTTCGATGAATTGCCGCTCGCTGCCTTTGAACAGATCGGCCTTCAGGCGGGATTCCAGTTCGGCTGCCAGGTCGGTGTCACCGGCCAGATAACGTTGTTCCAGCATTGCGGTGCGGATGGTGAAATCATCCGCACCCAAACGCAGACAATCCTTGATGGTGCGGGACGAATGACCAACCTTCAGCCGCAGATCCCACAGGATATAGAGCATAGATTCGATCACGCTCTCGGCCCAGGCGGTGATCTTGTAGGGGGTCAGGAACAGCAGGTCGACGTCAGAGGACGGCGCCATTTCTCCACGCCCATAGCCTCCGACCGCCAACACCGCGATCTTTTCCCCCTGTGTTGGCGTGGCCAGAGGGTGCAGGACTTCGCTGGACACCTGCAGGGCGGTACAGACCAACCCGTCCGTCAGGTAGGTGTAGGAATGGGTCAGCGGACGTGCGTCAAAGGGCCGTTTGGAAAAGGCATCCGCAATGACCTGACGCCCGGCTTTCTGGGCATCACGCAGAACCCGCACGGTTTCGTTGCGCCGTGTGGCATTGTCCGAGGTCTTGTCGAAGGCCTCCGACAGCTGCGCCATGACGGCGGCGTTGTCGAATATATCATCGGCCGGGCATATCAGCTCGCCTTTGGGGGCCAGCGTCAGGGCCGGTCGATCAGAAACCGGCACCGGAGAAGCTTTGTGGGGCAGGGTCAATCACTACTACCTGTTTATTCTGGATCGTGGCCACGGCCAGACCGCGTTCATTCGTACCGTTCGAGCGCAGGCGGAAGATGCCGCCAACACCCTGGAACCCGGCGTTCTGCGTCAGGGCCGAAGCCGTCAGCGCATCGGACTTGCCCTGACTGACCAATGCGGCGATTGCGGCAATTCCGTCATAGGCCAGGCCACTGATAGGATGAGGCGCTTCGCCGTAGGTGTTGTTGTATCGCTGGCGGTACGCCTGCGCCTTGGATGGATCCGGCAGAGCGAACCAACCACCCTGTACGCCGGGCAGCTCAAGAGTTTGCGCCGGGATATCCCAACGCGTCAGGCCGATGAACTGCGTTGTCGCGGGGGAAATGCCCGCCTCGGGCAGCAACTGAGAATATAGTGGCAATGCCCCCGCTGTTGTCGCAGTCAGGAACAGAGAATTCGCGCCGGACGCATCGACAGTGGCTTTGATCGTCGGAACCGAATTGATAACGCCTTGCTGAGACCTATCATACCCAACTGTACCGGCGTTGCTCACTCGGCTGCTGCTCAGCGCGGTCGCGATGGCCGACTGCCCAAGTTGCCCCGCAGCATCGTTGCTGTGGACAATGACCATCCCGGTCTTGCCCTGTGATCCGGCAAAGTTGACCAGTCGGTTGGCAGTATTGTCAAATGTAGGGCCAAGCACGAAAACATTGCCACCGGCAATGCTGGTATTGTTTGAGAATGACAATACGTTGACGTTGTCGCTCAGTACCGCAAGTCCGGCAGAGTTTGCCGCCTGCGCATAGACCGGCCCCAGAATGATCTTTGCACCGTCTGCCACCGCCTGCTGCGCAACCGCCGCTGCTGTGTTTGAATTGCCTTGCGTATCGTAAACGCGAAGATCAATCTGAACATTCTGCAGATCGGACATGGCCAGACGGGCCGCGTTTTCCAGGCTCCGCGCCAGTGCGGCGTCTCCCGAATTTGCCGATCCCGCTGGCACCAGCAGGGCGACAGGTACGGGTTTGGAGGTGTTGATCGACGGCCCTCCGCCGAGGCCACCTGGCTCACAAGCGGCCAGAAACGCAGCGGTGGCCAGTGCGGCGACGGATTTCGCCAGTTTGCGAACGGGCTTGCAAACGGTAAACATCTAAATGAAAACTCCCTGTCCCAGCGGCTTGGGGCACCGCCAATCTGTTAGGCCGCAATAATAAACGTCACGCTGTGAGGGTCCAGCTTTGAATTTCCAAAAAGTCAGATTGGGCGCCGGCCTGTATTTTGTTGCCACTCCGATCGGCACGGCACGCGATATCACGCTCAGGGCGCTGGACGTGCTGGCCTCGGCCGACGTCGTCGCTGCCGAAGACACGCGCAGCCTGCGGCGCCTGATGGAGATTCACGGTGTTCCACTCGATGGACGGCGCATCCTGGCCTACCACGACCATAGCGGTGCAGGCGCGCGCGGGAAAATTCTGGATGCGCTGCAAGAGGGCAAAACAGTGGCCTACGCGTCCGAGGCCGGAATGCCTCTGATCGCCGATCCGGGCTATGATCTGGGACGGCAGGCGGCGGAGGCCGGACATATGGTGACCTGCGCTCCGGGCCCGTCCGCGGCGCTGATGGCGCTGACGCTGTCGGGGTTGCCGACGGACGCCTTCTTTTTTGCTGGTTTTTTACCCAACGCGTCCGGCGCGCGGCGGTCCCGAATCGAGGCGCTGCGCGATGTGCCGGGCACGCTGGTCTTCTACGAGTCGCCGAAACGCGTCGCGGCCTGCCTGTCTGATTTGGCTGAGGTATTGGGCGAGGACCGCCAAGCCGCGATGTGTCGCGAACTAACCAAGAAATTCGAAGAGGTTCGGCGCGGACCCTTGGGGGCACTGGCCGCTGATTTGAAAGGGCAGACCGTCAAAGGTGAAATTGTTCTGCTTGTGGACCGGGGGCATTCGGAAACTGTTAACGATTCTGACATAGAAGAGGCATTGAAACGGGCACTGGAAACCCATTCGGTCAAGGACGCGGCGAATCTGGTTTCAGAAATGTACAAGTTACCGCGCCGCCCGATTTACCAGAAGGCTCTGAAACTGGGAAAGGGATGACATGGTCGCGCGATCCGTTCGAAGTTCGGTTTCTTATCGCGCCGGACAGGCAGCGGAACAACAAGTCGCGGCCGAGTATGAGCGGCGCGGACTTACCATCGCGCACCATCGCTGGCGCGGCGCGGGTGGAGAGATAGACCTGATTGCCCGAAATGGGGATGGGGTTGTTTTCATAGAGGTCAAGAAAAGCAGAAGTTTTGATACTGCCGCGGCCCGGATCACCCGTCGTCAGATGGACCGGATCTGTGCCTCTGCAGCGCAATTTCTTGAAACGGAGCCGGGCGGGCAACTGACCAATGTGCGATTTGACTCCGCGCTGGTGGATGCGTCCGGCGCTGTCCAAATCATCGAAAACGCTTTCGGTCAGGTCTGATCCCCATTGAACCCCTGGCTCTGCTGGGCCATGTATCTGGCGTGAAACTGAGGGATACGCCATGAAAATCGCCTTTCAGATGGACCCGATCGGGGCCGTGGATATCAATGCCGACAGCTCATTCCGTTTGGCGGAAGAGGCACAGGCGCGCGGGCATACCCTGTTTTTCTACAGCCCGGACCAGT
This sequence comes from Ruegeria lacuscaerulensis, assembly GCF_013031245.1. GTDB lineage: Bacteria > Pseudomonadota > Alphaproteobacteria > Rhodobacterales > Rhodobacteraceae > Ruegeria > Ruegeria lacuscaerulensis_C. Next base: position 169,659 of record NZ_WPZL01000006.1, read on the forward strand.
TGGCGTACCAAGAGGGGCGGATCACTGCGCGCGGCCATGACATGAAAGTCCAGCGCGTGGCAGGAAATCCCGCCGAACTGGGTGCTGAGCGTGACGTAGACCTGACCGAATTCGACGTGGTCTGGCTGCGTCAGGACCCGCCGTTCGACATGCATTATATCACGTCGACCCATCTACTGGATCGCCTCAGGGGTCAGGTTTTAGTGGTCAACGATCCATTCTGGGTGCGGAATTATCCTGAAAAACTGCTGGTTCTGGACTTTCCCGGCCTGACCCCGCCCACGACGATTGCGCGGGACTTGCAGACCATCAAGGCCTTCAAGGAAAAACATGGCGACGTCATTCTGAAACCACTCTATGGCAATGGCGGCGCGGGCGTGTTTCGACTGGACGCAAACGATCGAAATCTGACCTCATTGCACGAACTGTTTACCGGGTTTTCGCGAGAGCCGCTGATCGTTCAGAAATTCCTGCCTGATGTCAGCAACGGTGACAAGCGCGTGATCCTTGTGGATGGCGAACCCGTCGGTGCAATCAACCGGGTTCCGGCCAAGGGTGAGACACGCTCGAACATGCATGTAGGCGGACGCCCCGAGAAAATCGGCCTCTCAGATCGCGATCTGGAGATATGCGCGGCGATTGGGCCTCTGCTGAAAGAAAAGGGTCAGATTTTCGTCGGGATCGATGTGATCGGGGACTACCTGACCGAAATCAACGTAACCTCGCCGACCGGTATTCAGGAACTGGAGCGGTTCGACGGTGTGAATATTGCCGAGAAGATCTGGCAGGCGATTGAGGCCAAGTTCTAAGACGCGGCCTTGGCGCTGATGCGAAAGCTCAGCGCTTCGGCCACGTGAGGGCGCCGGACATCTGGTTCGCCGTCCAGATCGGCAATCGTGCGCGCCACCCGAAGAATGCGATGAAAGGCGCGGGCCGATAGGCCAAAGCGCTCAGCGGCCTTCATCAGCAGGTCTTTGCCCTCAGTGTCCGGCGCGGCGATTTCCTCCAGCAAATTGCCCTCGACGTCAGCGTTTTGACGGGTTGAGGGTGTTTCGCGGAACCGATCGGCCTGAATGGCACGGGCCTGTTCGACGCGTGCGGCGACGACGGCAGAACTGTCACCAGATGGCGGCAGGTCCAGATCGGTGAACCCGACCGGAGGCACCTCGATCCGTAAATCGAACCGATCCATCAACGGGCCGGAAATGCGGCCCAGATAATCCTCACCACACACAGGCGCACGGGAACAGGCGCGGGCGGGGTCGGTCAGGTACCCGCATTTGCACGGGTTGGCCGCCGCCACCAGCATGAACCGGCATGGATACTTCACATGGGCGTTGGCGCGGGCGACCATCACTTCACCCGTTTCAATGGGCTGGCGCAGGGTTTCCAGCACGGTGCGCGGGAATTCCGGGAATTCGTCCATGAACAGAACTCCGTTATGGGCCAGCGATATCTCTCCGGGTTTAGCGCCTTTCCCCCCGCCGACGATGGCGGCCATAGAGGCAGTGTGATGAGGTTCGCGAAACGGACGGCTTCGGCTGATGCCGCCTTCGTCCAGCAGTCCACACAGCGATTGAATCATCGACGTTTCCAACGCTTCGGTCGGCGTGAGCGGCGGCAATATTCCGGGTAGCCGTGCCGCAAGCATGGATTTGCCCGAGCCGGGCGTTCCGATCATGATCAGGTGATGGCGACCTGCGGCCGCGATCTCCAGAGCGCGCTTGGCACGTTCCTGCCCTTTGACATCGCGTAGATCGCGCATACTGGGCGCAAGGTTCACCTCACCCGGCTGGGCAGCGGGCAAGGGCGATTGCCCCGAGAAGTGGCGCACCACGTCGCCCAGAGACCCGGCTCCGATCACCTGAGTCGCATCAACCCATGCGGCTTCGGCGCTGGAGGCGCGTGGGCAGAGCAGCGAGCGGTCCTCGGCCGCTGCGGTCATGGCGGCGGGTAGAGCACCGACCACATGCACCAGGGAGCCGTCCAGCGACAATTCGCCCAGCGATACAGCCCCTTCGGCAGCATCCGGCGGGATGATTTCCAATGCCGAGAGCAGCGCGACGGCGATTGGCAGGTCGAAATGACTGCCCTCTTTGGGCAGGTCAGCAGGCGACAGGTTGATTGTGATCCGTTTTGATGGCAGCGCGATGGCCATGGAACTCAGCGCGCTGCGGACACGGTCGCGCGCCTCTGAAACAGCTTTGTCCGGCAGTCCGACGATGGAAAAGGCGGGCAGGCCCGGCGAGACGGCGCATTGCACCTCGACCGGGCGGGCATCTACCCCGTGAAAAGCTACAGTGTGGGCGCGGGCGACCATGAACGACCTTTTTGGTTAACAGGTCGTTGCTGCCACGGTCGCGGTTTAAGAATCGTTAACGCTGCCCATCATTGCGGTGAATTTCGGCCAGGCGTCCGGGTCTGCGACGGTTTTGTCGCGGCAGAACTTGTTGCAGAATCCCCAGCGCTGCCCATTCAGTTCCAGTAAATGGGTGACGGGTTTGCCGGAATAGGGGCAGGTTTCGTTGACTGAGGAGCCGCCCGGCACGGGTCTGGCTGCAGACACGCCTCCCACAGGCCAGGGTACTGACGGTAAATTCAACGGGTATGGAAACGGGTCGTACTGAATGGTCAGCCCCATCGCGCGCCATTGCCGCACCGTCGTATCTGACAGCAGCTGAATACAGTAATCACGATTTGCGTCGGACACGGGCAGGCCATACCCGATGATGCGCGCGGCAACCGGCACATAGAACACGTCAGCAAGCGAATAGTTCCCAAACAGCGGTCCGTAGGCCGCGCCGGACATGTCGCGGGCATGAGCCCACAGAGCCTCGATCCGCCGCAAGTCCGCGTGTGTCTCTGATGAAGGTTCAAACCCCAGCCAACAGTGTTTTAACTGCATCGGGCATTGATCTCGCAAGGCCGAGAATCCTGCCACCATTTCGGCGCAGAGCCACCGTGCGGTTGCGCGGGCGGCCGCGTCCGCAGGCCACAGGGCCGCCTCCGGGTGCAATTCGGCAAGAGTTTCCGCCATGGCCAGGCTTTCTCCGACCACGGTGCCGTCGGGCAGCCGCAGTGCGGGCACAAGGCGCGCCGGGGCCAGCGGCTTCATATCCTCGACCATGGTGCCGGAGTAAAGGCCGATCATATGGGTTCGATAGGGCAGGCCGAACTTTTCCAGCATCAGCCAGCCGCGCATGGACCAGCTGGAAAACAGGCGGTCTCCGATAAACAAATCATAGGTCATGTTTGAACGATTGCGCGCCAGCGCCGTTCAGTAAATCAGTGATTTGTGCGGGGTACCATCACGGGCAGTGATTGATCCGTCCCACGGACCAGCGGTTGCCGTGATGAGTGATGTCCGTGACCGAGAGGTTGTCGATGCGATGGCTGAGCGCCTCCTGAGCATCGACCGCAAGTGCACGTTGCACCTGTGTCAGAATCACGCCGAAATGGGCCACGATGACCAGATCCCGACCTGTATGGTCAGCTATCAACCCGTCGATCACCGCATCGACACGCGCGCGCACATCGTTCCAACTTTCTCCGTCCGGGGGACGCACGTCGCCGGGATTATCCCAATAGGCAAAGACCAGTTCGGGGTCTTCGGCCTCAATCTCATTGAAACCGCGCATTTCCCATGTGCCGAAATTGATCTCGCGCAGGTCGGGATGGTGGGGCAGGCGCCGACGTGCACCTTGTATGGCAGAGGCTGTGTCTGCTGCCCGGGACAGGTCGGACGAGATGACGACTGCGTTTGGCGGCAGGTGGTCGTGCAGGCGGGCGATGGCGGCCTTGTCGCTCAGATCTGCGGGCAGGTCGGACCAGCCGACCATTGTTTTGGCATGTGTCGGCCCATGCCGGACAAGGTGCAGCCGGGTCACGGCAATTGCCCCTTTAGAACCAGCGGTAGCCCGGCGGTGACCTGCACCGCCAGATCGGCCTGTGCGGCCAGCGCGATGTTCAGCTGCCCCTGTGCTTCGCGGAATCGGCGGGACAGGGCATTGTCCGGAACGATCCCGTGTCCGACCTCATTCGAGACGATGACCACCGGCGCCCGGCAAGACTGTAACGCCTGCAACAGCGCGAATTGCGCCTGATCCAGATCGTTTTCGGCCAGCAGATGGTTGGTCAGCCACATGGTTGCGCAATCTATCAGGCAGATATGATCAGGAGTCAGTTCACCCAGGGCGGGACCCAGATCAAAAGGTGCTTCGACGGTCGTCCAACCGTCGCCACGCTGGGTGATATGGCGCTGAACCTTCTGGCGCATCTCATCATCAAACACTTGTGATGTGGCGAAATAAACTCTGTTTTTACCTGATGAAACAACAAGTTGCTCGGAAAATGCCGACTTTCCCGAGGCTGCGCCGCCCAACACAAAGGTTACATCCGGATACACTATAATTACCTTTCAGGTGATCCACCCGGTTTTGTTCTGCGTATCGACCCTAGTTCGGCAAAGCAAGCCCGGCCCGCGCCTGTGAAAAGGGGAGATTTCCATGGCACTGGATAATGCGAAGGATTTTTCGATGTCCCGGCAGGCCATGAAGGCCGAGCTGCTGGACGCGGAAACCGAATTGCAGCTGGCATATGCCTGGCGTGACGAGCGCGATGAGAAGGCGCTGCATCGGCTGATTACGGCCTATATGCGGCTGGCGATTTCGATGGCGGCCAAGTTCAAACGTTACGGCGCGCCGATGAATGACCTGATTCAAGAGGCCGGGTTGGGTCTTATGAAGGCGGCGGATAAGTTCGACCCTGACCGCGGCGTACGCTTTTCGACATATGCCGTCTGGTGGATCAAGGCGAGCATTCAGGACTACGTAATGCGGAATTGGTCGATGGTGCGGACCGGGTCGACATCTTCTCAGAAATCTCTGTTTTTCAACATGCGGCGGGTGCAGGCCCGGCTTGAGCGTGAAGCCGCGACCGAGGGAATGGATCTGGATCGGCATCAGTTGCACCAGATGATCGCCGCCGAAATCGGTGTGCCTTTGCGCGATGTGGAAATGATGGAAGGGCGTTTGTCCGGGTCTGATTTCTCGTTGAACGCTATACAATCCGCGGATGAGGACGGGCGTGAGTGGATCGATGCGCTGGAGGATGAACGCGAACAGGCGGCCGAGACCGTCGAGAACAGCCATGACACCCAGCAGTTGCGCGAATGGTTGCTGACGGCCATGCGGGCTCTGAACGACCGCGAGAGGTTCATCGTGCGGGAACGAAAACTGCGCGAACCGGCCCGAACACTGGAAAGTCTGGGGCAAGAGCTTGGATTGTCCAAGGAACGTGTGCGCCAGCTTGAGGCAGCGGCTTTCGTTAAAATGCGCAAGAACCTTGAAGCTCAATCGCGCGAGGTGCAACACTTCATCGCATGAAACAGCTTGCGATTCTGCTTTGTGCACTTGCGGTTATGACCGGTCCCGGTCGGGCCGACGACCTGATCCGTGATGATGTAATATCTGCGATGAAGTCCGCAGACATCGTTATACTCGGGGAAATCCATGACAACCCACAGCACCATATCGTTCAGGCTGAGGCGTTGAAATCGATCATGCCCTCAGCCGTTGTCTGGGAGATGGTGACAGAGGAGGGCGCTCAGCGTCTTGCGGACAAAGCCGTGTCCGACCCCGAGGAATTGTCCAGAATCCTGCGTTGGCTCGAGTCCGGATGGCCGCCGCTCAGCATGTATTACCCGGTTTTTCAGGCGTCGGACGCGCCGGTTTATGGCGCAATGGTTCCACGTGCAGCAGCGCGCGCCGCGATGGAACGTGGTGCCGCGACAGCGCTGGGAGCCGACGCTGCACGATACGGCCTGACCGTACCATTGCCCGCCGAGGAACAGGCCGCGCGCGAGGCAGATCAACTGGCCGCTCATTGCAACGCAATACCCGAGAGCGCCCTGCCTCAGTTGGTCGCGATCCAGAGATTGCGGGATGCCGTGCTGACCCGATCCATCCTGCGAGCCATGGATGACACCGGAGGGCCGGTCGCAGTCATCACGGGCAATGGCCATGCACGCAAGGACAGAGGCATCCCGTCTTTTCTGTCGCGGCTGCGCCCGGGACTTAAGGTCTATGTGCTGGGGCAGTCCGAGGACGGTATCGTGGCCGGGGAGTTCAACGCCGTGATCGACAGCCCCACAGTGGAACGCGAAGACCCCTGTAAAGCCTTTGAGACACAGAATTAACCGCTGGAACTGTTGGGCAGCCTTGCCTAATGTCGGGGCCTACCGGGACGGGAAGGGCAAAACATGCTGTCATCGAAACGCATTCTGCTGATCATCGGCGGCGGGATCGCAGCCTATAAGTCGCTGGACCTGATCCGGCGTCTCAAGGAGCGCGGCGCTGCCGTGACGCCCGTTCTGACTCGCGCGGCCGAGGAATTTGTGACGCCGCTGTCGGTGGCTGCTCTGGCCGGGGAAAAAGCCTATCGCGATCTGTTCGATCTGACCGATGAGGCCGAGATGGGGCATATTCAGCTGTCCCGCTCGGCGGATCTGATCGTCGTTGCCCCGGCAACCGCTGACCTTATGGGCAAGATGACCGGGGGCTTGGCGAATGATCTGGCCTCGACCCTGCTGATGGCGACAGACACACCAGTTCTGTGTGCTCCTGCAATGAATGTGCGCATGTGGGATCACCCGGCGACCCAGCGCAATCTTAAGCAGTTGCAGGCGGATGGCGTTCGTTTCGTCGGCCCGAATGAGGGCGACATGGCCTGTGGTGAATACGGCCCTGGCCGGATGTCCGAACCGCTGGAAATCGTCGCTGCGATTGAGGCGGAACTGGGTGACGGGCCGCTGAAAGGCAAACGTGTTCTGGTCACCTCCGGTCCGACACATGAACCAATTGATCCGGTGCGTTACATCGCCAACCGGTCTTCCGGCGCGCAGGGCACGGCGGTAGCGCGCGCATTGTCCGCGCTTGGGGCCGAGGTGATCTTTGTGACTGGTCCGGCGGATGTACCACCGCCCGAGGGCGTTCAGGTCGTGCGTGTGGAAACCGCAGAGCAGATGTCCGACGCAGTAGATGCCGCGCTACCCGTCGACGCTGGCGTATTTGCGGCGGCGGTTGCGGATTGGCGGGTGGCCAGTGCGTCTGACAAGAAGCTGAAGAAAAGCCGCGATGGATTGCCTGCACTGGAATTTGCTGAGAACCCGGACATCCTCAAGAGGATTGCGCAGATGAAGGCGGGACGGCCCGCTCTGGTCGTAGGCTTTGCTGCTGAGACCGACAATGTCGTCGACCACGCCACTGCCAAACGGGCGCGTAAAGGCTGCGACTGGATAGTGGCAAATGACGTCAGCCCGGCGACAGGCATCATGGGCGGTTCTGAGAATGCGGTGATCCTGATCTCGGATGACGGCGCCGAGGAATGGCCGCGCATGGGCAAGGATGCCGTGGCCCAGCGTCTGGCGAATAAGATCGCCGGCGCGCTGAAAAACTAATCAAGAGGTACAGTGATGGTTGCAATTCGTGTGATCCGTGAGGAAGGGTCTGATCCTTCGATCACGCTGCCCTCGTACGAGACAACCGGGGCCGCCGGTGCGGACGTGCGGGCGAATTTGCCGGATCGTGTTTCAATCACGCTCGAACCAGGCCAGCGCGCCTTGGTTCCTACCGGTTTGCGGATCGAAATCCCGCACGGGTTCGAGGTGCAGGTACGCCCCCGCTCGGGCCTTGCGTTGAAACATGGCATCACACTGCCCAATACGCCGGGAACGATCGACAGCGATTATCGGGGGCCCTTGGGAGTGATCGTCCTGAACGCCGGCCAGGAAGCGTTCGAGATCACTCATGGCGAGCGCATCGCTCAATTGGTTGTCGCTCCGGTGGTTCAGGCCGCCTTTGAGGCTGTGGATACTTTAAGCAGCACAGACCGTGGCGCGGGTGGTTTCGGCTCGACCGGACGCGGCTGATGCTGCTGGTACTGGTCCTCGCGGCGGCGCTCTGGGGCATCGGTTATATAGCCGGAGTGTCCAGCACCGCGCGCATGACCTCGGTCGGGGTTTTGTTGCTGGGCGTGATCACCGCACAGTTTATCTTACCCGACGGACACCCGTTGCGTGAGGCGACCGGCGGCTCTGCGGCGTTGTGGCTGATATTGGCTGGCACGGCCATTCTGGTTCTGATTTATGGAAGGGTGCTGAAAGCGCTGCGAAGTCGCGCCGCGCCAGCCTCAGCCAAGGAGCCCGCGATGCCGTCCGATCAATTCTCTGAAACCGAGCTCGAGCGTTACGCCCGCCATATCGTTCTGCGCGAGCTGGGCGGCCCGGGTCAGAAAAAGATGAAAAAGGCTCGCGTACTGGTCATTGGTGCCGGTGGACTGGGCGCGCCCGCCCTGCAATATCTGGCCGCCGCCGGGGTTGGTACCATCGGCGTGATCGATGACGATGAGGTTGAAAACGCGAACCTTCAACGGCAGGTAATCCACCGCGATGCCGATATCGGGATGCCCAAGGTTTTTTCGGCGCAACAGGCCATGCAGGCGCAGAACCCCAATGTGGTCGTTCTGCCATACCACCGCCGTCTGACCGAAGAGATCGCCGCGGACCTGTTCGCCGATTTCGATCTGATCCTCGACGGCACTGACAACTTCGAAACCCGTTATTTGACTAACCTCGCGGCGGTGGCTCTGGGCAAACCGCTGATTTCTGGCGCGCTGTCGCAATGGGAAGGTCAGCTAAGCGTCTTTGACCCGGCCAATGGCGCACCCTGCTATCAGTGTATTTTCCCCGAGGCGCCGGCGCCGGGCCTCGCCCCGTCCTGCGCCGAAGCGGGCGTAATAGGCCCGCTCCCCGGGGTTGTGGGTTCGATGATGGCGGTTGAGGCCATCAAGGTGATCACCGGGGCCGGACAGGCCTTGCGCGGCGAAATGCTCATCTACGACGCACTCTATGGTGAAAGCCGCAAGATCACGCTGTCACGGCGCGCTGACTGCCCGATATGCTCTGGGTCTGAAAAATCCCAAAAATAAGCGCAGCCGCCGCGCGCGTCGGCGCGCGGCCCGGCCCAACCCCGCCAAGGGGTATCTTTGATGTGCGCTGCGGTGGCGGGAGAACCTATCCCAGTGCTGCGTCCAGATCGGCAATCAGGTCTTCGGCATCCTCAAGCCCGACTGACAGCCTGAAAATTCCGTCGCCCGCGAAATTGCGATAATCCTCAAGCTGTGCGCCTTGCAGTTTGAATGACGTTTCCATCAATCCCTCGGTCCCCATCCAGAAAACCAGGCTGCGGTGATGCCCCAGTGAGACCGCATAGTGAATGACATTCAGCCGTTCGATCATCTGCTGCGCGATGCGCTCGCCGTCCGCCGCGCTGCCGACCTGAAATGAAATCATCCCCGACATGTTCGACATCTGCCGCTTTGCCAATTCCACCTGCGGATGCGAGGCCAGTCCGGGGTAAATGACACGGGACACCCGCGGATCGGCCTCCAACCATTCCGCAACCGCCGTTGCACCCGCCTCATGCGCCTTCATCCGCAGCGGTAGTGTCGAGGCCCCGCGCGCTATCAGCCATGCGTTGAAGGGCGACAATATCCCGCCATGATGAATGCCGGCTTCAGCACGCATTTTCGAGATCAGATACGCCGACCCTGCAACGGCGCCTCCAATGGCGTCGCCATGACCACCGATGTATTTCGTGATCGAATGCATCGTAAGATCGACGCCCAGAGCGACGGTATCCAAACCTAGGGGCGAGGCAAAAGTCGCATCGCAGCTCAGCAATGCGCCAGCCTGCCGTGCCAGTTTGGAAATCTCAACCAGATCCGTCAGCCGGTTGATCGGGTTTACCGGAGTCTCCGTGTGGATCAGCCGGGTGTTCGGCCGGATCGCCGCAGTCACCACCGCAAGATCGGACATGTTCACCGGCGATACCTCAATACCCATCCGGGGCAGGGTTTCGCGTGCCAATTCCGCGACACCGGCATAGGATACATCCGATACGATCAGGTGATCCCCGGCGGACAGAAAAGTGAAGAAGATGGCCGAAGCCGCTGCCATGCCGGAAGCCGTGGCAAGACACGCTTCGGTTCCCTGCAACGCCGCGATTTTGGCTTCCAGTCCGGCGACGGTCGGATTGGCCCAACGGGAGTAGACATAAGGGCTGTCTGGCGTCAGGTCATGGGCGGAAAACCCCGCCAGATCATCGGTGACGTAGGTCGAACTCACATGGATCGGTGGCGCCGACGCGTTGGTGGAGGCATCTGGTGGATCGCCCGCGTGGATAGCCGTCGTCATGATCCCGGCAGATCGGTTCGTTTTGCTCATGTCCTGTCTCCTTCTCACCGAGACCGTGCGCGCGGCATGAAGTTGGCGCAAGGGGAATTGGCGCGGAAAGTGAAATATCGATGGCGTGGCCTCTGGACCATTGCACCCCGCCTAAATAGCTTGGCGGGCAAAGGAGATCTGCATGACCAACCCGATCCTGTCCGACTGGACCACGCCTTTCGAAATTGCGCCTTTCGCCGAGATCTCGGATGATGATTTCTCACCTGCGCTGGAGCAGGCCATGCAGGCTCACAACGCCCAGATCGATGCAATAGCGACCAACCCGGAGGCGCCTACATTTGCCAACACCGTCGAGGCGCTCGAAGCGGCAGGAGAGCAACTGGATAAGGTGTTGTCGGTCTTTTTCACGGTTGCGGGCGCGGATAGCAACCCGGAGCGCGAAGAACTGCAACGGGCGTTCTCTCCCAAATTGTCGGCGCATTTCTCGGGTATTTCGTCGAACAAGGCTTTGTTCCAGCGGGTGGCCGATCTGTGGGCGCGAAAAGACGAGCTGGATCTGACCGACGAACAGGCCCGCGTGTTAATGCTGACCCATCGCGGATTTGTCCGCGCCGGCGCGGATCTGCAGGGCGACGAGGATGCCCGGATGCGGGACATTAAGGCGCGTCTGGCCTCATTGGGCACGTCATTCACGCAGAATCTGCTGGCCGATGAACGGGACTGGTACATGGATTTGTCCGAGGACGATCTGGAGGGTCTTCCGGATTTCGTCGTGGCATCTGCACGGGCGGCAGGGCAGGAAAAAGGGGCGGATGGTCCGGTTGTAACGCTGTCACGTTCGCTGATCGTACCGTTCCTGCAGTTTTCTCCCCGCCGCGATCTGCGGGAAAAGGCTTATCAGGCGTGGACTGCACGTGGCGCCAATGGCGGGGAAACCGACAATCGCCAGATCGCCACTGATATCCTGACCCTGCGTGAAGAACGGGCGAAGCTGCTGGGTTATAACAGCTTTGCTGACTACAAGCTGGAAACCGAGATGGCCGGGACGCCCGAACGGGTGCGCGACCTGCTGATGCAAGTCTGGGACCCCGCCAAGGCGCGCGCTGACGCGGATGCCGAAATCCTGACCCGGATGATGCAGGAGGACGGTATCAACGGCCCGCTCGAGGCATGGGACTGGCGCTACTACGCCGAGAAACGCCACAAGGCCGAGCATGATCTGGATGAGGTCTCACTGAAGCCCTACCTGCAACTGGATCGAATGATCGAGGCCGCTTTTGCCTGCGCCAATAGGCTGTTCGGGCTGGAGTTTGCACCGTTGGACGTGCCGCTCTATCACCCCGACTGTCGGGCGTGGGAGGTGACGCGCAACGGGCAGCACATTGCGGTGTTCATCGGGGATTACTTTGCACGTGGTTCCAAGCGGTCGGGCGCATGGTGCAGCGCTATGCGGTCGCAGGCGAAGTTCCCAAAGGCGCAGGCTCCGGTCGTAATCAATGTCTGCAACTTTGCCAAAGGCGACCCGGCGCTGCTGTCTTATGACGACGCGCGGACCCTGTTTCACGAATTTGGTCACGCTCTGCACCAGATGCTGTCTGACGTGACCTATGAAAGCATCTCAGGCACCAGCGTCGCACGCGATTTCGTGGAACTGCCGAGCCAGCTTTATGAGCATTGGCTGGAAGTACCCGAGGTTCTGGCCGAATTTGCCACCCATACGGAAACCGGCGAACCGATGCCGCAGGAGATGCTGGAGAAGGTGCTGAAAGCCGCCAATTTCGATCAGGGGTTTCAGACGGTGGAGTACGTCGCCTCGGCGCTGGTCGATCTGGCGTTTCACGAGGGCGCGGCTCCGGCCGATCCAATGGCGAAGCAGGCCGAGGTTTTAGCGGAAATCGGGATGCCGCAGGCCATCGGCATGCGCCACGCCACGCCGCATTTCGCGCATGTGTTTGCGGGTGACGGCTATAGCTCGGGCTATTACAGCTACATGTGGTCGGAAGTCATGGATGCCGATGCCTTTGCCGCGTTCGAAGAAGCGGGTGGGCCCTTTGATCTCGAACGCGCCAAGGCGCTGGAAAAGAATATCCTGTCCACCGGCGGCTCGCGCGAGGCCGAGGAGCTGTATCTGGCGTTTCGTGGCCGCTTGCCGGGGGTCGAGGCTCTGCTAAAAGGGCGCGGGCTGATCGCGGCCTAAGGGTTCAGTAACCCAGCGACCGATCGACGAGGTGCAGGAAGGGCTCGTCCGCCTCACCTCTGCGGACGTTTTCGCAGATTACTTGCGCTGCGGTGGTGGGCCGGGTTTCCGATGCGATATGCGGGGTCACCGTCACGTTGGGATGCGCCCAATAGGGGTGGTCCGCAGGCAGTGGTTCCACCCGGAATACGTCCAGCGTAGCGTGACCGATCTGGCCCTTGTTTAGTGCCGCCAGCAGCGCATCGTCATCGATCAGCGGCCCGCGACCAGGGTTGATAATGCACGCGCCTTTGGGCAGCAGGTCCAGAGTTTCGGCATTCAGGATATGCTCGGTCGCAGGTGTGTCCGGCAGCAGCAGAACTACGATCTCGGACCGTGAAAGCGCCGCACGCTGTCCGTCCTCACCATGCAGACAAGTTATTCCGGGGATGTCTTTGGCCGTGCGACTCCAGCCGGTCACGTCAAAACCCAATGAAGCCAGCGCACGGGCGCAGGCCTCGCCCAACGCGCCCAATCCAAGCACGCAGACCTGACGTTCAGGCGCGAGTGGCGGGGCATCAGGGGTCCAGATCCCGTCCTGAACGGTGATGTGCCGGTCCATCCCCAGGTGATAGCGCAGCACGTGGCCCACCACCCATTCCGTCATGCCCTGCGTCAACCCGTGATCCACCATCCGCGCCAGCGGAACGGTCAGTGTCTCATTGTCTGCGATGCTTTCGACCCCGGCCCAGAGGCTGAGAACAGCCTTCAACCGCGTGTAGGGGGTGAAATCCAGCAGACCGCCATTCGGGGCATAGACAACGTAATCGACCTGATCCGGGTCGAATTCGGTGCCCAGGCGGAACTCCAGTCCGGCCTTAGTTAGTCCCTTGGTCAGCAAAGGTTCGTACACGGGCCACAATGCGGGACGCGCGGAAAACAGGACGGTCACGGTCATGAGGGGCCTTTCAGATCAGCGGGGGCGGTGGATATGGGCGCTCTGGACGATGCCGAAGGCAGCCATCAGGACCAGCATGGCCGAGCCGCCATAGCTGACCATAGGCAGTGGTACACCCACAACCGGCGCCAAGCCCATGACCATCGACATGTTGACGGCAAAAAACAGGAAGAAGTTCAGCGCGATGCCCAGCGTGACCAGCGACGAGAACCTGTCCTTGGTCGACAGCGCCGTAACCAGACAGAAAATCAGGATCAGGCCGTACAGAGTCAGCAGAGTGATGCCCCCGACAAACCCGAATTCTTCAGCCAGCGTGGTAAAAATGAAGTCGGTGTGTTTTTCCGGCAGGAAGTTCAGACGTGATTGGGTGCCCTGCATGAACCCGCGCCCGTTCCAGCCTCCGGACCCCAGCGCGATCTTGGACTGAGTGATGTGATACCCGGCCCCCAACGGCTCGGTTGAGGGGTCCAGAAACGTATCAATCCGCTTAAACTGGTAGTCCTTGAGCAACTGCCAGTCAGTTCCGCGGCTTTTAAAAACAGCCGCAATCAAGCCTACCACTGCCGCGATAACAGCGGCGAAATAGGCCCAGTGAACCCCGGCCAGGAACATCAGCCCTCCGCCCGCCGCCAACAGCAGGATCGAGGTGCCAAGATCGGGTTGTTTCAAAACAAAGAATGTGGGGATCAGGATCAGGACAACCGGGATCAAAACCCAAAGCGGGCGCGAGGTTTTATGAGACGGCAGCCAGTCGTAATAGGCGGCCAGAACCATAACCAGCGCGACCTTCATGACTTCGGATGGCTGAAGACGCATGAAGCCAAGATCTATCCAGCGCTGGGCGCCCATGCCGACGGTGCCGAAAAGTTCCACAAAGATCAAAAGCACGATCGAGCCGAGATAGGCCACGACCGACATGTTGCGCCAGAACCAGATCGGCACCAGCGCGATGATGAACATGACTATCAGACCCAGTCCGAACCGCTCCAACTGCGGTTCGGCCCATGGGGTCCACGATCCGCCCGCCACGGAATACAGCATCAGGAAGCCGGCGCTTGCGACGCTGATAAGCAGCAAAGTCAGGGGCCAGTTCATATACAGAAACTTGCGGAATCCCGAGGGCGTGGATTTGACAGCGTATTCAAGATAGCTCATGCGCGGTCCTTCTCGGTCGGACGCGCTTTGGGGCGGCGGTCGCCCTCAAGCCGTTTTTGCTGCTCTTTAATGCGATCACGGTCGGCAACCGGGTAGGCCTCAAGCGGCGGCGTTCCGTTGTAGAGCGCCTGCAACATGATATCCCGCGCGACGGGGGCGGCTGCCTTTGATCCACCGCCTCCGTGTTCCACCACAACGGCCACGGCATACTTTGGGTTGTCGTAAGGGGCAAAGCTGACGAACAGCGCGTGGTCGCGGCGTTCCCAGGGCAGGTCTTCGTTGCGGATCACACCGGCCGCGCGTTCGGCCTTGGTGATGTTGCGCACCTGGCTGGTTCCGGTTTTTCCAGCCATGCGGAAATCTTCGGCGATGATGCGGCTGCGATACGCTGTGCCGCCCCGGTCGTTCGAGACCGAGAACATCGCTTTGCGCACCATTTCCAAGTTGTTCGGATTGACCGCCAGTGGCTCCCCTGCGCCCGAGGGCTGTTCGATGCCGTTCACCGCCCGCACCAAGCGCGGTTTCACTGCGCGGCCCGTCGCAATCCGGGCGGACATAACTGCAAGTTGCAAGGGTGAGGCCAGCATGAACCCCTGTCCAATCGAAGCATTCGCCGTGTCGCCCACCAGCCAGCTCTGCCCGTGAACCCGTTCTTTCCATTCCTGGTTGGGTGCCAGCCCCGCTGCAACTGCGGACATGGGGATATCATGCTTAACGCCCAGTCCGAAAATGCGCGCCATGTCTGAGATATTGTCGATACCTGTGCGCAATGCCACGTCGTAGTAATATACATCGCAACTGCGTTTCAGCGACAAGCCAAGGTCTACGGTCCCATGCCCGCCGCGTTTCCAGCAGTGGAATCGGCGGCTGCCGACTTTCAGGTGGCCGGGGCAGTAAACGGTGTTGCCGGGCCCGATCACTCCGGCCTCCAGCGCGGCCATGGCGGTGATCATCTTGAAGGTCGAGCCGGGCGGATAGGTACCCTGTACAGTCTTGTTTGCCAGAGGGCGGTAATTGTCTTGCGTCAGCGTTCGGTAATCCGCGACCGAGATCCCACGGACAAACAGGTTAGGGTCGAAACTGGGGGCGGAACTGATAGCGCGAATATCCCCGGATTCGCAGTCGATCACGACAGCCGCAGCACTCTCCCCGGCCAGCCGGGCCTGCGCGTACTGCTGGAGATCCGCATCGACCGACAATTGCAGATCGGCCCCGGCCTCACCTTCCTGTCGGTCCAGTTCGCGCATCACCCGGCCGGTGGCATTGACCTCGACCCGTTTGGCCCCGGCCTTGCCGCGCAATGAGATTTCCTGTTTGGCCTCCAGCCCGACCTTGCCGATCTGGAACCGGGGGATGCGCAGGACAGGCTCGGGGTCTTCGATCTGGCTGAGGTCGTAGTCGCTGACTGGACCGACATAGCCGACCACGTGGGCAAAATCCTCGTAACGGGGATATTGCCGGGTTTGACCTACCTCGGGGATAATGCCGGGAAGGGCCGGAGCGTTGACAGCGACTTTCGAGATATCCTCCCACGTGACCTGATCGGCCAGGGTGACCGGTAAAAATGGCGCAGAACGCCTCATTTCGGATTTGGCGCGCTCGATCTCATCCTCGGTCAGCGGGATCAGTTCGGACAGTTTGGCGATGACCTTGTCGATATCTCCGGCATCCTCGCGCACCATGACGATCCGGTAAGAAGGTGAGTTCTGCCCGATTATTTCACCGTTGCGGTCATAAACCCGACCGCGGGTCGGTGGTATAAGGCGGATGTTGATCCGGTTTTCTTCAGCTAACAGCCTGTATTCATCGGCCTGATCCACCTGCATGAACCGCATCCTCGCGGCCAACCCTCCGACAAAGGCGGCCTGCAGCCCGCCCAGAATAAGTGCTCTGCGCGGCAGGCGTTTGTAGGCAAGGCCCTGAGTTTTTGGTGTGCGCTGTTTCATTATCGCGCTCCCAATGTACTGGTTTCAGTGGGCGATACGCGCCGCACTCCGAATCCGTTCCGGCTGAGCCAAACGATCAGGGGATAAACCGCTATTGTCAGAACCACTTGTATCACCACGGGTCCCAGTGCTGCCTGCTGTACGGAAAGAATAGCAAGAATGACGCGGTTCAGAACAAAAACTGCCGTGATCACGACGGCGACGGATGTCCATTCGCTTATAAAGCCTGAATCCCGCATACCCAGACTCGCCGACCGCAGATAGGCCGCGCCCAGAACGACTAGAGCCGCCATCAGGCCGGGCGGTCGTTGCAACAACAGGTCGGACATTAGCATGACAAAGGCAATTAAAAGGGTCGGCACATATTCCGGGCGCCGCAGAATCCAGGCGAATGTCACAACGATCAGAATATCCGGAAAGGGCCAACGATCTGGCTGCGAATCCAATGGCAGCAAATGAAGAAACATGATCAGAGCCGCCAGAAACAGGTACAGACCGCGCTTGGTCCATAGCTGTGATACCTGGCTATCCATCGCCGACCTCCGTCGGGGTCAATGCGGCGGCGGGCTGTTTGGGTCCGACAATGCCACCCGGGTCCTGTATGGCGGGCGCCGACTGATAGCGCAGCACCCTGAGGAATTCGAGCCGTTCAAAATCCGCCGACAGGCGCACCCGCAAGCGGCCACCGGGATCAGCTGTGATCTGACCGATCAGCAGGCCGGCGGGGAACACACCACCATCGCCCGAAGTGACAACTCGGTCGCCGGGGCGCACCAGCTCGCGGTTTTCCAGAAACTCCACCACCGGGGCAGGGGTATTATCCCCCGCAATCAGAGCGGTTTGACCCGAAGGCTGAATGGTTGCCGGGATCGCGCTGGACGCATCTGTCATCAGGATCACGCGCGCTGTATCCGGCCCCACACCCGAGATGCGCCCGACAACGCCGATCCCGTCCATGGTGGCCCATCCATCTGTAATTCCGTCACGCTCACCCACATTCAACAGAACCGACTGGCGGAAGGGTGAACCGCTGTCGGCCATGACGACACCGGTAATATAGGTCAGGCGCGGGTCAAGGCGCACATTGTTCAGATCCAGCAGCCGGGCGTTTTCCTGCTCCAGCTGCAGCGCGGCTTCCTTCCAAGCCCGCATCAGGCGCAGTTCGCTGCGCAATTCCTGGTTCTGTTCGCTCAGGCGCTGATAGCTTTGAAAATCGCGCACCAAATTGACGACGGCTGTGACCGGCACCATGGCCCATTCCATCGAAGGAACAACCCGGTCTACTACTTGCGCGCGGAACCGTTCGACGCGCGGGCTGTCGATGCGCCAGACCAGAAAGATCGCCAGCAGGCACAGAACAACGATCCCCAACAGCAGGCGGCGTAAGGGGGTAGTGTATTCGTCGCGCTGTGATCGGTCCTTTGCCACAGGACTCCTTCCCGTGCTGCTCGTGCCCGAGTGCTGACCCTTAAAGGGTGCGCGCCTTAGCTTTCGTAGTCAATCGCGTGGCGCAGTTGTTTTTCGTATTCCAACGCTTTGCCAGTGCCCAAAGCCACACAATTCAGGCTTTCATCGGCAATTGATACGGCCAGACCGGTCTGTTCGCGTAGAGCGAGGTCAAGATCGCCCAGCAACGCACCGCCGCCGGTCAGCATCACGCCCCGGTCCACGATATCCGCAGCCAGGTCGGGTGGCGTTGTTTCCAGCGCGGTCATCACCGCTTCGCAAATCTGTTGGACGGGTTCCGAAAGCGCCTCGGCCACCTGAGCTTGGCTGATTTCGATTTCCTTCGGCACACCGTTCAGCAGGTCGCGGCCACGGATATGCATCGACTGGCCACGCCCGTCATCGGGCATGCGGGCGGTGCCGATGGTGGTCTTGATACGCTCGGCGGTGGATTCACCCACAAGCAGGTTCTGCTGACGGCGCAGGTAAGAGATTATGGCCTCGTCCATCCGGTCGCCACCCACGCGGACCGAACGGGCATATACAATGTCGCCCAGCGACAGAACCGCCACCTCGGTGGTGCCGCCGCCGATATCGACAACCATGTTGCCGGTCGGATCGGTGATCGGCATGCCAGCCCCAATTGCAGCAGCGATCGGCTCGGCGATCAGACCCGCGCGGCGGGCACCTGCGGACAGAACCGACTGACGGATCGCGCGCTTCTCAACCGGGGTTGCACCATGCGGAACGCAGACGATGATCTTGGGTTTTGAGAAAGTCGACCGTTTATGCACTTTGCGGATGAAGTGCTTGATCATTTCCTCGGCAGTGTCGAAGTCTGCAATCACACCTTCACGCATCGGACGGATTGCCTCAATGGAACCAGGGGTCCGGCCCAGCATCAGCTTGGCGTCCTCACCCACAGCCAGCACTTTTTTCACGCCGTCCTTGACGTGATAGGCGACAACCGAAGGTTCCGACAGGATCACGCCGCGCCCTTTGACATAAACCAGCGTGTTCGCTGTCCCAAGGTCGATAGCCATGTCCGCTGTGAACAGGCCGCCCAGATTGCCAAAGATGCCCATGTTTTCAATGATCCCGTTCGTCAGAATTTCTACTGCCCGCGACTCGACGGTTCCGGGACGGATGTCTTATAGGGTGCCATCTCGCCCGGTAAAAGGGCTGATTCCGCGACAATCAGCACCTTTCCGCCTTTATGACAGGGACTTTAGAAGGCAAAATGCTCTCATATCAACACATTTACCACGCTGGGAATCTGGCTGATGTGCAAAAGCACGCTTTGTTGGCATGGGTGTTGGAATATCTGACGCGCAAAGATAAACCGCTGACCTACCTCGAGACGCATTCAGGGCGAGGCTTATACCATCTGGACGCGGCCGAAGCGGTACGTACGGGTGAGGCGGCGGCTGGCATCGGACGCGCGAAGCGAGAAGGGTGGTTCAATTCAGAACATCCGCTTTCGGTGGCGCTGGAAAAGGTACGGGCCCGGTATGGCGCGGAAACCTATGCTGGTTCGCCGATGATCGCGGCCAGCCTGTTGCGGCACCAGGACAGCCTGCATTTCGCCGAGCTGCATCCACAGGAACATGCGGCGCTGGCCAATGTGCTGTCACCCTATGGAGCTAAAATTTATAGAAAAGACGGGTACGAATTGGCCCACTCCTTGCTGCCTCCTACGCCCAGGCGCGGGATGGTGCTGATTGACCCGAGTTATGAGGTGAAGTCGGAATATGACCGGATGCCTGGCGTGATCGGAAAGTTACACCGGAAGTGGAATGTAGGTGTGATTGCCCTGTGGTATCCGATCCTTACGGATGGGCGGCACAAGCCAATGGTCGATGCCCTGAAGAAACAAAATCTTACCAAGTCTGTTTGCCATGAGGTTCGGTTTCCGGCCGTGCGCGAAGGTCACCGTATGGTCGGGTCGGGGATGTTCATCGTGAATGCTCCATTTGGATTTACCGACGAAACTCCGAAATTGGATGCCATTTTCGCCCGGCTGGAACGGACCTGAGCACAGGTATCGCGCGCATTGCCTGCGACCGTCTACACGCGCTGGATGTGTTTACAAAATCCCTTGTTGGAATATGACGCGCGGCCTTAGAATTGTTGCAAGGAGGGGCGCCATGAATCGCCGACTCGCAACGGTTTTGGCTGCCGATATGGTGGGCTACAGCCGCTTGATGGAAACCGATGAGCAAGGGACACTGGCGCGGCTGCGCACGCATCGGATCGAATTGATCGACCCTTCGATTGAAAAAAACCACGGTACGATTATCAAAACCACGGGTGACGGGATGTTGGTTGAATTCCCCAGCGCGTGTGATGCTGTGACCTGCGCGGCGGAAATACAGAACCGCATGCTGCGCCGAAACACAGATGTACCGCGAAACCAACGTATTCAGTTCCGCATCGGCATCAATCTTGACGAAATTATCTTCGAAGACGGTGATATTTTTGGCAGCGGAGTCAACATTGCCGCCCGGCTGGAACAATCGGCTCAGGCTGGCGATGTTTTGATTTCCGGCGCTGTCCATGAACAGGTTTCCAGCCGGCTGGAATTACAGTTTCACGATTTGGGGGAGCTTACGCTAAAGAACCTGTCGCAACCCATACATACCTACCGGGTCGAGCTGGACCGACCGCCGGGCGAACCCGAGCAGGACGCGACCGGGCAGGAGACAACTAAGGTCGTCAAACCGTCGATTGCCGTATTGCCGTTTGAAAACATGAGCGGCGACACCGAGCAGGAGTTTTTTGCCGACGGGCTGACAGAGGACCTGCTGACTGAGCTCAGCCGCAGGCACGAGCTGTTCGTGATTTCGCGCAACTCCTGCTTTGTCTACAAAGGGCAAGCCGTGAATGTCCGCGAAATCGGCAGAAAGCTGGGCGCGCAATACATTGTCGAAGGCAGCGTGCGGAAAGCCGGGAACCGGGTGCGCGTAACCGTTCAGTTGATCGACAGTCAGAGTGACGGCCACATTTGGGCCGAGAAATACGACCGGGATCTGGACGACTTTTTCACCATTCAGGACCAAGTGATTTCGGCGGTGGTTGCCACTCTGCCCGGGCGGATCGAAGCGTCGCAGCAGGAAGGGCTGACGCGCAGAAAGCCATCCAGTTTTGCTGCCTACGAATGTGTTCTGGCCGCCAAGGTTCTGCACCACCGCAGCACGCGCGAAGACAATGCCGAAGCGACGAAACTGATCGACCGGGCCATCGAGTTGGATCCCGACTACGCCCATGCCCACGCCTGGAGCGGCTGCATCCGCGGGCAGGCCTGGGGATACGGGTGGTGTGATGATCGTGACGCTATGCTGGCTTCCTGCGAAGAGGCGATCCTGAAAGCGGCCTCAATCGACGACAATGATGCGGATGTTCATCGTTTGATGGCAGCGGTCGAGATATTGCGAAACAACCTCGGGCGTGCGCGGTACCATCAGGAAAGAGCGTTGTCCCTGAACCCGAACTACGATCTTGTGGTTGTTCAGATGGGAGAGTTGCTGACCTGGTCGGGCCGTCCCGACGAAGGTGCGGAGTGGATTCAGAAAGCAATGCGTCTGAACCCGCATCATCCGGCTCGGTTCTGGAGCCACCTCGGCAAAGCGCGGTTCGGTGGAAAGCACTATGAACAGGCGATTGACGATTTCGCCCATCTGCCGGTTTTAGACGTTGTACAGGATGCCTTTGTCGCGGCCTGCCACGCCTGGCTTGGGAATGATGCCCGGGCCCGAAAACACGTGGACGCCATCTACGCTGCCCAGGCCGATATCAGGATCGAGGACCTTGTTGCGACGTTGCATTACGCGCGGAACGAGGATCTGCAACATTTCGTGGATGGGGTTGAAAAGGCCGGGTTATCCTGACCATCTCGTCAGAAAAGGGGCCCGCATGTGCAGGCCCCTAATTTATTAGGTCAGATCTTTGTAGCTGATTTCGCGCGCGTCTGCCCCGGGTCCGGTTTTTTCCCGCCGCACGATCAGGCGGTTCAGCGCGTGGATATAGGCCTTGGCCGAAGCAACGACTGTGTCGGTGTTGGCTGATTGACCGGTGGCGATCATGCCGTCCTCTTCCAATCGTACGGAAACCGTGGCCTGTGCATCCGTGCCTTCAGTCACCGCATGCACCTGATAGAGTTGCAGGTGCGCCTTGTTCGGATAGATTTCGCGGATCGCCTTAAAAGTCGCGTCAACAGGGCCGTCGCCATGTTCGGTGGCGATGACGTCCTTGCCGTCGACCTCTATCTCGACCGTTGATTCCGCCTGACCGCCGGTTCCACAGGTGACTTTCATCGACACCAGTTGCAGATGGTCGTTGGCTTCGTCGTCATCGAGTGTCATCAGTGCGACGAGGTCGTCGTCAAAAACCTCTTTCTTGCGGTCGGCGAGATCCTTGAACCGCACAAAGATGTCCTTGAGCTGGTTGTCCCCGACCTCATAGCCCAACGTGTTGAGCTTGTCGCGTAACGCGGCTCGTCCCGAGTGTTTGCCCAAAGGCAGCGACGTGCCGGAAAGTCCGACATCCTCAGGCCGCATGATCTCGAAATTGTCGCGGTTTTTCAGCATGCCGTCCTGGTGGATGCCGCTTTCATGGGCAAAGGCGTTCTTGCCGACGATGGCCTTGTTGAACTGGACGTTGAAACCCGAGACAGTCGCAACCCGGCGCGACAGGTGCATGATTTTGGTCGTATCGATGCCGGTGTGAAAGGGCATGATGTCATTGCGGGTGCGTATAGCCATCACAACTTCTTCCAGCGCGGTATTCCCTGCGCGCTCACCCAGACCATTGATGGTGCATTCGATTTGACGTGCACCGCCGACCACCGCGGCCAGCGAGTTTGCCGTCGCCATACCCAGATCGTTGTGACAATGGGTGGCGAACACCACCTCATCCGCGCCCGGAACGGTTTCGATCAGGCGCTTGATCAGGTCTGCCGACTCCATCGGCGCGGTATAGCCCACCGTATCGGGGATGTTGATCGTGGTCGCGCCCGCCTTGATGGCAATCTCGATCACGCGGCACAGGTAATCCCATTCCGTCCGCGTCGCATCCATTGGCGACCACTGCACATTTTCACACAGATTGCGCGCGTGGCTGACCGTTGCGTGGATCTTGTCCGCCATCTCGTCTTTGGTCAGGTTCGGAATGGCGCGGTGCAGCGGGGACGTTCCGATGAACGTGTGAATCCGGTTGTTGTCGGTATGCCGGATCGCTTCCCAGCAGCGGTCAATATCGGTGATATTGGCGCGCGCAAGCCCGCAGATGCGGCTGTTCTTCGACCGCTGCGCGATCTCGGCCACTGCCTTGAAGTCGCCCTCTGATGCGATGGGGAATCCGGCTTCGATGATGTCGACGCCCATTTCGTCCAGCAGCTCGGCAATCTCCAGCTTTTCTTCATGGGTCATGGTCGCGCCGGGGCTTTGTTCGCCGTCACGCAAAGTGGTGTCAAAGATCAAGACGCGGTCTTGGTCGGTCACGTTAGTCATGGGATTCTCTTTCTTGTCTGTCCTAAAGCCTTTGGCGCGCGGGCGTCCTCCTCTGAGCGGGCGCGCCGGATGGCACGCTCAGAGGCGGATTAGGATCAGTAGGCCACGCAGAGGCGCACCGCGAAGGGCGGTGTCGGCAAAACGGATATCTGCGCGGTTGATCATGGGGTGGAATTTATACAGAGCCCGTCTGGAATGAAAAGACCAATTCGCAACGTGGCCTTGTCAGAAGTTGTCCTTTTCAGCAGGTTATTGATCTGGAGGCGCAAACAGCTAGGTCGTCAGGTATGGAAACTGCACTGATCATCGGCGCGTCGGGTGGAATCGGGCAGGCTGTTTATCAGCGGCTGGCCGGGCAAGGCGTTGCCGTGACCACTTTTTCCCGATCGGCAGATGGATTTGATCTGACCGATCCTGACGGCGTTCAGCGCGCGCTCGGTGAGGTTTCTGGCCCGTTTGACCTGATCCTGATTGCCTCCGGTGCATTGGAGGTCAACGGTGCGGTGCCGGAAAAAACAATACGGTCCATCTCGGCGCAGGCCATGATGGACCAGTTCGCCCTTAACGCTGTGGGTCCCGCACTGGTTTTGAGCCATGCCGCGCGCCTGCTGCCGAGGGATCGCCGCGCGGTAATCGCGGTGCTGTCGGCACGGGTCGGGTCGATCGGAGACAATCGGTCGGGCGGTTGGGTCAGCTATCGCGCCGCAAAAGCGGCTGTAAATCAAATCGTCCACACGGCGGCAATCGAGTTGGCGCGCACGCATGAAAGGGCGATCTGTGTTGCCCTGCATCCCGGTACCGTCAAAACCGCGTTTACCTGGAAATACCTTGGCCGCCATCCTGCCGTGGAGCCCGGCGAAGCTGCTGCGAACCTGTTGACCGTAATCCAGGGGCTGACCCCGGAAAGTACCGGGGGGTTTTTTGATTGGGCGGGAAACCCTGTGCCGTGGTAGCGGAGCGAGCTCAGCCGTCCGAACTGTCTGTGTCAGAGAGCGGGGCCTCGGGGGACTGTTCCGGAGTGGAATGGCCCGGGGTTGCAATCGCATCGTTTTCCCACACGCCGGTTTCCTCCTGACCGTTGGCATATCGCATGGTGCCGTTGCCCTGACGCTTTGCGTCAACAAAGCTGCCTTCGTAAACGTCGCCGCTTGGGTATGTTGCAACCCCGTCACCGGTAATCTTGCCGTCTGTCCATTGGCCGGAATAGCTGAACCCGTTGGCCATGACGATTTCGCCTTGTCCGTGGCGTTTGCCCGCAAGGAAATCTCCGGAATAGACAGTTCCGTCGGCGTAGGTTGCCATGCCCTTGCCCTGCCGCAGCCCATCGACCCAGTCGCCGTCATAGCTATAGCCATTGGCGAATGTCAGAATACCTTTTCCGTGGTTTTTCGCGTTCCTGAACTGCCCCCTGTACACTGTGCCATTGGGGTAGGTGGAAACACCCTGGCCTTCGATAACACCGGCAATCCAGTCGCCGTCATAGGTTGAGCCGTCTGTATAGTTAATCCGGCCTTTACCCTCAGCCAGATCAGCTTTGAAATCGCCGACATAAATCGAACCGTCGGGATAGGTGAGTTCGCCCAGACCTTCGATTTGGCCACTGGTCCATTCGCCGGTGTACAGAAACCCGTCGGTTCCTTTGTAGGTGCCCTGACCATGGCGAAAATCGTCGACAAAATCGCCTTCGTATACATCGCCGTTTGCATAGATAACCTTACCCTTGCCCTGACGGCGCCCGTCGGCCAGGGAACCTTCATACACGTCGCCATTGACGTAAGACAGCCGCCCATTGCCGGTAATACGGTCTTCGACCCAGTCGCCGACATAGGTCATTCCGTCAGGCTCGGTCAGACTGCCCTGACCGTGGCGCAGGCCATCTTTGATACCCCCCTCATAAACACTGCCCCGCGCCGAGATGATCTTGCCGTTGCCCTGTCTGACGCCGTCAACCCAGTCTCCGTCATATATATAGCCGCTTGTATCGGTCATCACGCCTTTGCCGTGGTGGCGAGCGTTTCGGAAACCGCCCTCGTAACGTATACCGTTGGCATATTGGGCAACGCCTGTGCCATTAACAGTCCCATCGGCCCATTCGCCTTCATACGTGCCGCCGTCGGCATAGATGATCTTGCCTTGCCCTTCAGGCTGGCCTTTTGCGAACGCCCCTTCGTAAACCGCGCCATCGGGGTAACGTGCGACGCCCTGCCCCTGAATCTCGCCCTCGGCCCATTCCCCTACGTACTCGAACCCGTTGGGCAGGCGGTAGGTGCCGCTACCGTGGCGCAGACCGTTTTCAAAGGTGCCTTCATAGACGCCTCCTAACTCATCATCCTTTTCGATAACCTCAGCGTTTTGCGCCGCAGCGCCCGCTGCGATCAAGGCCATCGCTGATGCGGCAATAGAAATGCGAAGAGCGTTCATGGTCGGTCCTGCTTGCCCGGTTTCGTTTCTTTCGCGCAAAACTAAGGTACCGCCGGGGGCAGAGCAACGTGTTTTGCCGCATTCGCCTTTTACTCGCGCGGCGATCTGCTAAATGGCTTTTAGACCGACGTGGGCAAGAGGGCAGCATGGCCGACCGTTTCCGTATCACTCTGGCGCAACTCAACCCTGTTGTAGGGGATATCGAAGGCAACGCTGCAAAGGCTGTTGCCGCGTGGGAACAGGCCCGTGAGGCTGGGGCCGATCTGGTGGCCTTTCCCGAGATGTTCATCACCGGCTACAATACTCAGGATCTGGTGATGAAACCTGCGTTCCACCGGGCGGCGATTGACGCGATCGAATCTCTGGCCGTTCAATGTGCCGATGGTCCGGCAATGGCCATCGGTGGCCCGTGGGTCGAGGGTGACAGGCTTTTCAATGCTTATCTAATCCTCAAGGGCGGCCGGATCGGCAACAAAGTGCTCAAGCATCACTTACCGAACGAGACCGTGTTCGACGAAGTACGCCTTTATGAAGCCGGACCGTTGAGTGGCCCATATTCGGTAGGCGGTTTACGCATCGGCAGCCCGATCTGCGAGGACAGCTGGCACACCGATGTGGCCGAAACCCTTGAGGAAACCGGGGCCGAGTTCCTGCTGATCCCCAACGGCTCGCCCTATTTCCGCAACAAATACGACGTGCGCCTGAATCACATGGTGGCCCGCGTGGTCGAGACCGGGCTGCCGCTGATCTACCTCAATATGGTGGGGGGGCAGGACGATCAGGTCTTTGACGGTGGCACATTCGGCCTAAATCCGGGTGGTGAACTGGCGTTCCGTATGCCTGTCTTTGATGAGGCGATTGTCCATGCCGATCTTGAGCGCGGAGATGACGGTTGGCGTATCCTGCCCGCTGAAATCGTGCCGCAACCGGATGAATGGGAGCAGGACTATCGCGCTATGGTGCAATCCCTGCGCGATTACATGGGCAAGACCGGGTTCAAAAAGGTGCTGCTGGGACTGTCGGGTGGTGTCGATTCCGCGCTGGTGGCTGCGATTGCGGTGGATGCCATCGGTGCCGAGAATGTCCGCTGTGTGATGCTGCCATCCGAATACACCAGTCAGGGATCGCTGGATGATGCGGAGGCTGTCGCCAAGGCGCTGGGCGTTCACTATGACTACGTGCCGATCTCGGACAGCCGTGCTGCGGTAACGGATACGCTGGCGCCCTTGTTCGCCGGGCGGGATGCGGACTTGACGGAAGAGAACATACAGTCTCGCCTGCGTGGGGTGCTGTTGATGGCGATCTCGAACAAATTTGGTGAGATGCTGCTGACCACGGGCAACAAATCCGAGGTCGCGGTAGGTTACGCAACGATCTATGGTGACATGAATGGCGGCTATAATCCGATCAAGGACTTGTACAAGACGCGCGTGTTCGAAACCTGCCGCTGGCGTAATGCCAATCACTGCGACTGGATGAAGGGTCCCAAGGGTGAGGTGATCCGCCCTTCCGTTATCGACAAGCCGCCCAGTGCCGAGTTGCGCGCGGACCAGAAAGACAGTGACAGCCTGCCGGATTACCCGGAGCTGGATGCCATTCTGGAGATACTGGTCGATCGGGAAGGCTCGGTCGCAGATTGTGTCGAGGCGGGTTTTGATGAGGCGACCGTGCGCCACGTCGAACATCTGATCTACATCAGCGAGTACAAGCGGTTTCAGTCCGCCCCTGGAACGCGTCTGACGGGCCGGGCATTCTGGCTGGACCGCAGATACCCGATTGTGAACCGTTGGCGGGGCAAAGGGTAACCAGTTTCGGATTCGTCGCCTTTAAGGCGGTTTCTTATTTGGAGACGATTTCGCAGGTATGGCGATAGTGTTGCCTTATTTGGGCTATTGCCGGGTGGAATTATCGCCAGGTTGGAACTGACTGCCTGAAATCATGACATTTTTTCGCCACATTTTGGCTTTATTGTTGCCTCATGTGGGGCGGTGCGCCATAATTGTATTACCTTTTTTGATGCCCGTGTGCCGGGGCCAGGTGCAGCGCATTTTGTTTTGGACGTCTGAGTTAACGATTTGGTGTTATTATGTACGAGGGATACGACAAGCCACTTCATCCGCCTTTAAAGTGGAAATCCATGGAATCTGAAGGTCAGGTCCTGGATGAAGACAAACTGGATTCGGCGATTGCCGATCTTCTCCGCGAAGAGGCCGACGAGGAACCCGAGCAACAAAACGGTGCCGAAGCCGCAGCGCGAAGTGAACAGGTCTTTCCCGAACTGCCCGGGCAAGAGGAAATAGACGAACAAGCGGCTCCGCAAGAAATTGGGTTCGCGGCATCACTCCTCCAGAAATGGGCCGACTTGCGCGGCGCGGCCTGAAATCCCGAATTTCCTGATCCAGGTGGCGCGACATATCCGTCGCGTTTTTTGGCGTTATAGCCACAGCTTCCAAAATTCGTGAACCCCGCTGCGCAAGACATGTTGCCTGAGCGCTGGTCTCGAGCATTCATTGCGGTCCGAGCAATGAAGTAAGAGCGGTTGATGCCCGGCCCTAACCCTACCCCCGTAGAACCTGATCTTCACCTTCCCAAATCCGTGGACGTTGTTGTCATCGGCGGCGGCATTATTGGCACGTCGACCGCATTGGAACTGTCCGATCGCGGCGCATCGGTGCTGTTGTGTGAAAAGGGGCGGATAGCAGGGGAACAAAGCTCGCGAAACTGGGGGTGGGTGCGCCTTGGGATGCGTGATCCGCGGGAAATCCCTCTGATGCTCGAATCCCTGAACATCTGGCAGGGTCTGGACCAGCGTATTGGTCGTAACACCGGATATACCCGTGCTGGCATATTGTTTGGGGCCTCAGGGGCAAGGAGCGGCGGAAATCTGGAACGCTGGCTGCGCCACGTGGATGGGCTGCAGACGGGCGCGAAAATCGTGTCAGGCCCTGAATTGGAGGCCTTGCTGCCAAACAATCACCTTGCGTTTGACTGCGCCTTGTACATGCCGCAGGACGGTCGGGCTGAACCGCAATGGGCAACCCCTGCCATCGCCGAGGCGGCGCGCGACAGAGGCACGGTTCTGATGACCAACTGCGCCGTGCGTAGCGTTGATGTCGAGGGAAACCGTATCACCGGCGTGTTCACCGAACGCGGTCGTGTGGCATGCGATCAGGTTGTATTGGCCGGGGGTGCATGGTCGCGCCTTTTTACCGGGAACGCCGGGATTGAACTGCCGCAGCTCAAAGTTATGAACACGGTCTTGCGGACTTCATCGGTGGACGGGCCCGGAGTGGCGGTTTGGTCCGATGATTTTGCCGTTCGAAAGCGCGCGGACGGCGGGTTCACGATTGCATCCGGCCACGAAAACACCGTGGATATTGTGCCCGACAGCTTCCGTCTGGCGCGGCAGTTCCTGCCCGCCTTCGCGCAGGAGTGGCGATCATTACGATTTCGGCTCTCGAATCGATGGAGCATCGAAGCGGGGCAGGAGCGCGCCTGGTTGCCCACAGATGTGACGCCCTTCGAAAAATGCCGCGTTCTGGACCCGGAACCATCATCCAGAACCCTGCGACGAGCATGGGCCAGTGCGCGCAAAGGATTTCCCGCTCTGGATCAGGCAGAGATCGTGCAAAGCTGGGCGGGCATGATTGATGTGACACCTGATGCCGTTCCGGTCATTTCAGAGGTGGACGACATGCCCGGCATGTTCCTTGCGACCGGGTTTTCGGGACACGGCTTTGGAATTGGCCCGGGGGCGGGTCGATTAATGGCGGATTTGGTCTCGGGCACGACGCCCAGCGTCGATCCGGCCGCCTTTCGCCTGTCCCGCTTCTCGGATGGCTCAAAGGTGCGGCCGGATCCTGGGTATTAGGGCCTAGCTCATCATCTGATAGCTGACGGGGACAAAGCGGAACCCGTCGCCACGGGATTCCACGAAACCGGCGGCGGGGAAGGGCATGTGATAGCCGATCATCGGCACCCTGTCGGCAGCCAGCATTCCCAGCACGTCGCGCCGTGATGTGGTGGCCGCGGCCTTGTCCATGTCGAATTTGACCTCCCATTCGGGGCGGGCAAAAGACCAGACGTAGTGATTGGCCAGATCCGCCGTCAAAACCAGACGCTGACCATTGCTTTCCAGATGAATAACCGTATGGCCGGGCGTGTGCCCATAAGCCGCTACGGCGGTGATGCCGGATGTAACCTCGCCGCCGTCTTCCACGAAGGTCATTTTTTCGGCCAGAGGCGTCACCTTGGCCGCAACCAGATCGCCGACACGATTGCCTGCTTCCTGGGCTGCCCAGAAATCGTATTCAGGGGATGCCGTGACATAGCGGGCGTTCGGAAGGTCGGGGCGTCATTGGTGGTCATGCCACCGATATGGTCGGGGTGCATGTGGGTGATGACGACGACAGTGATCTGATCCGGAGCAACCCCCGCATCCGCCAGAGCGGTCTGAATGCCGCCTTGTCCTAGCCCTGTGTCGAACAGAACCAGCTCGGACCCGGTATTGACCAGAGTCGGCGTAAAAAAGAATTGGGCCACGTCCGGTGAGATGAAATTGTCCGCCGAGACTTTGGCGAACTCTTCATCCGAGGCACCTCCGCCGAAAATCTCTTGCGCCCCATCTCGGGGAAAGCTGCCGTCCAGCAAAGTGGTGACAGTGAAATCGCCCAGCGTAAAGGACCTGGCGATTGCCGAGTTGGCTTTGGGATCAGGCCCGGCCGCCAGTACCGGCGCTGCGGCTGTTGCAAAGGGCAAAACCGCCGCTGCGCCCAACGCAGCGCGGCGTGTCAGATTGATGGTCATTTTCGTTCTCCCTGTCAGGACACCATAGGGTGAGTTAGGTCGGCGCAGGTCTCCGGCCAGCCCTTATCCGCATGAAATGGGCTGTTTGGTTGAACATTACGTGTTAAATTTTGTTTATGTCGCGATCCGGAAACAAGACCGTGCCCACAGACCAAAGCGTCGAAGACTTTCTGGAGGCTGTCCAGCCGCCCGGAAAAGCAGACGACTCGCGCGCGCTGGACGCCGTATTTCGCAAAACGACGGGTTTTTCTCCCGTGATGTGGGGGCCGTCGATTGTCGGCTATGGCCGCTATCACTATCGCTATAAATCCGGGCGGGAGGGGGACTTTCTGGCAACCGGATTTTCCCCACGCAAAGCCGCGCTTTCGATCTACATAATGCCCGGTTACGCGGATTTCGGGGATATCCTGTCCCGTCTGGGAAAGCACAAACTGGGCAAGTCCTGTCTCTATGTGAACAAGCTGGCCGATGTTGATCTGGACGTTCTTTCGGAACTGATCCATGCCGGACTGGAAGGTCTTAACCGCTACTGGCCAGTAGAGCCGACCTGAAACCCCTGCTGGACAAAAACGCGCCTTTGTGACAAGAGCCGCGCCAACAGGAGACACCAATGACAACCACCCGTTTCGCCCCGTCGCCCACCGGTTTCATCCATGTGGGCAACCTGCGCACTGCCCTGATGAACTATCTGATCGCCCGCAAGGCCGGTGGCACGTTCATCCTGCGCATCGACGACACCGACCCGGAACGGTCGAAAGAAGAATATGTCGATGCGATCAAGCAGGATATGGAGTGGCTGGGCCTGCACTGGGACCGGGTCGAGCGTCAGTCGGACCGCTTGGACCGCTACGCCGAGGCCGCTGATAAGCTTCGTGATATGGGTCGTTTTTATGAGGCGTTCGAGACGCCGACCGAGCTGGACCTGAAGCGCAAGAAACAGCTGAACATGGGCAAGCCGCCGGTCTATGACCGCGCCGCGCTGAACCTGTCGGAGGCCGAGAAAGAGGCGCTGCGGGTCGAGCGTGGCAATGGCGTCTGGCGCTTCAAGCTGGATCACGAGCGGATCGAGTGGACCGACGGCATTCTGGGCGACATTTCGATTGATGCGGCTTCGGTATCCGATCCGGTACTGATCCGGGGCGATGGTCAGGTTCTCTATACGATTGCTTCGGTGGTCGATGACACCGAGATGGGTGTGACCGATGTTGTGCGTGGCTCGGACCACGTGACCAACACCGCAACTCAGATCCAGATCATCGAAGCGCTGGGCGGCACCTGCCCGCGTTTCGCACACCACTCGCTGCTAACCGGCCCGCAGGGGGAAGCGCTGTCTAAACGCCTGGGCACGCTGGCTCTGCGCGATCTGCGTGAACAGGGCGTGCAGCCGATGGCGCTGCTGAGCCTGATGGCGCGTTTGGGTTCGTCCGACCCGGTTGAGCTGCGTTCGGATATGGCCGAGCTGATCGAAGGATTCGACGTCAACCGCTTTGGTGCCGCGCCGACCAAGTTTGACGTGCAGGACCTGTTCCCGCTGACTGCGAAACACCTTCAGTCGCTGCCGCTGTCAGATGTGTCAGACGCGGTGACCGAAGCCGGTGTACCTGCGGATCTGGCTGAACCGTTTTGGGCGATGGCGCGTGAGAACATCACCACTCTGGGTGACCTCAAAGGCTGGTGGGAGCTGTGCCGCGACGGGGCTGAGCCTCTGATCGCTGATGAGGATCGCGAGTTCATTGCGGAAGCCATGGCGCTGCTGCCCGAGGGCCCGTTCGATGGGAATACCTGGGGCATGTGGACCAGTGCAGTGAAAGAGGCGACAGGTCGCAAAGGCAAAGGCCTGTTCATGCCTCTGCGCAAGGCGCTGACCGGTATGGAGCGCGGACCCGAGATGGCAACCCTGTTGCCGTTGCTGCAAATGATCCGTGCCCGGGGCTGATTAAGGCGACCAGAATTTGGAAAGGCGGGGTCTGGTAGTTCCGCCTTTTTTCTATGCCGTCTGCACGATACGGGCAGAGATACGGCTCAGGCGGGCGTCAACAAATTCGGTTTCGGCGGGTTTCAATTGCTGGTGACGCGGGTAGCGCGGTTCGGCCCGATCGTTCAAAATCGGCGAAGACCACCCATCAGTGGTGTCGAAAAAACGATCCGCACCATCTTCTCCGAAGGCCCGCAGGTATCCTTGCACGACCACATCGATATAGCTGAGCAACAGCGGGTGACGTTTGCTCGGTGCGTTGTGACGTTCCTGTGGTACGGCATAAACTGCGATCTCGACCTCATGCGTCAGAGGATGGGTCACCGACCGCGTAGCAGAAACGCGGTCATAGGCCCATTCACGTTCATCCAGCGCCGCCCAATCGTTTTTCGGGACATGGGCTATCATGCCTTCGATCTCTGACTCGGGGTCCGGCACTGCCGTCAGAAAGGCGACGGGGCGCAGATCGGTATGCCGCCACGCGCGCCGCCATCCCTTCAGCCGGGCCGGGCGCGGGTCGGGAAAGTCGTGGGTCGAGAGGTTCACAAGGCTGCCATAGCCAAAGAAATAAGGGTCTGCCATGCGCCGTCATGTCCTATTAAGCGATTGATGTATGTCAAACCGCTTTTTTGCTGAACATGCAATAAGGTCCCATCTTGAAATTTGGGAGGCCAATATGCGGATTACCAAACGGACAAATATCGCGGTGCGTCTTCTGATGTACTGCGCGGCGCATCAGGATCGGCTGGTAACGAAGTCTGAGATCGCTGATGTGTGCAACATATCGGAAAACCATCTGGCGCAGGTCATCAATCAGCTGAGCCAGCTGAATTACCTCAGCACCCAAAGAGGTCGCAACGGCGGCATGTCCCTGGCGCGCCCCGCGGATCAGATTCGTATTGGGTCAGTGTTTCGCCATGTCGAGGGCAATTTGCCGATTGCCGAGTGCTTTGCGGATGCCGACAATACCTGCCCCCTGACCGATGCCTGCCGGTTGCGGTTGGCTCTGCAGGATGCGGCCGAGGTCTTTTATGCCTCGCTTGACGAGATCACTTTGGATGCGCTGGTGTGTGACAACGATCAGTTGCTGCGGATTCTGCAACCGGTCGCCTGCGCACGTTCAGCCTAGTCGCTGGCGCGCAGGATGCGGGCCGGGCGAACGGCCAGCGGGCGCAGGGCAAAGATCAGGCCTGCGCCTAGTGTCACGACGATTCCGGCCAGAACGATGCCAAGGGCCGACGGCCAGATCACGGTAAAGCTCGTGTCGAAAATATAGGTGGCCACGGCCCAGCCGCCCAGAATTCCCGTTAACAGGGCCACGCCCCCAGCCGCTGCGCCCAGCAGAATCGCCCGCAGGGCAAAGCTGAGCAAAATTCGTCGTCTTTCCGCCCCCAGCGTCTTGAGGACCGCAGCTTCGTATCGGCGGGCGGGTTCCCCGGCCGCTGCGGCGCCGATCAGGACCAGAAAGCCGGTCAGTAAGGATACACCCGCCCCGTAAGACGTCGCCGCCGCCAGCCCTGCCAGCAGGCCCGACACGCGGTCGATCGCATCCCGAACCCGGATAGCGGTTACGTTGGGAAATTGCCCCGCCAGTTCGCGCAGGATTGCGGCTTCGGCCTGTTCCTCGGCATAGACCGTGGCGATAAAACTGTGCGGCGCTCCGGCCAGCGCGGACGGGTTCATCGACATAACAAAGCCCATTCCTGCCGTCGAGAAATCGACCTCGCGCAGGGATGTGATCTCGGCGGTGATGTCGCG
This sequence comes from Ruegeria lacuscaerulensis, assembly GCF_013031245.1. Taxonomy (GTDB): domain Bacteria; phylum Pseudomonadota; class Alphaproteobacteria; order Rhodobacterales; family Rhodobacteraceae; genus Ruegeria; species Ruegeria lacuscaerulensis_C. The sequence continues at coordinate 204,050 of NZ_WPZL01000006.1, forward strand.
GCCAAGAATGTTGACGGTCAGTTCGTCGCCGAGTTTCAGGCCCATTTCTTCGGCCTCTTCCGCAGCGAAACTGACTTGCGGTGTGCCGGTGTAGTCTTCGGACCACCATTTGCCAGCGGTGACGCGGGTGTTCTTGGGTGGCCTGGCGGAATAGGTCACACCCCGATCACCATCCAGTACCCAATGGTCGCCAGCCACATCACGAGCGGGGCGGCCATTGATCTGAGTGATGATCCCGCGCAGCATCGGCGCGCTTTCGATCCGGCTGACGGCGGGGTCCGTTTCCAGCCGATCTGTGAAGCCCGGCATCTGATCTTTCTGGATATCGACAAAGAAATACGAAGGCGCCACGTCCGGCAGGTTGCCTGATATTGCGTTGCGCAGAGTTCCGTCGATCTGGCCGACCGCTGCCAGAACCGAAAGCCCCAGTCCAAGCGACAAAACGACCGACACCGCGCCTTCGCGCGGGTCGGAAATGGCGGACAACGCCCAGCGTAGAGAGGGACGTCCGCGCGCTGAAGGAGCGCTGGCACGTGCTAACCGGCGAATCGCAAAAGCGGACAGTGACAGCAGCAACAGCGCGCCGGCCAGTCCTCCGGTGGTCCAAAGGGTCAGGCGGGTCGAGCCGCTGAACCAAGCTGCCGAGGCAATCAGCAGCGTCAGGCCCAAGCCGGTCGCCACAAGGTAGCGGCGCCGGGGGATCACCCGGGCCGACGAGAGTGCGTCGCGGAACAGGGTTGCCGCGCGTACCTCCTCGGTCCGGGCGAGGGGCCAGAGCGTGAACAAAAACGCCGTGAGGAGCCCGTATAGCGCAGCTTCGGCCAAGGGGCGCGGGTAAATCGAGAAGACGGCTGGCACGGGCAGGTGCGTCTCGATCAGAGGGGCCAGCAACAGGGGTAATAGTCCCCCCAGCGCGATGCCCAATGCGATTCCGATCCCGGACAGGATGCCAATCTGGATCAGATAGGATTGAAATATGGTCGCCCGGTCCGCTCCCAGCGTACGCAGAGTGGCAATGGTTTCGGTCTTTTGGGCCAGATAGGCGCGGACAGCAGCCGACACGCCGATGCCGCCGACTGCCAGCCCGGACAGCCCGACCAGCACCAAAAAGGCGCTGAGTCGCGCGACGAATTCGGCGATCCCCGGCGCACCATTGCGGGCGTCGGTCCAGCGCATGCCGGTGCCGTCAAAGGTTTGGCTGGCTTCGGTGGACAGCTTTTCCAGATCGGTACCCGGCGGCAGCTCCAGCCGGTATTTGGTCGAAAACAACGTCCCCGGTGCCAAAAGGCCAGAAGCCTGCAAATCCTCGGTCCGGACCAGCGTGCGCGGTCCCAGCCCGAATCCGTCCGCAGCCCCGTCAGGTTCGTGGACGAGAGCTGCCGTGAGAACGAAATCCTGTGTGCCGAGTGAAAAGCGATTTCCGACCGTCAGGTCCAGCCGATCCATCAGCGACGGGTCCATAACGGCCCCCGGCAGGCCCTCGCCGCCCTCGAGAGCAACGGAAAGCGGTTGTTCGGGCTCTAAATCTGCCTCGCCCAGCAACGGATAGGCTTCATCCACAGATTTCACCTGGGTCAGAGCACGCTGTGGTTCCGCCCCGTTAAAGGTTACTGCCATCGAACGGAAATCGACCACTTCGGACACACGCGCCGCAGTCCGTGTCATCCAGGCTCGTTCTTCGTCATTGGCGAAGCGGTAGGTGAATTCCAGCTGTGCATCTCCGCCCAGAAGCGATGCACCTTCCTGGGTCAACCCTGTTTGAATCGCATATCGCACCGACCCCACGGCGGCGATGGCCGCTACTCCCAGCGCGAGACAGGCAAGGAACACACGAAAACCGCGAAGACCGCCGCGCAATTCCCGCCGCGCCAATCGCCCGGCCAGTCTCAGGCTCATTCCGCGGCCTCTTGCTGCTGGTCGTCTGAGATGCGCCCATCCCGAAGCCGGACCACACGGTCACATTTCCGGGCCAGACTGTGGCTATGCGTGACCAGAACCAGCGTCGCGCCGTGCTTGTCGCGCAGGCCGAACAACAGATCGACGATGGCGACACCATTTTTTTCGTCAAGGTTGCCTGTCGGTTCGTCTGCCAGCAGAATCTGAGGGCGAGGCGCCGATGCGCGAGCCAGAGCGACGCGCTGTTGCTCACCCCCCGACAATTGCGCCGGATAATGATCGCGCCGGTGTGACAAGCCGACTGAGTCCAACTCTGCTTCGGCTCTTTTGAAGGCATCCTTGTGCCCGGCTAACTCCAGAGGTGTGGCCACGTTTTCCAGTGCGGTCATGGTCGGGATTAAATGGAAGTTCTGAAACACCACTCCCATCGTATTGCGCCTGAACCGGGCCAGAGCGTCTTCGTCCATATCAGTCAGATCGTGCCCAATCGCCGTGACTTTGCCCGCTGTGGCCTGCTCCAATCCACCCATCAGCATCAGCAGTGAGGATTTGCCGGAACCGGATGGCCCAACCAACCCCAGCGTTTCGCCTTTCGCCACGGTCAGGTTGATGTCATGCAGGATATTCACCCGACCGGCATTGCCATCCAGCGACAAAGCGGCATTTTGAAGCGAAAGAACAGGCGTTGTCATAGGCATTTCCAATCGGAGGCGGTCAATTGGGATATGGAGCGGTTCAGATGTTGCGCAAGGCTTTGATGTCGGTGCTTTTTGTCTTTTGCGGCTTTGCGGCCACAGCCGAACAGGTGGTGATTGCCGCAATTGGAGATTCGCTGACCCAGGGCTATGGGTTGCCGGCACAGGACGGATTCGTGCCTCAGTTGGACCGGTGGCTAAAAGCGCAGGGCGCGGATGTGCGCCTGATCAATGCGGGCGTTTCCGGAGATACCACGGCAGGCGGTGCGGCACGCGTGGACTGGACCCTGACGCCCGATGTGGACGGGATGATCGTTGCGCTTGGCGGAAACGACCTGCTTCGCGGTATCGATCCGTCGGTTTCGCGCGCAAATCTTGAGATGATCGTCAAAGCGGCAGGCGCCGCGGACGTCGATGTACTGTTGATCGGTATGCAGGCACCGGGGAATTACGGCGCCGAGTACAAAGAAGCGTTTGATGCGATGTACCCGGATTTGGCCGGGCTCTACCAAACAGGCTACGCCCCCAGTTTTTTTGCAGGGCTGGAGGTCGATGGCGACCCGGATGCGGCACGCCGTTACATGCAGCCCGACGGCATTCACCCAAATGCCGTAGGCGTGGCCCTGATTGTCGAGAATCTGGGTCCTTACGTCCTGGACCTTGTTGCCTCAGCCGGGCGTTGATCAGACGACGGTGACGACGGTTCCTATGGGTACGCGCTCGTACAGGTCGATGACATGAGAGTTCAGCATCCGGATACAGCCGTTTGACGCTGCGCGTCCAATGGTTTGCGGCTGGGTTGTGCCATGAATGCGAAAATATGTATCCACGCCATTCTGAAACAGGTAGAGGGCACGTGCCCCCAGCGGGTTATCATCACCACCGGGTTGGACATATTCGTTGTCCTTAAAGCGTGCATAGGTGATAGGTTCCCGTTCGATCATCTCGTCCGTGGGGCGCCAGGTTGGCCATTCTTTCTTGACGTCGATCGTAGCCGTTCCGGTGAATTCGAGCCCGGCCTTTCCAACGCCGCAACCATATCGGATCGCTTTACGTGGCTCGGTCACGTAGTAGAGGTAGAAGGATCGCGGCACCACAAGAAGCTGCCCCGGCAGAAACTGTTTCTTGATTCGGACAAATTGCGGCGTGGGATCGTATTCGGCAGCTTTCTTCTTTGCTACCGCCACGCTTGGCGCAATACTTGCTGCTGCAGTAGCTGTCAGAAAAGTGCGGCGTGTGAACATGGCGGTTCTCTTCAATACAACAGGAAACTCGTGACAATAGTGTCGGAATGATAACCGATTTGGTCAATCACCGGCGAGAAGTAACCCATTTGTGATGTAATCGCCGGGACACACCTGTCGTTTTGAAGTTGGGGAATTGGGTGTTGCCCCAAAAAAGAAAGGGTGGAGATTTCTCCACCCTTTCAAAAGCTTATGCAAGCTGGATGTTGTCGGCGCTTTCGCGACCGTCACGACCCGAGCGCAGCTCGTACGTGACTTTCTGGTTGTCGGCCAGGCCGGTCAGGCCGGAGCGTTCCACGGCCGAGATGTGCACGAACACGTCTTTGCCACCCTCTTCGGGTGCGATGAAGCCGAAACCTTTGGTGGTGTTGAACCATTTAACGGTGCCTGCGGGCATTTCGTTTTCTCCTGTTTTGGTGCTGCCCACGGAGTTGCGGCAGCCTGGCGTCGTCGTCTGGATCGATAGACTGAACGCCGGAAACGGAGACAGTAGGTCGAAATAGAAAAACGTAAGCCCTTTGGATATGGCACTTGGGAAGTAGCGTGACAAGGGAGATTATAGAGTTTCGCTGTCGCTGAAAGAGATCACCGAAGCGGTAGTTTGTCCACGATTGGCGCAAATTCCTTGGAGGCGACAAAACACTTTGGTAATTCCGCAATGACCTTATCTATAGGGTCGTACACAGTGTTGGCTGCTTTCAATAGTTCTGCCGGAATACTCTTGGGAGCACGTTCAATGCGCTCGGGGGGGACGAAGGCAAATCCTGTGAATTCAGCAATTTCATGCTGATGGTCCCAGATTGCATCGTAACGAACGCACAGCACGGGCACCTCCACGAATGTCGCCCATTCCTTGATTTGGCGCGCTTGTTGAAGGACATCACGGTTGAATAAATCGTCGAACTCGCCCGTCGCATTCAGGTTGCTAAAATGCGTGTCCAGCCAATCTTGCCCGTAACGCTCCCTGGCGGAGTAGACAGAAAAGGCTGAGTCTTTGGTCGGACCAAAACAGAAGATTACCCGGACTCCTTCGGGCTTGGATGCAAGGACATCCGGAAAGTCATGCGTTTTGTACAGTGAGGGCGGACTTAGGTCAGCGTCTTTGAGCCGGGCGACAAACGCAGCCTGTTCCGCCCGTCTGACACTTCTTCTACGAAAGGACTCCTGAAGGGTATTAAAGGTCAGAGTACTCCCTGATCGGCCGTTGCTGGCGACGATGATGCAATGGTCCGGCATCTTGTTGTTGCTAAAGGCATATTGGATATTCGCGACGCGTACCTCAACGCTTCGACGCCATTTTTGCCTGCGCTTTTGCCACTTGGAGCTCATCTGGAGAATTTCTTGTGCTTTAACCGTTTGGGTTCAAGCGCATCCGGACCAAGACGACGTTTCTTGTCTTCTTCGTAGTCCTCGAAATTGCCTTCGAACCATTCAACATGCGCCTCTCCTTCAAACGCAAGGATATGGGTACATATACGGTCAAGGAAGAAACGATCGTGTGATATGACCACTGCGCAGCCGGCGAAATCGACCAGCGCGTCTTCCAGAGCGCGCAAAGTTTCGACGTCGAGGTCGTTGGTCGGTTCGTCCAGCAGCAGTACGTTGCCGCCCTCTTTCAGCAAGCGGGCCATGTGGACTCGATTGCGCTCACCCCCCGATAGCAGCGAGACCTTTTTCTGCTGATCGCCGCCCTTGAAGTTGAAGGACGAGCAATAGGCGCGGGAATTGACCTGCGCGTCGCCCAGCTGGATGATCTCGGCACCGCCGGTGATCGCCTCCCACACGGTGTCGTTGTCCTTGAGGTCGTCGCGGGACTGGTCGACATAGGACAGTTCGACCGTGTCACCTAGTGTGATGGTGCCGCTGTCGGGCTGTTCCTGACCGGTGAGCATCTTGAACAGAGTCGATTTACCAGCGCCGTTGGGGCCGATGACGCCGACGATGCCGCCGGGGGGCAGGGCGAAATCCAGCCCTTCGATCAGTTGCTTGTCGCCCATATGCTTGGCGAGACCCTCGACCTCGATCACTTTGCCGCCGAGGCGCTGGCCGCTGGGGATGACGATCTGAGCGCGGGTCAGCTTTTCGCGTTCGGACTGTTCGGCCAGCTCGTTATAGGCGTTGATCCGGGCCTTGGACTTGGCCTGACGAGCCTTTTGGCCTTGCCGCATCCATTCCAGCTCGCGCTGCAAGGTTTTCTGCTTGGATTTGTCCTCGCGCGCTTCTTGTTCGAGGCGTTTGGCCTTTTGTTCCAGCCATGCGGAATAGTTGCCTTCGTACGGAATACCACGGCCACGGTCGAGTTCCAGAATCCAGCCGGTTATGTCATCCAGGAAATAGCGGTCGTGGGTGACGATCAGGATGGTGCCTTTGTAGTCGATCAGGTGCTGCTGCAGCCAGGCGATGGTCTCAGCGTCCAGGTGGTTGGTCGGTTCGTCGAGCAGTAGCATATCGGGCGCTTCGAGCAGCAGTTTGCAGAGCGCAACGCGGCGCTTCTCACCACCCGAAAGGTTGGCGATGTTAGCGTCGTCCGGCGGGCAGCGCAGCGCCTCCATCGAGACATCGATCTGGCTGTCGAGATCCCACAGGTTTTCCGCGTCGATCGCGTCCTGCAGTGTGGTCATTTCCTCCATCAACTCGTCCGAGTAGTTCTCGGCGATCTCCATGGCGATCTCGTTGAACCGGTCGACCTTGGCTTTTTTAGCGGCGACACCCAGCATGACGTTTTCACGAACGCTGAGGCTTTCATCCAGCTGAGGTTCCTGCGGCAGATAGCCGACCTTGGCGCCCTCGGCGGCCCATGCCTCACCGGTGAAATCGGTGTCGAGGCCGGCCATGATCTTCATCAGCGTCGATTTACCCGCGCCGTTGACGCCGACGACACCGATTTTCACGCCGGGCAAAAAGCTCAGGTGGATGTTTTCAAAGCACTTCTTGCCACCGGGATAGGTCTTTGAGACACCCTGCATGTGGTAGACATATTGATAGGCGGCCATTGATCTGCTCCAAAGGAATCCATATTCGTTGGGGTAATATCTTGGAAGACATTGAGGGGCAATCAGCAGATGACATTTGAAGCCATAGGGATTGATCGCAAAGTGGTGCAGGCCGCAATTGAGCAGACAAAGCACTTGTCCGAGACTGACATTCCTGGCGAACGAAATCCTTCGCAAAGTACCTACGTTTTATGTCCGGTTGATCGGACATTGTGGGATCTTAAAATTGTTGTGCAGTTCGCGCTTGAGACTGTGCCCAAGCCTCGCAGACCGAAACTTGGGTGGGTTACTACACGGTTCGAACCTGACTTGCGGAAGCTGGGTTTTGATCTAGTGAAATTTCAGAAACAGAGAGGTCGGCTACTTGGGGTGCGCGGTTTCGATCCCAAAGAACTGGATGATCCTCATCTGGTAAAAAAAGCGGATGGTACAGAGTATCTGAGTGGCCTCTCAGTCGATGATACGGAAATCGATAATTCAACGGAACGCAGGGTCGTTCGGACGAGCCAGTTTGTTAGAAATTCTGACTACGTCAAAGCCGTGAAAACACGCGCAAACGGGCGATGTGAATCCTGTGGGCAGCAGACCTTTCGTACGGGTTCTGGTGAGTGGTTCTTGGAAGTGCATCACAAAGTCTGGCTCTCTGAAGGTGGCGCTGACGAGCCCTCAAACATGGTTGCGTTGTGCCCAAACTGCCACCGGAGCGAACATTTTAGCACCGAGCGTAAGTATGGCTAGCATGAACTTTTTAGAGGATGGGCTTTGGAGCAACAGGCGCTGAGCGAGCTGATATCCAGATGGGCCAAGACGGGCCGTGTCGACTGGATCGGTCTGCGACCCGAGCGGCGAGCGGAGATTGTAGCCGCGAATGAGGCCATGATCTCTGCCGATGGGCTGACGAGTGACCGCAGTCGCGCGGGCAAGCGGGCGGTGACGCTAATTCAGCAGGAGCATCTGGCGGCGATTGGCAGCTTTCTCGGGCGCGAACCGATCGCGCCCGAGGTGTTGCGGCGGAATCTGGTGGTTTCAGGGATCAATCTGGCGGCGCTCAAGGGGCGGGAGTTGCAGGTGGGCGAGGCGATTTTGCGCTTTACCGTGATCTGCGCGCCGTGCAGTCGGATGGAGGAGGCGCTGGGCAAAGGTGGCTATTCCGCTGTGCGTGGGCATGGTGGCTGGTGCGCCGAGGTGGTGCAACCAGGGTGCGTTCGGCTGGGCGATGCGGTGCAACCTGTTGATTGACAACACCCCTCAGTTCTGAACATCAGCAAGAGATGTTGCGAAGCACCATACCATTTGCGCGGCCCGGGCAGGTCGTTGGTCTGTTCGGCGGGTCCTTTGATCCGCCGCATCAGGGGCATGTGCATGTAACACGCGAGGCAATGAAGGCGTTCGGATTAGATCGCGTGTGGTGGCTTGTGTCGCCGGGCAATCCGCTGAAAAAACGAGGCCCCGCGCCGCTGGAGCGACGGTTAAAGGCCGCGAAGGCCGTGATTCAGCATCCGCGCGTTGAGGTGACGGATATCGAAGCGCTGACTGGAACGCGGATGACGGCGGATACTCTGGCGGTGTTGCAGCGCCTGTACCCGCAGGTGAAGTTCGTTTGGTTGATGGGCGCGGATAATCTGGCGCAGTTCCATCGCTGGAAAGACTGGCGGCAGATTATGGACAGTGTGCCGGTGGGGGTTGTCGCGCGGCCGGGAGATCGGATTTCGGCGCGCATGTCACCCGCTGCGCGGGTTTACGCGAAGTATCGGATCGACGGTCAGGCCCGGCACTTGCTGGGGCGGGCGCAGGCTCCGGCGTGGTGTTTTGTTAACGTTCCGATGGTCGATGTCAGCTCGACCGAGATCCGGACACGGGGTGATTGGACCGACGGGGTGTTGCCTGAATAGCCCCAATGGGCGCATACTCCGTTTCAACGGTTGTTTATCTTTGATCTCTGGGATTTTAATTGACCCATGATTGATCGTTGTTCGCGTCGCTCATTTCTTGCTGGCCTGGGTGCCTCATTTGTTTCAGGCACGGTTCTGGCGGATGCTCCTTTGGAATCGCTGCGTCCGCAGCTTCGGGGTGTGCAACCAAGCGGGGCAGAACGGCTTATTCAGGCCGCTGGCTTGCGGGGTGAGGTTGCCTTTGCAGTGGCTGATGCCGAAACCGGCACCACGCTGGAGGCGTTCGGAGGTGAACAGGGATTGCCTCCTGCCAGTGTCGCGAAGGCGCTGACTGCGTTGTATGCACTGGACGTTCTGGGCGCGGATTTTCGGTTCGAAACCGCATTGATGGCAGATGGACCGATCGAGAATGGAATCTTAAAAGGCGATCTGATCCTCGTGGGGGGTGGAGACCCGCTGTTGGATACGGATGCGCTGGCTACTATGGCCGCCAATTTGCGCGAGGCCGGTATCACCGAGGTCCGTGGGGCTTTCAAGGTCTACGACGGGGCCTTGCCATATGTGTTCAGCATCGACCCCGGACAGCCCGATCATCTGGGCTATAGCCCGGCCATCAGCGGCATATCACTGAACTTCAATCGGGTGCATTTCGAGTGGGCGCGCAAGGGCACCGGTTATGACGTGTCCATGGATGCGCGCAGTTCCCGCTACACGCCATCAGTTGATATGGCCGCGATGCGGGTGGAGAGCCGCAACCTTCCAATCTACACCTATGGGCCCAGTGCGCGACAGGATCGCTGGACAGTGGCCAAGGGTGCGCTGGGTAACGGCGGTGCCCGTTGGTTGCCGGTGCGCAAACCAGCGTTATATGCGGGCGATGTATTTCGAACATTGGCCCGGTCGAATGGGATTGTGCTGAGCCGTATCCAGATTACGCGCGAACCGCCGCAAGGCACCGTTTTGGTCGTGCATCAAAGCGATCCACTGGAAAGCATTCTGCGCGGTATGCTGAAATACTCGACCAACGTGACGGCGGAAATGGTTGGGATGGCAGCCTCGAGAGCGCGCGGCGCTAAGCTGCAAACCCTGGCTGATTCAGCCGCCGAAATGAAACGCTGGGCGACCGAGACCTATGGTGTGACCGGGATTGCGATGGTGGACCACTCAGGACTTGGCGATGCATCGCGTATGGTACCGGGTGATCTGGTAACCGCGCTGGTGGCAGCAAGGAAAGAAGGGTTGCTGCGACCTCTGCTGAAAAAGTTCAGTCTTTTGGACAGTCAGGGGCGACCGGTCAAAAACCACCCGATCAAAGTCGACGCCAAAACCGGAACGCTGAATTTTGTGTCGGGTCTGGGTGGGTTCATAACGGCACCGGATGGCTCGGAACTGGTTTTTGCAATCTTCACCGCTGATGTCGACCACCGCGCCACTATTCCGCGCGCGCATCGCGAGCGCCCGCAAGGCGCGCGCAGTTGGAACAGCAGGTCGCGCAAATTGCAGCGCGCATTGATTGAACGCTGGGGAACGATGACCGGCAGCTGAGGTCAGGTCGTATGGCGCGCCCGCGCACCGCGTTCGATGGCGGCAGCGTGCAGGCGGTCGATGTTCAACTCGTACCGGATTTCTTCCAACAGGCGCAGTTCGGTTTCCGCCAGCGACCCGTCCGCTGCGGCTACGTCACAGGCCAGCGCATAGGCGGTTTCGTTCAGCCGCTCGGGCAGGTTGTCGCGGATCAGGCCAAACAGCGCGTCCAGCCCGTCCTCTTGCTCGAACAGATCAAACACGGTCTGCGAGACACGGCGCGTGCGGTCGATGTCATATTCGGCAAAAACCGGCAGCATGTTAACTGCGCCTTCGATTTTGACCAGCTCGGCCGTGCGGATGGTCTCATCTGACGCAGAGACCGCAACCATGATCGCGACAAGGCAATCCTGTGGGGACATCGGGTGTGGAACTTGTTCGGTCATGGTGTCGTCCTGATTGGGCTGTTCTGAGCGCGCACGATAGGAGGGCTGAGGGATAGGTTCAACGGGTTTTGATCCACGTGTCGCTAGAGAATGGGCAATGGTCCCCTCGTTTTCGTCTGACGCAGCACGAAATTGCTGCGCGTATCACGAACGAGGCCGGATTTCAGCAGCCTCTGCATGATGAAATGTTCAAGATCTTCCGGAGTTTTGGCATAGACCTTCAGAATGAAATCGTGGTCCCCGGTAATCGAGGCGCATTCGACGATCTGTGGCTCGGCCTCGATCAGCCGCAGAAAAGAATTGATGCTGTCTTCCTGATGATCACGCAGAGCTACGTGGACATACGCTATGGCATCCAGACCGACAGCTTTGGCACGCACCTGTGCGGTGTAACCAGATATCACTTCTACGGTCTCAAGATCACGAACACGACGCCAGCATTGCGAGGCGGAAAGACCGGTTCGATCTGCAAGGTCCTGCATGGACAGACGGCCGTCTGTCTGAAGCTCTTGCAAAATGGCGATGTCAGCGGGTTGAAGGGTTTGTTTCATAAAATATGATCCAGCGATATATATTTGCCAAAGTACTGTGAAAAAACCGGTATTCCAAACCAAAATTCTCGGGGCGTGGGGCTACACTTTTCTTAAGGAGGAGTAGTGATGCCAAAGTCGACCAAATACGTCGCCAAGGTTGCCGATGAACGCGGCCATATTAAATACACGGCAGAAGAGGACGCCGTTTGGGCTGATCTATATGCCGCGCAGCAGGACAACGTGCAACGCTACATGGCACGTGACTATATTGACGGGCTGGCGCGTTTGGACTTGCCGAAAACCTCTGTTCCCTCCTGCGCGGATATCTCTGAACGGCTTTTGGACATGACGGGGTGGCGAATTCAGCCCGTTCCCGCGCTGATCGGGTTCAAGACATTCTTTGGCATGCTGGCGGACCGCGTTTTTCCCGCCGCGTCTTTCATACGATCTCGCGAGGATTTCGACTACATCGAAGAACCGGACATTTTTCACGAGATTTTCGGCCATACGCCTTTGCTGAGTGATCCCCGGTTCGCAGCTTTCAGCCATGCCATCGGCAAGGCTGGGGTTCATGCTGGTGACAAAGACTATTCCTGGCTGATCCGGCTGTACTGGTTCTCGATCGAATTCGGACTGCGCCGTCAGGATGGTGAAATCAAAGCGCTTGGGTCCGGTCTTGCGTCTTCGCCGACCGAGTTGGTCTATGCCGTGGAAAGCGACATCCCGGACCGGGATCCGTTCGATATCCTGACAATTCTGCGTACGCCGTATCGGATTGACATGCACCAGATGGGGTATTTCATGTTAAATGACCCTGAGGAGCTTTTTGCCGCTGCCGACCGCGACCTGCTGGCAGATGTGCGCAGTGCTCAGTCCCTTGGACTGTTGCCGAACAAGTTCCCTGAAAAATCAACCGCTGCGGAGTGATCGGACTATGACCATATCAGGAGAAACCTGTAGCCTTTCGGACCGAACCTGTGTGCCCTGCTCCGGTGGCATCCCGGCTTTGACCCGTGACGAGGCAAACACCCACCTGGCCGAACTTGCGGACGAATGGAAGCTGGACGCCGAGGCAAAGGCGTTGAGCCGTCATTACAAGTTCAAAGGTTTCGCCAAGGCGACCTATCTTGCAAACCTCTGCGCCTGGCTGGCCGATCAGCAGGGGCATCACCCTGATGTTTCGTTCGGATGGGGGTATGTGGACGTCAAACTGACCACGCATGAAATCGGCGGGCTCAGTGAGAATGATTTCATTTGGGCGGCCAAGTTGGACCAATTGACCGGCTGAACCGGTTTCCCGTCAGGAAAAACCGCGCGCTTTATTGACTCATGCTGCACCGGCACAATAGGAGGGGTCGGTCGGTTGCATGGGGCGATCGGCGCTGTTTTTCCCGATGGAGCTTTAAATCAAATGTCTGAACTGCGTGAAACCGCTATGACGTCCAAGGCTTGGCCTTTCGAAGAGGCGCGCCGGTTGCTCAATCGTTACAGACAAGGGGCTCCGGAAAAGGGCTATGTGCTGTTCGAAACCGGCTATGGCCCCTCGGGCCTGCCGCATATTGGTACGTTTGGCGAGGTAGCGCGAACCACCATGGTCAAGCGCGCGTTTGAGGCGCTGTCGGATGTCCCGACCAAGCTGATCTGTTTCTCGGATGATCTGGACGGCATGCGCAAAGTGCCCAGCAACGTGCCGAACCCAGAGGCGCTGGAAGAACACCTGCAGCGGCCGCTGACTTCGGTCCCTGATCCATTCGGCGAATATCCCAGCTTTGGTGAGCACAACAACGCGATGCTGCGCCGCTTCCTCGATACTTTCGGGTTCGAGTACGAGTTTTATTCGGCGCGGGATTTCTATCGGTCCGGCCAGTTCGACGAGATCCTGAAGCGGGCGGTTGAAAAGTATGATGACGTGATGGCCATCATGTTGAAAAGCCTGCGAGAAGAACGCGCGGCGACCTATTCGATCTTCCTGCCGATCCACCCGGACACCGGTCGGGTTCTGTATGTTCCGATGAAGAAGGTCTGTGCCGAGACATATACCATCACCTTCGACGACGAAGACGGCAAGGAATGGACTCTGCCTGTCACCGGCGGCAACGTGAAGCTGCAGTGGAAGCCGGACTTCGGCGCGCGCTGGGCGGCGCTGGGCGTCGATTTCGAAATGTACGGCAAGGAACACGCCACCAACGAGAAAATCTATGACGCGATCTGCCGTGCGCTGGGTGGTCGTGCACCGGAACACTTCTCGTATGAGTTGTTTCTGGATGAAAACGGCCAGAAGATTTCCAAATCATCCGGCAATGGTGTGTCGATTGACGAGTGGCTGACCTATGCGTCGACTGAAAGTCTGGCCTACTTCATGTATCAGAAGCCCAAGACGGCGAAGCGGATGCATTTCGACGTGATCCCGAAAGCTTATGATGAGTATCATCAGCAGCTACGGGCCTATCCGGGTCAGGAGCTGAAGGCGCAGCTGAACAACCCAGTTTGGCATATCCACGGTGGAAACGTACCTGAATCGACGTTGATCGTGCCCTTTGCGATGCTGTTGAACCTTGCATCGGTGTCTGGGGCTGAGGACAAAGAAGCGCTGTGGGGCTTTATCCGCCGCTATGCCCCTGAGGCGACTGCGGAAACGCATCCCGACCTGGATCAGGCGGCGGGTTTTGCCGTGCGCTACTTCAATGACTTCGTCAAACCGACGCGCCAGCATCGTGCACCGACCGATCAGGAACGAGATGCATTGGAAGCCCTGAAGGCTTCGCTTGAGGCCTATGATGGACCGATCGAGGACGAAGCGCTGCAATCGGTGGTCTATTCCATCGGACGCGAACGGTTCGACCCGATGCGCGGTTGGTTCACTGCGCTGTACGAGGTTCTGTTGGGTGCTTCGCAAGGCCCACGCTTTGGTGGCTTTATTGCGCTTTACGGCGTGCCTGAAACGATTGCTCTGATCGACAAGGCATTGGCCGGAGACCTGGTATGAATTGACCTGATACAGCGTGGGGCTACCCTTTCGACAGGAGGTGGTCCCATGCGTCGTTTAATACTGGCCGTATCGCTTAGTGCTGGATTGGCTACGGGCGTATTTGCCCAAAGCGCCGAGATCGAGGCGAATATCGCGGCGCAGATTCAGGCATTCAAGGCGGATGATTTTGCCACCGCCTTCACTTTCGCCAGCCCTAATATCCAGCGTTTGTTCCGAAGCCCCGAGAATTTCGGTGCTATGGTCCGTAGCGGTTATCCTATGGTCTGGCGCCCTGCGGATGTACGGTTTCTGGAACTGCGCGAAGTCGCAGGTTCACTGTGGCAGAAAGTTATGGTCGTGGATGGCCGCGGGCGGGTACACATTCTGGACTATCAGATGGTGCTTCAGGAAAACGGTTGGAAGATCAACGGCGTACAGCTGTTGGGAAATTCAGACCCTGCTGCCTGACGCAACACCACCGTACGGTGATATGAGCGGCAGTTAATCCCTTTTCGATACTCAGACTTTTGCGTTCGGGGCGGCCCCGGACACTGGGTTTATGCGCGCGTTGAATTACTGCGGCGCGAATGGGAAAGGGATTTCTATGAACAAGGCAATCACCGACGGTATCGTTTTCATGCCGCCTGCTTTTGCAAATGGTCTGAACGTGTGGTCCAGTGGCGACGGGACGCCGGGCTCACCAACATACGATGGTTCGGGCATCGGGGCGTTTGTTCCGGCGGATGCGGATTTCGGCGGCTGTCTTGAAATCCTGAAAGTCAGCGCAACCCAGCGACTGCGTTACATGGGCCAGACACCTTTGTTGCCGGGGTGCTATTTGCAGATCAAAGCGAAGGTCAAGGCGATCAGCGGTCCGTTGCCCGAAGTGCGGATCGCCGGTTGGGCCGGCGGTGCGGGTGACGTGCAGGTTACGGGTGTGGTTGAGCAGGGTCCGGCAACTCAGCTTTCCGGCTATGGCACAGTACATGAGATTACCGCCATTGTTGGCACCGGTCAGCGAGATGGAGTGGATATGCCTTGGGGTGTCGATGCTCTCTATGGTCATTTCGGTCTGGATCTTGATGGTGCGAACGGCGCTGTTGTTAGGGTTGACGATATCAAAATTACCGACGTCTCTGGTGTGTTCCTGCGCGATCTGATCAGCCTGGTCGATGTGCGAGATTTCGGGGCTGTGGGCGACGGTGTGGCTGACGACTCGGCTGCCTTTGAAGCTGCGGATCAAGCCGCGAGCGGGCGCAGGGTTTTCGTCCCTGAGGGGACATACCTGCTCGCGCAGAACACCACGATGTCGTCCGAAATGGAGTTTGAGGGCACTGTTACCATGCCCGATGACAAAATGCTGTTGCTGACAAAGAACTTTGATTTGCCAGCCTATATTTCAGCCTTTGGTAACGAGGCGCTGGCCTTCAAGAAAGCTTTTCAGGCGCTGCTGAACAACTCGGATCATGAATCGCTTGATTTGGGTGGTCGCAAGATTTCTGTTAGCGAGCCAATTGACATGGCAGCTGCAGTCCCGAACAAGCAGAACGGGTTTTCGACGCGGCGCGTGATCCGCAACGGACAATTTGATGTTCAAAGCAGTTCGGCGTGGGATACTAAGTTATTTACCTCAGTCGCGACCTACAATCCTTCAAGCCCCACCCGCCTGACCAATGTCGCTAATGTAGCAAACATTCCTGTCGGCGCGCGACTGTTGGGCAGTGGTGTTGGGCGCGAGATTTATGTCCGCTCCAAAAATGAAGGTGCCGGTGAGATCACACTGAACGCGCCAATTTTCGATGCGTCCGGGACGCAGACTTTTACGTTTGTCTCATATAAGTATCTGTTGGATTTCAGCGGTTTCAGCACGCTGCGTAAATTCGGAATGGAAGAGATTGAATTTCAGTGCAATGGACGTTGCAGTGCGATCCGCCTGGCCCCATCGGGCAGCACCTTTGCGGTTACGAACTGCTTTATCAGCCGCCCAAAGGATCGTGGGATCACCTCGATCGGGACCGGCTGTCAGGGCATGCTGATCGACAACTGTCAGTTTCTGTCGGCAGAAGAGTCATACGACGTCTCTGACCGTGTCTCGATCGCGCTGAACGCGACGGCAAACGACGTCAAGTTGCGGCATAACCGTGCTGTGCGTTTCCGGCATTTCGCTGTTCTGGGCGGCACAAACGACATGATCCTTGGCAACCACTTTTTTCAGGGAGATAGTGTTCCGCAAGGTGTACGCACGGCCGGCTTGATCATGATCGGCACATATAACAGCTCGACCATCGCTGAAAACTACGTCGACAACTGCTTTATTGAATGGACCAATGAGCGGGACGAAAAACCAAGTTATACCGCGGGATACTCGTTCAGTGCGATGAGCATCACGGACAATATTTTCTATTCCAGCGAAGTCGCACCTTGGTTCAGTTATATTGTCATTCGTCCGCATGGCGGAGGCCATTTCCTGAACGGTGTGATCGTTACAGGCAACAAGTTTCGGTCGACCAGCGGCAATATAAGCCGGGCGGAAAGTGTGGATACAACATTTGCCGATTTGAACGCGAATGCGCATCTGAACGTGACTTTCGAGAATAATACCTTTCACGGAGTGTCGAAAAAGGTTGCGAACCCTTTGCGACTCCGACACTTGCAGAACACTGCGGCCCAGGCGTGGACGATTGCGTCACAGGGGCAACTGCCATTTGGCGGTAAGGCGCGTAGCTGCGATGCCGTCACAGCCCTTGCGCCGTTGAAGAATAGCTTTGGGGTCACCACATATGCGACCCCTTACGTCGAGCTGGAGCAAGGAACAGTTGGCAACCAGATCCGATTGCGCTGGCCCGAAGCGGTGCGTGGAACAGTATCCACCATTATCCGAATGGAGCGCTGACCACCTTGAAGGCCGCCTTTAGCGAGGCGGCCTTGTTCTATACTTCAAAACTCGTTCCAGATTGCAATTATTAGCCCTGTATCACTGCGGGCACCAGTGCGTTCCAGGCCCAGAACCCATGCGGTTTGGCTTTTCCGGGTTTTGATCATGACTGATGGCCGTACCCTCCAGAACAGCGATTTGTTCGAGGTATGGGCCGTTTCGATCTGTATCAGCGGATTAACGAGACGCTGCGCTGACAGACCCGCCGTTACATCCAGTTTGCGAAACACTGCGTCATGGGTTCGGTTTTCCAGCGCGGCGTCAATGACCAGCCAGCCGTTGCCCCATCCTGTCTGAAATCCTTTGCCATAAGACAGAGTCACTTTGTACAACGCCCAGGCCCTTGCGTGCCTGTGATGGGCTCCGGCACCCAGTTCGGCCGCGAAACGCCCCCGACGATCAAAATCGGCAATCGGAACCCGGGCGAACAAAAGGGCGTGACCGTAAAAATCCCGGTTTTCCTCAAAATCAAAACCGACTGTCAGATTCGACCTCAAGCCCCACTCTGCATAAAGCGACGATTTGTAATCATAGCTGCCATCGGAGTCTTTGAACGCGGTCACAGAGGCCGCCGTGAATGCAGCGTCCTTTTCGCGCAGCCAAGCGCCGGATTGGGCCGGCGCAGCGGCAAGCAAAAGAGTGAGAAGCAGAAAAACCCGGTACATGCGCGCAGCATCTGCCAGCATGGTTAACGGTTGGTTAGTATTTTGTTCATTTTTGGTAAACCGTCAAATAAGCCCGGGCGGAAAAGGAAACACAAGACGTTTCCAAATCCTGTGTTAGGCTTACGAAAGATAAGGGAGAATCCAGATGCCGAAGATTTCCAAGAACGCGAGCGTCCAGACCGTCATCACTACATTCGAAATGACCCCAGGCACCTGCCACGATCTGCTCGAGGCGCTAACCGATGCCTATGCAGAGTTCATTTCAAAGCAGCCAGGCTTTATTTCGGCGGGGCTGCATGTAAACGACGCGCAGACACGGATTGCCAACTATTCGCAATGGCAACGTCGCGAAGATTTTCTGGCCATGTTGCGAACCCCGGAAATGCGCGACCGCAACCGCAAGATCAACGAGCTGTGCAAAAGCTTCGAGCCGGTGATGTATGACGTGGCAGAGACATTTGGCGGCTCCTGACCTGGATCAAGGCGGTAACACTTGGCGCGTCGCAAGCTGACCCTAAGAAAATGGAGGTGTGCGTCATGTATCACAACATTCTTGTTCCCATTTCTTTTGATGCCGAACGGGACATTTCCGGCCCATTGAAACTGGCTGAGATATTGGCGACACCGGATGCTATGGTGACGCTGCTGCATGTGGTCGAACATATTCCGAACTATGCGATCTCATACATGCCGCCCGAATACCTGTCCGAAGCCCGCAAGGCAGTTCAGAGAGAGCTGGATGATTTGGCTGCAAAGCTACCAAACGCAAAAGGAGTGGTGATCGAAGGGCATTCCGGGCGAACCATTCTGGATTGGGCCGAAGAGCATAAGCCGGATTTGATCATCATGGCCTCTCACCGTCCAGGAATGCAGGATCTTTTGCTTGGCTCAACGGCGAACCACGTGGTCCGCCACGCTGCCTGTGCGGTTCACGTGGTGCGCTGATCCGGCCCGAGGTCCGCTGCGGCAAGGCGCCATGCCTTGCCAAAACCACTATTCAACACCGCGTCTGAAATTTCAAAGCGGACAAAGCCGAAATCTGCGAAATCAACGTATAGCTTCGCTTTAGGGCGCAAAGTCAGGTACCGAACGCGCAGTTTGGCATGTTCTGCGGTGTCGCGAGTGATGAACTTGGCGGCGGCATGCAACGTCAAACGCGGATGTGTCAGCGGATCACCTGTGTCGCTAGGCTCTCCGATCAAAAGCGCGCAAGCCGGTTGAGAGTGCAGAGCCCGCGTGTGATCGGCCAGCGTGGATATCAGTGTTATCAGGTGTCCTGTCTCATCCGTTGCCAAAGCAACGCGGGATACCGAGGGCAACCCGTTGTCAGGGCGCAACGTGGCGAGGGCGCCGTAGGTCGCATCTTCGATCAGGTCGCAGGCCAATTTGCGCGCTATGCTATCCGCAGGGCGGAAGGGGTCTGCATTTGTCATGATCTGTATCGTGTCCCAGCGGTCTGATGCACCTCAAAATAGCCTGATCTTATTTTCAGTGCGAGGCATCGATGTGGCGTTCCTGAGGGGACAGTTAGTGCCGGTTCAGTCTCGGTTTCGCCACAAATCTGGTTTATCCGGTTCGCATGGCGATCTTTAAACCCCGGCCTAACGCACAAATAACCGACACGGGCACTTCTGGGCGCGTGAAACGGGCGGAAGCCTTGCGCAGACGCGCGCTGTCGCCGGTGCGCATTCTGATTATGGTCCTCATGTTGCCGGTGACGACGCTGGTGATTGCTGTGGGGGTCTACATGCGCACATCCGAATTTGAACCCGAAGAGGCCCTGATCCATCTGATTGCTCTGGCTGGATGCAAGCCGGTAGAATCTCTGGTGCCCGGGCCGTTTTTGGCCGGCGGGCCCGGGTATCATTTGCGCAACGATCCCGATGGCGACGGCGTTGCGTGCGGAACCTATTCGCTGCCAACGACGCAAAATACATCGCCGCAGCAGGCCGAAAGCCCAGGTCGCCGGGCAGTTGGCAACGCCAAATTTGTGCGGCCCTGACCGGCGGACTGCCCCCAAGGCCCGTCTCTGCGTAAAAAGTTAACTGTGCTACTATCCCCGCGACGGGCCGTTTTGGCTGTCATTGGGGGATTTCACCCGGAAAGGGAAGAAAGACATGTTTGCACGTATTACCCAGTTTAAAATGAAACCCGGCATGCGGGATGCCGCCGAGGCGAAAATGAATGAAATGAAAGACCAGATCATGGGCATGGACGGCATGCACAGCTTTACCAATGTCATGAACAAGGACGGCACTGGTTTCGTCGTTGCGGTTGTGAAAAGCGAGGAAACATCAAACGCCAACGCCCCCAAAGTGGCCGAGCTTTGGGGGCATTTTGCCGAGTTCCTCGAAGGTCCGCCATCGCCCGCCGGGTACGACGTGGTTGTCCACTGGGACAAAGGTTAAGACCCTTTCCGCGCTTGCATAAATCCGGTCGATCATCAAATCTGGGGTGAATGACCCGCGATGAGTTCAACACGTTCTGCGCAAGCCTCAAGGCCACCTCTCACGTGGTGCAATGGGGCAATGCAGATGTGTGGAAAGTGGGCGGCAAGGTGTTTGCGGTCTGCGGTTGGAACGATGGGCGTGATGCATTTACCTTCAAGGCCACCGATCTGGCTTTTGAGGTCCTTGGCGACGAACCCGGCATCCGCCCAGCGCCTTATCTGGCGTCACGGGGGATGAAATGGCTGCAGGTCTATGAGGAACACGGAATGAGCGATACCTCACTGCGTGAACATATCGTGACGTCTTATGATCTGGTTGTTGCCAAGCTGACCAAAAAGTTGCGGGCGGAGTTGGGGGTTTAACCCTTCATCGCGTGCAGCAATTCCAGCAGCCGTTTGCGGTCGTCATCGTCGGTGTAATCACCGGCCGCCAGACGCTCAGCGATGCTGAGGCGCAGGCGTTCGTGTTGGGTGCGCACCTCTTCCCCGGCGGTTTCGGCGAGAGTCTTCATGATCGCCGCCACCGCCTGCTGGCGCTTGGTGGTGGGGTTGGCGATGTAATCGACAAGGCTCTGCTGTCCGGAATCGAGAATGTTTTCGGCCAGATCGCGCAGTTGATCGCCATTGGGCAGCAGCGGGGCGGGGGCATCCTCGGGCGCCAGAATTTCGGGCACGCTGCGCGGGGTCTCGGCCAGCGCGTTTGCGCCGTCGACAAAGGCTTCGGTGATCATGCGGGTGATCCTGATGGCGCGCGGGTCCTTGAACAGGGCCGAGGCGATGGCCACGCCGTAATCCGTATAGACCCAAGGATTGACCCGCCGCCCGCCGCGGCCCTTGGGTTTTGAGATCACATTCTGTGATTGCAAATCGGCGACCTCGGCATCGGTCAGCTGAAATCGGTAGCCCTCGAACAGGTCCTTGTTGCGCGAGACGGCCTGATTAAAGGCGCTGACGGATTTTCCGTAGAACTGCGCCAGATCCTCGGCCAGCACCACGCGGGTGCCGCGCACCCGGTGTATGGCGCTTTGGACCTCATGCGTGCTGGGCAGGGTGTTCGGGTTCGTCATGGCAACCGTTTGGAATCACAATTTGTGATTTCAAACGTGGAGGAGGGAGGGTTGGGGTGCAAGTTTGAAGTGTGGGGAGGTGTGTAGGATGGGTTTCCCAGTCATATGTTGGAGTGACCCAAAAGACGATAGGTTGGAAACCCATCCTACATTTGCTCGCTCACCACGCTGAAGCTGTAAGCGATTGAATCAATGGTTTTGAGGTAGATGCGACCGCTCTACTATTTTTGGCTAAGGCACGATTGATTTTTCGAACGGCATTGTCGTCAAACGATACACAGTCGGGAGCCGAATAGTCGGCGACAAAGCCTACTGCAATTTTCGGAGTAAAAGTTGTCCACTCCTCGACACCTAACTCACCCAACTCTTGCTTGGGATAATCTTCAAATCTTGCGACAGGATTGCTGGAGACAATGAACTGCTTGTTCGAGCGCTTCGGTGTGCCAATAACAATCTTCATCTTTTCAAGCCTAGAAAGGATTTTTGTAGATTGCCGCCCAAAGTTTTCTACTCGGCTATTTCACAAAGCTCGCGCTCTAAAGTTTTCATCGTTAAGAAGCAACTTCTCTTCGTAAGTCAAGGGTCGGTACGCCGCCTCAAACTCGCTTTCAAGATCGGCCGTGAAGGTTTCCTCAGCCACCTCTTGGACAATCGGGTCAATGAAATCCGGGGATCTTTTCTTATGATTGTAAAAAAACTGAATAAACCTGTACCGAAGCTCTCTACTAGGAAAAGCCAGAATGCCAGTTTCGAGTGCACGCTGAAAAGCACCCACCCACTCCGGAATATAGTTGTCTAATTCATAAGCGAAGAACTTCTCAATAGTATCATCTTTTGAGCCATCATTGCGTTCGAAAGAGTTAAAGTGCATTCGCCGAAAAACGCTGTCGATGTTCCGGCGCTCAGGAACCTTAGAGCCAGATTGTTTGGACAAATAAAACAGTGACTCACCAGATACACAGAAATTATGAAGTATCGCTTTGGCAACATAATGGTGTTTGCTGGAAACTTGTTGTTTGTTCAAACTACCGCTTCCTCCGCTTCACATTCCCGCCCCGCTGCCCCGGCCGACCAGCCGTTGACCGACCGCGCGATTTCACGGCGTCTTCCGAGGCTTTCTCGACTGCCCACTGGCGCGCCATGGGGTCGTCGGCGACGGCCAGGTCGACCGCTTCCAGACGTTTGATCTCATCCCGGATATTGGCGGCCTCTTCGAATTCCAGGTTCTCGGCGGCTTTGCGCATCTGGTCGCGCAACCCGTCCAGATGGGCCTCGAGGTTGGCGCCGTGCATCGGTTTGTCGATGGTGGCGGTGACGCGGTTCATGTCGACGTCGCCTTCGTAGAGACCGGCCAGAACGTCCTCGACATTCTTCTTCACCGTCTCCGGCGTGATGCCGTGTTCCTCGTTGTAGGCGAGCTGTTTCGCGCGGCGGCGGTTGGTTTCCTCCAGCGCGCGTTCCATGGAACCGGTGATCTTGTCGGCATACATGATCACCCGCCCGTCGGCATTCCGCGCGGCGCGGCCGATGGTCTGGATCAGCGAGGTCTCAGAGCGCAGAAAGCCCTCTTTATCCGCGTCCAGAATGGCGACCAGCCCGCATTCGGGGATGTCGAGGCCTTCGCGCAGCAGGTTGATGCCGATCAGCACGTCGAAAGCCCCCAGACGCAGGTCACGCAGGATTTCGATGCGCTCCAACGTGTCGATGTCCGAGTGCATGTAGCGGACCTTGATGCCCTGTTCGTGCAGGTATTCGGTCAGGTCTTCGGCCATGCGTTTGGTCAGCGTGGTAACCAGCGTGCGATAGCCGTCGGCGGCCACTTTGCGCACCTCGTCCAGCAGGTCGTCCACCTGCATCGACACGGGGCGGATTTCGACCTCGGGGTCCAAGAGGCCGGTGGGCCGGATCACCTGTTCGGTGAAGACGCCGCCGGTCTGTTCGATCTCCCACTTTGCCGGGGTGGCCGAGACGAAAACGGATTGCGGGCGCATGGCGTCCCATTCCTCGAACTTGAGGGGGCGGTTGTCCATGCAGGACGGCAGTCGGAACCCGTGTTCGGCCAGCGTGAACTTGCGCCGGTAGTCGCCCCGGTACATGCCGCCGATCTGTGGGACTGAAACGTGGGATTCATCGGCAAAAACGATGGCGTTGTCGGGGATGAATTCGAACAGGGTCGGGGGTGGTTCTCCCGGTGCGCGGCCCGTCAGATAGCGCGAGTAGTTTTCGATACCGTTGCAGACGCCGGTGGCCTCGAGCATTTCCAGATCGAAGTTGGTGCGCTGTTCCAGACGCTGGGCTTCCAGCAGTTTGCCCTCACCGACCAACTGGTCGAGCCGGATGCGCAATTCCTTTTTGATGCCGATGATCGCCTGCTGCATCGTAGGTTTCGGCGTCACGTAGTGGGAGTTCGCATACACCCGCACCTGTTTCATCGTGGCTGCGCGTTCGCCGGTTAAGGGATCGAATTCGGTGATCTGTTCCAGTTCCTCACCGAAGAAGGACAGTTTCCAGGCACGATCCTCAAGGTGGGCGGGCCAGATTTCCAGTGAATCACCGCGCACCCGGAAGGATCCGCGCTGAAACGCCTGATCGTTGCGGCGGTACTGCTGTGCGACCAGATCGGCCATCACCTGCCGCTGGTCGTAATCCTTGCCGACCTTCAGATCCTGCGTCATCGCCCCGTAGGTTTCGACCGAACCTATACCGTATATGCAGGACACCGAGGCCACGATGATCACATCGTCCCGCTCCAGCAAAGCCCGGGTGGCCGAGTGGCGCATCCGATCGATCTGTTCGTTGATCTGGGATTCTTTCTCAATATAGGTGTCCGACCGCGCGACATAGGCCTCGGGCTGATAGTAGTCGTAGTAGGAAACGAAATACTCGACTGAATTCTCGGGAAAGAACCCTTTGAATTCGCCGTAAAGCTGCGCCGCCAGCGTCTTGTTGGGCGCCAGAATGATTGCGGGGCGCTGGGTTTCCTCGATCACCTTGGCCATGGTGAAGGTCTTGCCCGTACCCGTCGCGCCCAGCAGTACCTGGTCACGTTCGCCATCAAACACGCCGCCGGTCAGCTCTTTGATCGCGGTCGGCTGGTCGCCCGCAGGGGCAAACTCTGTGTGCATGACGAATTGCTTGCCGCCTTCGAGCTTCAGGCGTGCGCGAACGTCATCGGCGCTCAGCTGGGTCTTGTCGGAATGGGCGTATGGCATGGGCAGGCTCCGGGTCAGGTCCCTACATTTGTTCTTATTTTGTCCAACTGCAAGGCCCGATCCGGTCTAGAATCCGCAGTTTCAATAATAGGCGTACTGACGGTAAGAATTTTGACCGGGCTGAACCTTTTTGGCGAGTGCTTTCAAGTTGTCATCCAATACCCGGCCCATCGCAGCCTTCAGCAGCGTTTGCCCCATCAGCCATCCCAACGGGCCATACTTCATCCGATAATCCATGCTCCAGATGACCCGCGACTGGCTGTTCGCAAGTGTCTCGATGGTGATGGCCGCATATGCTTCGGTCAAAGGCATTGCCTGCATTTCCGACAGCCGGACACGATAGCCTCGGTTGGTTTGCCAATCGGTCACTTCTTCAATCAAGGAAGTTCCATTTTCAAAATGGCAACGCCGTTTCGACCCAACGCCGTTCTGGCCATCGGTCAAAGCATCCACGGATTTTACCTGCGGTGCGAATTCATCGATATTCATGAACCGACCCAAAACGGCCCAGACAGCCTCGGGGCTGGCATCGATTTCCAGACTTCTTTCAAAGTGAATCATCTTTTTGTCCTCTACTCGGGGCGTGAGCGAGGTATAGGGAACACTGATGACAGTTTCTGGCATCAGAGGGCAGCGGGTGCCGCGACAATTGCGATCTTGTCCCCGCTCGCGCTCTAGCGCATAAACAAGCCCAGCCAAGTGAGCACGGAGAGGCGACATGCGCGCACGGATTTACAAGCCTGCAAGAAATGCGATGACTTCGGGGATGGCCAAGACCCACAAATGGGTTCTGGAATACGCTCCCGCGTCTGCGCGCGAGGTTGATCCGCTGATGGGCTGGACCTCTTCGTCGGATACGCAGACACAGGTGCGCCTGAAATTCGACACCAAGGAAGAGGCGCTGGATTACGCCAAGGACCACGGGATCGACGCGCAGGTCAGCGAACCGCACAAGCGCAAGCCTAACCTGCGTGCTCGTGGTTATGGTGAGAATTTCGCCACCGACCGCCGTGCGCCTTGGACCCACTGACCGAGCCGCATTGCATGATCGAAATCCGCGAGGCTGACCCGACTTCGGACGCGATGCGCCCGCTGGTCGAGGCGCATTTTGCCCATAGCGAAACGGCGGGGCCTGCGGAAAGCAATCACACCATGGGCGCGGAGGCTCTGGCAGAGCCAGGCATTCGCTTCTGGGCGATGTATGAAGCTGGTAAGCCAGTGGGGTGTGGCGCGCTCAAAGCGCTCCCGGATGGAACGGCCGAAGTGAAATCCGTGCATGTGGTATCCGACGTCCGCGGGCGCGGACTGGCGCGCACTTTGATGAATCACTTCGCTGATTTGGCTAATTCCGAGGGGATTACAGCACTGGTTCTGGAGACCGGAGCAGATCATCTGCGCGAATATGACGCCGCGCGCAAACTCTATGAGGCGCTGGGATATTCCTATTGTGGCCCGATCTATGGCTATGAGGACGATCCGAACAGCGCCTTCATGCGCTTGGCTCTTGAACCCCGCCCGTAAAAACCGCAAGAAGGGCACAGCGGTCCCGTAGCTCAACTGGATAGAGCAGCTGACTTCTAATCAGCAGGTTGAGGGTTCGAGTCCTTCCGGGATCGCCATTTCTGTTTCAACTGAGAAAACCTCATAGGGATTGCGGCGTCGATCCCGGCTGATCTGGCCGGTTTCGTATGCCGTGACTTAAGTTCATTTCAGGTTTCCTGAGAAATATCTTGCAACCGGTTGCAAAGCGAAACATTGTGTCGCTCAAATAAAGGAATCGGGAGAACCGCATGCTCAGAATCGGATTGCTTGGTGCTGGACGGATAGGCCGCGTACATGCGCAGGCCATAATCTCGCATCCACAAAGCCAACTTTGTGCGTTGTCCGACGCGAATTCCGAAGCCGCCGAAAGCCTTGCGGCCGAACATGATGCGACTGTGCGCAGTTCTGAAGAAATTATTGCCGATCCTTCGATCGATGCGGTTCTGATCGCCACTCCGACGGACACGCATTCTGACCTGATTGAAGCGGCAACGCGGGCCGGTAAGGCCGTCCTTTGTGAAAAGCCTGTCGACCTCGACCTTGAACGGGCTATCGCTTGCAAGTCGATTGCCGACGCAACGGGCCAACCTGTCATGGTCGGCTTCAACCGCAGGTTTGACCCCAGCTTTTCCGCTCTGAAATCGGCCGCCGACCGCGATGAGATTGGAGCAGCCGAAATGCTGTCGATCACGTCCTTCGACCCGGCCCCGCCGCCGGTCAGTTACGTCCAGGTTTCAGGTGGTCTGTTCCGGGACATGATGATCCATGATTTTGACATGGCCAACTTTCTGATGGGCCAGTTGCCCCAGCATATTTCCGCCGTGGGCACGTCGATAATCGATCCCGAGATTGGTCGGGCTGGCGACGTAGATACTGCCGTTGTTACAATGTCTTACGCTGACGGAAAGATCGCGGTCATCAAGAACTCCAGACGCTCGGTTTATGGCTATGACCAGCGGATCGAGCTATTGGGTTCGGGCGGGCTGCTGCAGGCACACAACATCCTTGAGAACTCGGTCGTCAAATCGACGGTTGACGGTGTTGTCGGGGCAAAGCCGACATACTTTTTCCTCGAACGTTATATGCCGGCCTACCGCGCGGAATGGGACGCGTTTGTTACGGCGGCGCTGTCCGGATCTGCGATGCCGGTGACGTTGGATGATGGCGTTGCCGCCCTTGCGATGGCCGAGGCCGCGACCCGGTCGGCGCAGTCTGGAAGGCCGGTTGCGATGAGTGAAGTTTTGAAACCGGTTGCAAAATGAGTGGATATCCTGAAACTGAGACAAGCCCCGTCTCGTTTTGGGGTGAGAGAGATTCGGTCCGTCCGAATTATTGGGCTGAAGCCCGGCAATAAGACAAATTGTTCAAATGGGAGGAAACCAATGAATAAGTTCGTAAAAGGCGCACTGGCTGCCAGTGCTCTGGCGCTGGCCACGCCTGCGTTTGCGCAGGAAATCGTGGTCGTATCGCACGGTCAGGCGAATGATGCGTTCTGGAATGTCGTCAAAAACGGTGTTGAGCAGGCAGGCAAGGATGTCGGCGTAAATGTGGAATACCGCGCGCCCGAGACCTTTGACATGGTGGCTATGTCGCAGCTGATCGACGCTGCCGTGAACCAGGAACCCGACGGGCTGATCGTTTCAATCCCCGATGCGGATGCGCTTGGGCCGTCAATCGAACGCGCTGTTGAGGCCGGTATCCCGGTGATCTCGATTAACTCGGGTTCGGATGTGTCCAAGGAACTGGGCGCGCTGCTGCATGTCGGTCAGGACGAATTCGATGCCGGTAAGGCAGCAGGTGAAGCGTTAGCCTCGATGGGTGGCACGACCGCCATCTGTGTGAACCATGAAGTGGGCAACGTCGCGCTGGACCTTCGCTGTGCCGGTTTTGCCGAGGGTTTTGGTGGCAACGTCGAAGTACTTCCGACTTCGAACGACCCATCGGAAATCGAGTCGAAAGTGGCCGCTGCTTTGGCCGCCAACGAAGCCATCGACACCGTAATGGCACTGGGCGCCAGCTCGGCTGGTGAGCCTACGGTTGAGGCCGTCACAGGGTCGGGCCGTGATGTGAACGTCGCTTCGTTCGACCTGTCTGCGAACTTCCTGCAGTCGATCGCCGATGGTGACGCAGCTTTTGCCATCGACCAGCAACAGTACCTGCAGGGCTATCTGGCGGTGAACTTCATGGGACTGCATGCCAAATACGGTCTGATGCCAGGCGGCAACGTACCTTCGGGTCCGAATCTAGTGACCTCAGACAAGGCTGCTCAGGTAATCGAGCTGTCGTCGCAGGGCATCCGGTAAGCACACCGGACTGTGAAAACCTGAAGCGGCGCGGGCTGCGCCGTTTCAACCGAATTGGGAGGGAAACATGAGTCAGTCAGCGCAAGTTGCAGCGGACGAAAGGGTCAAGAAAGAGCCCTTTCTGACCAAGTTAATGAAACGCCCCGAACTTGGCGCCATGGCTGGTGTCATTCTGGTCTTCATCTTCTTCGCGATCACCGCGGATGACTCGATGTTCACCCTTGCCGGGGTCATGAATTTCATGACGCCTGCGGCACAGCTGGGCATTCTCGCCATCGGGGCCGCGTTGCTGATGATCGGTGGAGAATTCGACCTGTCGATTGGCTCGATGGTCGCATTCTCCGGTCTATTCTTCGGTGTCTGCGTGGTGACCTGGCAATTACCACTTATCTTCGCGATCCCGATGACATTTGTGTTTGCAGCCATGGTCGGCGCGGTAAACGGCAACATCGTGATCCGCTCGGGTCTGCCATCTTTTATCGTGACGCTGGCGTTTCTGTTCATCCTGCGAGGCCTGTCACTGGTCGGCCTGAAAATGGCGACCGGAGGCTCGACGCAGCTGCGTGGCGTACGCGACGCGGTCGAAAATGACTGGCTGGCACCATTCTTTTCGGGCGAGGCATTCGGCAGTCTGTTTGCATGGCTGGCGGCAAACGGCATGATTGATACGTTCAAAAGCGGCGCTCCCAAGGTGCCGGGGATTCCGGTTGAGATTCTGTGGTTCATCGTGCTGGCGCTGGCCGCGACCTATGTATTGCTGCGCACACCGGCGGGAAACTGGATCTTCGCCTCGGGTGGTGACAAGGTTGCCGCGTCGAATTCGGGTGTTCCGGTGAACCGCGTCAAAGTCTCGCTTTTCATGCTGACCGCCTGTTGTGCCGCGATGGTGGCGATCATCACGGTGATGGATGCGGGTTCAACCGACGCACGCCGGGGTTTCCAAAAGGAATTCGAGGCGATCATCGCTGCAGTAATCGGCGGCTGTTTGCTGACCGGCGGCTACGGTTCGGCCATCGGGGCATTCTTCGGCTCGATCATCTTTGGCATGGTTGTCATCGGCCTGACCTACACCGATTTCGATCAGGATTGGTTCCAGGTCTTCCTGGGCGCTATGCTACTGATCGCCGTTCTGTTCAACAACGCGATCCGTAAACGCGTAACGGGGGAGCGCTGATATGACCGAAGATACCAAATTCCATCATGGCGATTCCGTGGCAGACGTGGCCCCGATCGTCCAAATGAAAGACATCGAAAAGCACTTCGGCAATATCATCGCTCTGGCCGGTGTCAGTTTCGATGTGAAACCGGGCGAGTGTCACTGCCTTCTGGGCGACAACGGTGCGGGCAAGTCGACCTTCATCAAAACCATGTCCGGGGTGCATAAACCCACCAAGGGCGAGATCTTCTTCGAAGGCAAACCGCTGCATTTCGACACGCCGCGGGATGCGATGGAGGCGGGCATTGCGACCGTGTTTCAGGACCTTGCGATGATCCCGCTGATGAGCGTTACGCGCAATTTCTTCATGGGTCGGGAGCCAACCAAGGGAAAAGGCCTGCTCAAGCGGTTCGATGTAGACACCGCCAACGACGTTTGCATGGAAGAGATGCGCAAGATGGGCATCAATTTGCGTGGGCCGGACCAGGCTGTGGGTACTTTGTCCGGTGGCGAGCGCCAAACCGTTGCCATTGCACGTGCCGTCTATTTCGGCGCGAAAATCCTGATCCTGGACGAACCGACTTCGGCGCTTGGTGTGCGTCAGACCTCGAATGTTCTGGCGACAATTGACAGGGTGCGCAGCCAGGGTGTCGGTGTTGTTTTCATTAGTCACAACGTGCGCCATGCGCTGGCGGTTGGGGATCGCTTTACCGTGCTGAACCGGGGCAAGACCCTGGGCACAGCGAAACGCGGCGAAATCACCCCCGAAGAACTGCAGGACCTTATGGCCGGCGGTCAGGAAA
This sequence comes from Ruegeria lacuscaerulensis, assembly GCF_013031245.1. GTDB lineage: Bacteria > Pseudomonadota > Alphaproteobacteria > Rhodobacterales > Rhodobacteraceae > Ruegeria > Ruegeria lacuscaerulensis_C. Next base: position 234,373 of record NZ_WPZL01000006.1, read on the forward strand.
TGGCCGAGCTTGAAGGATCTCTGTGTGGGACAGTTTAAAGCAAAGAAATTTGGGTGCCCTGTCTGACAGGGCGGGGCATCCAAAGACCAGGCGCCGCAGGCGTGCCACAAAATAAACGGCCTGAAACCTTCAAAAATGTGAAACTCGACAGATTGCCCATAGTGGCCTTGTGTTGAAAGGGATCATGATGAGCAAGACAATCCGACTGACTGCCGCGCAGGCTCTGGTGCGCTATCTGGGGGCACAGATGAACGAGGCCGGAGAGCCGTTCATCGCCGGTGTCTGGGCCATTTTCGGCCACGGTAACGTGGCCGGTTTGGGCGAGGCCCTGCATGGCGTGAAAGACAGCCTGCCGACCTATCGTGGGCATAACGAACAGACCATGGCGCATAGTGCGATTGCCTATGCCAAGCAGATGTGCCGGACCCGTGCAATGGCGGTGACGTCCTCTATCGGGCCGGGCGCGACCAACATGGTGACGGCGGCCGCCTTGGCAAATGTGAACCGTTTGCCCGTTCTGATAATTCCCGGTGATGTGTTTGCCACTCGCGGGCCAGACCCGGTATTGCAGCAGATCGAGAATTTCGGCGACGGCACGGTCAGCGCCAATGACTGTTTCAAGCCCGTCAGCCGGTATTTCGATCGCATCTCGCGCCCCGAGCATCTGCTGACCGCCTTGCCGCGCGCCTTCCGCACCATGACAGACCCGGCCGATTGCGGGCCAGCGACACTGGCCTTCTGTCAGGACGTTCAGGCCGAGGCCTACGATTACCCCGAGAGTTTCTTTGAACCGCGCGTCTGGTTCCAGCGCCGCATCCGCCCGGACGAGGGCGAATTGGCCCGCGCTGTGGCGGCCATCAAAGCCGCAAAGAGACCGGTTATCGTCGCCGGGGGCGGGGTGCATTACTCGGGCGCGACCGACGCATTGCAGAGCTTTGTGGAAACGCACAATATCCCGATTGCAGAAACGCAGGCCGGCAAATCGGCATTGGCCTGGGATCACCCGCTGAACCTGGGCCCCATCGGCGTGACTGGCGGCGAACCCGCGAACTCAGTCAGTGCCGAGGCCGATCTGGTACTGGGTATCGGCACCCGATTGCAGGACTTTACCACCGGTTCATGGGGGCTGTTTTCGAATCCCGAACGCGAGATGATCTGCCTGAACACCGCCGCTTATGATGCCGAGAAACACGGTGCGATGCCAGTGCTGTCCGACGCGCGTGTCGGGTTGGAGGAATTGGGTACCGCGTTGCAGGGATACCGCGCCGAACCGGTTTCGGACACGCTGAAGGCCGAGTGGTATGGCAAGGTCGACGCCCTGACAGATGCGCCGCGCGACGGGAATGCGCTGCCAACTGATATGCAGGTGGTGGGAGCAGTCCAGCGTGCCTCGAATGGCGATACGGTCGTGATGTGCGCGGCGGGTACCATGCCCGGTGAGTTGCACAAGCTGTGGAAGGCGCCGCGCCCCGGAGCGTACCACATGGAATACGGCTTTAGCTGCATGGGGTATGAGATCGCGGGTGCCATGGGCATCAAGATGGCCCAGCCGGATCGTGACGTGATCTGCTTTACCGGCGATGGCACCTATATGATGGCAAACTCGGAGATGGCCTCGGCGGCGATGATGGGGATTTCCTTCACCGTGGTGATCACCGACAACCGTGGCTTTGGCTGCATCAACCGGCTGCAGATGGGCACCGGCGGGGCCGAGTTCAACAACCTGCTGGATCACGCGGTGCACGAGACCCCCTCGGCCATCGACTTTGCCGCCCATGCGGCGGCGATGGGTGCGACGTCGGTCAAGGTCAGCTCGATTGCCGAGCTTGAGGATGCGCTGGCCAAGCGCGGAGAGATCAAGGGACCGTATGTGGTGGTCATCGACACTGATCCGTACCCCTCGACCGAATACGGCGGCACGTGGTGGGAAGTGGCGGTGCCCGAGGTCAGCACCCGCCCTGAAGTAAACGAAAAACGCGCGGCCTACGAAGTCGCCATCAAGGAAAGAAACACGAAATGAGCGTGAATATCGGGATCTCTCCGATCGCGTGGCAGAATGATGACCTGCCGGACCTGACAGCAGCCTTTACAATGGAGCAAGCGCTGAAAGAGGCGCGCGAGATTGGCTATACCGGCGTCGAACGCGGCCAGCGTATGCCCAGCGACACCGAAGGGCTGCGCGCCTATCTGGATGGCAATGACATCGCGCTGTGCGGAGGCTGGTGCTCGGGCGCTTCGCTGGTGAACGACTTCACGACCGAGCGCGAAGCCGTACGCGAACAGGTCGAACAGTTTGTGGCGCTGAACAGCCCCTGCATCGTCTATGCGGAATGTTCCAACACCGTGCAGGGCCAGGTCGGAACGCCCGTCAATGACCGCCCGAAACTGACGAAGGACGAGGTGCTGGCTTACGCCGCGAAACTCACCGAACTGGCCAAATGGATGGCGGATCAGGGCATGACGATGGCTTACCACCATCACATGGGCACGATCATCGAAACCGAAGATGAGGTAAATTGGGTGATGGAAGGCTCGGGCCGCGAGGTAAAGCTGTGCTTTGACACCGGTCACCTGTTGTTCGGCGGCGGCGATGTCATGGCGACACTGAATCGCTGGGGTGACCGCATTCACCATGTGCATTTCAAGGATATTCGTCCGGCCGTTGTGCAGGACACGCGCGAGAATAGCCGTAGTTTCCTGGACGCAGTGATCGCCGGTGCCTTCACTGTGCCCAGCGACGGTTGCATTGATTTTCAGGCCGTCGCGAACGCGCTCAAGGCGATGGACTACGACGGCTGGATCGTGGTCGAGGCCGAGCAGGACCCTGCCAAGGCGCCGCCGTATGAGTATTCCAAAAAGGGTTACCAACATATCGTCGATGTCTGCGGACAGGCGGGATTGGAGATCGTCAGGTAGAAAACCGCCCCAAGGGGCAACACCGAAGCCATGAGAAAGGAGAACATCATGGTAAATCAGGAACTTGGATATGTCGGGTATTTTGACCGGGAATCCTGTGATCTGGATGAATTCAAGGTGTTGACCTCTCAGAACCTTTCGGTCGACGCGGTGCCCCATGCCGCGTCGGTAGAAAAGAACGTACCGATCTACGACATGCACGCCCTTCGGTCAGCGCTGGAAGATGCCGACCAGCGCCGGAGTTTAATGGCGGAATGGGGCCATGTATTGAATGCAACGGCCGGGGTGATTGCGCTGAAAGGCGCATACCCGGACACTTCCGTTATAGATCGGGCCACAGGCGTCTTTCACCAGATCATCGATGAAGAACGTCAAGGCGGGGCGGGTGAAGGCGATCATTTCGCGGCATCCGGCGCGAATGACAGAATCTGGAATGCGCTGCAGAAGCAGTGCTTGCGCGATCCCGAAGGCTTTGCGCTCTATTTCGGCAATACGGCAATTGCAGCAGCCTGTGAGGCATGGCTTGGACCGAATTATCAGGTGACCGCGCAGATCAATCAGGTGCGCCCAGGCGGCAAGGCGCAGCAGGCGCATCGGGACTACCACCTGGGCTTTCAATCCGCTGAAAGCGCTGCCCGATATCCCGCTCATGCCCATCGTGTGACGGCATCGCTGACTTTGCAGGGCGCGGTTGCCCATTGCGATATGCCTGTGGAGAGCGGGCCAACCAAACTGCTGCCGTTTTCTCAGCTTTATCCGGCTGGATATCTTGCCTTCCACGATGAGGCGCACCGGGACCATTTTGAGGCGTCTTTCATCCAGTTGCCGCTGGAAAAAGGCGACGCTGTGTTCTTCAATCCGGCACTGTTCCATGCGGCCGGGGAAAACAGCCGCACGGATGTTCACAGAATGGCAAACCTGTTGCAGGTGTCATCGGCTTTCGGCCGCGCGATGGAAGCGGTGGATCGGCGTGCAATGTCTCAGGCCGTGTTCCCGTCGCTTGTCGCATTGAAGCAACGCGGCGATCTGACCGGCCCAGAGCTTGACGCAGCGATTGCCGCCACGGCCGAAGGATATCCGTTCCCGACCAATCTGGATACGGACCCCCCGATTGGGGGCAACGCACCGGCCAGTCAGGCGGACATCCTGCGACAGGCTGTGTCCGAGAGGTGGACCGAGGCGCAACTGTCCGAAGCCCTGACGGCTCTGAACGCGCGGCAAGCCGCCTGAGGCACTAACCCGGGCGGGCCGCTGTGCCCGCCCCTGAAGGAGACTACTGAATGGCAGACCTGCTCAAGAAACCTTTCGGAACCCGAGGCAAGGTGCACGACATCACTCCGGCCAGTGCTGGCTGGCGGTATGTCGGGTTCGGCCTGTATCACCTGCGTGCGGGGGACAAGACCGCCGAGGCAACCGGGGATCGCGAGGTCATTCTGGTCATGGTCGAGGGCAAGGCTCGGATTTCCAGTGCTGGTCAGGATTGGGGCGTATTGGGCGACCGGATGAACGTGTTCGAAAAGACGCCACCACATTGTCTGTACCTGCCGAACGGAACCGACTGGGAAGCAGTGGCAGAAACGGATTGCGTCCTGGCGGTGTGTTCAGCCCCGGGCAAAGGTGGCCATGCGGCCCGGCGGATCGGACCGGATGGCATCACACTGACCGAACGCGGCAAGGGCGTGAACACACGCTATATCAATAACATCGCGATGGAGAACGAGGATTACGCCGACAGCCTGTTGGTGACCGAGGTGTTCACGCCGAACGGGCACTGGTCCTCGTACCCCAGCCATCGCCATGACGAGGATGACTATCCCCGGATCACTTATCTGGAAGAGACCTATTATCACCGCCTGAATCCGGCCAACGGGTTCGGCGTACAGCGGGTCTATACGGATGACGGGCAGCTGGACGAGACCATGGCGGTGTCAGATGGCGATGTTGTGACCGTGCCGCGTGGTCATCACCCTTGCGGTGCGCCGTATGGGTTTGAGATGTATTACCTGAACGTCATGGCCGGGCCTTTGCGGAAATGGCGGTTCGTCCCGGCCCCGGAGGTCGAGTGGATCATGGAGCGTGACAGTTGAGCCAGGAATTCGCCAATTACGCCAGCCTGAACGGCAAGACCGTATTCGTCACTGGCGGCGCAGGTGGAATCGGTGCGCAGACGGTACGCGCGTTTGCCGACCAAGGCGCGAAGGTGGGATTTCTGGATATCAATGCGGATGCAGGAAATGCGTTGCTGGCCGATCTGGATGGAGAACACGCCTTTGCCCAGTGTGATTTGCGCGACATTGACGCCTTGCGGACGGCGTTGGAGGAGTTGAAAGACGAGCTGGGCCACGCACATGTTCTGGTCAACAATGCGGCTCATGATGATCGCCACGACTGGCGCAAGGTAACCCCGGAATATTGGGATGAACGCATGGCCACAAATATCCGCCACATGTTTTTTGCCATCCAGTCCGTCGCGCCGGGCATGATCGAAAATGGCGGCGGGTCAATCGTCAACCTCGGCTCGAATTCCTGGTGGGAGGCCGGTGCGGGCTTTCCCGCCTATGCCACCGCCAAATCCGCCGTTCACGGCCTGACGCGAACCATGGCGCGCGAATTGGGCGACCACCGCATCCGCGTGAACACGGTTGTCCCCGGCTGGATCATGACGGAGCGGCAGAAGGAGCTGTGGGTCACGCCTGAAGCCTTGGCCAAACAGGTCGATCGCCAGTGTCTGCCTGATCCGATTGATCCGGTCTATGTCGCGCGGATGGTGCTGTTTCTGGCCTCCGACGATGCCGCGATGTGCAGTGCGGGCAATTTCATGGTCGAGGGCGGGTCGATCTGAGGCTCAGGTGATCCTGATTCCGTCCCGCCGGGCTTTTGCAATCAATCGATTGACAAGCGGTTTGAACAGCCAGGCCAGACCGCGGCCGACACCGGTTAGAATTGGGCGCGAACTACGCATCACCGCGCGGGCGTAGTCGTTGGCTTCCGCTTCCTGCTCTGCCACCACGCCGCCTTCGCGGTGCTTGTGCACGTGGTGCCCGACTTCATGGTAAAAGGTGAACTCGCCGTTCAGGTTCTGCCACCACAGTCTAACACCCTTGAGTGGCGCTGTCGGCGCGGTCAGGATGATGCCCGAAAAAAACAGGTTGTACTTGCCCAGATAATCAAGTTCAGGGCGCGCGGAGATCACGTCGATGCGGGTCACATCCTCCAGTGACAGGCCTTTGGTTTTGCTCCATCGCTCAAGGTTCCGAACGATCCGAGCCGGGTCGGCGACGTCATCGGCGATGAAAACCGGGATAGCACCGTCAATAATGGTCGCCGGAGTATCCTCAAGACGTTTTGCCAGCAGGTTGAGCGTTCTGCGATGAACCGGGTGCAGTTTGCTGTTTCGAAGCCTGGTGATTTCCTGCCTGTATGTATCGGCGTTCAGTTCGCTGAGAAGCGCAAGCAAGATACCGAAATACTTGGGCAACGGTCCGGGGGGATTATCCTGCCAGGCCGAAGAGGCGAGTTTGCCGAGTATCTCCGGAATGGCTGCATCCTGATCGGACAATAATGCACGCCATGCGTCCCGGACGGTCTCGACATGCCCGGTTGAGATTCCACGCAGTAGTTTGTTGGATGCGTATTCGGCGTTTTGTTTCATAACTTGCGGTTAGTCAGAAATTATGCCGAAAGTATGAAAAACCCCTTTAGGGCAATATATTACGTGCGGCCGCCCTGTCTCTGCGGCGGCGCTCCGAATGCACGGATCACGGTGCGGGCTGCGGCCTCGACCGGATCGTGGGTCTCTTTCAGGATCGTCACACGATCAAACCGGTCCGGGTCACTGTTGACTGCTTCGCGCAAGGCATTGCCAAACGCCATGCGCAGCTCCGTTCCGATGTTGAACTTGCAGATTGAGGTCTCGTGTGCCAGCCGCGCGCGTTGCTCGACCGGAACACCCGAGCCGCCGTGGATCACCAAGGGTACATCGGTCACCGCGTCGATCTGACAAATGCGATTCTCGTCCAGACCGCCCTCCTTGTTTTGCTGCAAATGGACGTTTCCGACCGAGATCGCCATTGCGTCCACGGCGCTGTCCCGCGCGAACCGGGCCGCCTCATCCGGGTCGGTTCCATTCGAACCTTCGCCCCCGGAATAGCCCACGAACCCGATCTCGCCCTCGCAGGAAATCCCGGCCGCATGTGCCATTTCGGCGATGGCAGCAGTCTCGTCGATATTCTGCTGCAGAGGTTTGCGCGACCCGTCGTACATGAGCGAGGTGAACCCGCTGTCGAGCGCGGTTTTGCACTCTTCAAACGTGTAGCCATGGTCCAGATGGGCCACCACAGGCACCGAGGCGTTTTCGGCCAGATACCGGAACATCTTTCCCAAAACAGGCAGCGGCGTGTGTTCGCGACAGCTTGGGCCAGCCTGCAGGATGACAGGGGCATTTTCGGCTTCGGCAGCGGCTACGTAAGCGCGCATATCCTCCCAGCCCAGCGTTACCAGCCCGCCGACGGCGTATCCCTGTTCATAGGCGGGGGTCAGGACGTCTTTCAGCGTGACAAGGGTCATTTGAACTTTGCAATCATGTCTTTGATGCCCGGGATCGTTTCGATCTGATAGGCATGGGTGGGTTGGAAATACTGGACCAGCGAGCGCTGCGTCAGGCCGCCGAGGATGGTGAAATAGTACATCTCATATCCCGGCAGGACGCAGCAGGGGTGATAGCCATTGTCGATACAGATCGTTGACCCATCGACGATGTGATAGGCATCGCCCGGTTCATTGTCCTCGCGCTGCAGCATCTGCAGGCCCGAGCCCCAGTTGGGTTTGAAGCGGAAGTTATAGGTCTCATCGTGCCGGGATTCATCCGGCAGACGGTTGGTGTCGTGTTTGTGGCTGGGAAAGCCGGACCAGCCCCCTTGGCCTACGGTGAACAACTCGCTGACCAACAGACGGCCGACTTTGTCGTGCTGTTTCTGGCCGAGGATATGTTTGATCTTGCGATGGGTCTTGGTGTCATCGCTGCCATATTGGACGAGGTCATGCTGGCGCACATCGAACGGGTCCAGCACCTTGTCGTATTTTGCGCCTGCAATGAACACTTCGGTCTTGTCCGATACGCAAACCAGTTGCGCTTTGGCCCCGACAGGGACGTAAACGCCCTCGGGCTCGCCATCCCAAACGTCTTCACCCCGTTTGCCCAGCTTGGGAAACTGCAAGCCTTTGACATCGACATCGACACTGCCGGTGGCGGGCACGATGCATGTCTCATAACCAGGCACCTGATATTCGAAAGCCTCCCCACGGCGCAGTTTTACGATGTTGAAATAGTTCAAAGGCACCGTGGAATCGTCTGCGCCGACGATAGGTTTGTTCTGGTTGTCATAGGGTGCGATGTGCATTGGTTTCTCCTATGTCGTCGGTCCGGGGTGAGATGCCAAAAACGCGTCCAGTTCAGGCGTTGTTGGCATGGCGGGCGCGCAACCGGGTTGTGACACGACGATCGAGGCGCAGGCCGAGCCGCGCAAAACAGCCTCTTCCAGTGAATACCCTGCGGCGATTGAAGCCAGCAGACCGGCCATGAAACTATCGCCTGCGCCAACGGGTTTGATGGCATCAACGGGATAGATCCCTGTGGTGATTTCCTGCCCGCCTATGAGCGTCACTGCGCCTTTCTCTCCCATCTTGTAGATGACGATCCGCCCCGACTTCGCTGCTAACTCCCGGGCTTTGGCATAGCCCTTGTCCTTTCCACCTGCCATGAAACCGAACTCTTCGTCATTGCCAACAATCAGATCGCTGGCCTCTCCGGCACGGGACAGAACCTCTGAGGCGACCTCAGGCGAGGGCCAGCTGTAGGGGCGATAGTCGATGTCGAAAATCACCGGCAACCCTGCCGTGCGGGCGTTGTCAAAGGCCCGGAACGTAGCGCCGCGCGAAGGTTCTGACGCGAACACCGTACCGGCTGAAATCACGGCAGAGAACTTGCCGTAATCGATCTTATCCATGTCGTATGCGGTCACCTGAAAATCGACAGCGCCGTTGCGATAGATAACGTTCTGGAAGTTCTCGGTCCGGCTTTCGTACAGGGCCAGCGACGTGCGGTATTCGCCACCGACAACGCTGACGTAGGACGTGTCCACCCCGTAATGGGCCAGCCGGTTCATGCAGAACCGGCCCACCGCGTCATCCGAGACCGAGGTGATCAGCGAGGCCTGACTGCCCAGTTTGACCAGACCTGCGCAGATATTCGCCGAAGAGCCGCCCAGATCGGCGTGGAACGTGTCGGCATCTTCGCTTTTGACGCCGATCGGGTCGGCATACAGGTCCATCCCGGCGCGTCCGAAAACCGCGAACCGGTTTCCTTTGATACCGTCCATCAAAGCGCTCAAGTTTTGTCCTCCGGCAAAAAGGGGCTGGCAAGGCGCGTTGGTCCTTGCGTTGAATCGATTCACACGATACTGATTTTGCAACCGGTTGCAAATACAATGTTCGGAGCCGTGACAGATGCCTGAAATCGGAATTGGAATCGTTGGTGGCGGCTATATGGGTAAGGCCCATTCCGTGGCCATGTCTGCAGTGGGTGCAGTGTTCGACACCGCCTTGCGACCCCGTCTTGAGATGATCTGCGCCTCAACCCCGGAAAGTGCCGAGAGGTATCGGGTAGCCTATGGATTTCAGCGCGCTTGCGAGGATTGGCGGGCGCTGGTGAATGATCCAATGGTCGAGGCCATCGTTATCGCTTCACCGCAGGAGACCCATCGCCAGATCGCCGAAGCGGCCTTTGCTCTGGGCAAACCTGTGCTGTGTGAAAAGCCGCTGGGCGCGTCCATGGAAGACGGCCGGGCGATGGTGGCTGCGGCTGAAGCGGCCGGTGTGACCAATATGGTCGGGTTCAATTACGTTCGAACTCCTGCCACCCAGTATGCTCGCCAGCTCATCGCGGAAGGGGAAATCGGAGATATCACCTGGTTCCGTGGCGAACATACCGAAGATTTTTACGCCGACCCTCAGGCCCCGGCCACTTGGCGCACCACGGGAATGGCGAACGGGACAATGGGCGATCTCGCGCCCCATATGGTCAATGGTGCTTTGGCACTGATTGGTCCCATCGCCGAAGTCATGGCCGAAGTGGAAACCGTTCATCATACGCGCCCCGGCGGTGCTGTGACCAATGATGACCACGCGCAGATTATGTGCCGGTTCGAGAATGGCGCGATGGGCAATATCTATGTCAGCCGTATCGCGACCGGTCGCAAGATGGGCTACGCCTACGAAATCTCGGGTACAAAAGGGGCCATTCGATTCGATCAGGAAGACCAGAACGCTTTGTGGTTCTACCGTCACGACGGACCTGAAGCGACAAGAGGCTTCACTAAAATCCTGACCGGACCCGCGCATCCGGATTACGAGCCGTTCTGTCAGGGGCCGGGCCACGGTACCGGGTATCAGGACCAGATCATCATCGAGGCCAGGGATTTTCTAAAGGCCATCCATACCGGAAAAGCCATCTGGCCCACATTCCGGGACGGGCACGATGTCAACCGCGTAATAGCTGCTGCTCTGGCGTCGTCGGAACAGCGACAATGGCAAGAGATCAGCGATTTCTGAGCGCTGAAAACAACCAGTTTACTGAAGTGAGACAAGAACCATGGCAAAGCTGAAATGGGGCATGATTGGTGGTGGTGAAGGCAGCCAGATTGGGCCCGCTCATCGATTGGGTGCATTGGCTGACGGGATGTTCGAATTCGCGGCGGGGGCGCTGGATCACCGCCCGGATGTGGGTCGTGAATACGCTCAGAGGCTAGGTGTAGCCGCCGACCGGGCCTATGGCGACTGGCAGGAACTGCTGGCGGGTGAAAAGGATCGCACAGACCGTATCGATTTGGTGACAATTGCGACGCCCAATTCCACCCATTTTGAAATCGCTAAGGCCTTCCTTGAAGCCGGGTTCAATGTGCTGTGCGAAAAACCGATGACTATGACAGTGGAGGAGGGCGAAGAGATCGTCCGCGTGGCCGAAGCCTCGGGCAAGATCTGCGCCGTGAACTACTGTTATTCCGCCTATCCGATGGTTCGGCAGGCGCGTGCAATGGTGCGAGCGGGCGACATTGGCAAAGTCCGTCTGGTTGTGACCAACTTCAGTCACGGCCACCACGGCGATGCAACTGACGCGGACAACCCGCGTGTGCGCTGGCGCTATGACCCGGCGATGGCAGGTGTGTCCGGTCAGTTTGCCGACTGCGGCATCCACGCGCTGCATATGGCCAGTTTCATCTGTGATGATGAGGTGAAGACATTGTCGGCCGACCTGGCCTCGACCATCTCCAGCCGCATACTGGAGGACGACGCCATGATCAACTTCCGGATGGAGGGTGGCACTGTTGGTCGTCTGTGGACTTCGTCCGTGGCGATCGGGCGTCAGCACGGGTTCGACATTCAGGTCTTCGGTGAAACCGGCGGTCTGCGCTGGGCGTCCGAGCAGCCCAACCAGCTGATCTATACGCCCGTGGGCGGGCGCACTCAGATCATTGAGAAAGGCGAAGCCGGTCTGCACGAAGAAACCCAGCGCCTGTCCCGCGTTGCCATTGCCCATCCCGAGGGCTTCCCGCTGGCCGTGGCCAATATCTATTGCGATCTGGCCGACGCCATTCTCGGAGAGGCCCGTGACGGGCTGCCGACCCCTTCCGATGGCGTTCGGTCGATTGCGGCGGTTCATGCGGCGGTCGCATCCGGAAAAGCAGATGGCGCGTGGACGGACGCGCGCCCGCCTATGTTCCGTTGATCAGCAGCGGGGCCGCAAAGTGCCCCGCTCAATCACCCGGCAGGGAAATATGCGCGCCTCCGGATAGCGGTCGGGATCTTTCAGCATTTCCTCAACCAGATCGACTGACGAGGTGATGATCTGCTTGATTGGCTGATGAATGGTCGTCAGGTCCACACTTTCCCAGCGCGACATTTCCATGTCGTTCAGTCCGATAATGCCGATATCCTCGCCCGGTTTTAGCCCGTGATCGGACAGCGCCGACAATGCGCCGATGGACAGGATGTCGTCACCGCAGAAGTATCCTTGCGCCGGGGTTCCCTTAAGCAGGCGCAGCATCTCGGCGCGCCCGGCTTCGAAGGAATAATTGTCTGCAAAGGAATGTGACACTTCAAGGTCAGTATGTTTTTCAACCTCTTCCATAAAGCCGCGATACCGGTCCATGGCCGAGGTTGCATCTTTGGGGCCACCTAGATACCCGACGCGCTTGTATCCTCGGGCCAGCAATTCACGGGCGGCCATGCGACCGCATTCGACGTTGTCGATTCCCACGACGTGAACTTCCGGCGACGTGGCCGATCGCCCGAAAGTGTGCACAACCGGTACGCCTGCGTCCTGAAAAGCCTTGGCAAAGCTGGGTGGCAGTGTTGACGACGCGACGATAGCGGCATCCACGGAATATTGGCGGAGCATCCGAACCGAATTGGCGGGCTCGGTTTCGTCGGTCAGATTGACGATCAGCGGGCGCAGGCCCCGTTCCTGCAGCGCGCGGGTGAACTGATCGAAGACCTCAAGAAAAATCGGGTTGTGAAAGTTGTTGGAAATCAGCCCGATCAGCTTCGTTCGCCCTGTGGTCAGCGAGGACGCCAGCGCATTGGGGCTATAGCCCAATTCCTGCGCAGCCTTTTCAACCTTGCTGCGGGTTTTGGCGGATACGGACGCGCCTTCGGTAAAGGTCCGCGAAACGGCGGAGCGGGACACACCGGCCAGCGCGGCGACGTCTTTCAGGGTGACACTCATGGCTGGCGTTCGCGGTTTGGGGGGAGGCTGACAAGCGATTTCATGGGGAAATACTATGCACCAAAGCACGATATTTGCAATCGGTTGCAAATACCCAAACCAATTTTCGCTGGGTCAGTGGTAAATGCGCGATTGAGAGGGATGGTGGGTGATGAGAGACTCGAACTCCCGACATCTTCGGTGTAAACGAAGCGCTCTACCAACTGAGCTAATCACCCGTGACGGTGCATGTAGCCAAGCCTGCGCGCGGGCGCAAGAGGGTCTGGCACAATTTCTTTGCCTGAATTCGGATCAGGCCGCCATCTCGTTCAATGCTGCCAGCAATTGGGCCACCTCCTGCTCAGTGTTGTAGTGGCACAGGGATATTCTGATGCAGTCGCTCAAACCCAACGGTGTCAGTACATTGCCGCTGTAATGATCCGCTTTGCGGGTGTGGGTGCGAATGCCCTGTTCATTGAGCCGGGTGACAATCTCAGCCGACGGGACGTCCCGCACGACAATGGACACCAGCCCCTCACGCGCGGGGTTGTCAGCCCCGGCCAGAATGCGCACGTGGTCCATATCCCGCAGGCCGGGCAGATTGCCTGTGCCGCTGATCATCGCGTTTGTCAGATGCGTTTCATAGGCGTGGATCGCGAGGCCCGCGGCCTCGATCCGCGCGCGGAGGTCGGATTCGTCCGACACCTGCGTGCCGAGCCAGTCGAAATAACTCACCACATCCGACATTGTCGCGTAGGACCCGGTGTCGCGGGTTCCAAACTCCCATCCGCTTGCGGGAGCGTCGATGAGTTGATCATGGGGCAGGGCGGTCAGCCGGTCGGATATCCAGGCAATCCCATAACCGTGGCGTGAAAACACCTTGTAGGGTGAAATCGCATAGCCATCGACGCCATAGCTGTCGATATCTACCTGCCCGTGGGCGGCATGTTGAATGCCGTCGACGATGATGAAGCACTCAGGGGACTCCTCGCGGATGGCCTGTGCAATGGCCGCGACATCCATACCCATACCGGTCACGGGCGAGGCGTGTAGGATCGTGGCAACGCTCACATCCGGTGTCATTGCAGCACGGTAATCGTCGGCTGTGACCAGACCCAGATCATCGCTATGCGGGACATTGACATAGTCCAATCCGGCGATCCCGGCCCAGCGGCGGGCCGCGCTGCGGCTGGCCGGATGTTCGATCGAGCTGCCGATGACCTTGCTGCCTTTTGGGGCGTTCACGCAAGCGGTGCGGATCATGCGGAACAAAAGTTCTGTCCCGCTTTCACCCACGAAGAACTGGCCTGTTGAGGCGTTCATGAATACGGACAGGTCGGCCTTGGACTTGTTGATGATATCGACCAAAGTGTGGCTGGCCACGTTATCGCGCCCCTGATTGTCCGGGATGGCGGCAAATTTGGCTGAGGTTTCTACGACCGAATTCAGTGTCAGCGCCCCGCCTGCGTTCTCGAAAAAGATACGGGAGCCCTGAAACGGGCAGGAATCGACATGGGCAAAACGGGCGCGGATTTCGTCGATCAGACCGGGGGTGTTTTGTAGCATCGTCGGTATCCTGTCATCTGGGTCGGGTGCAGCATCACCCCGGAGTCACCGGGGATCAATATCGTTTGCGACACCAGCGGCTGCTGAACTGACGGAATTGACCGGACAACCTTATTGTTTCATTCGTTTTCTGAACTTTGCGCAGATCGGGTTTGGGAAAGGCGCTTGCGTGTCACCTGTCGCCTCAGATATCCCCGGAGGGACTGTAATCTTCCAGACGGGAGTACACATGATCCTGTCCGTTGCCCGCCGATTGATAATCGCGGCCCTGGTGTTGAGCGCTTCGACGCTGGCTCCGATCCGGGCCGGGGCCGAAGATATTTTGGTTTTTGCAGCTGCCAGCCTGAAGACCGCTCTGGATGAGATCGCGCCTGTGTTCGAACAGCAGACAGGGCATGAGGTCACGGTGTCTTATGCCGCCTCTTCGGTGCTGGCCCGACAGATCCAGCTGGGCGCGCCAGCGGACCTGTTCATTTCCGCCAATATCGACTGGATGGACGTTTTGCAGGATCAGGGTTTGATTGATCCGGCGACTCGGGTTGATCTGTTGGGGAATGGGTTGGTTCTGATTGGAGGGGTGGAACAGGTCGAGATAGGCCAGATGCGCGCGGATGTAGACTTGTCCGCTGCGCTGGGTGGCGGGCATCTGGCAATGGCGCTGGTGGATGCGGTTCCAGCCGGTATTTACGGCAAAGCCGCTCTGCAGAGCCTTGGTCTGTGGGAGACTGTCCAGGGCCAGATCGCGCAGACCGACAATGTCCGCGCGGCCCTTGCGCTGGTCGCGGCGGGGGCAGCTCCGCTGGGGATCGTCTACCGGTCTGATGCGCTGGCCGAAAACAAGGTTCAGGTCGTCGCTTCGTTCGCGCCCGACCTGCATCCGCCAATCATTTACCCCGCTGCAGTGACCGTGTCAGGTTCACCTCAAGCGCAGGCATTTCTGGATCACCTTCAGTCAGGCGCGGCTCAAAGCATCTTTACAGAACAGGGCTTTGCCCTGCCGGGCCGTTAACGCATGGGGTGGCTGGGTCCTGCAGAACTTGAGGCGCTGAGACTGTCACTGCGCGTGTCCTTTTGGGCGACGCTGGTGACATTGCCATTCGGAATTTTCGTGGCCTACGCGCTGGCCCGCTGGCGGTTTCCTGGCCGCCAGTTGCTGAACGGGTTGGTGCATTTGCCACTGATCATGCCGCCTGTGGTGACGGGTTACCTGCTGTTGCTGACCTTTGGCATCCAGGGGCCGATGGGTCGATTGCTGGCTGAATTTGGCATCGTTGTGGCCTTTCGCTGGACCGGAGCGGCACTGGCGGCGGGGATCATGGCCTTCCCCTTGATGGTGCGCGCCATCCGCCTGTCGATCGAGGCTGTCGATCCAAAATTGGAACAGGCCGGTGCAACGCTGGGTGCGTCTCGCGCCTTTGTTTTTGCAACTGTTACCCTGCCGATGATTTTGCCGGGCGTGATCGCAGGGGCCATTCTTGCTTTTGCCAAGGCGATGGGCGAATTCGGCGCAACCATTACATTTGTCTCAAACATTCCGGGTCAGACCCAGACTTTGCCCTCAGCTGTCTATGCGTTTTTGCAGGTGCCGGGGGGTGAAGGTGCGGCGACCCGGCTGGTCGTGATTTCGATCGTCATCGCCATGGGGGCGCTGCTTTTGTCGGAATATGTCGGTCGCCGCGCTGCTGCACGGGTGTCCGGGTCATGAGCCTCTCCGTCCGCCTGCAACATGATCTGCCGGATATCCAGCTGGACCTCAGTTTTGATGCGCCTGCGGGTGTTACAGTTCTTTTCGGACGCTCGGGATCGGGTAAAACCACGGTCGTCAATGCGGTCGCCGGGTTGTTGCGGCCCAAGGCAGGGCGCGTGGCTGTCAACGGCTGGGAGTTGTTTGATACCGAGCAGAATCTCTGGTTGCCGCCACATCGACGGCGGTTGGGCTATATCTTTCAGGAGGGCCGCCTGTTCCCGCATCTGACCGTGCGCCAGAACCTGTCCTATGGACGCTGGTTCGCCCCCAGGGGTGCGCGCCGCGAAAACCCGGACAAGGTGATCGAGATGCTGGGGATTGGTCACCTGCTGGACCGCCGACCCGCTGGTCTGTCGGGCGGTGAAAAACAGCGTGTCGCCATTGGTCGCGCACTTTTGGCGAGCCCGCGCCTGATACTGGCAGATGAGCCTTTGGCCGCGCTGGATGATGAGCGCAAGGCTGAGATCCTGCCCTATTTCGAGCGGCTGCGGGATGAGGTTTCGGTTCCTATTCTCTACGTCACTCATTCCGCCGCCGAGGTCGCGCGGCTGGCGACATCGGTTGTCGCCTTGCAGGATGGCAAAGTGGTGCGACATGGTCCAGCGTCAGAAGTGATGGCAGACCCGTCAGTGGCCCCGGCAGGTGTGCGGGCTATTGGTGCGGTGATTCAGGTCCGGGTCCGCGAACACCACGCGGACGGGCTGACCGAGCTGGAGGCAGGCGGTGCGCGCCTGTTCCTGCCGCACATACCGCATCAGATCGGAGAAGCCCTGCGCATTCGTATCCCCGCGCAGGAGGTCATCCTGTCGAACAAGCGGCCCGAAGGATTGTCAGCCCTGAACGTGCTGGAGGGCGTCGTAGATACGATCCGGGCGGGTGAAGGGCCTGGTGCTATCGTGTCGGTCAAAACTTCCGCCGGTTCCGTTCTGGCCCGCGTCACCCGCCGCTCGGTTCAGGCGCTGGGGCTGGAAACGGGCAGGCCCTGTTTTGCGGTGATCAAGACGGTAGCTCTGGCGCCACAGGACGTCGGAGGACGCCTAAACGCGCCTTAGGCCAGTGCAAGTGCTTCGTATTCCCGTAGGATCATGCGTGCAGCGCGTCCAAAGCCTGTCCCTGCGGGCGTGGCCGTCTCCGGAAATATCGCGGCCAGTTCCTGAAGGGCCTCCGAGGATAACGTGTGCAGAGCTTCCTCGCCCAGATACAGGCTTTCTGCCAATGCGCCCTCAGCCATCAGAATTTCGTGGTTGTCCAGCAGGATATGGAGGTATTCCACGGGCATTTCCGAAGTCTCAACGGCGATGCCGGGCCAGGTACACAGGTGCTTGGCCGCGATCAGGGCTTCGGGCACTCCGAACAACAATTCGACCTTAGGGCCACGGACCAGAATACGATGCTGCTGTGACACGAGCAGGTCGCGGCTGGGCGTATTGGGGCCAAGGCTGCCCGCGTTGATCCGGACGGGGCGCATCGCCGGGTTGTCTCGTAATCGCTCAGGGTCCAGCGCGCTGCTTTCGATCCAGCGGATCGGTTGCAACCCATGATCGGCGGTACAGATGTGATCGCCGACAGCCAGGGTTTCAATTGGTCGAATGCCGCTTTCTGTTTCGATCAGTGTGCCGGCCGTGAAGCACACCCCTTCGATCGTGATGGTGACGTTCTGAGTAAGGGTAAACGGGAATGTGGTGAACCCGAGGTCAACCGTCCCTGTGACCTGAACGGTGAACGTGTCACTGACGATTTCGCCATCATCAAGGCTGTCGAAGAAAACCTGATCAACCGTATAGGTCCAGTCGCCGGTGTTGGGGTCTATACTGGCAGTTCCGAAAGCGGGCGGAGATGATATCGTCCAGTTCTGGGACGTCACCGTGCCAATACTTACCACATCCAGATCGCCTGTTGCCTGGTTTGGAGGGTTGTTGGTCACCAGCCCCGTCGTTTCTCCTGTTATGGATACCATGTCACGACCCCTCCTGTTGAAGGATCTGCTTGAATTCCTTTTTACGATAAAGACGCATATGAACCTCGCCCGCGTCATCCCGTGTCCATTCGACGATCCGGTTCCGTGTCATATCGCTGTCCATCCGGTTTGTGCGAACGCGTGGGTGCGGAATGTCTTTTTTCAGAATATCCACGATCTGATTGGTCTGGCCGAACGGAGCTACAAGGTCGATAATCCAGAACGAGGGCCCGCTGGTGAAATCCGCGTCCTTAAGAGGGGATTCCAGTACCGCGTATCTGTGCTCGACCTCGGGGCTCAGGCCTGCGAAGGTTACAAACCCTCGGGGAAAGCCGTTTTGGCGAAAGATGTGGTATTGCCCAAGCCGAAACGGCGTTTCAAATGCGTACAGAACCTGAGTGAGACTGCGTTTCTGGTGCGTTTTTGTAAGCCCGGCCAAGTAAAACATAGCGCCGAAATCCGCGTATTTTTCGGGCGGAATGTCGAACCAGCCCTCTGGGAATGTCTTGCTCAATACACGCCCCGTTCCAAACCAGATTATCGGATTCTAACCTCTAAAGTTTTGAAATGATACTATTTTGAATGCTGTGTCCATGCGCTGGAGTTTTGGTTGAGACCCAACCATGGTGCCGCGAACTTTACTCACACCTTGTGTCCATTATGATCTGTGGCTGAAACAGTTTGTGTTTAAGGATATTTGCTATGCGGTTTTGGAGAGTGTCTGGCGTGGTGACATTGGCAGTGTTGCCAGGTTTGGCGCAGGCCGTCGGGTTTGGCATAGGTATTAATCCGGCATATCGAACCACGGTCACACCCCTGAAGAACGGGGTGTACGAAGTCGCAACACACGGTACTTCGGCGCCTGTCGCTTATTGGTGTGGCATCGGTGACTTCGCCATTCGTACCCTCAGAACACAAGCAACCCAGCGCATCTACATTGCCAGAGCCTACGACAAGCAAACAAGGACGGTACAGTTTTCGCTGACCCCGCCCGAGGGGGCCGATACCTCTAAGGGGTATTCGGTCACGGTCAAACGCGTGGGCGCGAATTTGTCGGCGGCCTCGGCGCAGGGCTATTGCTATGACAACCTCATGGATTTTGG
The DNA here is from genome assembly GCF_013031245.1 of Ruegeria lacuscaerulensis. Taxonomy (GTDB): domain Bacteria; phylum Pseudomonadota; class Alphaproteobacteria; order Rhodobacterales; family Rhodobacteraceae; genus Ruegeria; species Ruegeria lacuscaerulensis_C. Next base: position 253,422 of record NZ_WPZL01000006.1, read on the forward strand.
GTTCTGACTGCTTATCAGACCCACTTGGCCAGCGGCGGCAGGCTCATGAGGACGGCATCCGGGTCGTGTCCGGTTTCCAGCCCGAATTTGGTGCCGCGGTCGTAGACCAGATTGTATTCGGCATAGAGCCCACGATGCACAAGCTGGGTGTCCTTGTCCTCATCTCCAAAGCCTTGAACGCGGCGCTTTTCGACCAGCGGAAGAAACGCGGGCAGAAAGGCGCGGCCAATATCCTGCGTCAGCGCAAAATCCGCTGCCCAATCGCCGGTGCAGTAATCGTCCATGAAGATACCGCCGACACCACGGGCGCGTTTTCGGTGAGGGATATAGAAATACTCGTCAGCCCAGTCTTTGAGGCGCGGGTAATGGGCCGGTCCGTGCGGATCCAGGTAGGCCTTCTGTGTGTTGTGGAAATGGGCCGTGTCGTCATCGTATTCGATACATGGGTTCAGGTCTGACCCACCACCAAACCACCACGCATGGGGCGTCCAGAACATACGCGTGTTCATATGAACTGCCGGAACATGCGGGTTTTGCATATGCGCAACCAGTGAGACACCTGAGGCCCAGAATCTGGGGTCTTCGGTCATGCCTGGAATGCCCTTTCGCGCTGCCATGGCGGTCTGTGCGCGTTCACCCAGTGTGCCGAACACGGTCGAGACGTTTACGCCGACCTTCTCGAATACACGGCCTCCGCGCATAACCGACATCAAACCGCCGCCCGCGTCCGCTCCATCATCGGATTGGCGCGTGGTCTCCTTGACCTCGAACCGTCCGGGCCTGGCATCCGAGAATGGTCCGGTCTCGTGGCTGTCTTCCAAGGCCTCGAATGCAGTGACGATCTCGTCGCGCAATTGACGGAACCAGGCGGAGGCGGTGGCTTTTTCGGTGTCGAACATTGTGCTTAGTGGGCCGGGGCTGCAACGGGGTCCAGCAGGGTGCGGCCGCCGTCAATGGTCAGGATTTGTCCGGTGATGAACCCGGCCGCATCCGAGGCCAGGAACTGCGCGGTCTCGGTCAGTTCGGTCGGTGCTGCGATACGGGCCAACGGCGTGTGTTTCTCGATATCGTCCCGGAAATCACGGTTTTCTTTCAGGGTCGATTGCAGCGACGCACTCATCACAGACCCCAGCGCAATCGAGTTCACGCGGATGCGGTTCGGAGCCAGGGCAACGGCCAGAGAGCGGGTCATCTGGTCCAGAGCGGCCGTCGATACGGAATAGGCCATCAGATCGGGATGCGTACGCCGCGCGGCAATCGAAGACAGATTAATAATTGATCCGGCCGGGTCTTCATCGTCATCGCTCGTCTGCTTGATCATCCGTTTAGCAACCAGCTGGCTCAGGCGCAGCGCGGGCATCAGGTTCTGATTCAGAAGGGTTCGCACCGAGTCGTCTTCGGTATCCAGGGGATCGGACGGGATCACCTGACGCGCGCCGTTGATCAGGATGTCCACCTGTTCGAAGGCGTCGATGGTGGCTGACAAAAGGTTGGCGATCGTCAGCTTTTCGCGCAGGTCTCCGGCGAAAAATCGGATGTTGCTGTCATCGGCCTGCTCGCCCAGTTCCTCGGACAGACGCTTTTCGTCCATGTCGGCGAACATCACATTGGCGCCGGCATCGGCAAAGTGGCGGCCGATAGCCAGCCCGACGCCGCTAGCGCCGCCCGTCACGATTGCTGTTTTGCCAGCTATGGAAAAGGACATGCGTTTCCTCCTGAATTGCGGCGCAGGTTAACCGGGATCATCGCTGAGGGCGAGAGGCGTGAAACACCTTGAACCGATTGTCGCCGGCCACCTCTTCGACATGCGCAAATGTTTGGGTCAGCGTTGTTTCATAGGGCAGGTGGCGATTGGCAACCAGCCACAAGGTGCCGTTGCGGGTCAGGTTTTTGGCAGCGGACCTGATAAAGCCCTGTCCCAGTGCGGGTTCAGCACTGCGCGATGTGTGGAACGGTGGGTTCATCACAACCGTGTCGATCGGGTCCGGTGCCCGCCATGTGACCGCGTCGGCCCAATGAAACCGGGCGCGGGGATCAGGAACATTTGTGCGGGCGCAATTCAGCGCGGCATGGTCAGCTTCGACCAGATGCAGTGCTTTCAGATCCGCTGCATTCAGCAGGCCAGCAGACAGAAAGCCCCACCCGGCGCCCAGATCAGCGACCCGTGCACCCAGCTTGTCGGGCAGAGTTTCATGCAACAAGGCCGAGGCTGGGTCGATACCGTCGGCGGAAAACACGCCCGGAGCCGTTTGGTATCCGTCTGCCATCTGGTTTTCCGGTGCCGCCCAATCCGCAAAAACCTGCGAGTCCGACTGAAACCAGAAGATTTTTCCATGCGATTTGGAAATTGGCCCTTCGACCGGGACACGCTTGCGAATGTCCTTCAACAGGCCGTCCACGCCGTCGGTTTTAGCCCCGTCCACCACTACTACACCGCTGGAACGGCTGCAGGCCTGATACACCTGGCTGCGGGCCAAGGCCTTGGCGCGGGGCAGGATCACGATGGCGTCCTGACACATGTCCTGGGTTTCGGGCACGACAGCAAAACCCCGTTCCGCGAAATGGTCGTGAAAGGGCTTGAAAGGCTGCACCACCTGCGTTTCGCGCGGCAGGTCTGACAGGTCATGATCCGGCGTCGATCCGATCACGGTCAAGGGTTGCGACAGCACCAGGCCGCTTTGCAGGGCAAGATCAAGGCGAGGGGACATAAGCTAATCCGATACAGCGGTCAGGCCCGGGGCGCCTTATTCTTCGCGTTCCATGGTGCATTGCAGGGGGTGCTGGTGCCTGCGGGCGAAATCCATGACCTGCCCGACCTTGGTTTCGGCAATCTCGTGGCTGAACACACCCACGACTGCCACGCCTTTCTTGTGGACCGTCAGCATAATTTCGAAAGCCTGCGCATGGGTCATGCTGAAAAACCGCTCCAGCACGTGCACGACGAACTCCATCGGGGTGTAGTCGTCGTTCAGCAGCAGAACCTTGTACAGCGGTGGACGCTTGGTCTTAGGGCGCGTCTGTACCAGGACCGACGTATCAGGGTCGTCGTCCGATTTGTCAGACATCATCCATGGGTATTCAAGCATTGCGTCCTACTGTCCGATTCAGGCTTCGGTTTATCATTGCGGTTATATAACGTCGAACCAGCCAGAGAAAAGAGCCAGCAGGACGTATTCGACATGGGTCAAAATCTTACCACAATCGGGTTCGATGCGGACGATACTTTGTGGCACAACGAGCGTTTTTTCCAACTGACACAGACCTATTTCACCGAATTGCTGGCGGATCACGCCGACCGGGGCCACTTGCTGGAACGCTTGCTGGCGGCCGAAAAGCGTAACATTCGCCATTACGGTTATGGAATCAAAGGCTTTACGCTTTCAATGATCGAAACCGCGGTCGAGGTGACAGAGGATCGCGTTCCGGCCTCGGTCATTCGACAACTGATCGAAGCGGGGCAAGAGATGTTAGCCCATCCGATAGAGCTGCTGCCTTGTGCCCGGGAGGCGATCGAGGGTGTAGCTGCGACTCATCGGGTTGTGCTGATCACCAAGGGCGATCTGATAGATCAGGAAAGAAAGCTGGCGCAGTCGGGGTTGGGGGAACTGTTCGACGAAGTGGAAATCGTGTCCGAGAAAACACCGCAGACCTATCGTGATATCTTTGCGCGATACGGCGATGGGCCTGCGCGCGCGATGATGGTCGGAAACTCGATGCGGTCTGATGTGGTGGCACCGATTGAGGCCGGGTGCTGGGGTGTGCACGTTCCGCACGGTCTGGTCTGGGAAGTAGAGCAGGCCGAAACACCAACAGACAATCCGCGATTCCGGGAGTTGCGGGATCTGGGTGAACTGGCAGGGCTCATCAGGGCGTTAAGCTGATGTTGCCGATTGGTCTCAGTTCCGAAAATTCGGTTTATGTATTCGGCACAATCTTGTCATTTTCGTGGATTTGGTGGGGTCATTCTCATCCGTGGCAACATGTAGTGTGTCTGTGGGCGGATAACGAAACAGCGAAATAGTGAGCTTTCGGTTTATTTAGTCCGGCCCCTATGCTAGCCTGTCAGGTAATAAAATAAATGATTGGCCGACCGGGAAAACCCGGCGGCACGAGGTAGACAGAGGCAAAGATCGTGCAGGTTCGGCGGACAGTTCCGGCCCGAATGGGCTTATTTCTTATAGCATTCTTGTGGTTGCTTTCCTTTGCGCCGTTGCAAGGGGCGGCTGCGCCGTACGCGGCGATGGTAATTGATGCACGCACCGGAGAAGTGCTGCATTCGCGCAATGCCGATACACGGTTGCACCCGGCCTCGCTGACCAAAATGATGACCCTCTACATTGCGTTCGAGGCGGTGCGGAATGGTGAGATCGAGTTGGATACGCAGGTTCGTATCACCAAAAAAGCCGCGTCCGAGCCGCCATCGAAACTGGGCCTGCGCTCAGGGCAGACGATCGCGTTCCGCTATCTGATCCGAGCAGCAGCGGTGAAGTCGGCCAATGACGCGGCGACGGCAATCGGAATCGCCCTCAGCGGGTCCGAGGCAGCATTCGCGCGCCGCATGACTCGCACCGCCAAGGCCATGGGCATGAGTCGCACAACGTTCAAAAACGCGCATGGTCTGACAGAATCGGGTCACCTCTCGACTGCGCGGGACATGACCACTCTGGGGCGTCACCTGCTGTACGACTACCCGCAGTATTATAATCTGTTCTCGCGTCAATCGACTCATGCCGGGATCAAGACGGTTCCGAACACCAACCGTCGCCTGCTGGCCGCCTACAGCGGTGCCGACGGGATCAAGACCGGATACACCCGCGCCGCGGGTTTTAATCTTGTTGCTTCCGCAAAACGCAAAGACGAACGCATCATCGCCACTGTCTTCGGCGGTAAATCCGGCGCGTCGCGTAACGCCAAAGTGGCCGAATTGCTGGACATGGGTTTCCGCCGCGCACCGTCGCGGGCCCCGATCCGCAAACCGGCCCGTCCGGCTTATGCAGGGAATGCCGGATTGGGCGTGAAGGTAGCAAGCCTGGTCGGAGCGCCGACCACAAGTCTGCGGCCTGTTCTGCGTCCGGGACCGGGTGCCGCCGTACAGGTGGCGGGGACAGTCGCCGCAACGGCCGCCAAGAATGGCGCCCGCATTCAAAACGGTATCGCCGCGGCGATCGCGGCGGCTGATATCCAGGCGCCAACCGACGATACGACGCGACCCGCCGCGCGCCCGGAAGATCTGGTTCTGGCGTCAACTGATCCGAACGTACAACCCGAACCCGAACAGGAAATCGTTACCCGTCTGTCCACATCAGGCGGGCATTTGTGGGGCGTCAATGTCGGCCGCTATACCACCCGATATGAGGCCGAGAAGGTTTTGCTGAAAACCGCCCTGTCGGAAATGACCACTCTGGAAGGCACGCTGCGCAAGGTGAACCAAAGCTCGCGCGGGTTTGAAGCAACATTTCAGGGCATGACCCGCGAACAGGCTGATCTGGCCTGCCGCAGGCTTCAGGCCCGCAACGTTACTTGTTTCATGATCGGGCCGTCATAAGACCCGACATACTCTCCTGGATGGATCTGGGCTGCGAGGAAACTCGCAGCCTTTTTTTGTCAGTCGAAGACATGGCCGTGCTGGTATTGCTCATCCTGCCCGGCGGCGGCCGTCAATGCGGCCACATTGTCCTTGGTGAAGAACCCGTCATACTTATGGCAACGCTCGATATACTCGGTGATCAGCAGTGTGTTTTTCGAGTGTTTCGAGAAGATTTGCTTCAGATTCGGATCGTCTTTGCACTCGCCCACCACGTGGGCCAGGAACGGCACGCCTTTGTCTTTGAGCGTGTTCACCACAAAGTCGACGTTCTTCTCTCCGGCGTTATGATCGCCATCCTGAATCTCGACGGCCATATGATGCAGGCGACGGCCGAAATTGCGAACGAAATCCTCGGTCGGCATCGGCAGCTTTGCGAAGGAATTGACGAATGAGGGCGTATTGTTGGCGGTAAACACCTTGGCGGGCGACTTCTTGTCATCGTCCACATTCGGGTTGCGGTTCACATTGGTGGACGAGTTCATGTCGAAGATGTTGTACGCCCCCCAGAAATAATAGGGCACCATGGTCAGAAACTCGAGGATTGCATCCTCACGTTCACCGGCCAGAATGCGCGTTGCAAGATGGTCGATCCCAAGCATCAAAGGTGAAATCTTGCTGCCCGTACCAAATGCAGCGGCCTGATCCAGCTGTGCCTGCTCAGCATCGCTCAGCAACACCCGGTCACCGAGGCCCAGACTGTCGGGGTCGTTGAAATCCAGTGTGGAATAGCCGACCCGGTTGCAGGTGAAATCGGACGGTGTGGTAAAACAGAACCCATCTAATGTGTAGAACGGGTTCTCGGTATCACCGCTGTATTCGAACCGGACATTCTGATCTTCAAGCGTCTTGCTGAGGGTTTTCAGGTCGACCGCACCATAAATCTCTCCGACATAGCGGGTCTGCGGAGTGTTGCGTGCCAGTGGGTACATCCGGTTAATGCGGGGGATAAAGTCGTCAAAGCTCGGGCTGAGCGGTGCCATTACGAGCAGCGCAGGATAGTCGGAATGGGTATGCAGAACCGAGAATTTATGGGTTTGCCCCAAAAACGTGGCCGTATGACGGTAGGGCGTCATCACATATAGTTCTATCAGGGTATCGAATTGCGCTGCGGTCTCGACCTGAATGACGATCGCCTGCATGGGACCGACCAGATCAGCGACACCCGATTTGTTGCGCCGCTCGTAAATCTTCGGCAGGTATTCGTTGAAGAAGTCCGAGTTCTTCTTGTCTCCTCGGGGCTCATAAGACATCAAATCAAAAGACATTAAATTACCTCCTTGCGTCTCGCCGACCACGGCCGATTAAAACGTTGCCTGGATTTCCGGTATTCAGAACATGCACTTGCAGGCATGCTAGGGTCTGATATCTGCGCAGGCAACAATAAGAAGATGGAGCGTCTGTCTTACGTCGAGGTGGTTAACGAATGAATTTCGTCACCTCAACACCACCGTCGATCAGGTTTTTACGCACGGACTGGGCGATTTGCACGGCCGTCGGCCCGTCGCCGTGCAGGCAGATCGTATCGATCGATGTTTCCAGCCTTTGACCGCTTTCGGTTATGATTGCGCCTTCACGAACCATGTTCAGGATGCGGGGCCCGGCAAGGTCGGGATCATGGATAACCGCGCCCGGAAGGCTGCGATCAACCAGAGTGCCGTCGTCATTGTAAGCACGGTCCGCGAATATCTCGCCGACCCATTTGCAGCCCAGTTCCCGCGCAGCCTCTTCCTGTTTGGTTACGGCCAGCACCATGATGACAATGTCCGGGTCCACATCCAAAGCGCCCTGATAGCAAGCCCGCGCCATGTCGATATCGACCGAGCACATGTTTGCCAGCGCTCCGTGCAGTTTCAGGTGTCGCACTTCGGTGCCAACTGCCCTGGCCATTCCCTTCGCTGCGCCCAGCTGAAACCGTACCAGATTGCGCAGACTGTCATAGGGTACTTTCATGTTGCGCCGCCCAAATCCCTGTAGATCTGGAAAACCAGGATGCGCGCCAACGCCCACGCCGTTTTCATTTGCCAGCGCAATCGTCCTTGCCATCACATCCGGATCGCCTGCGTGAAATCCGCAAGCTATATTCGCCGAGGTGATGATCTTAAGCAGGCTTTCATCGTCCCCCATTTTCCAGGGGCCAAAGCTCTCTCCTATATCGGCATTCAGATCGACGCTGGGCATCGGCAATTCTCCTTAGTCAGTGGCAGAGATCATTCCACCGATCAATTGGTAGGACAACAGATCAAGAATGTCATGCGGATCGCGGACCAAAGGCTCCACCCGCCCCGGCAGGCGCTCAAGATCGGCAAGGTAAGTCGCGTGCAGGGCAACGGCCTGGTCCATAGAGACGAATTCGAACCGGATCTGTCCACCCGCCGGGGTTTGCGCTACGCGGGGCAGGTCGCAGGGCAGAACGGTTGCAATGCGGGGGTAGCCCCCCGTGGTCTGGCATTCAGGCAGAAGAATAAAGGGATTGCCGGTGCCGGTCATCTGAATGTCTCCGGGGGTGATGACCTCAGACAAAATATTCAGTTGCCCCTTGGCGGCAAAGCCTTCGCCGTCGCTGTCCAACTGCATTCCCATCCGGTTGGCCCGCGCACCTCGGCGAAAAGTTGTTTGGGAAAATCGGTCAAGGGTGTCCTGATCGAACAGAGAGGTCTGAAAACTGGCCACCACGCGCAGAACGCCTCCGGTAAACCGGTCGTCTGAGCGCAATTTCATCCCGACATCCGCTATGCGCGATCCGGCCGATAACACATCACCTGCCTGCACCACGCGCCCGACTTTCGCTGTCAGGTGCACGGAGCGGGACCCCAGAAATTCCGGAGCATCGATTCCACCACCGATATGCAGGTAGCCGTAATTGCCCTGCATCACGGCCCCGATCACCAATTGCTGACCAGCCTCAAGTGTATGGGAGGCGTTCCAAACGGCCGGGCTGCCATCAATGCTGGCCTGCATCGGCGCACCGGTCAGCGCAATGTTCATCGGCTGTGCGGCCTCGAACGTGCCGCCCATCCCCGCCATTTCCAACGCGGCGCAACTTGGACTATGTCCTAACAGGGCTGCGCCTTCGTGCAGCGCAAGCTGGTCCGCGGCTCCGGAACGGGATAGGCCCTGAACCAGATATCCAGTGCGCCCCTGATCCTGTACGGTACAAGCGGGGCCGATTTTGAGCACGCGCAGACTCATCCCGGCAACTCCTCACAGGTCGCTCCGCCCGAACCGTCACCATCCTTTGCCCGGATATCCTCTAGTTCCGCCGCCGAGACCGGCAGGAACTGCATCTCATCGCCGGGGCGCAGCGCAAAACTTTGTTCTGCTTCGGGTCGGAAGCAGCGAAAGGCCGTCTGGCCCACATGCCGCCACCCGGTTGGAGTCGGGCCGGAAAACAGCACGAACTGAGAAATTGCCAGAACAAGCGCCCCTTCTGGCACCATTGGGGTGAGCTCCTTGAGGCGCGGAATGTTGAACTCTGGTCCCAGCGGCCCGAGATAGGGTTGCCCTGGTGCGAAGCCGATGGTCAGAACGCGAACGCGCGTTTCGCTCAGGCGCCGTATTGCCTCAGGGGCAGACAGCCCTGCTGCCGCTGCTGCTTCATCCAGCTGTGGCGCAAGTTCGCCTCCATATACAGTGGGCACGTGCCACAGGCGGCGACCAGCCGGCAAGGGCGCATGATACCAATCTTGTTGCCTCAGCACCTGTTCAACACGTTCATTGATTTCAGTATGTGTCAGCCGGAGGGGATCGAACCGGATATAGGCTGATGCCAATGAGGCGGAGGTTTCAATCACGCCTTCCCAGTCCAGTGAATCGATTGCGCTGAGAAATGCCAGCGCCGCCCGGTTTGGGGGTTCCGCCATCGTATCGGCGAATGAGATCAACAGGCCATCCAAGCCAACGGTTCTTATGCGCGGGAAAGAGTCGGGGTGTGAAAAGGTCATGTTACCGTGCGAACGCATCTTTCTGATGACCTGACCGTATTCGGGGTCAGTGCGCAAGGCCAGGCAATCGACACATGACAATTTCGACGTCCGAGGCTCGGAATGAGTCGCGCAAGTTGGCGCAAATCTGAGTCGGTTGAACAGGGCGAGTCGGATTGCTCTTGTAGGAACGGTCTGCGGACTCACTAAATATAGGGTGAGTGTGTAGTGTCTTCAGTGTTGCCCGTATCCTTATGGCTCCGCTTCAATCTGGAAACGGTTTTCTGGGCCAAGGGAGCGGGCGATTAACGTGTTGAAAAATAATAAGTAAATCACAAATGGCAAAAAAATCGCGCAGGATGTAATTTTCTGCTTGCGGCTTTTGCTGGTAATACTTAGAACCCCCTTCACCGGCGCTGCTGAGGTGGTGCTGACGGGTCGGAGAGACGGCCGGACG
>NZ_WPZL01000060.1 GCF_013031245.1 Ruegeria lacuscaerulensis
ACTGCACTTTGGCACATTCGATGCCGGTGGAGCAGGAGCCACCCACCTCATCCGGTATGGGCTGTCTGTCCGAATTCACCGCGCGCTACAAGAACACCGTGGCGATGCACAAATGTTCATTGATTGATGGAAACATTGCTAAATCAACGAGTTGACCTCTCTAACGAACGGTAGATTCTGTGCGGCCCGAATCTTGGGTCATGCTGCGTTGGCATAGGACGACTGCGAGCCTCAAAGTGCCATTAGTAGGTCCGTATCTGCGCAAGCATCGGGCAAGAAACGTTTCCGATGTTACAGTTGGCCGTAAGTTCATTCAGGGCGGCCTCCAATCGCTTTAGTTCGTTTATCTTCATACGCACATTGGAGATATGAAGCTCGGCCAGTTCCTTAACGGATTGGCAATCCTCGCTATCACCTTCGGACAGGTTGAGAAGCACCTTTGCATCGGCAAGCGAAAAACCCAAGTCTCGGCACTTCCTTATAAAACAAAGCCGTCCCACATCGTGCGCAGAGTACATGCGTCGATTATTCGATGCCCTTTCTGGTTTCGGCACGATCCCTTCGCGTTCGTAGTAGCGGATAGTTTCAATTCCGACACCGCTTTGCCGGGATGCCTCCCCAATCGCAAACATGTGAGATTTCCTGTCTTGATCCTGTAGTGGCTACAGAAGTTAAACGAGAGGTTGTTGTCTCTACAACTCCGCGCGACGTAGTCCATCAGGGAAACAGAATGCAGAAGTACCTTAGCCTCAGCTATTTGGGATCGCTATCAGCGCTTGGCGTCGCGACTTGCTGCGTTTTGCCCATGACGATGATGTTACTGGGGCTGGGTGGCAGTTGGTTGGCAATCTTTGGGAAGGTTGCCGCAGCGAGTTACTATGTGCTGACGATTTCAACGGCGCTCGTCGCGATATCGTGGCTGGTATCTTATCGGCGCGGTTCCTTGCCGACGTTGAAATGGCGGCTTGCAGGAACGACTCTAATCACCGGCGTGGCTTGGGTTGTTGTGTTTAACGAGGCACGGATTAACGACTACCTGATCATGCAGATGTGAGACTATGACAAAACAATCTGTAGTCCTAGAAAGCACCCTGACTTGCCCCAAGTGCGGTCACAGCGAAACCGAGGAAATGCCAACGGATGCTTGCCAGTGGTTCTACGAATGCAAGTCGTGCAAAACAGTATTGAAGCCGTTGGAAGGCGACTGTTGTGTCTACTGCTCATATGCCACTGTCCCGTGTCCACCAATTCAGCTAGGCGATAGCTGTTGCGGATGAAGTGAAGGACGGCTTTGTTGAGCGAACTGTGAGCTGCCGCCGCGAGCATCGCTGCTATTTGCATGAATGACAGTTTTTTCCGCTGCTTGGCCGCACAATATATTCGGCAGTTGCAGCGTTGTTCCTGCTGCAAGCGCATGCAGCAATAAAATCCAGGGTACAAGTTGGACTCTAAGCAGTCGTTGCTTGAAGTCACCTCAATGTCTGCTCTGCGGGGCGAAGTGGGCTTTCGCTGCGAGCTCACCCACGTCAGCTGTATGGGCACATCGACCGTGAGAAATAGATCATGCCGAAAATCAAGAGATAGAGAATTGTACGAATTACGTAATTCGGTTTTTTTACAACAGACGGCGTCGATGAAATTGGAAAACTCAGTTTGGAAACATAAAAGAAATTCTGATCAGTGGCTCTGATTACCAGTTTCGGTTTCCAGCATGTTCATCACCGCCGTTGCTTTGTTTTGCGCCATTTCAATAAATTCGACCAGATACCGCGGGTTACCTCTCGTGGGATAGACGATCCAGAACGGCACCGCCACGCCATTGTCTGGCGCGAGGCACTTGACGAGTTCGGGAATTCCCCTGGCAACGCTGCAGGGCAGCGGCGCAAAACCAACACCGTTGCAAACCGCAGACAATACTCCCTGTAGGGTATCGCACCGCAAGACGATCCTGGATTTTGCAAACAGGTCTTCCGCCCAGGCGCGCACTAATTGTGGCCCAACCGAATGCTCAAAGAGAACACAGTCTTTGTCATGCAGATCGTTTAGATCCATTGGCAGTGAAACATCCTTCAACCTGTCCTGGGAGGAATAAATCGCCCAACTCACATCACCCAGGTGATGGTATGTAAGATCCGCTTCGTTGCCTTTGTCACCATGACGAAACGCAATATCCGCTTCTCCGGCCACAAGATCCAGCGGTTGGTTGGTCAATACAGTTTCGAACACAACTTCTGGAGCGGTTTCACCATAGCGGGACAGGAGAGGACTGAGGATACGCTCGAAAACTTCAACAGTTGACGTCACGCGAATGACCTTGGAGGTAACGGATTTTCGAATTTGGGTCGCGGTACTGTCGAACATTTCAAGGGCGCGCTTAACCTGCGCTGCCTCACCGGAGAGTTTTCGAGCCACCGACGTGGGATCAAATCCACGCGGACTGCGCTCGAACAGGGTCAACCCCAAGGCATGTTCCAAGGCGTCAATACGTCGGCTTACGGTTGGTTGCGAAAGACCAAGCACGTCTGCCGCTGCACGGGTCGATCCGGTCTGCATGACCGCCAAAAAGGCCACAATATCATCGGGAGATGGGCGCGGCATGTTATTCAATCCTGAAGAACGTTCATCCTTCATGGCCGTATCACAACAACCGGCTGACGGGCTACAATTTTCCATGTGATGGGTTTTGGCGCAGCGGGAGAGAACGCATGATTTCAAAGACATTGATAGCGTTAGCCTTTTGCCTTTGTGCCACGGCCAATCCTGCGGTGGCTCAAGTCGCATCAGATCAGATGTTTAGCCATCCGCTGACGGCACGCATCGGAAATGACCTGACAACCATTTACCCGATTGACCGTGAAGCGACTGTGATCGAGGCCATCATGATCCCGGTTAATGACAATGGATCAGGAACAACCGAACTTTCCGCCAATGTCTTCTACCCCAAGGATGCGGGACCGGTTCCGGTGATCGTCAGCCTGACCGCCTATGACAAGGATATCGGACCAAGCCGGTATGTGCATACGGCGCGGGGCAATATCAACAGGGAGATTGGGCTTAATCTCGGTGACATGAACATCAGTGATGTCGCCCCGTTCGAAGCCGCTGATCCTGGTTACTTTGTGCCGCACGGGTATGCGGTGGTCATCATTGATGCTCCGGGAACCGGGAAGTCGCCTGGGACGGAAGATCCTTTCAGCGAAGCAACGGTTGATGCGTTCAAACAGGCCATCGAGTGGATTGCCCGTGGCGCGGAGAATGGCGGTCCCGGTTGGTCAAATGGCAAAGTCGCAACGCAAGGCACATCTTATCTGGGTATCATCCAGTGGTTGGTCGCGGCGACACAACCCGAAGGTTTGGATGCAATAGTTGTCTGGCAAGGGTCGTCCGACATCATTCGCGATGATCTGTTCAATGGTGGAATTCAGGAAACCGCCTTCATTCCATATTGGCTCTCGGGGAAATCAGCCGTGTTTCAGGATCCTGACACCAAACCTGAATTTGGCCTGACTTTTTCAGAAATCCCGCTGGATCTTGTTCCCGACCTGACTGAATTTGAAATTCCCCCGATCCTGGATGTCGAGAACATTGCAGTACCAGCGCTGGTCGCTGGTACGTGGAGCACTCAAGGCCTGCACTCCCGTGGTAGCTTTGAAGGTTACCGACGGCTCGGCATCGCAGGTGTACCACGCTATCTGACGACTCATGGCAGAGAAGAGTGGAGCGTCTCGAACCAGGATGAATCCCGTGACAAGCAACGAGTGTTCCTAGACTGTTACCTAAAAGATGTGACGGAAGTCTGCGAAACACTGGAAAACGCACCAGTGCATGTCGAGGTGATGCATGGAGACAATCTCTATCACGACCGGTATGTAGATGAGTGGCCTGTTCCAGACACAGAATACCGCCGCTACTACCTTGATGCGGCTACCATGACGCTTAGCAACAATGAACCTTCGAGCGCAGCTATCACTCAATACGATTCCGATGTTGTTGTCATTGATGATCCTGAAACAACCAATCCCCGTCTGATCTTCAGCCATACCTTTGAGCAACCGACCGAAATTGCAGGGTATCCGAAGCTACACCTGATCGCTTCACCGGACGTACTCATGGATCCCAGAGCGCGTGATGATAACCCCAATTCAGCCGTCGACATGGACGTATTTGTCGGATTGCGCAAACGCGGCACTGACGGCGACGTCCGGTACTTCATTAACCTCCTGGCAAGTGACAGCTTGTTTTCCCGAGGCTGGATACGCGCAAGCCTTCGCAAGACCCTTGATACCTACAATGGGCATCCGGTCCCTGACTACCGGACGATCTATGCCCTGGACGAGGTTCAGCATCTCACACCCGGTGAGGCCTATTACTTGGAGATCGAAATTCTTCCGACTGCCGTTCATTTCGAAGCGGGTGAAACACTTGAACTGATCGTTGCTGGGTCTAATGTGAGTTTTACCCCGCATAATCAGCATACGGAACTGGTCAATGTCGGCGTTCATACGGTCTATACCGGTGGCAGTCACCCCGGAGAATTTCCGATTTCTTCACCGTATCTTGAACTTCCCATCGTCAAATTCGCGAGCACACCGCAGCCGATTGCCAAAGGGGAGCCGCTGCCAATCCTGCGCGATGTAGAGTAAGATTGCAGCCGCAAAGTAATAGAAATCAGGTCTGCTTAGCGCGAACAATGCTCGTTTGTATAGCGTGCAGCATCAAGCAAAATGGGCTCTTTCGTTGAATCCGCCGCGCTATGCGTCAATGTCAGCTAACCGAAAATGCTTAGAGTGTCATTTCGCCCCGTAACGCAATGGACCCCAATAGTACCAATCAGTCAAGATCAGCGGCTTTTGAGCAAAAAGTAAACGTCACTTCGGGAGTGGCTTGCCGCGGTTCTCGGGAAGGCGGTAGAGCGCAAATAAAGACAAAACTCCGGCTACCATAAGCACGTAGGCTGGAACAAAATCATTCGAAGTGCGTGACACCAGATAGGTCACGACCAAAGGGGTTGTCCCGCCGAACAACCCAAGACACAGGTTGAAGCCAATTGCCGTACCGCTACATCGCACCGAAGCGGGAAACATTTCGACCATGGTCGGCATAATGACCGCGAAGCCAACACCGTAAAGGACACCAAATCCGCACTGACCGATCAATATAAGAACGAAACTCTGATGATGAATGAGCCACCATAATGGCCAGGCAAAAATCATGCTGCCAATGGCAACAAAAGCCAACATCGGCTTGCGCCCCAAACGATCAGCCAGCCAGCCTGCGGGCAGGGTTACAACAAGCATTGTGAAGATCGCCAGCGTATTGATATCCATGGATTTGGCGGTTGAGATATGCATCTTCTCGGACAGAAATGAGGCGGCATAAACAAATTGCATATAATAGCCGATGCTGGTGACCAGCAGCAGGCAAACAAGGCGAAGGACTGGCCTCCAGTGGTTCCTCATCACCACAATCAAGGGCGAACCCGAGACACGCTCGGATGCGTCCAGAACACTAGGTTCCTCCATTTGGCGGCGCATCAACAATCCCCAAACGGCAATTAACCCACCCAGAAGAAAGGGAACCCGCCAGCCCCACAGTTGCATGGCTGCTTCACCGACAATGGTGCTTGTCAGAGCCGCGCAACCGGAGCCCAAGAGGACTCCCAATAGGCACCCAACCTGTGGCCAACAGCCGATGAAACCGCGATGCTCATCCGGTGCACTTTCCGCCAGGTAAACGGCGGATCCTGTGTATTCGCCACCCATGGAAAGGCCTTGAACGACCCTTACTGCCACAAGTAACAGCGGTGCCGCGTCACCAATTCGGGAGGCATCCGGCAGTATCCCGATGGCGAAGGTGCCGCCGCCCATCAAACTGATCGAAATCAGCATGCTAGTCTTCCTGCCGATCTTGTCTCCGATATGGCCAAACAGAATACCGCCTAATGGGCGGGCCAGAAAACCAAGGGCAAAGACCCCAAAAGAAGCCAGCAGAGATGCCGTCGGATCATCTGCAGGGAAAAAATGTTTGCCAATGATCGCTGCCAAGAAACCGTAAATTGCGAAATCGTACCACTCCAACACATTACCCACAGTGGCGGCAGTGAGATTTACATGTTTGGGAATCCCGGCAGATAGTTTCAATTGCGATCCACTTGGTTTGGCTGTTCAGAGATAGATCATTTCCCACTCAGCGGGACCGATGATCTGCATCAGGACTTTCGTACCAAGGGAGGCACCACTGAGAGATCCTATATGTGGCAGGTCGCCATCATAGGTCAGGGTCCAGCCTTGGTCCGGCGGGCAATCGATTTCCAACCGAAACGATCCATAGTCTGGAATTTTCTGACGCAGGACAACGCCATTTCCAGAAAGTACATGCATTACTTCGTCAACACCTGTTTGTGTCAGGCTACGATTGACGTGAAAACGGTCGAAACGAGTGTAATCGATCCCTTCCAACACCTGATAGAGTTGAGGGTATATTACCTCGTGAGTTTTGTCGGTCGTTGAAAGCAGCCCCCCACCGGCCGTACCAGGCTTACGTCCTGCAGCTTTGATACACTCCAGGAGCTGTTCGCGTGACCATAAAAAATGGCTCTGGACTTTCTGGCTCTGCTCCTGATCCAAACTATTGGCTTGCAAAAGGGCGCGAATTTCAGCAGGCGCGGAGGCCGTATCAAGCGGCCAAACATGCGCCCCCACTCTTTGTAAGACGGCGTTAATTTCTTCCCGGTCACAGACAACGGCATCGCGGTCAGGTAGCCAAAGTCTAAGATTATCAGGGGTTTCGCCACTCATTTGTCAGGCTCCTATTGCCACGATAGGCGCTCTCGCACTGTTGCGCAGTGTATATGAATGGCCATTTTAGTCGAGGGAAACACAACTGCTGAAAATTGGATCGGATATTCAGCACAGATAAAATGAGGCTAACGGTCATACATCCAACAAGCAGCATCGGTCAAATTGGGCTCTCCTGACACTTTCGCCGCAATCTGCACCAAGGGCCGGTCTGGTATGGATCGACTTTCGCTGCACGCCGCATGAACTACCATGACGCGGACAAAGCCGTCGTTCGCAACGTCCGATTTGAACGGCAGGTCGGCGGAAGAAGCCGACGTGTATACAGCGGTGTTTGCTCAATAAGGCAGACCAAATCTGGTCGGCGTGTTATACTTAAAGTGCGCTTCGGTAGGAGTACTTGGGGGCACGGCGGCATTGTGATGGACATAGCTGATTGGCTTGCTCGATTGGGGCTAGACGAATACATCGAAGCATTTCAAGAGAACGCGATCGACGAGAGAGTCCTTGCAAGCTTAACGGCATCGGATCTTTCTGACCTTGGTATCGCGAAGATCGGGCATCGGCGTCGCGTACTCGAGGCCATCGAGGCCCTTAGGTACCCGCCGACAGGAAACACGAAACCAACAAACATGACGGTGCTTTCTGGAGAAGCCGAACGTCGCCATCTAACAATCCTCTTTTGCGACATGGTTGGATCGACCGAACTTTCCGCGCGGCTTGATCCTGAGGACATCAACGATGTTATTCGCGCCTACCAAGACGCCAGTGCTGGCGCGGTTGCCCGATATGGAGGGTTCGTGGCGAAGTTCATGGGCGACGGGGTTATCGCGTATTTTGGCTATCCCTCCGCCCACGAGGACGATGCAGAACGAGCCGTTCGCGCTGGCCTAGAGATGATCCGGGTTTCGACCAAGCTGCTTGCGACGGACGGTACGCCGATCAACGTTCGCATTGGAATTGCGACGGGCGTTGTTGTAGTAGGCGAACTTGTGGGGCATGGGGTGTCGCAAGAGTTGGCTGTGGCGGGCGAGACACCCAATCTGGCCGCACGGCTCCAAGCTCTGTCTGAACCAGGCGGGCTTCTTATTTCTAACGAAACACGAAACTTGTTGGCAGACGCGTTCGATTTCGAGGCGTTTGGCCCCGTGGAATTGAAGGGGATACCAGGCAAGGTAGAGGCTTTCATCGTGCTGGGCGAAAGCAGTGCTCAAAGTAGGTTCGCGGCTCGTTCGCCAGAGTTTCTTCCGATGGTCGGACGCGACAACGAACTGAATTTGCTTGTCGAACGGTGGGAAAGAGCAGAGCGAGGAGAGGGACAATGCGTTCTTCTCGTCGGTGAAGCTGGCATCGGAAAATCCCGAATTGTCCGAGGCTTCCAAAGCGCTATCGAGGATCCGACGACTGTCTACTTCCAATGCTCGCCGTATCACAGCGACAGTACACTCTGGCCTGTCATCAATCAAATTGCCCAGGCAGCGAGACTAGCGCCGGCTGATACAAAAGATGAAAAGCTCGATAAGCTTGAAAGCTACTGGCGCGCCGGCACCAGTGCCTGTGCGGACGTGGCGTTGATTGCGGATCTACTAGGGATAGACTTTGACGGACGATTTTCGCCGATCGACTTGTCGCCTTCTGCTCAAAGGGCGAAGACGCTAGAAGCAGTCTGGCGCCATCTACTTTTACTTTCAGAGACCAATCCCTTGCTCGTTGTCCTTGAAGACGGTCATTGGGCGGATCCGACGACCCGCGAACTGATTGAGCATCTTCTGGAAGCCACTTCCGCGACACGCATTTTGATACTCATGACAAGCCGCATGGACAATCAGCCTTCTATGGCCGCGCACCCAGATGTAACGCGGATTACGCTAAACCGCCTTGGCCGCGACTGGGCGGAAAACATGGTGCGGAGAATTGGAGAAGACAGACTGCCTGACAGAACGGTCGAAGCTATAATTCAGCGCACGGACGGAGTTCCCCTTTTTGTAGAGGAACTTACCAAGGCTGTGCTTGAGACCGGCGAAGCCACTATTCCAGCATCTCTACACGACTCCCTAATGGCTCGCCTCGACAGGATTCCAGAAGTGAAGGAGACGGCTCAGATCGCCTCTTGCATTGGTCGGGAGTTCGATCTTGCCACGTTGACTGCCATTGTTGACGGACCCGATTCCAGCATTCGGGCGGCGCTGGATCGTCTTATCTCAGCTGAGCTTGTGTACAGGCGCGGAGCGCCAACGGATTGCCGCTATATCTTTAAGCATGCCCTTGTCCGCGACGCTGCCTACGAAAGCCTTCTGAAGCGTAAGCGCAGAGAAGTGCATTTGAAGCTTGCGGAATTTTCCATCTCTCAAGCAAAGCGTGGTGGAAACGTACTGCCGGAGTTGATTGCGACCCATCTAGTAGCTGGGGCCGAGCCCGGAAGGTCTGTTCGATGGTGGCTTGATGGCGCCATTGAAGCGCTTCGCAAGGGGGCGGACAAGGAAGCTTCGCTATTCTGTCAGCAGGGCTTATTACATGTAGAGGCAATCGAAGACCCGCTGGAGGGTCGGACTGCGCGTATCGACCTGTTGCTTAGTCTTTACGGTGCCGACTACGGGCAAGGTGATGTCGATCATCTGTTGAACGTCGTCGAACAGGCCACAACACTTGCGCGGGAGGCTGGCGACGGTTCCCGCTTATCGCGTGCTTTGGATTCAAGAGCCTACGTTCTTGCCAGCGCCGGTCGGATAGACGACGCCATATCATGCGGCCGGGAGGCAGTAGAACTAAGCGACAGTCTAGAAGACGAGCATGCGTTTGTCGGCGCGAATACGATGCTTGCGCGGGCGTTATACGCACAAGGAACTTATGCCGAAGCGATACACTACATTACACGGGTCAAGGAGAGGCTTGGCTTCGATGTGGGGCGCGGCGACTTGAAAGGCGCAATGAATCAGACTCAGAACTGCCGGACATGGCGTGCGCTAATGTGCGCAGAGGTCGGGGAGTTCGCTTCTGGAGAACATGACCTTATGGAAGCCGTATCGATCCTACCGGAAATACGGGCGCCTGATCATGAAGAACTTTGGATAGGACTGGCTTTTGCAAGATTGAAAGCATTGCAAGGCGCCTACACAGAAGTCGTTGCTAAATGCGATCCGTTGCTCGATCGGTGCCGTCACGAATTGCCAGTTTACCTGCCGAGGATGGCAATGAGTTTCGGACCGGCTCTTGTACAGGTCGGAGAAAAGGATCGCGGACTTTCCTTGCTAGAAGAAGCTGACTCATTGGGTGAAGACAAAGGCTTCCTATTTTTGCGCGCTCTAATGTTGAGCGAATACTCCGCGGTACAACGTTCTCTTGGAGAAGTTGATTCAGCGGCCAAAACCGCGGCTCGCGCGACAGCTACTGCAACCCGGACGGGAGAGCGTGGTTCACTAGCCTGGTCATTGCTTCGATCCTGCGAAGCTGAAATCGATCGCGGAAACGACCACAGCGCTGCAATGCTGTTGGCGCAATCCGAGAGCATTGCACGAAAACGAGGAATGAAACCCTTGCTTGACGCAATCTCTGCCTTGAAGTTGCAGACGTAGGTCAGCCTAACGTCTGCTATTACTTTTGTTCCTCTTTCGCGGCATGATCTATGAACGGCTGCTCACAAACCAAGGGGCTTGGAGCGTCATTTCGCTCCTCCCTCAAACGACCTCGCTTTGATGATCGTGTCTCAATAAGTGTAGAAACCGAGACGGTTTGCCAGTCGGGTCAAGCGGGGACGCTGCTGCCTGGTCGCTTAGCTCTCATTTTCTCCATCGCCATGTCTTTTGCGGACCGGCTTTTTCGTTTTGCGACTGTGCGCTGCGCATCAAAAGCTGCCTGAAGTTCCTGATCTTTTTCCGAAACCTCTTTCACCGGGGCAGGGGCCGGTTTCGCTTCAGCCAGCGCCTTTGCCGTGTCCCTGGCCTGCTCTACAGCCAGATCGAGGTGTGTGCCTTTGATCTTCGGACTTTCGCCACCCAAGAACTGCATGAAATAGGGATCTTCAAAGTACCTGATCTTGTTTGCAATCACCGGCATCTTACCCTCGCGGATCAGCACAACCTCATTTTCAGGCAATCGGCCAACGTGTTCGGGCCGGAGCAGGCGAATGCCTTCCTCACGTTCCGATATGCTGCCCATTTCCATTTTACCGAGCGCCCGAGACTTCGATTTGCTCATGACCGTTTTGTCACCGATGGACCTGGACACGTGTTCGCGTACCTCTGAATCTTCGGACGCCGCAAACATCTGCGTCCCGGCGTTTGCCAGCATCGCCCGCACACCTTCATGCCCATAGATGTCCTGCAGGCGCGACAGTGTTTGCGAAATCACGATGATCCGACCGCCGAACGATCGCATGGTGTCATAGGCTTCAACGACGCGCTCAAGATGGCCGAGGCGCTGGAACTCATCGAGCAGCATCAAAACCTTGAACGGCTCATCTGGGCCCGGTTCGTGGGTTTCGATTGTGTTCACCAGATCGAGAAAGAACAGGCGAATGAGTGTCCGGAACTCTTTGACCTTTTTCCCCGGCACTGAAAAGTAGATCGAGGTGGGGCGCCGACGCAGATCCTCAAAGTTGATGTCATTGCCCTGCGTGGCTCTTGCCACAGACGGGTTGCGCCAGAGCTGAAGGCCGGAGTTCAACATAACCGAAATCGTTG
>NZ_WPZL01000061.1 GCF_013031245.1 Ruegeria lacuscaerulensis
GCGGCGTGTCCTGGCGCTATCCTGTCCAACTTTGATCGGCATCTGTGACCTCCCTAAAAGAATTGGTAACCGGGTCGCATGGGTGTGCAGACCTTTTAGCGCTACTTATGCCGTGAAGGCTTTGTTCAGGTTTTCATCGATTTTTTCGAGGAACCCGGTGGTGGTCAGCCAGCCCTGATTTGGACCGACCAGCAAGGCGAGATCCTTGGTCATGAACCCACTTTCGACGGTGTCGACCACAACACGCTCGAGGGTTTCGGCGAAGTTGAGCAATTGTGCGTTGTCATCCAGCTTGGCGCGGTGCTTGAGGCCGCCGGTCCACGCGTAAATCGATGCGATGGAATTGGTCGAGGTCTCCTCGCCTTTCTGATGCTGCCGATAGTGGCGCGTGACCGTGCCATGAGCTGCTTCGGATTCAACGATCTTGCCATCCGGTGTCATCAGAACCGAGGCCATCAGGCCTAGTGAGCCAAAACCCTGCGCTACTGTATCGGACTGAACGTCGCCGTCATAGTTCTTACAGGCCCAGACATACCCACCGGACCATTTCATGGACGATGCCACCATGTCGTCGATCAGGCGATGTTCGTACCAGATACCTTTTTTCTTGAACTCGGCTTCGAACTCTTCCTCGAAAACCTGCTGAAACAGATCCTTGAAGCGACCGTCATAGACTTTGAGAATGGTGTTTTTGGTCGAAAGATAGACCGGCCAACCCAGGTTCAGACCATAGTTGAACGAGGCACGGGCAAAATCGATGATCGATGCATCGAGATTGTACATGGCCTGCGCCACCCCGGCAGCCGGTGCATCGAACACTTCGCGTTCGATGACATTGCCGGATTCGCCAACGAATTTCATGGTCAACTTGCCGGGTTCGTCAAAATGAAAATCCGTTGCACGGTATTGATCGCCAAAGGCATGGCGGCCAACCACAATGGGTTTAGTCCAACCCGGCACCAGACGCGGTACGTTCCGGCAAATGATCGGTTGGCGGAAGATCACGCCACCCAGGATGTTGCGAATCGTGCCATTGGGCGAGCGATACATGCGTTTGAGGCCAAATTCTTCCACGCGGGCTTCATCTGGCGTAATCGTGGCGCATTTGACGCCGACGCCGTGCTTTTTGATCGCTTCGGCCGCATCCACGGTGATCTGGTCGTCAGTTTCGTCCCGGGATTCAATGCCTAAGTCATAGTACTTAAGGTCGATATCCAAATAGGGAAGGATCAACTTGTCCTTGATGAACTTCCAGATAATTCGAGTCATCTCGTCGCCGTCAAGCTCGACAACCGGACCGTCAACTTTGATCTTCGTCACAAGAACCTCCTCCATCGGCATTTCGGGCACAGCCTAATTGGTGAAACTGACAAAAGCCTGTCGCGAAGTTGAATTCGTAAAAAATCACCAGCAAACCATCGGTTTCAAAACGGAATGCGTAATAATTGAACTTTCAGATGCGAAATTTCGCAACGTGACAGCGAAATGTCAGCATTGCGCCCTTACGCTGGGAAAAGTGGAAGATTTTCACCGCCACCGTTCTACGGTCGCGGTTCAGCTTGGGGAAACGCCAATGAAGGCTGCAGAACTTTTCGTCAAATGTCTTGAGAACGAAGGGGTAACCCACATCTTTGGTGTGCCCGGCGAAGAAAATATCGACGTCATGGACGCGCTGATCGACAGTCCTATCGAATTTGTCACAACGCGTCACGAGCAAGGCGCGGCCTTCATCGCAGACGTTTATGGGCGTTTGACAGGCAAGGCCGGTGTTTGCCTGTCAACGCTTGGTCCCGGGGCAACGAACCTTGTGACCGGTGTTGCGGATGCCAACATGGACAGGGCACCGATTGTTGCGATCGCGGGTCAGGGCTCGACAGCGCGTCTGCACAAAGAAAGCCATCAGATCCTTGATCTGGTTAATCTGTTCGAGCCAATCTCGAAATACTCAACCCAAATTCGTATCCCGGAGATCATTCCGGAAATCATTCGCAAAGCGTTTAAAACTGCGCAGGCGGAAAAGCCGGGCTGCGCATTCATTGATCTGCCGGAAAACATTGCCGGTGCATCGATCGAAAAAATGCTGCCACTGAAAGTGCAGGCCGCGGTGCCTCCCACTGCCCCCATTGGGAAGTGTGCCAGTGTGGCTGAAATCGTCAACCAGGCTAAGGCGCCGGTCATCATGGCTGGTAACGGCGTGATCCGTGATGGTGCCTCGCGGGCTTTGGTGGATTTTGCTGAAAAGCTGAATGTGCCAGTAGCGACGACGTTCATGGCTAAAGGTGTAATTCCCTCGAGCCATCCGCTTAGCTTGGGTACCATCGGTCTGAAAGCGAAAGATTTGGTGTCTTTCGGATTTGCCGAGGCCGACCTGATCATTTGTGTTGGCGTGGACATGGTGGAATACCACCCGGCCCTGTGGAACCCGAACCGCGATAAAAAGATCATTCACATCGACGACAGCCCCGCCGAGGTGGACGCGCACTATATCGTCGAGGCCGGTGTTATCGGCATCATTCAAGATTCGCTGGAACGTATCGCGGCCAAGGCACGTCGCCGTCCGGACACTCAGATCCACAAGCTTCACGAGATCATCCACAGGGAGCTGGCTGAACATTCGGAAGACACTGAATTCCCGGTCAAGCCGCAAAAGATTGTCTGGGATCTGCGGCAGGCGTTGGACAAGGAAGATATCGTAATCTCGGACGTGGGCGCCCATAAAATGTGGATGGCCAGGATGTATCAGGCCGAAGCCCCCAATACCTGCATTATCTCGAACGGGTTTGCCTCGATGGGCATCGCTCTGCCGGGCGCAATTGCGGCCAAAGTCGCTTACCCCGAGCGTAAGGCTGTAGCGGTTTGCGGCGATGCCGGTTTCATGATGAACAATCAGGAGATCGAGACAGCCGTTCGAATGGGGCTGGACCTGGTCATTCTGATTTTCAACGACAGCAAGTACGGCCTGATTGAATGGCATCAGGAGCGTCACTTCGGGCGTGCGACCAAGATCGACTTCACAAACCCGGATTTCGTCAAATTCGCCGAGAGCTTTGGTGCCAAGGGGTATCGGGTTGAGTCGACCGAGGACCTGTTGCCAACCTTGCAAGAGGCGCTTGGCGACGGAACGGTTTCGATCATTGACTGCCCCGTTGATTACAGCGAGAACATGAAGCTTACCAAGAAGCTTGGTAGCCTGGTCTCGCCAATCTGAACGGAGTTGCAACAATGAAGTCATTTAGCTTTCAAACAACTCGTTCTGTGCTGGCTGAAGTTGGCGCCACCGGTAAAATCGGAGAGATACTGGCAGCGCGAGGGTGTCGGAAGATTGCGTTCGTGACCGATGCCATGATCCTCAAGCTTGGTCTCGCGGATGCAGCGCTTGACGGGTTCAAGAAGGCTGGCCTGGACGTCTGGACGTTTTCGGACGTCCAGCCTGATCCGCCTGAGTCCATGATCCTCGATGCGGTCGACAGGGCGCGTGCTGAAGGCGTGGACGGGGTTGTGTCGGTGGGCGGTGGATCGTCGCTTGATACCGCAAAGCTGATTTCCATCCTGCTCAATACCGATCAGCCCATTTCCGAAATGTATGGCGTTAACCTTGTAAAAGGAGAGCGTCTGCCACTGGTGCTGGCCCCCACCACGGCGGGAACCGGATCAGAAGTTACCCCGATTTCGATCGTCACGACCGGCACCAACGAGAAAAAAGGCGTTGTCGCGCCTCAATTGTTGCCCGACTGGGCCATTCTGGACGCGGAACTGACTGTCGGGTTGCCCGCACCGGTAACGGCCGCAACGGGTATCGATGCGATGGTGCACGCGATCGAGGCCTTTACGTCAAAGCGGCTCAAGAACGTTGTCTCCGATTGCCTTGCCAAACAGGCGCTGGAACTGTTGGGGGCCAATATCCACAAGGCCTGTTTCACGCCTGAAGACCGGGACGCCCGGGCAGAAATGCTGTTGGGGTCGATGCTGGCCGG
The DNA here is from genome assembly GCF_013031245.1 of Ruegeria lacuscaerulensis. Classification (GTDB taxonomy): domain Bacteria; phylum Pseudomonadota; class Alphaproteobacteria; order Rhodobacterales; family Rhodobacteraceae; genus Ruegeria; species Ruegeria lacuscaerulensis_C. The sequence continues at coordinate 3,975 of NZ_WPZL01000061.1, forward strand.
GATCGCGTTCACCAACGCGCCCGTGGCGGCCGTCCATGCGCTGGCATATCCTTTGGGCGGGCATTTCCACATCCCGCACGGCCTTTCAAACGCGTTGGTTCTACCCTATGTTCTTGAATACAACATGCCGGACGCGACGGGTATGTATGCCGACCTTGCACCCATCATCTTCCCCGAGCTTTCCGGCAAGTCTGAGGCCGCTCGTGCGGAGGGCATGGTTGAAGGCTTTATCAAGCTGGGCCCCGAACTGGGCATGCAATCGCGCCTGAGCGAGCTTGGCGTCAGCCACAACAATTTGCCGCTGCTGGCCTCTGACGCGATGAAACAGGAACGCCTGTTGATCAACAACCCGCGTGAAATGACGGAAGAAGCGGCACTGGCAATCTACTCCAAGGCACTTTGAGGTACTCGAATGGCCGATGATCCTTTCTCCGTGAATCCTTATTTCAACAGCTGGCTGAAATTTCAGAACCAGCTCCTGAAATCGCAGGAACCGTTTTGGAAACACATGGCAGCCGCGACAGCGACTAAGCCAGCCGGCGAACAACTGGCGGCGGCGGAAGAGCTGTGGGACGAAGCACGCAAACAAAGCCGGGACTGGATGAAAAACCTGCACGACCGGTTCCAGGCCAGTGCAGCTGGCCAGGACGGCATCAGCCAGGAAGTGCTTCAGCGGATGATGGATCCGAGCCAGTTTCTGTATGCGGGTTCGGACGAGGTCAACAAGACGATCCAGAAACTGGTCGAAGGTCCGGAATTCTCGGATATCGGCACGCTCGAACGTCAGGGGCTGAAAGCAACCCAAGAGTGGATCGCTCTGCGAGAGGCCAGCGCTGATTACCGTATGGTAACCGGCAGTGCCTGGACGCGCGCTTTTGAGAAATTCTCGGAAGAGATGCTGGGAAATACTGACCTTTGGAAGCAAGGCCCGGGTGCTGTTCTGAACCAGTGGCTGAGTGTTGCGAATGACGAGTTGATTGCAACGCAAAGAACGCAGCGTTTCCTTGATGCACAGCGCAAACTTTTACGGGCGGGCATCAACTATCGCTTGCGCGAACGCGACCTGATCGAAGAGTGGTGTGAAACTCATTCGATTCCAACCCGAACCGAAGTCGATGACCTACACAAGACGGTCTATCAACTGCGGCACGAGGTGCGTTCGCTCAAAAAACAGCTGGCGGACGAAAAAACGAAAAAGCGTAGCAACAGACCGGCCCCGGCTTCCAAAGCGACGCAGGAATAGGACGGAATTGCCATGGCAACCGATGAGACCTCTGAAAACCTTGTTGTCAAGGAGGCTATGGAATTCAATAAGAAATTCATGCGCGGCCTGGACGCGCTGTCGCGTGTAAAGGATGAGGATGTCGATGTAGGCGCCACCCCAAAGACCTTGCTGCTGGAGCAGGACAAGGTGACCTTGCACCGCTATGAACCGCTGGTGCAAGGTGAGGCGCTGACAGGTCCGGTTTTGATCGTCTACGGACTGATCGGACGATACACCATGGCCGATCTGCAGGAAGACCGGTCGCTTGTGCGCAACCTTCTAGGGCGCGGTGTTGACCTTTATGTCGTGGACTGGGGTCACCCGTCCCGGGCGGATCAGCATCTCAAGCTGGACGATTATATCGATTGGTATCTGGACGATTGCGTCGACCGGATTTGCAAAGAGGCGGGCGTTGACCAGATCACTCTGCTGGGGATTTGCGAAGGCGGGGTGTTTTCGTCAATCTATGCTGCACGACATCCTGAGAAGATCAAAAATCTGGTTCTGACGATTACTCCGATTGATTTTCACGGTGATCAGGAGGACGCGGATGAAACACATGGGTTTATCAACCTGTGGACCCGTAACCTTGAAGATGAAGATATCGACAAACTGATCGAAGCCTTCGGCAACTTGCCGGGCGAAATCATGGCCAGCGTTTTCCAGATGATGACGCCAGTGCGGTCGATGACCAAATACAATCTCGATCTGCTTGAGGCGGCATCTGACGAAAAGCGGCTGCTGAACTTTCTGCGGATGGAAAAATGGCTGGCCGACCGCCCCCATCACCCCGGAGCCGCAGCACGGCAATGGTTGATTGAGCTATACAAGGAAAACAAGCTCATTCGGGGAGAGTTGGAAATCTCCGGCGAGAAGGTCGATCTGGCCAATCTTACCATGCCGGTGCTGAACGTTTATGCCCTGCAGGATCACATCATTCCTCCTCCAAGCTCTCAGGCATTGGAGAAATATGTGGGCACCAAAGACTATACAGAGATCGCACTGCCCGGTGGGCATGTCGGCGTCTATGTAAGCGGCAAGAGCCAGGGCATCGTGGGCGAAGGCGTCTACGATTGGCTCAGGGACAGGCAGTGAGGATAAGATGATAGACGGGGTCGTTTCCTCTGAAGACGCCGTTTCCGTCATCCGCGATGGAGACACGGTCTGCGTTTCGGGTTTTGTCGGCGTCGGCACGCCCGACGAACTGCTGATCGCGCTGGAAAAGAGGTTCCTGGAAACCGGTCATCCGCGTAATCTGACGCTGGTTTTTGCAGCGGCCCCTGGGGATGGTGATACGAAAGGCCTGAACCGCCTGGCCCACCCGGGTCTGGTGAAACGGGGGATCGGTGGTCACTGGTCGCTGGTGCCCAAGCTGGCAAAAATGGCGGTTGAAGGTGAAATAGAGGCTTACAACCTTCCGCTAGGCTGTATCAGTCAGCTCTATCGTGAAATAGCCGGTGGTAAGCCCGGTATGTTGTCAAAAGTTGGCCTTCGGACTTTTGTCGATCCTCGGCTTCAGGGTGGTAAGGTCAACGACATTACGACGGACGATTTGGTTAGCGTCGAAGAAGTTGATGGTCAGGAATGGCTGTACTACCGGACATTGCCCATTGATGTCGCCTTGCTGCGCGCGACCACGGGCGATACGCACGGCAATTGCACGATGGAGCGCGAGGCGCTCAAGCTGGATGCGACCGCGATGGCGATGGCGACGCATAACTCCGATGGCGTTGTGATCGTGCAGGTCGAAAGGATGGCCATCCACGGATCGCTGTTGCCCAAACGGGTGATGATCCCGGGTGCGCTGGTCGACTGCATGGTGAAATCGCAGCCGGAAAATCACCTGCAAACCTATGCCACGCCCTACAATCATGCGTATTCCGGCGAATTGCGGCAGCCGCTGGCGGATGTCGATCCGATGGACCTGACGGAACGCAAGATCATCGCGCGGCGCGCAGCGTTTGAGTTGCCGCTGGGTGGTGTGGTCAATTTGGGCATCGGTATGCCCGAAGGCGTGGCGAATGTCGCCGCCGAAGAAGGGCTGCTGGGCAGCGTGACCCTCACCGCCGAACCGGGCGTCATCGGCGGCATGCCGCAGGGCGGGCTGAATTTCGGCGCCGCGCTGAACCCCGACGCCATTGTGGCGCAAAACGTCCAGTTCGACTTCTACGATGGTGGTGGTCTGGACATGGCCTGTCTGGGCATGGCCCAAACCGACCGATACGGTAACGTGAATGTTTCCAAGTTCGGGCCGCGATTTGCCGGAGCTGGCGGGTTCATCAACATATCGCAAAATGCGAGCCGTCTGGTTTTGGCCGGCACATTTACCGCCGGCGGTCTGAAGGTGGCGATCGAAGACGGGCAGCTACGCATCCTTCAGGAAGGTAAGTTGCAAAAGTTCATCCCCGATGTCGAGCAGATCACTTTTTCAGGGCAATACGCAGCCGAGACCAATCAGCCTGTTCTATACGTCACCGAGAGATGCGTTTTCAGCCCGACCAGAAAAGGGCTGGAACTGATTGAGGTGGCCCCCGGAATCGATATCGAACAGGATATCCTGCCAAATATGGGGTTTGAGCCTGTCATTAACTCTCCACGTGCGATGGATGCGCGCATTTTCCGCGATGAGCCAATGGGCCTAGCGGATGCGTTCTTTGCGGCGCCTCTCAAGGACCGTATTCGCTTTGAACCGAGTACCAACAAACTCGAAGTCAACTTCCGTGGCTACCGCATGACGGAAGCGGATGATCTGACAGAGCTGGAGGCCATAATCGAGCAATATTGCAAGGGCCTGGAAGGGCAGGTTGACTGTGTTGTTCACTATGACGGCTTCACACTCAACCCGGCACTGGAAGAAGCCCACAAAGACACCATCGCACGGCTGGAAAAACGCTTTTACAGATCGGCGCGGCGGATCACGTCGAATCCGTTCCAGCGTTTGCGGTTCGGACTTGAACTGGCCAAACGCGATGTCTCAACACGGATCAGATCCGGTGAAGTGGTGACCGGAACAGAATGAATACAATGATTATAAATGACCGGTTTGCGCACGCGACCCGGAGCGCGCCAAAACCGCAAAGATCCGGGCGGATCAAGTGCATCTCACGCCACGGGTTTCACGACCTGGCCTATGTGGACTGGGGGCGCAAAACCAGTGCCGAAAAGATTTTGTGTGTGCATGGGCTGACCCGAAATGGCCGGGATTTTGACGCGCTGGCGTCGCAGCTTTCGAAATCGGCTCGGGTGGTTTGTCCCGATCTTGTCGGACGTGGCAAAAGCGACTGGTTTGATGACGCTTCGGACTACCATCTGTTGCAGTACAATATGGACATCACCGTTCTGGCCGCCAAAGTCGGATTTGAGAAGTTCGACTGGATAGGCACGTCGCTTGGTGGCCTGATGGGGATCTCGCTGGCCGGTGTTAATAACTCTCCGATCCGGCGCCTGGTGATAAATGACGTCGGGCCGACGATTCCGACTTCTGCGTTGCACCGGATATCGAGATATATGGGTGGGGCCGAGTTCTTTCAGTCTCTGGACGAGGTCGAGGCGCATCTGCGCGAAACACTCAGCCCCTTTGGTCCGATGACCGATCCTGATTGGGCCCGTATGGCAGTGCACAGCTCGATAGAAACGGATCAGGGTCTGGTGATGCATCACGATCCGGGCATCATGCAGAACTTCCGGCGCTATTCAATGTTCATGCATTTCAGCCTGTGGAAATATTGGGACAAAATAACGTGCCCCGTCCTGATTTTGCGTGGAACAGAATCGGACTTTTTGACCGAAAGTCTGCTGACTCGAATGCTGAATCGCCTTCCCCATGCCGAGGCGATTGAGTTCGAGGGTGTCGGCCACACGCCTACGCTCAATGCTCAGAACCAAATTGAACCAATCCTTGAGTGGCTGGAGCGAACCCGCCCGGTCGCGGAAGACTAAAAGGATCTCTTATGACCGTCGCTCAGTCCTTACTTGATCGCTTGGATGACCCGACCCTGTTGTGTACCAATGCATTTATCGGTGGCGAACATGTCTCCAAAGGTGCGGATGGCGCGCATTTTGCCGTACACAATCCGGCGAATGGCGAAGTGTTGGCCGAACTGCCGGATCTGGGCGCTGAGGCGGTGAACACAGCCGTTGATTCAGCCTATGAGGCGCAGAGAGCCTGGGCGGCAACAACGGGCACACATAAATCCGACACTCTCAAGGTCTGGCATCGCCTGTGGGTCGAGAACGCCGATGATCTTGCCACGATTATGACTGCCGAACAGGGTAAACCGCTGGCCGAGGCCAAAGGCGAGGTTCTCTATGGCGCCTCATTTCTGGAATGGTATTCTGAAGAGGCCAAAAGAATTTACGGCGACACCATTCCCGGCCATCGTGAAGACACTCGGATATTGGTCTTAAAAGAACCTGTTGGTGTGGTCGGCGCAATCACGCCCTGGAATTTTCCCAATGCTATGATTGCCCGCAAAGTTGCACCTGCATTGGCCACAGGTTGTGCAATGGTGGCCAAACCTGCCGCGGAAACACCTCTGTCCACGCTGGCATTGGCTGTGCTGGCTGAACGGGCAGGCCTGCCGATGGAGCTGTTCTCTGTTGTCACCGCGTCGCGGGGTGCTCCGATCGGGGATGCCATGACGTCGAACCCCAGGGTCGCCAAGATCACCTTTACCGGCTCGACCGAAGTTGGACGGCAGCTTATGCGCCAGGGCGCGGATCAGATCAAGAAACTCGGACTTGAGCTGGGCGGCAACGCACCTTTCATCGTGTTCGAGGATGCCGATATCGACGCAGCGGTGCAAGGCGCTCTGCAATCGAAATACCGTAACGCGGGCCAAACCTGTGTGTGCACCAATCGTATCTACGTTCAATCCGGGATCGTAAAGGAATTTACCAAGGCGCTCGCCACTGCAGTTGCCGAGATGCAGGTAGGGGACGGTTTCGGAGAAAATGTAGACATTGGTCCTTTGATCAATGAGGCCAGTGTTCAAAAAGTTAGTGAACATATCGAAGACGCCGTTGTGCGGGGCGGTACCGTTGAAACGGGTGGGGAGACACATTCAGCTGGTCCGCTATTCTTCAAGCCAACCGTGATCTCCGGGGCAACTGACGACATGCTGATCGCGCATGAAGAAACATTTGGCCCCGTCGCACCGATTTTTACTTTCGACAACGAGGCGGAAGTAATCGAAAGGGCGAATGACAGCGAGTTCGGATTGGCTGGTTATTTCTTCTCACGGGACGTCGCCCGTGTTTTCCGGGTGGCCGAAGGTTTGAAAACGGGCATGATCGGTGTCAACACCGGCCTCATTTCCACCGCGGTAGCCCCATTCGGTGGAGTCAAGCAATCCGGCATTGGGCGCGAAGGCTCTCGTTATGGTGCCGAGGATTACCTCAACATCAAATACGTTTGTTTGGGTGGCATTACCTGAGAGTACTAGCATTTTTTTGCTTTGAAAAAATCTAACGCACGCAACAGGGAGAATATGATGGTCAGAAAAAACGTCTCACCACATGTCGATTCTGACAAGTACGATCGGATGTACGAGGCTTCGATTGAAGATCCTGTTGCGTTCTGGGATGAGCAAGGCAAGCGGGTCGACTGGATCAAGCCTTATACCCAGGTCAAGGATGTCAGTTATGCGTTCGGGTCTGTTGGCATCAACTGGTATGCCGATGGCACGCTGAACGTATCCGCCAACTGCCTGGACCGTCATCTGAAGGCACGCGGCGATAAGACCGCGATCATCTGGGAACCTGACGATCCGAACGACGCGGCGCAGCACATCACCTATGCCGAGCTGCACCGCCGCACCTGCCGGATGGCCAATATTCTGGAATCGATGGGCGTGCGCAAGGGCGACCGGGTGGTGATCTACCTGCCGATGATCCCCGAGGCCGCCTATGCCATGCTGGCCTGCGCCCGGATCGGTGCGATCCACTCGATCGTGTTCGCTGGCTTCTCGCCCGACGCGCTGGCGGCGCGGATCAATGGCTGCGACACCAAGGTGGTCATCACCGCCGACGAAGCCCCGCGCGGCGGGCGCAAGACACCGCTGAAATCCAA
>NZ_WPZL01000062.1 GCF_013031245.1 Ruegeria lacuscaerulensis
CAAACCAAAACCGTATCAACCAAACCCGCAGTAAACTGCGACTTCAAATCGTCGAATTTGAGCATTCCACTCACGATTCATCCTCCATGATCGCGATTTCATTCAGCGCTGGTTCAAGCAACGCCAGTATCTCTTTTGCTATCGCCGCAACCTGCTCGTCGGAACGCATCAAGTCGTTGCGTACCTCGATCATTACATTGGCCAGGCCCCGGCTGAGCGCGTGTAACCGCAGTGAATGAGTGACGCCATCACCCGGCCCATAGGGTTCATTCCGTTCAATCTTGCGGTGTGGAATACGACCCACCTGATCCAACATTGCATCCACAAGCCGGCTGTCTTCATCATGCAGCAACCCGAGCTCGACCTCTCGTGGCTGTCCATAATAAATCGGCGTGAACGAATGAATGGTGACGACAATCGTATCCGGGCCGCGCTGATCCAGAACCTGCGAAACAGCCTGACAGAACGGCTCATACACGGCAGCGACGCGGGCTGCCCGGTCTTGAGCTGAAAGGCCGATATTTCCCGACACCTCGATCAGCTCTGATTTTTCAGGCATCGCGCTTGCGGCTTCGGGCGGGCGGTTACAGTCGTAAACCAGCCGCGACACAGTCGATGCGACAACAGGCGCATCCAGAGTTTTGGACAGCAAGACAGACAATGCACGTGCCCCGGGGTCCCAAACCGCGTGGCTTTGCCGGTCCGCCTCAGCCAGACCCAACCCGCCATATTCGGGTGGAATCCGGTGGCTGGCGTGTTCGCACAGCAAAACAACTCGTCCTACCCCGTTTGCATTCAGGATTTCCACCGGGTTCATCAGTTTTTGACCTCGTCAGTGGAATGTTCTGTCATGTCCGGCATCTCTTCAATCAAGCGCGTTTCCAGCAACTGCCCGTGCCGGTACAGGATCGGGTAGGCAACCGCTGAGATATGGCTGTTGAATTCTCGCAGGGCACGCAGGGTTTCCAGATGCGTATCGCTGGTCTCGAAGCTTTCGGTCGTCCCGTGCTGCAATCGCCGAAGATGCCGCTTGCGGCTTTGCCGTTCCACCCGTTTGATCTCGCTTTTCTCAAGGCTCAGCAAACGTGCACTTTCCAGGTCGTCGGAAATCAGAACATTTGTTGCCAGCTTCAGATTGGCCAGAATGCTCTCATGCATCTGAACCAATTCGTTCCACCCCTCTTTCGAAAAGGCGGCCCCTTTCTTGCGCATGTCGTCGGCCAGCGCCGTCAGACGCTTAGCAACGACATCCCCTGCGGTTTCCAGGCGGATGGCATATTCCATCATGTCGCGCGCCGACTTGGCGTTTTGCTTGCCGAAATCCTTGATCGGGATAGCCGCGACAAAAGCGCGAATGCCCGAAAGGCAGGCGTTTACATCATCATCGATCGATCGCACGGCCTGTATCTGCTCTTTATCACCAGAACGATACAACTCCAGCGAGGGTCGAAACATCGTTTCGACCAGATCGCACATGCGAAGCAACTCACGTTTGAGACTGGACAGCGCCTGGCTTGGACTGCCGATATTGTTCAGGTCCAGCGCACTGATTGGGCGCCCCGGTTGGGTTGAATCAGATGGGGTTTTCGGTTCAGGCAAAAACCGTTCCATCAGGGGCTGTAGCCGCCCACAAAATGGTAACGCCAGGATCAAAAGCGATGTATTGAAGGCCAGATGCGCATTTACCAGCATCTGCCCGCCTTTGGGCGTCGCCACTATGCCTGAACGGAGTGCAAGATTTGCTCCAAATAGAACGGCGATTGCCCAGCTTCCCCTTAGAGCCAGATTGGCAAAGGGGATACGTCTCGCCTTCAGGTCCATTCCACGGCTCAACCAGACCGGAATGAAAGCAGACCCGAAATTGGCGCCCAGAACCAACGACAGACCTGCGGTAAAGGGAATGGCCCCTATTTGCACCAGTGTCACGCACATCAGGATCGCGGCGACCGACGAATGCATGACAAAGGCCAACGCCCCGCCAACCAGAAAGGCCGTAATGTAGTCGCGCGCCAGGTAATCGGCGATCGCCGGCAGGAAGGCACTGTCCCGGATCGGGTCCATGGCTTCGCGTAGGAACCGCAACGAAATCAGAATGAAGGCAATGCCCATCAGGATGCGGCCCAACTGCCGCGCCTTTCTTGCCTCGGTCTTGACGAACAGATACCCGCCCACGGCAAGCAGCACAGGCACCAGCCAATCCAGCTTGAACGACAAAATCTGAATGATCAGCGCCGACCCGAGGTCACCGCCCAGTACAATCGCAAGCCCCGCAGGAAAGGCCAGCAACCCGCTGGATGCAAAGCCCGAACTTAACAACGCAACCGCAGCGGAGCTTTGCAAAACGACCGCCATGACGACACCGACCAGTGATGCCTGCAAATAGGTTCTTTGTCCGGTCATTACCCGCTGGAACGATGCGCCATAGCTGCGCTCGATCCCGGTGCGCACCATGCGCACCGCGAACAGAAGCAACATTGTTGCCCCGGCCAATTGGATAATGAAACTGACAATTGCCATCCGATTATCCGTTCACTAGGTCCAGCAACTGAGCGTGCAGTTCCGGCGTGGCGGCCGAAACGACTCTGCCGTCCGAATTCAGGTTCAATGGTTTACCATCCCAATCCGTCATCACCCCACCCGCTGCTTCGACGACAACCGCAACCGGAAGGTAGTCGTATGGTTGCAGATCATAGTCGATCACCGCGTCCACATGCCCCGCCGCCAACAACGCATGCGGGTAGCAATCATAGGCGAAACGGCGGGTTTGACCGGACTGCATCAGCCGCTCGAATACTGCAGGATAATCGCGGTAAATTTTGTCGCCCTCGTTCACATAAAGGATCGAATGATCCAGCCGCGTTTTTTGGGACGTGTTGATCTCCTGACCATTCAGAGATGCGCCCCGCCCCCGAACACCCAAAAACACCTCGTTCAAAGCGGGCATCCCGATCACGCCAACCTGCGGCACACCGTCGGTCAAATGGCCCAACAGAAAGCCGAACAGGGGATGCCCCGACAAAAACGACCGCGTGCCGTCGATCGGATCGATGATCCAGACTTGGTGCCGGTCCTGCCCGTCAAACCCCTGCTCTTCGCCGAAAATTCCATGATCCGGAAAATGTTCCTGTAGATACGCGCGAACCTTTGCTTCGACACCTTTGTCGGCCTGCGTTACAGGGCTTTCATCGGCCTTGAACTCGACCCCCAGCCGTCCCCGAAAATAACCGCGAGCCGCATCGCCGGCGATTTCGGCAATACGGGCGGCATGCGTTTCGATGTCACCGGCTGTCGTCATTAACTGTTTTCCCCTGTTGGTATTGGATGCCTAAAGTAGCATACCTTGTGTAACTTCCTGCGAACCTGTCCAAAGCTCATTGATTTCCAGATCATGTCAGTGGTTGCTGCACCGACCTCAGCCGGGCCGGCGATAGGCCAAATTGTTTGCGGAACCCGCGCCCGAAAGCCGAAAAAGACGAAAACCCACAGGCCAGTGCAATTTCCGTCACCGACATGTTTGTATCCTCGATCAGATTTCTCGCTCTCTCGAACTGCTTGGCGCGATAGAATTTCACGGGCGATGTCGACAAGTGTCTCGAAAACAACCGTTCTATCTGGCGAACGGACAACCCTACATTATGCGCGACGTTATCCATCGCCAGAGGCTCTTCCAAGTTTTCCAGACTTTCAAGCATGGTGCTGATTGCTATTTGAAGTGGTTTGGGAGCCCCTTTGTATGCGTCGGACACTGTACAGGTCTGTGCCCGGTCTGCGCTGCGCGCTGAAGTGACGAGTAGATGATTGCGTATCTGACCAGCGATGTAAGGTGAAATACACGTGCTGACCCAATGCAATGCAAAGTCCATTGCACCTAATTCACCACAGCAAGTCACCAAGTTTCCGTCTTCGACAAAAATTGAGTTGCTGAACTCAACATGCGGCATTGATTCACTATTGGAAGGAATTCGCGACCAATGATCTGTTCCCTTTGTCATTTGGCCAGTTTCCGCCGCAACGCGCACAGCAGCTCCCATCAGGCAAACGGGAACAGACGCACGCCGACACCAACGCACGACTTTCAGTGCGGCCTTGCCTTCCTGGGTGTTCAGTTTCTGCCCCGAGCACACCACGACAGCATCGCTTCCAGAGAGATTACCCCCTACGCTTCCTGTGAAGTCCAGTCGTTCGTCTGGCAACACATGCCCATGAGATCTGGCTTGCACCGCCTGACCGTCTACCGACAACAACCGCACACGTACTTGGTTTTTCGAATTACCCAGGCTCACAGCTCCCAGAACATCTGTAACCGAGGCCAAGCTCAGCAACGAGAATCCGTTTGTCAGCAGAATAGTGACCTCAAAACACCCCTTGGTCCTTGGGTGAACTTTGAGATGTCCATCTGAGAAGATGTGATGCTTGGTCATAGATCCGGCTCCTCGCACTTGGCGCCCGCTTTCGCGCGCACTCGGCTATGAACCAATATTGCCCCCTAAGGGTGGGTATGCGAAAATACCCATTACAAATTTTATAATATACCCACTTCAAGAGAAGTCCAGTCTTTGGAAAGAGGCGAATGATGAAAAAGACCGGCGGTGCCATGCTCTCAATGTTGAACCTGGATCGGCAAAGCGGCATGCCGCTTACACGTCAACTCGAGAACAAAATTCGAAAGGCAGTTCTTGACGGATCATTGCCCCAAAACGCACGAATGCCGTCAACCCGGCAGCTTGCAACAGATCTTGGTGTCTCACGACTGACAATAAAGAATGCATTTGAACAACTCACCACGGAAGGGTTTCTTGAAACCCGGCGCGGATCAGGAACGTATGTCGCCATTCTTTCAACTGGAATTACCCCAATTAAGTCATCCTCAAAACGTCGTCGCAAACGCACTTCGAAGGTGGGACCGATTGCGCCTCACGTTCAGCGCATCCAGAATTCTCTGGCGACCACGCGCCTGTCACATGTGCGTGCTTTTCGCCCAGGTATCCCCGCGCTGGATCTCTTTCCCCGTCGCGCCTGGTCCGAAGCATACTCTCGTGCACTTCGGTCCCACGACAGCTTTCTTCTCGGTTATGGTCCTTCCAGTGGCCTGGACCAACTAAAGGCCGCCATCGCGGCTCATGTCCTGGACAGTCGCGGCATTGAATGCGATCCAAATCAGGTTGTTATTACTTCTGGTGCGCAACAAGCCTTTTCCCTCATTCTCCTGACATTGCTAACACCCGGTGACACGATTTGGATGGAAGACCCGGGTCACATAGCCTTTCGTGATGCGGCAAACTTACACGGGTTCGGCATTGGTTCCGTTCCCCTCGACGCCGAAGGTTTTTCCCTCTCATCCGCTCTGGCCACCTACGATCCCTGCAATCTGATTTTCGTCACACCTTCACACCAGCACCCTCTTGGCATGACCATGAGTCTTTCCCGTCGCCTCGAATTACTGGATGTAGCCAAGTCCCAGAACAGTTGGATCATCGAAGATGACTACGACAGCGAATTCCACTATGAACAGCGGCCGCTGCCCGCACTCAAAGCTCTGGATAAACAAAATCGCGTGCTTTACGTTGGAAGCTTTTCTAAATCGATGTTTCCGGCGATGCGATTAGGCTATCTCATATGTCCTTCCGGGCTCGAAGCCGCGTTTTCGGCTGCGGAAACACTGCTGAGCCAGAACGTTTCGCTGCCACAACAAAAGGCAATGGCGTATTTCATGGAAGACGGCAGTTTTAACTCCCACATCCGCAAAATGAAACAAGTCTATCAAACGCGCCGCGACACGCTTGTTACCGCTTTGCAGAACCACGCTTCAAATATTCTGCGCCCGGAACCCTGCCTGACAGGGATGCATCTTGTGACTCGCTTCACGAACTCCTCAGTCTCGGATCAGTTTTTGGCCAATCAACTCTGGGAGGCCGGGATCGATTGCCTTCCCCTGTCAATTTTCAGGGATCAGGCCACCGTTGACCCCGGACTTTTGCTTGGGTTTGCCTGTGCACCTGAAAATCAAATCAATGATAAGGTAATCAGGGCTGTTCGTTGCCTGGAGGCTGCTATGCCTACCATCCAAGTGACCGAAGAATGAGGCGTACTCGTAATTTACCCGCTACGGAACGTGAACCACGTAAAAACCGTCACTGCGCACTTCGACTCAAACCACGTCAATCAGATCGGTCGAATTACCCGGTAGCAAAGGTGCAAGTGGGCCTACCAAATCTTCCGTAATGGGTATAGTTGATGTGTCCACTTTTGGTTAGCTTCTACTCCATCAGGCGCACAGCGCGCCACAGGTTCGCAATGCTTGAGGCAGATCCATGACCAAAATCGAAGATTATGCGTTTCCCAAAGGGCTTGACCTACTGCGTCGCTGGCAGTCGGAAGATCCGAGCGCAAAAGCCGAAATGAAGAATGTCTTTGATGCGGCAATCGCAGGGGAATTCGATGAAAACTTCGCCGTAAAGGCAGATCCCGGTCGCGTAAACAGTGTCGCTTCGGTACATATGCTGGCCCTGGCGGTCCTGAACGATCTTTATGGGATCGAAACCCGCGAATATTATCACGAAGACCCATACCGTTATGTCCGCGCGAATCTGGCGGTTAGCCGCCTGTTGGGGGTGAATAAGTTCTACATCACATGGGCGCTGTACGCCTGGACCTGCGAGCCACTGGGTCAAGTCATGATGTATCCTGACAAATTCCCCCCGGGCGCGGACCCTGACAATATGCTGATTAACAAGGAAAACTGGCGCGACCTCAAGACGCCCGACTTCACCACCGGTGTTCCGCTCGCAATTTCCAACATCCTGCGGGTGCATGAAGAACTGACGGGGCTACCACCGCTGTTGCAGATCACTGCGCCGTACAGCTTAGCCGCTGACATTTACGGGCAGGAACCGTTGCTGGCCGACGTGGTGCATGACCCGGATGAGGTAAACGCGCTGCTCGACCATTTGGGCGACACAGTTCTGGGCCCGTGGATGGACCACCATATCCAAACCTTCCCCAACGGTTGGATCGAACTGTCCGACGCATCAGGATCACCGTTCTTCATCGGACCCGAAAATTGCAAGAATATGTCGATACGCTCAATCCGGCACATGTTGCGCGACAAACCCTATGCAGATCGTGTGTTCGACAACAACTACCGTGGCGACCACGTGGCATTGGCAAAGAAAAAGGACCGCAGTTCGCGCCGACGTGGCGGTCGTGGCGGCGGCGACGCCGCAGCGGCAACCGCGCTCGCGCCGTCGGAAAACCCAGCACTGCGGGAATTGACCGATGCCAAAGTCAGCGTGAACCCTGTCTTTATCATGCGGCTGGCAGCAGATTTCGTGGATATCTCGTTCTATGAAGAGCAGGCGATCAATCGAAACATGCCGCTTACTTCGGGCATTGGATCGCCCCAGATCGACCGCAACAGCATCGAGGATCTTGGTACCGCCAAGCAAGAAGTCCGCTTGATGGCCCGTGAACATGTGGCGGCAATTCGGAATGTCTGTGCGAATGTTGACCTGCCCGAGGACAATCACGTCAACCAAGCGTGGCCAAGCCACATCTATTTTGAGGACGTCAACCTTCATACCCAATTCGATCTGGTCGAGATCATCCTCGAAGAGGTCTATGGCGCAGACCCAATCCAATTCGCTTCCCGATAGTTAATCTCTCCAGTCAGGTAGAATCCCCTACCTGCACTTTAGGACCGGCCCCAGTGCCGGTCCTTTTTTTAGGGTCGTTCAACGGGTACGTCGCAAATTGTCGGGTCCGGATTGACGAGGGTTCGTTTATTGGCGCTGGTTGCCTTCAAAACAGTCACGAGCCGGATTTGGCATGACCCCATTGAAAGTCGATCACAGAGCAGAACCACGCAGTTGTTAACGCAAGGTCAAACACTTGACGATGCCTTGCCAAGTTCCGGCATCACCCGAAGCGGCATATGCCTCAATATTTTCACCATCTCATCCGAAGATTTGGGCATATAGATGAGGAAGACTGTCACTCAGGAGCTTTGCAGCAGTAAGGAGAAGCGCCCCAAACACAATTTTTTTGAAGAGGTTCTCGTCAATGTACTTGTGTAACTTTATTCCCGTGAACACACCCAGCAAAAGAAATGGCGCTACGGCCATGCTGACTGCCAGGCTTTGAAAACTGAGAACCCCGGTGGCGCCATAACCTATCGACTTGATTACATTCAGCGAGAAAAAGAAAATCGTGTTCGTGCCGACAAAGACGGACTTTTCAAGGTTTTGAATTAGAAGGTATCCTTTGACAGGTGGCCCGCCGGCGTGGGCAACGTAACTGGCAAATCCCGACAGAGCCCCCAATATTGAACTAACTGTACCTGTGTGCCCTTTACTTTGTTGAGCCCGCGTCCTCCCGAGCAAGTTCTGGGTCACAAAAAAGATTGCTAAAACAGCAACGGCAAACTTAATTGTGCTCGCATCCATCCATTGAAAGGTAACTGCTCCTATGGCCAGCCCTACCAGCGCGCCAGGAAGCAACGACTTGATAACAAGGGGGCTCCATTGGTTTCGATACTTAAACGCGACAAGTATATCCATGAGCAGCAGGACCGGCATCAGCACGGCGACCGCGAATTGCGGCGCCACGAACATGCTCATCATCGGAACGGACAAAATACCCAGCCCACCCCCAAAACCGCTTTTGGAGATGCCTGTTAATAAGACGGCACAGATTGTGACGATGTAAAATGCCAGCGAATGATCCATGTAGAGCTCCTGTCAGTGCGCCCGCACTGATACGGATCACCGCAATAGCTGAAAAACAGTTTTTTACTGCGCATGAAATCTGTAAACGTGATTTATGCCCGACCTGAATGTCCTAAAGAGTTTCGTTCTCGCCGCAGACACTCTGAACTTTTCTGAAGCAGCAGAACGACGCAACACAGTACAATCCGCTGTGAGCGCGCATATCACCAAACTGGAAACTGAACTTCAGCGGCCACTGTTTTTACGAGGCCGCGGTCAGCCAATGAGCTTGACGCCGGAAGGTGAAGCTTTCCTTGTTTATGCACGTCGTATTCTCACGCTCTCGGACGAAGCGGTTGAGACAATTCGTTCCGCACGGTCTCGGCGAATTGTACGGCTTGGCACGACCGTAACCCTGGCGATGTCCGTTGTAACTGATGTTTTGTCCGCATTTGCGGCCGAAAGACCAGATGTCCAGTTGCATATTCAATGTGACCGGAGCGATACCCTTCTCAACCGACTGGATGTCGATGACATCGACATCGCCTTTATGATGGACCAAGGCAAGCGGCCAGAACGGAACTTTGTTCACTCCCAACCATTGGCGTGGGTGGCCAGTCCGGAGTTTTCGATTGCAAAAGGCGCGGACGTCCCACTGGCTTTTCTAACCGACGGGCGAGACCTGCGTAGATATACCTTCGAGGCGCTCGATGCCGTCGGGCGTAGAGGGTTTATTGCACATTTAAGCCCCCACCCCATCGGCGTACGCGCTTTCGTGCAAGCAGGCCTGGCGGTCACGGTCATGCCCGTTTCAACGGTCAATCAACCGTTGAGAATATTGCCAACCGAAAGATGCTTACCCCCGCTCGCTCCTGTTGCCTTGTCGGCGTACAGATCGGCTAACAGAAACAACAAAGACATCAATTTATTATCGGATTTGTTGGAACGTTCAATTTCCAAGGACGCGGCAAAAAACTAACGACTGACCACGGTATCCCCATCGGTTTCGCTGGTATTATCCAAACTATACGCATCAACCGGCTGATCACGCTTTTCAACCTTCAAAACACGGCCAGCAAGAATGGCGATCCCTGCAGCGCCAATGCTCAGTAAAGCGCCCATCTTGGCTGCGTTTTGAACGGCGCCAGCCTCAAACGCGACAGTGGCCACAAAGAGCGACACCATAAAGCCGATAGCGGCCACACATCCCAGAATGAACAGATCGGCCACGCGCATGCCTGCTGGCAAGCCGAATCCAAGAGGTATCGCTGCCAACCATCCCATCAAAAGGATGCCGATCGGTTTGCCAAGCAGAAGACCCAATAGAACCAGCAAAGTAGCTTCACCTATCGCTGAGAACTCAACACGTGCATTGGCAAGCCCAAAGAGCAAAAGAACGACTTCCACCGGAACTTTCAGCCGGTGCTCCATCTCGTTCAACAGATCGTGCTTGTGTGCCTCTTCTTCAGAAAAAATACCAAAGTCGCGGTCGGCATGGGGAATAGCGGGAATGATTGGAAGCAAGCCCAACGCAGGATGCAATCCGCTTTCCTGAAATCCGTACCACGACAAGGCCCCGGCGATAACATAAGGCCAACACCCCAACCGATTGCGAACCCAGGTCGAATTTGGGCGATCCTGCTTTCTCCTGTCCATTCTACGCGGCAACCGTTTGCCAGAATGAACACACCAACGGCGGCGGCAATCGACAAGAAAAGCCATTGCGGTGCAATTTCTCCGGTTGGACAGAAAACCGCCAATATGAGCAGTCCTGCGGCGTCATCCGCAATCGCCAGCAGTAACAGGAAACGGACCGCAGGATGCCCGGCGCCAAAGACGATCCGGCCGATGAGATACGAAAAGGCGATATCCGTTGCGGTGGGAATCGCCCAACCGTTGCTGACCGCCTGAAAGGTCGTCGACCCCCGCAGGGCCGCGACCCCCAAATAGATCGCGATTGGTCCCAGCATTCCGCCGATCTTTTAACTCGGGCAACGACCGCTTTTCGTTTGTGCCTGTTGCTGTTGTGGCATCAGGCAAGGCTTCTCTGG
>NZ_WPZL01000063.1 GCF_013031245.1 Ruegeria lacuscaerulensis
CAGATTGAGACCCAAGTCTAATTAGACCGGCCCATAGCGGTCACGCGACCTATGTCTCAGATGCTGCGGCCGCGACCCTCTCCGCTGACATTCGCTGCACCCGCGGGATCAGAGACCTGCCGAACTCATAGATTTCGCAACAGTCTCAACGTATCAGCGACAGCAGTATGAGACCAAGCCGCTTTGCTTAATTAGCAAAGGCCTCCAATTGGTTGAGTTGCTCGGCAAGGTGCTCAATGTCAATTGCTGGATTTTCTACTGCATTACGTTACCGTTGTTTCAACGAGATTACCTGCATAATTATTCAAGGAGGATGAACCTTGTCAGTAAGGCTGTTAGTCGCCGCAATTTTTCTGCACTTAGGTTTGGCCCCTCCCGCTGTCATGGCGCAGGAGAGCCAAACGAAGCCCAAAGTGACCGTGACGGCGGCAGAAATGAAGCCGGTATCGTTGACCGAAGTGTTCACTGGACGAATCGAGGCGGTGAATCGTGTCGACCTGATTGCGCGCGTGCCCGGTTTTGTGAAATCCATCAATTTCAAGGATGGCTCGACCGTGACGGCGGCAGATGTCCTGATCGAGATCGAACCGGATTCTTACGAGGCGACTGTCACTGAAATTCAGGGTCAGATCAAAGCCGCACAAGCAGCAAAGAAGCTTGCTGATATCGAGCTTGACCGACAGCAAAAGCTCTACTCCACAGGTGATACTCCGCAAGCGGTCGTTCAGAAAGCACAGGCGCAGCAAGGTGAGGCCGACGGGCATGTGCTTGAGCTACAGGGCAGTCTCCAAAACGCCCAGCTTGACCTGTCTTACACAAAAATAACCGCACCCTTTGACGGTAGAATCGGGCTGACGGATCTGTCCGTGGGCGCATTCGTCAGCCCAGAGGGTGGAGCCCTGCTGTCGCTGTCCAGCATTGACCCAATCCACGTTACGTTCCCGGTGACCGAAGCCGAACTTCTGGAATTTCGCACACGCCGTGCCAAGGCGTCGAACACCGAACCTCTGAAGCTGCAGTTGATCCTCGCCGATGGCACAGCATACGGTGAAATGGGCAACATTGACGTGATTGATACGCGGGTGCAGTCGGGAACGGATTCCGTTCTGGTCCGCGGTGCCTTTCCCAATCCTGATGGATCGCTCATCGATGACCAACTGGTGCGGGTCGTCGTTACCGATCCCACGCAGGATAAATCGCTGGTGATCCCCGCCACGGCCTTGCAGAGAGATCAGTCCGGCTATTTTGTCTTCACCGTCGGAAGCGATGGAAAAGTTGAGAAAAATCAGATCCAACTGGACAGGACCGAAGGGACCGAAGCCGTCATTTCGCACGGTCTGAATGAAGGCGATCAGGTCATCACCGATGGCTTGCAGCGCGTCCATGCCGGTGTCGAGGTGAGTGTTTCCACTCCCCAAAACACCTCATCAGCGGCTGGCGGCAACTGATCTCATGATCTCGCAACTGTTCATCCGCCGTCCCAGATTTGCCATCGTCATTTCGGTTGTGATCACGCTGGCTGGTCTGATCTCCATAACGCAACTGCCGGTGGAGCAGCTGCCCGACATCGTGCCGCCTCAGGTTCAGGTTTCAACAAAATACCCCGGGGCCGGGGCTGAAGTGGTCGAGTCAACCGTTGCCCAGATCATCGAAGAACAGGTGATTGGTGTCAGCGACATGCTCTACATGAAATCTACGAGCGGTTCGGATGGTAGTTATAACCTGCAGGTAACCTTTGAACCCGGGACCGACCCCGATATCAACGCTGTCAATGTGCAGAACCGTGTCAGCCTGGCCATGTCCGCACTGCCAGAAGAGGTAACGCGCGCAGGTGTCAGCACCAAAAAGAAGTCGTCGGCGCTGTTGCAGGTCGTGGCCATTACTTCAGACGACCCGAAGAATGACGATTTGTTCCTGTCAAATTTTGCAACAATCAACGTTATGGACAGCATCAAAAGGTCCCCCGGCGTAGGGGATGCAACTCTTTTCGGGGAGCTGGACTATTCGATGCGGATCTGGCTTGACATCGACAAGATGACCAATCTTTCGGTGACCGTCGACGATGTGATCGCGGCGCTCAACGCACAGAATGTTCAGGCAGCTGTGGGGCGTGTCGGCGCGCAACCGATGACAAATGACCCGACCTTTCAGCTTAATATCCAAACGCAAGGCCGGTTGAGCAGCATCGCCGAATTTGAAGAGGTTGTGGTGCGCGCCCTTCCAGATGGCTCATTTGTTCTGATAAGCGACATTGCGCGGGTAGAGCTTGGTGCAAAAACACAGGATTCGTTTTCCTCTTTTGACAACAAACCGGCCGCGATGATCGGTGTCTATCTTGAGCCGGGGGCAAATGCCCTTGATACCTCAAAGGGCATAAACAAGGCACTGACAGGACTGCAAAGCGCCTTTCCTGACGGGGTCAACTGGAGTGTGCCATACAATTCAGTGACATTCGTCCGCGCCAGTATCGACGAAGTCGTAAAGACGTTAATACAGGCATTTGCTCTGGTCGTGATCGTGGTCTTTTTGTTTCTGGGCAACCTTCGGATGGCTCTGATCCCGCTCATCGCGGTTCCGGTTTCGCTTGTCGGTGCACTGACATTCATTCTGGCTATGGGGTTCTCTCTCAATACAGTTTCGTTGCTGGCGCTGGTGCTTGCAATCGGTATCGTCGTGGACGATGCGATTGTTGTGATCGAAAACGTCGAAAAGGTCATGGGCGAAAACCCTGAAATGACCGTGGCCGAAGCCACAGGCGAAGCGATGAAGCAGATTACGGCCCCTATTCTGGCCATAACCTGTGTGCTGCTGTCGGTGTTTGTACCGGTTGCATTCATTCCCGGCATTACGGGAACGATGTTCCAGCAATTCGCCGTGGCTGTTTCCTTTTCAATGCTGATTTCTGCTCTGAATGCTTTAACGCTCAGCCCGGCCCTGTGCGCGGTGCTGCTGCGCCGTGAGAGCACCCCCAGACGCGGGCCACTTGCCTGGATATCGCGCCGCATAGACAACGCGCGCGATGGCTATGCCTATGCGGTCTCAATTCTTGCCCGACGGGTAATCCTGGCTGTTCTAGTGCTTGGTTTTGCCCTTTTTGGCGCAGGCTGGCTGTTCAAGATCACGCCGTCTGGCTTCCTGCCGGTCGAAGACCAAGGGGCTTACTTTGTAGAGGTCGCACTGCCCGAAGGATCCTCGATCAATCGCACGTCCAAAGTGATGGAGGACGTATCGACCATCATCAAATCCGCACCGGGAGTGCAGGACGTCATGACAGTCACGGGCTTCAGCATTGTCGACGGCCTGAACAAGTCGAACAGCGGGTTTGGCATCGCGATCATGCAGCCGTTTGAAGACCGGACCGATCCCGCTCTGTCCGTCAGATCCTCGATCCGGCAAGTCCGGCGCGAGTTTGCTGGTTTGGAAGATGCGATTGCCTTCCCGTTCAATCTGCCGCCAATCCTCGGACTGGGCACCGGTGCCGGGTTCGAATTCGAACTTCTGGACCTTCACGGCGATAACATACTGGATCTGGGCGCGACCGCGGCGGGGCTTGTCACGACCGCCAATGCCGATCCCCGACTGTCCGGAGTTTACACAACTTTCTCTGCGCAATCTCCAAAGCTGAACCTCGATCTCGATCGCAAACGGCTGCAGACACTTGGCGTGAATGTCGACGACCTGTTCCGGGCCATGCAGGTCACATTGGGCGGGTACCATGTGAACGACATGAATCTCTTTGGCCGGACTTGGCAGGTTAACCTGCAAGCTGATGAGAAATACCGGGCCAATGTCGGAGATATCGCGCGCATTCACGTGCGAAACCGTGACGGAGATATGGTGCCGGTGCGCGCTGTTGCGAACGTGGAACTCATTCTGGGTCCGCAATTGCTGGCCCGCTACAATAATTTCCAGGCGGTCACCATTAACGGTGGACCGTCTCCGGGCGTGTCTATGGGCGAGGCCATCGCGGCGATGGAGGAAATTGCTGCCCAGACCCTGCCGGAGGGCTACAGCTACGATTGGACGGGAACAGCGCAGCAAGAGATCGAGGCCGCCGGAAAGACACCCATTGTTCTGGGGCTTGCTTTGCTTTTCGCATACCTCTTTCTCGTCGCACTTTACGAGAGCTGGACGATACCGCTGGCCGTGCTTTTCTCGGTCACTTTCGCGGTCTGCGGCGCCTTGGGTGCACTGTTGTTACTGGGGCTCCAGAACAACCTCTACGCCCAGATCGGACTGGTGGTCCTGATCGCGCTTGCCGCCAAGAATGCAATTTTGATCGTCGAATTCGCAATGGATCGGTACCGGCAGGGTCTGAGCGCTGTAGATGCCGCCATTCAGGGTGCCCGCGCGCGTTTCCGCGCGGTCATGATGACCAGCTTTGCATTCATCGCCGGGCTCTACCCGCTGGTTGTGGCCGACGGCGCCTCCATGCTCGCTCGCCGAGGTGTGGGCACGCCGGTGTTCGGCGGGATGATCGCAGCGGCTCTTGTAGGCATATTTGTCATCCCATCCCTTTACATCATTGCGCAGCGGTTCAGAGAGAAAGTACACGGCAAAAAGAATATGGGTGGTGACACGAGTGCCCTTTAGGTTAGAGGCGCACACACCTGTATCGACAGACCACCATCATCACAAAAACCTCTTGCAATGCAGGAGCCATCCACACACGCGCCTCGACGATTTTCATTGATGTCTTTCCTGGCTTGCCGTCATGTTGGCTGCCTTCCGCAGCATTAATCTGAATTTTTGAGAGCTACCGGAGCCGACGGAAACCCTGCTACGACAGTTGCCTCAGCCCCCCGATGCGGACATGCAGGCCGAAACAGCCTTGTTTTGCTTCTGCATTTCTATTCAACTGCAGAGAAGTCGGGAAACCTGAATACAGTGTTTCACCGATGTGCTGGTCTCGCCCAATGGAGAGCGCAAAAATGAACCGATCCGACGATCACCCTGTGTCAGAACCGGATGAAACGAAACGGGCACTGGACCGGATAGTCGATGCCGTAGACTCCATTCCCGAAGGCTTTGCACTATACGATTCCGATGATCGTTTGGTGCTGGCGAACGAGACGTATCGAAGGATGCTGTATCCAGGCCACGAAGATCTGGTCAAACCGGGGATGACGTTCGAACAGGTTGTTCGAAAAGCGCTTTCGCTCAACGTGATCTCGGACGCGGTCGGTCGAGAAGAAGAATGGCTGGCGCAACGGCTGAAACGTCACGACAATCCGGAAGGCTCCCAGATGCAAAGCCGGACATCAGGGGGCTGGATCAAGATCAGCGAGCGCAAGACCCGTGATAACGGAACGGTCGCGATCTACAGCGATGTCACCGAACTGAAGAAGGTCGAAGCACGCAATGCCGAGCTTGCACATATCCCCGAGGAAAACCCCAATCCGGTGATGTGTATCAGCAATAACGGCAAGTTGCTCTTTGCGAACAAGGCCAGCGATCCCATGCTGGAAGCCTTGGGTCTAAAAGTCGGGGCGGACGTCACTGAGGACTGGTTAGCCCGCGTCAAGAAGGGGCTGCAGGAAGACAAGCGACAGGACTTTGAATGTCACGCCGATGGCATGGTCTACGCATTGCTGCTCTGGCCGGTACCGGACGCCAAGCACGTCAACCTCTACGGGCGGGACGTCACGCAACTTAAGCAGGCCGAAAAGCGGATGCGCGAATTGGCGCGTATTCCTGAAGAGAACCCCAACCCGGTCTTGCGCATCACCGATGAAGGCAAACTGGTTTATGCCAATAAGGCAAGCGCTCCATTGATCAAAGCACTGCAGCTTAAGGTTGGCGACCGTGTAGGAACAGGTTGGCGCAAGCGTGTCGCCAAAGGTTTGCTCGAAGATCAACGGCAAGATTTTGAGTATGAGGCTGGTGGTCTGATCTTTGCCCTCTTGTTGTGGCCTGTTCCGGAAGGGGGGTATGCGAATATTTACGGCCGCGATATTACCACCCAGAAGCAAGTTGAAAGCGAACTGCGCGTGGCGAAGGATATCGCGGAAACTGCCAACAAAACCAAAAGTACATTCCTCGCCAACATGAGCCACGAACTTCGCACGCCGCTGAATGCGATTATTGGGTATAGCGAGCTGATGCTCGAGGAAGCCATCGACCAAAATGATGGGGCAAACCTGAGCGATCTTCGAAAAATTCAATCTGCTGGGAAACACCTGCTGGCGCTGATCAACGACATTCTGGACCTGTCCAAAATCGAAGCCGGCAAGATGGAGTTCAATCTGGAAACGTTCGACGTTTTCCAGATGGTCAAAGACGTCAATACCACGGTGCGACCCTTGGCCGAGAAGAACGGCAATATCCTCGAGATAGCGTGCTCCGAGGACATCGGCGAAATGGTCTGCGATCTGACCAAGGTGCGTCAAGCACTGCTCAACCTGCTGTCCAATGCTTGCAAGTTCACAGAAAACGCGACGATCACTCTGTCGGTTCGTCGATCGAATGAACCAGATCAACTGGATTTTACGGTGATCGATCAGGGCATCGGCATGTCGCCTGAACAAGCCGACAAAGTCTTTGACGCATTCACACAGGCGGATTCGTCCACGACGCGTAACTATGGTGGTACCGGCTTGGGACTGTCGATCACCAAGGTTTTCTGTGAGCAGTTGGGCGGCGATATTCACTGCGACAGCACTCTCGGTGAAGGCTCAACATTCACCATTCGTCTGCCGCGTATCTGCCGCGACCCATCAACGGATTTGTTACGGGACACGGGGTATTCCGAGGACGATCTAAACGGCGACCCAAATGCTCCACTGGTTCTGCTGGTGGATGACGACCCGACGGTGCATGACCTTTTGGGGCGGCGGCTGCGCAGAGAGGGATACCGTGTTCTTGCCTCGACAAGGGGCGATGATGCGCTGGAACTTGCCCGAAAGACCAAGCCTGACGCCATCACGTTGGATGTGTTCATGCCTGAGATTGATGGCTGGGCTGTATTGTCCAAACTGAAAGACGATCCGGAGCTGGCATACATACCGGTCATCATGCTGACATTCGCAGAGGACCGAACGCGCGGGTTGTCGCTGGGCGCCAGTGAATACCTGGGCAAACCGATCGACACGGTCGAACTCCTGAACGCGCTAAAAGAGCATTGTCCGGCCCTGCCGACCCCCCGGGCTCTGATCGTAGAGGATGAGGCCGCAACGCGCGAAATGATCAGCCGCGTCCTGTGCAAGGAAGGCTGGCAGGTTGAACAGGCAGTCAACGGGCTGGACGCCCTTCAATACCTGTCCAAAACCGTACCGGACGTCATCCTGCTGGATCTCATGATGCCCGAGATGGACGGCTTTGAATTTCTGGCGGGGATGCGGAAGAACCCGGATTGGAAGGACATTCCTGTCATCGTTGTCACCGCGAAAATTCTGTCAATCGATGACCGCGCGCGGCTGAGTGGATCGGTCGAGACACTGATTAGCAAGGACGGGGATGAAATCGAAACAATCTTGAACCAGTTGAACGATATCCTGGTTGCGTCCCGGCCTGCGCCGACAAGGGAAACGTAGGCTGTGAATGACCGCCCGGAAAACGAAGCACAACACGCACAGGCGGTCTGGCTGGCGAATTTGCGCCAAAACCTGATCTCTCCGGTCAGCGCCATCGTCGGGATAAACGAGTTGCTTCAAAGCGGAGCCGGGCGTCTGACGCTGGATGAAGTTGCCTCTGATCTGGACAGAATTTCTCAGGCAACGACTGAGTTAAAGGCGTTGGTCGACCAGCTTCTGCATCCCGACACGGCCCTGAAGTTGACGATCAGTGGTAATGAGGGGGTAAATCGGCTGCGTCACGATCTGCGCACCCCGATGAATGCGATCAAAGGCTACAGTGAGATGTTGCTGGAGGATATTGATGACCGGAATGCCGGGGGTTTGGAGGCGGACCTATGTGGGCTTCTCGAACATACCGACGCCCTACTGAAACATATCGACAACCTTGCGCCGTCTGACAAAGCGCCGGACGAAGACACAAAAGTCCCTGATACATCTCTGGATACCGCAGCGATGTTCGCAAGTCTGGTTCAGAGTATGCAACCTCTCGCCCCAATCACCGACACCGGTGCGCCAACCGGAAAAATCCTTGTTGTCGATGATGTAGAGGCCAACCGGGATTTGTTGGCGCGCCGGTTAAAGCGGGACGGGCATCAGGTGTCGATCGCCGACGGAGGTTACTCCGCCGTTGAATTGTTGTCCCAACATCCGTTCGATCTGGTTCTGCTTGATCTGATGATGCCGGATATCAATGGTTTTGATGTTTTGGCCCGATTGAAAGCGGATGACACCCTACGTGATATCCCCGTCATTATGATCTCAGCTCTGGATGAGATCGAAAGCGTCGCGCGGTGCATTGAGGCCGGAGCCGAGGACTACCTGCCCAAGCCATTCAACCTCATTCTGTTGCAAGCCAGGATCAGCGCGACGCTGGAGAAAAAACGTTGGCGGGAACGCGAACGCCATTTTCTTGAACAGGTGGAAACGGAGAAACAAAAGTACAAAGACCTTCTGCACAGTATTCTGCCACAACAGATCGTGACACGCCTGAATGGCGGTGAGACCACAATCGCCGATCGCTACAACGATGTAACGGTCCTCTTCTCCGATATCGTTGGATTTACAGAGATGTCGGCCAATCTCCCACCAGCGCACGTGGTGTATTATCTAAATCGGATTTTCTCGGATTTTGACAGGACAGCGAGGGAACTTGGCGTCGAAAAGATAAAGACAATTGGCGATGCGTACATGGTCGCCGCTGGGGTGCCAAACGGTCGTGAAGATCATGCCGAAGTGATCGTCGAAATGGCCCTAAGGATGCTCGATCAGGTCGAGGCGCTGAACCTTGAAACGGATTACCCGATGCACATCAGGATTGGCGTGCATAGCGGGCCAGTGGTTGCTGGGATAATCGGGTCGCACCGATTCCTTTATGATGTCTGGGGAGACACGGTTAATTTTGCCAGCCGTCTTGAATCAACCGGCACGCCCGGCCGGGTACAGGTATCCGAGGCCACCGCCCGCCAGGTCGGGCATCGTTTTGAAGTCTCTGAACCCGTCGACACAAGGATAAAAGGCAAGGGTCAGGTCAGAACCTACTATGTCACCCAACGCAAAACTGCTGTGGACTGAGCGGTTCTTCGTCACGACGCAGATAGCAATTTTTCCATTTTTTCCAGCAAACGGCTAAGCTCAACAGGTTTGGTATCGAAGTCGTCGCAACCTGCACCCAGTGCTCTCTCCCGATCACTGGCCATCGCATGCGCGGTGAGGGCAACCACTGGGATCGTCGCTGTCTCGGGCGCTCCCTTGATACGCCGTGTAGCCTCCCACCCATCAATTTCCGGTAAGCTCATGTCCATCAAAATGATGTTCGGATTTTCGCTGCCGGCCATGGAAACGCCCTCCAAACCGTCCTTTGCGGTAATGACATGAAATCCTTTGCGCGCCAATCTGCGCGAAAGCATATCGCGATTCATTTCGTTGTCTTCTACCAACAGAACCTTAGTCAAAATCCCCCCTTGCACCTTCGCGTGTTTTGATTGTCGAATGGTACAGTCCGCATCGCGACAAATGTTCAAAAGCGCGTTCTGCTGCGGGCCGTGCAAACCTATTCGGTCGGTGCATTCTTTCATCAATTCTATATCAAGCAAAGAATAATTGGCTGACTAGGTCATGTTGACAAATGGCGGATGTTCTGAACTGAGTTCCCTTTGATCCGCTTGAGTCAGCAGGATTTGATATTCACTGGACTTACGGGGCCTCATACCTAAGCTTGTAGCATTTTCCGAAAGAGGGGTCGGCATGTTGACCAAAACCGCTTCACTCGTTTTCGCGGCATGGGTTTGGCTGTGTTTCACGGTTTTGTCTTCCAAAGCTGACGTGCTGCATAGTTGGGTCCAACTCGGACCCGATGATCAAATCGTTGTAAGAGCAATATCTGCCTCAACTGACTGCCCTTTGTTGCAAATCGATGGTCAGGCTGTTGCGATGAAAAAGCGAGTGATGCCAGAGGACCAGTTTCCTCATCTGGTTTGCGAATACCGCGCGCCAAAACTGGCTCAGAAGATAATGCTTGAAGGAAACCCGCTGCCAACGCTCAATCCAAACGTGCAACGGATTGTCGTGATCGGGGATACCGGGTGCCGAATTCGCGGCAGCAGAGTACAGAATTGTAATGATCCAACAGCCTGGCCCTTAAGTTCTATCCTGGAGGAAATCGCATCCAGATCGCCGGATCTGGTTATCCATGTTGGCGACTACTTGTATCGGGCATCGGAATGCCCGGACGCAGAAAAATGCGCCGGATCTCCTTTTGGTGACACCTTCAGATCCTGGTCCGCAGACTGGCTGGACCCG
>NZ_WPZL01000064.1 GCF_013031245.1 Ruegeria lacuscaerulensis
CAAAGGCCAATCATGCACTAACAATCAAATTGGACCACACAAGTGGGGCTGATCATCGCCAGAAACTTCAATCCCTGTGCGAAGCTGCGACTAATCATGGGAGAGAGGTGGTAGTCCCTCTCCCATAAAACGGGGTCCCGTGAGTGATGGTGTGAGAACTGTTATCACAAAATCGTGAGCAGGCAAAACTGAGATATCGTTTCGTGGATATACCTTTCGTGAAACTGGTGGATGGCCACTTGATTGAGAGGGGCGTTTCCCAACTCCCACCCCCAAAAAGGGAACAAACATCTCCCAATGGTGGAAGCTGTCACGCTCGCTGTTCAAACAGCGGAAATACAGCGGGCATGTTAACAAATGTTGACATCGCGGCGGCTATCGCAGGTTTCTAACGGGGAATACCGGTCCCTGTTTATACAGGCGTTTACAGGGCGTTTCCAGGCGGGGGAGGAATAACTCTGTCAACGGATTTGCAATCCGTCTACGGCGTGTGGCGCGCATATCGCGCTTATTCCGTCGCTGTGGCTGGTGCGGTTTCCTCACCGCCCGCGTCCTCGCCACCTGACCTCATCATGAAGATAGCCAGGACAGCAACAATCACTGTAGCGGTAATGATATAGTTCCTGTTCATATCCACTCTCCCGATACGGTTAGCAGCGCCCACGACAATTAGTCACCAAGTGTCTAGGCAGTGGCCTGCATGTCAGGCGCTATGTCGAATAACTGTTCGTATTGCTCCACAGCCGCCAAATACTCGTCCAGCTTCCGACCTTCCTCGGTATCCGACTCAGACCCCCACAGATACTCAATCTCCCGGAGTGCGGCATGGTACTCAGCCTGGGTGCGGACAAATGTCATGGCAATACCTCAAGAAAGAAATCAATGCCGGGACTCATACCTGAGATTTCGCGATTCTGGTAGGTAGATTGCAGTCCAAAATGGCTTAGACTTCTCGGTCCTGTGATACTCTGTTAGAGATTGCCAATGCCTGAATTTCGCCCTTTCTCACGAGATACGCTCCGACCTCTGGCGGCACTGAACGTGCACGACGAGCAGACTTCGTTCGTTGCATCAAACCTAATGACTATGGCCCAGTCTATTTTTGAGCCAGGGTCGGAAATCTACGGTATTTGGGAGAAAGCCACCCCGGTCGGGCTGCTGGCGGTGGTCGATATGTCCCACCCGGAAGCGGATCTTGACGAAGGTGACAACCCGGACGGGATCTATGTTTGGCGGCTGATGGTCGATACAACCCATCAGGGTCGCGGTTATGGTACAGCCGCGTTGGAGTTTGCAAAATCATTGGCGTGCGAAAGAGGGCGCTCAAATCTGGTAGTTAGCGTTGTTGATGAGCCGGGTGGCGCTATGCCGCTCTATGAGAAGTTTGGTTTCCACCGGACGGGAAGAATAGTTGATGGAGAGGTCGAGTTGGTCATGCGGTTGGTTTGAGCTATCGAGCAAGCCTCTTTCCGACAAACCGGACTACCGTTTTCTAACGGGAAATAACGACCCTGATAGTACAGGCGATAACAGGGCAACACCGAGCACGCGCACCCGAAACCGATATCGAAAAGCCAAGACCCAGTTGGATTCAACCTGCCTTGCGTCGTTTCTTGGCTACCGTGTTGCGTCTCTTCAGAGCGCTGCGACCAAATACGAACACCAACACTAAGGCTATAGGAATCAACACGGCTCCTATTAGCGAAAAATGGTGCAGGGCCTTCGTCAAGAGGGAAACGTGCAGCCCAAACTGATATGCAAGTGTTGTCCAGAACAAAACCCAAAGCACAGAGCCCGTAACGTTTGCAACGAAAAACTTCACCCATGGCATGTTTGCTGATCCTGCAACCAAGCCATTGAGTTGTCTAAGTAATACGAAGAATCGCGCGCATACGACTACATAGGAGCCGTATTTGTCCGTTGCCCGTTCTGCAGCCTCATACTTCGCCTCGGTAATGCCAAAACGCGCCCCATACGCAAGGATGATTTCGCGGCCATACCTTCGTCCAATCATATAGGCAATGTTGTCGCCAGCAATCGCCGCAAGACTGGCGACCGCTGCAACTGCGACAATGTTGAGAGATCCTTTTGCTGCAAGCGCCGATGTCGCGATCAAGGCGCTTTCTCCAGGGAGAGGTAACCCAAACGTTTCAAAGAATATCGTGGGAAACAGTACGACGAGCCCGTAGCCCTCAACAAGATTTGCGAAATGTTCTGCGAGGTGATGCATATTGAATCTCGAGACTACTGAAACGTCAGTCGACGGCAATTCTTAAGACTTCTTAGTTTTGGTATCCTAACTTTATCCAACTACGTGACAACGGCACCCGCCAGTGCCAATCATCGCGCCGAACAACACTTTCAAAAAAGCGGCTTTCTTTGTGGGCGGCCCGGCAACAATCTATGCGTCCTAGTTTGCTGCCTCTCTCCGTTCTGGAGTAGTGCGAGTTATCACCAAATGAAAATTGGGCGCGCCTATCACAAGCACGCCCCAGTCCCAGGGAGGGTAATGAAAAATATGCGCTCTAAACTCAACATGAACGCTAACTCATCTATGTCCTCAGTATTGCATAGGCTGGCATTGCAGTCAGTGACGTGGGTCACATAGCTCTTTCCGATAATCCGGCATACGCCCAAAATGCGGGCTTTCCGCCGTTTTGGTGTCCCGGTACAATTGCCCTTCATTGGTGGTACCTAATACCGCTGTCTCACCAGAGAGGTTGAGAGCTTGCCTTCAACCCACCTTAGAAGAACAGAGAACATTGGAACCACAATGGCGCTTGTGGCGTTCGTTGGCGCAATGATGCTGTCCGTTCCCGCATATTCACAGGACCACGGCTTACACAACAGTTCAAAGGTGTTTTCTGCCCCAGCGGATCTTTCTTGGAAGCATTGGGATGATCCACTTGAACTGGAACGAACATGGCAAGCGGCCATTGTTCGAGTTCCAACCGGCAAAGGAACGTCCAAGCTGGTCACAACGGACGACTTGCAACAGGCAACAACGGGTATTGAACGGAAAGTGCCGACCGTCATTTACATGCACGGTTGCAGTGGGATTTGGCCGGGCACTCACAGGCGAATGAAGTTTCTCGCAGACAACGGATTTATAGTGATAGCGCCTGCCAGTCTGGCGCGCGAAACATATCCTCGGTCATGCAATGTGGAGACGCGCGAAGGAGGTCTGTTCCGTGGAACAGTGGTGCTCAGACGCAACGATGCCGGTTTTGCAATAGAGAGGGCGCGGCAACTTCCCACAGTGGATGACAGGAACATTGTCTTGATGGGGTTCAGTGAAGGAGGCGTAGTAACCGTTACCTTTGAGGCCCAAAATGAACAGCAGCAAGTCAGGGCGAGGGTTTCCGAAGGCTGGACATGCCACGCGCCGTGGCCGGAATACCGAGGGGTGAATGCACCCGAAAGCGAGCCTGTTCTGACCCTTTTGGGAGAACGAGACCCGTGGCATCAAAATCAATGGACCAAGGGAGACTGCGCTCAATTCCTGGATAAGTCGAATGGTAGCAAATCCGTCGTCTATAAGAATGGAGCATTGGCCGCTGAGCACGGATTGCTCGAATTTGAAACCGCACAACGGGACGTTCTCGGTTTCCTTAAGAAGAATCTGGATTTATGAGGGCGTAACCCAGGAATCAAGAGACGCCTAAAACGCGTCTCTGTTCTCCCGGTTGGCTACCGGCAATCGCTCCGGATGCCCCCTCTTTCTCATGTTCCGTTCGCGCGCCCATTCCACAACGGCTTCAACGTGCCGCATATCAGCCCGTCAGGATGGCGTCATTGACGACGCGTTCAACGCGCTCATTCGTGACGATGCGACGAGATTACTGGGCGCGGTGAACGTCTGAGCCGCGTTCCCGAGTTGCTCGGCCCCAAGGACCGCCCCTTGAACCGGGCGGTTTCTTTGTCAGGTCGAAAGTCCGCTTCGAGCCCAAATTTCCAAATGCTGCGGCACAAACAAATGTCCGGTTCTCAAATTTCGGCGAAAAACGCGCTGAAGTTAACGCCGGTTGTCCTTCGGCAAGAGTGTGAGTACGAGCAGGGCGCAGATGATGAGACCACCGCCAAGCATTTGTGAGGCCGTGAAAGACTCTCCAAAGACCGCCCAGGCAACAATTACCGCCCAGAGCAGAGATGTCAGCCGAAAGGGTGCCACAAATGAAGCCTCGCCCCATTGGAGCGCTGTCGTGATCAACAGCATGGCCACGCCGTGGCACAAACCAGCAGCGAGGACAGCTGCGAGCGCCAGTGAATCATTAAGTGCCCAATCGCCCACGCCCAGAAACACACCCACAATCACCATCCCGATAGATGCATAGAGTGTCAGTGCAACGGCGCTGTATTCAGGCCCAAGCCTTCTTGTCCAAAGTTCGCGACCGGCCCCCATCAACGCGCTGAGCAGTGGGAATAGAATGAGCCATCCCGAGGCAACGGCCTCAAGTGACAGCATGATGCCTGCCCCGAGCATACCGATGGTCACAGCACCCAGTTTTCCGAGCGTCAGCCGCTCTGTCAAAACCATCGGTGCCAGAAGCGCGACAAACAGGATGTTTGTCAGGTCGATGAAGACCGCCAGCGAAAACGGCAGGGAAACCAGCGCAATCACGAATGCATAGACATTGGCGATCGTGAACCCGGTCCGGATAAAGAGATCGCGATTGCGCAGGCTGGGTAGAGGGGTTCTCCGATACCACAGGATCACAA
Organism: Ruegeria lacuscaerulensis; assembly: GCF_013031245.1. GTDB lineage: Bacteria > Pseudomonadota > Alphaproteobacteria > Rhodobacterales > Rhodobacteraceae > Ruegeria > Ruegeria lacuscaerulensis_C. The sequence goes on from NZ_WPZL01000064.1 coordinate 4,720, forward strand.
TGCAGCAAGCCACTGTTGCCAAGGAACGGACAGCGATGATCTGGTTGGTAGGCAAGTGGCTGGCGTAGAGCTTTACGAAGGTATCATTGGCAACCAGGAAGAACGCGCCCAGTGCCATCAGTGCCGGTGCTGTGCGGGGATGGGACAAATGCATGGCTATCACTTTATCTATCGGCGAGTCTTCGGTTCGATTGGTGGTGGAGTCGGAATGCGCAGTCTGAGATTACATGCCCAAAAAACAAAAAAGCCCCCGGGGGTCGCGGGGGCGCATGGCAACGGATTTGGAAACCGTTATCGGAACATGCACCTCGCGTTTGCAAAATAATAGGTTCTGAAAATCATGTCGGGTCTCCTGTCGGACAATGCATAGATGTCTCTGCCTGCTTTGGCAATCTAGCCGGGAGGTTTCGCATGATCCCGTCAGTTTTTTCTCCAAAATCGGTGTCTTTGGCCAACTTAATTTGGGAGAGCGGATTTTAGCGCAACTGCGGCGAATTCACACTTTGTCCGCATAGTGGTCGTCAAGGTTTGTGCAGAAGGTATGCCAAATAACCGATTGGAAGTCTCTCCCTAACACTGCCCGTTTTTGCCGGTTGGATTTCGAGCAGGTGCTTTATGCACCGGGTAGTCATGCCCTTCGCGCCAATGCGTGTAGAGTTTGCGGCCTTGGTTGGAGTGCTGCAAGGGGTACTCGGTCAACTCGTATGCAGGAGAAGTAGCGCATCCCCGTTTGCCCAAACCGCCGTGTTCAGTAAGTGCAATAATCCTGTGGCCTGAAGGTGATGGAACCCCCTGGCAGCGGTCTTAACGTCACTGCCAATGAAAAGAGCAGCCCGCCGAATAGAGAGACGAATTTGACCGTAGTTGTTTTCCTTAAGCCCCGTCCATTGCAACACCAGCCAAGGATATAGGCTGGCCGCAGTCGAAGGCAGCGCGCGCCATGCAGGCGTCTCTAGTGTCTCGCGGTATAGAAAGACTTCTTCAGTGTATTCGGGTTCCATTTCTTTTCCCGACCCTTGGTTGTCGCTCGTCCTCATGTCGCTGCTTCCCATTGCTGTGTTAGACCGTTCCACACCCTGTCGTTGGAGCCGTGGCGTTCCCATTCTGAAAGACGCCGCCATTCTTCTAGGCTGACCACCTTGCCGGTCCATGTGACGGGCCTGCCGCCTACGCCAACACGATCCGGTACAGGCCCCTGGCTTTGGGGTAGTTGCTGAGGCGCATCCTGGACCATTCCGGTTTTCTCTCCCCGACACGTGGCAGAAGCCGGCAGAAAGTCATCAAACCCTTTATTTGCAGAGCTTTCGTTAGGACCGACCTTACCGGCAGAAAGTGGCAGAAAGTCCGCCACCTTGTTTTGTTCCGGGCTTATTGCCGGTTTTTGCCACTTAGGGGCGTTTCGCCATCGCCCTTGTTTTCAACGCTCTGGACCCTTTTTGCCGGTTTTTGCCGGTTGTCGGCGGGGGTAATAAGGTCAGCGTCGTACCTCCGCGCCAATTCAGACCAACGTCCCATGGCTCAACCTCCCAGCTTTGGATTAACCGCAAAGACCACCGACGGACGGCCCCCGGTTTCGGTTCTGATTTCCCGCAACCAGTCCGCATCCATCAGCACCGAGAAAGCCGCCATTACCTGCTTAGCTGTCCCGAGGCCGGTTCGATTGCGGTGCTGAATATCCCGGACCTTTAGCCCGCTCGGCTGTTCTTCCAGAATGATACGAGCAATTGCCTTTGCTCCCTCGACCTCCGGAGCTGCCCGTGCAGTACCGTAAGCACGATAGGCGTGTTGCCTTAGGTAATCCCCTACAAGGTCGCAGGCACGGCCCATGTGATGGTTCTCGATAGCAGACGGCGGCGCATCAGTTGTGCTTGCCGCCCAATCTAGATGGGCCAAAACACACGCCACCCTAACCACCAGACCCGGCATCTTGCCGATGTGGCTCTTGAACAGCTCTGTGGCGTCCGCCTCCCACTCCCTGACCTGCTTTCGGAAGTCTTGCAACACATTGGCCGCTGGCTCGCTGAGATGAACAAAGTACGGGCGTTTGCTGCCTTCTTCGTCCAATGCAGGTTGCAAGGACCGCAGGCGTGATATCGCGTTGACCATCCGGGCCTCATCCAAAATGGACGCTGGTCGCTCAATCGGTACAGGATCAGGAAACACCACCATGAACCGCGCCAACAGCCCGTCGTCGCTGGACTTGACCAGCAGTTCAGACAGTTTGTCGGGCTGCGTACCGCCAGTAATGGCCACGCTCAGATGATCCACAACTATAGGCTCTGGATGGTTTCTCCGGTCAATGGTGTAGCTGCGCCCGCCGAACGTCTCTAACCAGAATGGACGGTCACCGCCGCCGTTATACCGATCCATTGAGGACAGCCAGCCGGACAACTCATCGCGAGACAGTAGCAGGCCCCGCCATGTGGCAGAGAGAAGGTGCGCAACTTCTTCGGTGGTAATGTCGGTGATGTTGATCCGCTCACGAACCGGCGATGGCCCCGCATCAGCCTCAGTTGGTTTAGCAGGTGCATCAGCACTTTCTTTAAGCGCGTCTCTGACATCCTGTTTCCACTGCGCCAGTGAAAAAGAAGCCATTTCGTTTTCGGACTCCCATTCATCACGGGCATGGCGGTATTCCTCGGCCAAGCCACGTTCAATCTCTTTGACGGGATCAAGAACACTATCCAGAGCCGGACTTTTGCCTGCTGATGGATCACCAACCAGGAGCGTCCAGAGTATCGGCGGTTCTTTCCAGCCGTCCCATGGGACCGCCCAACGTGAATTACCGATTGCGGCACTGGCGACGCTCAACAGGGTCAGCATCACATAGTCAACCGGGGCGTTCTTTACTTCGGCTGCATCCTTGATCCAGTTCGCCCACGGCCCGAACACATGTTCAAAATCCTCGTCACTCATCACGGGGGGCGCAGGTCGGCTGGGCTGGCCAATATTCATATCCGGGTCAGGCCATTGCGTTGCGGGTTCAAATGGTACTGGTTGCGGTACTGCGTTCATTTCACTGCTCCATCTTTCAGGACGTCATTCCAATCCTGCCCGTCCGGCGCGGGCATCAATGATACATTCCAGCCAAGGGCATATGCCCGAGACGCAAGCGCGTCCCCGGCTTCCCGTCCGGCTGGGTCTCCGTCTGTTGCGATAATCAGCGCCCCCGGTTCATCCGGCAGGCGCAGGGCTTTCATTCCCGAGGTGCTGAGCGTGGCCCAGACAGTCACAGAGTCTTCCAGCAGTCCCGACAGCAGGGACAGGCCGGTCTCTATGCCTTCGCACACCACAAGCGGTCCCTCGGCCTCTGACAGAACCACAGCGCCACCGCTGCACGGCCCCAACATCAGCTTGGCAGACTTGGCCAGCCGGTTGCCCCGTTTATCGAAGAACGTCCGGTGAATGCCGCCAGTTGTGACCTGCGCCACCATTGCCATGCACCACGACGTTGTCGGGCTGTGGAAGATATCAGGGACAAACCGCAGGGACGGCGGCAGGGGGCAGGTGATACCCCGCCCACGTAGATGAGCCTCGGCCTTGGTGCGCTCGATGGACCGGGATGCTTCCCAGATCCCGCGCGCCTGCCGCAGCTTGTTTTCCTCGTATTCCTTACGCCTCTGATCCGCTTCGCGCCGTGCCGCCGGATCAATCCGTGCGGAACTGGCCGGGACGTTGGCCGCATCGGCAATATCCTTGAAACTGCAGCCGCCCTTGAAGCAGTACAACAAGAGTTTGCCGCCTGATTCAGATATGGAAAGGGCCTGTTGGTCTTTACGACGTTCCGGCTGACAGACGGGACAGGGTGCAGAACCCTGCCCATTGCGCCAGACGCCACCGAGATTGAATGTCAGGGATTCCGCGTTCATGACGCGCCCCCATTCAGGTCCACCCCGAACCAGTGCAGTGCCACTATCGGACAGTCGCGCAGCGCCCTGCGCGGCGGCGTGTTCTGATTGTCAGACTGGATCTGACGGGGTTCGTAACGAATGGCGCGGGATTGAAGGCTGTAGGCGCTCATGAACGCACCCCCTGACTGTCGATCAGGGTCACCTTGTCCTTGAGTACATACACACCGAACCGTTCACGCCCGGTGCGCGCGTCGTTGCTGTACCACTCTGTTTCGATATTAAGGCCCTGTTCATCGCGCAGCATTTGCACGTAGTGCGACAACCGGCAGGGGCTGGCGCAGTACATCGGCCCTTTAATCAGGGCTTCCAGAACACGGCGCTTGTTCTTGCTTACATGAAGGGTGCGCGGATCAGCGCCTTCACTCTCAACAAGGTATTCACCCATCCCGGTTTCGGATTTCAGGCAATGCCAGCCTGTCACCCAGAGTGTGCCCGCTTCAGGGCGGTCTAACTTCAATTCGCTGCCTGTAAATGCAGTCATTAGTTCTATCCTCGCTTGCGCGAAGGGACGGAACACGATAGATTCCAAGTGTAGATTTCCTACACGGCCTAAACGAAATCACCCGTGTCAATGTCGTCCCCATTGGCGCGGGTTTCGCTTAAACGCCCTGGCTTTCGCCCATGATCCAGGCATCAATCTGATGCGTATCCACGAACGCGGCGCGACCTACGGTGTGCTTGGTAATCACACCCGCATTGGCGGCGCGGTCGAAGGTGGACCGGCTCAGCGAATACCGCTGAATTGCATCTTTAAGACGGATCAGGTTTTTGGGCTTGGCGCTCGATTCTGCCATTTGAATTGCTCCAATTTTGGCAGAAGGTTCGGATAGAATTTTTCGCTAAATTGACGGACAACCTGTATACGTAGAACACTCAGCGCGTTCGCAGAATGCGAAAAACTATTTGCGTTCCTATACGCAGGTGCGTACATATTAATCGTGGGTATGTGACGAATGACATTCGTTGCATCCCGACGGGAGAAGAACAGAGCGAACCCTTTTTGATGCTGGGCGTGTGCCTTGTCTCTCTCCGTGTGCATTCTATTCCGAAGCTCCTGCTTTGGGGTTAAGCAGATGGGTCGCCCGAACTTTGGTAGGCGAAGGCGACCCTCTGCGGTGATACCTCAAGAACATTCATGGGGTGTCCTGAAAGGTGTACTCACCATAAACTGTGCACCCCATGCACCGCAATACCTTGATGAAAGCGCTTGGTGAGCTACAATATAAAGATGAACCTCGGGACGACTCTGTGGGAAAGCTGTGCGTAACCTTGCAAAGTTCACGCATTTTTTGCACCCCGAATCGGGATGATATCAGCCTCAACCCCGGTTACATGTGCCGCCCAGCGTTCGGCCAGCAACAAACGTTCATCGAAGTAGTCGGATCTTTGATAAGCCCGTGAAACGGCTTGATCAGCCCCACTTGTGTGGTCCAATTTGATTGTTAGTGCATGATTGGCCTTTG
>NZ_WPZL01000065.1 GCF_013031245.1 Ruegeria lacuscaerulensis
CCCGACGTCAGGGGGAAGGCGCGGCCTCCCCCCTCGGACAAGACAAATAGACAAGACCGTGTCCTCGCGCGTTGCGCTGCGGGCCGCACCACTCTTTTCGATTTGTCCTGTCTCGCCCCTCTCCGCGTTCGCCACGGGGCAGGTTTTAGAGACGACGCCCTTTCAGGGCTCGGCTCAAATCCAGCACCAAAAGGGGATCAACCCCGAATGTCGCACCACAAAAGGAGAGACGGTTTTGAACAGTGAAGCAACTAATGACATCGAGAAAGACACAAGCCTTCAGGCGGCTGAAATCGCAACTCAGAATGACCTGTTTCGGAAAGCCCTGATTGATCCGACTGCGGCGATTGAGATGCACTCCAAAGGCATTCAGGGACAGGTGTTTGTCACGCCCGGCGTGTCCGGCGAAGGGATGGAATTTCAGATTGCGGCTTTGGCTGCAGTGGCGTCGGATGATCAGTTTGACGAAGGCAATGACCCTTATGGCGATCACACGTTCGGAACGGTGACGGTCAGCGGTCAGAAGCTGTTCTGGAAGATCGATCTCTACGACACGGACTACACATACGGCTCCGACCATCCGTTTGATCCCGCAGTGACGCGTCGCGTCCTGACCATCATGTGCCCCAGCGAATACTGAGACCAGCCCTGTCCCAACCGGGCAGGGACAGCATGCGCAACCCGCGCAGGAAAGGCCCCTCTCGGGACATGCAAGCATGCCCTGCCGGGCAGTGGGTGAGTTCATGCCAGCAAACACCGGAAAGGGGGTGGTGAAAATAAGTCAGGAAACCTTGCAGCAACGACGGCGCGAAGCCGTTGAGCTGGTCAAGAAGGGAGGTCTCTCCGCCAAGATCGGCCTCGCCTTCTTGAAACAACACGCAGCCGCCTAAGCGGCCCCGCTCTACCCCGGAAGGGGTAGGGCACCTTTAACACGAAGCGAAACACTCAAACAAGGATTTGCCCCATGAGCAAAATCGAAACATTCACCGCACCGGAAACCATTGAAACTATCGCTCTGTCCGATCTCTACCTGTCTGATCTGAACCCACGACAGGAGGTTGCCGAGGAAGGCATTGCCCTGTTGGCTGACAGTCTGGTCATGTGCGGCCTGATCCAGAACTTGAGCGGTCTGCGTGACAAGGACGGCAAAGTCGGCATCGTCGCAGGTGGTCGCCGCCTGCGGGCACTGAACATCGCCGTGATCGAGCGCGCCGATCTGGCACAGGTTCCCGTGAAGGTCACCGACAATCCCTTTGTGGCCGAGCAATGGGCCAATGCAGAGAATACCGCCCGCGAAGAACTGGACCCGGTGGACGAGGTCCGCGCCTATGGCAAGATGGCCGCGAAATCCCTGTCTGTTGCCAAGATTAGCAACGCGTTTGGCGTGACCGAGGCGCATGTGCGCCGTCGCCTCGCACTGGCGGGTCTACCCACCGCCGTATTGGACGCGCTCAAAGCGGGTGAAATCAGCATGGGTCTGGCGAAAGCCATGACCGTCAGCACCGAAGAAGAGAAAATTCTGGAGGTTCTGGAACAGGCTAAAGAGTGTCGGTGGTTTAGCGAACATGATGTCAAACAGGCCCTGACATCTGAGGCTGTCAGCAGCACCAACCGCAAGGCCGTGTTTGTGGGGCAGGAGGCTTATGTTGAAGCAGGCGGCACGGTCACCGCTGATCTCTTTGCTGATGAGACCCTGTTCAATGAGGGCGCGCTACTGGATCATCTGTTTGCTGAGAAACTGGCGGCAGAAGCAGCAAAGCTACGCGAAGCAGAAGGCTGGGACTGGGTGGACACCCATGAAGACAGCTACATTCCGTATGGGTTTTCGGGCATCGAAGGCATGCACCGTCTGGAGATGGTGAGCCGGGAGTTCACCAAAGAACAGGCCGAGCGGTATGACGAACTTGTCGAACTCTATGAGGCAGAGGCTCTGGACGCGGATGGTGAAAAGGAGCTGGCCGCGCTCGAGGACTATGCAGCACCCTTCTATTCCGACGATCAGCGCAAGCTGTCCGGTGTGTTTGTCTATGTCGGCAACAACGGCGACATCAAATCATCATCGGCCTATGTCGCGGATGAACATGTGCAGGCCGCCATTGAGGTCGGCGTTCTGGCCCCGGTCAAAGAGACAAAGACCAAGGAGGCACCAAAACCGGCCTATTCGCAGAAGTTCATTGATGACATGGTGGCCATCCGTCTGGCGGCAATTCAAACGGCTTTGCTGGACAAGCCGGATTATGTGTTGAGCCTGTTTGCCTTCTCCACCACCCCGGCCTCCGGTCTGACCAGCAACCTGTTTGGGTTTGGTTATGGTGGCGCTGAGCGGAACACGCCGGAAATCGACGACCAGTTCATCCTCGACCCGCGCCTTGGCGGGGAGCGGGATGAGGCCGCAGAGGCCGCCTATGACCAATTCCACGAGATGGCCGCACAAGGCTGCGTGGAGGCGTTCAAAGCGTTTCGCGATCTGGGCAAGAAAACCCGCAACGGTGAGATCACGGCTTTTCTGGCCCGTCGGTTCCTGACCCAAAGCCCGGAGTTCATGGCGCAGATTGAGGCTGAGATTGGTGCCGATATGCGCACGATCTGGACCCCCTCTGCTGAGAACTGCTTCAAACGCTTGAAAGGCTGGCAGCTGGATGATCTCTACAAAGACCTGCTGGAGCTGCATTTGGACAACGACATGTTCAAAACCTTCGCAAAATCCAAAAAAGGCGCGAAGAACGAAGCGATGCACAAGTTGTTCAACGATCCAGAGCATCAGGCGGCACTTGGTGTGACCGAGGCTCAGAAAGCGAAGATCGATGCTTGGGTGCCTGATTGCTTTTGAACCTAACGGGGCAGGGCGCTTGGCGCCCTACCTTCCAGCGGTATTGTTTTATTTTAATTCAATGCTTTACGTTTCTTTCACTTGAAGGGATGTAGCTTGTAGGCTACATTTAGGTATGATAGAAATTCGTAAGACTGCCCTGTTCGATAAATGGCTCAAGGGCTTGAAGGACCAAAGGGCGAGAGCCAGGATTTTGGTTCGCATCACGCGGTTGAGCCTGGGCAATCCCGGTGACGTGAAGCCGGTTGGTGAAGGTGTGAGTGAACTGCGTATTTCTGAGGGTAAGGGGTATCGCGTTTACTACGTGTCGCGCGGTGACGTTTTGATCATTTTGCTTTGCGGGGGAGACAAGCCATCCCAGCAAGCGGACATCAAAACCGCCAAAGCGATGGCAAAAGAGTTGGAGTAAAAACATGGGTGTTAAAACAACGAAGTTTGAAGCGGCTGACTATCTGGACAGCCCCGAAGCCATTCAAGCCTATCTTGAAGCGGCTTTTGAAACCAGTGACACCGCCCTGATCGCATCAGCTCTTGGCGATGTTGCCAAGGCTAAAGGTATGTCGAGCGTAGCCGACAAATCCGGCCTGTCTCGGGAAAGCCTCTATCGTGCGCTTAGCGAAAACGGCAATCCCGAATTTGGCACCATCCTCAAAGTGCTGAGTGCGGTGGGTGTTACGCTCACCCCGAAAATGCACGTGAGTTAAATGTTTTAGAAGGCAACCCGCCATGTCTACCGATGCAGCTCCTTCGACAGCCGAAAAGACCATTCGCCGCGTCTGGAAATCCGCGCAGATGTTTGTCGGGTTCCATACGGATCAGAAGGGCAAGCCGCGCACGCAGCCAAGGCTCTGGCCGCCAAAGAACGGGAGCGCGTCGATCCATAGCGACCCCAGCGCGCAGGAAGCGATTGTTGTTGTCAAAGCCGCTGATCCGGAGTCTGCACAAGATGTGCAGATCAAGCTGCACCCAAACCGCATTGTTGTGCGCCGCGATGCAGATATGTGGTGGCAGGGCGTGGCCGTGGACGCGCATTCCGTGACGGTTCGAATGGCCGACAACACGATCATCGAAATCCGCCATGACGGGTCGGTGAAACGCCGCTCGGCGGAAGATGAAACCCATGTTGAAGCCGATGGCAGCATCTTCAAGTTCACCGAGTTTGCCGAGGCGCATATGACGGGAGACGGGGTGGAAATGACCCGTCGCACCGAGGATCGCATTGCCACGATCACAGCCGACGGAGTTGTCGATCGCGCGCGCAAGCGTTAGCCTGGTTTCAATACCTCGAGACTTTCCTTTGGTTAAAATTGTGGCCCGCTTCGGTGGGCCTCTTTCTTATGTGCGAGACTGTCGGCAGAGGCTTGCCGAGGTCGCCCCTATTCCCTCCATATGCCGTTCCAAACCCATGTTGACTGTTGTCGCCAACCTAGCCAATGTCGCGCGTTCGTATCGATGCGTCTGCCTCAGCGTAGATGTGTTGGGGCCGACGCAAACCCACAAGGAAACGCAAGCAACATGACTGATGACTGGAACGACTATGCCGATGGTTGGGACGACAATAGCGACGTCAGATATTACGCCAGTTGCGCTTTTGCCTCGCTCGACGAGCACCTGGACATTTGTGGGAAGAATTGGCGATCAAAGCGTGTGCTCGACTTTGGATGTGGCACCGGATTGCTGGCGGAGAAAATCGCACCGCATGTGGCGGAAGTTGTCGCGGTTGATACTTCGGAGAATATGATTGCAGTCCTGCAGGCAAAGAACCTGCCCAATGTCAGGGCCGTTCACGGAGATATGCTGGCGGGAAATGTTCAGGACTTGGAGACCGGGTTCTCAGGTTTCGATTTGATCTGCGCCTCTTCCGTTTGTGCCTTTCTTCCAGACTACAGTGGCGCCGTGGCAGTGCTGGCGGGTTTGCTCAACAAGGGTGGACAGTTCGTGCAGTGGGATTGGCAGGCGTCAGATGATGACGGCTTTGGATTGACGCTGCATCAAATGAAGACTGCGCTTGATGCGGCACGGCTTGGCTCAATTCGGGTCGAACAGGTATTCGAAATCAATTCTGATGCGCGGAAAATGCCTGTTCTGATTGGTGCGGGCGTTCGCAATCCGGAATGATTTTGAGTGTGGATGCGCGAATAACCCGTGTGTCCGCTTAACCGACCATTGGTATCGCTCAAGTGCGTTCAAGACTTTCGGATGAACAGGTACTCTTTCCTTGAAAGCTCCATGCTCCAGTTCGCCCGATGAGCCTGGATCGGGCAATCCCGCTTCTGGCAGCGAAGCTCATGTCTGAGTGGTGGCGGAAGTTATTTGGTCTGATATCGCCACTTCAAATTGAGTCCGGCTGATTACCTGATCCGCGCAAGCGCGGATCAGGACCGGACCGTCCGGGTTTTGGCTTCCGCCAATTGGAACGCGCGACTTGCACCGCCGGTGATCCTCCGTTCTTTGCCGCGAGGGTCATTCCGACCCAGAAAGGCCACCCGCACTCCGAATTGAGCACTGCGCCTGTGATGGACCGAGGTGATGTTGCCGCCATAAACCACATCGCATTGTTCAGATGGTCCGCGCGCAACGGTCCCAGAAAGTCTTGCCTTTTCACTTGGCCTGACAGTTTCAAACCCGTTGCCGGAGATGATCCCCGGCTGCGGTGTTTCTGAAGTGATGAACATAAGCGGTCAGTCGGGGAAGACGCGCGGCGCCCGGACCGGGCGCCCCGCTTCAACAGGGAATGTCCCCTGCGCCTGTGGCGCATTCCGCGCGGACCAAATTCCCTGCTGACATCACCTTGATGCCCGCTTTTCCATGTTCATCGAAACACGCCAAAGCGAGGAACAAACAATGGCAACTCAATCTCTAAAACTGAACGTCAAGACCGGCGAAAAAGAAGGCAAAAATTTCTGGGATCGGTGCGGGGTCCTCTTCGTCAACGCCGATGAGGCCGGCAACATCACCTCGATCCAGGTCAAGCACAGCATGTTCCCCGGCGTTGAGATGGTGGCCTTCCCGAAGCGGGTCGATGACGAGCCCGTCACCGAATGACGAAAGGGCAGGGCGGCGCTAGCCACCTTTTCCTCTGCTCCGGCCAAAGAGCCGGACCACTTATGCGCCACACGTGGCGCGAGGCCTAACGGCCGGGCAGGGGCGGTGACCTTCCGCGATGCGGCAGCTCTCAACCCTGCCACACCCGCCGCGCATGCGGCGGGAAACTGAGCGCGCTGAGGCGCGCGGAAAATGCCATACTGAACTTGAACGTGCCGGTATGTGACGGGCGCTGTTCGGACAGCTCACGCTTCGCGTGATTGCCCTGCGCCGGTCCACCGGCACCCACGCCTGTTGGCTGGAAAAGGGGCGGAACCCTTTTCCCGGCGTGGAGATTGCCTCCAAGAGCAAAACTGTTCCGGGGGCAATTTGAGAAAATGCGGATTTCTAAAATCACCCCCGGTTTCCTCTTGGAGAGTATGACAGGATAAGGTAGTTGTGTTACAAACTCAAAATACAACCAAAGGTATGCATTGCGTAAGCCCGCCGATACCACTGTCTTTTCTGTACGTTTGCCTTTGGATGCACTGGAGCGTTTGGAAGCGGCTGTGACCGTGCTGGGGGCCAAGAGCCGCAATCAGATCATCCAACGACTGATCTATCGGCTGATCGGATATCTCGATCCTGATCCCGCTGTTGTAGATCTCTGGCAGAAGCACTTGCGGCAGGTTCAGGGTGGGTACACCAACCTCAACCAGCTTGCGAAATCGGCCAAGCGCGGCACGGTGATCTGGACGGATGACGACCGCCGCGACGTCGAAAATCTTCATCGTGCGATCATCCAGCACCGGCAAGACTTGAAGGCGATGATCACAGCAGCGCGCCGGAACCGAGAGCCAGAATCCGCTATTCGCCGGATCTTGCGTGATGACGATTGGGATGCCGCCGCATGAACGCTGCAACCCACGATCTGACAGCAGGTGACTTCTTAGAGCTTGCGTTCCGTGAGGCTCAGAAGGGTGTCGATCGTTCCAAACAGATCAATCAGCTGTTGCAGACCGCCAAGCGCATGAAGTTCATGGTTTCGCGGGCGTCGTCCATCAAGGCGCGGCTGGGTGCCGTGGTTGGAAAGCCCGAGGCGGTTGTGAAACACGTCCGCAAAGGTGGGGTGAAAAACGCGCATGAGCTACGCCGACAGATCAACTATCTGACCGTCAGGGCAGGGGGCGTGTTGGACATCCGAGACAATGGCGTGACCCCGCTCGATGCGGATCAGGTCAGTGATTTGATCGAGACCTGGGCCGAGGATTTCAACGGGAAAACCAACTACGGTTACACCCGCCACATGATCGTTTCTTTCCCCGAAGGCACCTATCCGGACGCAGCTCATGAGGCCGGTTTGGAGTTCGCAGATCGCCTATTTGGCAGCGGTGATTTTGGCGATACCTGGGACTACCTGACAGTGTTTCACAACGACACTGACAACCCCCATGTCCACATCGTTGTGAACAACCGAGGCGTCGAACATAGGCAGTGGCTCGCTATGGGTATGAGCAGCGAAATGAACATCGACGTTCAGCGTGCCATCCAGGTTGAGGTTGCTGAGGAATACGGAATTGAGCTGACCGCGACGACCCGTCTTGAGCGCGGTTTGCGGCAGGAAGTCGAGACCGATACGTGGAAAGTTCAGGCCGGAATGTCGGTTGTTGAAAGTACCCCGGAAGTCGAAGTTACGGCCCGCGACATGGCCGCCGATGTGATGACTCTATCCATCGCCAGAATGTCAGATCTGTTTGATGAGCGCGCCAACGCCGTCAAAGACCGGATCGAAGAGTTTGCCATCCAGCTCGTTGAAAGTGAGGAACCTATGGTATCGAGAATGGAACATCTGCTGGATCAGGCTCATCATTTTGATGACTATGGCGAGCCGGGAGACCCGTCTTATGTATCCCCAGATGTTATGAGCAACTTACGGCGACACATCGAATTAGGCGGTTCTGAGGAAACGATTACACCCGAGCTGAAGGCTCAGGTTGTTGCCCATATCAGCGACGTTCGGGACAACGAACAGAGCCATCCGTATCTGTCTGCCCTTGCTGATATTGTCGATGACAAGGAGTTCCAGGCGTCCGCAGATTACGCCCCGGCGGCGCGCCGGTACGAGGTCTATATGCAGGACACCTTGGGCGAGGGGGCCTATGAGGACTTCCAGACTCAGGCCAAAGATCTGTTGCAATCCATCGACAAGATGGAAGGGCTGGCCCGTGAGGTTGACGACCCTCATCTGCGTGTCGCAATGGACATTCAGATTGGCGAGCTGAAGGGCGACGTTGCGGATCTGCGCACCAACGATCCCGACCTGCAAGCCTACATCATCGAGGACCGCAGCTATTTAACGATGATGGGAATGGGTACCGCCGAAATGGATGTCTTGGATTATCCAGAGGCCGACAAGTGGGCCGCGATCCGCAACGAGGTCACCGAAACGGCCAGCAGCTACGGCATCGATGGTGAGGCGTTTGTTGCCCGCTTTGGCGACCATCACAACGTCACTTTGGGCACAACAATGGGTTGGCGCAGCGACGACATTTCGACCGCAGCTGCCCACTTCCAGGCTCAAGGATTGTCGGAAAGCTATGACCGTGCTGTGGCCGTTGTTGACGAGCTGCACCAGCTTGCTTCTTCCAGGATCATCGCAATCTCAGAAGAACTCTCAGAGGTTCACGCCCACGCAACGCACCCGCTCTTGCAAGGGCGCGGTGACGATGACGGTCACAGCCTATAAGGAGTTCACCCGGTCTGCCTGATGAGCGCGCCAACGCCCCAGGCAGAACCATCACTGAGTTATCCATCAACTCGCAAAGGAAAAACTATGGTTTCGCGTACAGACTATCTTTTGAAAGAAGTCGAACACTTCGCACCCTATTCCCAATTTGATCAATCCGCCCCGCGCAAGGATCGCGTTTCAGAGCAGATCGACATCATCAAGAAAGAACAGCAGGCGATGGGCTTTGATCGTGCAGCCATCGCTTCAAAGAGCTTCGACATCGAGGACCAGGCCAACCGCCGTGTTGACGAACATACGGCGCAAAAAGATCTGGTCGAAGAACTGAAAATCGAATTGGAGGCTGCGGAGCGGTCAGGGGAGCCGGTTGATCTGAACGATATGCAGGCTTTGGTTTCTCAGCACATGAACGATGCTCAGGAATACGACCTGTATCATCCCTACTATTCGTCCCTTGCGGATCTGTCAGGCGACAAAGGTTTTCAGGATTCCGACGACTACCAGTCGCCCGGTGATCGCTATGTTCAGTATATGCAATCCGCTCTGGGGCAGGCCGGTTTCGAGAACTACGAACAGCAGACCAAGGACATTGTGAACTCCATCGAGAACATGGAGGCTCTTGCACGAGAGGTCGAAGACCCGCATCTGCGTGCTGCAATGGACGTGCAGATCGGAGAGCTGAAGGGCGATGTTGCCGAGCTACGCCCATACGACACCGACCTGCAGGCGTACACTGTTGCTGACGACAGTTACACCACATCCATGAATGCGACCGAGTTGGACAACCTGGACCCGTCCGAGGCCGAAAAATGGCTGGCAGTGCGTGACGACATTGTTGCAACCGCCAACAGCTTCGGACTCGATGGAAACAAGTTCCTGGCCCGCTACAACGATCATGACAGCGTTTCAGTCGGCACCACGGCGACTTGGCGAGACGCGGACATTTCCACCGCTGCCGCACATCTTAACAGCCAAGGTGTTCCGGACAGCTACGAGCGCGCCGAGGCCGTTGTCGGTGAGCTGCACCAAGTTTCATCCAGCAAGATTGCCGCCGTGGTGCAGGAGATCGCCCATACCCGCGAACAGGCC
>NZ_WPZL01000066.1 GCF_013031245.1 Ruegeria lacuscaerulensis
ACTGCACTTTGGCACATTCGATGCCGGTGGAGCAGGAGCCACCCACCTCATCCGGTTTGGGCCGTCTGTGTGATCAGCTTGCGGCGTGGCAGGGGCCTGTGCTGCAACGGCACCGAGGTCCGGAATGAGCCCAACCCGGTCATGGCGATTTCATGCTGCGCGCGCTTGCAGCGAGAAAATTGCTGCATGTGCGCGGCTTGGGACACCGCTGTGCGGCGGAAAAACCAGCCATTGATGGTTGGTGCGGAGAAGACGGATCGGGCAAGCCACAAATCGCAGGACATCGCTACCTTTGCCTTGCTAAAACGGACTGGCAATCGCGCCGACAAATTCGGTCCACCGTTTGCGATCCACAAACCCATAATGTCCTGCGCCCGACCACTCGTGCGCTGTGCAGTTGGGAAGTTCAGAGCAAAGGTGTCGAGGCATTTCCGGTGAGATAATGTCGTCCGTAGTACCGTAAAACATCTCCACCGGTTGCTGGATATCTTTTGGCGAAAATCCCCAGTCCCAAAGAGCCATCGTCATTTCGAAAACTCCTTCCTCGTGTTGTAGATAACCAAGACGAAAGTTCTCTTCGAACAAGGCTTGCTGCTCTGGATTGCGGAGTATTGTTTTGGCTTCGTTGGGCATTTGGTCAACGACAGACTCCACGTATGAAGGGATGTCTTTCAGAGCACTTTTAGCACCCATACGCTCAGCCCAGCGGATCAGGAAGGTCAGATGGCGCAGTTTCGCGATGGTCTTAAGGTCCTTCAGTACCAGCATTTTGGTAACACCAGGCTCATCGAATGGCGCCACAGGAGAAGCGAGCGCGACCTTGCGCACACGTTCGGGCATGTGAAATGCCACCGCCAATGCGTGGGGGCCGCCGCCGGAATGGCCGGCTACGTTGAATGTATCGAGGCCAAGATGGTCAGCGAGCTCCTCCATATCGGCGCCCCAGTCCACCATTTTCCGATCTTTCTTCGGACTCGACCCTCCGACCCCGGGCTGGTCTGCTGCAATCCATCGCACTCCAAGCGAAGCGGTTAGGTTGTCGTCGGGTTGACGAATGACGTGAGAGTCGGAAAACCCATGGCTAAAAATCACTGGTGTTCCATCTGGGTCGCCGTAAGTGCTGAATGCGAGCGTTCTACCATCTCTGAGAGTTATATGTTCGGTCAATTTGTTCTCCTAAAACGAAATTTCATTGAGTCGTGAGGTTATCAGAATGCCAGCAAAGATTTGGTACGAAGATACGAGCCGTTCTCACTTCTAAGCACCATACCTATTGGTCCGTATAATGAAACGCAGATGTCCGATCGAGCTCACTCAGGACAGAGCAGTCTGATTGGCGACCACCAGATCAAGTGCTTGTGGAAAGCCCCAAATTCTCGGAGCTTTCGCCGTTACGTATGGAGCCCCACCTAGTCGGTGAATGTATATTCACCCAGATCGCACAGGTTCAGATCATAGTCTTCGGCTTCGGAACCGTCGGCAAAAACGCCACGGATGTCATAGACACAGGTCGTCAGCCCGTCTGCGATATCCACGCCAATTTCATATCCAGGGGCCAGATAGCCACCCGCCAAAAGATTTTCTTCCCAATCGTCGGACGATACGGGGGAGACGTTGAATTCTACCAGGTCGGCACTGCTGTCATTGTAGAGCAGGAATTCCAGATCCTCCGCCTGAGCAGGCGAATGAACGGCCGATGCCGCCAAGACCAGTGCGGTGGAGATTAGAGACTTCATTGTGTTGATCCTTCTGTTTGATTGGTAAATTGGTTGTGGGCCACCTTTGCCCGAGAGTGGTGATGTGAGTGAGCGGTGCGGTGGCCCACGAAAGACGATACGAGGGGGTCGGCACCGTCTTTATCTCGTGGAAGATGGTTCAGAACCGGAATTCGAATCCCAGTTGGCCAGCAACGCCGTGATCGTCTGAGCCGCTGCCAAATCCGGTCTGGGCGGACACTTCTCCGAACAAAGTGGTGCTTGTCGTGATGTCCACGTGGCCACCCAATGTCAGGGCAAGGTTATTCCTGCCACGCTCGGTCAGAACTGTGTCGTTGCCAAAAGACACCGAGGTTTCGTCATCAAACGCATGGTAGTAGTCGAACTGGCCAAAGAGCACGCTGGTGCCAAACTCTCGCTCGGCCCGCAGACCGATGCGCGCACTCAGAGTATCGCCGTCAGAGACCGTTCCGGCGGCACCGCTTGAAACATCGTTGAGATCGTCGGCGTCAACACTGCTGTAGAGAAGTTGCGCCTGAGGAATGAGGTTCAGCCCATTGTTCAGGGCAAACACTTTTCCGACCTCGATTGAGGCGGCATAGCCATCCCCATCCGTATCAACCTCCTGTCCGCCTGCAAGACGGGTTGTGCTGTCGAAGAACGCGTACCGCACCTGGCCGTCCAGATAGAGTTGACTATCAGCCAACCACAACGCGCTCAGCGTCACGTCGTAGGCGTCAGTGTCAATCTTGCCGTCAGCCAAGGACGTTTCGCTGTTTGTCGACAGTGTTGTTGCGCCGAACTCAAACCCGCCGATCAGGGAGCCGCTGCCGATCTCGGCAAATGGCAGGCTGGCGCCGACACGCAGGCCGCCGCTGGTCGTTTTATTGGTGCGATCACCGGAGGTATAGCGGTCGCGCCCACCTTCTGCATTCAGCCAGACCAGTGGATGATCTGTAGAGCTGAGATCGGCCAGCGACCGGCTGACGGTGTTAGCGTCTTCCGTACCTATTCTACCAGTCAGGCGGCGCATCGCCCCATCCAATGCAATGTGGTCGCTGAACTGCTGGATGCCGGCCGCAAGGAATGCACGGTTGGGGTTCAGATTCACCCCACCGTTCGCAGTGAAGGGCGTAAGAATGAACTCACCGGTTGCCGGGTCGTAATCGAGCATGAGGGTATAGGCACCTCCGACAATCGCGGTTTCTCCGCCTTTGGTCACGAAATCACCGTCCACCAGCCGGAAGTCACTGGCAGAACTCATGTCAGAAACCGTGGCAATCGCATAGGTCTGGAGATTTGCAAGAGTACCGGATTTCTGCACCTGAAGGCCTTGCTGTGCTCCTGTACTGTCGCCTGTAACAATCAACTGATCGTTGGTTCCGGCATCAAAATCGACATCGAGCGCCACAGTGCCAGACCCGGTCAGATCGCCGCCAATGGTCAGGCGATCACCCCCGCTTCCGTCCGCCAAACTGACAAGGCCATCGTTACGGACATCACCGCCAACAACGACCGCACCCGATCCACCAAACCCGACCCGGAAACGGCTTGTCGCGTCAATCTGCAGGTTGCTGCTCAGAGACAGGTTTGCCTCACCTGCTGCGATGGTCGATCCGTTGTTTGCCGCGAGAGAAATAATATTTGATCCTGAACTGTCCAGAGTCAGGACACTTCCATTGTCTGCTGTCAGGTTTTCCCAATTGGTGAACAGAGCGCCATCGAAATTGCCGTTGAAGGCCGAAAAGGTCACGGCATCTTGCGTGCCAATGCCGCCGTCGAACAGGGTTGCCGCGCTGATATCCGCACCCCCTTCAATCGTCAGCGCGTCGGTGCCGTCACTCAGCAGCACCTCACCGGCAATCGCTGATCCCGACCGCAGAATGACATGGCTATTGCCGCCATCACCGTCGACAATCGCCTCGCCTGACAAAGAAGAGACTGACGCACCGCTTTCAAGAGTGATCACGCTCGACCCGCTGGTCGTCCGTGTCAGAATCCCGGCATCAGTACCCCCTGAAACAGCGCCGGATACGGTAACCGATGTCAGGCCTGAACCAAAGTTTCGGGCGTGGATGCCATAGCGGGCTCCGCTGACATTCGAGACTTCAATCGTCAACGAACCAATGCCTTCGTTGCGTGCGTATATCCCGTTTGTAACGCCGCTGATCATACCAGTGGATGTGACTGAAAGATCGGTACCATTTTCGTTCTGTGCCAATAGACCGTTGCCAGTGGTGCCAGTGATGTCTGCCGTCGAAATCGTCAGCGCACCGCTGCCTCGGTTAATGGCTACAAGTCCGGTCGTGCCAGTAACTGTCCCTGAAGCGGTAATCGACAAGTCTGTTCCTGAGGAAGCATTATAAAGGAGCATTCCCTCCCCGGCCGTGCCAGTGACGTCCGACGTCGCAATCGTCAGCGCTCCACTGCCATCGTTGCGCGTGTAGATCCCGAACGACCCACCTGACACGGCTCCCGACGATGTAATTGAAAGATCCGTGCCAGAGTTTCGGGCATAGATGCCACTGCCCAGGGTTCCGGAGACATCCGTCGCTGCGATCGTCAGGGCTCCGGAGCCGTCGTTTCGCGCCTGGATTCCGTGCGTAGCACCGCTGATCGTGCCAATGGATGCGACCGCGAGGTTCGCGCCATAGTTATTCAGGTTTAGCCCGTTTTGGCGGGTTGATGTCACATCCGCAACTGAAAGGGTCAAATCGCCGGTGCCGGTGTTTCGTGCGGAAATCCCTCGCCAGCTACTTGTCACATGCCCGCTTGTCGTGATCGAAAGATCGGTGCCTCTGTTAATGGCAAGGATACCTGAATTGTTGCCGGTTCCGGTGACATTGGCCGCAGAGATCACCAGCGATCCTCTGCCATAGTTGCGGGCATTGATGCCGTACCCGTCAGTTGTGCTGATCGCGTCGCCGACGTCGATAGTGATTCCTCCGGTGGTTCCGCGACCACTTGCGTAAATTGCATCACGAGCACCCGTCACAGTACCCGATGCCGTAACCGACAAGCTGGTGCCAGAGCCGTGATTTTCCGCCCTTATCCCAGAACCGTTAGTACCCGTGACTTCTGCAGTGGTGATCGTCAGGGCTCCCGTGCCATCGTTGTATGCGTCGATGCCGACGGTACCGCCCTGAACCGGTCCACTCGCAGTAATGGTCAGATCGGAGCCACTGTTCTGGGCGGAAATTCCTTCGGCACCATAGCCAACCACCTCTTCGACAGCGATCGTCAACGCGCCGGTGCCATTGTTTACGCTCCAATACCCCGATTGCCTCCGATGACCCGATCAGTTGCGCTGATGGAAAGATCGGTGCCGGTATTCAAAGCGGAAATGCCATCCCCGGTTGCACCTCCGGTGACACTTGCCGTCGAAATTGACAGCGCTCCGCTACCGATATTTTGAGCAAGAATACCAAAGTCGCCACCTGAGACGTGACCGGATGTGGCAATTGAAAGATCCGTGCCGGTCGTATTTTGTGCGAAGATGCCATGACCGAACACACCGGTGACACTTGCCGTTGTGATTGACAGCGCTCCGCTACCAGTATTTTGAGCGAGGACGCCAGTGTCGCCACCTGAAACGTGCCCGGACGTGACAATTGAAAGGTCGGTGCCAATCGTATTGCGGGCAAACACGCCATGGCCGGACCCACCGGTGACTTCCGTGGCAGAAATCGTCAATGCGCCGCTGCCACTGTTTGTGGCTAAGATCCCCCGATCGCCACCAATGACCCGGTCAGTAGCAGCGATGGAAAGATCGCTACCGGTGTTTACGGCAGAGATTCCGAACCGGCCGCCTGAAACGATCCCGGAGGTTGTGATTGAAAGATCCGTGCCACGGTCATTCCTGGCATAAATACCATCATCCGCCGCCCCGCTGACATTCGCCGCTGTAATCGAAAGGCTTCCTGGCGACAGCACACCGTAATTTCGAGCGTAGATACCGTTGCGCGCTCCGCTAAGCGTGCCGGTCGTGGTCACCGTCAAATCACCGCCGCCATAAACGACAGTCCTTAGCGCGTCATTTGTGCCCGAGGTGATTGATGACCCGTTTGGGTCATCAAATGTTAAATCTGTATTGCTGAACAGATCAATCGCGTTGCCGCCGACATTGGCGTCGATACCGAACCCTGGTGTGGTCGTCACTGTGACCGGCCCACCTAGGATGACATCCACGCCCACGTCGGTGGCCGGATCGGCCGGGCCGGAACACACAATGTTACTAGGCAAACCCTGGAATACACATGTACCAGCAATCGCCGCGCCACTGCCAAGTGAAAGGACTGCGCCAAGTGCCGCTGCAGAAACGCCTGAAAGCACGCGTCCCAATGCTGGCGCGTAACTTGCCACTTGACCCTTATACTTTGTCATCCGACCGCCACGTAGAAGGATTGCTCGATAGTGTGGCAGGTTCGTGCTTGGATTTGTCTTACTCATTATGTCCGTACCAATTTTGAGTTTCTTGTTGAGTTTTTTTATGTTTGCTTCGGCAGGGTGATCAGCGTTGCAGCCTCAGAGGTGCCGGGCGCAGCGGCCATCGGGCAGAGATGGCCTGGCAGAAGCTCGAGGTCGTAGAGTTCAGCCACCGCGCCATCTATCCGCAGCCAGTCCACACAAGTCCCGGTCTCAAGATCGATTATCTGGATGCCGCACCATGGCGCGCTGTCGGCCTCGGTCAGACGGGCATCAAGCTCCAACCCCTCGAACCGCTTGTAACGGGGCTTGGACAGGCCGACGAAGGCGAAACGACCGTGCACAGCCAAACCACGGGCGAAACCGGGACAAAAAACATGTGGCTCAAAACGACCCTTGCCATTCCGGTCGAATTCCACTGTGCCCAATTCGCCACGTCCGGAGTTCAACAGCCACAACCGTCCGTCATGCCATCGCGGTGAATGCGGCATCGACAGGTTGTCGCAAACGACGTCTCCCGTCTCGACGTCAATAACGATGCCCCCATCCGCACGCCGGTCACGCCAACCGTCGATCGTATCCGACCGGCTGACAGCTGTGACGTATCGGGGGTGCCCGTCCTTCATCGCCAGCCCGTTCAGGTGGCAACGATCCTCATCCACCAGCGACGATATGAACGGGGGGCGCCAAACTTCACGAAAGCTGTGGCGCAAATCCGGCGTTGCGAGGCAATTGTATCGCGTATTGACGAAGATCGCCTTGCCTGAGGCGTCGATACCTAGGTCGTGCAGATCCAGCTGTCCGGTGAATTCGCTCTGACGCGGCATGAAGGCGGCGTCGAACAGATTGTTCACGCGCTCTTGCGGCTCCAGCACGTTCTGCAGGTGTAGAATTTGGTCATCTGCTGCCAGCGACAAACCATGCGCCCCATGGCGATGAATGCCCATTGGTCGGGGGAAAGCCATTTGATGGATGTTGATCCCCCCACCTGGCTTGACCCCCACCATGTAAAGGACCCCCGACTGGTAGGAGGTAAAGGCGATGGACAGCCCAAGCCCTCCAAGCCGGCCGGCCAGACCCGCTGAGACCGAATAGTCAACTTTGGGTGTCGTCGGAGAAGAACCCGCTTTGTTGTTTTCAGCGGCTGCGTCAAACTGAAATTGTTCGCTGAGAACATCGCTCATCGCGTGTCCTCAGGCAAAAACCAAGCCGCCACAGCAAGGTCGTGTGAACCAGTGTTGCCGCCTCTTATGCGACTGAAAGATGACTTGTTGCGCCGCATCCCGAACCCCTCATGTACCGGATCAATTTCCGAACCAGTAAATCCATTGCCGTAGAACCGATTGGGTTTCGAGCGGGCATTTGCTGAGCTGGACGCAGCGATACCATTTATGAACGGAATGAATCTCGCGCTGCGCTGGATGCCGGGCATAGGTGAATGCAGGTCGGAAGATCGGGAAAACTCAACCCTGACCGACACAGTGATTAGGTAGGATTCAGCCTAAAGATTCGACGAGAACGCTACCTCTCAGGACGGCAGCCGCTCTCATTCAAATTCAATGCGGTTCGGTCTTTATTGAAGCTTTCGACCACCGGTTTGGAGACGCAACTGGCATAGGCGAAAGACTGGACCTGGAGCGGACCCAAAGCTGTTTAAAGCGACGCTTAGAATTAGCAGGAATTGTTGAGAGTTTCTTGACTCACAACTGTTAGCCTTCCTGCAGAACCGAGGAGGAATCCAGTTTCCCGGCGTTAACCTAATGCCGCCGCCTTTAGCGAAGACCTCAGTATCCCCCAGTCCCTTTCGGTCGGTGGGGTCGTCCCTTGAAGCTCAGGCAATTTTTCCCGTATCCCTTCGCGGTAATCTGTCGGGGAAACGCCGTAGTGTTCCATGAACGCTCGGGAAAATACCGGGCGAGTAGAGAACCCTGTTTTATAGGCAACATCACCAATATTGCAGGTGGTATCGGCCCTTAACAGGCCCGCAGCTTTTTCCAATCGTATCAATCGAATAAGGCGCTGAGGCGTGTCCATTTGCCGGCAAATCAGGTAAAGTTTAGAACGTGATATTCCGACTGCCTTGGCAATCATTTCCGGTGTCAGATCACGACGATGGAAGTTTCGATTGATGAAATCCACAATGGTGAAAAGGACGGTTTCATCCCTGATTTCGCGCGTTTCGAGTTCCTGTATCCACTGATGTCTGAACGCGTCGACAGTGAGGCGATAGAGCGTATCAGAAAGCGTTTCGATTTCGCGATCGTCCGCGTGATTCAATTCGCTGAACACGCCGGTAATTGCGGTTTTGAGAATTCTGGTGACCGGGCTGTCTCGCAACACCATGCCGTGTAGCTGCGAAATTCCAGGAACCTCTCCCTGAACCTTCTTCCGATGCAGATTCAACGAGTAAGACGTCGCCCCTTTATGCTGGTAGGAAAACGGTCGCTCGGTGTCGAGCGAAAGCAGGTCCCCCGTCCTGGTATGCGCCGAACCTTCCGAAAGAGGCGTCGACAGATCTTCTCCTTTGAATTGAAAGTGTACTCCAAAGTAGTTCTCTTCCGCGCGCGCCATGCCACGCTCCGATCTGTGGAAGACGCACGGCGTCAAGGTTTGGTATGTGTAAATCAAGAGTTTCGGAGTTGCTTTGCTTTCGGAAGTGAGGCTAAACGGGTCATCAACGGGTCCGGGGCGATCAAGTTCATAACCCGCCAAGTCGAACAGTTCCTCGCGAAATAAC
Source organism: Ruegeria lacuscaerulensis (assembly GCF_013031245.1). GTDB lineage: Bacteria > Pseudomonadota > Alphaproteobacteria > Rhodobacterales > Rhodobacteraceae > Ruegeria > Ruegeria lacuscaerulensis_C. The sequence continues at coordinate 8,878 of NZ_WPZL01000066.1, forward strand.
GCGTATTGCTGCTTTTTCGGTAACAAGTTGGTGTCAAATCTGTGGGAGATTAACGTGTTTTGCTCTACCATAAGTAACCTTAGACGACAGTACCTTTAACACTTTGAGTTCCGCACATACTCAATTTCTCAAGACGGGCACAATAGTGCGGCGACGGAGCAAGTGCTCTGCGGAGCCAACTATGTCGGTATGGCATTCCAGATAACTTCTTAGCTGTTTCTAAACTCGGGCGAATTGCAAGGCGACTCTCCCTCGAACACGCCATGGTGATCAGACGATTACCGCACCGTTTCAACCTATGAGGGCCCAAATCGACCTCCGCGAATGACCTGTCAAGTGACATTGGCTCCAACGCGGTGAAATGTGCGCTGCAACTGCAAATGTATGCTGCGTAAGCAGTAGACGCGCATGCACAAGTCCGGTTTAGTCCGCCGACTGTGAGTTCGGCTGTTGCCAGATTTTGCTCCCGCAGCGAAAGTCTGGTTCGGTGAAGCTGCATTGCGACGTGGCCTGACCCAATGAACGGCATCTGTGGGTGGCTCCTGCATTGCAAGAGTTTATTGGCGATTTTTGCGGTCGT
>NZ_WPZL01000067.1 GCF_013031245.1 Ruegeria lacuscaerulensis
GTTTCAGCATGATTTCCTTGAAAGGCTGTCATTTTCCCAAGGACGTAGTTTTGTACGCTGTGTACTTCTATCTGCGATATACGGTGTCCTATCGTGACTTGGAAGAGATCATGGCTGAGCGCGGTGTGCGAGTTGACCATGCCACATTGAATAGGTGGGTTGTGAAATACTCGCCGATCGTCGCAGCTCGTGCGCAATCAAAGAAACGCCCAACGTTGAGCTCCTGGCGTATGGACGAGACCTATATTCGTGTTCGCGGCAAATGGACGTACCTCTATCGGGCCGTCGACAAGGCAGGAAGTACCCTTGATTTCATGCTGTCTGAGCGCAGGAACCGTCCAGCGGCAGCCAGGTTCTTTGCCAAAGCTCTGTCTTCAAATGGAATCCCGAGCAAGATCGTCTTCGACAAAAGTGGAGCCAACGCGGCGGGCATTCGAGAGGTGAACAAAATCCTTAATCGGTTTGGTTGCCCAACCAAGATCGAAACAGTCAGGTCCAAGTATCTGAATAACCTGATCGAACAGGATCATCGGTTTATCAAGCGTCGCGTACGGCACATGTGTGGGTTCAAATCGTTCAGATCCGCATCAGCTACTTTGGACGGAATCGAGGTCGCGAACATGATCCGAAAGCAGCAATTCCCCAACGCTACGACGTCGGGCTTTCGGCTATTTGCCGAGATCGCAGGATAGGTGTGTCCATTAAGTTGCTGGCGCTGGCCGTTCCAAAAGTTTGCGACACATCCTTACCAAGCGTGTAGCCGGCAGGCTTCGTCGCAAACTTTATTGATTGGTTGCCTGGAGTAACCCCGGCCGACATGATGTACGGGCAAATTTGTGGAGCAGGTGTCCAGTATGATCTCGTTCAAAGGTTGCCATTTTCCAAAGCAGGCCATTCTTCATGCAGTCTATTTCTACCTGCGATACTCGGTGTCCTTGCGAGATCTGGAGGAGATCCTGGCCGAGCGCGGTGTCACTGTTGATCATGCAACGCTCAGCAGACGGGTGGTGAAATTCTCCCCCTTGGTCGCGATTGAGGCGCATAAGCGAAGGAAGCCCGGCGCAGGTTCCCGGCGAATGGACGAAACCTACCTCAAGGTGCGCGGTCGGTGGATGTATCTCTATCGTGCGGTTGATTGCGACGGGAAAACCCTTGACTTCATGCTATCCGAACGTCGGGACACCGCGGCGGCCAAGAAGTTTTTTGCCAAGGCACTGGCCAACAATGGCATTCCATTGCGTATCGTGATCGACAAGAGCGGAGCAAATGCTGCCGGAATCAGCGAAGTAAACAAGATCCTCAAGCGATTTGGTTGCCCAACCAAGATCACTACGGTGAGATCCAAGTACCTGAACAATCGAGTTGAACAAGACCATCGCTTTATCAAACGGCGAACGCGTCCAATGCTTGGGTTCAAATCCTTCCCGTCAGCGGCAGCGACGCTCGATGGCATCGAGGTCGCTCAGATGATCCGAAAGAAACAGTTCGAACTGGAGGGCGATGGTTTCGCACAGTTTGCGGCTCTCGCTGGATAATTGTGTCCAGTCGGTAGGATAGTTTTTGGCTGAGTGCGAGTTTGCGACAGAGCCCCTGATATTCCTCACCCGCCGCTATCAACTCACCGCAACCTCATGCCGCCACGCCCGCAGCGATGCGTTCAGCCTCTGGGCCGAATACACTACCGAAATGGCAGCATGACCCTGCCTTTTCTAATGCCTCACAATCGGTCGCAAACAACTTGGCAATACCTTTGTGCCATCTATACGGAAATCACGATGCCAGTATTCGCACCAGAGTTACCGGAATATCGCCCAGCGGTCGGCAGAAATTGATAAACTCAGAATTGAACTTGATATGATCTTGCAACTATAAAGGACAAAACCTCGCCTTGCCACTCGAGTGGGAAATGAAACTTCTAGTTGTTGACGATGATCCAACCTTCACCGAACTGATGGTCGCAGAACTGTCACTTCTTGGCCTGAATAACGTCGATTTTGTTCACTCGGGCGAAGCCGCGCTAGATCGCATTGCCGCGTCAAATACCCCATATGACTGCTATCTGCTAGACGTGGAAATGCCCGGGATGGACGGGGTCGAGCTCTGTGAAAAGATTACGACGGACCCGAGCACCAACGGCGCTCCGGTAATCATGGTCAGCGCAAGTTCATCGCTTGACCATGTCGATGGGGCTTTCGCCAAAGGCGCCACGGATTACCTGAACAAACCCCTGCAACGGCGCGAGCTGCAAGGACGTATGCGGATGGTTCAGTCCTTAGCCACGCAGAAACACAAGCTGACCATTGCCAACGACAACAAGCCAGACGCAAGTGATCTGGTCAATCTGTCGGAAATTCCCAATTGCATAGATTATCTGGCGATGCAGAACTATGTACTTAAACTTGGATCGTTGCGGATCAACAGTTTCATTGCCTTTGGTATCCATATCCTGAACCTGCCCGAGGTTTTTGCTGGTAAAGACCGAAGCGGACAATTGGATGCATTGTTGGACGTCGCAGAAACCATAAGCGAAAGCTTGGACGGTGCAGAATATTTGATGTCATATGCGGGTCAGGGGGATTACGTTGTTTTGTTGCCACGGGTCCGGGGGTTTGACGGAGAACCGTTCGAAAATCAGCTGGAAACCAAGTTGAGCGAACTGGCTGGATGGTACAAAGAAGCGGGCGAGGTCGCACCCGTTGTACAGTTTGGTGAGCCGGTTTATCGTAATCTCTTTTCTCTCAGAGCCCCTGACGATTTGCTGGATGTAGCGATAAGCAGTGCGAGAAGTACGCGATATAGCAATAACGAAAGCGCGGCGTCTAGGCCGACTTCACAAAATCGGTCGTTTTAAAGAGCATGACCTTGTCGCCCACTACCACGCAGACTTACGAGCGCCGACTGCAGATCTTGCGCCAAAGGTTTATCGACGGGCTTCCATCCCGGATTTTGCTTCTTGAACAACAAGCTATCGAATTTCGAGCCAATGGAATCGACAGTGACGCTTTGGCGGCAATCAAACATGAGTGCCACAAGTTGGCAGGTGTAGCTGCATCCTTTGGATTTCCCGATATCGGTGCGCGCGCCGGCGAAATCGATACTGCCATATCTACAGGTACCATGACGCGGGATGAGGTGACAGAAGCACTGGAGGACCTCATGAACCAAATGGAAGACCTATTGGACGACACGCAGATCGATAGCTGAAACAGCACTCTTCGATTTGCATGCCGTTCATTGCGAAACAACCGAAAGAGTAGGATGTTCGGAGGATGATAATAGCATCAGGACGCAAAAGCTCGGCTCGGCGTCAGCTGCGCTTTTTGACGGCCATTTATTCAGGCATCATTCTGATTGCCATCGTGTCTTGGTACATTCTTGACCGCGCCTATGTCACGGTGTCCCGCAGAGCCCAGCAGGAGTCCTTGCATCAACTTGTCGAAATGGCACGGGTACGTGCGGATGAAAGGTTGCGCGGCTATGGGTTGATCGTTGAAGGCCTGGTAAACATTCTGGCTCACGACAGTCAACTAAGGCCGGCCGATTTCGACTCTCTGGCGGACATCGTAATTCACGATAACCCCAGCATCATCAACGTCGCCCGTGCGCAAGGTTACGTGGTTACCGATGTATATCCTGTCGCTCTCAACAGCGACGTTCTCGGGGTCGACTTCCGGAATTTCCCTGAGGCAAAAGAAGATTACGATAAGACGATCGCGTCGGGGGAATTCGTCATCTCTGGCCCGATCGATCTGATTCAGGGCGGACGCGGTTTGATCTATCGCCGGGCGCCAATGACCGGAAAAAACGAGGTTTACTCCGTTGTCGTCGATTTTGAGGCATTTTTGAACGACATAGGAATTGCCGACAACAGCCAACTGACGCTGAGCGCTATTCGAAAGATCACGCCTGAAGGGGACAGTGCAGAAAACGTTTACGGTGACCCTTCAGTATGGGAGGTTGATCCGGTTCTCGCTGAAATTTCCCTTGGTGAAATTTCTCTTCAGTATGGAATGGCCCCAGCCAACGGATGGAACGCCCCGTTGCAGGGGCGGCAAATCATTGGGACGCTAATCCTGGTTTTGGCCTCTATAGGCTTGTTCGGCGTCAATTACGCGCGTCGCCTGATCAAGGAACGCTCGCAGGCGCGGCGACAATTGCTGAAGGCTATTGAATCCATAAAAGATGGTTTCGTCATCTTTGATGAGGATGACCGTTTGTCCATGTGCAATGATGAGTACTTGGCTTATTACAGCGAAACCGCAGACCTGATAAAACCTGGCGCCAAGTTCGAGGATATTATCCGCGCCGGAGCCGAACGAGGCCTGTACGCCGAGGCGGTAGGGAACGAGGAAGAATGGATTGCCCAACGTATCGAGCGTCACAAACATCCAGGTGAGCCGTTTGAACAGCAACTCAAAGACGGCCGCTGGCTCAAGATCGCCGAAGCCAAAACCCACAGCGGTGAGACCGTCGGCTTCCGAGTCGACGTGACACAACTGAAAAATGCGCAGAAAGCTGCAGAAGCGGCAAACCAGGCAAAATCGGACTTTCTCAACAACATCAGTCACGAGTTCAGGACGCCTCTATCAGTTATTGTGGGATACCTGGCTTTCCTGAAAAGTAACGAAGTGCTGCCTAGCTACAAAGCCTTGAGTTCAGAGCTGGCCGGGAAACCTCAGGCCTTGGCCGCGTTGGAAGGGTTCTCTGACGAAGTTGGGAAGTTTGCGATCAAAGCCGAGCGATCCGGTAAACATCTTCTGGAATTGATCAATTCTGTCCTCGACTGGGCCTTGGTCAGTGAAAACAGTGTGGAACTGGATCGTTCTCAGCTGAACTTGCAACAACTATTGGCATCACTAATTGAGGACATGCAGCAAAAGGCACAGGAAAAGGGCATCGAGTTGCGTGTTTCCCTTTGCGAGGTCTGGGTGGACGGAGATGAACTGCGCCTGCGGCAGGCGTTCTTGAATTTGCTTTCGAATGCGCTGAAATTCACCGAAACCGGGTTTGTCGCCGTGTCTATGACCAAAGTCGTAGATCGGGCATATGTGACGGTTCAGGATTCCGGACCCGGAATTCCCGAGGACCAGATGAAAACTATTTTTCAGCGCTTCGCGCAGGTTGATACATCCTTGCGCCGCAATCATGCTGGCACCGGTCTGGGACTGGCCATCACCAACAGTTTCGTAGAACTGCACGGAGGTCAGGTTGAGGTTCAAAGCACCCCCGGTGAAGGCAGTATTTTCACGGTGGAGTTGCCGAGCCTGGAGATGCCGCCGCAAAAAGAAGACGCATATTCCACGCCGGAACCTGCCAACTGAACCGAGGGTTCACTGAGATGAAGACCACAGAAGACAGCCAATGTACGAACTAGAGGTTATCCTGCACGTAGACGATGACAATGACATCCTGGACTTGGCCCGAATGGGGTTCGAGTTTGCTGGTGATTTTGTTGTTCATCAATGCCGGACTGGGGCCGAGGCTCTCGCTGTGATTGGCACTGTGAAACCAGACCTTTTGCTGCTTGACGTGAGGATGCCTGATGTAGATGGCATGATGCTCTTGTCGAATATCAGAGGGATACCCGAGTTTTCAGATTTGCCAGCTGTATTCATGACTGGCAGCATCGAAGGTAACAGGCCAGGCGCAACAACGCTTCCGGGTGTGATCGGTCACATCATCAAACCGTTTGATCCCCTAACTATTGCGGATCAGTTAACTAATATCTGGTCCGAGCATCATATGCAGACAGTTTGACCGGTTTTGAAGACTCGTCTGGTGGCTTGTGCGCAGATCTTCCCACGTCCGTCTTGGTCTTTGCGGTGTTTGCTACCGGCAGTTCCACTACAAATGTTGTGCCCGGACCGGCGTTTTTGGTGTAGGTAATTGAGCCTCCCAAGGCCTCCATGATACGCATCGAGATATTCATACCAAGCCCAGTTCCGCCGATCTTGCGTGAATCCGAGGAATCAATCTGGGTGAAATGGCCAAAAACCGTTTCATGGTCTGCTACCGAAAGCCCAATCCCGTGGTCGCGAAACAGAACACGGGCATTGCCATCCCCTTCCTGAACCAAAACCAACACGTCGCTGTCAGGTGGTGAAAACTTGGCTGCGTTGGAAAGGATGTTTGCAAAAACCTGCTTTAGCCGAGCTTTGTCGACCATCACCAAAATTGAGTTTTGCGGCAGTTCTGTTTTTAGGGTCACACCCAAATTTTCCGCGTAGGGCTGAGTTTCGGCAACCGACGCTTCGACGAGTTCTACAAGGTTGGACTCTTTCTGGGAAAACGACATCTTTCCGCTTTCGACGCTCTGAAGGTCCAGGATTTCGTTGATCAATGACAATAGGCGCTCGCAGTTTCGCTGCGCCACGTTCAGAACAAACCCGACCTTTTCCGGTAAAGCCCCCAGTTTTCCCGAAGCCGCCAGGTCGACTGACCCCTTTATAGAAGTCAACGGCGTGCGCAACTCGTGACTCATCGTCGAGACGAACTCTGATTTTGCTTTGTAAGCTATTTCTGATCTCGCATGTTCTTCGCGCAGAAGGTTCATCTGGGCGATCTGGGTTCGATAAAACTTCAGATAGCTTCTCGAGCTGTCGAGAACAAAGGTCAGGACAAACACGCTGGTAAAGAACTGAGCCCACAACTCGGACTTTATTGGCGCATGGGTCAACACGATGTCGCGTAAGGGAATGAACAAGAAGGCGGCCGTGAAAATCGCGAGTCTGATTATGAGAACCGGCATCAGGTGGTGACTGTGCATGGACGCAAAAAGCGCTCCGGAAAACAGAAAGAACAACGACATGAAATGTGTCGTCGGCCCCTGAATGACTGCAATTCCGATCGAGTATGTCACGATTACGCAAGTATTGATCAGCGCCCCGGCATACAGAAATGGTAACATTCTTTGAACGGCGTCACGGTCTTGTGGATCTAAGCTCAAAACCCGTTTGAAAGTCCAGAAATCAAAGACTTCTGATCCGACAACAAAAATCGCCAGAATACCCGCAAACCGAGCATCGTAATAAAATGCAGCAAGACTAAGCGTCGCGATGTATATGAACTGTCTCTGCCACACAAGATCGACGCCCACTTGGCAATAATCTCGCAGTCTTCGCACGAGGAGGCTGGACGGAATTTCTTCTGCGACGTTGTTTTCCACCAGAGTAGACTTATCCAATTTCCGCGTTCCCTTGTTCGCCTGAAGGCGTTTCTCTCACCAATCGGGCAGCACGGCAGCCAAACCCGCATGGGTTGAAAGTTAATTAGGCAATATACCCGGTGAAGTGGCAAGACATAGAGAGATTTCACTGCTCAAATGCGGCAATTTGCATAAACTAGAGTGTTAGAACGTCCTACACCAGGCGCACGTAGCTGATGACAACAAACCAACTCATCCAGAATAACGTTCGAAGCTTCACTGTTTGCCCAGAATTGCTGTCAGTTGTTCGGGAAGAGTGATTGGATCAAAGGGTTTCGTGATCCAATCCACCCCAGGAAAACCAGTCAGTGTGTCTTTGAATGCGGGATCCGCTTTTGCGGTCATGAATACAGCGGGTATGTCCTCATAAAGATCGAGCTTTCGCAACTCTTGCAACAGTTCCAACCCATCCATATCCGGCATCATCACGTCCAGCAAAAGTAGGTCCGGATTCAGTCCGGTTAAGTTTTCAAGAAGGCTTTGAGCCGAACTAAACTGCACAACATCGAATCCGCCGACGACCTCAAGCGACATGCGCGCTATCGAAAGGATGTCTGGGTCGTCGTCGACGTGAACGATCTGTATGGTGTTGCTCATTTCTGACGGTTCAACCGGATTATTCAAGTGCTTCGTGCAATCCTAGATGCCGGAGGGGAAAATTCAATGCGCAACACTTCACCACACGATTTCGGCAGTGGTTTCAAAATAAGATTAGAACTTTTCGGAAACGGAACCAAGCACCCCGACTAGCAGCACTGTTATGCTTTTAATTGAGCAAGGCGCTGAGGATCACCACCACTCCCTCAAAGGTATCTGACCCATATGCGACGATTGCCGGCTTTACCAAAAGCTTTTTTGATTTCACCGACTTCAAAATGGAACTTTACGGCCAAGTCCTTAACGCAGACGGATCGGAAGCTCTTGCTGTGACGGATCCGTCGGCCTACTTCAAAAGAAATCAGCTCATTGTTTTTGCTGGTCCAGTTCACGATTCCGCCCACCAAGCACCGCCGTTCGGCATCGGCGATTTCAACAACTGGATTTGCAAAAAAGTCCGTCCACTTAAGGATACCTGTGCTTACCGCACGGGCAACGGCCTGTTCGATGGTCCTGCTCCGGAGCTTGGTCATGAGCGAATTCGTCTGAACCTTTACTCCGTCGGGGGAAAACCCGACTTGGCGGCCAATTATGGCGGGCCGCAATCCAGCAGCGATCATTTGCAGTATCTCCAGTTCGCTTGGGGACAGCGCATCGAAAGGAAAACTCAGCGCGGTATCGATGACATCAAGTGCAAGAAGATGCAGGATATCCGCATCCTTCCGGAGCGCGGGTAGGGCAGCTGCGATTGGATGTGTCGCAAACTTTTGGAACGGCCAGCGCCAGCAACTTAATGGGCACACCTATCCTGCGATCTCCGCAAATAGCCGAAAGCCCGACGTCGTAGCGTTGGGGAATTGTTGCTTTCGGATCATGTTGGCGACCTCAATGCCGTCTAGAGTAGCCGAAGCGGATCTGAACGAATTGAACCCGCACATGTGCCGTACGCGACGCTTGATAAACCGATGATCCTGTTCGA
>NZ_WPZL01000068.1 GCF_013031245.1 Ruegeria lacuscaerulensis
CGGGTCCAGCCAGTCTGCGGACCAGGATCTGAAGGTGTCACCAAAAGGAGATCCGCCGCATTTTACTGCGTCCGGGCATTCCGATGCCCGATACAGGTAGTCGCCAACATGGATAACCAGATCCCGCGATCTGGATGCGATTTCCTCCAGGATGGAACTCAAGGGCCAGTCAGGCGAGGCAGAGATTGCTCTTACAATGATTTCGTCGTCGGGTCCGAGTTGGACCCAATGATGCAAAACGTCAGCTTTGGAAGACAAAACCGTGAAACACAGTCAAACCCACTCAGCAAAAACGAGTGAAGCGGTTCTGGTCAACATGCCGGCCCCTTTTCGGAAAATGTTGCTAGCTTAGGGGCGGGGCCCTGTAAGTCCAGTGACTATCAAATCCTGCTGACGCAGGCAGACCAAAAAGAACTCAGTTCAGAATATCGGCTTTGGCGCCTATTGGATTCAGCACTTGGTGCGTCTCGCAGTTTACTTCGTAAAAAAAGCTCCGGCGCGTACTTAATACCCATTGCGCCGTTAGCCGAAACTGGCGACTTCCAAAGGCATTGGCGACCTTACTTGTCATGTATTGCGTTAGAGGTAAGGTGGGTCGGCATTGTTACCTGCCTTAGTGAAACTTCGCTTGTTTGAACGTTGAGGCTGCTCAGCCTTTAAGGAACAAGTGAACTCGAAAGAGTGTTTTGCCGAGCACGCACTGTCCTGACGGGCCGCCCGGATTCAAGTGAAATCGAAATGACAAACGTACCTTATTGTTTTAACTGATTAATATCCGGAACGCAGGATTTTCGGTTTTCGGGTAACTCTGTGGCTCCATCCGCGCGTTTTTGGAAAATGTTGTGATGAAGAAGCTTGATTTTCGGATGCGTCAGCGTCCCTACGACTTCGAATGGCCAGGCGCTCCGCGATAAGGGCCTGCCGAGCTTTCGAGCCTCGGCCTGAATTGAAATCGTGTTTTTTAACCAATCCAATTCGCCGTGGGCAACAAGTTGAACCTTCTTGGTTTCCGCAACAAACGAGCTGAAAGATACGTTGCCGGCATTGATTTGGATGGGTGCGGCAAGGCAGGTAATCTTGCTGTAACCTTTTCTGAGCTCTTCAGAAATCAACCATGGAAAAATGCCAAGCCCGGACAGTTCGAGAAGACTGGTTGATATACCGCCATTTGACATCAGGATAGAGGCAGAGCCTCTCATCGAGTTAACATAGGCGTCTACCGAGCGCCTGTTTCCGGTAAGTTCAAATTTTCCATGAAGCCGTCCGACTGCCGAGTATTTGGTATTAAACTCGCTGAACAGGGTTGCCAGATTCCAGTTCTTTATTGTGCCCTGAAGTGAAAGCAACTGCGGGCTCTTCACCGTATTCATTTTCGCCGTAGCGGAGAAATAACCGCCATCATAGGCGACATCGACAGGCCCAAGCTGGGCAAGGCCGTTCTTTGCCTTCAGATGGCTGGACAAACTGGTTATTGCCTGTTCGCCCTCGATTTTCTTGATGTCAATGGACACATCGACATCCTGATCGAGCAGAAAATCTTCTAGCTCAATAAGATTGGTAGGTTTCCCTTTCGACGCATCGCGTTTTGCGCCCCTGGTGCCGGGTTGGCGAAAGCGTGTTGCAATGCTTGTAACAACGGCCACAGCGTCTTTGACGTCCTGGAGTGCGATGCGCTGGCTGGAAACCCTGCCTTGGATCAGAGGACGCGCACCAGCCGTGGATGTCTCTAGTTTGGCGCTCAGTTTAGACTTGCCGGACGTCAGCGCAATTTCACTTGAGAAGTCGTCTTGTTTTCCGTTCGCGGACACGCTGACCTTTAACGGTCCGGTGTTGACTGATTTCTGGCCGATGGCTGCCAGAAATTGAGCGCTGTCTTTGACAGCCAGGTTGAAATCGAAGGACAGGTTTTTAAAGTCCTTTACTTTACCGAGTTTGGCCTGGGTCCTCAGCTCCCAAATTTCGGTATCAACCGTGTGCGCATCGAATTTGTTGAGGCTGAGGAACCCCTGCAAATCATCCACTGAAAAGCTGCCTTCGACGCTGCCTAATGACTTGGCGTTAAGGTCTCGGAGAAACAGCGATGATGGTATCGACATCGTGCCGCTAAAGTCGATCTCTTTCAGGCGCAACAGGTCTTTGATGTCGCCTTTGGCAATAAAGTAGGGTTGATCCCGCGGTCCTGCCTGCAACGTGATGTTTTCCAGTGTCAGGTTACCATTGTCAGCACGAAACACGCGGCCAAATCGAACCGGACCGATCTGCTTTAGCTCGTTGTCAAACGCATTTGTCGTGAGGGCCAGATCTTGAAACTCCAGTGCGTTTTCCGTACCGACGATATGCGTTGAAAGGTCGGTGAGCCTTAAATTCTTTAGATCCGTGGCCGTTTCCGGTGGATCGCCCTGTGGATAGAAGCGTCCGTCAATTGCAAGGTCGATACCTTTAAAACCGATCAGATCTTTGACGGAGCCTTTCGCGGTCAGTAATTGACCGTTCAAAAGGTTCAAATCCGTACTGAAATCCGTGATTTCCAGCTTTGGGTTCTGACTTTGTATGTCGGCCGTCAGATTTGCCTGACCTTCAATATCGCGGTCGAGTCGGAGAAGTTCGAGTAGATCGCCAATTTCGCCAGTATCCAAAGTCAGCTTGCCTTCGAAGCCACCACCGTTTTGCGCTGCGATCGGGTTGCCGTTGAAACCGAGTGTTATCGTACCGAAATTCGCATTTGTTGTGAATGGTTGGCCTCGTGGATAGTCACCTTTGATCTGAAAGCTCTGCCCGTTAACGGTTCCGTGGCTTGTGACTGTTGCACCTGCATTATCGCCCAGTTGATCCAAGTGCAGGTTTGTCAACTTGAAATCGAATTCGAAACCAGTTGTCTCATTGTCCACGATCAGAGCAACGGACGTGAAGGCCACAGTTTTGTCACTCAGGAAATCCAGAATACCAACCGTGTCATTCTGTATCCCCAACGCTGTCGTACTGACCTCGGGCCGATTGTCCGCCACCCAGCTTTGCTTCCCGTCTGTATCGGTCAGCAGTCGAACATTCAGGCCATCGATGATCAGGTTGTCGATTTCGATCTGGCCTGAAATCAACGCTGGCAGGTTCAATTCCAGTTCCAGAACTTCTAGAGCCGCCAGGTTCACATTTTCTATGGTTTCGCTGGGCACTTCCACTTTGGTTGCGCGAACGTGACTTGTTGCCCCCAGAATGATGCTGACATCCCCTTCAATATACACCGTCTGACCGATTTGTTCTGAAAGCATCTGTTCCAAAATCGGAGTTCGAAGCCCGGAGAAAACAGGCAGAGCTAAAGCTGACCAGAAAAGCACGAAAACGAGAACGACGAGCAGAGCGGCGCGTCCTGTTATTCGCAAAATCGCCGTCATGAAATCCCACCACCTTTGCCGCACATCGCCAACGTTCTTGAAAACGTCTGCACAGAGAGGGTACCGAACGGCGTTGCGTGAAGAAACTAAATTGAGCGGCGTTAGAAACTGCCCAATTGGATGGCTGAACGCGGCGGCGCCCAAATAGTCAAAGAATGAGACGACCAGACCGGGTTGTAGTACATGAAGAAGCCGCGTTGTTTTGAGCACAGCTTTTATGGTGTTTGTCGATAGCCAGTCTTTAACAGGTCGTCATTCCCACCTGCTTCACCGTTGAAGTGGTCGATATGGAATTTGTTCGATTCAGTCCGCGGCCCGTGAATTTACGCGGGCATTGGCTTTGCCTACACAACGAATGGCAGCTTTGTGGATTACTTCAACATTTCAGCACCTAGTCGAGTAACTGCTATGGGCCGTCAGTACTTTTGGCTGCGTGCGCGGTAAAATTGCCCCAAAAAACCGGTTCTTCACGTCAGAGCTGTGCGGCATTTTGCACTTGGCGCCGTGCGGAAGGAGTGCGGTGTCCACTGCTGTTAATGCGTCCGAGCGGCGACGCCCTAGGCGGCACTTGATTGACATTTTGGGTATTTCGGCTCAAAATAAAAGCATATTTAATCAGCATTAACATTATTCAAAATTTGCAAATCACACTTGGTCACGATTGGTGTAACGCGTCCTATTTGGCGCAATTCCCAAGCGAAATCGACAGAAGTTCATTTTTAAAACGGAGGCTTATTTTAGCTATGTCCAGTCTTATTCAATCTGTTTTCGGTCGTGTCACCCAACAGGAAAACGGTCAGCCCGTACACGGTATATTGGTCAAGATTCGCGCCGTATTTGGGGATGGCTGGCGCAAGCGAGACGGCTGCAAAATCGATCTTGGATGCGTCCTGACGACCGCCGATGGCCAATATTTGCTCATAGTGGATTCGTCGAAAATACCCGAAGACTGTCGATGTGCAGGTCCGATGGAATTGCGGATAAAGCTGCGCGACCGCGACGGCGTTCGCATCCATAAAGCCCGGCTCAAGATTGAGGATTGTTCCTGCACCGACGATATCAAAATCGACCTCGCCATCCCGGCAAAGAAACTGGCGTGTCACCTGAGCCGCCCGCTAAGCTGGGCTGCACCGGATAAGCCGTTTTTGCCAGAAAGCGTTCTTGATGACATTGAGGAAGCGCTTGAGCTTGCGGGTGCTGATCGGTTGCTGCGCAAGCGCACTGACTTCTTTGAATGCATCCGTCCGACGCTTGCGATATTTGACAACACGCTTGGTGATGCCTGGAGTGTTCTGAACGGAGACGTCGCTGCCAAGGGGCGCTATGTGGATGTACTCAATGCCCTTTGTGCCACGTCGCCAACGGGCTGCGGCTGTGGCTGCGCATCCGGGGATGATGCAGACGGTATCTTGCAGGACATTTTTTCCGATGACTGCAATGATGACAGCTGTAAGCCCATCAAATCCAAACCCAACCCGGTGTGCTGTTCCGACCATGTCTGCCCGACCGGTAAGTCCCTGATCGCTGACAAAGACGTGAGCTTGATGGTCTTTGCGGCCATGCAAGTGTCCTGCGGTCACAGGCCAACAATGGTCAAATACGTCGGCGCGCTGCTTGAACAACTTTGCCGGTTCCAGGCGTTGACCGCGCTTCATGAAGCAGCTGTCAACCTGATCTGCAAGAAGCCGCATGCAGGGCGTCATTTTAAGGATCTGCTCGAATATGTGATGTGCATCTGCAACGGTCAGACGCCTTGCGGACAAGTGCCTTGCTGTCAAATATGTGTCCGCCAGCCCATCCTGGATTGCATCACGGATGCATATAGAAACTGGTGCAGCATCGATTGCTACACCGTGACCAAGATCAACCCAGAGCGTGCCTGCCCCGGTGATACGGTTGCGATCTGCGGGTGCGGGTTTGGCGATATTGCGGGGCAAGTGCAGTTCACCCAGCATGGCACGATGAACCCCGGCCCGATCGCTGTGCCGACCTCGTGGTCAGACGAACGCATCTGCGTGATCGTCCCCTCCAGTGCAGGCTGTGGTTTGGCGATCATTCCTCCGACCCAAACGATCAGCGTCTGCGATCGTTTCCTGGACTATCGCAAAAGCGGCACGATGTTGGCTGAGTTCGAAGGCACAAGAGCTGATATTCTCAAGTTTATCGTCAAAGGGCATCAGAACGACGACTGCCTGTTGCCCGGCGAGGTTCTGAAAATCCGCTGGAAGGTCTGCGCCGCTGACTCAGTGACTG
The DNA here is from genome assembly GCF_013031245.1 of Ruegeria lacuscaerulensis. Taxonomy (GTDB): domain Bacteria; phylum Pseudomonadota; class Alphaproteobacteria; order Rhodobacterales; family Rhodobacteraceae; genus Ruegeria; species Ruegeria lacuscaerulensis_C. The sequence continues at coordinate 5,643 of NZ_WPZL01000068.1, forward strand.
TGCGCATCGTTAATACAGACACCGACGCTGTCATTGCACAGATTTCACCGGCCCCCGATCTGGGACGCTGGGACTTCGATCAGACTGATTTCGACCAGACGACCCGAGTGCGGGTCGAAATCGTCGTGACCGGTCAATGTAAACCTCCAACAGTAAGTCAGGGCTTAGACCTCGTTTTCCAGAACCCGCCGGATCTATCCATCGACGGGATCGAGGTAACGCAGGCGATTCAGTATTTCCGAGCCAATCAGCATCTGACTGATCCAGCTGACCGCGGCCCGGACAACTCCCTTCAACTTGTTGCCAATAAATCGGCCTGGGTGCGGACATATCTGCGCAGCGGGCAGGATCCGAATTTCGATAATGGGCAGCTCGGCAATGTTGGTGGCACACTTCAAGTGGAACGCCGGGTTGGTGGGATCTGGTCCACGGTGGCCAATATCGTACCGGCCAATGCCCCGGTGACAGCGCAGGACAGTTTCTCGAGCTACGACGCAGAGAGACGCGACATTGATGCGACGCTGAACTTCATTATCCCGGCCAACGTGATGACCGGGCTCTTGCGCCTTTCTATCACTGTCTCTTCGCCAGACGATTGCTATGGAGGCAGCGGCACGGCCCAACAGCTTGTTGATGTCGATCTTGAGCAAGAGTTGCGCGTTGCAGCCGTCACAATTGGCTATAACGGCCCACCGATTGGCGGCGGCGCCAATATCACCTTGCCTGCCCCCAACGCAGCACAAGTTGCCGCTGATACCAGCTTTGCCCTTCGGGTTTTCCCGGTAGGCAGTACGCCCAACGTGCGGATCATCGACAGTCAGACCACAACACAAGGGCTGACAAACAACAACTTCCCAGCGGGAGGATGCGATCCCAACTGGACGCCGATCCTGAATTTCGTGGCCAACGCGCGCACGAATGACGGCAATCAGGGCGATTGGCTTTACTATGGACTGGTCAATGCGGCGATCCCGCGCTCGCATGGCAACACAGGATGCGCCAGCGGCGGCAACGGCGCTGGCCTGTCCGGTAGCCCGGTCACGTTGGCGCATGAGTTGGGCCATCAGGCGGGTTTACCACATGCCCCATGTGGCACGGTCGGCACGCCAAACGCGAGCTACCCGCTTTACGAGCCTTACGATACCGGCATGACAACGACCGACAGTAATGGCAACACTGTCTACTCGGATGCGAGCATCGGCGAATACGGTCTCGACACAAATGACGGGACAATACACCGGCCAGCCAACAGTGAGGATCTGATGGGCTATTGCGGCCCCCGGTGGGTCTCGATCTTTACGCATAACTATATGCTGAACCGCGCCGAATTTGACCCGGTGGCGTTGGCGACGGGCGTGTCTGGCGGCAACTCGGTGGGGGCAGGCGCCATGGAAGTCGACAGGCAAGACCAGATGCGACCTTTCGTGACGATCGTGGGAGAGGTTGGCAAAGACATGCAGGTCTCCGTCGCAAGCCTCGTTCGGGTTCCAACCCGGCCCTTGCGGATGTCTGGTGCGCGTACCGATCTAGTTTTGCAGTTGACCGGGGACAAGGACGAGGTGATCTCATCTGCACCGGTGTTCACAATGGATAATCACGACGCCAACGGCGATGGCTGCGGTTGCGGCGGAGGCGATAAAAAGGATCCGCCTAAACCACCGTATAGTTTCATTGCGGCAATGGGCGATGTCGGCCCTGGAAATGCAATCCGCATCTGCCAGGGGGACGCAGTCATATGGGAGCGCAAGCGACCGACACGGCCGGTTAAATTGGCTTCGGCTGAAGCCAGCATTGGCAAGTCTGGTCTAAAGGTTTCCTGGAAAACGACCGGGGCCAAGCGTGGTTACGACCCCGATATATGGCTGCAATGGTCTACTGATGGAGAACGTTGGAACGGGCTCAGGGTTGGTGCGAGAGGTAACAGCGTTGAGATCGATCCCAACACCATTCCGGCCGACAAGGTTTGGATTAGGGTCCTTGCTCATGACGGTTACTTCACCGCAACGGCAGATACCAAGCCAGTTAAACTTCCACCAGCGCCACCTGAACTCGCCATTATTCACCCCTCTGAGGGGCAAGTGGTGCGCGCGGACCGACCGCTGCATCTCTGGGGTACATTCACTGGCCGCACCGAAGCAAAATCTGTTGAATGGTATCTGGACGGCAACAAGGTCGCCAAAGATCTGGATGCTTGGATCGATGTACCCAAGCCAGGTGAGCATGTGGCGGAGCTGCGCGTGAAAGGCGCAAGCCCGGTGACTGTCAATTTTTCTACAGGTGAGCGCTAGATGACCGGCTTTGATGTGCTGCAAGGCAACTCGATCCAATGCTAGCACCCAGGGCTGACTCCTGACATGTGGCAAGTGTTAGCCCACAACGCACCCTTCAGGTTGCAGCCGCCGCCGTTTAGAAATCAGATTAGATGTCGTTCGCCATTCCTTGGTGCGGTGTGTTTGCGCGACGGGCGAAAAACCAATGCTTTGCACATTCGGCACAGAGGCCACGTTTGTCTAAAAGCGCCCTTATATACTTGGATTAGTAGTTGGCGGCACGGGTTCTCAATAGACATAACTATTCTGTCACTGGAGAAAACAACATTGTTGACCAGGCCATTTTCGGAAAGCAGTCGTTGGCGTAAACGCGCCGAAAGTCCACTTTATTACGCGACTTTGAATTCCGGTATCCCTCAGAGTTCGCACCTGCAGCGAATGGCAGCTATGTCCCTGTGGTTTCAACGGATCGACGCAACACAGGCATCAAATTTCTCTGCTGGTGTTAG
>NZ_WPZL01000069.1 GCF_013031245.1 Ruegeria lacuscaerulensis
AAAATACCCGCAAACATCACCAAAAAGTTCTTGCAATGCAGGAGCCACCCACAGAGGACTTTCACCACCTTCTACGACTTCGCACGTGCAGCAGATCACGAACCTCACATTTCGGACGTTCAAAACCAGGTGGTAAATGGCAGTTGACCGGGACGAAGCGCTCTTTTGCTGCGTCTGTGCCAATGGCGGCTCACCCAACCAAGCGCACGCTTTCTCTGTGAGAGCAGGCACTCAGGTGGCAATAGAATAGCGCGCGGCGTGAACGGCCGCTCTGGCGAAACCTGCTGTGGCCGCAAAATAGCCGTGCTGCACTAGCTCGGATTCAGCGTGAGATTTTGTGCTGCGTGAGTCGACGCGCAAAAAGAGTGGATCATCAAAGGTGTCACGCAAGCGGTCCAAAGCCAAGCGTCACGACGATCTCGCTTCAGAGTTCACGCGTGGTCTCGACCGTAATCGCGGGTACGAGATGGATTGATGAACTTGAAAGAGCCTTCGCCGCAAAGATCTGCAATACCAATCGCGACTTCGGCCGCGAACCGCTGCAGAAACGGCACGAACAGGTGGCGATACGTTGTAGGAGTAACAATGGCGTCGGAATGGTCCCGTGTTAGACTAAGAACTCAGGTTTAGCGTTTGTGAGATTGCAGATGATAGTCAAAATTTGGGTCAACTGCCCATCCGAGAAAGTCGCTGACCAGATCGCGGACAGGCTTCTTGAAGAGCGTTTGGTTTCCTCATCGAACCGCTACACTGCGACTAGCAGTAAATATCTCTGGAAGGGAAAAATCGTAACCGCGCGGGAGGTCCCACTTCTGCTGAAGACCCGAAAGGAGCTTTTTGGCGGGGTCGTTGAAGCGATCCGCAGGATGCACCCTTATGAGACGCCCAGTATTCTCTCGATTGATGTTGACCAAGCCAACGGTGAATATCTTGAGTGGATAATTGAAAGCACGCGCGAGATCTAACCAAAGCTCAAATTAACGGCCCATAACCGCTGTATCTTTGGGCTCACTACCGACTTTCTCTGCGGCGAGTTCGGACAAGCAGATGAGCCCGAAGCAACCGTTCCCGATTTATTGGACCGCTGCGTCTGCATTCGTCGGGTTTGTCCGGTGAGTTCAACGGGTCAGACTTTGCAGCGTCCAGACAGTCCTTTGTGAATTTTTTCGAAACTCAACCGTTAGAAAATTTACCCAACTGCCTGGCTGGCTTACAGATCCACCCAGGCAATAACGGCGCATGTCAGCGGCCAGATCCAAATAGCAGTAGGTCCCGCATCTCGAGCCCGACTTCCTTGACGTAGGATCGCAGACTGTGGTGCCTAAGCAATGTAGCTGCGATCGTCAGGCGCGCGCTGGCTTCACCTCCGCTTATGCCGCGGGGCGACCCTCGCGTGACGACGGCAAACCCGAGCTCTCCGGGCGGAAGTACACTGAGAGGCTCGCGCGTCGTGAGCAGCCCGATTTCATCAACGCCCCATTCCCGGTCACGGAGTGCGTCGAGTTGTTGGTCATACAGACGATAGCTCGTACGGGATCGCCGTCTGACGTCCACCGCTGTTCCAAGATACAATCCGCCATGCATGTCGCGGAGCGCGTATTTCTCCAACATTCGTGCCCCACTTTCTTCAGCCCCCAAAGGCGATTCCGCGATCTTTTGGGCGATGGGATCCAATACGTCGTTGGGATTTTCGAACCGCAAGGCAAGGGCCGCCGCCGCCAGCAAGAGTTCTGCCGGGCGTTTCGTGCGGATGGCCGTGACCACAGCGAATGCAGGAACGTGTTCTAGGTGGTCCAGATTCGCCCGTTCAAGGAACTCCCCAGCCGCCGCAGCTTCAGCGCCGCCGTGTCGCACAAGTATCTCGTAACCGACCGCGGCCCCTTCGATGACATCGGCCGCAGACAGGCCGCTTTCGGAAATGCGAAACTGCTTCGCGTGAAGCTCTTCGAGCTTCTTGAAGAGCCGGGGATAGAAAGCACCCATCAACGAGCGATCTTCCGGATCTCGGTCACGCGGTAGATTCAGTATGGCGTCGATGCGGGCCTTGTTGGTGGCCAGCGCGAGTCGGTAGGCACGCTCCTCGGCTGAGCGCCAAAACGCGATCTTCGACATGAGCAGGAGCCAACCGAATTTCAGTGCTTGGCGGTAGGATCCAAATTCGCTTCGGAAGGCCTCGTAAAAGGAAAGAGTCAGTGAAAACTGGTAACCAGTCGCGATGGTCTGAATGAAGTGATGGAGCTCGTGATGAAATACGTCAGCAAGAGCGCCATTGTCTGTGGGCGTTGCTCGCCACGCGTCAAATGTCGCATCGTCGACGTTTAGGTACATCACACCCGACGCAGGCTCGAATGTGCCGAGAGTGTCCTGAGGCAACTGCCCGATCAACTTCTTAACGTCGATGGACATGACATCGGAAACGTTGGGCATCGCAACGCCCTTAAACGTTGAGTTTCCGCCAGGTCCCGTCTGGATTCTGGCGAACCAGCGCCACGACCGAACCATCCCGCAACTCGACCTCGGTCAACGTTTGGAGGAGGTTCGCAGTGCCGGCAGCATCGTGCGCTTTGAGGTGTACGTCGTCGATTTCCGTGATTTCGTCTGGCGAACTTGGTCCCCGCGCGGCCAGTAGACAGAGGACCTTCATCTGATCGGTCGAAAGCCGTCCACCTTTGCGCCAAACCTGCCAAATCGCCCTCGCGATGGACGTGCCGCTGGTGAGGGCAGCCGCCGGGGCAATCGCCGTACCCGCCATCGCCGTCACAACCAGCCCGCCCAAGGCGGTGAACGCATCGAATACCGGGATATCGTCATCGCGAATGAACCAGGTGCCGATCCGCAACCTCATGCCCGAGGGATCGACGCGTGGTGGCTCCTGCCGGATGTCCGCCTCGGCTTCGATGATCCCCAATACCACGCCCTCGCTGAAAGCGTTTGACATGTTCCGCTTTGATAGCTCAGCTTCGATGGCATCCCGAAAGTCGCTCTCGCTTTGGAATTTCCTAAACATTGAGACACTCCAAACCAGCTTGCGCCGTCAGTATAGACGAGAATTGCTCTTCTTTGCATACACACCGCCAAAAATGTCGTGCGACGGCAAGCCTGGGTTGTGTGAAGTCAATGTCCCCGGGACAAAAGCGGTTGATTTTATTACAAGCGACCACGCCACCGAAAGCGTTCGAAAACTTTGCGTTTTGCCGACCTTGATGCTGATCTCGGTGAACGAGCGGTCAGAGCCCATAGGCGACGTACTTGGGACGGCTACTATACGGCTTTATAAACGTGCCATGCTTCTGGCAATCCTTTGAGTTTCCGACGTCCAAGACTTTCAAAGTCAAGTCCAGAACCAGCCACTAAGTCCTTCACCGTGCGCGACACAACGATGTCGCCTCCACCGCCCAACTCGGCAATGCGTGCGGCAATATTAACGGAAATTCCGCGTACATCATCCGATGAGACCTCAACTTCACCAGTATGAACCCCAATACGCACTTCCAGATTTAGCTTAGACACCGCGTCACTAATCGCTTTCGCGCAATGAATAGCCCGTCCAGGCCCGTCAAAAGTGGCAAGGAAACCATCACCAAGCGACTTCACTTCGTGACCTCGAAACTGCATGAGCTGGTCCCTGACGATTGCATCATGCTGCTCTAGTGTTGCATGCCATAGCTTGTCCCCAAGCCGCTGCGCCTGAGAAGTGGACTCAACAATGTCGGTGAAAACGACTGCTGCCAACACACGGTCGAAAACAGGTTTTGGTTTTAAGCCAGTTACAAAGGCTTCGATCTCTCCAAGAATCTGGTCCCGCTCGTCCCCGAGAAAGGGGAAATGATCTCTCCCGGAGAACTCCACAATCTTGGCACCAGGTATCAACTGCGCTAACGTTCGACCACCTTCGATATCGATCAACCCGTCATCTGTCTTGTGAAGCACAAGCGTTGAGGCCTTTATCGAGGGAAGGATTTCCGTGATGTCTATCTGACTGTTCACCTTCATGATTTCAATGAGATCGCGGGGCGATGCGCCAGTTCTTTCGTACTTTCCCCACCATTCCTGTAGCGACGGATCGCTGCCTGTATCAGGGCAGAAGAGCGGAAGCGCAGCTCCGCTGCCCCAATGCTCTTCCGCGTACTCGAACAATTGGCGCAAAGCCTCTTGCGTTGGGAACCAAGATTTAAACTGGGCAAAAGCACCGTAGAGTATTAATCCCTCACACCGTTTTGGGTGATATGCAGCAAAAACCGAAGCAAGCGAACCGCCTTCTGAGATGCCCATGACATAGGCCGTTGCCATTCCAACGGCGTCCATCACCGCGCGGATGTCATCCATTCGCTTATCCATGTCAGGTACGGCGACCCCGCGGTCAGACAGGCCGGTACCGCGTTTGTCAAACATTGCGACTTTGGAAAACTGCCCAACACGCTCGAGCCATTTTGCAAACTCTGGTTGCTCCCAGTAGGTTTCGATTTGAGAAATGAACCCCGGCACCAGAACCAAGTTCCTGGATCCGCTGCCGTAAACTTGGTAGGCGATATGCACGTCATCGCTCTTGGCGTACTGAGTCTTGGGTAACATGCCGGTGCCTCCTCCAGGCAATTCCGTCGACAGTGTCAGGCTACGAGACCCGCAGACTTCAAACAACATTCTGTTCAGTACCAGATTTTCTAGTATGTCTGCTTTGTCCGCTTCGAACGCAGCATCGCGTGTGGGTGGCGAATGTCTCTTATGGGCCGTTTCGCCACTTGCCTCAAAAGAAGAGAACTACAGCAATGAGCCCTTGTGGCAGAATCTTCACAGTGCACCTTAAGTGCCCTGAGTTTCTCGGAAGACAATGCCAATTGGGCGATTTAGTGTCTGAAAATATTGACGCAGTGTTACTTGAAGGATGCCCGCACGGCCTTGAGGTATTCTTTGCGCAATATTTCAGTTACGGGGCCCGTCTTGCCGTCACCTATTTGACGGCCATCAACCTCGGGCACCGGCTGGACATAGCTGGAAGCGCCAGTGGCAAAGGCTTCATCCGCCGTGAAGACATCGTCCAGCGTATAGGTGGCATCAACCACTTCCAGCCCCTGTTCATCGGCAACGCGCAGCATGGTTTGCCGGGTGATCCCAGGCAGAATATCGCGGCTGAGAGGGCGGGCGTGAATGCAGCCATTCCTGACGATGAAAAACGACATGGCCCCGCATTCCGTCACCGTGCCGTCAGGAGCAATCATCAGCGCCTCGTCCGCACCGGCTTTTCGCGCAATCTCTTTCGCAAGAACCTGACCCAGCAGGTTGCTGGTCTTGATATCGCGCCGTGCCCAGCGGATATCCGGTGCGCTGGCCAGCCGCAGAGGTTGCGGAGGATTGGCTGCCAGCCCTCCGTGCAGTGGCTGGGTGAAGGCAAAGACGTTTGGTGACAGGCCCTCGGGATAAAGATAGTCGCGATCATGCGCGCCTCGGGTGACGTGCAGATAGAGAAACGCTTCCTCCACCGCGTTGCGGACAATCAGCCCCATCAGCCCCTCAAATAACGCAGCCTCGCTTATCGGTGGCTGCATTTCCAACTCGGTCAGAGACCGGTTCAAACGCTGCATATGGTATGGGAAATCGATGATCTGACCGTCCAGCACGCCGAAGCCTTCGTATACCGCGTCGGCAAACAATAGGCCTCGATCGAAGATCGGTAGATGCGCCTCTTCTTCTGGCAAATAGACGCCATTCAACCAGACAGTTCTACTCATGTATTTCTCCGTCATTGTGAATGGCTGTTTAGGAAGCGACCGGCGCGCGCCTGGGTTTGGCGCCCCCGAGACAGTGTGATCTGCCCATTTACAAGTACGTAATGAATGCCTTTGGCAGGTTGCTCCGGGTCGTTGAAATCCGCGAGGTCCGAGATTGCCTCTGCATTAAACAGTACAAGGTCGGCCTTTTTTCCGACGGTAATTTCTCCGCGATCGGTCAGGCTGAACTTTGTGGCAGTCAGGCCGGTCATCTTGTGCACTGCCTTTGCCAGCGAGAACAATTTAAGATCCCGGGCGTAGTGCCCCAGAACCCGCGGAAACGTGCCCCAGAGCCGTGGGTGTGGCTTTTCGGTGCCGGGCAGCCCGTCTGATCCGATCATCGCCGCCGGATGTTGCAGAATCCTCTGCACATCCTCTTCGTCCATGTCGAAATAGATAGCGCCAGCGGGTTTCAACTTTGTACAGGCTTCTTCCCGCGACACGCCCCATTCTGCAGCAATGTCATCAAGCATCCGCCCTCCACACTCCGGGTGCGGGGCGGACCAGATGACAATTACATCTATAGCGGCACCAATGAAACGCTCTATCAGGGCGGAAGACGAGGCTGTGTAGGGATAGACATCCAGGGCGACCTCTGCTTTCGCGCGGGCCGCGTCAATCATGGCGAGCGTCGTTTTGCTTTTGCCGAAGTTGCGAGAACCTGCACATTTGTGGTGCGACAGGATCAGGGGAACGTCGGCGCGTTGTCCAGTGGTCAGGGCTTCTTTGATGGCTTCGATCACGCCGTCACCTTCATCCCGAATATGGGTTGTGTAAACGGTGTTCGGGTGGTGGCGCAGCACCCGCGCCAACATCACAACTTCTTCCATAGGGGCTGCCATCGCGGCGGGATAGTCCAGCCCGCTTGACAGCCCCGCCGCGCCCTCAGTCAGTGCCTTGTCGAGCAGTTCCGCCATTCGGTTGATTTCTACACTCATTGCAGCGCGCGCCAAGTCCGGCCCCATCACGGTAGCACGTAGTGCCGAATGTCCGGCCAGCAGTCGCACATTGATGGCAGGGGCCTCATCGTTAATCGCATATCGATATTCTGTGACGGATTCAAAGCTGAATTTCTGTATCTCCGGGGTGACATTGAACGGGTCAGGCAGACCTTCCTGTACCCGGAACGGAGCGGCGCTGATCCCGCAATTCCCAGCCACAACCGTGGTCACCCCCTGTGTCACCTTAAACGACATATCCGGGGTGCCCAGCAGCGCCCAGTCGTCATGAGTATGTGCGTCAATGAAACCTGGGGCGAGGCACAGGCCTGTCGAGTCAATTTCCGCCTGCGCACGAATACCGTCCAGTGGCCCGACACCGACAATTTCGTCTCCTGATACTGCCACATCTGCATTGCGGATGGGGCCACCGGTACCGTCAATTACCGAGGCATTGCGGATCAGAAGGTCACATTCTTCCAACGTAGTTTTTCGAATGTTTCCTGGCATGGCGACTCGTCCCAGTTTTCCCCAGACTATTGCCAATCGCGCCGTAAAGGTGGTTTCAAATGAACAATTTCTGGTCGCAAATGAGCAAATATCCCTGAAAATGCACCATCCAACCCCGACAATTTTTGAGAGGTTGCAGGTGGTTCTGGTACTGATCCACGAACCCACTTTTAGCAATCCGGCCGTTGCACTGGGGCTGATGCACATGACCAACTGGGAGGCGAAGGCGCAGTTGTTTGTCCTGAGGGTTCTGCAAATTGCTGAAAGCCGGAACTCCGTGCATTGGGGAATTGGCGTACTCGGATCATATTGGCGATCTCGATCCCGTCCCAGGTAGCGGAAGCAGAACCGAAGGTAAGGCAGCTTCGTTGCGCACTCCGTGAGTTCCAGCAGTTCGAAGTTTCGCGTTTGCAGCGAACGGCAGAAATGACGGGCTGCAGTGCGGCATACGGATCGCTACCTCAACGGCATCTGTGGGTGGCTCCTGCATTGCAAGAGTTTATTGGCGATTTTTGCGGTCGT
>NZ_WPZL01000007.1 GCF_013031245.1 Ruegeria lacuscaerulensis
GCGCTGAAGCGGATCCGACTGGAAGTCGGAGGGTTTACTCCAAAGCGTGGATACTCAAAGGTCACCTGACCTCGATGAACATCTAAGGCGCGGCCGCCGCAATTTACGCCGAGCCTGGCTTCATAGCTCCATTCGCGCAAAGTCCGATCTACCTGTCGCGGTCAGTGGGCGTTCTGGCCCACGCCCAGGAGCAGACCCAACAAGGCATCCGGAACCAATGTCTATTTTCCTGTGTGTTTTCTTTGAAAGTATCTCAGCTATAGTGCGAAAAGATACAATTCTCACTGATGCTCCAACGTTGACAAAGCGCGCCACACTGCCGTTGGCGTGAACGCAGCGAAATGGCGCTTTGTTGCGCAAAGCAGTTGTTGGTCGACTACTAGTCGAATATCCACTTTAGGCATGGTTTTTACGATCAGATTGCCCTTGTTAACTTTGGCCTTTAGTTCATCTGGGTTTTCTCAGAAGCGCTGTGGTTCGACAAAGGTCAAATCCTGCTCCCGCAACCAATCTTTAGCAGACAGTCATCGACATCAATGCCCGCCTCAACCGCGGGCTGTGCTTTTTTGAGAATTGCGATCAGATTGCCTTGCATGTCGAGGACACCCACAGTGAAATTGCTCAGGGAAAGCTGACCTTTCCACAGGTCTTTCGCGGAGACGTCGAATTCAAGCCTGTCGATCTGCGCAAGATTGACATCGGAATCCGAAGCACTGGGAAGCGCCAGACCTGTAGTTGAAACCTCGAATGTTCGTCCGATGCCAATTCGTACGTCATCTTCAATCAGAACGTCCCGACCAAGCTCATCGGACAGAAGGCCCTCGACGAAGGCAGTTCTGGGAGAGGACAACAAGGATGACGACAGGAAAAGCCAGACTACAACAACGAGGAACAAAGCAACTGCGCTGAACAGCACCAACCCACGTAATAAAAAGCGCATTCTTGTCTCCTCGCTGCTGAACCAACGCCGCGCTAATCCTGCCCGAGTGGGATTTCTTTCAGGCAAAACAAGTTTCTGCGCTTGTTTTGATCAGCACAATGCCGACAAGGGGGGTGTCTGTCCAGACAAGACACGGGTTCACATCACATTCCGATCATTCGCAGGAGATTGAGCTTTCGAGCTGACATCAGCCATCTGATACAGTTTCGCAATATGGCCCCTCCTTTCACGTATGAACGAACTGCAGCGTTGCGAAGCTGCGTCGCCAGTCCGCCACTTGTGCGGCGATATCCTCGCCCGCCAATCCACGTGCGATCAACGAAGCCAATCTGTCCGAGTCGTCAGACGTCATGCCCCATCTCACCAATTCCGGCGTACCGATGCGCAAGCCATTCATGTCACCTTCTACCTCGGGCGCGGGCAGGCCGATTCCGCAGGCCAGAAATCCTGTCTGACGCAGGGTTTTGGACGCAGCCTGCCCGCCTCCGAAGGATTCAGCCAAAACGGCAAATTGGTGTGAATTGGTGAATCCTTCGCGACCTGTGAATACAGGAATGCCCTTCGCATCCAGGTTTTTGGCCAATGCCCGCGCCATAGAAATCATTTCCGCTGCGTAATCCGCGCCGTAGTCGCGCCAATCAAGCATCGTAACCGCAAGCGCTGCCGATTTTGCGGCATCAAAATTTGCAGTCATGCCGGGAAAGGCAATGGCATCCAGCGATTTCGCGATCTCAGCATCATTCGTTACGATAAGCCCGCCGGCGGGTCCGCCAAGGCTCTTGTACGTGCTCATTGTCATGAAATGCGCGCCTTCGGTCAGCGGGTTGCGCCACGCTTTGCCCGCAATGATCCCGCATTGATGTGCGGCATCAAACATGACTTTGGCGCCGATCTCGTCAGCAATGGCACGGATTTCCTTGACGGGATGTTCGAACAGATTGAGGCTGCCGCCAATTGTGATCAGCTTTGGTTGTTCTTTCTGTGCAAGTTCGCGCAAATGGTCGAGATCGACGGAATAGCCATTTGCATCGGTTGGGGCGTTCACGGTGCGCAGGCCGAACAACCCTGCACATCCGGCGATATGATGCGTCACATGTCCCCCGATCGAGGCGGGAGGCGCGATGATCGTATCGCCCGGTTTACAGGTGGCCATGAAGCCGTAGAGATTTGCAATCGCCCCCGAAGGTACACGGATTTCCGCAAATCGGGCGTTAAACACCTCGGCACACAGTTCGGCGGAAATGACTTCGATCTTTTCAATCGCCTCCAGACCCATTTCATACTTGTCGCCGGGATATCCGAGCGACGGCCGCGACCCGATCCCGGATGACAGAAGGGCTTCGGCCCTTGGGTTCATCACGTTGGTCGCCGGATTGAGGTTAAAGCACTCGTGCTCGTGAATTTCCCTGTTCCTGGTTGCAAGGTGATCGATCCGCGCCAGAAGGTCCGCGGATGATGTGCGCGAAGTTTCGTTCGCGATTTTCTGAACCAGCGTTTCGCACGCCGCAGGAACCCAGTCTCTTCGTTCAACGGTCATATCAATAGCCTCCAAACTCAGGATCAGATTGACCGAATTGAGTGACAGCGCAAATCAGATTTGCTATTTCATGGCGTAGAAAAACTAAGGCTATCGATATGGCTGTCCACCCCCGTCGTCCCAAAGGGCCACCCCTCAATGCTTTGCGGGCCTTCGAGGCTGCTGCGCGGTTGCAGAGTTTCGTGGCCGCGGCCGAAGAATTAAACGTCACACCCGGTGCGGTCTCGCAGCATATCAAAGCGTTAGAAGGTTGGGCAGGGACAGCATTGTTTGTGAGAAACCCCCAGGGTGTCGCATTGTTGCCCGCAGGGAGAAGTCTTGCAGATGAATTCACACAGGCTTTCGATCATCTGGCCGCTGCAACGCAAAGCCTGCGAAATCTGGCTCCGAGCCCGGAAATCCACATAGCGGCCTTGCCCTCAGTTGCGCAGCTCTGGCTACCCCCGCGATTGGGAAAGCTGCGCGAGCTTCGACCCGACTTGAACTTCTCGATTACGGCGCTGGAGAATCCACCACGCCTGTCACGAGAGCTTTTCGATATGTCCGTTTTCTTCTGTGGTCTTGACGAATTCGAAGATCAGATCGTGCTGGCGGAAGATCCCATCTTTCCTGTCTGCTCGCCTAAACTGACGGATAGTTTTCGGTTGGACACCATACCATTGTTGCATGATCAGACGTGGAAAACCGACTGGATGCTGTGGTCGGAAACAACAGGAGTGCCTGTCGGTGATCCCTCGCGTGGGCCACAATACTCGCTTTATGCACTTGCCGTCGAAGAGGCCAAATCCGGCGCAGGTGCCCTGATGGGGCATGGTTGCCTGATCGAGAAAGCGCTTAAATCAGGGGAACTGATGCGGCTTTCAGCGAAAGATGGTTCAACCGGGCGGGCGCTGACCGTCCAGCTTCCGCACCCGTCCAGACGGCACCCGGACATCGAAGAGGTCGTCGGTCTGTTGCGCGATATCCGGATACACCGTGAAAGCTGACTTTGACCGGGTTGACCAAGCGCAGATATCCTTGAAGCTTTGGCGATCCCGAGAACGAAACCCGATAAATTCGTCTGTGCAGATCAGGCGCGCTTTTCGCCAATGGTGGTCACGCCCAGCACAGACAGCACCTTGGCTTCAATCTGCTCGGCGTTCATGCCTGCCACCGCATACATGTCTGCCGGGCTGGCCTGATCAATGAAGATATCCGGCAATACCATCGAACGGTATTTCAGCCCGTGATCGAATACACCTTCGTCAGCCAGCAGTTGCGCCACGTGGCTGCCGAAGCCGCCGACAGCGCCCTCTTCGATAGTGATGAGCGCTTCGTGGTTTGCGACCAGATCCAGGATCATGTCCTGATCCAACGGTTTGGCAAAACGGGCATCGGCGATGGTGGGGGTTATGCCCCGGGCTGACAGGGCCTCGGCTGCTTTTTGAACCTCGGCCAGACGCGTGCCGAAAGACAGCAGTGCAACCCGTGCGCCTTTTTGGATCACGCGGCCCTTGCCGATTTCCAGTGCCTCACCACGTTCGGGCAGATCGACGCCCACACCCTCGCCGCGCGGGTAGCGAAAAGCGATGGGTCCGTCGTCATGAGCGGCGGCTGTGGCCACCATATGCATCAGTTCCGCCTCATCCGCAGCGGCCATGACGACCATTCCTGGGAGATTGGCGAGATAAGCAATGTCGAAGGCCCCCGCGTGTGTCGCGCCGTCGGCCCCCACCAGACCCGCACGGTCGATGGCAAAGCGCACCGGCAGGCGCTGAATGGCCACATCATGCACAACCTGATCGTATCCGCGCTGCAGGAAAGTGGAATACATCGCGCAGAAGGGCTTCATCCCCCCGGCCGCCAGCGCCGCTGCGAAGGTCACACCGTGCTGTTCCGCAATCGCCACGTCGAAACAACGTGAGGGGTACCGTTCGGCAAAAAGGTTCAGACCAGTGCCGTCCGGCATCGCGGCGGTAACGGCAACGATCTTGTCATCCCGTCCAGCCTCATCCGCCAGCGTCTTGCCAAAGACCGAGGTATAAGAGGGCGCGTTGGACGGGGCTTTTTTCTGTTCACCCGTGACAACATCGAATTTCGCGGTGGCATGGCCTCTGTCGCGGGCCTGCTCGGCCGGGGCATAGCCTTTGCCTTTTTTCGTCAGCACATGAATCAGGATCGGACCCGTCGCCCGCGCCTTGACCGTGCGCAGAACCGGAAGCAGCTGATCCATATCGTGACCGTCGATCGGGCCGAGGTAGGAAAAGCCCAGCTCCTCGAACAACGTGCCGCCTACTGCCATGCCCTTGAGCATTTCCTTGGCGCGCTTGGCACCTTCGCGGAAGGGTTCGGGCAGCAGCGATACCGCGCCCTTGGCTGCAGCTTTCAGATCATGGAAAGGCGCCTCGGTATAGATCCGGGACAAATAGCTGGAGAGCGCGCCAACCGGCGGGGCGATGCTCATCTCATTGTCATTCAGAATCACAATCAGGCGTTTTTTCAGGTGGCCCGCGTTGTTCATCGCCTCAAAGGCCATGCCCGCCGACATCGACCCGTCGCCGATCACGGCAATTGCGTCGCCCAGACCTTCGGGTGTGACGCCGCCCAGATCGCGGGCGACGGCAAATCCCAAAGCTGCACTGATTGAGGTCGAACTATGTGCCGCGCCGAACGGGTCATACGGGCTCTCGCTGCGTTTGGTGAACCCGCTCAGGCCATCTTTCATACGCAGGGTGCGGATACGGTCACGCCGTTCGGTCAGGATCTTATGCGGGTAGCATTGATGTCCTACATCCCAGATGATCTTGTCGCGCGGGGTGTCGAAAACGGCGTGCAGTGCGGTGGTCAGTTCGACCACACCCAGCCCCGCGCCCAGATGCCCGCCTGTGACCGAAACGGCCGAGATCGTTTCGGCCCGCAACTCGTGTGCGATCTGATTCAACTGCGCGTCCGAGAACTGCTTGAGGTCCGCTGGGCGGCTCACAAGATCAAGCAATGGCGTGTTCGGACGTTCAGACATGTGGCGCGTTCCTGACTTAGCTGTCCCGGGCAATAACGAAGCGGGCGGCGTCCTTCAAGGTTTCAGCCGATGCACCGTACCCATCCAGCGCGGCGCAGGCCTGATCCACCAGGTCGGCAGCGCGGTCCTTGGCTGCATCCAGACCCAGCAACGAAACAAACGTGGCTTTGCCTGCCTCGGCGTCCTTTTGCAGACGCTTTCCGGCCTTTTCGGCATCGCCTTCTACGTCCAAGATGTCATCGGCTATCTGAAAGGCAAGGCCAAGGGCTTGCGCGTAGCGGCATAGTGGCTCCGGATTTGCCTGCGCCAGACGCGCGCCCGCACAGGCTGACCATTCGATCAGTGCACCGGTCTTGCCCGCTTGCAGGTGTGTAATCTCGTCCAGCGTTAACGAATTCGACGCTGTTTCCGCCGCGATATCCAGCGCCTGTCCAAGCACCATCCCCTGAGCGCCGCTTGCTTTGGCCAATGTCAGAGCCAGCTCGGCCCGAACCTCCGCATCGCCGACCTCTGGCCGCGTGCATAGCTCAAAAGCCAGCGTCTGCAACGCGTCGCCGGTCAAAAGGGCGGTACCCTCGTCCCACTTCACATGAACGGTCGGGCGTCCGCGACGCATGTCATCGTCATCCATGCAGGGCAGATCGTCATGTACCAGCGAATAGGCGTGCAAGGCCTCAATCCCCGTCGCCGGCCAGATCGCGCGGCCCGCGTCGATATCATGCAGGCGTGCACTTTCAAGTACGAGAAACCCGCGCAGCCGCTTGCCGCCCTGCGTGGCATAGGCCATTGCCCGCGTCACATTCAGATCGTCCAGCGCCCCCAGCACCAGGTCGAAATGGTTCTGAATCCGCACAGCATCCTGCGCCAGAATGTCCTGAAACATTTACTGACCTTCGACGGGAGTCGTCCCGGTCGGCTGACCGTTTGCGTCCAGAGTGATCGCGGCCACTTTTTCCTCGGCCCGCTTCAACTCATCCTCGCAGCGCTTTTTCAATGCCGCCCCGCGTTCATACAATGCGATGGATTGGTCCAGCGCCACGTCACCACGCTCCAACTGGCCAACAACGGCCTCAAGCTCTTTCATCGCCTGTTCAAATGTCATCTGGTCTACAGGGGTATCGGTCATCGGGCTGCCTTCATCAATTCTTCCACATGGGCGCGTGTGGCCTCGGCCAGTGCGTTCAGATCATACCCGCCTTCCAGAGTCGAGACGATACGGCCTTCGCACAGCTCCTCGGCGATCTTGCACAGCTCGGCGGTGATCCAGGCGAAATCGCCGGTGGACCAGTTCAGATTAGCCAAAGGGTCGTCCTGATGCGCGTCAAAGCCGGCGGATATGATGATCAGTTCGGGTTTGAACACCCGCAGCCGCGGGAAGGCTTGCAATTCGTAGGCAGCGCGCATTTCACCACCTCCAGTTCCGGGAGACAGCGGGATGTTCAGAACCGTTTCAAAGGCACCGGTTTCATCCGGGCGCCCCGATCCGGGCCACAATGGCATCTGCTGGCTGGTGATCACCAACGCGCGCTTTTCATCCCACAGCAGGTCTTGTGTTCCGTTGCCGTGGTGCACATCGAAATCGACAACGGCCACGCGTTGCAGCCCGTGATGATCCAGCGCGTGTTTTGCCGCAAGCGCCGCATTTCCAAACAGGCAAAACCCCATCGCGGTTTCTGTTTCCGCATGATGCCCCGGGGGACGGATGGCGCAGAAGGCGTTCCGAGCCTCTCCGCCCAGCACCATATCCACAGCGCGCACGACCGCGCCTGCGGCGCGATAGGCGGCGTCGACTGAGCCCGAAGACATGAATGTATCACCGTCGATCTGGGCAAACCCGTTCGTCGGTCGCACCTTCTGTATGTCACGGATGTAGCTTTCAGGGTGCACCCTCAACAGGTCGTCATCCGCCGCCAGAGGAGCCGTCACCCGGTTCAGATCCAGGGCCTCAAGCGCGTGCAGGATATGCTCCAGCCGCGCCACCCGCTCCGGATGTCCGTCCGGTGTCACATGCCCAAGGCAATCTGCATGGGTCAAGAGGGCGGTTTTCATCGAAATCCCCTGTTCATATGGCCAATTTTTTCTTCACCAAAGGTATGAAATCGCCGCGTGACGGCAAGATCAGTCCGGTGCCAACATATACCCAGCCCCACGTACGGTCTGCAGATACCGTGGCTGTTTCGGGTCCTGCTCGATTTTGCGGCGCAGGCGGGTAATCTGAACATCCACCGCCCGCTCCTGCGCCTGCCCTTTGTCGCGGCCCAGATCTTCGACCAGCTTGGCGCGGCTGATCGGCTCGCCAGGCTGAGCTGAGAAAATCTTCATCAACTGGCTCTCGGTCGCGGTCAGGCGCACGGGTTCTTCGCCCTGCCACATCTCTCCCCGTTCCACGTCATAGCGGATCGGGCCGAGATTCAGAATTTTGGTCGCCGTATCCTGAGCTGGTGTTTCCGGCATTCGACGCAGGATGGCGTTGATCCGCAGCAACAGCTCTTTCGGCTCGAACGGCTTGGCGAGGTAATCATCCGCGCCGGCCTCAAGCCCCGCGATCCGATGCTCGGTCTCGCCCCTCGCGGTCAGTAACAGGATAGGCGTCGCGTGTGTTTCGCGCAGCGACCGGGTCAGGCTGACGCCGTCCTCGCCCGGCATCATCACATCCAGAACGATCATGTCGAAATCCAACCCTGACAACACCCGTCGCGCGTGCGCGGCATCGCGGGCGGCCGTCACAAGAAATCCGCTCCGCATCAAGAACTTCTTGAGCAGATCACGAATGCGCTCGTCATCGTCGACGATCAGCAGATGGGCGTCCATATCGCTCATGAGGTTGTATCCCGCAGTTTCGTATATGCATGACGCATATCAGCATCCATCATCGCTTCAAGCACTTTACGAAACCCTGACACGGCCTCAGGTCCCGCCTCTTTATAGGCGGCACGCATCCGCACGCGCTGGGCTTCGGACAGCTTGGCCTCTAACGCCTTGCCTTGTTCCGTCAGAAATAGGTGTCTTTCGCGTTTGTCCACAGTGCCGACCCGGCTTTCGACCAGACCATCGTCGATCAGCGTCCGAAGCACCCGATTCAGAGACTGTTTTGTCACCCCAAGAATGGCCAGTAGGTTGTTGACCGTTGTCCCCGGCGCACGGTTGATGAAGTGGATGGCCCGATGATGCGCACGCCCATATGCCAACTGCGCCAGGATGCGATCGGGGTCGGCGGTAAAGCCGCGATAGGCGAAGAACATCGCCTCGATACCTTGCCGCAACTGTTCGTCGGTCAAAAATAAAAGACTTTCGCCGCCAAAGACTTGGGCGGGGCGCGTATCCGACATATCATGCCTCATTCGTTACACTGACCGACTTTATGTCAGCGTTATTGACATTCCAAGAGTGGACGGGTATCGAATTGCAGTTTTTGCGCAACTTTATGTCCGGTTCGGACTTAACTGGCGCAATAATCGAAAAATTCAACCCGGTTCAGGAGGTTTCGCATGGCGGGTTATGATGATCGCGACGGTGTTATCTGGATGGATGGCGAACTGGTGCCCTGGCGCGAGGCCAATGTGCACATCCTGTCCCATGCGATGCACTACGCGTCCTCGGTCTTCGAGGGTGAGCGGGCCTACAACGGCAAGATCTTCAAAAGCCGCGAACATTCCGAGCGTCTGATCGCGTCGGCCGAGGCGCTGGACATCCCGATGCCCTACACGGTCGATCAGATCGAAACCGCAAAGGAAGAAGCGCTGAAAGCCAGCGGGTTGCAGGACGCCTATGTGCGGGCGCTGGTCTGGCGCGGCTCGGGTGAGGATATGGGCGTGGCCTCGGCTCGCAATCCGGTGCGCATGGCCGTCGCGGTCTGGCCCTGGGGCGCCTATTATGGCGACGCCAAAATGCAGGGCGCCAAACTGGACATTGCGGAATGGAAACGCCCGAGCCCCGAAACCATCCCGGTTCACGCCAAGGCGGCGGGTCTTTACATGATCTGCACCATCTCGAAACACAAGGCTGAGGCCAAGGGCTGTTCGGACGCTCTGTTCATGGATTACCGCGGTTACGTGGCCGAGGCGACCGGGGCCAACGTGTTCTTCGTCAAGGATGGCGAGGTCCACACCCCCCTTGCCGACTGCTTCCTGAACGGTATTACCCGCCAGACCGTGATCCAGATGCTGAAGGACAAGGGCATCAACGTGATCGAACGCCATATCAAGCCTGAGGAAATGGCCGATTTCGAACAATGCTGGCTGACCGGCACGGCTGCCGAAGTCACTCCGGTGGGTCAGATCGGCGACTACACCTTTGAGGTCGGCGACATCACCCGCGAGATTGCCGAAGAATATGAGGCGCTTGTGCGCGCCTGACCGTTCATGGCGATGTGATTTGAAACCTCCGCGTTTCGCGGGGGTTTTTCTTTGCCTGCAGTTCAAGCTTTTGTGCAGATCGTTCAGGTGACTGGACGAATGCGCGGGTCAGTGTACGTTACGCCCATGTTGGACCTGCTCAGCGATATCCTCACCCGCTTGTCTCTGCGGGGGACATTCTATTTCCGCACCTCATTCACGCCGCCTTTTGGTGTTCAGGTGCCAGCATATCAGAACGTCGCCCGGTTCCACTTCGTTCAGCGCGGTGAGTTGAAGGTTTACGTCTCTAACACAGGGGAAACACTGCGCCTGAGGCAGGGTGATCTGATCCTGATCCCGCATGGTGCTGCCCATGCCTTGCTGTGCAATGAGGTCAAACCACTGGATGCTTTGCCGCTGGAACAGGTTCTGGAGGAGTCAGGATATCAGGGCGACGGTGTCCTGATCTATGGCGGCGAGGACAAGAGCCGCGACACCCAGCTGATCTGCGGCCACTTTTCCTTTACCGGTCCACCGGGGCGGCAAGGTACCGGGCATATGCTGATCGACCGCCTGCCTCCCTACATCCTGATCGAAAACTACGGCGAGGAGGCCGGCGCCTGGATTGAGGCGACCTTGCGCATGATCGGTTCCGAGGTCAGCGGCGCCCGGATCGGCGGCGATCTGATCGCGCTGAAATTGTCCGAAGTGCTGTTCGCGCAGGCCATCCGAGCGCATCTTGAACATCAAAGCCCCAGCGACACAGCCCTGGCCGGGTTCGCAGACCTGCGCGTTTCGCGCGCGTTGACCGCGTTCCACCAGGCCCCCGCGCAGGACTGGAGCGTCGAGTCGCTGGCGCGCGAGGCCGGGATGTCGCGCACCGCATTCGCCCAGCTGTTTGCCGAGAAGATGAGCACGACGCCGATGCAGTACCTGACGGACTGGCGGATGCAGATCGCCTGTCACGGCCTGACCGAGGCCCGCTGGAACGTCGCGGATGCCGCTGCCGAAGTGGGCTATGCTTCCGAGGCCGCCTTTTCCCGGGTATTCAAGAAACAGGTCGGACTGTCCCCGGCAGCGTACCGGGCTATGCACTGAAGAGACTGGCTTTCGAACGATCTGCAAAGTTTTGCGAACGATCCGGGCTAATACGTTCGGGAACCCTGTCCTAGCTTGAAGCCATGCCAAGCAAGGAAAGGAAATTTCAATGTCTGTCCGTTTCGTTACCCGCACCGTTCACGCCTATCTGGACTACCCGGTCGCCCTGGCACTGATGGTGCTGCCCTTTGTTCTGGGACTGGGGCAATCCAATCCGATGGCCTTGTGGCTGTCCGTGGCCACCGGAGCCGCAGCCTTTGTACTGACTGTTCTGACCGACCATCATCTGGGGATTTGGCGAGTTCTGCCCTACAAATTCCACCTGGCCGCTGATCTGCTGGTCGGCGTCGTGTTTCTGGCCGCGCCCGGCCTGTTTGGGTTTTCGGGCCTGGATGCGATTTATTACTGGCTGAACGGCGCGGCGGTGGTCGCCGTTATCTCGCTCAGCGCGCCGGAACAAGGCGTCGCCGCCTGAGCACATATTCCACAGGTGTCACAAGATAACTTTGGAGCATTCAGGAATCTGGGCCGCTTGTTTTAAAACAGGCGGCTCACTGCCGCTGACAAATTCACGGCGCGTTTTTCTGATCTTGAAATTTCCGACAAAAACAATCAGATAACGAGCAAGGCCAGATGTTTGAACGTCCAGCATTAGCTTTCGAGGCGGTCTGCGAGCCTAGCGTATGATATGGTGAGGGCGCGCCACCGCCTCGGAAACGACGCGCCGGGTTGAACTGACGCTGGAGAAAGGGGATGGAAATGGGCGATCCGCTTGACGAAATTCTGGCACGGCATGAGGCAGCCACCGCCTGCGGGTGCTGCTGCGACGATGATTTTTGTGCCTATGTCGAAAAGAAGAAAACCGAGGAAGATGAATCTGCGCCTCTGTTGCCGGCCAGTGCAGCCAGTCAACGCGGTTCGGTCAGGTTTCAGTACGAAAACCCGCAAGGGTAACAGCCCCGCATTGGGGCTGTTTAGACCCTAAACTTAGAAATCGACGCCGCGCTGGGCTTTGATACCGGCCTGGAATGGATGTTTTTCTTCGGTCATTTCCGTGACCAGATCAGCATAATCACGCAGCGCCTGCGGAGCGTCCCGTCCGGTCAGAAACACGCTGGTTTTGTTGGATCGGGCATTCAGTCCGTCAATCACCTGCTCGACCGTCAGATATTCATACCGCAGGGCTATATTGATCTCGTCCAGAACCACCAGGTCGTACTCGCCGCTTTCCATCAATGCACACGCCTTGTCGAAGGCCGCGTTTGCTGCGGCGATGTCGCGCTCGCGATCCTGCGTGTCCCAGGTGAAACCTTCGCCCATAGTATGCCATGTCACCAGATCACGCTCTTCAAAGAACCGCCGTTCACCGGTCTTCCACTTACCCTTGATGAACTGCACGACCGCAACCTTCTGCCCCCAGCCCAGAGCCCGGATGACCACGCCAAAGGCCGCCGAGGACTTGCCCTTGCCCTTACCGGTGTTGATCAACACCAGCCCGCGTTCGGGGTCGATGGCCTCCGACACTTTCTTGCGGTGCTCGGCCTGCACCTTTTGCATCTTTTCCTTGTGGTCTTGTGCGTCGCTCATCTTGGAAACCTTTTCTGATGTTGGCCTCAAACTAAGCGAAGTTTGGCAAAGGTAAAGGTCAGGCTTTCGGGTCCGTGACCGCCCGCGCCTTGCCGCGTTCCAGCCCCAACTGGTGCTCACGCAGGATGACCAGCACGTTGCCCGCGATGACCAGAGCGGCCCCGCCCAGCATGACCAGCGTTGGCAGTTCGTCGAACCACACATAGCCGATCACAATTGCAAACAGCATGGTCGTATAGTCATAGGGCGCCAGCATCGAGGCCTGTCCGAACCGGTAGGACGAGGTTACGAGGATTTGCGCCACACCTCCAATCAGCCCCATGCTGATCAGGATCGCAGCCTGTTCCCACGTCGGCATGGTCCAGCCCCAGAGTGCGGTCAGCGCAGATAGCAGCGTGGCGGTCAGCGAGAAGTAGAATACGATGGCGGCGGGGTGGTCGACCTGTACCAGTTGTCGGATATGAATCTGGACAAAACCGCGCGCTATCGTGGCGGCAAGTACGCAGAGCGCGCCAATTGTGGCGGCAGTATCCATGTTGTTGCCGCCCAACCGTGGCCAGATCATGATCAGAACGCCCAGCAATCCGATTGCGACGGCACCGATGCGGATCATGCGGATGCGCTCGCCGAGAATGATGGCCGCCAAAATCAGTGTGAAGATTGGCGTGGCGTAGCCAATCGCGGTGACCTCGGGCAGGGGCAGCAGGCTGAGCCCGGTAAATGTCAGGCCCATGGCGCTGGTGCCGAGAACCCCGCGCCAGAAATGGCCCATGGGTTTCCTGACGACCAGTCCTTGCGCCAGTTCACCGCGGTAGATCAGCCAGCCAATGATGACAGGAACGGCGAAGAGTGAACGAAAGAACACCATCTCTCCGGGCGGGAAATCATCAGACAGCGCTTTGACCAGCGCCTGCATCGACGTGAACAAAACCAACGCGCTGAGCTTCAGCGACACGGCCAGGACGGGTCGATGCGATGTTAAGGGTTTTGCCATCGGCGCGAACCTGCGCCTTTGCGGCGGAAAGATCAACGGCTGGAGTCAGCGCGTCACCCAGGATCGCGGCAGAGTGCCGCCGATCTCTTCGGCGAATTCCTCAAGGAAGCGAATCATGCGCTCGATCCGCTGTTGCGCGATCTGTTTTCCGGTCTCAGTCAGCATTTCGTCGGGCAGGCTGAGAAGTTTGACTTTCCAGTGATCGAGCGAGAAGTGCAGATCGTCCAGAGGTCTGCTTTCCGCAAACGGGTCGGCCGGATCATAGAGCGACCGTCCCAATGCTCCTGAAACGGAGAAATTACGCGCGACACCGATTGCGCCCAACGCATCCAGCCGATCGGCATCGCGCAGAATGCGCGCCTCGATCGTCTCAGGGGTGATATTGGCCGAGAAGCTGTGTGCCTCAATCGCGTGCTGAATGGCACGGACCTGGTCCTGATTATACCCTAGATCACCCAGAATAGACTCTGAATCCGCCGCTGACCGGCGCGAGGCCAGATGGCGGTCGGGATCGTCTTTCGGCAGGTTCACCAAATCATGCAGATAGCTGGCCGCCAGCAGCACAGGCATATCGGTCTCGTGATCCGCGATGGCCTGTGCATTCACCCAGACCCGGTCCAGATGGGCCAAATCGTGGGCGGGGTCCGTCTCCATCCGCTGCGCAACAATGCCGCGCAGTTGGCTGCGCAGATCAGCCGATCCGTCCACGGTTCTCTCCAATCTGGCCGCGATGCAGCAACAGGTGGTCGAGGATCACACAAGCCATCATCGCCTCGCCCACCGGCACAGCGCGGATGCCGACGCAGGGGTCGTGACGGCCTTTGGTGATGATCTCGGTCTCTTCACCGGACTTGGTGATGGTCTTGCGGGTGGTCAGGATTGATGAGGTCGGCTTGACTGAAAAGCGGACCACAACATCCTGCCCGGTCGAAATACCGCCGAGGATACCGCCGGCGTGATTTGAGCTGAATTCAAGGCCGTCCTGCCCCATGAAAATCTCATCCGCATTAGCTTCGCCGGTCAGGTCGGCAGCGGCCATGCCTTCCCCGATCTCTACGCCTTTAACCGCGTTGATCGACATCATTGCAGCCGCCAGATCAGTGTCTAACTTGGCATATACCGGTGCGCCAAGGCCCGCAGGTACACCGCGCGCCACAACTTCGACCACTGCCCCGACCGAGTTGCCGGATTTGCGCAGATCATCCAGATAAGTTGCCCAGTCCTCGGCCGCCTGCGAGTCGGGTGTCCAGAACGGGTTCTGTTCGATCTGCGACAAGTCGAAATTGCCGCGGTCGATCTTATGCGGACCGATCTGGGTCATATAGCCGATGATCTGCACGTCGGGCGCGATCTGTTTGATCGCTTCGCGCGCCAATCCGCCTGCTGCCACTCGCGATGCAGTTTCGCGGGCCGAGCTGCGCCCGCCGCCACGATAATCCCGGATGCCGTATTTCTGCCAATAGGTGATATCGGCGTGACCCGGACGGAACTTGTCTTTGATGTCACCGTAATCCCTGGAGCGCTGATCGGTGTTCTCGATCATCAGCTGCACCGGCGTACCAGTGGTCTGGCCTTCGAACACGCCGGACAGGATTTTCACCTGATCGGGTTCGCGCCGCTGGGTGGTGAACTTGTTCTGCCCCGGTTTGCGCTTGTCCAGCCAGTGCTGGATCATGCCTTCGTCAATCGCGACACCCGGCGGGCACCCGTCGACGGTCGCGCCCAAGGCGGGCCCGTGGCTTTCACCCCAGGTGGTGACGCGGAAAAGATGTCCAAAGCTGTTCATCGACATAAGGCGTGCTCCTTTGAGGATCGTGATTAGCGGGCAAGGCCCGTGGCCTCAAGCGGATTTGCGGTTGGGGCAGTCAGGCCCCAACCCTTTCACGTCACGCGGCCGAAGCCAATCCGGAGCGGGTCTCGGTGATTTTCAGCGCCGCCTGTGCGGCCTCGCGTCCTTTTTCCACGAAATGCGCGCAGTAGATGGCGTTGTGGTGATCGGTTTCCTGATACTGATGCGGGGTCAGCGATACCGATAGAACCGGTACGCCCGTGTCCATCCCTGCGCGCATTAGCCCGTCAACCACGGCCTGTGCCACGAATTCGTGGCGGTAGATGCCGCCATCCACCACAAAGGCGGCGCAGGTCACGGCGGCGTAGCGCCCGGTCTGGGCCAGATCGCGGGCCAGCAGCGGCATTTCGAATGCGCCGGGGACGTCGAAGACGTCGACCTGTTCGGCGGGGATTAGCTCCAGAAACCCGTCGAGCGCCCGGTCGACGATACCGGAATGCCAGTTGGCTTTGACAAATGCATAGCGGGTGTGTGTCATCATGATCTCCTTTCGCAACAGACACGTCACCCAAGGCGATCACGAGCAGACACTCCGCATTACGGCGTGCCAGCACGTTCTCTTTCATCCGGACTTTAACCGTCGGCTCTGGCTTCTCACCAGATCTGCTTGTCACCCCTAAAATCGGGGCCGCTCGCGGGCTTACGGGTCAAGGCCCGCATACCGCCGGTGGGGAATTTCACCCCGCCCTGAGAACGCGAGGACCTTGCCAAGGACAGGGCGGTTCTGCAAGAGATTTCACAGGAGGAACACAATGCACCCCAACCCCGCCTTCCGCGCCGAAGACCTTACGCGCCACATCGCCTTTGCGCGCGACCGGGCGTTCGGGGTTCTGGCGTTGTCAACGGGTGAAGCACCATTGCTCAGCCATGTTCCCTTTTTGCTGAGCGAAGACGGCTCGGTGGCCGCGCTGCATCTGGTGCGGTCGAATCCGATTGTGCGAGCGTTGAATGAACCGCACGTTGCCCGGATCGCGGTGTCCGGGCCGGACGGGTATGTCTCGCCTGACTGGTATGGGGTCGAGGATCAGGTGCCGACATGGAACTATGTGGCAGTGCATCTGACCGGCCAGCTTGAATTGCGCCCTCAGGAAGAATTGCGTGATCTGCTGGATCGCCAATCCGCGTTCTATGAGGATCGGCTGCGGCCGAAGCCGCAGTGGAGCACGGGCAAGATGACCCCGGATGCGTTGGATCGCATGATGCGCATGATTATTCCCTGCAGAATGCAGGTGACCGACATACAAGGCACCTGGAAGCTGAACCAGAACAAACCGGACGAAGTACGCCTTGCTGCGGCGGGTCACGTCGAAACTGACGGTATTGGCAGCGAGATCGGGCAGCTGGCCACGTTGATGCGGGAAACGTGACCAGCCAAACTGGTCAGTTGCTGAATGTCGCCAGATATGCCGCGATATCATCGGCTCCCTTTTTCAGCTTGACGCTCATGTTCGGACGCGCGGTTTCGTCATCCAGGTATTCCTGAATGAACCCAATCGGGTCCTGCGAATAGGCTGAGATGTTTTCCTGTGTCCAGATCAGGCCTTCCTGACCAGCCCGGATCATGTCGTCGGTGAACATCCCCACCGGCAGACGCTCACTTCCGTACAGGTAATCGTTCTCGGACCCGGCCACGCGGCCGACGACACCAAAGAGATTCGGCCCGGTGATGCCGCCTTTGACCAGAACCTCGCCATCTTTGATGATCGCGTGGCACGAAGAGCAGCGGTTGTAGAGTTTTTCACCTTTCGCCGGATCACCGGCGGCTGTGGCCTGAGACGAAACAGCCAGCGTGAAGGTCAGTACGGTTGCAAAGAGCTTTGACATGGGGAACGTCCTGCTGAGGTTAGGTTTTCCCCGGCCTTCATGCATTCCCGTTAAAAGTGCAATCGAAATCAGGCGCATCTAGGCCTTTGTAAAATATCTATTTTAAACTCAATATTTACGGGGCTCAGAATCTCGCAAAAGTTGAAAATTACATGGCAAAATCTGGTCAAAGTAATGAAGATTGAGGGCCGTTGCGCGGGTTGAGACCCGATGTCTGAACAGCTTTCCGTGGATTACGCCCAAGCCGAATCACATCGAATCGGATCCGGGGGATCGGCGGATTTCCCCGTCTAACCCCGTCCAAAACTTGAAATTTTAACCCTTCGTTGTGACATGAATGCCCAGATGCGGCGTAGTGCGCGCCTATGACCGCTGGACGAACCGATTTCTCCCGGCTAGATAGCCGCGATGAGACGCCGCTTTGATGCGGTGCTGATGCATGTTTGCCCGGCATACCCGGGCGCCGGAATCGGAGAAAACCTCGTGTCCCACGCAGAAGACCACGAAGGCACCCGCAGAGATTTCCTCTACTACGTCGCTGGCGGCGCAGGTGTCGTTGCGACGGGTGCAGCCGTATGGCCCCTGATCAACCAAATGAACCCATCGGCAGACGTTCAGGCTCTGTCCTCGATTCGCCAGGATGTCAGTGGTGTCGAGCCGGGCACGCAGCTGACCGTCAAATGGTTGGGTAAACCAGTATTCATCCGTCACCGCACCGGTGCCGAGATTCAGGAAGCGCAGGAACAGGACGCCGAAGGCGTAGATGCACTACCTGATCCGCTGGCCCGCAACTTCAATCTGCCCGCTGATGCGCCTGCAACTGACGCCAACCGTGTGATGCCGTCGCCCGAAGGCGAAGCGCCCGGTGCCTGGATCGTTCAGATGGGCGTCTGTACCCACCTGGGCTGCGTACCTCTGGGTGATGCCGGTGATTTCGGTGGCTGGTTCTGCCCCTGCCACGGTTCGCACTATGACCTTGCCGGTCGTATCCGCAAAGGCCCCGCGCCTGAAAACCTGCCCGTCCCGCCCGTTGAATGGCTGGACGCGACAACCATCAAGCTCGGCTAAGGGAGACCCAGATGTCCGGAATTCCCCACGATCACTACGAGCCGAAGACAAATGGCGAGAAGTGGCTGAACAGCCGTCTGCCCATCGTCGGCCTGCTGTATGACACCCTGATGATCCCTACCCCCAAAAACCTGAACTGGTGGTGGATCTGGGGCATCGTTCTGGCGTTCTGCCTGGCGCTGCAAATCGTCACCGGTATCGTTCTGGTGATGCACTATACCCCGCATGTTGATCTGGCCTTTGCCAGCATCGAACACATCATGCGCAACGTGAATGGCGGCTATATGCTGCGCTACCTGCACATGAACGGCGCGTCGCTGTTCTTTGTTGCGGTTTACATCCACATCTTCCGCGGCCTGTTCTACGGGTCGTACAAAGCCCCGCGTGAAATCACGTGGATCATCGGGATGCTGATCTATCTGATGATGATGGGCACCGCCTTCATGGGCTACGTTCTGCCCTGGGGCCAGATGTCCTTCTGGGGTGCGACCGTGATCACCGGTCTGTTTGGCGCGATCCCGTTCATCGGTGACGCGATCCAGACCTGGTTGCTGGGCGGGCCTGCGGTGGACAACGCCACGCTGAACCGCTTCTTCTCGCTGCATTACCTGCTGCCGTTCGTGATTGCGGCACTGGTGATCGTGCACATCTGGGCCTTCCACACCACCGGCAACAACAACCCCACGGGTGTTGAGGTGCGTCGCGGTTCGAAAGCCGAGGCCGAGAAAGACACCCTGCCGTTCTGGCCCTACTTCGTGATCAAGGACCTGTTCGCGCTGGCCGTGATCCTGGTCGTGTTCTGGGCCATCGTCGGCTTCATGCCGAACTATCTGGGCCACCCGGACAACTACATCGAAGCCAACCCGCTGGTCACGCCTGCACACATCGTGCCCGAATGGTACTTCCTGCCGTTCTACGCGATCCTGCGTGCCTTCACCGGTGAGGTTTGGGTCGTTCAGTTCGCCAGCTTCATCACCGGCGGCATCGTCGACGCCAAGTTCTTTGGTGTGATTGCGATGTTCGGTGCGATCCTGGCGATGGCGCTGGCACCCTGGCTGGACACGTCGAGCGTGCGTTCGGGCAAGTACCGTCCGATGTTCAAATGGTGGTTCTACCTGCTGATCATCGACTTCTTTGCCCTGATGTGGCTGGGTGCGATGCCCGCGGAAGAGCCCTATGCGACCTTCTCGCTGATCGCGTCCGCCTACTGGTTCGCCTATTTCTTCGTGATCCTGCCAATCCTGGGTGTCATCGAAAAACCCGAGGCGCAGCCGGAAACCATCGAAGAAGACTTCAATGCGCATTATGGCAAGGCTGACGCCGACGCCACGCCGGCCGAGTAAGAAGAGGGACCGGAAACATGTTCAAGAAACTTGCAATCGGTGCCGCGTTTGCCATCGCCCTTGCTCCTGCTGCGTCCTTCGCAGCAGGTGGCGGCGAGCAGCATATCGAGGACTTCCACTTTTCGTTTGAAGGCCCCTTTGGCACCTGGGATCAAAACCAGCTGCAGCGCGGCCTTCAGGTCTACACCGAGGTCTGCGCGGCCTGCCACGGCCTGAGATACGTGCCCCTGCGCGACCTTGAGGCGTTGGGTTATTCGGAAGAAGAAGTCATCGCATATGCGGCTGATAACTTCGAAGTGTTCGACCCCGAGCTGGATGATTTCCGCCCGGCGATCCCGACCGATCACTTTCCGGCCAATGACGGCGTTGGCGCACCGGACCTGAGCCTGATGGCCAAGGCCCGCGCCGGATTCCACGGCCCCTATGGTCTGGGCATCAACCAGCTGATCAAAGGCATGGGTGGCCCGGAATACATCGCCTCGCTGCTGGATGGCTATACCGGCCACGAAAAGGAAGAAGCGGGCGCGGTTTTGTACGAAAACACCGCCTTCCCGGGTGGCTGGATTTCGATGGCACCGCCGCTGGGTGAAGATCAGGTGGAGTTCGCCGATGGTCACCCGGCCACAGTCGAAGCCATGTCCGAGGACGTTGCGGCCTTTCTGATGTGGACCGCCGAGCCCAAGATGATGGAACGCAAATACTCCGGCTTTGTCGGCGTTGTTTTCCTGACCCTTCTGTCGGTGCTGCTGTACCTGGTCAACAAGCGCCTGTGGGCCACTGTGAAAGGCAAAAAGAAGGACTGAGTCTGACGGCTCACCCCTGAATTTCAAAAGGCCCGGTGGAAAACGCCGGGCCTTTTTTTGTTTGGTTGCTTCCCGGTGCTATACTCGCACAGCCCTTCTTAGTTTCAGGGGCGGCGCATTTTCAGCGAAAATCATTTGGGAGAGCGAATTATGGGCACGCAAAGCAATGTCAAAAAGCTACGGACAGCCTTCGCGGAATGGAACGACAGCAAGGCCTCAGATATCGGGATGTGGAAGAAATACACGACCGAAGATCTGTGTATGCGTTCCATCGGTCGCGGGCAGTATGGGCTGGACTTCAGTTGCGCGCGTGACGGTCAGGCCGAGATGCAGGAGTATCTGGAGGACCTGACCAATGCTTTCGAAATGCAGCACTGGACCCTGAAGGACACCATTGCGCAAGACGACCGGGTCGTTGGCCTCGGCGTGTGTGCCTGGACGCACAAAGGCACCGGCAAGACGGTCGAAACACCGATTGTCATCATTTGCCGGTTCCGCGACGGGCTGGTTTGTGAAAACGAGGAATTCTACGACACCGCCGCCGTATCTGCTGTCACCGGCTGAGCGGTCTCTGCTTCAGGCAATCAGCTGCGTTTCGGTGCAACCGGAAACCTGTGCCGTCACGATCTGCCCTTCGGTTTGCGGAGATTCGAAGGATACCTCAGTGAATTGCTCGGTTCGGCCCATATGCGGGTTTTCCATCAGGATGTGGTGGGTTTGGCCTATCTGGGAGGCCAGATGCTTAGTGACCTGTGCTTCACCCGCAGCACGCAGGCGTGCCGCACGGTCTTTGATGATCGTGCCGTTGATCTGCTGCGGTATACGGGCCGCCGGAGTGCCTTCACGCTTGGAATAGGGAAAGACGTGCAGCCAGGTCAGATCGCACTCAGTCACCAGTCTCAGCGAGTTTTCGAAATGCGCCTCGGTTTCGGTCGGAAAGCCCGCGATGATATCGGCGCCAAAGGTCATCTCGGGGCGCAGCTTGCGGGCGTCTTCGGTAAAGCGGATGGCGTCATCGCGCAGGTGGCGGCGCTTCATCCGCTTCAGGATCAGGTCGTCGCCATGTTGCAGCGACAGGTGCAGATGCGGCATCAGCCGTGGCTCTGTGGCGATGGCCTGCATCAGGTTCTCGTCCACCTCGATCGAGTCGATCGAACTGATCCGCAGGCGCGGCAGGTCGGGCACCAGTTTCAGAATACGCATCACCAGATCGCCCAGCTTGGGCTGCGCCGGTAGGTCGGCCCCCCATGAGGTCAGATCAACACCGGTCAGAACAACCTCATTATAGCCCTTGTCCACCAGCCGCTTGATCTGGTTCACCACCACGCCCGCCGGGACGCTGCGCGAGTTACCACGGCCGTAAGGGATGATGCAGAAGGTGCAGCGATGGTCACAGCCGTTTTGGACCTGCACATAGGCGCGCGAGCGGGTACCGAACCCGTCGATCAGGTGCCCGGCGGTTTCCGTGACGGACATGATGTCATCGACCTGAACGGTCTCGGTTTCTCCGATGAAATCCGCAGCCATGCCTTTCCAGGTGTCGGGCTGCATTTTCTCGGTGTTGCCAATCACGGCATCGACCTCTTCCATCCCGGAGAAGGTCTCAGGTTCGGTCTGTGCCGCACAGCCCGTCACGATCAGCCGAGCGTGGGGATTTTCCCGCCGCAGCTTACGTATCTCCTGCCGCGCTTTGCGTACGGCCTCGGCCGTCACAGCACAGGTGTTCACCACCACGGCGTCGGCAAGACCAGCTTGTTGAGACAGTTCTTTCATCGCCTCGGTCTCATAGGCGTTCAGGCGGCAACCCAGCGTGGTGAATTTGGGGGCTCTCATTCCAGCGTCCTCAGAAATTCCGTCGTCAATGTGCCCGAGAAGACGTGGCAGGTCGGTCCGGTCATCCAGACCCCATCTTCGCGCCAGTCGATCCAGATCGTGCCGCCATCAAGATCAACCTGCACCCGGCGCCCGGTCAGCCCGCGGCGCGCGGCTGCAACCGCTGTCGCACAAGAGGACGAGCCTGAGGCCAGTGTTATTCCCACCCCCCGTTCCCACACGCGCATGCGGATGTGATCCGGTCCGACGACCTGCGCCACCTGCACGTTGGTGCGTTCTGGATAGAGCGGATGATATTCATACCGAGACCCAAATTCCGTCAGTGGGATGGCTTCGGCATCCTCAACAAAAAAAGTGCAGTGCGGGTTGCCCATCCCGGTGGCGGTCGGTGCGCCCTCAATCGGCAATTCCAGCGTATCGACTTCTTCGGCCAGCGGAATCTCGTGCCAGTCCAACTGTGGTTGGCCCATATTGACCGAGGTCAGGCCGTCCCCGGCGTCGTGCGCCAACAGGGTTCCGCGCTCGGTGGTCAGGGTCAGGTCAGATTTACCGGTTTCTTCCATCAGGAACCGCGCGATGCACCGTGTGGCATTGCCGCACGCGGCCGAGGTCGAACCGTCCGCATTGTAGAACACCAGATGTGCATCCGATTCACCGTTTTCGATGACCGCCAACTGGTCAAAGCCTACGCCGAATTGCCGGTGCCCAATTCCCCGCGCCAGCGTGGGTGAAATATCGACCGACTGTGCACGCGCATCCACAATGACAAAGTCATTGCCCAGCCCGTGCATCTTCATGAAGGGCAATCCGGTGGTCAGTATTCGTTGCATGGCGGGCATATAACCCCGCGCTGGAAAGGAATCCACCCTGCAGTGAAGATTCCTGAAAAAAGGGGTTGACCCCCCCGCGCCACCTGCCTAATTAAGCCGCCTATCGGGACGCCGGAAACAAGTTAAGTGACGGCGAAACGAGGTGCAAATAAGGACTTGAACCCGGTCGGGAAAATGCCTTAGAGAGCGCCACGGATCGACAAGATCCAACGAAAGAGTGGGCCGTTAGCTCAGTTGGTAGAGCAACTGACTTTTAATCAGTGGGTCGCAGGTTCGAATCCTGCACGGCTCACCACTTTTTTAAATGAAAGCAATGTTTTATCTGGCTTCATGCGGAGAGCCTAAGGTGTATTCTGCTCGCCGGAAGCAATACGTAAGCACCGCAACATACATTGAGGCGTGCCTTTTTGGTCACTAAGAGAGATCGTTGTGAGCCAAGCTCGGAAAGCAATTCCAGTGGGTACGCGGAATAGCAAGAGACCTACTGGTTAGGCAACGTCGGACGCTCTAGTCGCCGTTGATCACACTTTGGTTCTTTGTCCTTGCAGAAAGTCGAACGCGACGGAAATCGGACGTTGGGATTGCCGACCATGAAATTCAGGTGAGTGAATTAAGCTGTGGTTCACCCCAGAACCGCATGAAGATATTGCTCAGCCAACGAATTACCCGTCATTGGGCGGGTTATTGCTTCTGGACCACCGGCGGGTTGGCGAAAGGTTCGGCAGAACCTACATGTCTAAAAACAAGAGGCCGAGACATACGAACGAACGTAAGGAAACCGACATGAAGAAGACAACGGTAGCTTGCCTGCTTGGTGGCGCATTGCTCTTGGCAGCATGTGGAGCCCCGACAACGCCAACTCAGGCTCAAGCACAAAACGACGCTCGGTGTGCTGCTGGTGTTCTGGGGGGTGCAGCTCTTGGTGGCGTCTTGGGCAACCAGATTGGTGCAGGCACGGGTAAAACCCTCGCTACGGCGGCAGGCGCTGGACTTGGAATGTATGCAGGCCAATCGGCTTGTAACTGACGAAAAGATACAGGCAGCAAAAGTGAGGGGTTGGCCGAAAGGCTGGCCTTTTGCTTTTCCTTCGTGTGTTCATGCGCTGCGTAGCGGCGCCGGCGTGCCAAATTGAAATCTGCTCCGGTTCGATCCCGCCGTTCGCTGCTATTCGCTTAAAACGATGAATTGAGCCCGTTTCTGCCGTAGTCTCAAATTCACGCATTTGCAAACGCGCCACGACGGTCCGGCTTATTTGCGGACTTTCACGATGCAATTTAGTGCTGCGGCGCAGCAATCGCGAGCCGACCGGGTGCAACCAATTGGTCCTGAGCCTTGTAATACCGCAATCTGACTTGTTCAGAACTTTGGTTGGTTGCTTCGGCCGCAATTGCAAGACGGCGGACCATCTATCAGAATCGCGGAAACTAGGATATGAAGTCTCAAATTGATTTATGCATAGAGGCTTTACCATGACATTTGTCCGCACCCAGGCTGAATACCGTGCTGCGCTCCGGGAAATAGAATACTTGTGGGGATCGGAACCGGATACTGACGAGGGCAAACGGCTGGAAGAATACTTGTCGGCGGTCGATCATTACGAACAGCATTCCGGTCAGGCACCAGAGAAGCAGGTCTTGGCTTAAACTCTTCGTGGCTTGCCGCTGTGGGTGCTGCTCACTGCTTCGGGAGAAAAGATATGAACAGGAATTTTATCATTATCGCCGCGGTCCTAGTTGTTGTTCTGGCTCTTTCCATGATGAGGACCGACAGCGAGGACGCAGGGGGTGAGGAGCCCGCACCTGCTGCAGCCCCGGAATAAGTGTGATCCCCGGCAAAGACAAAGCGTGACGGGCTAATCTTGAGTTGGGCGCTTAGCTGTGCTTGACGGGTGGGCTGGAATTCTTGTGCGCTATACGAACTCCAATCTGGTGGAGCGGTAAACCATTATCACGCACGCCATCCCGTCCAAGCCCGTTGAGCTTGAGCAAAAGGAGCCTTGAGGCTGCATAAACACACTTCAGCGCATCTCGTCAAAATGATGGAAAAGCGCGAAATCTGATTGCTCTGTATGGCCGGAAATGGTTCTGAAATTGCCGGAAGTGGATCAAATGCTGGCAAAGCTGAAAGAGAGAACTGGCAAAGGAAAACACATACCGTGGGGGTTGCCTCGATTGTTACTGCGTGGGCGTATGGCGGGTGCGTATCTGGTTGATGCGGTGAGGCAACAGGTCAAGCTGCAAGTGATACCAGCACGACCCGCAGATTGAGTCCTGTGCCAATGCCTGAGCGAATACACGCCGTTCGCGCGGCGGGTTTCCGCGCCGTAAACACACCCTCTCTTTGCGCTACGCCAGAGTTGCTCTATGGAGTGCACTGCGTTTTGATGGGGGTCAAAATGAAGCTCAGCGCATTGGAAATTATTTGTATACTTCTGGCAAGCTCGGTCGCGGTTGCCGGGTTTGTGACGGCTGCAAACGCGCTGATTTCGGTCATTTGAGGTTACTAGACCTGCCTGTTCAAGGTGGCTTCCGTTTTGCTCTCCTTTAGACACCCTTCCCCGAGCAATCTGGCGTCGATCCGCTTTCGCTCGGGCAGAAGAACCCTTCGGCAAGAGAAACGCCAGCCTCGGGAATAGGTCAGTATCTGTTTGATTGGCCACGGCCGGATTCTGCGCGCGGACAGGTCCGACGTCCTATACAGACTGCTGGCGTTCAGTGTCTTTCCTTACCGATGCAGAGCCTTCAGTTTGATCGTCAAGTGACCTGAAAAGCTGAGGGACGGGCAGGTTTCATTGCCGGGAACGCCGGTAGATTCGGTCGCTTGAGCAGAGAAATGGCTGCCTTTGACGGTAATTACCCGCCCCTCCGACAATCGTTTTCAGTAAGGCATTGCGAAAGAACTGAATTCCGCCAATCCCAGCGTGATTTAACCTTGGGAAATTGGGGATGAATGCATTATTGAGCATGTTTTCCATGTGCTATTGGGCAATATACCGCTGAACCTTGCAGCCGGAATCCCGCAGAAACCCGCCTAGATCTGACTGTCAGCTCAAGCCTGCTTTCCTTTCGAAATACCATCAATATTTTCCGCAACCTGAATATGGGGATTCTCTGCAAAAGTTGCGTTCGACGCGCCGTTCCGAAGTATTGGGCAAGGCGCGAATAGATCGCTTTTGAAAAGCAGATAAAATACAGGCAAGAAACTCGGGCAGTGATGCAATGAAACCTAATGACGTGACTCTGACGCCCTATGGGCGCGCGGTTCAGGCCCTGCGCGGCGCTTTTATTCGTGCCGGATTTTTCAGTGCGGCCATCAATCTTCTGATGCTGACCGGCCCACTATACATGCTGCAGATATACGATCGGGTTTTGGCCAGCGGATCAGTTTCGACATTGACCGGATTGTTTCTGATCGTTTTGGTGCTCTATGCCTTTATGGGCGTGTACGAATTTATCAGATCACGCGTTTTGTCACGTGCCGCTTTCCGGTTTGACGAGATGACCGGCGAACTGGCCTTTCTTCAGGTGCTGGAGAATGGCGGCCAACGCAGCAAAAGCGCGAGCAGCTTGCGTGACCTTGAGGTTGTGCGCAGCTTCCTTTCCGGCCCGGCGATCCGTGGTTTATTCGATTTGCCCTGGATCCCGATTTTTCTTGTTGCAGTCTTTATTATTCATCCGTGGCTTGGCTACCTGACTTTGGCCGGAGCTGCGGTTGTTGTGGTTTTGGCGGTGATCAATCAGTGGACCAGCCGGAAACCCCTGGCTCAGGCGATGCAGTTAGACGGGGCTGAACGCGCTTTTGTGAATCAAAGCCTTCGTAGCACCGAAGCCATCAAGGCGCTGGGCATGCGCGCGGCTGTGACCAAGCGGTGGCGGGCGGCCCATGAAGGTGCGGTGGCGCAATCGCAAATGGGAGGAGATCGGTCTGACGGTTTCTCGGCCAGTGCCCGCGTTTTCCGTCTGTTATTGCAATCGATGTTGCTGACCGCAGGCGCGTATCTGGCTCTGCAGCAACAGATTTCTGCAGGGATGATTGTTGGGGCGTCGATTCTGGCTGGCAGGGCCCTGGCTCCCATCGATCAGGTAATTGGACAGTGGCGCGGGATCGGCCGTGCGTCTGAGGCGCACAAACGTCTGAGCGAGGTGTTTGACGAAGCTCCGGCGCACAAGCCCAAAGTCGCGCTGCC
Organism: Ruegeria lacuscaerulensis; assembly: GCF_013031245.1. Classification (GTDB taxonomy): domain Bacteria; phylum Pseudomonadota; class Alphaproteobacteria; order Rhodobacterales; family Rhodobacteraceae; genus Ruegeria; species Ruegeria lacuscaerulensis_C. Next base: position 27,225 of record NZ_WPZL01000007.1, read on the forward strand.
GAAACCCACGGGTGCAATTCGACTCAAGAACGTGACCAAGCTGGTTCCCGCGAATGGGCAGCGGGTCCGTGCACGGATATTGGATCAGGTCAGTTTCGCGCTGGAGCCCGGTGATGTCCTGGGAATTATTGGCAACAGCGCGGCAGGCAAGTCGAGTCTGGCGAAGACGCTTGTAGGAGTTTGGCGCCCTGATTTCGGAGAGGTTCGGCTGGACGGTGCGACACTGGATCAATGGGATCCGGATGATCTGGGCCAACACATCGGCTACCTGCCACAACACGTGGAAATGCTGCCCGGAACAATCGCCGAAAACATCTCACGCTTTGATGATCAGGCGAAAGAAAAGGATATTTTTGAGGCCGCGCGTCACGCCGGCGTACACGAAATGATCCTTGGTTTCCCGGATGGGTATGCCACGAGAGTAGGCCACGAAGGTCAGCCCCTGTCGGGCGGGCAGGCGCAGAGGATCGGGCTTGCACGCGCAATGTTCAAACTGCCGAGGCTTGTTGTTTTGGATGAACCCGACGCTCATCTGGACTCGTATGGTGACCAAACAGTTATCGAAGCGATTAGTTTGCTTCGGGAAGCAGGCAGCACCGTCGTTGTGACCGCCCACCGGCCGAATGTGCTGCTTCAATCGAACAAAGTGTTGATCTTGAACAAAGGTAAAGTGGCCAAGTTCGGTCCGCGCGACGAGATAGTCAACATGGCGATGCAATCGGTGCCCTCAGAACCGATTCCGTTTGAATCAAGAAGAGCCGGGTAATTGAAATGACGCAAAAGACGGGCATCAAAACCAAACTTAGTCGGACCGAGCAGGTAATAGCTCTTGGCAGTGTCATCGGGTTGTTGCTGTTGGTTGGGCTGTTCAAGTTCATAACAATCGGCGGCGCGGTCATCGCGACTGGTGAAGTTGCCGTGCAGGGCAACCCGCGCCCGGTTCAGAGCCTCGAAGGGGGTAAGGTCCGCGATATTCTGGTCAAGAACGGCGATCTGGTCGAGGCGGGGCAGGTGGTCCTGCAGCTTGACCCGAAATTGTCGCAAATCAACCGGGATATCGTGCGCGGTGTCTTGGCCGAGTTGGCAACGCGCAAAGCCCGTCTGGAGGCGGAACGCCTGAACCTGACTGAAATACAGCCGGTTGAGATGGTTGCCGAGCTTGATCAGGAAGCTGTGCAGCGACACTTGCAGGGCCAGGTCGAGGCATTCAGGTCACGGCGGGCTGTACTGGATAGCCGCAAAGCGCAGCTGAACGAACAAATTGAGCAGCACGAAGCCCAGATCGAAGGTATTGAGGCGCAATTGGAGGCTACGGAAAGTCAGGTTGCACTGGTCGACCGGGAGATCGGCAATGTAGAGACATTGTTCGATCAGGGGCTGGTTCCGGAGAGCAGGCTGCTGTCGCTTCAGGGCCGGCAGGTGGATTTGCTGGGCCAGATCGCTGTGCTTCAGACAGATTTGACGCGTATTCGGAACTCGATTCAGGATTCTGAACTCAAAATCACTCAGGCCGATCAGGAATTTCATGATGATGTGGTTCTGGAACTGCGTCAGGTCACTGCCGACATTGACGAAAACCGGTTGGAACTGGCCCGGCTGGACGAAATGCTGAGCCGCCTTGATATCAGATCGCCGGTTGGGGGCATTGTGCATGAATTGCAGGTGTGGACGGCCGGTGGGGTCGTGGCTCCGCAAGAAACGCTGTTGACTGTTGTTCCGGTCACGGACGGGCTGGAATTTGAAGTGGAGGTTGCGCCGGAATCCATTGACATCGTGCACATGGGTCAGACCGCCAGACTCCGGTTTCCCGCATTCGATCAACGTGCAACCCCGGAACTTTTCGGTGCTGTATCCCGCGTCTCTCCCGACAGCGTTGAGGACCCTGCGACAGGCCGTCGATTTTATCGCGTCGATGTGACTCTTCCGCCTGAAGAACTGGCTCGGCTGGGACAGTCCGAGCTGATCCCCGGCATGCCGATCGAAGCGTTTTTGCAGACGGGCGACCGCTCGGTTCTGAGCTTTTTGCTCAAACCGTTGACCGACCAGCTGGCGCACGCTTTCCGCGAAAGCTGATCGCTGCTGACGCATGTCCGCACCACCGAAAAACAGCTGTATCCTGTGGCTTGCACCGGAATTTCCTGCATGGTTTCAGCGATTGAGCAGGATCAGCAAGCCCATCGGGGTGGTGAGTGATGGTCGGGCTCGAAAAAACCGGACAGTCATTCATCGCCCTTCCTTGAGCGAGAAGACACGCAATCTCCGCATTCTTCGGTCGAAGTCCAATTTTTGCCCTTTTTCCCGGCTATGCAGGCCGCGGCGCTTTGGCCCGGAGGTTACTTTATGAAGTATTCTCAGAAAAAAACGCAGGTTTTGCCGGTCAGGGTACCTGAAGCCCTGATGGGTAAACGTGCGGGAATTTTCTTTTTGCTGAATGAACTTGAGCTTCGAAAGAACCGGGCAAAAAACACTGTGCGCCCTGTCAGAGTTTCTTCAAGCTCTTCAGGATCGATCGGTGCGGACAAAGTTCAGTCGAAGCCGTTACTTCTGACGGACGAGTTTATCTTTTCCTGAACGACTGTCTTTGGTGGGGTCAAAATCCGATGCGATCTGGCACCGAATGCCTAAAGGGTGTCCTCCTCTTTGGCAGCGGTCCGTTGCCTGTTGAATTTTTCTTATATCACAAAGGCGTCGGCGGCCCTTTCGCGCGAAAGCGGTCTTGGATATGAGGGATATAGCGCTTGTCATGTCTAACCGGGCGCTATTGCTTGCGTTGCACAACCGGGAGTGTGCCAATGAAGTTCCGCCATTCGGCCATTGCCGCAGTTTTCGCTATTCTGCCTCTCGTCGCGCAGGCCCAATCCACCGATGAGGCGCCAATGGGTCTGTTTTTGGAGCTCAATACAATTCAGGATGTCGAGGGGGCCTGCCTGCTAACATTTGTGACCCAGAATGAGACGGAAACAAAAATCGACGACGTGGGCTATGAAACAGTAATTTTTGATAGTTCAGGTAGCGTGGTCACACTAGCGTTGTACAATTTCGGGGAACTACCAAAGGGTCTGCCGCGTGTGCGCCAGTTTCTGGTGCGGAACGTGATATGTGCGCAGGTTGGGCGTGTTCTGATCAACGGCATAAAAACCTGTGTTGTCGGTGGGTCAGAGAGCAAGATGTGCACAGAGGCCTTGACCCTGCGCAGCCGAACAGATGTGGAGCTATTGGGATGAGCTTTCTTGACGCTTTGCGTGAAATCCTGGCCCTTGGTGGGCCGGTGGTTGGTATCCTGATTGCCATGTCCGTGGTGACGGTTGCGGTCACGTTATACAAACTCTGGCAATTCACGGTTTCAGGCGTAGGGCGGCACCGGGTCCTGTCCGAGGCTCTGGCAGCCTGGGACGCCGGTGATGAACGGTCTGCTCGCGCGCGTCTGGCCAAAAGCCGCAGCTACCTTGCACCGCTTGTAAGGGTCGCGATGGACGCGCCGGATGCACCCGGTCTGGACCAAAGGCTGGACGCCGAGGCGGGTCTGGCGCTGGCCGGTCTGGAACGGGGTTTCCGGTTATTGGACACGGTGGCGCAACTCGCCCCTCTGCTGGGGTTGTTCGGGACAGTTCTGGGCATGATCGAGGCGTTTCAGAGCCTACAAAACGCCGGGTCCTCGGTTGATCCGTCATTATTGGCAGGCGGTATCTGGGTGGCGCTGGTGACCACGGCCGTAGGGCTGGCGGTCGCGATGCCGACCTCGATGGTGTTGTCCTGGTTCGAAAGCCGCACAGCGCGCGAGCGGGTCTTTGCGGACAAGGCGCTGCGCACGGTTCTGGTGCCGGGGCAGGCGATTCCGCTGGCGGATGACACCCAAACTGCGGTCGTCGCGCCCGGGCATGCGTAACGCGGCACCCTTCGTCCGGCGTCCATTGGCGATGACGCCGCTCATCGACGTGATCTTTTTGCTGTTGCTGTTCTTCATGCTGACATCGACCTTCTCGAAATATGGCGAGATCGAACTGAGCAATGCCACAACCGGGGGCACTGCAACCGAGGCGCCTCAAGACAGGGTATTTGTCCAACTGGGGGCAGAACGGCTGGTTCTGAACGGTGCGCCCGTCACGCTGGTGGAATTGACCGCGCAGGTGACGACCGGGCAGGTTCTGATCAGCCTGGATTCCGATACGACGGCGCAACATCTGGTGGACTTGCTGGTCGAGTTGCGCGGACGTGAAGGGCTCAGCGTTCTGGTGCTGGAATGATCCGTTTTTCCCGTCCTCGCCGCAAACGCGACTCGACCATTGCGCTGATCAATGTCGTCTTCCTGATGCTGATCTTCTTTCTGATCGCGGGCACGGTGGCCACGCCGCTGGACCCCGATCTGGACCTTGTGGACACGTCCGCGCTTGAGGGACGCGAGCCGCCAGATGCACTGGTTCTGCACCGGGACGGGACGCTCAGTTTTCGCGGCGTACTCATTGAACCAGAAACCTATATGGACGGGCGCGCGCCTGGGCCAGTGCGTATCGTGCCGGACCGGAATGCGGCTGGCTCGCGGCTGATCGAAGTCACCGGCACTCTGCGCCGTCTGGGGGCCACATCGGTGTTTGTCGTGACCGAGAAGGCGCTGGAATGATCCGGGGCTCGGTCGTCATCGCGGCCATCGCCGTTCTGTTGTCGCTGCTGCTGCATGCCATGGGGTTGAGCCTAACTGCGCCCCGGCTGACAGAACGACCGAGAGACACCGGCCCAACGGATACGGTCGAGCTGGGCAACAGCTTCGAAGACCTGGTCGATAAGGTCACCGAACCGCTTGAACCCGAGCCTGCGGAGGAACCGGAGCCGCCAGTTGAGGAGCAGCTTGAACCTGAGCCGGCGGAAATTCCAACCAGCGAAGTGCATGTCGCCTCGGATGATCCACAGCAAACGTTCTCTCCCGATACCGGAACTGACGAGCTTGTGCAGCCGGATGTAACCGAGCCTGTTGGGCCGGACGCTGCTGAAACTGAAAACATCGCGGATGGCGAAGCGGCGGCTAGCGACGAGGTGGATGAGACACCTGCAGAGACGGCTGAGGTCATCGAAGCTCCGGAAGGCACCCCGGATGCGGTCGAAACCCCGGTCGAACCCCCAGCCGAGACCGAGGCCGTCACCGCCGCGCCGCCACAGGCAGCCCAAGTGCCCGAACCGCCAGATGCGCCCGAGCCTGTTCCTTCGGTTTCTCCGGACGACATACCTGAGGTTGTCGAAGCAGACATCCCAGCCGGAGAGCAGGTGACGGAAACGGCAGAGGAGGACGAGGCGACGGAGCTGGCGGTGACCTCATCGGTCCGACCCCGGCTTCCGGATCGCCGTCCGGACCCCGAACCGCAAGGTGTGCTGGGCGGGTCGAGAGATTTCAGCGCGTTGCAGTACCCCTCACGCGAGATCGAGTCGCCGCTGACGACGTACAGACGCAGGGGCATCGATGTCTTTACTGTGGACGACAGCGGTACCCGGTCAGGCGGGCGCGGGCCCGGAAATTCGGACCGGACGAACTATGCCGGGCGGGTTCTGGTTCATCTGAACCGGGCGCCAGTCGTCTATACAGCGGCGCGAGGCTTTGCGAGGGTGTTTTTTGTGATCAACCCGGACGGAACCCTGAACTATGTTGAAGTCGTGGACACCAACGGCTCACCGGATCTTGAACGGGCGGCCAAGGCGCAGGTCGAAGCGGCCTCTCCTTTCCCGAAGCCACCAGGAGGTGTCAGCAGGTCGCTGTCTTTCGTCTATTCCAGCAACTAAGATCTCGTTTCGAACGGGGTGCTTTATTGTTTTTCAAAGAACAGAATAACCTCACCGAGCCGCACACCATAGCGCGAGACATAAGCGCGGTTCAGCAGGCGGTCGTCGTCCAGCAACCACATCCAGTCGTCGAAAGTTACCCGCATGGTGCCGTCCTTGACTGGCAGATCGATCTTGTACTTCCAGTTGAAGGTATCACCACGCTCTACCCCGCTGGCCGTGCCCAATACACCCGGCGCGCTTCCGGTCCACGTGTCTGCGCCTGTTTTGGTCAGCGTCCAGATCCGTTGCTCTGTGGCGCCGTCGTCATAGACGAAATCCTCGACCAGGGTCAGAGTTTCACCATTCCATGTACCCTCGATATCAACCGTGAAACGGCGGGGGACATTACCCAGAACGTCCTGAAACTGACCAAAGGCGATAGTTTTTCCCGCAAAGAACTCCTCAAGATTTAACTGCCGGTCGGACAGGAAGCTTCTGGGTACGCGCGGTTTGGCTGAGCAGGCGGTCAGTACGGCCAGGCCAATTACGGCAAGAGCAGTGATTAGTACGCAGCGCGAGGTCATTGTAACGGCCTCGCCTCAGTTGTTGGGTCATAGCCGCCGGCCCCCTTCAGATGGGCTGCCTTAGCTTCTGGGGCGGGGCGCATTGTGGCGATCAGCTCGGCGACCTTGAAGCCGAATTTGCGCATCTCGGATCGGTTCATGATCACGCCGTTTTCCGTCAGATACATCCAGTCGGTGACATCCAGCGTGTGCCCGCCCGCATCCTCGGGAAGGATGATGCGGTAGGTCAGTTTGACAGTTGATCCCGAAATGGTGCCCTGACCTTCGCCCACGATATCGTCCGCCTTGGCGGTGAAGGTATTGCCGGTACCCAACGTCAGATACCATTTGCGGGTCATCTTCTTGCCGTTGGAGTAGGTGAAATATTCAGCCAGAGTTCCGATATTGCCGTCCCATTCGCCAACCATCCGGGCGGCAAAGCTGTTCGACATCTTGCCGTTGGGCCCATAGATCAGACCTTCTGACAGGATTTCCCCATTCAGGTTTTCTTTCATCAGGAATGTGGGTCCGGTTCCTGTGTAATCCGCAGGGGATTGGGAACGGAAGCTCAGGAACTTGCTTCTGGCCGCAAGCAGGGCAAGGATGGCGAGCAGGAGGACGGCAACAAGATTCATTTGGCTGAGACCTCAGTGGGCAACGTCAGAACCATTCCAAACGCGCCGAGTTTCAGGATGCAGGGCAGCACGGCATAGGCGAGGTTGAGTGTCCGCAGCGCCTCGGCCGAGTTTGCCTGTCCCGGGGTGAACCCGCTGCGCTCCAACAGCGGCAGAGTGAAAAAAGCGGCCAGCGCAAGGCTCAGCTTGCCCGCGAATGACCAGATGCCAAACGCGGCCGAGGCGTTCAGCCCCGCGCGCGTCAGCGCGACCGAAAACATGGCAGGCAAAACCACCATGTCCGCCCCCAGCGCGGCACCGGATGTTAGGCAGATCACAGCGAACCCGGTCAGGTTGCCCGCCGACAATGTGGCCGCGCCGATAAAGCTGGCAATCGACAGTGGCATCGCGATCACCAGAGTCTGTTTCGGGCCAATCCGGTTGCTGAACCGCGCCCAGAGCGGCACGCTCGCCCCCGCGCTGAGGAAGAACAGGATCAGCAGCGGCCCGGCTTTTCCGGGCAATTGCAGGCGGTCTTCCACAAAGAAAAGAAACAGCGTCGACGTGATCGCCACCGGCAGGCTGTTGACCAGAACCAGCGCCAGAAGGCGCAGCGCTCCGGCTTGACCCATCCCGGAAACGGACAGCCTTTCGCCGGTGATCGGAGTGCGTTGCCAGATGGGGAAAGTGAGGATCAGTGTGAGGACGGCCAGAACACTCAGAAACAGGCCGAAGGTCGGATAGCCCTGCGCGCTGGCTCCAAAGGCCACGAACAAGGCCGGGGCACTTGCAGCAAGGACCACACCGGTCAGTTGCCCACCTTCGCGCCAGGCGGCCAGCGTCATCAGCTCTTTAGGGTCGGGGTGCTTGGCCAGCGTTGCACTACGACCGTAGAGCAAGATAGTTCCCAGACTATAAGCCGAGAACAAAAGTACTAAAACAGAGACTAAAACAGAGATTTTGGCTCCTTTTGGCAGGCCGAACAGCAGGGGAAACCCAACTGCCAGCCCGATCGTGGCGGTTGCGGCAAACAGCGCCTGCGCCCGTGGCCAGCGATCGATGGCCCAGCCGATCAGCGGGTCCTGAACCAGATCCACAAGACGGATCACCAACAATACGGTTCCAATCACGCCCAGACCTATGCCCAGGTTGACGGCAGCGAAGCGTGGCAGATGGATATATAACGGGATACCCGTTGCAGCGAGCATCAACGCGTAAAGGCTGACGCGCGGATACAGCATCACTGGCCCTTCAACTGACGTGTGAAACTTGCGGATCGGGTGTCATTGCCCAGAAAAATGGACATAAAGGCGCGCTTTGCGCCCGGGTACGACAGCGTGCAGGTCCTTTGGCCATTGCGCCAGAAGCCAACATTGTTCGGACCTTCCGAGATCGCAATGTAGTTATCGCCCTTGCTGACCGCCTGAAAGCACTGTTCCAGCTGCCTTTGCGTCGGGGCCGGGTTTCCCTGCCGGGCCATTTCATCAAGCGTCGATTCAACCAGCGCCTTCTGCTTGAGAGACTTGCGGTAGGTCAGCTGCAAGCCAAATTCCTCATTCCAACTTAGCGCCGCGCCATAGGGCGTAAAGAGTTTGGCGTCGTATACCGGTATGCCTAAAAACCGAAAGGTCGCACTTCCTTTTAGCTGGGCGTCAGCCAGCGCTTGGGTGATTGGCGACGCGACCAGCGCGCCTGGAGCCAGCACAACAAGTGAAACCAGCGCGGGACGGCAAGTATCAGTGATGAGCCGAGGCAGGGATGGTCGGCTCTTTCGCAGGAGTGCCATTGTCAGCTCCGATTGTGTGCGGGGTGCCGTTCAGGCGTTCGACGACACGCATCGCGCTGGCAATCCCGTCTTCGTGAAAGCCGTGCCGATTGTATGCACCGGCAAACCAGGTTCGGTTCTGTCCCTGCATCGCGCGAATTTGGCCTTGCGCGCGCAGGGCGGCCTTGTCGAATACCGGATGGGCGAATTCGACTGTGTCATAGATTTTATCCGCGGGAATTTCTGATGATGCGTTCAGCGTCACGAATAGCGGATCACTGTCCGGAATATTCTGCAGCCGGTTCATCCAATACGTGACGCCAACGCTGCCCTCCTGCGAACGATAGGTCCAACTGGACCAGCAGGCGCGCCGCCAGGGCATCTGGCGGGGGTCGCAGTGCAGAATGGCGGTGTTGGGCTGGTAACGGATCGCGCCCAGAGCGGCCCTTTCTGCAGCAGTGGCGGTCTCGCCCAGAATGGCCAGCGACTGATCGGAATGGGTTGCCAGAATAATCTCATCGAACAGATCCACCTGACCCTGGCTGTAAACGGTCACACCCGCATCGCCACGACGGATGTGATCGACGGGCGAGGCAAGTCGGATTACACAGCCACGGGCGCGCAGGGCCGCATCGATCCGGCGAACATATTGAATGCTACCGCCTTTGACCGTGTACCACTGATGCTGATTGGCGCGGCCACTGGCCATCAGGGCGTGATTGCGGAAGAACTGCACCAGAGATCGGGCCGGGAACTGATCGACAAACTCGACCGGAGTGGACCAGATCGCGCCGCACATCGGCATCAGATAGTTGTGTCGAAACCAATGGCCCAGACGCAGCTGATCGACCAGTTCGCCGATTGTGGTGTCGTCGTCCTGGGCGGCGCCGGGGGCCTCTCGGCCAAACCGCAATATGTCGGCAATCATCTTGTAATACGCGGGGCGTGTGAGGTTGCGCTTCTGTGCGGTCAGGGTGCGCAGGTTGTTCAACCCGTATTCGATGCGGCCATTGTCTATGGTGGCGCCAAAGCTCATTTCGCTTTCGATGACGGGCACGTTCAGTTCGTCGAACAGCTTTGTCAGGTATGGGTAAGTGACGTAGTTGAATACGATGAACCCGGTATCGACCGGCTGATCGCCGTTTTTGCCCGCCATGACAGTGCGGGCGTGCCCACCCAGCCGGGCTTCGGCCTCGAACACTGTCACATCGTGATTTTCGGACAGATAGTAAGCGGCTGACAGGCCAGAGATGCCTGCACCTACGACTGCGATTTTCTTGCGTACGCCTCGGGTTTCGTCGAACATTCCATCCTCGTTATACGACATTTTACAACGGGATACGCAGGACAGGCGGAGGTGGATCAATCGGATGAGATGTTTTTTCCGGGCGAACTGTGTTGTGACTGTTGTTGTCGCACCTGCCACTTTGGGCAGGGTTTGATCCAACACAGCCGCGAGGCCGTAGTAACATCAAACAAGAGTGAAATGGCCCCGGCATGAGCAGCTTTGATGGAAAAACCTACTGGATCATCGGCGCCAGCGAAGGCCTGGGCCGGTCGCTGGCCGGGGCGCTGAGCCGTCGGGGTGCCCATCTGATCCTGTCCGCGCGCAATGCGGACCGTCTGGCCGAGATATGCGCCACCCTTCCGCATGCCCGTGCAGTTCCTTGTGATGTGGCCTATTTAGACTCTGTTTCTCATGCCGCAGTCGAGGCTGGAAGGGTGGACGGGCTTGTTTACAATGCCGGGGCTTATGAACCGATGCGCGCGACGGGTTGGGATTCCAAGGCGGCCCTGATGATGGGTGATGTGAACTATCTGGGTGCCCTGCGCGTTCTGGGCGAAGTCGTTCCGGGTTTTGTCAAAGCCGGACGTGGTGAGATAACGCTGATCGGGTCTTTGGCCGGTTATCACGGTTTGCCTGCTGCGGTTGGGTATGGCGCCAGCAAGGCGGCGCTGATTTCTCTGGCGGAAACCATGCGGCATGATCTGGCGGGCACCGGCGTGACGGTGCGAATCGTCAATCCCGGTTTCGTCAAGACTCGCTTGACCGAGAAGAACAGCTTCAGGATGCCGATGCTGATGAGTCCCGAGGACGCAGCAGAGCGCGTGGTCAAGGCAATGTCGCGCCGCCGGTTCCGCACCGATTTTCCGGCCCCGTTTTCCTGGTTTATCCGCCTGATCGATTACCTGCCGGATATTCTCGTTTATCGCGGAAAATAGAGTCTAAGCAAACTGTCCCTGACAGAACCAGCCCGCCGACATGGTGCCGCCATGGCCGTAAAACAGCCACAGCCGTTCGCCCTGTTCGGTCACCACCACCCAGTAATCCCGCACGCCGCTGCGCCAGTTGGGGTCGTCCAGCCACCATTCCGGCGCGATCCGTTCCGGGCCGGTGGCCTGCGCCAGTTGCCAGTCGCGCCCGCGCCAGCGGAACGCGCTGGGCACGTCCGGGGTTTCCGGGGCCATCACCGGCTCGGGCTGCCACATTAACAAGGGGCGCGGGCGCGGCGGGGCGGGCCAGTCGCGGGCGGGTTCCGACCATGCCGCAGCCAGCGTCTGCGCTGTTTTCTCGGGGATATGCGAGGCCGCCGGGTGATGCCGGGTGATTGTCTCCAACCCCGCCCGCGCACCCAGTTTGCCGATCAGATCGTCCACGGCGGTATTGCCCTCCAGCCGATCACGCACGGCGCGGCGGGCCTCGGCATGGCCAGCCATAGTGCGGGCGTGGATGGGCTCAGACTGCACCGCCTCCAGCCGCAGCATGTCGATGCCATAGCCCGCGTCGATCTTGTCAATCTTCATCTCTAACAAAGGGCGAATGCGGTGTTTATCAAAGGTTGGGCGGGCCAGGCCAACCTCGATAATCTCGGCCGCCTGATCGGCGCGGTGCGCCTCGAGCCGCAGGGTGCGGACGCCGCGGCCTTTCTCTTCCAGCTTGGTGCAAAGCGCCGGCAACACCCGGTCGATGGCGGCCATCACGTCCTCGATCAGCCCGATCGGGTTGGGCAGGGTCATCCGCACCGCAAAGTGATGTGGCGGACGGGCGGGTGAGACCGGTTCGGGCGCGCTGCCCATCGCCTGATCCAGCCGCAGCACCAGCCCGCGTCCGAACCGCCGCGCCAGAGAGGCGCGGGGCTGGCCCAGCAGATCACCGATCCGGCGCAGGCCCAGACGGTTCAGCTGCGCCACGACGGGGTCATCCAGTCGCAGCGCCGCAATAGGCAGGGGGCTGAGCGCGCCATAGGCCTGCCCCGGCGCAGCAATCCGCGCGCCACCACCCAGCGCCATCACCTGCGGCGCGGCCCCGCCCTTGGTCCAGTGCCGCCGTTTTCCCGCCCGGGCGCGGGTCGCGCGCGCCTCTTGGCTGATGGCGTCGCCGTTGCGGTCGGATGTGGCCTCGTTCCCGGCATAACGCGCCAGCGCCCAGGCCGCGCCCAGCGTGTCGGCGATGCCCATCTGCACGCTCAGGCCCATATCGGCGCAGTCAGTCTCAAGGACGCTCAGCAACGCCTCTTCACCGCCGAACAGATGGGCGCAGCCCGACAGGTCGACGATCAGCCCGTCTGGCGCTTCCTCAGCCACCCATGGGCTGAACTTGCCTGCCCAGCGGCGCAGTGCGGTCAGGAACGCGGCCTCGGACGGGGCGTTGCGGGGGCGGGTGACAAGGGCCGCGCACATGGCGTGAGCGTCGCGCACCGGCTGCCCCACACGCAGACCGGCGGCCTGAGCATCCGCATTCAGCGAGGTGACGACCTGCATGTTTGACTGTTCCGCCACCACGGCCAAAGGCCCGTCATGCAGGCCCCGCGCGGCACGGATCAGCCGTTCAGCCCCCAGACGGGGGAACCATAGCGAAAGTATTCGGCGTTTGGGCATCGGGCAGACATTAAAATGTTCTCATTTTGTTCTTATCCGAGAATCACCTGCCGAGTCCACGCTTACCCGCAGGTCAGGCGCTGAATGACCCCGGACCCGTCCACGAACACATTCAGACGATCAATGCGGTAATCCTGCGTGGCGATACCATCGGGGCCGAGAACGCGCGCTCGCTCAGGCAGTTGGGCCTGGATGGTCGACACCGGCTGGCCAATGGAACCGGCAATCGCGTCGCCCTCACAAAAGGCCAGATCGACCGGCGAGGCTTCGGGTGGGATCGGGATGTCTTCCGGTGGGGGCGGTGTCTCGGCACAGGCTGCCAGCAGGGCCAGCGCGGGGATAAATCGGTGCATTGGCGTTCCTCTTTGCGGCAATGTCGTTTCTGCAATATCAAAACATTAGCCAATCTGTCACCAAAGCGCAGTTGAAAATGCCCTGCAATTGACGCAGGGTCGGGGCAAATAAGACAGGGAGACAAACACCATGCGTACCCGTGCCGCCGTCGCCGTTCAGGCAGGCAAACCTTTGGAAGTGATGGACGTGAACCTCGAAGGCCCCAAAGCGGGCGAGGTTCTGGTCGAGATCAAGGCCACCGGCATCTGCCATACCGACGAATTCACCCTGTCGGGAGCTGATCCCGAAGGCCTGTTTCCGGCCATTCTGGGCCACGAAGGCGCAGGTGTCGTGGTCGAGGTCGGCCCCGGCGTGACCAGCCTGAAGCCGGGTGACCACGTGATCCCGCTTTACACCCCGGAATGCCGCGAATGCGAATACTGTCTACACCCCAAGACCAACCTGTGTCAGGCGATCCGATCGACGCAAGGCCAGGGCCTCATGCCCGATGGAACGTCGCGTTTCTCGACGCTGGATGGCGATCCGATCCTGCACTACATGGGCTGTTCGACCTTTTCGAACCACACGGTTCTGCCCGAAATCGCGCTGGCCAAAGTGCGTGAGGACGCGCCGTTCGACAAAATCTGCTATATCGGCTGCGGCGTGACCACCGGTATCGGCGCGGTGATCAACACCGCCAAAGTCGAGATCGGCAGCCGCGCCATCGTCTTCGGTCTGGGCGGCATCGGTCTGAACGTGATCCAGGGCCTGCGCCTGGCCGGGGCCGATCAGATCGTCGGCGTCGACCTGAACCCGTCCAAAGTGGAAATGGCCACGAAATTCGGCATGACCGATTTCGTGAACCCGAAAGAGGTCGAAGGCGATCTGGTTCCCTATCTGGTCGACCTGACCAGGGGCGGCGCCGATTACACCTTTGACGCCACCGGCAATGTCGGCGTGATGCGCGACGCGCTTGAATCGGCGCATAAGGGCTGGGGTGAATCGATCATCATCGGCGTGGCGCCCGCCGGGGCCGAAATCTCGACCCGTCCGTTCCAGCTGGTCACCGGCCGGTCGTGGCGCGGAACCGCCTTTGGCGGCGCCCGTGGCCGGACCGATGTGCCGAAGATCGTTGACTGGTACATGGAAGGTAAGATCGAGATCGACCCGATGATCACACACACCATGGGGCTGGACGACATCAACCACGGTTTCGACCTGATGCATAAGGGCGAGAGCATCCGCTCGGTTGTGGTCTACTAAGGCTCAAAACCGGCAATTTTTCCTATTTGAGGATCGACGGCGCGCACTATTGCGCGCCGTTATTCGTTGCCAGCGGCTTATTTGCCTGGCCTTGATGCCCCGGTATCGGACCGCGGCGACCGCACACGCAGAACAGGCGTGTTGGCCGATGCGTTCGACCGGGTTTCGCGCCAGACCACAAAAACGCCGGAGGCGATGATGACGCTGGCCCCGACCGCGACCCAGACGTCGGGGTTTTCGCCAAAGAAGATCATGCCGAACAGCGTGGCCCAGATGATCTGGCTGTACTGGCTGGGGGCGACGACCCCGGCGGGGGCTGCGCGATAGGCCAGAATGATCAGGTGCTGTGCGATCACCGAGAACACTCCGACCAGCGCCATCATCGCCAGATGCAGCAGGGATGGCGGCTGATACACGGCAGGCTGTGCAAGGCTCATGACGACAATGGCCAGCAGCATGGGATAGAGGATCAGAACCGCAGATCGTTCCTGATTGCCGATCTTTCGCACCAGAACCGAGGCGAAGGCGCTGCAAAATGCGGCCGTCAGGGCGGCCAGATGGCCGAGGGTTATATCCGTTGCGCCGGGGCGCAGGACGATCAGCACGCCGATCAGGCCCACACCGACCGCGGCCCAACGCTGGGCGCGAACCACTTCGCCCAGAAGCGGGATCGACAGGACTGTGACGATCAGCGGGAAGGAAAACAGCAGCGAATAGACCTCGGCCAGTGGCAAAACGGAAAAGGCGTAAAACGCGCAGGACATCGCCGTGACCATCAGGCCCGACCGCAGCAGGACCAGCCACGGGCGATGGGGCAGGAAGTTCCCGGTTGTCCGGTCAGTCAGGATCGTGACCGCCATGGGCACAAAAGAAAACAGCGTGGCGAAAAAGATGATCTGCATCACCGAGTAGGTACCGCCCAGCACCTTGATCAGCGCGTCATGGCTGGCAAAAACCGCGAATCCAAGAAACGCGAAACCAAGTCCCCGGAGGGTGGTGTTTTGAGTGCTCATCGCTGTTGCCTCGGGTGATATGTCGGTGTGGTGGCGCTGTGCTGTCGCAGCGCAAGGGGGCTGTCTTGCCTCTGAGTAAACTCATTTGGTCGGCCCGCATAGCCCCTATTTTACCGCTAACATCGCAATGCTGCCATGTTGTGAGATCAACTCAAGATTGGAGGCGCGTCCTTGGGCTGGCGAGCCGATTGCACGCCTGCCTTCATCCCGACACCGATGCGGCGGGCCAGCGCGACCCACGGGGTGGCGGTTTCCGGCGGCAGAGTTTGGGTGGCGACCTCTTCGAACAAGTCCAGCCAATGGGCGAACATGTCAGGTTTCACATCGGGCCGTTCGATATGCACCCGCTGCGGATTGCCGTCATAGCTGCGCTCAAACAGGATGGCGTTGCGCCAGAAAGCGGCGATCTTGTCCTCATGCGCTGGCCAGTCGGTGACATGGTTCGCAAAGACCGGGCCCAGCAGCTTGTCCTTCCGGACCCGGGCATAAAAGGCGCTGACCTGCGTGTTGATCTGGTCGGGCGTCGCGGGAAAGCGCGGAGGAAGGGTGGGTCTGGACATGGTGGCCTGAATTTCGACTCTGTTTTGGTCAGATAGGCCGTTCTGGCGTCAGGTGACAGAGGTGGTTTTGTCGCGCCCGTCCGGTGTCAGCAGATGCCGCAACAGGGCGACCGGATGCGCTTTCAGGCTGAGGCGGGTAGCGACGTAATCCTCGACCACCTGCTCACCCAGTGTCATCTGCGGCAGGTACGCCTCGGGTTCGACCAGCGCCTCGCCCTCCAGATCCTGTGAGAACAGAGGCAGTGGTTTGGCGGTGGCGATCGCCTTGGCCTGCCACAAGGCATCGCGCCGGGTCAGATCGCAGGCGGCAAAGGCATCGGCCTCGGCCAGCCGTTCAATCACCGACGGCCCCAGCCCGGCGCGGCGCCAGACATCATCGACCTGATGGTAGCCATTGCCGCGCGCGGCGGTCAGCCAACTGGCATCCTCTTCGCTCAGCCCCTTGATCTGGCGAAAGCCCAGCCGCAGGGCCAACCCGCCCTGGCCGTCAGGCTCCATCACATTGTCCCAGAAGCTGGCATTGATGCAGACCGGGCGCACCCGCACCCCGTGCTCGCGGGCATCCCGCACGATTTGCGCCGGGGCGTAGAACCCCATCGGCTGCGAGTTCAGCAGGGCGCAGGCAAAGATGCCGGGGTGATGGCATTTGATCCAGGCCGAGGCATAGACCAGCAGCGCAAAGCTCGCCGCGTGGCTTTCGGGGAAACCGTATGAGCCGAAGCCTTCGATCTGCGAAAAACAGCGCTCGGCAAAATCATCCTTATAGCCGTTGCGTTTCATTCCGCGCAGAAACAGCGCGCGGAACTCGCTGACATTGCCGTGCTTCTTGAAGGTCGCCAGCGAACGGCGCAGGCGGTCGGCCTGTTCCGGGGTGAAGTCCGCGCCGACAATGGCGATCTGCATCGCCTGCTCCTGAAACAGCGGCACGCCCAGCGTCTTTCCCAGTACCTCGCCCAGTTCGTCCGAGGGGAAGCTGACCTCCTCCTCGCCATTGCGGCGGCGGATATAGGGGTGGACCATGTCGCCCTGAATGGGGCCGGGACGGATGATGGCGACTTCAATCACCAGATCATAGAAATTGCGCGGCCGCATACGGGGCAGAAAGTTCATCTGCGCCCGGCTTTCCACCTGAAACACGCCAACCGAGTCGGCCTTGCAGAGCATGTCATAGACCGTTGGATCCTCGGGCGGCAGGGTGGCCAGCGTGTATTGGGTCTGATGGTGCTGCCCGATCAGATCGAACGCCTTGCGGATGCAGGTGAGCATCCCGAGGCTCAGCACATCGACTTTGAGGATGCCAAGGCTGTCGATGTCGTCCTTGTCCCAGCAGATGACCGTGCGGTCCTCCATCGTGGCGTTTTCGATGGGAACAAGTTCGTCCAGCCGCCCCTCGGTGATGATGAAGCCGCCGACATGTTGCGAGAGGTGGCGGGGAAAGCCGTCTATCTCATAGACCAGCATTAGAGTCTGTTTCAGGCGCCGATCCTCGGGATCAAGGCCAATTTCGCGCATCCGTTGGGCTTCAAGGCCCGAGGCTGAGAAGAAGCCCCAGAGCTGTGACGAGAGCGCCGAGATGGTATCTTCGGTCAGGCCCATGGCGCGGCCGACCTCGCGGATGGCGCGCTTGCCGCGGTAATGCACGACTGTCGCGCAGAGGCCTGCGCGTTCCCGTCCATAGCGGTCGTAGATATGCTGGATCACCTCCTCGCGGCGTTCGTGTTCGAAATCCACGTCGATATCGGGTGGCTCGTCGCGCGCCTCAGAGACGAAGCGTTCGAACACCATGGTGCCCATCTCGGGGCTGACCTCGGTGATGCCGAGGCAGAAACAGACCACCGAATTGGCCGCCGAGCCGCGCCCCTGGCAGAGGATATCGCGCGAGCGGGCGAATTTCACGATGTCGCGGACGGTCAGGAAATAGGGTTCGTATTTCAGCTTGCCGATCAGGGCGAGCTCATGCGCCAGCATCTTTTTGACTTTCTCCGACGCGCCCGCCGGATAGCGCCAGTGCAGCCCTTCCTGTGCCAGACGATGCAGGCGTTGGGTCGGAGTTTCCTGTTCGCTGCCCTCGCTGGGATATTCGTAGCGAAGCTCATCCAGCGAGAATTTGAGCTGTTCGCTGAGGGCGTGAGCGCGGGTAACGGCCCCCTCATGGCCTTTGAATATTCGCAGCATTTCCGATTCCGAACGCAGGCGTTGTTCGCCATTGGCCAGCGCCTCGCGGCCCAGCTCATCGACTTTGCGGCGCAGGCGGATGGCGGTCACCACATCCCCCAGCTTGCGGCGGGCACCGTGGTGCATCAGCGGCGTGGCGCTGGCGATCGTAGGGATGTCGAGTTGCTTCGACTCAGCCTCTAATAAAGGGAAATATGTAGTGTCTGCGCCATCATACCGGGGATGCATCAGCAGATGCATCCGCCCGGCAAAGCGGCGCGTCAGCTGATCTGCCTGTGTCCGCCACGCGTCCGCGCCGCCCG
The DNA here is from genome assembly GCF_013031245.1 of Ruegeria lacuscaerulensis. Lineage (GTDB taxonomy): Bacteria > Pseudomonadota > Alphaproteobacteria > Rhodobacterales > Rhodobacteraceae > Ruegeria > Ruegeria lacuscaerulensis_C. Next base: position 45,440 of record NZ_WPZL01000007.1, read on the forward strand.
GAGACCGGGCCGTTTGTGGCCAGAGCAGCAGGTGGAGACCGTCAGAGAATTCCAGCAGATCCGACAGGTGCAGGATGCAGTCGCCCTTCTCGGCGCGCAGGCGGCCCTTGGACAGGATGCGGCACAGATTGGCCCACCCCTGCCGGTTCAGGGGCAGGGCGGTGACAGTGGGCGCATCGGTAAAGATCAGCCTTGCCGCCGGGATCAGGCGCGGCACCGCGTGGATCGGGTAAGAGGGTGGTTTCGGGATGTGATCGGGGCAGGGCGGGCCGATCGAGGTATTCTGCGCCTCCCACTCCAGCCGTTCGCGCACCTTGCGGGCGATCTCGCGTCCTTGGGTATGGGCACGGACGATCCCGGCGACCGAATTGTCATCGGCAATTGCGATGGCGGGCAGGCCCAGGGTGACGGCACGCTCCATATACTCCTCGGGGTGGGAGGCCCCGGTGAGGAAGGTGAAATTCGACGTGATCGACAGTTCGGCATACATGACGATTCCCTATTATATTCACGTTTTGTTCTTTTTCGAGTCCTTTGCGCATTGCGCAGGAAACGGGTCGTCAGGATCCGCGGCAGCGGGCATGTTCACGGCAAGGAAGGAGACCCGAGATGTTTAAGATCACTGCTTTGCCCACCGAAGAGGTGCGCGCCCTTCAGGCCGGTGCGCCGGATGCCTATGGCGCCGCGCCCGAGCGCGCTGTTTCCACGGGGGCAGGCAATCCCTGCCGCCATTGTTTGCGAAACATTCCCGAGGGTGACGAGATGCTGATATTGGCACATCGGCCTTTTTTAGAGACACATCCTTATGCCGAAACCGGTCCAATCTTTCTATGCGCCACCCCATGCGAGCGGTACGAGGGCGAACAGTTGCCAGAGATCCTGATCTCTTCCTCGGATTATCTGATTAAAGGATATGGATCGGATGACCGGATCGTCTATGGCACCGGCGCGATCACACCCACCGATCAGATTGAAGCTTCTGTCAGGAGTATATTTGCGCGTCCGGACGTGTCCTACATTCACGTCCGGTCCGCGCGAAACAACTGCTATCAGGCAAGAATCGACCGCACCTAAAGCTTGACCCGGTGCATGCCCCGGCGCGGCTTGGTCTGATCATCTGTCGGCAGATCGTCCGCCCGGGCAGAGGTGAGCGCGAGGAATACGTCCTCGAGGTCGGCCTCAGCGGTGCGAACGTCGCGAATGCGGATGCCAACCTGACGGACGGATTCCAGAACCTGTTCGGCGCTGGTCTGCGTGCTGCGATACCGCAGTATCAAATTGCCATCATCCTGCAGCGCGGCCTCGACACCTTCAGTCACGGGCAGATTCGAAACGGGGCTGTCCGGAGCAATCACCATAGTCCGGCTGTCCATACGGCTCAGCAGGTTGGCGGTGCTGTCCTGCGCGATCTTCTCGCCGTGGTTGATGATGGCGATCTCGTCACACATTTCCTGTGCTTCTTCCAGGTAATGGGTGGTCAGGATGATGGTCATGCCCTGTTCGTTCAGCTTGCGCACATTGGTCCAGAGCATCTGGCGCAGTTCGATATCCACACCCGCTGTGGGTTCGTCCAGAACCAGCACCTTGGGATGATGCACCAGCGCTTTGGCCAGCAACAACCGCCGCCGCATGCCGCCCGATAAGGTGCGCGCGTAGGCCTCGGCCTTGTCGCTGAGGCCAACCAGTTCGAGAATCTCGTCGCTGCGGCGTTCTGATTTCGGCACGCCGTAGAGGCCCGCTTGAACCTCGAGCGCGCCGCGAGGAGTGAAGAACGGGTCGAGATTCAGTTCCTGCGGCATCACACCAATGGCAGCGCGCGACTGACGGGGATCCTTATCCTGGTCGAACCCCCAGATCGACACGTTACCGGACGATTTCACAACCAATCCGGCCAGAATGTTGATCAGGGTCGATTTCCCCGCCCCGTTCGGACCAAGCAACCCGAAAACCGACCCGCGCGGTACTGTCAGATCTATGCCCTTCAGCGCGTGCTTCTCGGGCTGGCCCTTGCTGCCCCGATAGGCCTTGTGCAGCCCGTCGATCCTGATTGCCGCATCACGCATGTGACCCTTGCCCCCGGTTTGCTCATCGCTCATAAACGCACCTAATACATGCCCGCGAGGCCGACAACCAAAGAAGGATCGCCAGCCGTGACACTTGATGCGCCGGAAACCAAGATCGTCGAAACCGCCCGTGTCGCCTGTGACGGCGGCGAAGGTGCATTGGGTCATCCGCGCGTCTGGTTGCAGATTCCGGAGGATGCCGGCTGGGTCGAGTGCCCTTATTGCGACTGCAAATATGTGCTGACTGGGCATGAGGCGGACGCCTGAGTGCCTGTGACCTGAATTGGGTCGTGAGTATTTTTGAAAAGATGAAGATTGTAGCCTTGGTTCGGGTGGTTCTGTTGCGTCACCCGTGCCATTAGTGATTTCGGATGAGATCGAGAAAGGGCGCGCTATGACTACGAGTTTCGGAAAAGGCTGTCATTTGCACCTGATCGATGGATCAGCCTTTATTTTTCGGGCCTACCACGCGCTGCCTCCGCTGACACGGAAATCCGACGGGCTGCCAATCGGTGCCGTTTCCGGCTTTTGCAACATGCTGCAGAAATATGTCGAAGGAAACGCGGGTCCGGATGCGCCGACCCATGTGGCGGTGATCTTCGATAAGGGCTCGCACACGTTCCGCAATGATTTGTACGATCTGTACAAAGCCAACCGCGAGGCGATGCCCGAGGACCTGCGCCCGCAGATGCCGCTGACACGCGAGGCGACGATAGCCTTCAACATCGCCTGCAAAGAGCTCGAAGGGTATGAGGCCGACGACATCATTGCAACCCTGGCGGTTCAGGCGCGTGAGGCCGGAGGGCGTGTGACCATCGTCAGTTCCGACAAGGACCTGATGCAGCTGGTCGGAGATGGCGTCGAGATGTTGGATGCGATGAAGAATAAACGCATCGACCGCGACGGGGTATTCGAGAAATTTGGTGTGGGCCCTGAACGCGTGGTGGATGTGCAGGCGCTGGCGGGCGACAGCGTCGATAACGTTCCGGGCGCTCCGGGCATCGGTGTCAAAACCGCAGCCTTGCTGATCAACGAATATGGCGACCTGGAAACGCTGCTGGACCGCGCCGAAGAGATCAAACAGCCCAAGCGTCGTCAGACCCTGATCGAAAAGCGCGATCAGATCGAGCTGTCGAAAAAGCTGGTGCAACTGGATGAGCAAACGCCTCTGGACTTCACGCTGGACGATCTTGAAGTGAAAGACCCCGAGCCGGAAACGCTGCTAGGATTTCTGGCTGAAATGGAGTTCCGCACCCTGACCAAGCGGATTGCGGATAAGCTGGGAGCTGAGGCGCCAGTTATCGCCGACGCGCCCGCACCTGTCGCCGAAGAGGAAGAGGCCGAAGCCATCCCGTTCGATGCGTCAAATTACGAATGCGTGCGCGACGCGGCGGCTCTGCAAAAATGGATCGATCAGGCCTACGAGCGTGGCTGGGCGGCTGTGGATACCGAAACAACCGGTCTGAACGAGATGATCGCCGATCTGGTCGGTATCTCGCTGTCGGTCGAACCGGGCGAGGCTTGTTACATCCCCCTGACCCACCGCGATGGCGCAAGCGATGATCTGTTCGGGTCGGATGCGCTAAGCGAAGGGCAAATGCCTGTGGACGAGGCTCTAACACTGCTGAAACCCATGTTCGAGGACCCGTCGGTCCTGAAGATCGGGCAGAACATGAAATATGATGCCAAGATCTTTGCGCGTTACGGCATAGACGTGGCCCCGATCGACGACACGATGCTGATGTCCTATGCGATGCATGGCGGTGAACACGGACATGGCATGGACACGTTGTCCGAACGCTATCTGAACCACACACCGATCCCGATCAAGCCGTTGTTGGGTTCGGGCAAATCGGCGATCACCTTCGACAAGGTGCCGATTGACGAGGCCACGGCTTACGCTGCCGAGGATGCCGATATCACACTGCGGTTGTGGAAACTGTTCAAACCGCAACTGCATCAGGTACAGGTGACGACGGTCTATGAAACCCTGGAGCGTCCGCTTGTGCCGGTTCTGGCCGAGATGGAGATGCATGGCATCAAGGTCGACCGCGATGTGCTGTCTCGCATGTCCAACGCGTTCGCGCAAAAAATGGCCGGGTTAGAGGCCGAAATTCACGAGCTGGCGGGTGAGAATTTCAACGTTGGTTCACCCGCGCAGCTGGGTGAGATCCTGTTCGACAAGATGGGGCTGGAAGGCGGTAAGAAAGGCAAAACCGGGAAGTACTCGACCGGGGCGGATATTTTAGAAGACCTGGCGACTGAGCACGAGTTGCCGCGCCGGGTGCTGGATTGGCGGCAACTGTCCAAGCTGAAGTCGACTTATACGGATGCGCTGCAAACCCATATCAATCCCGACACCGGTCGGGTGCATACGTCTTATTCAATCACCGGTGCCAACACTGGACGCTTGGCCTCGACCGATCCGAACCTGCAAAACATCCCCGTGCGCACCGAAGAAGGGCGGCGCATTCGTGAGGCGTTCATCGCCGAGCCGGGAAATGTGCTGGTCAGCCTCGACTATAGCCAGATCGAGCTGCGGATTCTGGCGCATATTGCCGACATTCAGGCTCTGAAACAGGCATTTTCGGATGGGCTGGACATTCACGCCATGACCGCGTCCGAGATGTTCGATGTGCCGCTGGACGAGATGACTCCGGATATCCGCCGTCAGGCCAAGGCGATCAACTTTGGTGTGATCTATGGCATCTCGGGCTTTGGTCTGGCGCGCAACCTGCGCATCCCGCGGGCCGAGGCGCAAGGGTTCATCGACCGCTATTTCGAGCGCTTCCCCGGCATTCGCCGCTATATGGATGACACTGTCGCTTTCGCCAAAGAGCATGGCTATGTACAGACTCTGTTCGGGCGCAAAATTCACACGCCCGAAATTAACGCCAAAGGTCCTCATGCAGGGTTTTCGCGCCGGGCGGCGATCAACGCGCCGATTCAGGGCACGGCGGCAGACGTGATCCGGCGCGCGATGGTGCGGATGCCGGACGCGATCAATGGTCTGCCAGCCAAGATGCTGCTGCAGGTGCATGACGAACTGTTGTTCGAAGTGGCAGAGGATTCCGTGGATCAGGTGATCGGTGTGGCGCGGGACGTGATGGAAGGTGCGTCGGACCCGGCGGTCAAGCTGGACGTCAAGCTGAGCGTGGATGCCGGGCAGGGCGCCAACTGGGCCGAGGCGCACTAGGGACGGCTCTGCGCATCAAGCCCGGCGGGCTCGCTTCGCAGCGGGTCAGCCCTATGGTCTGACCCAGCCTTCGACCATACGTTTGACAGTGGGGCCGAGAGTTAAGATCACGGTGAACGCGATGGGCCAGCTAAAGGCCCAGGATGCCATCCAGTCACCGAGCGTATTAGGGCCAAACCCCACCGCTTTGACAGTGGCAATACCGGTGACGATACAGGACATCAGGCCGGACATGATCAGGCCAAAGAGGGCGTGGGCAAAGCGGGCAGGGATCATTCGGGCATCCTCAAGGTCGCGATGCCCCGGTTTTAAATACTTTTTACGCGATTGCCAGTCAGGATCGGGCGAAGTGATGTCGCATCCAGCCCAGAGTTTCGGACGTGTGTGGTGTGGAAGGGGTGTACTCGGCGCTGACCCAACCGGAATAGCCTGTGTCGTCCATGGCTGCGAACAGGCTCTCGAAATCCGTCGGTCCGCGCCCCGGTTCGGACCGGTCGGGGGCGGCCCCGATCTGGGCGTGGACGAACCTTGGGTGAAAACGCTGCCAAACCGTCAGCACGTCGCCGTGGATCATATGGGCGTGGAAGCTGTCAAATTGCAGGCCGACATTGGCGCGATCGACTCGGTCCAGAACTTCGACCGCCAGATCGTAATCGTTCAGGAAGTAGCCGGGCTGGGATAGGGTGTTGAGCGGTTCGATGGTGAATTGCTGCTGAGGCGCTGTGTCCGCTGCCCATTGCAGGTTTCGCACAAAGCAATCCAACGCATCCGGTCCCGAGGCATAGCCCGACATGATGTGGATCAGTCGGGAGTGCAATACATCGGCATATCGCAGAACGCGGCGGATATCGGACTGAAACCGGGCCTCGCCCCCCGGGACGGCCGCATAACCTGGCTCGCCTCCCGTGTAATTCGGCGGCGGCGCATTGATCAGCACCAGTTCCAGCCCGTTGGCCAGCAGCGCGCGGCGGGTTTCTTTTGCGGCCAGTTCATAGGGGAACAGAATTTCGACGGCCTTGAACCCGGCCTCCGCCGCGGCCTGAAATCGTTCCAGATAGGGAAGCTCGGCAAAGAGCAGAGAGATATTGGCGGCGAATTTGGGCATGACCGGCCTCGGACAGTTGGTGGCCGGACCTTAGCCGCCGGGTGCTATCAGCGAAAGGGATCGAAAAGGACAGATTGTCGAAAATCGGCCATATTATCCCACACAAATCAGAGCTGTTCGGATCATTGCGGCGAGTTTTTTCAACTGCGCCCGGCCGAAAAATGGTTTGAAAACGATGGTGCTGAGCCCGGACCTGTCCGTGGAATCGATGCCGGTGTATTAGGCTCTAGATTCCATGAGTCTCAGTCAGGTGCAGTTTATTTCAGCTGTTGGGAGGCTGGGCGTGGCGTTAACCCTATTCCACACAAACGTCACGTCGTTCCACGTGATGGTGATCATGCTGGTCATGGGGGAGAACCGGAATTGAACCTGTGCGCTGGCGCCGAAATCTCTGCCTTTGCTGTGGTGCTGATAGGAGAACGGAAGCCGCCGCAACCGGCCTAGTTCTGATCCAGCGCTTGTGACGTTATCAGAGGAAAAAACTGCCCGCCGGACCAGACGCCGAACCAGCCTTCGTGATGGGTGCCGATATCGACGAGGCGGTAGAAACTCTTGCGGTCAATGCGCGCCTCCAGGTTGGCGCGAACCAATATGTAGGGCGAAGGTTCGTCCGTTTCCGGGCCGATAACAATCCGGATCGGGTGGTCCGGTCCCGCTATCGCCGTGTCGCCGACATGGGTCGTGAATGTCAGGGTCTGCGCCTCTTCTTCGCCCTGCGCGTCGAAATCAACCGCAACAAAAGGCGCGTCCTCAACGGTGATTCCCACCTTTTCGACCGGAGTCACAAGATAGAACTTGCCGTCTTCTTTCTTAAGAATTGAGGAAAAAAGCTTCACAAGCTCGAACCGGTTGATAGGCGACCCTAAATAACTCCATGAGCCATCTTTTGCGATCTTGATGTCCAGATCGCCGCAAAACGGAGGATTCCACAGGTGTACAGGGGGTAAACCCCTGGTTTTGGCCGCTTTGACCGAAGCCGCCAGCCCGTCAGGCGAAGGGGTCACAGGTTTTTGTCCGCTCATTGCTTTTGCCATTTCCTCTCAGCGCGATACACTTCAATCATAATAGTCCACGGAAGGGAAAGTCATGACCGAACCTGCCGACCTCGTGTCCGAGATCGAAGCGCTGGAAAACAAGCTGCAAGAGGCCAAGTCCTCAATCACCCACCGCTTCATCGGACAGGAAAGGGTCGTGGATCTGGCCTTGACCGCGTTGCTGTGTGGCGGTCATGCCCTGCTGATCGGATTGCCCGGTCTGGGCAAGACAAGATTGGTTGAGACATTGTCCACCGTGATGGGCTTGCACGGTAACCGCATTCAGTTCACGCCCGACCTGATGCCTGCCGATATTCTGGGCTCTGAAGTGCTGGACACAGCCGAAGATGGCAGCCGCCATTTCCGCTTCATTCCCGGCCCGATCTTTTGCGAACTGCTGATGGCGGATGAGATCAACCGCGCCAGCCCTCGAACGCAATCAGCTCTGTTGCAGGCGATGCAGGAACGCACGGTGACCGTTGCGGGCGAGGACCGTGCGCTGGATGAGCCGTTCCATGTGCTGGCCACGCAAAACCCGATCGAACAGGAAGGCACCTATCCGCTGCCCGAGGCGCAGCTGGACCGGTTCCTTGTACAGATCGATGTGGATTACCCGGACCGCCAGACCGAACGTGATATTCTGCTGGCCACGACAGGCGTCGAAGAAGAAGTGGCGCATCAGATTTTCACCAAAGAGGAATTGCTGGCCGCGCAGGTTCTGTTGCGCCGGATGCCGGTGGGGGAATCGGTGGTCGAGCTGATCCTCGATCTGGTCCGCGCCTTCCGCCCGGAAGAGCCGGGCGCGTCCGAGCGCGTCGCCGAAACGGTCGCCTGGGGTCCCGGCCCCCGCGCGGCGCAGGCGCTGATGATGACGGTGCGTGCCCGGGCGATGCTGCAAGGGCTTCTGGCGCCCAGTGCCGAGGACGTTCTGGATATGGCCCGCCCCGTCCTCAGCCACCGGATGGCGCTGAACTTTGCGGCGCGGGCGCGTGGGGACAGCCTGGCTGACCTCATCGAAACCACCGCTGCCGGGTTGATCCGCACCGAGGTTGCGGCGTGAATGCCGCGCTGACCCTTCGTGAAAGATCCGAGGCCGAGGCGTCACGGCTGCCGCCCCTTTTGGCGCGGGCCGAGCATCTGGCGGGAACCGTTCTGCTGGGCGATCACGGGCGGCGACGCTCGGGCCTTGGCGATGATTTCTGGCAATACCGCCCCGCGCAGATCGGTGACAGCCGCCGGATGATAGACCACCGGCGATCCGCTCGCGGGGATCAGCAGTTTGTACGTGAGCGCGAATGGCAGATCGCGCAATCGGTGATGCTGTGGGTCGATCAGGGTGCCTCGATGCGCTTTGCCTCCAACAAGTCACTGGCCACCAAGGCCGACCGGGCACGTCTGTTGGGGCTTGCCACCGCTATTCTTCTGGTGCGAGGCGGAGAGCGTGTTGGCCTGACCGGAACAACTCTGCCGCCCCGGCGCGGTAACGCTCAGATCATCCGGCTGGCGGAAGCCTGGTCCGAAGACGCTGATCCGGACTATTCGCCGCCGGAACACCGCGCCATGATCCCTCACGCACGCGCCGTGTTCATTTCCGATTTTCTCGGCTCCCTGGATGAGGTTGAACTGGCCCTGACCAAAGCTGCCGATCGGGGTGTGCGAGGGGTGCTGCTGCAGGTACTGGACCCCGGTGAGGAGACATTCCCCTATCGGGGCCGCACCATTTTTGAAAGCGTCGGAGGGTCTGTCCGGCATGAAACACTGAAGGCCGGAGATTTGCGCGGCCGCTATCTGGACCGGCTCGCTGAACGCAAGGATGCGCTGACGCAACTGTGCCGCGCAACTGGGTGGCAGCTGGGTCTGCATCATACCGGTGACAGTGCACAAGCGGCTTTGTTGTGGCTCTATCGGGCGCTGGACGGGGGGACGGTATGACGGTTCTTGCGGGCATCGGCTTTACCGCGCCCTGGGTGTTGCTGGGACTGCTGACCCTGCCGATCCTGTGGCTGATCCTGCGCGCCGTGCCACCGGCGCCGATCCGGCGGTTGTTCCCGGCGGTGACGCTGCTGCTGGGGCTGAAAGATGACGAGAGCGTTTCTGATCGCACCCCATGGTGGTTGTTGTTGCTTCGGATGCTGGCAGCGGCGGCGATCATCATCGGGCTGGCCGGGCCGGTTCTGAACCCTTCGCGGGATGAGTCCGGCTCCGGGCCGTTATTGCTGGTGCTGGATGCCAGCTGGGCGGGGGGCACACGGTGGTCGACAACGTTGGACCAGATCAACGCACAACTGACCGAGGCCGGACGGGCAGGCCGAACGGTTGCGATCCTTAGCCTGACCGAGCCCGAAACACCCGTCTTTCAGGCCGCCGAAGCCTGGCGCGGGCGTTTGCCGGGCCTGACACCGACTCCGTGGCAGCCGACGGGTGAGCAGATTGATCTGGCTCTGGCCGCGGTGAGTCAGGTGGAAGGAGGCTTTGACACTCATTGGTTCAGTGACCGCCTGGAATATGGCGGGCACGAAGGGGTTCTGGCCGCGCTGCAATCCCGTGGTGGTGTGACGGTGTATCAGTCCCCCGCGCCGGTTGTTGCGATCCTTCCTGCCGCCTATCAGGACGGGGTTATCCAACTGGCGGCCCAACGGGCAGTTCCCGGCCCGGCCACACGTATCACGGTGCTGGCACAGGGCCGTGATCCGGCCGGGGCCATGCGGGTTCTGCAATCGACTGAGATAGAGTTCGCAAGCGGCGACACACAGGCTCAGGTTGAGCTGGCCCTGCCGTCCGAAATGCGCGCCCGCATCACACGATTCGAAATTCAGGGCCAGCGATCAGCCGGGGCGGTGACGCTGACCGATGACAGCCTGCGCCGACGGGAGGTCGCGCTGATCGCGGGAACGCTCAACCGCGAAGGGTTGGAGTTGCTGTCCCCGTTGCACTACCTGACGCAGGTTCTGGTCCCTACGGCCGATTTCGTTGAAGGTGGCCTGCTCGAGGTGCTGCCCGCCAACCCCGACGTGATCGTGCTGGCTGATGTGGCGAAACTGTCTGAGCCCGAGCAGATCGCATTGGTAGAATGGGTCGAACAGGGCGGGCTGCTGCTGCGCTTTGCCGGGCCGCGCATGGCCGCCAGCGATCTGGGCCGGGATGCCGAGGATGTTTTACTTCCCGTCCGTCTGCGCAGCGGTGGCCGTTCGGTCGGCGGCGCGATGAGCTGGGGTGAGGCTAAGGGGCTGGCGCCCTTCCCGGAGAACTCTCCTTTCTATGGGTTGCAGGTGCCGGATGACGTGACTGTCACCACGCAGGTCATGGCGCAACCGGACCCTAACCTGGCGGATCGGGTGATTGCGTCGCTGTCCGATGGTACCCCTCTGGTGACGCGCAAGGCGCTGGGGCTGGGGCAGGTGGTGCTGTTCCACGTGACGGCGGATGCGGAGTGGTCCAGCCTTCCCCTGTCGGGACTGTTTGTTGAAATGCTGGACCGGCTGGCCGTGGCCTCTGCCGCGAAATCCCGACAGGTGTCCCAATTGCAGGGCACCACGTGGGAACCGATTCAAGTCATGGACGGTTTCGGTACCTTGTCCGACGCAGGCAATCTGGCTGGGGTGGACGGGGGTGAGCTGGTGTCCGGGACAATCGGTCCTGACTTGCGGCCTGGTCTTTATGAAAGTGGCAAGCAGAAACTGGCGCTGAACGTTCTGTCTGAGAACGCGGTGCTCAGCCCGGCGGTTTGGCCCGCAGACGTTCCGATCAAGGGGCAAGAGGTGAATTCGGAGACGCCCATCGGGGGCATTCTGCTCAGCATTGCATTGATTCTGCTGACCGTTGACGTAATTGCATCGCTGGCTCTGTCTGGACGGCTTGGCTTGGCCAAGGCTGCAGCGGTCGTCTTGGGCGCCATGCTGCTGGTGCCCGAGGCGCAAGCGCAAACACCCGAGGATACAGAATTCGCGCTGAACGCCACCAAAGAGCTGGTCCTCGCCCATGTGCTGACGGGCGACCGGCAGGTCGACGATGTAGCCGGGGCAGGGATGCGCGGGTTGTCACAGACGCTTTTCTACCGCACTTCGGTCGAACCTTCAGATCCGATCGGGGTCGATCTGGAACGCGATGAGCTGGCGTTCTTCCCGTTACTCTATTGGCCGATCACGCCGGACCAGCCGCAGCCTTCGGTTGAGGCTTACGCCAAGCTCAACGCTTACCTGCGGTCGGGGGGGATGATCCTGTTTGACACGCGCGATGCCGATGTGGCCCGGTTCGGCGCCGCAAGCCCAAACGGGCGCAAGCTGCAACAACTGGCAGCACCGCTGAATATCCCAGCATTAGAGCCTGTTCCCCGTGATCATGTTCTGACCCGGACTTTCTATTTGTTGCAGGATTTTCCGGGCCGCTATGCAGGCACGGAGATTTGGGTCGAGGCCGCGCCTTTGGACGCTGAGCAGATCGAGGGGATGCCTTTCCGCAATCTCAACGACAACGTGACGCCGGTGGTGATTGGTGGCAATGACTGGGCCTCTGCCTGGGCCGTGGATCGCAATGGGCAGTCGTTGCTACCGGTGGGGCGCGGCTATGCCGGGGAGCGTCAGCGCGAATTGGCCAGTCGTTTCGGGGTCAATCTGGTCATGCACGTGCTGACCGGGAATTACAAATCCGATCAGGTTCACGTGCCTGCTCTGCTGGACAGGTTGGGACAATGACAGGAACCGTCATATTCGATCCGCTGATACCGTGGCCAGTTCTGGCCATCGTGGCCGCAATTGCGGTTGGCGGAGTCGTGCTGGCCCTGTGGCGCGGTCTGTCGGGCTGGGCACTGCGCGGGTTGGCTGCTTTGGTTGTCATCGCGGCGCTGTCAGGGCCGGTTTATCAGGTCGAGGATCGCGCGCCGCTGACCGATATCGTTTTGTTGATCGAGGATGAAAGCGCCAGCCAAACCCTCTCGGACCGGGCGGATCAGACCACCCAGGCCGCCGATGAACTGGCCGCCGTCATCGAAACCCGCGACAACACCGAACTGCGCCGTATCCGCGTAGGGGACGGAGACGGAGACGAAGGCACGCAAGTCATGGCGGCGCTGAACGCCGCGCTGGCGGAAGAGCCGCGCGCGCGCATTGCAGGCATTCTGGTGGTGTCGGATGGCATTGTGCACGATATCGATCAGGCTCCCGATCTACCCGCGCCGATGCACTTGTTGCAGACCGGGCGCGCCGCGGATTGGGACCGCCGCCTGATCGTCCGCAACGCTCCCGCGTTCGCCATTATCGATGAGCCGGTCACCCTGACCCTGCGGGTCGAGGACAGTGGCGCCGCGCCCGCTGGGGCGGCTTCTGCACCCCTTGAGATTTCGGTGGACGGGGCCGAGTCCGAAAGTTTCAATATTCCCATCGGCGTTGATGTTGAATTGCCTATCACGTTGCCCCATGGCGGGCGCAACGTCATTCAGTTCACCGTACCGCAGGCCGAGGGCGAGCTGACGGACCGCAATAACACCGCGCTGATCCAGATGAACGGGGTACGCGACAGGCTGCGCGTGCTGTTAGTCTCGGGCGAGCCGCACCCGGGCGGGCGAACATGGCGCAACCTGCTGAAATCCGACAGCTCAGTCGATCTGGTGCATTTCACCATTCTGCGCCCGCCCGAAAAGCAGGACGGGGTGCCGGTGGACGAGCTTTCACTGATCGCCTTCCCGACGCGCGAGCTGTTTCTGGAAAAGATCAATGATTTCGACCTGATCATCTTTGATCGCTACAAGCGCCGCGGCATCCTGCCCGCGATCTATCTGGACAACGTCACCAACTATATCAACGAAGGCGGCGCGGTGCTGATTGCTGCCGGTCCGGATTTTGCTTCAGCCGACAGTATTTTCCGCTCGCCTTTGGCGCCAATCCTGCCCGCGCAGCCGACGGCGCGCGTGATCGAGGAACGTTTTGTCCCCATGGTTACCGACCTTGGCCACCGCCATCCGGTGACGACGAACCTTGGCGACTCTGAAGACTGGGGCGCGTGGCTGCGCCAGATCGACGTGAAACACCGCACGGGTGAGTTGTTGATGACCGGCGTGGATGAGCGGCCGCTGCTGGTACTGGATCGCGTCGGCGAGGGGCGCGTGGCGCTGCTGGCCTCGGACCACGCCTGGCTGTGGAGCCGGGGGTTCGAAGGCGGTGGCCCGCAGCTGGAACTGCTGCGCCGGCTGGCCCATTGGATGATGAAAGAACCGGAGCTTGAGGAAGAGGCACTTTGGGCCGAAGCCAATGGGCAGATCATGCGCATCATTCGCCAGACGCTTGAGGACGAGGTCGGGCCAGTAACCGTGACCCGCCCGAACGGTGAAACGCACGAGATCATGTTGAACGAAGTCAGCCCGGGCCGGTTCGAAGCGCAGTATTTCGGGCCGGAGATCGGTCTGTACCGTTTACAGGAGGGTGAGCAATCGGCGGTGATCGGGCTGGGACCTGCTGCACCGAAAGAATTCGAACGCACCATTGCGACCGGTGGAGTTCTTCAACCCGTGCTGGCCGAAATGCGCGGCGGCGTCATTCGATTGGAGGACGGTCTGCCCTCAATCCGCAACGTACGCGCCGGACGTCCGGCTGCGGGGCGGGGCTGGGTCGGCCTGACGCCGCGCAATGCCTATGAAACGCGTGACGTTACCCAAGCCGGTCTGCTGCCGCCTTGGCTGGTGCTTTTGCTGGCGGGCGGTTTCCTGCTAAGCGGTTGGCTGCGCGAAGGGCGGCGCTGATCACTCGAACTTTACGCTGACGGTCGGATTGCCAGGTAACCCCTCATAGGTAACGGATGCACCGCCCTTGCCTTTAGCGGGTGGAAAAAGCGGTCCGAAGGACCCGACCGAGATCAGGTCTCCGGGCTGGAATTCGATTCCCTTGGACATCAGCCAAAGGGCCGCGTTGGCCGGATGCCCCAGAACCGCAACACCCGGTGCCTGCGCCAGAACCTCACTGTCCGCCGCGCTGAGCGTTACGGTCATGTCCGCCAGCGCCTGCACCATAGCAGCCGGGTCGGAAACAGGAATTTCAGAGCCTAACACACCAAGTTTCGGCGCGACGCCTATGGCCGTCAGGGTGACTGGTGTAATCGGCTCGCCCTCGGCAAGGGTCAGATCGGGCAGTTCGATGAAGGGGCGGACGACGGATATGCTCGCCATCACCTCCACCGGTGTTGTAGCCTGATTGATCCGCGCGTCACCGACCACAAGCACAAGATCGGCCTCAAAGACCGGCCGCGCGCCCCATGGTGATGGAATGGTGGCTCCATCCTCCAGCATCATGTCACGAAAAAGGACACCCTGAACTGGTTCAGACGCACCGAACCGCTCCTGCGCGGGTGTGCTGGTCAGACCGGCCTTGTAGCCGACCACCGGACCTAAATGCGGCTCTAACGCATGGATTAATTTGGCCTGCGTGCACAGCGCGTCCTCCATGCTGCCTCCCGTGGACAGGGCGGCTGTGGGTGTGCCCTTCAAATAATCCTGCACGAAACGGTCGATCTGGGCATCAGAGGCGCAGTCCGCCGCTGCCTGTTGGGTGCATAGTACAATGGCGCAAAGTACTGAAAAATAACGAATACATCGCATTGCAAACCTCCGTTTCGCGGCGAACTCTGACATGGGCGTCGATCTAAAGGCAACGGCTTAAACACTTTTTCACGCTCTGTCCGGATGCTGGGCGCGGATTACTCCGGGGTCACCAAAAATGAGTCTTGCAGGAAAACTGGCACAGGAACGGCGCGCGCGGCTGGCGGCTGAGCGACTCTTGGATATGAAACAGGCTGAACTGTCCGCGGCCAACCGCAAGCTGGGTTTGCACGCGATGGCGCTGACCAAGCGCATTGGTGAAACGCAGGCCGAGGTGGAAACGGTTCGGGATGAGAATGAAAAGGTCAAATCCGACCTGACGCTGGCAAATGCCAAGATCGAAGTGGCCGAACGCCGGTTGTGGCATTCGATACAAACCATTCAGGACGGGTTCGCTTTCTTTGACGATCAAAGCCGGCTGATCGGCGCCAACGCGGCCTATCTCAGCGTATTCGACGGGGTCGAAGACGTCGCTCCGGGAATCACTTATTCCCGCATACTCGAGATTCTGACGTCAGAAGGCCTGGTGGACATCGGGTCGGACTCCGCAGCTGATTGGCAGGCCAGAATGCTGACGCGATGGGCGCAACCGCACCCGGAACCAGTTGTGATAAAATTGTGGAATGGTCATTATTTCAAGCTGATCGACCAACGCGGCAACGGGGGCGATGTGGTCAGTCTGGGCCTGAACATCACTGCATCAGTTCGTCATGAGGCCGAGCTGAAGGCCGCTCGCGAACGGGCGGAGGCTGCGAACCGCGCTAAATCGGCTTTTCTGGCCAATATGAGCCACGAGATCAGAACCCCGATGAACGGTATCGTCGGGATGACCGAATTGATGTCGGAAACGCCGCTGGATGAGGAACAAAGGCTCTATCTCAATACAATCCGCAATTCAGGTGAGGCACTTCTGGTGATCATCAATGACGTGCTGGACTATTCCAAGATCGAGGCAGACAAGCTGATCCTTCACCCTGAACAGTTCGATTTCGAACGCTGCATTCTGGAAGTGGCGATGCTGTTGCAGCCCAGTGTCCGCGACAAGGGGCTGTCCTTGCTGGTCGATTATGACCTGTTCCTGCCGACGCTGTTTGTGGGCGACCCTGGTCGCGTCCGGCAGGTTCTGACCAATCTGGTGGGCAACGCGGTCAAGTTCACGTCCGAGGGCCATGTTCTGATCCGCGTAACCGGCGTGCCAAACCCTGACGCCAATATCTGCGACATTCACGTGGCAATCGAAGATACGGGCATCGGCATCGAAGCAGATAAGATCCGCCACATCTTTGGGGAATTCAATCAGGTCGAGGACGAGCGCAACCGTCAGTTCGAAGGAACTGGTCTGGGTCTGGCCATCACCAAGCGGCTAATAGCTCTGATGGGCGGGTCGGTCTGGGTCGAAAGCGAATTCGGACAGGGCTCCTGTTTCGGATTCCGCATCACACTGCCCACTGTCGAAGGCCCGCAACCCACGCCGCCCGATCTGGCCGACTGTCCACGTCACGTGGTTGTGGTTGAGGATCTGGCCGTCAATCGCGCCATATTGTCGAAACAGCTGGGGCGGCTGGGATCGCAGGTCACGGTCTGCGCGTCCGGTGGAGAGGCGTTGGCAGTAGTGGATGACAGTGTGGACCTGCTACTTTGTGATCACGACCTGCCAGATATGGATGGGTTGGAACTGGCGACAACGCTGAAAGACCGGGGTTGGGCGGACCTGCCCGTAGTTGTCATGTCAGCCAACCCCGGCGTCATTCACGCCAACCCGGCCCGCCACCTGATCGAGGGGGTTTTGCAAAAGCCCATACCCCGGGCCGAGCTGTATTCCCGTCTGATGGCCCTTGGTCGAACACCGCAGGAGCAGGATACAATCGCCGTGAGGGCAGGTGAACAGCACCAGGAACCGGACAAGACGGGAAAAAACCAGCGGCTCATGCGGGTCCTGGCTGCCGAGGATAACAGAACCAATCAGCTGATCTTGGAAAAGATGGTCAAGGATCTGAACATTGAACTTCGGTTTGCGGGCAACGGGATCGAGGCTGTGCAGGAACATCGGGATTTCGACCCGGATTTGATTTTCATGGATATCTCAATGCCCAATATGGATGGAAAGCAAGCCACGGCGGAAATCCGGCGGCGTGAGATCGGGACCAAGCGTCACGTGCCAATCGTCGCCTTAACGGCCCATGCAATGGTAGGGGATGATCAGGGCATTCTGTCCGCCGGACTGGATCATTACCTGACCAAGCCGCTGCAAAAAATGAAAATCCACCAGATGATCCTGGATAACCAACCCGAAGAGGCCTTGTCTGTCATTGCTGAAGACGCTGAGCCAGACTAGGGTGAGCGCATGTCAGAAGATCGTAGATTTCACCCTCGCGCGCTGGGCGAGATTGCCATTCGTTGCGCCGACATGGGGGCGATGGTGGAGTTCTATGAAAATGTAATTGGGTTGGAGCGTCTGTCCGGCGACCATAACAGCGCCATTACCTTCTTTCGCATCGCCGAAGGGTTCGGCGGGCACACTCAGGTGCTGGCCCTGTTTCACCATTCGGCCGCCCCGCGGCCCGGGCTGCATCCTGCGGGTGCGGAAGCCCCCGCAACGGGGGCAGGGTCGTCGCTGCATCACATTGCGCTGTCCCTGCCATTCGCCGAACAGGCGGCTGTGATGCGGTGGTATGACAAAATCGGCCAGCCATACCGCGTCGAACAATTCGGATGGATCGGGTGGCGCGGTATTTTCACCGAAGATCCCGAAGGGAACACGGTCGAATTGGTCGCCTTTGACCCGTCGATGCTGGATCAGGCCTGATAGGGGCGCAGGAAAACAGGCTTGTTTTCTTCCGACAGGTCCGGGCGGTATTCATATCCGCCGGTGTCGAAATCCAGCAACCCGGCGGGATCGGTCAGGCGGTGCAGAATGATGTATCGCGCCATGGCTCCACGCGCTTTCTTGGCGAAAAAGCTGACGATCTTGGGCGTGCCGCCTTTGTCCTCCATGAATACCGGCGTGATGACCCGCAGTTTCAGCGCTTTAGGGTCTACCGCGCCGAAATATTCCTGACTGGCGCAGTTCACCAGAACATCTGACCCAATCGCTTCGCCCTGCGTGTTCAAAGTCTTGCTCAGCTGATCGCGCCAGTATTCATACAGGTTCTTGCCGCGCCGGGTTTTCAGCCTGCTGCCCATTTCCAGTCGATACGCCTGAATCGCATCCAGCGGGCGCAGGATGCCGTAAAGGCCGGACAGGATGCGCAGATGATCCTGCGCCCATTCGATTTCTTCGTCGTCAAGCGAGGCGGCCTCGAGCCCCTGATAGGTGTCGCCTGCAAAGGCCAATGCTGCGGGGCGGGTCACATTCGCCGAGGGAGTATCCGAGAAGGCGCGAAAGCGGTCGCGGTTCAGGCGGGCCAGGTCGTCGCTCAGGTCCATCAGTTTTTTCAGATCGCCCAAGGTCAGGTTGCGGGCGGTTTTTGACAGGCGGATCGCGTCGTCCTGAAAATCCGGTTGCGTGACCTCGACGTCCCGCTGTGCCCAGTCCAGCCGCTTGGCCGGGGAAATCACTACCAGCATATCCGCCCTCGTTTCATGCCTGTTCGCAGGTATCTAGCCCGCCTGACGCAGCACGTCCAGAAAGGCGGCACCAAACCTTTCGTGACGTCGGTCGCCCAGAACCTGCTCCATCGCGCGCGGATCGTCGGTGCGCAATTGCGCCACCTTTGCCAGTTGTGAGGCGGAACAGGTCAGCGGCTTGTCGATCCCGTCCGGCCCGCGCGACAGCTGGGTCTGAACCTCAAGCAGGCGGTCATAGATATCACCCTGCTCGCGCCCGGCCAGTTTGCGCCGCGCGGGGTGCAAATCCTCCACCGCACCGGTCAAAACCTCAAGGAACGTGGCCCCATAACGTTCCAGCTTTTTCGCACCGACGCCGCTGATCCGGGCCATGTCGTCCAGCGTCGCAGGGCGCGTTTCAGCCATTTCAATCAGGGTACGGTCAGGGAAAATGACATAAGCCGGAACCCGCGCAGATTCCGCCAGCGCCCGGCGTTTGGCCTTGAGCGCGGACAGCAGCGGTGCGTCTTCCTCGGACACCATCATCTTGGCCGCAGGTCGTCGGGTCGCCTTGCGCAGCGTATCCTTGCGCAGGTTGATCTGCGCCTCGCCCTTCAGGATCGGCTTTGCGGCCTCGGTCATGCGCAGCGCGCCGTGGCGTTCGGGGTTCGGGCGCACCAGATCGTGACCCATCATCTGCCGGAAGATCGCCTGCCATTGCGGGCGCGACCAGTCCTTGCCGATGCCCCAGGTGGACAGGTTGTCGTGACGGCGTGCGCGGATTTTGTCTGTTTCATTGCCCAGCAGGATGTCGATCAGATGGCCCGCGCCGAACCATTCCTCGGTGCGCAGGATCGCGGACAGAGCCATGCGGACCGGGGTGGTGCCGTCGAACACCTCGGGTGGGCTGTCGCACAGGTCGCATTTGCCGCAAGGTTCGGCCTGTTCACCGAAATAGCCCAACAGAGTCTCGCGGCGGCACTCCAGCGCTTCGGCCAACCCCAACAGAGCATTCAGCCGCGCATGATCGGCCATGCGTCGTTCGGGCGGCGCCAGACCTTCATCAATCTGCGAGCGGCGCAGACGGATATCGTCGGGGCCGAACAGTGTCAGGGTTTCTGCCGGGCCGCCGTCACGACCAGCGCGGCCGATTTCCTGATAATAAGCCTCGATCGATTTCGGCAGGTCTGCGTGCGCGACCCAGCGAATGTCGGGCTTGTCGATGCCCATGCCGAAGGCCACTGTCGCAACTACGATCAGACCGTCCTCACGCGCGAAACGGGTTTCGACGATACGGCGATCCTCAGCCTCCATCCCGCCATGGTAGTGGCAAGCCACATGCCCTTCGGCGCGCAGGGCTTGCGCCAGCACCTCGGTCTTGTTGCGGGTGCCGCAATAGACGATGCCGGACTGACCTTTGCGCGCCCCGGCGTAGTCGAGGATCTGCTTGCGCGGCCCGTCCTTGGCGGCAAAGGCCAGATGGATGTTGGGACGGTCAAACCCCCGCAGGAACTTGCGGGGGGCGGTGCCGTCGAACAGCTTTTGGACGATTTCGTCCTGCGTTTCAGCGTCCGCTGTGGCGGTGAAGGCGGCCAGCGGCACGTCCAGCGCGCGCCGCAACTCTCCGATCCGCAGGTAATCAGGGCGGAAGTCGTGGCCCCACTGACTTACACAATGGGCCTCATCCACGGCGATCAGGCTGACATTGATCCGCCGCAACATGCCCAGCGCCGACCCCGCGGCCAGCCGCTCGGGCGCCATGTAGAGCAATTT
Organism: Ruegeria lacuscaerulensis; assembly: GCF_013031245.1. GTDB lineage: Bacteria > Pseudomonadota > Alphaproteobacteria > Rhodobacterales > Rhodobacteraceae > Ruegeria > Ruegeria lacuscaerulensis_C. The sequence goes on from NZ_WPZL01000007.1 coordinate 65,739, forward strand.
GAGCCGCCCGGCCTCCAGCGCCTCCCACACGGCATCGGTTTCTTCTGGAGTGTTTCCCGAGGTCAGCGCCCCGGCCTCGACCCCGGATTCCTGCAACCCGCGCACCTGATCGCGCATCAAGGCGATCAACGGAGAGATCACCACCGTCACACCATCCCGCAGCAGCGCAGGCAGTTGATAACACAGGGATTTACCACCGCCTGTTGGCATGATGGCCAACACGTTTTCACCTGCGGTCACGGCATCGACGATCTCTTCCTGACCGGGGCGAAAGTCGTCGAATCCAAAGACATCTCGCAGCAGGGGTGCGGCGTCGAACATGTGCGGGGTTGCCCTGTATTTTGGTTTATCTGCTCTTAAGACAGGACAATCACACACTAAGATTCGGTGAACAAGAGGTCAGACAAAATAGCCGATATTGTTAATCAGGATGATCCGCAGCGCATAGACGCCGATCAGCACCACCAGGGGCGTCAGGTCCAGCCCGCCCATCGCAGGCAGAAAACGGCGGATCGGGCCGTAAATCGGTTCCAGAATACGGTTTAGACCGTACCAGATTTGCGCCACCAGCTGTTGATGCAGGTTGAGCACCTGAAAGTTGATCAGCCAGCTCATGATCACATGGGCAAGGATGATGAACCAGACAATGTCCAGGATCAGCAGCAGAATTTGGATCAGCGACAGCATGGGGCCTCCGTTTTCACATCTGCTGAGACCTAAGCGCACCCGTGGCAAAGAGCAAGTCCGCACCAACAGAACGCTTGCGAATTGACCCAAAGGCCCGTCTTATAAAAGCAACAATAAACAGGGGCAGTTATGGCAGAAATTTCCAAGCGCAAGCGCATCTGGGGCTGGTGGTTTTTCGATTGGGCCAGCCAGCCCTATCATTCGCTTTTGGTCACCTTTGTTTTTGGCCCCTATTTCGCCGGCGTCGCGGCGGGGTATTACACCAATTCCGGGATGGATGCGCAGGCTGCGGCCGCGCAGGCGCAGACGGTCTGGGCGCATTGCCTGACAATCACAGGGTTGATCATTGCTTTCGGCGCGCCGCTACTGGGTGCAATGGCGGATGTGTCGGGCCGCCGCATTCCGTGGATTTTCGCTTTTTCGGTGATGTACGCGGTGGGCTCGGCAGCGCTGTGGTACACGTTGCCGGATGGGTCGAACATGTGGCTGATGCTGTCGGCCTTTGGTCTGGGCTTTGTCGGCGCGGAATACGCGCTGATCTTCATCAACTCGCAGCTGCCCGACCTGGGCGACGACAACGAAGTCGGCGAGATTTCGGGGTCAGGGTTCGCGTTCGGGTATTTCGGTGGCCTGATCTCTCTGGCGATCATGCTGCTGCTGTTTGTGGAGCAGCCCAATGGCAAGACACTGATCGGGATGCAGCCCGCTTTTGGTCTGGATGCCGCAAGCCGCGAAGGTACCCGCTTTGTCGGGCCGTTCACCGCTGCGTGGTTCATTCTGTTCATGGTGCCGTATTTCCTGTGGGTGCGGGATGATCCGGACAGCGACAAAACGGGCAGTTTCAGCGAGGCGCTGAGCCTGCTGGCCAAGTCGGTGTCGGACCTGCGCCATCGGGTTAGTCTGGCGACCTATTTGGGTTCATCCATGTTTTACCGCGACGCGCTGAACGGGCTTTACAGTTTCGGCGGTGTTTATGCGCGTCTGGTGCTCGAGTGGGATCTGATAAAGATCGGCGTTTTCGGGATTGTCAGTGTTCTGGCCTCGGCCATCTTTGCATGGATCGGCGGCAAGATGGACAAGAAATACGGCCCTAAACCGGTGATTTTGGTGGCGATCTGGATTTTGATCTTCGTCTGCGTCACCGTCGTTTCGATGGACCGCACGCAAATCTATGGCATCAGCCTGCCCGACGGGTCTGGTCTGCCCGACTTGGTGTTCTTTGGTTGCGGCGTCCTGATTGGCGGTATGGGCGGCATCCTGCAATCGGCCAGCCGTTCGATGATGGTGCGCCACACGGACCCCAATGCGCCGGTCGAGAGCTTTGGCCTTTACGGCCTGTCGGGCCGCGCCACCGCCTTTGCCGCGCCTTTGTTGATCGGCGTTGCGACCACTGTGACCGGCAATGCGCGACTGGGGGTGTCACCGATCATTCTGTTGTTTATTCTGGGTCTATTCCTGATGCGCTGGGTGAAACCGGAAGGGGATCAGAGCAGATGATTTTACTACGTTTTTTGGCAATTCTGGCCACGATCACACTGGCAGGCACGGCGGGGGCGCAACCCCTGGCCAAGCAGTTGTTCGGGGCGCAAAAACAAAACTCACAGCAAAAAGCAGCGGCTTTCGGCAGTTATTCGCGCGGATGCGCGGCGGGGTCAGTGCAACTGCCAGAGACGGGGCCGACATGGCAGGCGATGCGCCTGTCGCGGAACCGCAACTGGGGCCATCCCGATGCAATCGACTATGTGCAGGACCTCAGCCGGTTCGCGGCGAAACAACCGGGATGGAACGGTCTCTATATCGGGGATATCAGTCAGCCACGGGGCGGGCCGATGACCTCAGGCCATCGCAGTCACCAGTTGGGTCTGGACATTGATGTCTGGATGCTGCCCGGCAACAACCTGCGGTTGAGTCGGAAGGCGCGCGAGAATATCTCGTCTATCTCCTTGCGCCGTGCCAACGGGGCTTTTGTGAACGGCAACTGGAGCAAACAGCACCACGCAGTGCTGCGCGAGGCTGCGAAGGACAAACGCGTGGCGCGGATTTTCGTCTTTCCCGGTGCAAAGGTACAGATGTGCAATGATGAGAAAGGCAACCGCGCGTATCTGCGCAAGATCAGACCCTGGTGGGGGCATCATTACCATTTTCATGTTCGTCTGAGATGTCCCAGAGGATCACGTGGATGTGTCAATCAGGACCCGCCGCCCAAAGGTGACGGCTGTGCCGAGGCGCAACAATGGGTGAATAACATCCTCAACCCGCCGCCACCCGATCCGAATGCACCGCCACCCAAGAAACGCCGGGAATACCGTCTGGCCGATTTGCCTCAGCAATGCACCGCAGTCTTGCAGTCCAACTGATTGCGACGCTTTTGCTGGCCGGTTCGGTCGGGGCTGTCGAAGTCAAGAAAGCAACTCAGTTGGGTAGCTTCATCTGGAGGCACAGCGCTGGCTGGTTCGGCGGGTTTTCGGCGCTTCATATCTCGGAAGACGGCCGTCTGATGGTCGCTCTCAGCGACCGTTCCAAACTTTTGGCGGCGCAGATTGATCGGGATGGGGACCAGATAACCGGAATAGAAATTCTCGACCGCTGGCGGGTCTTGTCAAGCACAGGAGGCGCTCTGCCCGGATATACGGGCGATTCCGAAGGGATCGCCATCGACCAGGACGGAAGCTACTATATCTCCTTCGAACGCGTCCATCGCGTGGCGTTTTATTCCGGACCTGGCAGCAAGGCGCGCGTCCTACCGCGCCCCAAGGCGTTTGATGGGCTGGACCACAATGGATCCTTTGAAGGGTTGGCTATCGACGATAAGGGGCGGCTATATACTCTGACTGAAAAGAACCGCACCGCCGATGGAAACATCCCGGTCTATCGTTGGGATGGGCGGGCATGGGCGACGCCATTTGTTCTGCAGCAACGGGGCAGGTTCCTTCCGGTTGCCGCTGATTTTGGTCCCGATGGTCGTCTTTATGTTCTGGAACGGAAGCTGTCCCTGATCGGGTTCCGCTCACGCCTGCGGCGGTGGCAGATCGACGGGGATGTTCCAGGCGCAGAGGAGATCCTGCTTGAAACCGGAACCGGGACGCATGACAACCTCGAAGGTCTGTCGGTCTGGCGAGACACGCAGGGGCGATTGCGCGCCACGATGATCTCGGATGACAATTTTCTGGCCCTGCAACGCACTGAGCTGGTCGAATATCTGCTGCCCGATTGACTCGATCCGGTCAAAAGTCTAGAAGCGCGGCTTGCCTCGGGACGGTCCCTTGGCCAAGTCGCCGCTACCTTGTCAAAACGGGCATCAGAAAATGCAACGCGCTTATATACCCGGCATTATTGCCATGGCCGCCATCGTTGTGGCCTCGAACATTCTGGTTCAGTTCCTGATTTTTGATGGGCTGCTGACCTGGGGTGCCTTTACCTATCCGCTGGCCTTTCTGGTCACCGACATCATGAACCGCGTCTATGGCGTGGCCACGGCCCGCAAGGTGGTATTTGCCGGGTTTGTCACCGGTGTCATCTGTTCGCTGATCGGCAGTCAGATCATGCTGCAAGGTGACGGGTTCACCTATGCCGCGGTGCCGCTACGGATCGCCGTTGCCTCGGGAACTGCCTTTCTGATCGCGCAGCTGACCGATGTCACCGTGTTTAATTCGCTGCGCGGCGGCCGCTGGTGGCGCGCGCCGCTGGTCTCGACGCTGATCGGGTCGGCGCTGGACACCGCACTGTTTTTCACCATTGCCTTCTCGGCCTCGGTTACTTTCTTTGGCGCCAATGCCGACACGGCGATCAACTGGGCGTGGGAGCCCGTGCCCTTCATGTTAACCGGTCCAATGGCACCGCTCTGGGTGACGCTCGCGTTTGCGGATTGGCTGGTGAAATTGTCGCTGGCGCTAATCGCGCTGATCCCGTTCAAGGTGATCGTTGCGCGGTTGACCGCTCAGCCTGCGTAAAAAAACGCTTTGAGAATGGCACAACTTGTGTCAGGCTCATAGTTAACCGCAACAGATAGAAAAGGAGGTGATCCAGTGTCGAGAAAGAGATTGGAGAGAGGTGTCGGAACAACCGGGGGGAAAACCTGCTGAGGCAGCCCTTGGCGGAGCGCTCGCTCCGGCTGGTCGATTGATCTAACCGACCCGACCTCCTGAACTTTCGAAGGGCCGTCCCGCCGGGGCGGCCCTTTTTGTTTCTGCAACCGGCCTGTAAGGTTTGCTCATGTTGCGCATCAATGACGATATCACTCTGCAGGACTGGGAAATGACCGAGAGCTTTGTCCGCTCGTCCGGTCCTGGCGGGCAGAACGTCAACAAGGTCTCGACCGCCGTCGAGTTGCGGTTCGAGGCAGCGCGCTCACCCTCTCTGCCGGAACCGGTCAAGACACGGCTCAAACGGCTGGCCGGGCGGCGCTGGACCAAAGAGGGCGCGATCATCATTCAGTGTGAAGAGACCCGGTCGCAGGCCCGCAACCGCGAGATTGCGCGGTACCGTTTGGCCGAACTGATCGCCCGCGCGCTTGTCAAACCCAAGCGACGCATTGGCACCAAGCCCACCTATGGCTCGGTCAAGCGGCGGTTGGCGGCGAAAAAGGCGCGGTCTGATGTGAAAGCATTGCGCGGCAAGGTTTCCGAAGATTGAACTGGTAACTTCGTGAGTCGTTGCTACTCTGCCACCCACAGGCGACAGAGAGGCAAAGCCATGAGGTTGGAGGGAAAAACCGCGATTGTGACTGGTGGTGCTTCTGGGTTCGGAGCAGGCATCGCGCAGAAATTCATAACCGAAGGCGCTCGGGTGATGGTCGCCGACATCAATGGGGATGCCGCGCTTGAGACGGCTGCGTCTCTGGGTGCCCAAGCCATTGCCCAGCAGGTTGATGTCGCCGATGGAGCATCGGTTCAGACAATGGCAGAGGCGGCAAATGACCGGTTCGGGCAGCTGGACATTCTGGTGAACAATGCCGGGGTGACGCATCTGCCGACACCGCTGGAGGATGTCACCGAGGAGGATTTCGACCGGGTTTTCAACGTGAACATGAAGTCCGTCTACCTGACCGCCCGCGCCTTTGTGCCCGCCATGAAAGCGCGTGGTGCGGGGGCGATCCTGAATGTGGCCTCGACGGCCGGGCTGTCCCCGCGCCCGAACCTGAACTGGTACAATGCCTCAAAGGGCTGGATGATCACCGCGACCAAGACGATGGCGGTGGAACTCGCGCCGTCTGGCGTGCGCGTGAATGCGATCTGTCCGGTGGCGGGGGAAACGCCATTGCTGAAATCCTTTATGGGGGAAGATACGCCGGAGATTCGTGCCAAATTCCTGTCGACCATCCCGCTGGGCCGTTTTTCCACGCCCGAGGACATGGCCAACGCCGCCTGTTTCCTGTGTTCCGATGAGGCGAGCATGATCACCGGCACGGCCCTCGAAGTTGATGGCGGCCGCTGCATCTGAGGAGCAAGTATGACGCCCGGACCCAGAAATCTGATCACCGACGTGCCCGGCCTGAAGGTCGGAAACGCGCAGGACGCAGCGCTGAAATCCGGTACCACCGTTCTGACAGCGGATGAGGCTTTTACCGCCTCGGTCCATGTGATGGGCGGCGCACCGGGTACGCGGGAAACCGATCTGCTGGCCCCGGACAAAACCGTCACGCAGGTTGACGCCATTGTGCTGTCGGGCGGGTCGGCCTTTGGCCTGGATGCGTGTTCCGGCGTATCGGATGCGCTGCGTTTTCGGGGGCGGGGGTATCCGGTGGGCGATACCGTGGTGCCTATTGTTCCCGGTGCGATCCTGTTTGACCTGTTGAACGGTGGTGACAAAGGCTGGACGGATAATCCCTACCGGGCCTTTGGGCAGGCTGCATTTGAAACGGCCTCTGAGGATTTTGCGCTGGGCACAGCTGGCGCTGGTACCGGGGCTTTGGCGGCGATGCACAAGGGCGGGCTGGGGTCGGCCTCGCTGGTGCTCGACAATGGCGTCACGGTCGGCGCACTGGTAGCGGCCAATCCGCTTGGCAGCGTCACCACACCCGGAGACCGTCATTTCTGGGCCGCGCCTTTCGAGATTGGCGACGAATTTGGCGGGTTAGGGCCTGATTCCCGCGCCGGTCTGGGTCACCCTCCGGTCAGTCGCAAGGCGCAGGCCATGCGGCCTGCCGAACCGGGCAAGACCAACACCACCATCGCCATTGTCGCCACTGACGCTGCGCTGTCCAAACCGCAATGCCAGCGGCTGGCCGTGGCCGCGCATGATGGCATTGCCCGTGCCGTCCTGCCGGCCCACACGCCGGGCGACGGCGATCTGGTGTTTGGTGTCAGCACTGGCGCGACGCCACTGCCACAAGAGGCAGAGCTGAGCCTGTTGGGGCACGCGGCGTCGCTGTGCCTTGCGCGGGCCATTGCGCGGGCGATATATCTGGCGACGCCTGCGGCAGGCGACCTTTTGCCATGTTGGTCAAAGCTACATGACTTAAGTTAAGGACGACCCATATGTCGCAGTGGCACAGTGGCATCGCGCGGCAATCTGCGCGTTGACTCTTTTCCGCACCGAGGTTCCTTTCGGTGCAGCCAATTCGTATCGGAGCTAAAAGCTATGAATCGCATCCTCGCTACCGCAATCGTCGGCCTTCTAGCCGTACCCGTATATGCCGAAGGTGACGCCGAAGCCGGCAAGAAAACCTTTAACAAATGCAAGTCCTGTCACCAGATCGCCGGCCCTGACGGCGAGGCAATCGTCAAAGGTGGCAAGACCGGTCCGAACCTCTATGGCATCGCAGGTCGCACCGCGGGCACTGTCGACGGGTTCAAGTATGGCGACAGCATCGTCGCCGCTGGTGAAAATGGTCTGGTCTGGGATGAGGCGGCTTTTGTCGAGTACGCTCAGGATCCCAAGACCTTCCTGAAAACCTATCTGGATGACACCGCCGCCAAGTCCAAGATGACCTTCAAGCTGAAGAAGGGCGGCGAAGACGTCTATGCCTATATCGTCAGCGTGTCGGGCGAATAACGCCTGAAACCGGACAATCTGTAAGACTACGAAAGGCCGCAGCCCCTGCGGCCTTTCGTGCGATTGATAACAGGATGGATCAGCGCCAACTTGGGGGTGCGCGGTTCATCATGCTTTGCAAGTGTGATTTCGCAACGCCAAGCCGATCCGGCCGCAGCCAGTTCCTTTTATTCCGCCGGACCGGCGGATCGGCAGCAGGAGACAACAGATGGGAATCATGATCCCGGCCTGGGTTGATGGCGAATTGACCCCCGTGGACAAGCTTGAGGCGCATGAAAAAGGCCTGCGGCACAAGGCGGTGTCGGTTTTTGTCGTACGTGGAACCGAGATTTTGCTGCAGCGCCGGGCCTTGGGCAAATACCACACGCCGGGTTTGTGGGCGAATACCTGCTGCACCCATCCGGACTGGGGCGAAACACCTTCTGAATGCGCGGTGCGCCGTCTGCGGGAAGAACTGGGAATCACCGGCCTCTATCCCGAATACCGCCACCGGCTGGAGTATCATGCCGATGTCGGCAACAACATGATCGAACACGAAGTGGTCGATGTGTTTCTGGCTCATGCCCGCGGACCGCTGAAGATCGATCCTAATCCGGATGAAGTTATGGATATTCGCTGGATTGACTACCATGATCTGCTGGCCGAAGTACAGCGGCACCCCACCCGGTTTACACCATGGCTCAAGATATATCTGCACAACCATGCAGACACGATTTTCGGTCCTGATCTGATCATCTCGGCCAAGTCCTGACCGCTTCGGCTTGCAAGGACCGCACAAGACGCCTAAATCAACGCGTCATGGCCAAGCAAAAGACAGACCCGAATTACAAAGTCATCGCCGAAAACCGGCGCGCGCGCTTCGATTACGCAATCGAGGACGATCTCGAGTGCGGCATCATGCTGGAAGGGTCCGAGGTCAAATCCCTGCGCGCAGGTGGCTCGAACATCGCAGACAGTTACGCTTCGGTCGATGACGGAGAGCTGTGGTTGGTCAACAGCTATATCGCGCCTTACGAGCAGGCCAAGGTGTTCAAGCACGAAGAACGCCGCCGTCGCAAGTTGCTGGTCTCGCGCAAGGAACTGTCGAACCTGTGGAACGCGACCCAGCGCAAAGGCATGACACTGGTGCCGCTGGTTCTGTATTTCAACCACAAAGGCATGGCCAAGATCAAAATCGGCATTGCCAAGGGTAAGAAAACCCATGACAAGCGCGAAACCCAGGCCAAGCGGGACTGGTCACGTCAGAAACAGCGGCTGATGAAGGATCACAGCTGATCCTTCAATAGGTTCAGAATGCCATCGCTGCGGAAACGGCCCGTTGCCAGCGGGCATAGGCTGCATCGCGCTTTTCCACGGACAGTTCGGGTTCAAAGCGGCGGTCCAGCGCCCAGGTTTCTGCAAATCCCTGTTGGTCCGGGTAAACGCCCGCCCGCATGCCCGCCAGCCAGGCCGCGCCCAAAGCAGTGGTTTCCTGCATCACCGGGCGGTCGACCTCGGCCCCCAGATAGTCCGACAACCCCTGCATCGCCCAGTCCGAGGCGCTGGCGCCGCCGTCCACCCGTAGAGTGACATTGATATCCGCGCCCCAATCGCCCTGCATGGCGTGCCACAGGTCGCGCGTCTGATAAGCGATGCTTTCTAGCGTGGCCCTGGCAAACTCGGCGCGGCCCGAGTTCCGCGTCAGACCGAACACCGCGCCCCGACAGTCCGGTTTCCAATAGGGCGCGCCGAGGCCTGTAAAGGCAGGCACCAGCACCACGTGCTGTGTCGGGTCGGCCTGCTGCGCCAGCTCACCACTCTCGGGGGCCGAGTCGATGATCTCCAGCGCATCCCGCAGCCATTGTACGGCGGCCCCGGCCACAAATATCGAGCCTTCCAGCGCGTAAATCCGCTTGCCGTCCAGCTGATAGGCAATCGTCGTCAGCAGGCGGTTCTTCGACTCAACCGGTTTGTCGCCAGTGTTCAGAAGCGCGAAACAGCCGGTGCCATAGGTTGATTTCATCATGCCGGGTTGGAAGCAGGCCTGCCCGATGGTGGCGGCCTGCTGATCTCCGGCCACGCCCAGAATCGGGATATCACCCCCAAATAGAGTCGTATTTCCGAAGTCCGAGGCACAATCATGCACCTCGGGCAGCATGTTCAGGGGCACGTCCAGCAGATCGCAGATCTCCGCGCTCCACTCGCCTTTGTGGATGTTGAACAGTAGCGTACGCGCGGCGTTGGTGGCGTCGGTGGCATGGCTGCGCCCCTCAGTAAGACGCCAGATCAGAAAGCAGTCGATGGTGCCGAACATCAGCTCTCCGACCTCGGCCCGTTCCCGTGCGCCCGGGACGGTGTCAAGCAGCCACTTGACCTTGGTGCCTGAGAAATAGGGGTCCAGCAGCAGCCCGGTCTGGGTGGTCACGTCATCCTCGCACCCCGCCTGTTTGTAGCGGGCACAAATCTCGGCGGTGCGACGGTCCTGCCAGACGATGGCGTTGTGGATCGGCTTGCCGGTTGTGCGGTCCCAGACCACGGTGGTTTCGCGCTGGTTGGTGATGCCGATGCCCGCGATCTGATCCGCGCTTACGCCGGTGGTTTCCATCACCTCGCGGCAGACTCGCAGGACGCTGTCCCAGATCTCCTCGGCGTCGTGCTCGACCCACCCTTCCTGCGGGAAGTGCTGGGTGAATTCATGCTGCGCGGTACCTGCGCGCTGCATGTCCTCATCGAACAAAATAGCCCGCGACGATGTGGTGCCCTGATCAATGGCCAGAATATAGGTCATGCCTGCGCCCTTCCCGATTGGTTTTGCAGGACTTTAGCGCAAACAATGACAAACGGGAAAGAGCGTTCAGACGGGAATGTTGTCGATCAGGCGCACGCCGTCCACCCAGGTCGCCGCAAACAGCCGTGCGGGGCGTGAGGCGTGGGTCAGCGGCTCCAGCGTTTCGGCGCAGCGCAGTTGCACGTATTCAACCTGTGTGAAACCTGCAGCCAGCAGATCGGTCTCGGCTTGTGCCGCCAGCGGATCGAACTGCGCGCCGTCTTTCAACGCCTCGACCAGTTCCCGCATGATCCGGTTTTTGTTCGCGGCAACTTCCAGCCCTTCGGGCGACAGGAGCAGATTGCGCGAGGACATGGCCAGGCCCGAGGGCTCGCGCACCGTGGGGCAGCCGATCACCTCAATCGGAATGTCCAGGTCACGCGCCATGCGGCGGACGATCATCAGCTGCTGATAGTCCTTTTCCCCGAAATAGGCCCGATCCGCCTGCGTTTGCAGAAACAGTTTTGCGACCACCGTGGCGACGCCATCGAAATGGCCGGGGCGGAACTCACCCTCCATCACATTGGTCAGGCCCGCGACTGAAACGGTGGTGGCAAAGCCTTGCGGATAGATCTCGTCGGGCTCGGGCACGTAGATCGCGTCGACGCCGAAGGGGGCCAGTTTCTGAGCGTCCTCGTTTTCAGTGCGGGGATATTTGGCAAGATCTTCGGGGTTGTTGAACTGTTTGGGGTTTACAAAGATCGTCACAATTACCCGGTCGGTGTCCGCCTTGGCGGCCTCGACCAGCGACAGATGCCCTCTATGCAGCGCGCCCATTGTCGGGACAACGCCGATCGTCTCGCCTTTGCTGCGCCATTCGGCGGTCAGCGCGCGCAATTCACTCAGGCGGCGCAAGATCGGGGCGGTCATGTTTTGGATCCTTTGGACGGGGCCTGATCGGAAAAGACGTGTTCATCCGCGGGGAAGGTGCGGGCGCGAACCTCGGCAGCATATTCGGCGATGGCGGCCTCGGCCTGTGGGCCAAGCTCGGCATAGCGTTTGACGAATTTCGGTTTGAAGGCGGTGAAAAAGCCCACCATGTCATCCACCACCAGAATCTGCCCGTCACACCCGGCCGAGGCACCAATGCCGATGGTGGGGATCGCAACCTCGGTGGTGATGCGGTCGGCCAGAACCTGCGGAACCTTCTCTAACACGACGGAAAACGCACCAGCTTCGGACACGGCATGGGCGTCGGCCAGCACCGCTGTGGCCTGCTCATCGCGGCCCTGCACCTTGTAGCCGCCCAGCGTGTTGATCGACTGCGGCGTCAGGCCGATATGTGCCATCACGGGAATGCCACGTTTGACCAGAAAACGGATGGTCTCGGCCATTTCGACACCGCCTTCCAGTTTGACCGCACCCGCGCCGGTGTCCGCCATCAGTCGGGCAGCGTTGCGGAAAGCTTCTGCAGGGTCGTGCTCATAGCTGGCAAAGGGCATGTCGATGACCATCATTGCCTTGCTCAGACCGCGCGCGACGGCCTGGCCGTGCAGGATCATCATCTCCATTGTCACCCCAAGGGTCGATTCCAGCCCATGCAACACCATACCCACGCTGTCGCCCACCAGAACGAAATCGCAATGGTCGTCCATCAGCCGTGCCATTGGGGTGGTATAGGCCGTCAGGCTGACCAGAGGCTCACCCCCTTTTCGGGCGCGAATATCCTCGGCGTTCGGGGCTTTTTTGCGGGCGGTGGCGCTCATGCTCGCTCCTGCGGTGGCTATGTTGCAGTGCGGCATAGCAGATTGCGTAAGGTTATAGAAACCCCGGTTGCGCGAACATTCCCTTGATTGACCCGAGGTTTAAAGGGACATTGTTCACAGAAACGCCTGAAAAACAGCGGGTTCAAAAGATTCACCGGGGAGAGATTTTTATGACAAAGCAGATGTTTCGGTCCTTTGCATCGGCGCTGGCGCTGGGGGTCAGCGTCTTTGCCACGCAGGCTCTGGCCAAATCCGATATCACAATTGCGATGCAGCTCGAGCCGCCGCATCTGGACCCGACCAGCGCGGCAGCGCAGGCCATCGATTCGGTGGTATACACCAATATATTTGAAGGTCTGACCCGTTTCATGGGGGATGGATCAGTTGTTCCCGGGCTGGCCGAAAGCTGGGAAATCTCGGAAGACGGCACGGTCTACACCTTCAAACTGCGCGATGGCGTGACCTTCCATGATGGCACACCAATGGATGCTGAGGACGTCAAGTTCAGTCTTGATCGCGCCATGGCCCCGGACAGTGCCAATGCTCAGAAAGCTTTGTTTGCCGGAATCGCAAGCGTCGAGGTTGTCGATCCCCTGACCGTCAAGGTCACCCTGTCCGAGCCCAACGGCAATTTCCTGTTCAACATGGCGTGGGGTGACGCGGTGATCGTCGCGCCCGAGAGCATTGAGAATATCAAGACCAATCCTGTCGGCACCGGTGCCTTTACCTTTGGTGAATGGGTGCAGGGGGACAGCATCACCCTGAACAGAAATCCTGACTATTGGGGCGACCAGCCCGCGCTGGAAACGGCCACGTTCAAGTTCATCTCGGACCCGACCGCCGCCTTTGCCGCGATGATGGCCGAAGATGTGGACGTATTCGACAATTTCCCGGCGCCGGAAAACCTGCCTCAGTTCGAGGCCGATCCGCGCTTTCAGGTGCTTGTCGGCACGACCGAAGGCGAGACCATACTGTCCACCAACAACAAGAAGCCTCCGTTCGACGATATTCAGGTTCGAGAGGCCATGGCCCATGCCATAGACCGTCAGGCCATTATCGACGGGGCGATGTTCGGATATGGCACGCCCATCGGCACCCATTTCGCGCCGCATAACCCGGCCTATGTCGATCTGACCGGCAATTCGGCCTATGACCCGAAGAAGGCCGCCAAACTGCTGGCGGATGCCGGTTATGAGGAAGGGTTCGAAACTACCCTGCATCTGCCGCCGCCGTCCTATGCCCGACGTGGAGGTGAGATCGTGGCCGCCCAACTGGCCGAGGTCGGAATCAAGGCCGAGATCATCAACGTCGAATGGGCGCAATGGCTGGAATCGGTCTTCAAAGGCAAGGATTACGGCCTGACCATTGTCAGCCATACCGAACCGATGGATATCGGTATCTACGCGCGACCGGATTACTATTTCCAGTATGACAGTCTTGACGCCCAGACACTGATGGACACGCTGAACGCAACCACCGACCCCGAGGAACGCACCAAACTATTGGGTGAAATGCAGCGGTTGATCGCCACCGACTTTGTCAATGGCTACCTGTTTCAGTTGGCCAAACTGGGCGTCGCAAAGGCCGGTGTCCAGGGCCTTTGGGAAAATGCGCCGACAGCGGCAATCGACCTGACCCAGATCAACTGGTCCGAATAACCAGACACCGGGGCTGCGGATCGTGGCCCCGGCAATCTTCTGTTTCCGTTCTTGATTGACTATGACCTTGTTCCGCGTTCTTTGCCTTTTTGTATTCGCCATCTGCCTGACGTCAGCACCTGCCGGAAAGGCTGTGGCGCAGAACGTTCTAGACGGACGGATGCATGCCTTGGCCGGTACGCCAGAGAACCCTCTGGACGTGGGTATCGGTATCAAGATCGACCAGATCACCAGCGTCGATCAGAAGGCTGAGAACTATGGTGCTGTTGTTGTGTTGCGCGTTGAATGGACCGACCCGTTGCTGGCCTTTGACGCCAAGGAACTGGGGCGCGAGATCCGGGTCTTCAACCCTCCGGCACTGGCGGACCATGCGGCTGAAGTCGGGGCTGTGGTGCCGGCTTTTGTCATTCACAACCAGCAGTCCAACAAGTGGATACACGAATCCGCAGCCTCTCTTCGACAAGACGGAAGCGTCGTCTATGTCGAGAAATCTTCGCTGACATTACAGGCGCCGCATTTCGATTTTCGGAAATACCCGTTCGATACGCAGGAATTCCATTTTGACGTCGCGTCGATCTTTCCGACCGAATACGTGTCCTACTATCCGTTAGAGGAATTCTCTGGCCTCGGCGACCTGCTGGGCGAAGAAGAATGGATTTTGGACAATGCGCGGGTAGAGGCTTCTAAGGTCATCGGAATATCCGGCCGGGAAAGCGATCAGGTTGCGCTGATTTTTGAAGGCAACCGGCACCTGACTTACTATGTCATTCGGGTGTTCCTGCCGATGCTGGTTCTGATCACCGTTGGCTGGGCGCTGTTTTTCCTCGATGAATACCGCAGACGGATTGAGATTGCTGGTGGCAATCTACTGGTTTTCGTGGCTTTCAACTGGGCCATATCCGCAGACTTGCCGAAACTGGGTTATTTGACGTTTCTGGATTTCGTTCTTCAGTGCATGTTCCTGATGACCGGGGCTCTGATCGTGTTCAACGTCGCCCTGCGCAAACTGAAAGTTGCGGGGCGAGAGGAAGGTGCCAGAAAACTGGACAATTATGCGATCAAGTGGATCTACCCTCTGGGCTATGCGGCAATCGTTGGCTACGCGATATTTGCCTACCTTCTGGTGCCTTAGGTGCTGGACCCGTGCGACATGCGCCCCTAACGTTGCCGCAATGCTTCGCTATGCTCTAAAACGCCTGATTTCACTTTTGGTCAGCCTCGCGGTCGCCTCGGCGGTCATCTTTGCGGTGATCGAAGTTGCACCGGGTGATCCTGCATCGTTCATGCTGGGCGTGAATGCGCAAGAGGATACGCTGGCTGCGCTACGGGCCGAGCTTGGTTTGGACGTCTCCAAAGTGCAGCGGTACTTCGACTGGGTCGGGGGTATGCTGGCCGGGGATTTCGGCACCTCTTACACCTATCGCACGCCGGTGTCGCAGATGATCTCGGACCGGCTATGGGTGTCGCTGCCATTGGCGCTATATGCGCTGACCCTGTCCACCCTGATCGCCTTTCCCGCCGGGATTTATGCGGCTGCGCGCAGAGGCAAGGCGGGTGACCTGACGGTGATGGGGGCCACACAACTGGGCATCGCGGTGCCCAATTTCTGGTTCGCCATGATGCTGGTGCTGGTTTTCGCCATCAATCTGCGCTGGTTCAACGCCGGCGGGTTTGCGGGTTGGGACAAAGGGTTCTGGACCGGACTGCATTCGCTGACCCTTCCCGCAATTGCGCTGGCCTTGCCGCAGGCGGCCATACTGGCGCGGGTCATGCGGTCGTCTCTGCTGGATATTCTGGGCGAGGATTTCATGCGCACTGCCCGCGCCAAGGGGCTGTCGCGCCGTCAGGCGCTGTGGCGGCACGGGGTGCGCAACGCGCTTATCCCGGTGCTGACCATCATTGGGCTGCAGTTTTCCTTCCTGCTGGCCGGGTCGATCATCATCGAACAGGTCTTCTACCTGCCTGGCCTCGGGCGGCTGGTGTTCCAGGCTATATCGGCCCGTGATCTGATCGTGGTTGAGTCGGTGGTCATGCTGTTGGTCTTCGCGGTGATCACCGTGAATTTCCTCGTTGATCTGGCCTACGCCGCCGTTGACCCAAGGCTGAGGAGCCGGACATGAGCCGGAACCTGATCCTTGGCGCGGTTTTGTCTTCGCTGGTTCTTTTGGCAGCGCTGATCTCATTCGTCTGGACGCCCTACGATTACGCTGCGTTGAACATCCCGGACAAACTGCAATCACCCAACACGCAACATTGGTTTGGCACGGATCATTTCGGACGGGACATGTTCTCGATGATCATGGTGGGCGCGCGGACGTCCATAGCCGTGGCGCTGGTGGCTGTGGGCATTGGCATGGCGCTGGGTGTACCGCTGGGCCTGACGGCGGCGGCGCGCAAGGGCTCGTGGCTGGACGAAGTCATAATGCGCGGCAACGATCTGGTATTTGCCTTCCCCTCGCTTGTCATCGCCATCCTGATCACCGCCGTTTTCGGCGCCGGGGCCATCAACGCGATCATCGCCATCGGTATCTTCAACATCCCCGTCTTCGCCCGCATCACCCGCGGCGCGGCGCTGTCTTTGTGGGAGCGGGAATTCATCCTCGCCGCCCGTGTCTCGGGTAAGGGTGCGGCGCGGATCTCGGCCGAGCACATCCTGCCCAATGTCGCCAATTTACTGATTGTGCAGGGGACCATTCAGTTCAGCCTGGGCATTCTGGCCGAGGCTGGTTTGTCTTACGTTGGTCTAGGCGCACAGCCACCCACGCCTAGCTGGGGCCGGATGTTGGCGGATGCGCAGACAATGGTCAGTTTTGCCCCGCATTTGGCTCTGATTCCGGGGTTGGCGATCATCGTCACGGTGTTGGGGCTGAACCTGCTGGGCGACGGGCTGCGCGATTGGCTGGATCCTCGAATCCGGGTGGCGCGCGCATGAACCTGTTGCAAATCGACGACCTCTCGCTGTCAATCCACGGTTCGGACATCCTGAAACAGATCAGCCTGTCCATTGAGCCCGGTGAGATTGTGGCCGTAACGGGCGAAAGCGGATCAGGTAAGTCGATGACCGCGCTGGCCGTTATGCAGTTGCTGCCGCACGGGGCCGTGGCTGAAGGCACAATCCGGTTGGAGGGGCAGGACCTTCTGAACCGCCCCGAGGATGAAATGTGTGCCCTGCGCGGCGCGTCGATTGGTATGGTGTTTCAGGAGCCAATGACCGCTCTAAACCCTGTCAAAACCGTAGGCGATCAGGTGATGGAGACGATCCTGGTCCACAAGGCCATGCCACGCGCGCAAGCCCGGGAACGCGCGCAAGAGGTACTGAGACGCGTTGGTCTGCCCGCCGACCGCTTTCCGCTGTCGCGCTTTCCGCATGAGCTGTCCGGCGGTCAGCGTCAGCGGGTGGTGATCGCTATGGCCATCGCGCTGCGGCCCAAATTACTAATCGCGGATGAGCCGACAACGGCGTTGGACGTCACCACGCAGGCGCAGATTCTTGACCTGCTCAAGGGGCTTGTCCGTGAATTTGGCATGGGGCTGCTGATGATCACCCATGATCTGGCAGTGGTGGCGGACATGGCCGACCAGATCGTGGTGATGCGCCATGGCGAAGTGGTTGAGAGTGGTGCAACCAACCATCTGCTGCGAAACATGCAGCACCCCTATACGCGTATGCTGTTCGAAGCGTCGGGCCATCAGGTGACGTTGCCCGCCTCCGTGAAACCGCATCCGTTGCTTGAGGTGACCAATGTGGTCCGCGATTACCGCCAGCCCCGAAAACGCCTGTTTGAGGCACCAGGTCATTATCGCGCCGTGAACAATGTCAGTTTTACCCTCAATCGGGGTGAACGACTGGGATTGGTGGGTGAGTCCGGTTGCGGAAAATCGACCCTAACTAGGGCTATTTTGGGGCTTGAGGATGTGCAGGGGGGCGATATCCGTCTGGACGGCCAACCTGTTTTCTCGGGGCACTCGCCCGATCTGGCCGTGCGCCGCAAAATGCAGGTGGTGTTTCAGGATCCCTATGGCAGCTTCAATCCCCGCCACCGGGTTGCGCGCCTGATCACCGAACCGTTCCACCTGCTGGAAACCCCACCCACCGGGTCGGGCCGTCAGGACCGGATTGCCGAGATGCTGAGTGCCGTTGGCCTGAGCCCCGATGATGCGGGTAAATACATCCACGAATTCTCGGGTGGGCAGCGACAGCGGATCGCCATTGCCCGTGCCCTGATCATTCGCCCGGAACTGATCTTGTTCGATGAGGCCGTCTCGGCGCTTGATGTGTCGGTCCGGGCGCAGATTCTGGACCTGTTGGCCGAGCTTTGCGCCGCCTATGATTTGACCTATCTGTTCATCAGCCACGATCTGAGCGTTGTGCGCACGATCACCGACAGGGTGATGGTGATGCAGGCCGGTCAAATCGTCGAGCAGGGCGCAACCGAGCAGGTCTTTTCCGAGCCGCGGCACCCCTATACCCGAACCCTGATCGAAGCGGCCCCGACCCTGCCGGATATCGGTGAGAATGTAGCATGAATCACCCTAATTAGAGACTAAACGGAGGCTCACATGTCCAACCCTCTTTGGTTCGATTCAAGTTTGTGTCTGATCGGTGGCGCATGGGTCAGCCCAGTGTCACAGGCGACATTGCCGCTGATTGACCCCTCGGACGGGTCGGAAATATGCGTGATTGCGCGCGGAACAGCAGGGGATATCGACGCCGCAGTACAGGCGGCCCGGTCCGCGTTGGACGGGGACTGGGGGCGCAAGACCGCGCTGGAACGCGGTCGTATCCTGACTCGGCTGGGTCAGTTGGTGCTGGAACGCGTGGATGATCTGGCGCGGCTCGAGGCGATGGATGTGGGTAAACCGCTGACGCAGGCGCGGGCGGATGCCGTCGCGCTGGCGCGGTACTGCGAGTTTTACGGCGGTGCGGCGGACAAGGTGATGGGAGAGACCATTCCCTATCTGGACGGCTACACTGTCTATACCCTGCGCGAACCGCATGGCGTAACGGGCCATATCGTGCCGTGGAATTACCCGATGCAGATCATCGGCCGGTCGGTTGGTGCGGCGCTGGCGATGGGCAATGCCTGCGTGCTGAAACCGGCGGAAGAGGCCTGTCTGACCGCGCTCGCCTTTGCCCATCTGGCACAACAGGCTGGTTTGCCGGCCGGGGCGCTGAACGTTGTGACTGGGCTGGGGGCCGAGGCCGGGGCCGCCCTGTCCGGGCATCCGGGCGTGAACCATATCTCGTTCACCGGGTCGGTCGCCACAGGCGCGCTGGTGCAGCAGGCGGCTGGGCGCAATGTGGTGCCGGTGACGCTGGAACTGGGCGGAAAGTCTCCGCAACTGGTTTTTGATGATGCCGATCTGGACGCCGCCCTGCCGTTTCTGGTGAATGCAGGCATTCAGAACGCCGGTCAGACCTGTTCGGCCTCATCCCGCATTCTGGTGCAGCGCGGTGTATATGAGCAGGTCAAAACGCGGATGGCAGCGGCCTATGCCGACCTTACGGTTGGTCCCGCGCAAGAGGATTTGCTGGTTGGACCCCTGATTTCGGCCCGACAAAAGGATATTGTGTCCGGGTTTCTTGCGAAAGGTGCCGATCTCAATATCGCGGGGCAAGGGCGCATCGTCGATCACGCACCGGCTGACGGCGCCTATGTTCAGCCGACCCTGTTCGCCGACGTCTCGCCCGATCACGTTCTAGCAAAAGACGAGATTTTCGGACCGGTTCAGGTTCTGATCCCCTTCGACACCGAGGATGAGGCGGTACAGATCGCCAATGACACCGAGTATGGTCTGGTCGCCAGCATCTGGACTCGCGATGGGGCCCGGCAGATGCGACTGGCGAAACGGTTGCGCTCCGGTCAGGTGTTCATCAACAATTACGGCGCGGGCGGTGGCGTGGAACTGCCCTTTGGAGGGGTTGGAAAATCCGGTCATGGTCGCGAAAAGGGATTCGAGGCGCTGTATGGGTTTTCACAGGTGAAAACTGTCGCAGCCCACCATGGTTAGAGCCTACACAATCACCTTGATCGCCTCTTGCGCGCCGACGCCAAAGACACGTTTGTAGCGCTCGATCTCGTCCTTTGGTCCCATCGCCTTTTCCGGGTTGTCCGACAGTTTCACGGTTGGGCGGCCATTGGCCGATACCGCCTTGCAGACCAGCGAGAACGGCGCCAGCGCGTCATTCGGGACAAGACCGCGAAAATCATTGGTCAACAGCGTTCCCCAGCCGAAGGACACATTGGTCCGGTCAGAATACTGGCTGTGAAGCTCACGGATTTTGTCGACATCCAAGCCGTCCGAGAAGATTACGCGTTTCTCGGTCGGGTCCTCGCCACGCGACTCCCACCATTTGATGGCCGTTTCAGCCCCGGTCGCCGGGTCGCCGCTGTCGACGCGAATACCCGTCCACCCGGCCAGCCAATCCGGGGCGTTGTCCAGAAACCCCTGCGTGCCGTATGTATCGGGAAGGATGATGCGCAGATTGCCGTCATGTTCATCGTGCCAGTCGCTCAGCACGTCATAAGGGGCCTGTGCCAGATCCTCATCCGTATCGGCCAGCGCAGAATAGACCATGGGCAATTCATGGGCGTTGGTGCCGATGGCTTCGACCTCGCGCCGCATGGCGATCAGGCAGTTCGAGGTGCCGGTAAACGCCGGGCCCAACCCCTCGATCATGGCCTGTACGCACCAGTCCTGCCACAAAAAGGAATGCCGCCGCCGCGTGCCGAAATCCGCGATACCAAGCCCGTCTATGTCGCGCAGTTGCTCTATCTTTTCCCAAACGCGGGTCATGGCACGGGCATAAAGAACCTGTAATTCGAACCGGCGCATGCCATTCAGAACCGCCCGCGAGCGCAGTTCCATCAACACGGCCAGCGCCGGGATTTCCCACAGCATGACCTCGTGCCATTTGCCTTCGAAAGTCAGTTCGTATTGATCGCCGTTGCGTTCTAGGTGATAGGGCGGCAGTCGCAGGTTTTCGAACCACTCCATGAAATCCGAACGGAACATTTGCCGTTTGCCATAGAACATATTGCCCCGCAGCCAGGTGCTTTCACCCCGGCTGAGGCTGAGCGATCGTATATGATCCAGATGTTCGCGCAGCTCGCCTTCGTCAATCAAATCAGCCAGTGGAATGTGATTCGAACGGTTGATCAGTGAAAAAACCACGTCCGTTTGGGGCTTATTTCGAAACACTGACTGGCACATCAGCAGTTTGTAGAAGTCTGTGTCGATCAAAGACCGGACAATCGGGTCAATCTTCCATTTATGATTGTACACGCGTGTCGCAATATCGACCATGGGGAACTCCTGCGATTTCCGTTGTTAGATCAATAGGTGCGTGGAATGGCAAGAGTCGCTAGAATGAAGACAATGCCAAGGTGAGGCCATAAAGCGAGCATATTGTGTGATCTTTTCACCGTTTAGTGGAAAGAAGGAGTTGGAAGAACAAGGTTAAGTCAGTGAATGGTTCTCGAGTACGACTTTGATATTGTAACGATTGAGGCCGGTGAAACCGATCCGAAATCTGCGACGTCCGGGGACAGGACGGTACGTGCTTTGTTCCGCGATGACCGGGCTGTTGAGGCCTTGCGGCAGACCTCCCCAAAAATTCGCTGGATATTCGAGGATGCCGGGTTTGGTCTGGAACCGATCGATAGCAATGTTGCACACGGGTACTACCGTCCACGGGACGCGGCTGACCGGGAACGCATCCTGCGCGCGCTGTTTGCCAATATCAGGGACATGGGCGTAAGGGGCGAGATTCCCGGAGAATTCGACCTCTGGCAGTTTCTCGATGATGTAAAGACAGCCCGCCCCATTGCGGAAGAGGCCCGCGAAGTTTCACCTTCGACACAAATGCCGCAGTACTCTGCCGCGTCCAAGCCGAAAAGGCGCTCGATTCAAGGGCGTATCGGGCTTGCGCTTGGACTGGCCGTCATTGTTATCGCCATTCTCAGATATCTGGCGGCGGCGGGGTCAACGCCCTAGATCAGGGTTACGCCGGCAGCGCGCATAGCCAGTTCAGCCGAGGCCAGAGATTCGTCCAGATCAATGGCCCGACACGCGTCCATCCGAACCGTTACGTCAAATCCAAGACGCGCTGCGTCAACGGCAGAGAAATGGACGCAAAAATCCGTCGCAAGCCCGACCAGCGTCAATTTCCTGATCCCGCGGGTCTTCAGGTACCCTTCCAGCCCTGTGGGTGTGGTCTGGTCG
Source organism: Ruegeria lacuscaerulensis (assembly GCF_013031245.1). GTDB lineage: Bacteria > Pseudomonadota > Alphaproteobacteria > Rhodobacterales > Rhodobacteraceae > Ruegeria > Ruegeria lacuscaerulensis_C. Next base: position 87,815 of record NZ_WPZL01000007.1, read on the forward strand.
TTTTCAAAAAAGGCGGAATAGCTGTCGATTGCACTGCGGAAACCTTTGCGGATGATCAGATCGCCATCTATGCGCAGGCCGGAATGGAATGCTGCGCCATTGGTTCCCTGCACGCAGTGATCCGGCCACAGCACTTGGGGGCCGTAAGGCATCTCGGTCATGTCATAGGGGCTTTTGCCGGCATGAGAGCTGGCGAAGGAAGAATGCCCGGCCGGATGCCAATCCTGAGTCAGGATCACGGCGTCGAAATCCTGCATCATTGCGTTGATCGGGTCGACGACCTCGTCCCCTCCGGGCACGGCCAGCGCGCCGCCGGGGCAGAAATCGTTCTGGACGTCGATTACAAGCAGGGCATGGGTCATCGGGGTCTCCTACGCTTGTTTTATCGGTACGGGGCAGGGGGGCGGTCGTCAATCCGATCCCTTGCGACTCCGCCACTGCAGGTTTAGATCGCGTGCATGTATACGATCGCTGCCCTTTATCACTTCACCCGTTTCGCCGATCACGCTGCCCTGCGCGAGCCGCTGCTGGAGCTATGTCGCGCGCAATCGGTCAAGGGGACGCTCTTGCTGGCGCAAGAGGGGATCAACGGCACCATCGCCGGACCCCGTGCCGGGATCGACGCCGTTCTGGCCCATATCCGCGCCTTGCCCGGCTGCGCCGATCTGGACTGGAAAGGGGCGACATCGGACCATCCGCCGTTTGGCAAGATGAAGGTCCGCCTGAAGAAAGAGATCGTGACAATGGGTCAGCCGGATATCGACCCGCGCACCCGTGTTGGCAATTATGTCGAACCCGAGCAGTGGAACGATCTGATCCGCTCGGACGATGTGGTGGTAATCGACACGCGCAACGACTACGAGGTGGCGATTGGCACGTTTGAGGGTGCAATAGACCCTGAAACGGCCAGTTTCCGCGATTTCCCGGCGTGGTGGGAAGATAACAAAGAACGGTTCCACAACAAGCGTGTCGCCATGTTCTGCACTGGCGGTATCCGCTGCGAGAAATCCACCAATTATTTGCTGGGGCAGGGCGTCGAGGACGTCTACCATCTGAAGGGTGGCATTCTGCGGTACCTCGAAGAGATGCCGGCTGAAGACAGCACTTGGCAGGGCGAGTGCTTCGTCTTCGACAACCGCGTTTCGGTCGGGCATGGGCTGGTCGAAGGCCCGCATAACCTGTGTCACGGCTGCCGCCGTCCGATTCTGCCCGAGGATATGAAACGGCCGGAATACGAGCATGGCGTGTCCTGCCATCAGTGTATCAGTGAGACATCTGAGGCTGACAAAGCCCGGTTCCGTGAACGTCAGAAACAGATCCTTCTGGCACGTCAGCGCGGGTCCGAACATCTGGGGACGAATTAGGCCGTTCCGCAATTTTGGTTGCGGGATCACGCAGGAAACTGGATGATCCGTTTCATATCAGCGTGTTGGAGGCTCAATGACCCGCGGACCCACTGCTCTGAACGAATGGAAGTCGACCCTGCTGGCTACCGCCGGGATGGTCATTGCCAGTTTTTTCGCGTGGTTCGGTTTGTCACGCCTCAGCGAAGCCACTGCGGGCGACACCATCGGAACGATGGCCGCTGTCGGTCTGGTGGTCTGGATCGTGTCGCAATCCTGGTTCTACATGACTCAGGTAAGGTCCCCGCGCAGGCTTTTGTTCCTGATGGGTGTGTCTTTCATTCAGGTGGTGCCGTTTCTGTTCGCCGCTGTGTATGGCGCGTTCGGATATAACGACCTGTGCGTTGTCGGTGCGCATGGTCCGGCTGATATCCTGTATTTTTCCTATGTCACATTCACCACTGTCGGTTATGGCGACATGGCCCCAATCGGTCTGTGCCGTGGACTGGCCGTGGCCGAGGCTGTGACGGGATATATCCTGCTGGGCATGTTTGTTGCTGCCGCGGTGGCCCTATACGCCCGAACCCACAGCCATCAGTGACTCCGGTTCTGGGTTATTTGTTCTGGTCGATCCAGTGCGACATCTTCTGTTTGTCACGGAAACACTCGGTTGGAATCGGACGGCGTTTGCTACGCGAAATCCGTTCGGCAAAGGCGACCTGTTTGCCGGTTGGGTAATTGGCAAATGGCGATGGATCATCTGGTTTATGCGTTGAAATCCACGCCGACATGGACCGGCGATCCCGCTGGGCCTCAACAGGGATTTCCAATGCGGACTGCTGCGCGATGGCACGGGCATAGCGCATCTGCCGGTCGGTGACAGGCAGCAGGTGATAGTCGTTTGAAGGGCCGCTCAGGGCGGAATTTCGCGTGTGATGGGCCATCGGGAGTTCCTCTGACTATGTAGAACATAAGTGGAACATTAACCTTTCATTTCAAGAGGGGGTCAACAGACTCGGCAAGAACCTGCCAGTTCGACGTTTTATTGACTGATCAATCAATAATAGGTAATTGCGAAGAATACACTCCCCGCGCCTGACCCAACCGGCGCATTTGAAGCAAAAGGACCCGCCATGAAGTTTCAGCCCGCGGCCAGCCATTTTATCGACGGCGCATATGTCGAGGACACAAATGGCGCCCCGATCGACGTCATTTATCCAGCGACTGGCGAAGTCATTGCACGACTTCACTCAGCAACGCCTGAGATCGTAAATAAGGCTCTAATTAGCGCTAAATCCGCTCAGGCCGAGTGGGCAGCGCTGTCGGGAACAGAGCGTGGCCGGGTCTTGCGCCGGGCTGCAGACATCATGCGTGAGCGCAATCGCGAGCTGTCGATCCTTGAAACCCATGACACCGGCAAACCGCTTCAGGAAACGCTGGTGGCGGATGCGACCTCGGGTGCGGATGCGTTGGAGTATTTCGGAGGTCTGGCCGCATCCCTGACCGGCGAGCATATCCCGCTGGGTGGCGGGGACTTCGTGTACACTATCCGCGAGGCGCTGGGCGTCTGCGTCGGCATAGGTGCGTGGAACTACCCGACCCAGATCGCTTGCTGGAAAGGTGCGCCGGCGCTGGCCTGCGGCAATACGATGGTGTTCAAGCCGTCGGAAGCCACGCCGTTGTCCGCGCTGCAGGTGGCTGAAATCCTGATCGAGGCCGGTGCCCCCAAAGGCGTCTACAACGTCATTCAGGGCTATGGCGATGTCGGCGCCTCGCTGGTGACTGACCCGCGCGTGGCCAAGGTCTCGCTGACGGGGTCCGTGCCAACAGGCCGCAAAGTCTATGCCGCTGCCGCCGATGGCGTGAAGCATGTGACCATGGAACTGGGGGGCAAGTCCCCGATGATCGTGTTTGAGGACGCGGATATCGAAAATGCCGTGTCGGGCGCGATTCTGGGCAACTTCTATTCCTCGGGCCAGGTCTGTTCTAACGGCACCCGCGTCTTCGTGCAGAAATGCATCAAAGAAGCCTTCCTGAACCGTCTGTCCGAACGTCTGGCAACCGCCAAGATCGGCGATCCGCTGGACGAAGAGGTTAATTTTGGCCCCTTGGTCAGCGAAAACCAGATGAACATTGCACTGGGGTATATCGAAAAGGGTAAGGCCGAGGGCGCACGACTGGTTTATGGTGGTAACCGGATCGAAGGCGATGGCTTCTTCATGCAACCCACTGTATTCGCCGATGTCACCGACGACATGACCATCGCGCGTGAGGAGATCTTCGGCCCGGTCATGTCGGTGCTGGATTTCGACACCGAAGAAGAGGTTCTGACCCGCGCCAATAACACCGAATTTGGTCTGGCTGCCGGTGTGTTCACCAATGACCTGACCCGCGCACACCGTATCGTGGCCGGGTTCGAGGCGGGCACCTGCTATATCAACACCTACAACCTCGCTCCGGTCGAGGCACCGTTTGGCGGGTCGAAAATGTCCGGCGTCGGACGCGAGAACTCGAAACTGGCGATCAACCACTTCAGCGAGATGAAGTCAGTTTATGTTTCGATGAATGACGTCGAAGCGCCCTACTGATTAAAACCGGCCAACCGGGCTCTGTTCCCGACATTTCACGTCGGGAACAGAGCATAAGCTGGCCTTGACCTGTGGCTGACTTTCCTGAAGGGGCGCAACTCCACGCGCCCGCCAGCAGGAGGTCACGCCGATGAAAACCCATGCACAGGCCGTAGTGATCGGAGGGGGTCTTGTCGGCTGCTCGATCCTCTACCACCTGGCCAAGCTCGGCTGGACAGATGTTGTCTTGCTGGAGCGCGATGAGTTGACCAGCGGCTCGACCTGGCACGCGGCGGCCAACATTCACGGGTTGCACGACAACAACAACATCACCCGCATCCAGCACTATACGATGAACCTGTATAAGGAACTGGAGCAGGAAACCGGGCAGGGTTGTGGCGTGTTCCAGCCCGGTTCGCTCTATCTGGCGCAGACGGAAAACCGCGAACATCAGCTACGCCTGCAGGAGGCCAAGGCAAGGTTCTACGGTCTGAACTTCTATGAGGTCAGCCGTGAACAGGCGATGGAGCTACACCCGCTGGCGCAGTTCGATGACATCCGCTGCATCATGTATGAACCCGATGGCGGCAACGTGGACCCTTCGGGCGTTACCATGGCCTACGCTGCCGGCGCGCGGGCGATGGGAGCGGAAATTGAGCGGTTTTGCCCTGTAATAGGGACTGAACAGCAATCTGATGGCTCGTGGATCGTGCGTACCGAAAAGGGTGACATTCACACGCAGTGGGTGGTCAATGCCGGGGGCCTCTGGGGGCGCGAGGTGGCTGATCTGGCCGGGATCGAACTGCCGCTTCAACCAACCGAGCATCAGTATTTCGTCACCGAGACGATTGATGAAGTTGCAGAACTGGGCCGTCGCCTGCCGTCCATCGCGGATCGGGATGGCGAGTATTATTTCCGTCAGGAAGGCAACGGCCTGCTGATCGGGGCTTATGAGAAAGACATGCGGTTCTGGGCTGAAAACGGCACGCCGCTGGACTTCGCCCATGACCTGTTCCCGGACGATCTGGACCGCATCATGGAGAACGTCATCCGCGCCACGGAACGCGTGCCAGTCGCGGCCACCGCAGGCGTCAAGCGGGTGATCAACGGCCCGATGATCTGGTCGCCGGACTCAAATGCTATCTGGGGGCCGGTGCCGGAGTTGAAGAACTACTTCTGCTGCACCGGTATCATCCCCGGCTTTTCGCAATCTGGTGGCCTTGGCCTATTGGCGGCGCAGTGGATGGTCGAGGGTGAGCCGCAATATGACATGTTCGCTTGGGATCTGGCACGGTTTGGCGACTGGGCGGACAAAAAATTCACCAAAGCGCGGGTCGAAGACGTTTATACGCACCGTTTCGCAATCCATTTCCCGAATGAGGAACGCAGCGCCGGGCGTCCGGCGCGTGTGCGTCCGGCCTATGAGATGCAAAAGGATATGGGCGGCGTCTTTGGTCTGAACTGTGGCTGGGAACACCCGCTGTGGTTCGCCGATCAGCCCGGAGTGAGCGAATCCAACGGTTTCACCCGTCAGAACTGGTGGGAGCCGGTCGGGCGCGAAGCGCAGATGCTGCGGGACCATGTCGGCGTCATTGATATCTCGAACTTCGCCAATTACGTGATTAAAGGCCCCGGCGCTTACGACTGGCTGGACCGCTTGGTCGCCAATCGGGTGCCAATCGAGGTCGGCCGTTCGTGCCTGACCCCGCTGATCTCTGTACGCGGCGGTGTCGCTGGCGACTTCACCATAACCAAGGTTGCCGACAATGAATACATGATGATCGGCTCGGGCATGGCCGAACGCTACCACCAACGGTTCTTTAACATGGTCGATCTGCCCGAGGGAACAACATTTGAGGTCGCCACCAACCGCATTGCAGGGTTCAACGTGGCCGGGCCAAAATCGCGTGAGCTGTTGCAACGGCTGACTAATGCGGACCTCTCGAAAGACGGTTTCCGGTTCATGCGGTCCCGCACCATCGACGTCGCCGGAGTCACCTGCCTCGCCATCCGCGTCAGCTTTACCGGTGATCTGGGGTGGGAACTGCATTGCGCCGAAGAAGATCAAATCAGGCTCTATTCCGTGCTATTGGAAGCTGCGAAAGCAATTGGCGGCGGCCCGGTCGGTGGCCGCGCTCTTGGCACATTGCGTATCGAAAAAGGTTACGGTTCCTGGGGCCGCGAATATTCTCAGGAGTATTGGCCGCAAGAGGTCGGGCTGGCGGGCCTGATCAAGCTGGACAAGGACTTCCTGCACAAAGACGCCTATCTGTCCGTCAAGGACAACACCCCGCGCGAGGTTCTGTCGATCTTTGAGGTCGAGGTGACCGATGCAGATGCCACCGGCGGTGAGCCTATCTTTACGCCCGACGGCACTCCGGTAGGACGTGTAACCTCGGGGGCGTACGGGTATTCGGTCGGGAAATCGCTGGCGATCGGGTATGCAGATCCCAAAGTGGCGCAGCCCGGTGATACGGTCGAGGTCTTTATTCTGGGCAAGCCGCATAAGGCCAAACTGCTGGCCGAGCCTCCGTTCGATCCGGCAGGCCATCGCCTGCGTGATGTTCAGACTGCGATTCCGGAGCCAGTCAAATGACAGCCACCTTTGACCGCGTCGCCGATTTCGCCCTGAACCGCAGCGCGGAAGAAATGCCTGACAGTGCCAAAGAAGCCGCAGCGCTGATGATGCTGGACACGATGGGCATTCTGATCGCTTCCGGCCCGATGGAGGCCGGTGTGATCGCGCGCGACACGGCGGCTTTGCTCTATGCCAGCACCGATCCGGCTTATAGCGCTCGGATGATGTTCGATGGCCGTGTGGTCAGTATGGCGGGGGCAGCTTACGCCGCGGCGACGCAGACCGACAATCTGGATGGGCATGACGGTTATAACCCGACCAAAGGCCATATAGGTGTCGTGGTTCTGCCGACACTGATCGCTCTTGCTGAGCACTGCCCGGGTCTGACCGGCCCCGAGGCGTTGGCTGCGGTAATCACCGGATACGAAATCGCAGGGCGCGCGGGATTGTCCCTGCACGCATCGGTCAGTGATTATCACACCTCTGGCGCGTGGAACGCGTTGGGTGTGGTGGCCATGGCCGCGCGGCTGCGCAGGCATTCACCCGAACAGATGCGGCAGGCGATGGGCATTGCCGAATATCATGGCCCGCGCAGCCAGATGATGCGAGAGATTGCTAATCCGACGATGCTGCATGACGGATCAGGCTGGGGGGCTTTGGTTGGCATGTCTTCGGCCATCCTGGCCGAACGCGGATTTATCGGCGCGCCCGCCATCACGATCGAGGCAGAAACCGCCGCTGCGCATTGGGCCGATCTGGGCCGGTTCTGGCAGGTCGAGCACCAATATGTAAAACCCTATCCGATCTGCCGTTGGGCACATGCCGCCATAGACGGGGTTCGTGCTGTGATGCGGGATAACAATTTGCGTCACGCGCAAATCCAGTCCATTCACATCAACAGTTTCCACGAGGCGGCCTGTTTGTATGCCGGTATGCCGGGTACGACATCCCAGGCGCAGTACTCCCTGCCTTTCGCCGTCGCCGTGCAGACCATTTACGGCAGAATCGGGGTCGAACATATTTCCGGTGCGGGGTTGTCAGACCCGGCAGTGGCAAAGTTGATGTCGCGCATCCACGTCGCTGAAAGCGACCGGCATAACCGACGTTTCCCACAGGGGCGTTGGGCCGACGTCAGTTTAAAAACCACCGATGGGCGCATTTTAGAGTCGGGAGATGTCAATGCGCGCGGTGGACCCGAAGCCCCCATTAGTCGCGATGAAGTAATCGAAAAATACGCCGAATTCGCAAACCCGGTCATCGGTCCCGCACGCGCTGACGCGATCCGTACGGCAATACTGGGCTGGGTAAACCCAGGTTCTCGATACTCGGGCCTGTCGCCTCTCCTGTTTGATCCGTCAGATAATTGAACCGGGTCCAACCCGCGATTCTACAGGTTCGCTCGGCCACTTTTTCTGGCACATTTGTGAAAGAAAGGGTGCTCACTCCTGCTCTAGCGCTGCAAGCAATTCAGCTATCTTTTGCCTTGTTTCCTGACTGTCCTGCAGCAGATTGGCCGCATCTGCCAGCGGCTTCTCCGGCAACCGGGATGGCGGTTCCGACAAGTCTTGTGTTGCCTGAATGATCTGACCAAATTTCGCTCCGACTTCCGTGTTAACCTCGTTCAGCCTGTCGGACAGCCAGAACAACCTGTTCACCTCATCCAAGTGCCCCGAGGTGCGCAGCAGGTCGCCTGCCACCGCAAACTCACCTGTAGCGCGCATTGCCTCTGCCCGCAGCAAAACGGCCTCATCCGAGGAATCGTCGGCCAGCTCAAGCATTGCCTGATGAGGGCGCTTGTCCAGCAGAGCTGCCCTTGCCCGAATCCGTGCGCGTTCGTTTCGCCTGATTGTGTCCTGTGGTCGTTTGGCCAAGGTCAAGGCAGGTTTAGAAAACCCAAGCGAGGCCAACCTGTCTGCCACGGTAATCGCCGTATCGGTTGTCAGTCCCTGATAATGTGTTTTCGACAAACTCAAAACGCGCCGCAGGAAGGTGGCGTCGTCGGCCCGTTCGGCCAGGATCAGAACTACGCGGTTCAAAGTTTCTACGCTTTCGGCATCCTCCGGCATGTCAGCCAACAGATCCAGAGCCGGGTCGAATTCGTGACCAAGGCTCAGGGCGACGGCATGTGTTCGCTGCATCAGGGGTCCGATTTCGGATCTGCGAAACTCAACAGTATAAGATTCGGCAAGATCTATGTCCTGCGGTGAAACCGCGCCGCGTTCCAACCACCGTTTTTCGACCAGGCGCGCCAAGGCCATGGGGGCCTCCAACGCTGCATCAGAGGCCGTAATAACATCTTTCAGCAAAGCTTCGGTTTGGGCGGCGTCGCCTTCGGCCGTAGCCACTTTGGCCTTGGCTTGCTCCACGCTTGGGCTTGGCTGCGTTTCGACGCGGGCCACCGAGCGCAGGACACGCCGGGCGGCCTCCACTTCCTGTGCCTCCACCAGGATATCCGAGAGCGGCGGTCCAACATGACGCCGAAGGTGCACCGGAAGGCGTGCGAAAGTCTGTTCAATCGCAGCAAGATCGGCGCCCCCCTGCAATCGGCCTTCGGTCAGAGCTGCCCATAGGGCTGCATCGCTTTTGCAGCGCTGAAGTCCCGCAAACGGGTTCGGGCCGGACAGGTTACTGTCGTCCAGAACGCGCGCGATAGTCGATATTCGGTCAGTTTCCGCCGAGTGTTCCCCTAGCAGTTCAAGCGCCTTCAACGCTTCGGTGCCAAACCCGAAATAGGTGTAGAGCTTTGCCAATTTCAGGACGTTTGCCTTGTCGATGACATCAAATTCGCGATACAGCCCGGATCGAAGTTCTGCGGTTTGTTCAGGGAACGGACGCTTGTCGGTCCAACTGTCAAAGCCTAACTCTGCACTGGATATGCAGGGGGGCTTCTTCTCCAGCTGCGGAATGTCCGGGCCCAACAGGCCGTTCAGGTCGTCCAGCACCGACGTCACACTGATGTTCATTTCCATTCCGGATGGAACCAGCAGGCTTTGATTGGCTGTGGATGCCCTTGGTCCCACAGGGGCAATGTTCAGGTCAACGATGCCGCGATCGGCACCTTGCAACAGGCGCATCGCTAACTGATCCTCAAATCCCTCCGCATTCAAAGTCAACAGAGGCAGCGCCGGTAAGTCCAATGTCCGCGCTGAGGTCACAGGCGTTACGTCAAGAGAAGCTTTGGGCTGAGCCGGGGATGGAATGTCACTGGTAAGCGGAGGCGGGAACCTTCCCGGTGCGATATCTACGACAATCATGGTTTTTCTGAACAAAAAGGCAGAAGCAACACAGTCGCAGCCAAACTCCATCTGCAATGCGGCACCCGGTTTCGGCTGCGAAATGGTGGCCAGTCGATTTTCGGTCAGGCGCTGAAAGACGGATCCGGTCTGAAAGGTCACGTTATCCAGCGCCACATTCAATTGCGCGCCATTCTTTGACTGCTTCAACACCCAACCGGTGTCCGGCGGAACCTGAACGACAAGCCTTGTATACCCATCATGCTCACCCGAGCGCACGGTCACCTCCCGCGCTGCGGCGCCGGTTGCGGCCGCAATCAGGGATGAAATGAGGACTGCTACCCGGATCATGCCGCCGCCTGTTTGAGTTCTTTCAGGGCGTCTTCAAGCTCGGTGAAATCCGGTCGGTTATGCGTTGGGGTATTCTGGCGTCCGACCTCAATGCACATGGCAGCGTTGTGATTGTGCAGATTGGCGACCAGAACCTCTTTGATCAACTGATAGAAATGGTTGTCTTCTTCGACCACGGCCTTCAGTTTGCCCGCGAAGGGACCGACCAGACCATAGGCCAGAAACACCCCCAGAAACGTACCGACCAGAGCGCCGCCGATCAGTTTGCCCAGCACTTCGGGCGGCTGGTCTATGGACCCCATCGTTTTGATTACGCCCAGAACAGCAGCCACGATTCCCAGCGCAGGCAGACCGTCGGCAACAGTTTGCAAGGCGTGGCTGGAGTGCATTGCGTGGTGGAAATTCGCCTCCATTCTTTTTTCCAGCACTTCTTCCACCTGATGTGGATCGTCGTAATTCATCGACGCCGACCGCATCGTATCGCAAATCAGGTCCACGGCCTCTTTATCGGATTGAATTTTGGGATAGGCCGAGAACAGCGACGAATTCTCGGGATCCTCGATATGTTGTTCAACCTCAACCGGGTTGGCTTTGGCAATACGGATCAGCGAAAACAACAGGCACAGCAGATCGCGATAATCCTCTGGCTTCCATTTTGGACCCTTGAATACTTTGCCCATGTCCTTGGCCGTGTGTTTAACGGCGCTCATGTCGTTGCTGATCAGAAACGCACCGACAGCGGCGCCGCCGATCATCATCATCTCAAAAGGAAGCGATTTCAGAATGATGGCCATCTTACCGCCCGCAGCCAGATAGCCACCGAACACCATGGCGAAAATGACAACAATTCCGATAAGTCCGATCATGGGTGATCTCCAGCAAATTCCAATGCGGGGTTGAAAGACATGGGCGTTATTCCTGAGGTGCCGACGCGTTGCGCCCGGCCATGATCACACTGATCGTATAGGCGGCTTCGGGGCTCAGACCGGCCAGAACACCTGCTGCTGCATCCGGGGGCATGCGCGACAGGAAACCGGCTGCGAATGTCGGGTCCATCGTTTCGAACAGGGCCGCGGCGTCTTTAGGCTTCATGCTCTGATAGACGTCGGTCAGGCGCGTCAGATCATTTTCAGCTGCCTTTTCGGCGATGGCGAGGGTTGCACGCAGAGCATCCTCAGCCTCTTGCAGCGCAACCAGACGGGTCTCGATAGCCTCGTCAGCGATGGCAAGCGCCTTTTCTTTGTCTATCGCGGCAGCCTCGCGTTGTTTCAGCGCCTCCTCCCGGCGCAGCAATTCCGTCAGCAGCACCTGCGCTCCGGGTAATTCACCATGAGGCTGACCGGAATCGGGTCGGGACGGCTCGGCGGTTTTTGCCAGCGCAGGTCCGGCTTCGAAACCAATGCGAATCACGGCAGATCCGATCATCAGCAAGGAAATGAGGGCAAGTACGCCGCCTTTAGGTCTATTTTTTGCTGGATTGCCCGTCATGTCGCGACCTCGCCGCGACTGCGGTCATGCCGAAAGAACATCAATCCGCCAGGACGCTTGGCCTGCGTGGTGGTGGATGTTTCCTCTGCTTCAGGCTCGCCAGGTTCCTCAAAGGCTGTGGGCATCTGCTGAGATCCGTCAGAAAGTTCGGACTCAGCTTCCGCCTCTGGTTTCGGCTCTGTAGTTTTCTGAGCGGCGTCTTCCTGCGGAACGACGTCATGCATGGACGCCATCATCAGCTCCAGACGCTGTGCGACCGTCTCAGCCTGTTCAGTCAGATCCTTCAAAACCGCGCCAGACTGATCCGAAGCGTCCCGCGCCGAATCCAGCGATTTCTTCAATTCATCGGCCTGAGTCGACAATACGGCAACCGCCCCGCCCACGCCCTTTTCCAGATCGGTGAATCGCTTCAGCCGCCGGGACAGCACGAAACAGTAAAGACCCGCACCCAGCGCGCCGGCGACCAGCAAAATATCTGCAATCAGCTCCAACTTCGCCTCCTAGTTCAAAACGAATTCCATCACGAGAACATCGCGCACGCGGCCTTCTCCGACGACGATTTCCATGCGGCGCAGCAGGTGTCCGCGGATGCGCATAAGGGCCAGTGAATCCTCAAGGTCAGATACTTCGAGTGCGCGCAGATACCCGTTCAGAACGTCCATGATTCGCGGTTTCATCTTTTCCACATCGGTGATGTGGCCAGTGTTCACTTCCAGCTGGGCATGAAATTTCAGGTGACGTGAATTGCCCGCGTTCACGGAAACAATTACCGGAGGAAGATCGACAAACCCCACCTGCGGCAGCGCCTTCACAGCTTTACCTTTTTCCGTCTCTCCGGCTTCGCCTGCCGCGGGCATGCCGCCATAGGGCAACAAACCGGAGGTGGTCAGGAAATACCCGCCAGCAGCCCCGGCCAACGCCAGAATCACTCCGATGATCACCCGCTTTTTCCCAGGTTTTTCCGGGGTATCTGCCTGTTCTGCAGTCGCGTCAGTCATGACGTCCTCATTTGTCCGATCTGCAAACGTCTTAACCCGGCAGGGACTAACCGATTGTTAAGGGCAATCGTCCAAACAGGGGATGAGCCGGACAGAATGTCGGCGAGTCGGAGGTGAGCGTGCAGCAGATCGGAACTGTCTGGGCAAGTTTGGACAGGCGTAAACAAATTATCGTCGCTGGTGCAGTCGTGCTGGTTTTTCTTGGAGTCCTTGCGATGTCCCGTCTGGTGACGGCGCCTTCGATGACCCTGCTATATGCGGGGCTGGAAAGCGGTGCGGCGGGGGATATCGTCCGTTCACTGGATCAGCGCGGGGTACCGTATGAGATTCGCGGCGGCTCTATCTATGTGCCCGGGTCGCAGCGGGATGAGCTGCGCATGACCCTGGCCAGCGAAGGCCTGCCAGCCAACGGAAACCGGGGATATGAGCTGCTGGATTCCCTCAGCGGGTTTGGCACCACGTCGCAGATGTTCGATGCCGCCTATTGGCGCGCGAAAGAAGGCGAACTGGCCCGCACCATCGTTGGCAGCCCGCATGTCAGCCAGGCGCGCGTTCATATCGCCAACGGGTCGACCAACCCGTTTCAGCGCAGCGTGGCACCGACGGCCTCGATCTACCTGGTACCATCAGGCGCGCAGATCACATCCGATCAGGCCAAAGCGGTCCGGTTTTTGATTGCTTCAGCGGTCAGTGGGTTGGCACCTGAAAATGTCGCGGTGATCGATTCGAATGGGGCGGTGATTGGGGCGCAAGAAACCGCGGTTGCCGCGGATACGGCGGATGACAAGGCCCGCCAGCTACGCGAACGGGTTTTGCGGCTGGTCGAGGCGCGTGTTGGGGCCGGGAACGCGGTGGTCGAGGTCAGTGTTGATACGGTGACCAAAACCGAATCCATCCGCGAACGCCGCTTTGATCCCAAAGGGCGCGTGGCCATCAGCACCGATACCGAGGAACGGTCGGACAGCGCCCGCAACCAGTCCGCCGATGTCACTGTCGCCTCAAACCTGCCCGACGGCGATGGTGCCGGAGGCGACGAATCGAATTCCAACGCGACGCAAACGCGAGAACGGGTGAATTACGAAGTCTCAGAGACTGAGCATGAGGTGCACAAGGCCCCCGGTGCGATAAAACGTCTGACGGTGGCGGTTCTGGTGAACGGGACTCGTTCTGTGGATGCCGCCGGGGTTGAAGCCTTTGTGCCAATGCCCGAGGCAGAGATGGAAGCGCTGAAAGAACTGGTGGCTTCGGCCGTGGGGTTCGATTCGGACCGCGGAGATGTCATCACGCTGAAATCGCTGGACCTGCCGGTTGTTGAGCCGCAGGGGACGCTGGCCTCAGCTTCCATCTGGCAGAAGGTGCATTTCGATGCGATGTCTCTGATCCAGATGGCGGTACTGGCGATTGTCTCGCTGGTACTCGGGCTGTTCGTGATCCGTCCAATTCTGACGAAATCGGCCTTGGCCCCGGCGCTGCTACCTGCCGGTATCGCGCCCGAGCCCGATTCCTATCTGACCGGAGAGATTGCGACAGAGGAAGGCGGGCAATTCACCTCATTGCCGGGGCAGGCACCTGCCGGCGACGTTCCGGCGCTAGCAGCACAATCCGGCGCTGATCCGGTAGATCGGCTGCGCGCGATGATTGGGGACAAGCAGGAAGAGACCGTCGAAATCCTGCGCAGCTGGCTGGAAGAAGGCGAGGAGCGTGTGTGATGTCGATAGCCCATCTTCTTGAGGATTTCACCCAGCAGGCCGGGGGCGGCAAGCTGCACCTGTTGGACGAGGACGCGTTGGAGGAACAACGGCTGGCCGCCTTTGAACAAGGCTATAGCGCCGGTTGGGAGGATGCCATTCAGGCGCAGGAACAAAACCGGGGCCAGATGTCGGCCGAACTGGGGAAATCGCTCGAGGATATGTCCTTTACTTATCATGAGGCCATCACCCGCATGGGCCTGTCGCTGGAGCCGATGTTCCGGAGTCTGGTGCAAGTTGTCCTGCCCGAGACGCTGGACCGTGGCTTTGCCACGCGGCTGGTTGAACAGTTGACGGAAATGGCGCGCGAACAGATTGGCCAGCCAATGCAGATTTTTGTGCCCAATGGCCGCGCGGGCGAGGTGGAATGTCTGCTACCGCAGGACCTGTCCGCACCTACCCGTGTGATCGAAGATCCTTCGCTGGAGGTCGGGCAGGCGCGGCTGCAGGTCGGCACGTCTCAGCGCGAGGTGGATTGCGGCGATCTGCTCGCATCGGTCGCAGCGGTATTCGATGCATATGTATTTGAGGCAAAAGAGGCAGTGAGCAATGAGTGATCAGAATTCGCTAAAACCCGAAAAATCCAACCCCTTCGAAGCTGTCCCGATTGAGGTCACAGTCTCGGTCGGTCGGGCACGCCCGCTGATCCGCGATTTGCTGAACATGGGCGAGAATGCCGTGCTGACGCTGGACAAACGGATTGAAGATCCTGTCGACCTTTATGTGGGCGATCAACTGGTCGCCCGTGGCTTGCTGGAAGAGATGGAGGGCGATCAGGCAGGTCAACTTGCGGTGCGCCTGACGGAAATCGCGGACCTGCAGAACGGGATCGGCTGATGCGTTACCAGCTTTGGTTGGTCGTCGTATTTGCGGTGCTGACGCCATCCTTTGCCGTGGCGCAGGAATTGTCGCTGTCACTAGGCGAAGGCGGGTCAATTTCTGCGCGGACCATACAATTGATCCTGCTGATCACCGTGCTCAGCCTTGCGCCGGGGCTGGCGATCATGATCACCTGCTTTCCGTTTCTGATCACGGTTCTGGCGATCCTGCGGCAGGGCATCGGATTGCAGCAATCGCCCCCCAACATGCTGATTGTCAGCCTCGCGATGTTCCTGACTTACTTCATCATGGAGCCTGTCTTTACCGAGGCCTGGACAACCGGCATCCGACCGATGGTCGAGGAAACGATGGAGGTGGAACCGGCGCTGGAGCGCGCGCTGCAACCGTTCCGCGCGTTCATGGCGGCTCGGTTGGATCCCGACACGTTTCACGCCATGGCGGCCCTGCGACCCGGGGGCGATGCGATCGCCGTGTCCGCAAATGCGCCACTTTCGATCCTGATGCCGTCCTTCATGCTGTCCGAGATTGCGCGGGCCTTTCAAATCGGGTTTCTGATTTTCCTGCCGTTTCTGATCATCGATCTGGTGGTTGCGGCGGTACTCATGTCGATGGGCATGATGATGGTGCCCCCCGCGACGGTATCGCTGCCATTCAAGCTGGCCTTTTTCGTCATCGCAGATGGATGGTCTTTGATAGCAGGGGCTCTTGTGCGCAGCTACATGACCTGATGGGTTATTGCCGGGTTATCTGCAATCGCGCACGCAGGCCCTGATCCCCGGCCTCGAAATTCAGTGAACCGCCATGCTGCTCGGCAACGGTCGCGGCGATTGTCAGGCCCAAACCGAACCCGTCGGAAGACCCTGTGTTAGAGCCGCGTTGAAATGGAGCCATGAGGGCTTCGATATCCGACACGGACAGATCGGTGCCTTTGTCTTCAACGGTGATCGTGGCCGTCTGTGCATCGGTTTCCAGCTGCAGCTCGGCGTGCCGCCCGTATTTCAGCGCGTTGTCGATCAGGTTGGTCAATGCCCGCTTTAACGAAATGGGACGCCCGATGATCAGTATACGCCGCGTTTCCGGCAGTGATCCATGCCCCCGTCGCGACATGAAGACCGACGGCGCGCCCTCGACCGCGACCGGGTCAATCTTTTTCAGCGTTACCGGGAGATCCATGTCCTGATAATCCGCGACCAGAGACTCGACCAGCGAGGTCAGGGATATCTGACGGGGTTCTTCGACGCTGAGTTCGGACCGCGTGTATGTCAGGACGCTTTCGATCATACCCGTCATCTGGTCCACATCAGCCTCGAGCTTTTCGCGCAGTTCGTCATCGGGGATAAGCGCCGCGCGCAGCCGGACCCGTGTGGCAGGTGTACCCAGATCGTGGCTGACACCGGACAGCACAGTAGCGCGTTTTTCCAACTGCGCACGCTCGGCGTCCAGATGGTCATTCACGGCGGATACGATGTCGCGCAATTCGGCTGGACCATCTGCATCATAGCTGTTCGGCCCGCCACGGCGTTTGCGGCCGCGCAGAGCGCTGGAAAACCGGGCAAAGCTGTCCGAGACATTGCCGACCGATGTAAGAATGACCGCCAAAGCAACAATAGCGGCCAGAGCGGCGGGCAGGCGCAGATCAGCAGGGGCGGCGTTGCAGCCCCAGATATCGGTCCCGTCCACCTGCTGCCAGGCATTGCGCCCATACCGCGCGATCAGGATCGGTTCGCTGCAATATGTGGCCAGAAGACGGGTCAGGTTGCCCATCTTCTCGGGGCCGGTCTGATCGATACCCGACAGGATGTCGGATACCGGGTAAACCAGCCGGTCGGACATCACGGCCAGCGTCAGTTCGCGCCCGGACAGCGGTGCGGAACTGTCGGTCAGGATCGACAGGTTGGTGACGAAGCTGCGGTCTGAAAAACCCGGCAATTGCTGGAACTGGCCTGCATCGGCCAGCCGTGCCGATGCAGGGGGTAAAGCAGTAATCGTCATACCATCTGGTGGAGCTTTGCCGACCCGCAGTTCCTCGTAGACGGCAAACCCGGCAACATAGGCGCGGGTCAGAAAGTCATCCCACGCGCGGGCCGACGCAAACCATAACCCCGCAGACAGCAGCCCAGAAGCGAAGGCCGTCAAAGTCCAGATCCAGCCCAGGCTGCGCAAGCGCGGCGCGCGCGACGTCATGCGCCCTCTTCCACTGAGACCTCGGCTGCAAAGACATAGCCGACCCCGCGTTCGGTGCGCAGCATTTGCGGGTCTTTCGGGTTTGTCTCGATCTTGGAGCGCAGCCGCCCGACCAGCATGTCAATGGCGCGCCCTTGTGCCTCGGGCTTGTCGCTGCTGCCGGTGACATCCAGCGCGGCCGCGATTTCATCGCGGGTCAGGGGGATATGCGGATTGGCCAGCAGCACTTTGAGCAGCGCGGTTTCCCGTTGCGACAGGGACACCAGATAACCTTCGGGCGAGTGCACCTCATCCCGTTTGCCGTCATAGAGCCAGCCGTCAAAGCGAAAGGTCCTGGTGCGACGGCGATAGGCCAGCGACGGCGTGCGTCGGGCGCGCTGCATCACCGCGCGCACACGGGCCAGCAACAGCTGTGGATTGAATGGCTTGGCGATGTAATCGTCGGCGCCGACCTCATAGCCTGCCATACGCTGATGATCGGCAGACAGGGCCGAGACCAGAATGATCGGAACATCCTGTTCCGCACGCAGGCGGGCGCAGATATCGACGCCGTTTTCGTCGCCGAGCATCACGTCCAGCAGGATCAGGTCGATCCGGCCCGCCGTCAGATGCGCGCGGATTTCACTTTCGGAACTGGCGGGCAGGGCGATGAAACCGTTCTGGTGCAGGAACTGGGTCATCATCGACCGCATATCGGGATCGTCATCCACCACCAACAGCCGCGGTATGCTCACTCTGTTTGTCCTCACGGTTTCTGCCCTTTTGGTGCCGTCAATTGTAACGAACGGAAACAGATTCAATGTCAACGTAACACGCTGTAACAAAAGCGGTGAAAAATTGGGCCGCAACCGGGGTTTACCCCGGATTGCGCGTTGCCAGATGGTGATCTGGTCTCAGAATGGAGGGCATCGCTGCTTTTTGGCAGTCTTCGAATTTCCAGGGAGGAAACAGGAAATGAAACGTTTTGCATTTGCCACCGTATCGACTCTGGCCGTTGTGGCCGGGTCGTCGGTATTGGCCGAACCGCAGGCCGAAGTGCTGCATTGGTGGACGTCGGGCGGTGAGGCCAAGTCGGTCGCGGTTCTGCAGGAAGAGTTCGCCTCGAACGGCGGTACCTGGACAGATATGCCCGTTGCCGGTGGTGGTGGCGACGCCGCGATGACCGCTCTGCGTGCCCGTGTTCTGGCCGGAAACGCGCCGACTGCCGTCCAGCTGAAAGGCCCGGCCATTCAGGAGTGGTACGAAGAAGGTGTTCTGGCCGACATCTCAAATGTGGCCGAGGCCGAGGGATGGGCGGATGTTCTGCCAGCGTCGATCGCTGGTCACATGCAGTGTGACGGCACGTGGTGCGCTGCACCCGTGAACGTGCACCGCATCGATTGGATTTGGGCGAATGCCGACGTACTGGCCGCCAACGGTATCGAAATGCCCACCACCTGGGATGAATTCAACGCCGCGGCTGAAAAGCTGCAGGCCGCGGGCGTGATCCCGCTGGCGCATGGCGGTCAGGCGTGGCAGGACGCCACCGTTTTCGAAGCGGTTGCTCTGGGTCTGGGTGGGCCTGAGTTCTATCAGAAAGCTCTGGTTGATCTCGATCCCGAGGCGCTGACGTCCGACACCATGGTTCAGGTCTTTGACCAGATGCGCACTCTGCGCGGTTACGTGGACGAGAACTTTTCGGGCCGCGACTGGAACCTTGCCACCGCCATGGTGATGAATGGTGAGGCGGCTTTCCAGATCATGGGCGACTGGGCCAAGGGTGAGTTCCTGGCCGCTGGCAAGACCCCCGGCGAAGATTTCCTGTGCGCCTCGACCCCCGGCGACGGATATCTGTACAACGTCGACAGCTTTGCCATGTTCGAAGTGGAGGGTGACGACAACCGCGCTGGTCAGGAACTGCTGGCCAAGCTGATCGTTGCGCCGAACTTCCAGGAAGTGTTCAACCTGAACAAGGGCTCGATCCCAGCGCGGACAGACGTGGCACTGGATGCGTTTGACATCTGCGCCAAGATCTCGGCCGAAGATATGGGCTCGACCTCGGCGGGTGGTTCGCTGCTGCCTTCCTATGCCCACGGCATGGCACTGCGTGGGTCGCAGGCTGGTGCGATCACGGATGTTGTGACCGCGCATTTCAACTCGGATATGTCCTCGGCTGACGCGGTGCAGCAACTGGCGGACGCAGTGGCCAACAGCTACTGATCCCACACGCTCTGCCCCTATAATGCGGGGGCAGAGCAACTTTCCCCGGAGGCTAATATGTCCGAATGGCTGGAAAACCACCTGCCCAAGGTGGTACTGGCACCCTCGTTCATCGCTGTATTGATCTTTGTCTACGGCTTTATCGGATGGACTGCTTGGGTGTCGCTGACCCGCTCAAAACTGCTGCCGAAATACGAGATCAAGGGCTTCATCCAGTATGAACGCCTGTTTGACTCGCCCCGCTGGGATACGGCAATCAACAACCTATATATCTTCGGCGCGCTGTTCATCGTGATCGCGATGGTTCTGGGCCTGTTGCTGGCCATCCTGCTGGATCAGAAGATCCGCGTCGAAGGGGCCATTCGCACGATCTATCTGTACCCGATGGCGCTGTCGATGATCGTGACCGGTACGGCGTGGAAATGGATCCTGAATCCGGGTCTGGGCATTGAATCCATGGTCCAAGGCTGGGGCTTTCCGAATTTCGAATTCGACTGGCTGGTGAACCCCGATTACGCCATCTACACCATCGTGATTGCCGCGATCTGGCAAAGTTCGGGCTTTGTGATGGCGCTGTTTCTGGCCGGTCTGCGCTCGGTCGATGGTGAGATCATCAAGGCCGCGCAAGTCGATGGAATCCCAACATGGCGCATCTATACGGCGATCATCATCCCCTCGATGGCCCCGATCTTCCTTTCTGCCTTCATCGTGCTAGCCCACCTTGCGATCAAGAGCTTTGACCTTGTCATCGCCCTGACTGGTGGTGGTCCGGGTTACGCGACCGATCTGCCCGCCACCTACATGTACGCCATGGCGTTTTCGCGCGGTGATATCGGTCAGGCGGCGTCTTCCGCGATGATCATGATGCTGGTCGTCTTTGCCATCGTGGTTCCTTACCTTTACTCAGAACTGAGGGCGAAAAATGACTGATCTGTCGATGCCCCAAACTCAAACCCGTACCCAAAGCGCCACCGGCAAGATTGCCTTGCGCTGGTTGCTTTACGTGATGCTGGGCCTGTTTGCGCTGTATTACCTGATGCCGCTGTTTGTGATGCTGACAACATCCCTGAAAAGCCTCGAGGAGATCCGCACCGGCAGCCTGATTTCGCTACCCCGCGAAGTTAGTCTGGACGCCTGGAAAACCGCATGGTCCAGCGCCTGTACCGGTATCCAATGCGAAGGTCTGCGGCCTTACTTCTGGAACTCTGTCCTGATCGCTGTACCAGCGGTCGCCATCTCGACCCTGCTGGGTGCGCTGAACGGCTATGTCGTGGCGCAATGGCGGTTCAAAGGGGCCAACATCATCTTCTCGCTGATGCTGTTCGGCTGCTTCATCCCGTTCCAGGTGGTCCTGCTGCCAATGGCGCGCCTACTGGGCATGATGGGCATCGCCGGAACCATTCCGGGGCTGATCTTTGTCCACGTGATCTACGGGCTGGGCTTCACTACGCTGTTTTTCCGCAACTACTATGTCACCATTCCGTCCGAGCTAACCAAAGCGGCTCGGGTCGACGGTGCCGGGTTCCTGCGGATTTTCTGGTCGATCTTCCTGCCACTGTCGCTGCCGATCATCGTGGTGACCGTGATCTGGCAGTTCACGCAGATCTGGAACGACTTCCTGTTCGGCGTGTCGTTCAGCCAGGCGGGAACACAGCCTGTAACCGTTGCGCTCAACAACATCGTAAACTCCACCACCGGCGTCAAAGAGTACAACGTCGACATGGCCGCCGCGATCATCGCGGGGCTGCCGACGCTGCTCGTCTATGTCGTGGCCGGTAAATATTTCATCCGCGGTCTGACCGCTGGCTCTGTGAAGGGATAAGACCCATGGCTCCCATCCTCGACATCAACAACCTCTACAAGAATTACGGCGCGACCGAGATTCTCAAAGACATTAACATCTCGATCGAGCCTGGGGATTTCCTGGTGCTGGTCGGCCCCTCGGGCTGCGGTAAGTCCACCCTGCTGAACTGCATTGCAGGGCTGGAGCCGATCACCGGCGGTACGTTGGCAATTGGCGGCAAAGACATGACCCATGTCAGCCCCAAGGACCGCGACATCGCGATGGTGTTCCAGTCCTACGCCCTTTACCCGACCATGTCAGTGGCCAAGAACATCACTTTTGGCATGAAGGTGCGTGGCGTCGATCAGGCCACGCAGGAGGCCAAGCTGAAAGAGGTCGCCGCGCTGCTGCAGATCGAACCGCTGCTGAACCGCCGCCCCAGCCAGTTGTCCGGCGGTCAGCGTCAGCGGGTGGCGATGGGCCGGGCACTGGTGCGCGACCCCAAGCTGTTCCTGTTTGACGAGCCGCTGTCAAACCTTGATGCCAAGCTGCGGGTCGAGATGCGTACCGAGATCAAGAAGCTGCATCAGACACTGGATGCCTCGATCGTTTACGTGACCCACGACCAGATCGAGGCGATGACGCTGGCCACCAAGATCGTGGTTCTCAAAGGCGGTATCGTGCAACAGATCGGCAGCCCGGCCGAGATCTACAACAACCCTGCCAACCTGTTTGTGGCAGATTTCATGGGTTCGCCCGCGATGAACCTGATCCCGGCGCAGGCGACAAAGAACGGGTCGGGCACACAAATCGCAATCACGCGTGACACGGGTGAGACACTGGTGCTGCACGACGCCCGCGATCTGTCGCTACCGCAGGACGTGATCCTGGGCCTGCGTCCCGAAGACATCGCCGAGGCCGGTTTCCGCGCCGGCGCCGAAGTGCAGGAAGCCACGTGTTTGGTCGATATGGTCGAACCGGCAGGTGCAGATACCTATGTGGTCTCGGAACTCGGCGGCAAACAGGTCACCGCGCGGCTGCACGCGGAGACCACGGCCCAGGCGGGCAAGATGCTGAACCTCGCCTTTGACATGAGCAAGGTGTCATATTTCGCCAAAGAAACCGGCGAGCGTCTGAATTAAGCAAAAGCGCCGCGCGAGGGTTTCGCGCGGCGCTTTTTCTAACCTCGTGGACCGGATCAACCGATCCGCTTCATATCCTTGATCAGACGGTTCAGGTCGCCGCCGCGTGCGTCCAGCATGGCGCCGATCTCGGTTCGTTCGGTCAGCAGCATATTCACCCCTTCGATGAACATGTTGAAGAACTTGTCACTCCCGGACTTGTCCGAGACAAGAAACGTCACTTCGAACGGGGACGTGCCTTGCAGCTTGACCGAGGTGCGCACCTCGTAGCCAGCCTTGATTTTCCGCGCGTTGCGAACAGTGACCTGGCCGCCGATGAATTCACGGAAGCGTCGGCCGTATTTGCTGGAGATATAGCCCTGAAACGCGCGCGTGAACTGTTTCAGCTGCGACGGGCTGGCCGAGCGGCCATCGGCCCCCAGCACATAGCGCGCCATGATTGGCACATCGGCGTATTGCACGAAAATCTTCTCGAAATCGCGGATCATGGCTTTTTCGGATTTGCCCGAGGCGATCACGCGGTTGATGTCGTCAACGACGCTGACGACCAGGGCCTTGGCGCTGGCTTCGGTCTGGGCAAAGGCAGACAGGGGCAGTGCGGACAGCGCCAGACCGGCAAGGCCGGTGGCGACAAAATCGCGTCGGTTTAAGGGGTTATTCGGCATAGGGGTCCTCATAAGGGTCCTCGTAAGGGTCTAGATAGGGGTCCCTGACAGGGTCGGTCCCGGTTTCGGCATAGGGGTCATCATAAAGACCCAGATAGGTAGCCTCGTCATCCCGTGCCAGTTCAAAGCGGCGATTTTGCAGGTAAATAGTCCGGGCCTGCGCATAACTATCCGCGCTTTCATACAGGATCGAATCCACCGTATCCGCGAACCGGCCACGATCTCCCATCCGGCGGACAACCTCGGCATAAACACCGATATTGTCGACAGGGCGCACCGGGCTGAAATTGATCGGGTTGGAAAACAGATTGACGATCACGCCTATCGAATCCCGCGCGGTCGACGGGCCGTAGAAGGGCAGCTCGACATAGGCGCCTTCACCAAAGCCCCAGACATGCAGGGTTTCGCCGAAATCCGTGTCAACTGGTGGCAGGTTCAATTCACTGGCCGGGTCCGACAGTCCCGCGCCGCCCACGGTCGTATTGATCACGAACCGCAACAACGCGTTGCCCGATTGTTTGATGTTGCCCTGAAGCAAGTAATCCAGAGCCTGTCCGGGCATCGTCAGGTTTTCAGCGAAGTGGTTAAAGCTGGTCACCATCGGGTCGGGCACGATTTTGACATAGCCTTTCGAGGCCGGACGGAACAGGAACCGGTCGACGCCCAGGTTGAACTTGTGGATACCCCGGTTCGCGTTCTCATAAGGGTCGAAAATCTCACCCCGCGCGGCCGCGTCCTGGGGTTGCGTTGCGCAGGCGCTGAGGACTGTCAGCACGGACAGGACGATCAGGTGCGAAAAGCTGATTCTGCTCAACACGGTCTTTGCCACTCCAAAAATTCGGATGTCGTTCACCCGAACACTCAATCAATACCACCTGTGGCCGCTTGGCGCGGCGCAATCTGATGTCACATAGATGTTTCACCGTCAAAATGAAACAGCCAGCGTTTAACTCGCCCGACAGGTCGAGGTAAAGTGACACAAGTTCAACAGTCCGGAATAAGAAAAGTTACGCCCACCTTTCGGTCCGTTTCAAAGGTTTTTTCGCACTTTCCGAACTCGGGCTTCCCGGTTAGCTTCGCCCCGACTCAAGATTGGGAGGAAACTTCATGAGCATCGCAGCAAAACTGGAAAGCCTGGGCGTCACGCTGCCCGACGCGCCCGCGCCCGCAGCGAATTACGTGCCCTTCGTACGTGTAGGCAATATCGTTTACGTTTCGGGCCAGATATCCAAGGATGAGGATCTGATCACCGGCAAACTCGGTGATGACATGGGCGTGGAAGCAGGTGCCGCGGCAGCGAAAGTTTGTGCCATCAACCTGCTGGCGCAGGTCAAGGCGGCCTGTGATGGTGATATCGAAAAGCTGGTTCGCGTGATCAAGCTGACCGGTTTCGTGAATTCGACAGCCGATTTCACCGCTCAGCCGCAAGTGATCAACGGGGCTTCGGATTTTCTGGTCGAGGCGCTGGGCGATGCCGGTCGTCACTCGCGTTCCGCCGTCAGCGCCGCGGCACTGCCGCTGGGCGTAGCCGTTGAAATCGAAGGCATTTTTGAGGTTCAATGACACCTATATTACCTGATGTGTTCCTGCAGCGCCCGATAGCGCACCGGGCGTTACACGACATTTCGGACAACCGCCCGGAAAACGGCCGGGCGGCGATTCGTGCCGCGATTGACGCCGGATATGGGATCGAGATCGACCTGCAAATGACCTCGGACAACCGGGCCATGGTGTTTCACGACTATGACATGACCCGTCTGACCGGGCAGTCCGGTCCGATCCGTCAGGTCACCTCGGCGCAGGCGCAGGCCACGTCGTTGCTGTACGCGGATGATGGCATCCCGACGCTGGACGAGGTGTTAGACATGGTCGCGGGCAAGGTGCCGTTGCTGATCGAGTTCAAGGATCAGGACGGGGCGATGGGCCTGGACGTGGGCCCGCTGGAGCAGGACGCGGTCCGCGCGTTGCAGGGGTATGACGGGCCAGTGGCGCTGATGTCGTTCAACCCCAATTCCGTCGCCGAGTTGGCCCGGCTGGCCCCGCATTTGCCACGTGGGATCGTGACGGGCTCTTACCAGCCCAAGGTCGAACTGCTGCCTCGGAAGGTGTGCGATCACCTGCGCGACATTCCGGATTTCGACCGCGTGGGTGCCAGTTTCATCAGCCATGAGGTTCACGACCTTACCCGCCCCCGCGTGGTCGAACTGAAAGCACGCGGCGTACCGATCCTGTGCTGGACAGTGCGGTCGCCCGAACAAGAGGCAGAAGCCCGCAAGATTGCGGATAATGTGACCTTCGAAGGGTATTTGGCTCCCCATCCGGGTTGATCCCTTCCCACGGCGTCACAGATAAAGGTCAGACGCGGAGGGCACATGGATCAGGCGCAAATCGAGGTTCAGGTACTGGGCTCGCTGTCGCAGATTTCTGCGGCCGAATGGGACAGCTGCGCCTGCCCCGAGGCCGCCGATGGCGGGCGGCCGCTTGATCCTTTTACCACTCACCGGTTCCTGCTGGCGCTGGAGGAAAGCGGGTCTGTTGGGCGCGGCACCGGCTGGCAGCCGCAATACCTGACCACTTATCTGGACGGGATGCTGATTGCCGCGGCCCCGATGTATGCCAAGTCACACAGCCAGGGCGAGTATATCTTTGACCACAATTGGGCGCATGCCTATGAAAACGCAGGCGGGCGGTATTACCCCAAGCTGCAGATCGCAGTGCCGTTCACACCCGCGACGGGTCGACGGTTTCTGGTGCGGCCCGGTTACGAAGCGGTCGGCATGTCGGCGCTGGTGCAGGGCGCGGTGCAGCTAGCCGCCGACAACCGGGTGTCTTCTGTTCATGCGACCTTCTGCACTGAGGATGAGGCGCTGGCGGGTGAGCAAATGGGTCTGATGCTGCGCCAGTCGCAGCAGTTTCACTGGCTCAATGACGATTACGCGGGTTTTGACGGGTTTCTCGGCGCGCTATCTTCGCGCAAGCGCAAGAATATCCGCAAGGAACGGGCGCAAGCCTGCGATTTCGGCGGTCAGATCCGTACGCTGACGGGCGCGGATTTGCAGCCCGAACACTGGGACGCCTTCTGGACATTCTATCAGGATACCGGATCACGTAAATGGGGCATGCCTTACCTGACCCGACAATTCTTTGATATTGCACATGAAACCATGTCTGATGACGTGGCGTTGGTATTGGCAGAGCGGAACGGGTACCCCATCGCGGGTGCGTTGAACTTCATCGGCCGCGAAACGCTCTATGGCCGGTACTGGGGCTGCGTCGAACATCACGCCTGCCTTCATTTCGAATTGTGCTACTATAGGGCGATCGATTTTGCCATTGCGGAAGGCTTGTCCCGTGTCGAGGCTGGCGCGCAGGGCGAACACAAGCTGGCGCGCGGCTATCTGCCGACGCGCACGCACAGCTTGCACTGGGTCGGCGACCCCGGCTTTGCAGACGCGATCAGGAACTTTCTGGACGCCGAAGCCCATGCAGTGGGAGAAGAGATCGAGATTCTGACGGATTACGGACCGTTCAGAAAATCGAACCCGGAGGAACAACAATGACCGAACTACTGTCGACCGAGACCCGCGGCCCGCTGTTGGACCCGCTGTTCAAGAACGGCTGGACCATGGTCGAAGACCGGGATGCGATCACAAAAACCTTTATTTTCGAGGATTTCGTTCATGCTTTCGGCTGGATGGCGCAGGTGGCGATGTTCGCCGAGAAGTGGAACCACCATCCCGAATGGTCCAACATCTACCGCACGGTCGAGGTGACCTTGGCCACTCATGATGTGGGCGGCCTTTCTGCGCTGGACGCCAAGCTTGCGCGTAAAATGGACAGTCTGGTTTAACCCCGGTCGCTTTGCGATCCTTCACCGCCCGCCAGAGACGCCGCAGTACCCATTTGCCTGAATTCCTCGGGCGTCACTGTTCCGTCGCTGACGTCAATATTTCCCGGAATGCGCGTGGTCCGGTTGCCGATCTGGCGAACACTGCGTGCGGCCGGATTAATGTCAAGACAGCGGTTATTGTAACAGGTCAGCCCGCTGGTGTTGATCTGGATACGCGCCAGACCATCCGGTCCGGTGACAACGGGTGCCTGCGGCACATCGCAGGCAGCCAGCACTGCCAGCGTCGCCAGACCGGTCCATTTGTTCATAGCGGGCTCCTGTTGTTAGTCCAGCTGACCATTGCCATCCTGATCCGCCGAAATGAAATCATCGTTCATCTGCGCATCGTATTCCGCTCTGGAAATTAAGCTATCGTTGTTCCGGTCAACACTCTGGAACTGCTTGATGTCCAGAAACGGTTTGGCTTCGTCCAGACCCAACGTACCGTTCTTGTCCTCGTCCATTTCCTGAAAAGCATAGTCGGAAAAGGCATCGAATTCATCTTTGGATAGAAAGCCGTCATTGTTCGCGTCGATCGCCTGAAGCTCTTTTTCGTGCAACTCCGCGACAGTTTCAGCCGAGGCTGCACCAGCGAGCAGCATGGCGGCGATGACAATAATTCCACGTGTCATATCAGTTCTCCTCAGCATGCGAACCGGTTGCCTTCAATCCCGCCGGCAGCCGCACCCGCCGCCGTTAAGATCGACTTGCCGGACCCGCCGCCGAACTGGTTGCCGATTGCACCACCGATCAGTGCGCCGCCCAGGGTACCGCTGAGGCAGGCGATCTCATGCTGCCGCGCCGCCTGTTGCTGAGGGGTCGGGGCCGGTCCGCAGGCGGCCAAAGCCCCTGCTGCGCCCAGAAATAGCGTGATAACCTTCAGTTTCATCAAAGAACTCCCTGATTGAATGGGGTTAGTATTGGCCCATCAGGAAATCGCATCAAGTTAAATAGAGTTAATGGCCCAAGCCGACCCTGGGCCACGCAGTATCAGATCGATTTCAGCAGACCCTCGCCCGCCGAAACCGTACAGGTACCTGGGTTTTCTTCCAGATTGAGCGCGGTCACCTTGCCGTCCTCGACCAGCATCGCATAGCGTTTCGACCGCGCGAACAGCCCGACGGGCGGAGCATCAAAATCCATGCCGATGGCTTTGGTGAATTTCGACGCCGCATCGGACAACATGGTCGGACCCGCAGCCGTGGCCTTGGTGGATTCGCCCCAGGCGCTCATCACGAACGGGTCGTTGACCGCCAAGCAGATGATCTCGTCGACGCCTTTGGCGTCAAACTGATCCTTGGTTCGGACATAACTTGGCACATGCTCGGACGAGCAGGTGCCGGTAAATGCGCCCGGAACAGCGAAAATGACGACTTTGCGTCCTTTTGTCTTTTCTGAAACCCGGATCTCCTCGGGGCCCTCCTGCCCCATCCGGATCAATGTGGCGTCGGGCAGCGTGTCACCTATTGAAATCATTCTTGTGTTCCTGTCGATAGGATTTGCAGAGTCAGTCTTTGTCGCAATATAGGTTGGCGGATGAAGTTAACCACGGGAATTCGACAGGGTGGGAGGAACATGAGCCATATTGTCGTGATCGGAGCCGGGCAGGCGGGGTCGTCGCTTGTCGCCAGGCTACGCAAGGACGGATTTGAAGGGGACATCACCCTGATCGGGGCCGAGCCGCATCTGCCTTATCAGCGCCCGCCTTTGTCCAAGGCTTACCTGCTGGGCGAGATGGAGCTCGAACGCCTGTTCCTGCGGCCCGAGAGCTTTTATACCGAAAACAACATCACCCTGCGTCTGGGCCAGCGTGTGACCGCCATCGACCCGCAGGCGAAGACTGTAACTATTGGGGATGAGGTCATCACCTATGATGAACTGGCCCTGACCACAGGATCGGACCCGCGCCGCCTGCCGGCAGCAATTGGCGGTGATCTGGAGGGCGTGCACGTGGTGCGCGATCTGGCCCATGTGGACGACATGGGACCTTATGTGACCGAGGGCGCCCGCGCCCTGATCGTGGGCGGCGGCTATATCGGGCTAGAAGCGGCAGCGGTCTGCGCAAAGCGCGGGGTCAAGGTGACCCTGGTCGAGATGGCCGATCGTATCCTGCAACGTGTCGCTGCGCGTGAGACCAGCGACTACTTCCGCACCTTGCACAGCGAATACGGTGCCGACATCCGCGAAGGCGTTGGGCTTGACCGTCTGCTGGGGGAAAACGGGAAGGTGACCGGAGCCGTGCTGACCGACGGCACCGAGCTTGAGGTCGATTTCATTGTTGTCGGCGTGGGCATCGCCCCGACAACGCAACTGGCCGAGATGGCGGGGCTGGAGCTGGACAACGGTATCAAGACAGACGCCTACGGCCGTACGTCCGATCCCTCGATTTGGGCGGCGGGAGATTGTGCATCCTTCCCGCACAAAGGCGACCGCATCCGTCTGGAAAGCGTGCCAAACGCCATCGATCAGGCCGAAGTCGTGGCCCAGAACATGCTGGGCGCAGCCAAGGATTATGTGGCAACCCCATGGTTCTGGTCAGACCAGTACGACGTCAAACTGCAGATTGCGGGCCTGAACACCGGCTATGACCGGGTCGTAACGCGGCAAGGCGAGGGGCAGACGGTATCCTTCTGGTATTACAACGGCGACCGGCTGATTGCCGTGGACGCCATGAACGACCCGCGCGCCTATATGGTCGGCAAGCGCCTGATCGAAATGGGCAAGACAGCAGACCCGGCGGTTATCGCCGACCCCGAAGCCGATCTGAAACCACTGCTCAAAGCGTGAGGATCATTGCAGGCAAGTTCCGGGGCCGTGCTTTGGCCCCGGTCGGGAAAGGCGACGCAGGTGCGCAGCTGCGCCCCACCACGGATCGGGTGCGGGAGAGTCTGTTCAATGTACTGACCCATCAGATCGATTTTGATGGCCTGCGTGTGCTGGACCTGTTTGCCGGCACCGGTGCGCTGGGGCTCGAAGCGCTGTCGCGCGGGGCGTCGCATGTGACCTTTGTCGATGATGGCCGCGCCGCTCAGGGTTTGGTTCGCAAGAATATTGACCTGACCCGCAGCGGCGACCAAACCACTTTGATCCGCAGGGACGCGACCCGGTTGGGCGACAATCCGGGCGCTGCCTGCGATCTGATATTTCTGGACCCGCCCTACGGAAAACAACTGGGGCAAAAGGCCCTGGCATCTGCGATCACAGGCGGTTGGGTGGCCGAGGACGCGTTGCTGGTCTGGGAAGAAAACGCCCCGATGCAAGCGCCCGAGGCGTTCACCCTGCAGGACGTCCGGAAATACGGGGATACGCATATCTCTCTGATGTGGCGGAATGTTTCAGGTTGAGGCCCAGCGGGTGGGTTAACGCAGACCGCTGATTTGCATGCGGTTCACGTCTCGGCCAGACCGGGCCCCAAACGGGCGGAGGTGCAAATGCACGATCTTGTCATTTTCGATTGCGACGGCGTTCTGGTCGACAGCGAGCCTTTGTCCAATCAGGTGCTGGTCGACAACCTTGGGCGGTACGGGCTGAATCTGACGTTGGAAGACAGCGTTGGGTTCTTCCTTGGGGGCACCATGACCGGGGTTCGCGACAAGGCGCGCGCGCTGGGTGCAAATCTGCCCGATGACTGGGTCAATCAGGTCTATGCAGAAACCTATCGCCGTTTGAAACAGGGCGTGGATTTGGTCCGGGGTATTCCGGAATTGCTGACCACGTTGGACGCCAGGGGCATTCCCTTCTGTGTCGCATCGAACGGCAGCCCGGACAAAATGAGAATCACATTGGGTCAGAACGGGCTGTGGGATCGGTTCAGCGACGTGATGTACTCAGCCCATGAACTGGGAACGGCCAAACCCGACCCGGCGATGTTCCGGGCGGCCGCTGACAGGTTCAGAGCAACTGCGCCCGTCGTCATCGAAGACAGCCAGAACGGCGTGACCGCTGCAATGCGTGCGGGAATGCGCTGTCTGGCCTATGCGCCACACGGACAAGGCGAGAAACTGGCCGATCTCGGGGCTGAGGTCTTTGTTGACATGGCCGAGGTCCCCGCGCTTTTGGGGATTTGATCCGAACGTGTTAAAACCCGGGTCATGGATCGTGTTCTGACCCCTCCGATCTGGACTGTCTCACAGGATGCCGGCGCCGCCACCGGGCCGGAACGCAAACTCCTGCGCGCACCTGTCTTCATCCACGACGCGATTACGCCCTGGGGACAAGAGACACTTCTTCTGAAACTCCTGCGAGAGCAGGCCGCCGATCAGGACGAATAAGTCGGATGGAACTTGTTGCCCGGCGACATGGTAAAGATCTCGACCCCATCAGCCGTTACACCCACCGAGTGTTCGAATTGTGCCGACAGTGACTTGTCGCGGGTTACGGCTGTCCAGTCATCAGCCAGTGTCTTGGTCTCGGGGCGCCCCAGATTGACCATCGGCTCAATGGTAAAGAACATACCTTCTTCCAGCTTGGCCCCGGTGCCGGGACGACCGTAATGCAGAACGTTTGGGGGGGCGTGGAACACCCGGCCCAGACCGTGGCCGCAGAAATCGCGAACGACGCTCATCCGGTGCGCTTCGACATAGGCTTGAATCGCGTGGCCGATATCACCGAACGTGTTGCCCGGTTTGACCATCTCGATGCCTTTGAACAACGCGTCATGAGTGACCTGTATCAGGCGCTCGGCCTTGCGCGGCAGTTTGCCCGCCACATACAT
The DNA here is from genome assembly GCF_013031245.1 of Ruegeria lacuscaerulensis. GTDB lineage: Bacteria > Pseudomonadota > Alphaproteobacteria > Rhodobacterales > Rhodobacteraceae > Ruegeria > Ruegeria lacuscaerulensis_C. The sequence goes on from NZ_WPZL01000007.1 coordinate 119,537, forward strand.
GCGCGAAGTATCGCCGAACCAGCCATCGACGATGACCGTGACGTCGATATTCAGGATATCGCCGTCTTTCAGGCGCTTGTCGCCGGGGATACCGTGGCAGACCACGTGATTCACACTGATGCAGCTGGCGTGCTGATAACCCTTGTAGCCAATTGTCGCCGAAGTCGCGCCCGCATCCTCGACCATCTGAGTGATCAGGCGGTCGATCTCACCGGTGCTTTGACCGGGAAAGACATGATCTGCAACGTCATCCAGAATCCGCGCAGCCAATGCGCCTGCGGCGTGCATGCCGGCAAAGTCACCCTGTTCATAGATGCGGATACCGTCCTTGGTCAGACGGCCACGATGTTCTTTCATCGATGCGAGGCTCCAAAAGTTTCGCGCAGCACTCCTTTTACGCTGCTTGTTCAGAAAGTACCAGAGGGTGTTGGACAGCGTCTGTTTTCGCTCTCTGTGAGATGGGCCGGGCCCGGGAAAATTCAAGAAAACGAATTCGAATTGGCAGCCTTTCAGGTTTCAAGACTGTATTACCAGTTTGCTGTAAAACCAAAAAGACCCCGGCGGATTTGCTGGGGTCTTTCAAAAAATCAGATATGATCGGATCAGACGCAGGTATAAAAGATTGTGTGCACCGGTCGAACTGATCCATCCCCTTGTGTTCTGTTGCTGATGCCCGAGTCCTTCTTGATGGCTGCCTGCCCGGTCAGTCTTGGGCTGGCCTGCCCGGCACAGAATGACGCTACACGACGTCTGACTTCCGGTTCGGAAACCTCATCGGGAAAAAAGCCGACTTCCAGTGTTTTGTAGACGCCGCCGGATTCCAGAGGGAACGCAAGGTCCAGCCCCTGCTGATCGGCAGGGTTCGGAAATACGCTCTGAACCAGGCTGGCGCGACGGGTGGCGGCGGCTTTGGGGTCTACCGAACACCCGGTCAGGGCGATTGCTGCTATAATAAGCGCGGATACTTTTTTCATTTGTGCCTCTGAATTATTTTCGGGTTCTATAAGGCCACTCCATACACATAGGGTGAACTCGTTTGTCGTGTGTGTTCTGGCAGTATGGCACTTTTAAGGCGATTGACCGGGTATTGCGGCGTTGAATACTGGAAATCGAACCAGTCTCTGAAAAGGGCTGGAAGCAGAGGATTTCAAGCCAGACGGATCGGGTTCACCCAGACGCCCTCCGGCGAAATCCGCGTCCCATAAACCAACCGCTCTACGCCCTTGGCCTGTTCAAAAGCCGCCGCATAAGCCGGATCGATATCAGCGGCCAGCGCGAACAGCTCGCAATCGGTGCGCTGCACCAGATACAGCATGATCGCCCGGTGCCCCTGTGCCGCCATCGCCGCCAGCTCACCCAGATGTTTGGTGCCGCGTGCCGTGACGCTGTCGGGGAATTCGGCCAGGCCCGGTTGGCGCGAGAGGGTCACGCTTTTGACCTCGACATAGGCATCCGGCAGGCCGGGCTGGGTCAGCAGAAAGTCGATGCGGCTGTTTTCACCGTACTTCACCTCGGGCCGGACGGCTTGATACGCCGCCAGTTCGGTTATTTCGCCCGCCTCCAATGCCGCGCGCAACGCTTTGTTGGGGACCGAGGTGTCGACCCCGGTGAAATGACTGTTTTCGTGATCGACCAGCCTCCAGCCGAATTTCAGTTTTTTCTTCGGGTCGTCATTAGGCTCCAGCCAGATTTTCTCGCCGGGTTCGGCCAGCCCCATCATCGAGCCGGGGTTGGCGCAATGGGCTGTTACCTCTCGTCCGTCCTCCAGCCTGCAATCCGCCAGAAAGCGTTTGTAGCGGCGGATCAGGCGGGCGGGGATAAGGGGGGTTTCAAATCGCATGTCTCAGGGCCTATACCTGCCCTAAAGGTCGATCAAGGGGAGAGCGCGCCATGGCCAATCCAACCGCCGCAATGCTGGTGATCGGGGATGAGATTCTCTCGGGTCGCACCCGCGATGCGAATATGCACTACCTGGCCGGAGAACTGACCAAGCACGGTATCGACCTGAAAGAAGTCCGGATCGTAAGCGACGACGCCTCCGCCATCGGTACGGCGGTCAAGGCGCTGTCGGAAAGCCATGATCATGTTTTCACCAGCGGCGGAATCGGTCCGACGCATGACGACATCACCGCCGACTGCATTGCGAACGCCTTTGGCGCACATATCGACATTCGGGACGATGCGCGCGCCTTGCTGCAGGCACATTACGACAAGTCGGGTCTGGAGCTGAACGAAGCCCGTCTGCGCATGGCACGCATTCCCGACGGGGCGGTATTGATCGACAATCCGGTCTCGACCGCGCCGGGATTTACCATCGAAAACGTGCATGTGATGGCCGGGGTGCCTTCGGTCTTTCAGGCCATGGTCGCCAGCGTTCTGCCAGGCCTGACCGGCGGCAGCCCCCTGCTGTCGCAAACCCTGCGGGTGGACCGGGGCGAAGGTGATATTGCTGCCACCCTGGCCGCGCTGGCCGAAGAATTCGAAGACCTGTCTATCGGTTGCTACCCGTTCCAGATCAACGGTGTTTTTGGGGCCAATGTGGTTGTGCGCGGCACCGACGGGTCCCGCATTGACGCCGCCACCACCCGGCTTGCGAAAGAACTTGATCTGTGAGCGTCAACTGGGCCGACATCGTCGACGGTACCTGGCCTGCCGCCCGGTATGAGCGTCTGGGGCCAATTCAATTGCGCGAAGGGCAGGGCGGTGGATCTCGTGTATCTGCGGCCAATGCGCTGGACCCGGTGACAGAGGCCGATATTGACGCCGCCGAGGCCGCGATGCAGGCGATGGGACAAAAGCGCATCTTTTGTCTGCGACCGGGGGACGAGGCTCTGGATGCGCAGCTTAGCGAACGCGGTTATGAGATTCTTGATCCGGTCAATGTCTATTCCTGCCCAATCGATCACCTGACCGGCATCCCGATCCCCCGAGTGACAGTATTCCCCACGTGGGAGCCTCTGGCGATCATGAGGGAAATCTGGGCACAGGGGGGGATCGGTCCCCGACGGCTGGCGGTCATGCACCGGGCAAAAGGCCCGAAAACAGGCCTGCTTTTGCGTAACGACGATAAACCCGCCGGAACCGGATTCGTTGCGATATATGACGGTGTTGCGATGGTGCATGCGCTGGAAATTCTGCCCGCGCACCGTCGTCAGGGTGTGGGCCAATGGGCCATGCGTGCCGCGGCGTTCTGGGCAATGGACAACAGGGCGCATACGCTTAGCGTGATATGCACCAAGGCGAATGCAGGGGCAAATGGTCTCTACCATTCGCTCGGGATGGAGATCGTCGGCGAATACCATTACCGTCAGCTTGCCCAAGGAGAGAGCCCGACGTGAACGACCAGATCATGCCCACCGCGCTGGACCTGCCGATGGTGGACCCGCTGCCGCCCGAGACGCAGAAATACTTCGACATCTGTGTCGAAAAGCTGGGCTTCGTGCCGAATGTGCTCAAGGCTTATACCTTTGACATCGACAAACTGAACGCGTTTACCACTATGTATAATGATCTGATGCTTTCAGACAGCGGCCTGTCGAAGTTGGAGCGCGAGATGATTGCGGTCGTCGTATCGGCGATCAACAAGTGCTTTTATTGCCTGGTGGCTCATGGGGCGGCCGTCCGGCAATTGTCAGGGGATCCCCAGTTGGGTGAAAAGCTGGTGATGAACTACCGGGTTGCCGCACTGGATGACCGCCAGCGCGCGATGCTGGATTTCGCGGCAAAAATGACCATCGCCAGTACCGAGATCGAAGAGCCCGACCGCCAGTACCTGCGCAACGTAGGGTTTACCGATCGTGACATCTGGGACATCGCCAACGTCACCGGGTTTTTCAACATGTCAAACCGGGTCGCCAGCGCGACCGCGATGGCTCCAAACGACGAATATCACGCGCAGGCCCGATGATCCGATTTGCCTCTCTGATCCTCTTGTTGCTGGCCGGGCCGATTGCGGCGCAGGAACTGACCCTGCCCGCCGGTGCTCGCCAACTCAGTGATCGCGCCAGCCCGCTGGACAGTTACGACCTGCCGACAGGCCCGTACGCCGATGGCATCGTACCCGCGCGCAAGACCGAAGGGCGGGTCGAAAGGATCACGTGGCGGTTGCAATCGGGCTCCAGCACGACGTTGCAACTGCTGGCACCGTTACGCGACCAGATCGTCGCGCAGGGTTACGATGTTCTTTTCGAATGCGAAGCCCGCGCTTGCGGCGGGTTCGATTTCCGCTTTGGGACCGAGGTGGTTCCGACGCCGGATATGTATGTGGCAATTCAGGACTATCGCTTTTTGTCCGCTACCCGCGGAAACGAGGTTCTGAGTTTGTTGGTCAGCCGCAATCCGCCAAACGGTTACGTGCAAATGATCCGCGTGACCCCGGTGGATGCCGAAGTTCCGCCGCCACTGGTTATAGAAGAGCCAGTCAAGCAGACTGTAAGCCTGTTGGCGGAACTCGAACGGGACGGCCATGTCATTCTGGACGATCTGCATTTCCGAACGGGTGAGATGACGCTAGGCGACGGTCCTTTTCCCTCGCTGGGGTTGATTGCACGTTTCCTGAAGGACAATCCGGATAAACGTCTGGCGCTTGTGGGTAATACGGATGACACCGGGACGCTGGACGCGAATATTTCTGTCAGCACCGGCCGCGCACAGGCGGTACGGGCCCGCCTGATCGAAGAGCACGGGGTGGCCGCCGACCGGCTTGAGGCGCGCGGGATTGGGTATCTGGCCCCGTTCACCTCCAACGCGACGCCCGAGGGTCGCGACTTGAATCGCCGGGTCGAGGCGGTTTTGCTGGTCAACTAATCACAGTGATATAGGTCAGGAGAACGAAGGGACAAAAATCCAAGGAGTTCTCATGCCGGACCGGAACAACTCTTCGCAGGCGTTGATTATTGGCGCGGGGGCAGGCCTGTCGGCCTCATTCGCGAGGACGCTGGCACAGGACGGCTATAGCCTGCATCTGGCGGCGCGCGATGTCTCTGATCTGGAATCGTTGGCGGCTGAGACCGGCGCCACGCTGCACCATTTGGACGGGACCGATGCCCAGGGAGTTGCGGCGCTGGTCGCGGACCTCCCGGGTGAACTGCGCGTGGCCTGCTACAACCCGTCGGCCCGGCAACGGGGTCCGATCACCGAGCTCGACCCCGAGATCGTGCGCAAAGCGGTTGAAGTCACCGCCCACGGGGCTTTCCTGCTGGGCCAGGCCGCCGCCCGCAGGATGTTGACACAAGAGATGCGGGACAACCGGCGCGGCACTATCCTGTTCACCGGCGCCTCTGCAGGGGTCAAAGGATTTCCGCTGTCCGCACCCTTTGCCATGGGTAAATTTGCGCAGCGCGGTCTGGCGCAATCCATGGCGCGCGAACTGCACCCCAAGGGTATCCATGTCGCCTGGATCAACATTGATGGCGGTATCCGCAACGCGGCGCGCCCGGAACGCGTCGAACCTGAGGACAATCCCGACAGTATGCTGGATCCGAATGCCATCGCCCGAGAATACATGCATCTGATCCACCAGGACCGCTCGGCCTGGAGCGACGAACTGACCCTTCGTCCATGGGTCGAACGATTCTGATCCCGCCCCACAACACGTAAAAAAAGACCCGCACATCAGTGCGGGCCATCGAGGTTTCACCGTGGGAGTTTCTACCAGTCCATCGGGCCCTTGTCGTTGAAGGACTCGACGAGGAAATCGATAAATGCCCGCACTTTGGGCTGCGTAAAGCGGCCGGGCGGGTACACCGCATAGACGCCCTGAACTTCATCCGGCAACGATGGCATCGCGTCCACAACCGCGCCGGATTTCAGTGCATCTGCGTAGAGATAGCTGGGCAGATATGCGATCCCCAACCCGGAAATCGCGGCATTCAGCAGAGATTGACCGTCGTTCACGCTCAGCCACCCGGCAGTGCGCACCTGCCGCTTTTCACCCGATGGCGCAGTCAGTTTCCAAACGTTCCCTGACGACTGGCTGGAGTAATGCAGCAGCTTATGTTCGTTCAGTTCGTCGATCTTTTGCGGACGCCCGAACTTTTCGATGTATCTCGGGGCTGCAACCATTCGTTTGACGGTTTCCGTCAGCTTGCGGGCGCGCAATGTGCTGTCTTCCAACTCTCCGATACGCACTGCTACGTCGAACCCCTCGGAAATCAGTTCCACAAAACGATTGTTCAGAACCATGTTCACTGTGATGTCCGGGTAGGCCGACAGGAATTCGGACAGAACCGGAGACAGGTGATTCACGCCGAAATCCGTCGCCACACTGATCCGCAGCAGGCCGGACGGGGCGGATTGCATCGAGGTGACCAGCGCATCCGCCTCGCCTGCGTCATTCAGAACACGACGCGCGCGATCATAATAGGCCAGCCCAATCTCGGTCGGCGATACACGGCGTGTCGTGCGGTTCAGCAGCCGGGCGCCTAACCGGGCCTCAAGGCTCGATACGTGCTTTGACACGGCCGATTTGGAAATGCCCATTTTCTTGGCCGCATCGGTGAAGCCACCCTGGTCCACCACATTGGCGAAAGCTTCCATTTCGGTCAGTCGATCCATACTCGTTCCCCAGGTCTTCTATTCATTGTCACACTATCGGGGTCAATCTGGGCGAGAACGCGGCATACATGGGATAATATCAGGGATTTAAATCGGATCGTTCGCAGTCGGGAAACGCGGAAACAGTGGTTTCCGGGATGGCCACAAGCCTAGTAAAGCAGGGATTTTATGGGCATTGGCACGGATATGCTATGATGAGAATGGCAATTTTGTGACCACGGAGGAGATCATGAAAGCCTTATTCACCATCGCTGCATTGTGCCTTTCCGCAAGCCTTGCACTAGCCGGAGGTGAGACGCCTTCCAACCCTGACGCAAAGGTCTATTTTGTGAACCTTTCCGATGGGGATACCGTACAATCACCCGTGACCGTAGTCTTTGGGCTCAGCGGGATGGGTGTCGCCCCCTCCGGCACCGAGAAGGAAAACACCGGACATCACCATTTGCTGATCGACCGTCCTCCGTTGGGTGAGGGCGAGGATGGCGCGGATGAGCTGGCCTATGGCTTGCCCGCGGACGACAACCACCTGCATTTTGGCGGCGGCCAGACCGAGGTGACGCTGGACCTGCCCCCTGGCGAACACACTCTGCAACTGGTGCTGGGTGACGCCGGGCACGTGCCCCATGCGACGCCTATTGTGTCGGAGGTGATTACGATTACGGTGCAATAATCGCCAAGACTTTAGAGGGCGCGCTTCAGCGCGCTGTTTACATTCTTATTAGTGTCGGAAATTCTGCCTCCAAACACAGGGGGGCGCATGTCACTAGAGTTTTTCCTGACGTCATTGATTGTCGTACTATTGCCGGGCACCGGCGTTCTTTACACGCTGGCCGTCGGGCTGGGGCGCGGATTTCGCGCCAGTCTTGCTGCAGCAGCCGGGTGCACTATTGGTATCGTTCCGGCTGCTCTTGCTAGCGTTATCGGTCTTGCTGCCCTTTTGCATACCAGCGCGCTGGCGTTTCAGATCATCAAGTATCTTGGCGTGCTCTACTTGTTCTACATGGCCTGGGGGATTGTCAAAGAGGATGGAGCCATGGAGATCAACACGGGGAAAACCGCGACAGGTTATGTCAATATTGCGGTGACCGGGACGTTGATCAATGTTCTGAATCCCAAACTGTCCCTGTTTTTTCTGGCCTTCTTGCCGCAGTTTGTACCTTCGGACGTGGCACATACGGGGGTGGAACTCCTCAAGCTCGCCTTGGCGTTCATGGCCATGACCTTTGTAGTTTTTATCGGGTATGGCACCTGTGCCGCGCTGGCGCGTGACTATGTCATTCGCAAGCCATCTGTGATGGCCTGGATTAAAAGGTGTTTTGCGACGGCTTTTGGGGCGCTGGGCGTCAAACTAGCCCTGTCTGAGTGAATTCAGTTCTGAGCCCGAAGACTCAGAGCGCTGTCGCCAGACGTGTGCCCTGATTGATTGCCCGCTTTGCGTCCAGTTCGGCGGCCACGTCCGCCCCACCGATTACATGCGGAGTAATGCCTCGATCAATGAGCGCGTCCGCAAGGCTGCGTTCTGAAACCTGCCCGGAACACAAGACGATCGTATCCGCCGCGATCACGGTCGGGTCGGCGCGCTCTTCGCCAAAGCTGATGTGCAGGCCTTCGTCGTCGATGCGCTCATAATTCACGCCTCCCACGAAATTGACGTCCTTCATCTTCAGAGTCGCGCGGTGAATCCAGCCAGTGGTCTTGCCCAGCCCCTTGCCATGCGCCTGTTTCTTGCGTTGCAGCAGCGTGACCTGACGTTTGGGTGCTTCGGGCTGAGGCCCTTCCGGTGCCAGGCCCGAACGGTGTTTAGCCGGGTCGGTCACGCCCCATTCCTTCATCCAGGTGGGCAAATCGGTGGTCGGGCTGTGGCCTTCCTCGACCAGAAACTCGGACACGTCGAACCCGATACCGCCCGCGCCGATCACGGCCACCGACTGGCCGACCTCGGCCTTGTGGCGCAGCACGTCGATATAACTGAGGACATTGTCCCGATCCTGCCCCGGAATTTGCGGATCGCGCGGGGTGACGCCAGTGGCGATGACCACCTCGTCAAAACCGGTCAGATCGTCTGCGCCAACCTCGCGGCCCAGCCCCACCGCGATACCCAGATCGGATATCATCGTCCTGTACCAGTCGACCAGCCCCCAGAACTCCTCTTTGCCCGGTACCTGTTTGGCCATGTTCAGCTGTCCGCCAATCTCATAGGCGCGGTCGAAAAGGGTGACGTCATGGCCGCGCTGGGCGGCGGTCATTGCCGTTGACAGTCCCGCAGGACCGGCACCAACGATGGCCACGGATTTCGGTGTTTCGGCCTTTGTGACTACCAGTTCGGTCTCATTGCAGGCCCGCGGGTTGATCAGGCAAGTGGTCAGCTTACCGTTGAACGTATGATCCAGACAGGCTTGGTTGCAGGCGATACAGGGCGCGATTTTCGCAGCGTCCCCTGCAACCGCCTTGTTTACGAAATCCGCATCAGCCAGCATCGGCCGTGCCAGCGAAACCATATCGGCGCAGCCGGTCGACAGGACCTCTTCGGCGACCTCAGGTGTGTTGATCCGGTTCGAGGTGATCACCGGGATCGACACCTTGCCCATCAGCTTCTTGGTCACCCACGCGAAGGCCGCGCGCGGTACGCTGGTGGCGATGGTCGGAATCCGCGCCTCGTGCCAGCCGATGCCGGTATTGAGGATCGTAGCCCCGGCCATTTCGACCTCCTGCGCCAACTGGACCACTTCATCATGGGTCGAGCCGTTGGGGATAAGGTCGATCATCGACAGGCGATAGATGATGATGAATTCGGTGCCAACGGCTTCACGCGTGCGGCGCACCACCTCAATCGGCAGACGCATCCGGTTTTCGTAGGTTCCGCCCCAACGGTCGGAGCGCTTGTTGGTATGGGCCACAAGGAATTGGTTGAGGAAATACCCCTCGGACCCCATGATCTCGACTCCATCATAGCCCGCCTTCTGCGCCAAAACGGCGGCGTTGACGATATCGCTGATCTGTTTCTCGATGCCCTCTTCATCCAGCTCGGTTGGCGGGAATGGAGAAATGGGTGATTTCACCGGGCTGGGGGCCACGCATTTCGGACCATAAGCATAACGGCCCGCATGCAGGATCTGCATGGCGATCTTGCCACCCGCTTCATGTACCCGCTCGGTCACGATGGAATGGTTGGCGACATCTTTGTCCGTGGTCATCATCGCCGCGCCAGGCAATACCGAGCCTTCCAGATTCGGCCCGATCCCGCCTGTCACCATCAGCGACACACCTCCGCGCGCCCGGTCAGCATAGAATTCGGCAACCCTGTCCCAGTCGCCGGTTTCCTCAAGCCCTGTATGCATCGACCCCATCAGCACGCGGTTCTTCAGCGTGGTAAAGCCCAGATCCAGCGGGGCCAGCATGATTGGGTACGCGGTCATGGCGAACTCTCCCTTCCGAATTTGCCGGACAGATTGACGTTCGCGTCAACATTGTCACGCGAAACCTAACGTCACCCCCTTTGCGGGCGCAGTGGCGCTTGATACAGACATGTCATAGCACTTTCATGAGGCCGCGCATGTCCCCCGAAGAAATCGCCAAACTGCCCTATCGCCCCTGCGTCGGGTTGATGTTGATGAACTCTCAGCGCAAGATTTTCGTCGGTCAGCGCAATGACCGCCACAAAGACGCCTGGCAGATGCCTCAGGGCGGTGTAGACATGGGCGAAAACCCCCGCGACGCGGCCCTGCGCGAGTTGTGGGAAGAAACTGGTGTCACAGCCGATCTGGTCGAGGTGGTGGCCGAAACTGACGGTTGGCTGACCTACGATCTGCCCTATGACATCGTGCCCAAAATCTGGCACGGCCGCTATCGTGGGCAAGTGCAGAAATGGTTCCTGCTGCGATTTACCGGGCGCGACGACCAGATCGACATACAGACCGAACACCCGGAATTCACCCGCTGGAAATGGCAGGAGCCCGATCGTCTGATCGAAGAGATTGTCCCCTTCAAGCGCGAAGTCTATGAGCAGGTGGTTGCCGCTTTTGCGGACTATCTGTCGTAACAACAAGGATCAGGACATAAACCCGTTTGGCTTGAACCGGACATGAGCATCCGGCCCCTTCGGCTCAAGCTCATAGAGGCCCTTGCGTGCCTCCAAATACTTGCGCCAGCTTTTTTCAGGATATGAGCTGATCTTGACGCCGTGCTTCCGACGCATGGATGGATTGAGGTCAGCAATGCGAATGCCTTTGCCACTGGTACTGCCCTCGGCAATGACGCTGCGGATTTTCAAATCCAATTCAGAGTAGAGTTTACTTGCCCCGTTTGTCTGTTTGCGATCCAAGTTTGAACCCAGCTCAGTAAACTGCGAACACGAGCTTCGAATGTTTCCAGGGGTTTTGGCCTCGCCCATTCCAACAGTCACCACACCGTGCTCACGCAAAAGTCGATGCAGGTGCACGAAATCTCCGTCCGAACTGGCGATGACCATGGTCTCGATATTCTGGCGAAATGCCAGCTCGGTTGCCTCAATGGCCAGCAGAAGGTCGGTGGCGTTTTTGCCAGTTCCGCTATGTATCAGGTGAAAGCTGCTCGCATCATGCCAGGGTGAGTTTTGCTGCGCGTTCATATAGACCCTTGCGATGTCGACACGCCCGAAGATTTGTGCGGCCGTATAAATCTCATTTGCATAAGTGGAGCTAATATTGTCACCGTCTACCAGAATAGCCGTGCAGCGTGTCATCTCTTCTTAACCCTCAAGTCCAATCCGATTTTCCTAGTTTCGTTTTGAGGCGAAAATTTGACGCTTTGTCACGCGGATCACCCGGCCACAACTTGCCGTGAGGGGGCGTGGTTTGGTGTACCGCGCACCTCTAGCTTGGTGCCCATGAATGACACCGCGCACAACCTTTCCTTCATCTCTCCAGCCGGGCGCAAGTTCAACGGTGCCGACCGTCGCCGACCGCTACAGGAGGGATTGCAAGGTTGCGGCGAATACGGCGCGGGCCAGACGGCAGGGCGGTTCTATCCCATCGCCTGCGTCGCGCTTGAGGTCACCCAGCGCTGCAACCTGGATTGCACGCTCTGTTACCTCTCGGATCGGGCCGAGATGACCTATGACCCGCCGCTTTCGGTCCTATTTGCACGTCTCGCCTCGATCCACAGCCATTATGGTCCCGGTGTTTCGGTGCAGCTGACGGGCGGCGATCCGACCCTGCGAAAAGTCGCGGATCTTGAGGCGCTTTGCCGTGAGATTCGCCGCCTTGGTATGCGGTCCTGTCTGATGACCAATGGTATTCGCGCCAGCCGGGCATTTCTGGCACGGCTGGCTGCCGCCGGGTTGGACGATGTGGCCTTTCATGTCGACATGACGCAGGAACGCAAGGGTTTTGACAGCGAGGCCGAACTGAACACCGTGCGCTGCAGCTGTATCCGGCGGACGCGCGGGTTGGGGTTGCGAGTCCTGTTCAATACGACTGTTTTTGGCGGCAATTTCGACGAACTATCGGCCCTGGCGCGGTTTCTGCGCGACCGCCCCGAGGTCGCCTTTGTTTCCTTTCAGATGCAGGCCGATACCGGGCGCGGCGTCCTGCGCGAGCGACCCGATGCGATCACGCAGGACAGTGTCGCCCAGGCGCTTGAAGAAGGATATGAAACGCCGCTGCATTTCGGCACGGCCGCGGTGGGGCATTCGAAGTGTAATCGCTATACCAGCGTCGTCACCGCCGGAGGACGGGCCGTGTCACTCCTGTCGGACCGGCGCCTGGTGCATAGAGTAATTGCCGCGCTGGAACGGGTGGATCGGTCAACGGACGGTCACCTCGGCATTCGCGACAGCGTGCGGCGTATGATTCTGCGCAATCCGCGGCTGGCGATGCGGGCCGGGCTGCATCTGCTGGGATGCGCCCTGCGTTTGCGCTCGGGACTGCTACGCGGGCCGGTGCGACGGCAGGCTGTGTTCATTCATAACTTCATGGCCGCCGATGCGTTGGAAGAGGATCGGTGCGCCTCTTGCGTCTTCATGGTGGCTACGGCGAATGGCCCTTTGTCCATGTGCGCTCATAACGCGCGGAGGGACCTGCATCTGGCCAGCCCCGACCGCCTTGAAGGTCCGATTGGCCCAAGCTGGTGGAATGCCGCCATACCCTGCTTGTCCGACAGTCCCGATCTGCCGGACCTGAGCGACCCTTTGCAAGCTCCTCTCAAACGGCTCAAGGGTCAGCTGCGGGCCGAGAGGCAGAACCGGAAGAACGCGTCATGAGGAAGGTTCTCGTCCTCCTCCTGCCGCCCCTGCTGGCGGCTTGCGCCAGCGTGGAACGTCTGGCTTTACCTGCCGCCGCGCCCTTGCCGGGAACAGACCTGACGCGTGCTGCTCCGCCTCCGGGGGAACGGGTCGATCATGAGGATTGGAGCATCTTCCTGTCCCGTTATGTCGCGCCGGATGCGCAGGGCGTGAACCGGGTGGCCTATGCGCAGGTTACACCTGCCGACCGGGCGCGGCTGGATGGGTATCTGACCGATCTGCAGGCCGTTGACCCGGCGCGCCTGACCCGCGAGCAGCAATTGGCCTATTGGATCAACCTGTACAACGCAGTGACAGTGGATGTGATCCTTGAGAACTATCCGGTTGCTTCGATCCGCGATATTACAGACGGTCCGCTGTCCTTTGGTCCGTGGGACAGGCCCTTGGTTCAGGTGGCGGGCGAGACACTGACGCTGAACGATATCGAACACCGCATCATCCGACCGACATTCAACGAACCCCGTATCCACTATGCCCTGAACTGCGCCGCAGTGGGCTGTCCAAACCTGATGGCCCGCGCCTGGCAGGCCGAAACGCTGGAGCGCGACTTCACCGCCGCTGAACATGCCTACATCAACGACCCGCGCGGGGTGCGGTTCGATGATCGTGGTGGACCGATCCTGTCGAAGATCTACATCTGGTTCCGCGAGGATTTCGGTCCGAATGAAAAGGCCGTGCTGGCCTATATCGAAACGGCGGCAAATCCGGACCTGCGCGCGCGGCTGCAAAAAGCACCGCGCGTCAGGGCGTATAAATACGATTGGGCGTTGAATGACGCCACCGCCGGGTTCTAGAGGCGCTTACAGCAGGCCCTCGGCGCGCAGCAGCTCCAGCATATTCGCCTCGGGACGCGGGCCGATGTGGCTGATCACTTCGCGGGCGCAGACATTGCCGATGCGGGCACAGGTTTCATAGTCACGACCCGTGGCCATGCCGTAGAGGAACCCGGCAGCGAACTGGTCGCCTGCGCCGGTGGCGTCCACCGGCACCACCTTTTCCACCGGAACATCGATGCGCTGTTCGCCGTTCAGAACGGTCACACCATCGCCCGAGCGGGTGCACACGACCAGAGGGCAAATCTCGGCGGTCTTTGCCAGCGCGTCTTCCAAATCGTCGGTTTCGAACAGCGACTTGATCTCAGCCTCGTTGCCGATCACGAAATCCAGCTCGTTCTCGATCAGCAGCAGGAAATCGACCCGGTGACGTTCCACACAGAACGGATCGGAAATGGCGATACCGGCCTTGCCGCCACCCTTGTGGCAGTTGCGCGCGGCCTCTAGGAATGCCGCCTTGCCCTTTTCCTTGTCGAACAGATAGCCCTCGAGGAACATGATCTGGCTGTTGCCCGCCACGTCGCTGGATACATCGGCCGAGGACAGTTCAGACGAAATGCCCAGATATGTGTTCATCGACCGCTCGCCATCGGGCGAGACAAAGATCATCGATCGTGAGGTTGGCAGTTCCCCGCCCGGAACCGGAGGATTGACGAAATCGACACCGTCCTCGTTCATCGCATCCGCGTAGAACCGCCCCAAAGCGTCGTCATGCACCCGTCCGATGAACGCGGCGTCCAGCCCCAGCGCACCAGCCCCGGCAATTGTATTGGCGACCGAGCCGCCCGGTGTCTGCACCCGTCCTTCCATCGCGGCATACAACACCTCACCCCGATCGCGTTCGATTAGTTGCATGATGCCCTTTTCGATGCCCATCAGTTCTAGGAAACTGTCATCGGCCTGGGAAATCACGTCCACAACGGCGTTTCCGATGCCGACAAGCTGGTAGGTTTTCATAGGTTCTTGTCCTCGAATTGACAGAGATCGCGGATGATACAGGTTCCGCATAAAGGCTTACGCGCTTTGCAATGGTAACGGCCATGCAGGATCAGCCAATGATGCGCATGAAGCTGGAAGTCTGTTGGGATGTTGTCCTCGATGGCGCGCTCGACCGCATCGACGTGTTTGCCGGGGCAGATACCCGAGCGGTTGCCGACCCGAAAGATATGCGTATCAACCGCCTGCGCGGGGTAATGCCACCACATGTTCAGCACGACATTCGCCGTTTTGCGCCCCACACCCGGCAGCGATTGCAGCGCGGCGCGGGAGTTGGGTACCTCGCCGCCGTAGTCGTCGACCAGAATACGGCTGAGCTTGATGACATTTTTGGCCTTCTGGCGGAACAACCCGATGGTCTTGATGTGTTCAATCAGACCGTCCTCGCCCAGATCCAGCATCTTTTGCGGCGTATCGGCGATCTTGAACAGCGCGCGCGTGGCCTTGTTGACCCCCGCATCGGTGGCCTGCGCCGACAGCGCCACCGCGACGACCAGAGTATAGACGTTCACATGCTCCAGCTCACCCTTGGGTTCAGGGTCGGCCTCGTGGAAGCGGGTAAAGATCTCGCGGATCGTGTGATAATCAAGTTGCTTTGCCATCCGGGTCTTAATGCCGCCCGACGGCCCATGACACAAGCCCAAAGCCAATGCGCAAGTTCCGGGTCGCGGGGGCGTGGCCCCGTCGCTATATTTTACCCAAGATAATGAGGTGAGACCATGAACGTCCAAACTCCGGAAAGCGGCTATCACTACAACGTCATGCGGCGCGCGATCGAGTTGATCGATCAGGGCGGAGAGACCCTCAGCCTGGAAGAAATGGCGCGTCAGATGGACATGAGCCCCGCCCATTTCCAGCGCCTTTTCTCGCGCTGGACCGGCGTGTCACCCAAGCGCTATCAGCAATACCTGACACTGGGCCACGCCAAGGCGCTGCTGCGAGAGCGTTTCACGACGCTCGAAACCGCCCACAATGTGGGGTTGTCCGGCAGTGGGCGACTGCACGACCTTTTCTTGAAATGGGAATCTATGAGCCCTGGCGAATACGCCCGCAAAGGGCGTGGTCTGACGATCTATTGGGGCTGGTTCGAAAGCCCCTTTGGCCCTGCGCTGGTTATGGGCACCGACAAGGGTATCTGTGGAATGGCTTTCGGTGCAGAAACCGGTGAGGAAGAGGCGATGGAAGACATGTTGTCGCGCTGGCCGCAGGCGGATTTCGTCGAGGACCCGATGCGCCTGCGCCCCTGGGTGCTCAGCGCTTTTGGCGCTGCCAGCGACCGGTTGGAGCCGACGCCTTTGTATCTGATCGGTTCGCCCTTGCAGATCAAAGTTTGGGAGGCGCTGATGCATATTCCTTCGGGCCAGGTCACGACCTATTCCGAAATCGCGCAGCGGGTGGGCTCGCCGCAGGCCGTGCGCGCAGTGGGGACGGCCGTGGGGCGCAACCCGGTCAGTTGGCTGATCCCCTGCCATCGGGCGTTGCGAAAGTCCGGTGGTCTGGGAGGCTATCATTGGGGACTGCCGGTCAAGCGCGCCATGCTGGCGTATGAGGCGGCGCAGGCGGATGCCTGATTGACAGACCCCTTCGAGGCTGCGAAAACCGCTGCAGGTTCGGGTTCCCTGCCGTTCGCGGCCGCTTGGCTTTGGTGAAACCCGGTGACAGAACATCTGTTGCCCTTTTCCGGCGCGCGGATGGTAATGCGAACCCCGTCCTGATTTCGCGCCCGTTCAGGGAAACGAGGCAAAACATGACAATGTCACAGAACATCGCTCCGGTTGAGGAGTTGAAAGCGCAGGCAAAACGGCTGCGAGAGAAACTGCGCAGTTCCGGTGTGCAACTTTCACATAGCGAAGCATTGGAACTTCTGGCCCATCAGCACGGCGCCCGGGATTGGAACACGCTGTGCGCGATGTCAGGGAACCGTATGCACCTGCGTGTCGGGGATCGGGTCGAGGGCCGGTATCTGGGTCAGCCGTTCACAGCGGGAATTCGCGGCCTGACCCTGCTGGGGGACGGCACGCACCGCAGAGTGACGCTTCATTTCGACAGACCGGTGGATGTCGTGCGCTTCGACAGCTTTTCGGCCTTTCGGCAACGCGTCACCGGCGAAATCGGCTGGGATGGCCGGTCCCCCCGAGAGACCTCGGACGGAGAGCCGCAGCTTGTCGTGCGGCCTGCTTAAGAAATAGGCGAGGCACCCGTTATGCCTCGCCCTTAATACTTGATCTGATGGCAGGATTACTCAGCCGCCCAGCCGCCGACAGCCTTGACCTCCAGAAAATCCTCGATACCCCAGACGCCGCCTTCGCGCCCGTTTCCGGACTGTTTCATGCCGCCAAAGGGTGAGCCCGCGCTGCGCGACTGGCCGTTCATCTCGACCATGCCCGAGCGCAGCGCGCGGGCCATGCGGTTCGCGCGGTCTCCGTCCTGTGTCTGGACATAGTTGGTGAGGCCGTAGGGCGTGTCATTGGCGATTTCGATGGCCTCTTCCTCGGTATCGAAAGGTATAATGGTCAGGACCGGGCCAAATATTTCCTCGCGCGCGATGGTCATCTGATTGTTTGCATCGGCAAAGACCGTTGGGCGTACGTAATACCCTTTATTCAGACCCTCGGGCCGACCGGTACCGCCTGCCACCAGTCGGGCGCCCTCATCAATTCCCTTCTGGATCATATCCTGAATCTTGCTCCACTGCACTTCGTTCACCACGGGGCCGATGTGACGTCCTTCTTCCATGGCGTTGGAGACGGCCATGTTTCCGGCGACTTCGGCGGCGGTCTCAACGGCCTGATCGTAGACCGGGCGCTGGACCAGCATACGGCTGGGGGCGTTACAGCTTTGCCCTGTGTTCTGCATCATGTGCAGTACACCGCGTTTGACGGCTTTTTCATCAGCATCGGCAAAAATAACGTTTGCACCCTTGCCGCCCAGTTCCAGATGTACTTTCTTCAGGGTCTCGGCCGCACTTTTGGAAAT
This sequence comes from Ruegeria lacuscaerulensis, assembly GCF_013031245.1. GTDB lineage: Bacteria > Pseudomonadota > Alphaproteobacteria > Rhodobacterales > Rhodobacteraceae > Ruegeria > Ruegeria lacuscaerulensis_C. The sequence goes on from NZ_WPZL01000007.1 coordinate 137,177, forward strand.
CGCGGTGCCCGCACGTGTCGATCCGGTAAAGCTGACCATATCCACATCCGGATGCGCCGACAGCTGAGAGCCCACGCCCACACCATCGCCGTTCACGAGGTTGAATACGCCAGCGGGGAACCCTGCCTCATCCATCATCTCAGCAAAGATCATCGCGTTCAGCGGGCTTTGCTCCGAGGGTTTCAGAACCATGGTGCAACCTGCAATCGCCGCCGCGCCCACCTTGAGCGTGACCTGGTTCATCGGCCAGTTCCATGGCGTGATCAGGGCGGCGACGCCCACGGCTTCATGAATGATCCGATCATTAGGGGCGTGATCGCCCAGCGGACGCTCGAACTGGAACGCTTTGGCAGCGCGGATGAAATTCTTCAGATGATAGGCTCCGGCGCCCGCCTGCGAGGTACGGGACAGATCCAGTGGCGCGCCCATTTCCAGCGACATGGCCTGCGCCAGGTCTTCACTGCGGGTCTTGTAGATATCGACCAGCCTTTCCACCAACGCTATGCGTTCTTCCACCGGGGTCGCCATCCAGCCGGGCAAAGCGGCCTTTGCGGCCGCAACCGCGGCATCCGTATCCGCCTGTGAGCCCAATGAAATTACTGCGCAGGGCTTCTCGGTCGACGGATTGATAACCGTGAAGTCATGGGCCGCCGACGGGGCAACCCACTGGCCGTTAATGTAGAAATCGCGTTTTTCGATCATGGCGTGTCCTCCCGACCATAATGCCCGAAACCGGGGTTTGGCGACACTCTGGCATCGGGCTTAATGCGCCGCAAGGAAAAATTTGATCAAATTATTTTGCCGACCCAAAGGAAGATTTATGCCCGCCTTAGGCTTCGGGTTCTTTAACAATGGCGCAAAGTGTTTACCTTGAGCGCAACCGAGTCGGTTTTTTCATTGAAAAAGGAGGTGCATCATGGGTTTGCGCATTAACGATACTGTCCCGAATTTCACTGCGGAAACGGATCAGGGTACCATTCAGTTCCACGACTGGATCGGCGACAGCTGGGCTATTCTGTTTTCTCACCCCAAGGATTTCACCCCTGTCTGCACCACCGAGTTTTCGGCTGTTGCGCAGCTGAACGACGAATGGGCCGCCCGCAACACCAAGGTACTGGGTGTGTCGGTTGACGGTGTTGAGGACCACAAGAAGTGGAAGAAGGATATCGAGGCTTATGGCAACGTCAGCCCCGGCTTTCCGATCATCGCGGACGACGGTCTTGCCGTGTCCAAGGCGTTCGACATGCTGCCTGCCGAGGCTTATTTGCCCGATGGTCGCACTCCGGCTGACAGCGCCACGGTGCGTTCGGTCTTTATCATCGGCCCGGACAAGCAACTGAAGCTGTCGATGACCTATCCGATGACCGTGGGCCGGAACTTTGCCGAGATCCTGCGCGCATTGGACGGGCTGCAGATGACTGCCAAGGGCGTGGCGACACCTGCGAACTGGGTGCCGGGTGAAGACGTGATCATCCCGCCCGCAGTGTCCGACGAAGAAGCGAAGGAGAAGTTCGGCGAGTTCGAGACGATCTTTCCCTATCTGCGTAAGACCAAGGCGCCGTCCTAAGAGGCGCCCGTGCCAGGGGGGGGTGTTTGCCCCCCTTTGCGCCACCTGCGCGATTTCACCCGACGGTTTTTCAGCCTGATGAAGTAGGCGGACGTTGTGGGTGCAGGTGGAGCTTCGCCCGGTAGGCGGCGCGTTTGAACTCGCGGGTCAATTTGTCGGTCAGCGGCGGTTTGGCCTGGATGGTCGAACCACCGATTTCGCCGGCGACTTCCTGATTTCCAGTGCCTTGCAGAGCATGAATGGGCTGGTGGGTCAGCCAATGCATCTGCAGGAATGTATCCACCGGGCGATCGATCTGGTTGGTTGCCGCCAGCAGGCGATTGGCGGCCCGTCGCCCTACTATCTGGCAGATGCATTGCAGGCCGATCACCTTGGGCAGGATCAGGCGCAGCCCATTGCGTTCCGCCAGCGTTTGCGCGGGCACTTCGCGTTGTTTGACGGGGATTCGGATGTGGTGATCCGGCGTTGCGATCGGGGCAAGCAGGTCCAGCGCTTCGGCCATGCGGGCTGGATCGACGCGCAGGTCGTCCTCGGTAATGATGGCCAGATCAATCTCTTCCTCGACCAGTTTGCGCCAGATCCGGCGGTGGCTTTCGAATACGCCGATTTCGGCGGGGCGCAGGGCAAAGGGGTAGTGTGGCCGGTGCAGGTTGCCGGGATGCAGTTGAATACCCGCAATCTGGTCCGGATCACGGCCGTTCACGGCCTCGAACAGCTCGGCGTTGGGCAGGTCGACGCACAGTTGTTCGGCGTTGGGCCTGCGTGCTGTGCTCGAAGACATATGGATGACAAAGGATCGCATGTTCCCGTGCATAGAACACGGGAACATGCGGGGGAAGAGTAACCGAAGAGAAACACGTCCCCCTCTTGCAATCAGAAGCCGTAGCGCAGGCCAATATTGACGCTGAACGCGTCGATATCATCTTCGACCGTACCGGTAGAGGCGCCGTTGGGGGCAAGACGCTCGGACGAGACGTCGAAGGCGCGGGAATAGCGGGTGTCCAGCGTCAGGGACGTGTTCGAGTCGATCTCATAGGCGACACCGGCGATGAGCTGCGCCGCAAAGGTCGTATCGCTGTCATCCAGCGCCACGCCCGGACCATAAGCGAAATTCAGATCCGAATACGTGGCGCCCAGACCCAACCCGACATAGGGGGTGAAAGCACCGGCCTGCTTGAAATCGACCAGAACATTCGCAAACAGCGAAGTCTGCGTCACATCGCCCGACACGTTGCCCTCGGCGCCGGGCCCGTTGCCCGAGAAGTTCACGCCATCCACGTCATTGTCGCGGTAGGACAGCTCCAGTTCGATACGGGTGCCGATCTGGTCGTTTGACCATCGCGGAATCTCGGTGCCGACTGCAATACCCAGCCCGAAACCACCATCGAAATCGGTGTCCACCGATTGCGACGATCCGTTGATGGTACCGCTGAAATCGCTGTCCTGCAGCTGGCTGTATCCTGCGAAGCCCTGAATGTAGATGTCGTCCGTCAGGCTCTGCGCAGCCAGCGCCGATGCGCTGATCGTCAGAGCCGTCGAGGCGAGAATAAGACGAGAAGCCATAACCATGTCCTTTGTTCCGAATTGTGTATGTCGCACATGTGGTCGGGACAGAGGGGAAGGAAAGGTTCGCGGCCTTCACTTCGTTTCACAGGGTTTTGGGGGCGTGTGAGTGAATATGTTAAAGCCGAATGTCAGGCCTAATCACACCTGGCTTTTTCCGGCTTCGGAATTGTTCAGAAGGGGCTCGGACAATAGCTCTTCGACGAAGAAACTGAGTAGTTGAAGCCGCCCCGAGACACCCGCTTTGCGATAGATTGCAGCGCTTTGTGCCTTGATCGTACCTTCCTTTGTCTGCCTGAGCCGGGCGATTTCGGCGATGGGCAGGCCTTTGATCGTCAGCATGGCGACGTCACGCTCGGCGTCGCTGAGGTGCCAATCACGGAACTGGGTTTCGATGATCTGCGCAAAAGCGCCCTGCGCTACGCCCAGTTGGCGCTGCATGTCGTGCACGCGCCGGTTTTGCGTGCGTATCAGTGTGACCGTTGCCGCCAGACCTCCTATCAGTGCCAGCGACAGGACCAGCTCAAAGCCGTGCAGATGGCGGAATCCGGCGCTTTCGCCCCCAGTCCAGTCCATGGCGGCGTCGGTCAAGAAAAAGGCGGCGCAGACAGCCTGCACCACCAGAAGGAGCCAGAGTAATGACGTCTGCGAAGGCTTCATGGCGCTCCTTTGAGATAACGCTATCAGTCGTCGTCCTCTTCGATTTCGATGGCGGTTACCACGCCATCCGTCTCGGTCAGAACCAGTTCAGTTTCCACGCCATCCTTGCTGAGTTCAACCTCGATCTCGCCGTCTTCGAACTCGATCTCTTCGATCTGGTACCCTTGCGCCTCAAGAGCCGAGCGGATTTCAGCCTCGCTGGTTCCCAGTTTGTCGCCTAGTCCCACATTGGCAAATGCCAGGGCCGGGGCGGTTACGATCAGGCCGGTCAGTGTCAGCATTTTGAAGGTTTCCATCTCGCATCTCCTTTCGTGTGTTGCGTCGATGCGATCGATCTGGGTGTGGTCCCGGATTGCTGCGATTGGATTTCGGTTGAAACAGTTGGTTTTAAACCAAGGTTTATGCCGCGGCCTCATTGGTATCAGAGCACCTTTGGCTTCAGGTTCTGAACGCGGTCGAAATGTGATAGGGTGTCCCCGGGGAGCAATCTACAGGCATGCGACCAACGACGTCGGGATTTCAGACTGTGCATAACAGGAGAAGACGATGGGTTTTACTGATTGGTACATTGAAGGCGATGCTTTTGGGAACTGCAATTGCGGGTATGCATGCCCCTGCCAGTTCGAAGAATTGCCGACCCATGGCCATTGCCGCGGGTTTGAAGTGTTGGAAGTAACAAAGGGGTATTTCGGCGACACGGATCTAAGTGGTACGAAAGCTGCTTTGATCTATGCCTGGCCGGGTCCGATATTTGAGGGAGGCGGTGAGATGCAGGTTATCATCGACCCAAGTGCCTCGGACGCGCAACGCGCCGCTTTGGAAAAGGTCTTTCACGGGGAAGAGACCGAGGAAATGGCGACCCATTGGCACGTCTTCCGAACAATGTGCGACAACGTTCACGAGACTCTATATGTGCCGATTGATTTCGAGATGGACATGGAGGGGCGCTCGGCCAGCGTAACGATTGGCGATGTGCTGACTTCGACCGGCCGCCCGATTGAGGCACCCCATGGCGGTGGCCCGCATCGTGTCCGGATCGACATTCCCGGCGGTATCGAGTTCACGTTGGCCGAAATCGGCAGCGCTTCGACTAAGGCGGACGCGGCGATCAAATTGGATTTGAATGATAGCTACGGCCAATGGCATGTCATGAAGCACGGGCCGTCAGGCGTGGCGCACTGACGCTCAGGCCTCGCCAATATCCACAAGGACCGGCGCCGTGTCGTAGATGATCCGGACCGACTTGAACCGGCTTTGATCATCGGTCAATACGAACAGGTCCACGCATTCGATGGTTTCGGGGTGCCCGTCGTGGATGGTGCGCGTGTAGTCGAAATGCACCGCCATCTGCAGCGCGCCCGAGGTGTCGGAAAAGGTGTTCTTGTGAACGGTAGACCGGTCGCTCGTGATCTTCATAACATTGGTATAGAAGTCCCGCGCCGGTTGCTTTCCTGAAATCGGCGAGGTTGCCGTCGCATCCTCGGCAAACAGGTTCAGCATTTCGGACACGTCGCCATTTTCGATGGCCCGTAAATACTGCCGCGCCAGGAATTCAATCCGATCATTGTCCGACATCGCCACCCCTCCCTCCGGCCTTGATGACAGTGTAGCACAAAAAAGGCCCCGGTGGTTCCGCCGGGGCCTGAGTTCGTCAATGAGGAGGCAGATTACTCTGCACCTTCCTCTTTCTTTTCTTTCTTCTCGGGAACGATCTCTTCGCCGGTTTCCTGATCGACAACTTTCATCGACAGGCGCACCTTGCCGCGATCATCAAAGCCCAGCAGCTTGACCTTCACTTCCTGACCTTCCTTCAGAACATCCGACGGGTGGTTCAGGCGGCGGTTTTCGATCTGGGACACGTGCACCAGACCGTCGCGCTTGCCAAAGAAGTTCACGAAGGCGCCGAAGTCGACGATCTTGACCACTTTACCGGTGTAGACCTGACCTTCTTCCGGCTCGGCCACGATCGAGTGGATCATTTCATAGGCCTTCTTGATCGATTCACCATCCGGCGAGGCGATCTTGATGACGCCATCGTCGTTGATGTCGACCTTGGCACCCGAGGTTTCCACGATTTCGCGGATGACCTTACCGCCCGAACCGATCACTTCACGGATCTTGTCGGTGGGGATGTTCATGGTCTCGATGCGCGGCGCGTGGACCGAGAATTCGTTGGTCTCAGACAGGGCTTTGCCCATCTCACCCAGGATGTGCATCCGGCCGTCCTTGGCTTGCGCCAGGGCTTTCTCCATGATCTCGGGCGTGATGCCCGCAACCTTGATGTCCATCTGCAGCGAGGTGATGCCGTTTTCGGTACCCGCCACTTTGAAGTCCATGTCGCCCAGGTGGTCTTCGTCACCCAGAATGTCCGACAGGATGGCGTATTCGCCGTCATCTTCCAGGATCAGACCCATGGCCACACCGGCAACCGGTGCTTTCAGCGGAACACCCGCATCCATCATCGACAGCGAACCGCCGCAGACCGACGCCATCGAGCTGGAGCCGTTGGATTCGGTGATCTCGGACACGATGCGGATCGTGTAGGGGAAGTCGGTCGCCGCAGGCAGAACCGCCTGCAGGGCGCGCCATGCCAGCTTGCCGTGGCCGATCTCGCGACGGCCGGGGCCACCCACGCGGCCAACTTCGCCAACCGAGTAGGGCGGGAAGTTGTAGTGCAGCAGGAAGTTCGATTTGAAGTTGCCATGCAGGGCGTCGATGAACTGTTCGTCGTCACCGGTGCCCAGCGTGGTTACGGCCAGCGCCTGTGTTTCACCACGGGTGAATAGGGCGGAACCGTGTGTACGGGGCAGCATGGAGGTTTCTGCAACGATGGAACGGATGTCGGTGGTCGAACGACCGTCGATCCGCTTGCCGCCTTTGACGACGTCGCCGCGCAGAATGCCGGCTTCCAGCTTTTTCATTGCCGAACTGAGGTTGCCGTCTTCCAGCTGCTCTTCGGTCAGCGCTTCCTTGATCGCTTCACGTGCAGCGGCAACAGCGGCGGTACGCTCCTGCTTGTCGGTGATTGCGAAGGCGGCGCGCATCTGCTCTTCACCGGCGGCCTTAACGGCGGCGTACAGGTCCGAGTAATCCGGCGCCTGGAAATCGAACGGCTCTTTCGCGGCTTCTTCAGCCAGCGAGATGATCAGGTCGATCACCGGCTGAATCTGCTCATGCGCAAAATTCACCGCGCCCAGCATTTCCGCCTCGGACAGCTCGTACGCTTCCGATTCCACCATCATCACGGCGTCTTTGGTCCCGGCAACAACCAGATCCAGACGCTGTTCAGGGTTCAGGCGCAGGTCTTGCATATCGTCGACGGTCGGGTTCAGGACGTATTCGCCATCCTCGAAACCAACGCGGGCACCGGCGATCGGGCCCATGAACGGCGCGCCGGAAATGGTCAGTGCGGCCGACGCGGCGATCATCGCAACGATGTCGGGATCATTGACCAGATCGTGGCTCAGTACGGTGCACATCACCAGAACTTCGTTCTTGAAGCCGTCAACGAACAGCGGGCGGATCGGACGGTCGATCAGACGCGCGGTCAGCGTTTCTTTCTCGGTCGGGCGCGCCTCGCGCTTGAAGAAGCCGCCCGGAACCTTGCCGGCGGCATAGTATTTCTCTTGGTAGTGCACGGTCAGCGGGAAAAAGTCCTGACCGGGCTTTTGTTGCCGTGCAAAGGTCACGTTCGCCATGACGCTGGTTTCACCCAGCGTGGCAATCACGCTGCCGTCAGCCTGACGGGCAACCTTGCCGGTTTCCAGTGTCAGCGTCTCTTCGCCCCACTGCATCGATTTCTTCGTTACATCAAACATATGCGTATCCTAGAAGGGAGCACTCCCGCCCCTGCGGGTCTCCCGTTTTGCATGGCGGCCCCATTGCCGCCGACCCCATTTTATCTTCCGTTCGAGTGCCGGGGTCAGGGCACAACGTCTCAGATGCTGCGCCCATACATCAGATTGCGATGGATTGAAAGAGAGCAGTCCTGCCCCGGAGTTGAAATCCACTTTCCTGCCATGAATTTTCGCAGGGGCATCGGAATTCCATTAACTTTGCCTCTAAAATGTATTCTGTTAATTGAATAAGTTTGTGAAATTATGATGTTAGTGTAGCCTGTCGTAACTTCACCCGCGGTCGAAAAGACGGGATTACGCCAAGGGGGAACAGAACACTCATGCCCGTCAGCCGACTGAATGCCTTGGCGTTTGCACAAAGCAAACAGAGGAAGTCGAATGTCTCAATCGAAAAAGATGTTGGATCCGGATCCACGGATCTATGATTTCGAAACAGAATACGAACTCGGTCAGGATAACGTCCGGCCGTTCGGCCTGGATATCCACAACCCGGTTTTTCTGATCTCGAGTATCCTTATCTTTGCGTTCGTTCTGATCGCACTTGCAAATCAGGAAGGGGCAGCGGCGCTATTCGGTTGGCTCAGGCCCTGGCTGACCAGCACATTTGACTGGTTTTTAGTGCTTTCGGTCGATGCGATCACCCTGTTCTGCCTTGTGTTGATTGTTTTGCCAGTGGGCAAGGTGCGAATCGGCGGCAAGGACGCCAAGCCCGACTATTCCTATGCCGGGTGGATTGCGATGATGTTCGCCGCCGGTATCGGCATCGGGCTGCTGTTTTTTGGAGTGATGGAACCGGTCTATTACAACTTTGCCGAAGAGGGTAACGCAGTCCCGCTGGGCATTGATATCGCAGTACCGGGCAATGAATATGCCGGCATCGTCGGCACTATTCATCATTGGGGCCTTGAGGGCTGGGCGGTCTACGCCGCTGTCGGTCTTGCTCTTGCGATCTTCAGCTATAACCTTGGCTTGCCTCTGACCCTGCGATCGGCGTTCTACCCAATTTTGGGAGAGCGTGTCTGGGGCTGGTGGGGCCATATCATCGATACACTGGCGGTGTTTGCGACGCTGTTCGGCCTGACAACCTCACTGGGATTGGGCGCACAGCAGGTAGCCGCCGGGTTGAATGAGGTCTTCGGCATCGAACCCAGCCCGACGGTCGTTGTTCTGCTGATCATTGGCATCACCATGATTGCGCTGGGTTCGGTCCTGATGGGCATGGATGCGGGCGTTAAACGGCTGAGTGAGATCAACATGGTCATGGCCGTGGGCCTGTTCATTTTTGTCATCGTTGTAACCGGGATCGGTACCGCCATCGCGCGGTATTTCAACGTGATGACGGATTACGTGCTGCACCTGCCGGCATTGTCAAACCCGTTCGGGCGTGAAGACACCAGTTACTTCCACGGCTGGACAACCTTTTACTGGGCGTGGTGGATCGCGTGGTCGCCGTTTGTCGGCATGTTCATTGCCCGCATCTCCAAGGGTCGCACGGTGCGTGAATTCGTCATCTGCGCTCTGCTGGCGCCCACGGCGGTCTGCGCCTTGTGGATGTCGACCTTTGGCGGCGCCGCCATCGATATGCTGAACGCGGGCGGGGCAGAAGGCGTTCGCGCCACGGTAATCGAGAGTTACGCCCCCGAGGGTGCTCTGTTCGGCTTCCTGAAAGAGTTGCCGCTTTATGGCATCGTGGCGCCCATCGCGCTGATCCTGATCGTGGTGTTTTTTGTCACTTCGTCAGATTCAGGCTCGCTGGTGATCGACACGATTACCGCAGGCGGCAAGATGGATGCGCCGGTCGTGCAACGCGTGTTCTGGTGCACGCTCGAGGGCCTCGTGGCCATTGCGCTGTTGTTGGGTGGCGGCCTGTCCGCGCTGCAAGGAGCGGCGGTGTCAACCGGCATCCCCTTCACGCTGGTGGTTCTGATTATGTGCTACTGCCTGTGGCTGGCGCTGAAATCGGAACGGTCGAAGATGTAGGTAGGATGTTAAAAATACGAAACGCCCGTCGAAGGCGGGCGTTTCATATTGTGTTGATGAATGCGGCCTTGAACCCTTGCCGGTATTCTAACACGACCGAAGCTTTCGCTCATTTGGCATGTCGCGGACGATGCTATACGGACATTCACCAGGTACCCGAATTAGGTCGGCTTAGCGGACAAAGCTGACGTTGCATGTTTCAACTCAGAGAATCCAAGATAGAGTGGGCCAAGTTGTAGTCGCATTGATTGAGAAATTTATGACTGACCTTTGGAATACCATTGAGCATCCAATTGTTGTTTGGGCTAACAACGGTGGAAACTGGCTAACCAAGCAGATTCAACCGATAAACCAACGTCAATTGGTTGTGGAAATTGCTGTCGCTTTGCGGAGTACTCAGCCCGAAAGTACGGGTGGAATTGATGACGTATACCCCCTTGAAATCAAACCTGAAAGCGATGCGGTGAGGTTGAGATTTTATGATTTTATCGCTTATTCAGTGACCGAAGAAATGTTTGTTCAACATAGCGATCAAGAAGATTCCGTCGGTGATTGGCTTCGAATCCTTTCGAAGTCGTTCTTTTTAGATTTTGTAGAACGAAGTACTTGGGCGGCGTCAGAATTTCCCGGCGATTTGACACACTATCAGATCAATACACTTGACCACACTATTAACATTGTGACGTCAAATCCTCCCGAAATTGTCAAATCAGCACAATGAAGCAACGTTGGTTTGGGCTAAATTCCGTCTTTCTCCGCAGTCAGTAAAAATGGTAGTTTTATCGCCATTCCTGCCGTTTAGGGCACGTCGGTTCAGTAACGGTAGAAAAAGCCGGCCTGTGCCCGTTCGACCATCTGATTGTGGGGTTTCTTGAGGGCTAAAAAAACGCCCACCAAAGCGGCGGGCGTATAAATCTGCAAAGCGGGTCTCAAAACCCGTCCAAAACGCCAAATGGCGCTTAGCGGCGGATGCCCAGCTTTTTGATCAGGTCCTGGTAGCGTGCTTCTTCTTTGCCCTTCAGGTAGTCCAGCAGCTTACGACGCTGGGCAACCATCTTCAGCAGGCCGCGACGACCGTGGTTGTCTTTCTTGTGGGTCTTGAAGTGCTCGGTCAGGGTGGTGATGCGCGAGGTCAGGATTGCAACCTGGACTTCAGGCGAACCAGTGTCGCCGTCCTTGGTTGCGAATTCTTTCATGACGCGTGCTTTTTCAGCGGCAGTAATCGACATCGGGGTCTCCTTTGAAAGGTTAGAGTGAATGGCGCAGGCCGGGATGTCGTCCAGCACAGGCCCATGGAGAAAACCGCACCGATTCCGATGCGGATGCGCGCGTATATGCGGATTTTCGGGAAATGGCAAAGGGATTCTGCCTCTTCAGCCCAAGGTGCTAAGCTGCGCCAGTTCTGCCCCTGTGATCAGTTGAATATCGTCCGGAGTCATTCCCTCAGCCCCCAGCAACTGGGCCACGTTCTGCCCGTCGATCAGCACATGGGTCAGGTCATCGTTATCAATGTCGGTCTCAATCTGAATATCAGGGTCTTCCTGACCATCCCATGATATGAACAGCTTGTCCTGCCCCGGTTGGAAATCCATCACGGTGACGGCCTCGTCATCCGCATCGGGAGACAGGACGATCTCATCCTCGCCTTCACCTCCGGTCACGATGTCGGCGCTGTCCGCAAGGATCGTATCATTCCCGGCACCCCCGTTCAGAAAATCCGTCGCGTTTTCACCCTCACCGTCGTCGCCCGTCAGGGTGTCATCCCCATCGCCGCCAAACAGCGCGTCCTCGCCTGCGCCGCCGTCCAGCGCGTCATCGCCAAACCCGCCTTGCAATGCGTCATTCCCATCGCCGCCCGTCAGCTTGTCGTTGTCCTGACCGCCGTAGAGTTCATCATCGCCCACGCCTCCGTCCAGATGATCCTCACCGGAATGCCCATAGAGAGCATCGTCGCCTTCATCCCCGGCCAGCAGGTCATCGCCATCCTCGCCGTGGAGAATATCGTCGCCTTGCCCGCCGGACAGCGTATCCATGCCGTCATCCCCGTGCAGCACGTCGTTGCCTTCGCCGCCGTCGATTTTATCATCGCCGCCATATCCATTGATCTGATCGTCGCCATCCTGACCGGTCAGGTCATCGGCGGTGTCACTTCCGGCAATGACCAGATCGCCCTCGAATTCGGAAATGATGGTTCCGGTTGAAGGCTCCGGCTCTCCGGTTTCCGTACTGTGCTCGGGTGCGGCGGGTTCTTCGACGTTTTCGCCGATCTCCAGAAAGTTCCCTTCAGATATCTCGTCGACATTTTCATCCGAGATGTCGATATCCTGGGGCTCGTCCTCGGTAACGAAAACATCGCTCATCGCGTAGGCTGCACCGCCTACGGCGGCCAGGCTCAGCAAACCGATCAGAAACATGGGAACCCTCCGTGAAGCACTGCTCCGAGGATGAAATATCTCATGGGTTCAACCGGTTGGTCAAAGCCAAGCTGATCTTGTGGTTAACCCTTTGTCACCACGCTTCGGGTTGCTGAGTGTAGGCAATGTAGAGCGGGTGTTTCGGATGCCCCCCCTTGGTCAACCCCAGATGAAACAGGGGCTGTCCGGTGCCGCGAAGCAAACTTTCGACGGCCGGGCCACGCTCGAGATGTGCGCCGTGCGTGCCCCAGGCAGCAATAATCTGATCGGCCCAATCAACGCCGTCCAGAATGGCTGTGTCATTCTCTGGACCGACGGGGTCCGTGGCGGCCCGCATTTTGCGCGGATCGGTGTCGCGCCAGGCAAAGATGTTAGTCACCTGAAACGCGCCAAACCCCAGCGCCCGCGCACGTCGTTCGCAGCGTTCCACTGTCGGGTCGTTTTGCACCTCGGTCGCGGTGGACGGATTCAGCATCACGAACAGCGCCTTGCGACCCTCCGGGTCCCAGATACGGGTCAGACTATAGCGATACTTCTCGCAATCGGAATATACGGCGGTTGAGGGCGCGTCGCCCTTGGTATGGGAACGGGTGATCATACTTGATTTTCCGTTGCGTTAATTTGATACCACAACATATGGATTGTGTTCTCGTTTTGTGCCAGCGTGTTTGTATTGATTCGATAGGAGATTGAAATGCCACCGAAAAAGCAACCCGCCAAAAAGAATACTGACGGCAAAAAGAAGAAGACTGAGAGCAAAAAACAGTCTGGGAACAAAGTCTCGTCCTTGGCCTCAAAGGTACTTTCCGGGAAGAAAACTCCCACTAAGAAAGAGATTAAATCTCTAGCCGCCTCGGTTTTGTCTCAGGACGAAACCAAAGGCAAAAGAAAATAGTTCAGGCAACAAATACTCGGCTGGGGTGCAATTCGCCGGATTTGTAGACGCCCACGGCCACGGCCTTTCCATCCAGCGAAGCCCAAGCCTCATCGCCGTATTCCACGTCTGAGGCCAGCACCATGCCCGGATTGCCGTTGCGCAAGCGGGTGGCGCCCTCGGGGGTGCATTTCAACTCGGGCAGGTCCGACAGGCCGGTTTCCAACGGGTGCAGATAATCGTCCAGCGCTGTGGTTTTGGCCATGTCGTCAATCTGTTCGATGCTCAACCCGTCCTCGGCCTCGAAGGGTCCGGACCAGATGCGGCGGAGTTCTTTGACGTGGCCGTGGCATCCCAGCGCTTCACCCAGATCGCGGGCGATTGAGCGGACATAACCGCCCTTGCCGCAGGTCATTTCCAGCACAACGTGGTCTTCGTCGGGGCGGTCGACCAGTATCAGCTCTTCGACCCACAGGGCGCGCGCGGACAGTTCCACATCCTCACCGTCGCGCGCCAGCTTGTATGCGCGCTGGCCATCGATTTTCACGGCCGAAAACTTAGGCGGGACCTGCATGATCTCACCCAAAAACGGGCTCAGCGCCTGTTTGATCTCGTCATCTGAGGGGCGCGCGGTGCTTTCGGCAATCACTTCGCCTTCGGCATCGTCGGTGTTGGTGGCCTGACCCAGACGCACGGTGAATATGTAAGCTTTCAACGCGTCTGTGATATAGGGAACGGTCTTGGTTGCCTCGCCCAAGGCCACGGCCAGAACGCCGGTCGCTTCGGGGTCCAGCGTACCCGCATGACCCGCCTTTTTCGCGTCCATCGCCCAACGCACCTTGTTGACCACGGCGGTCGAGGTCATGCCCGCAGGCTTGTCCACCACCAGCCAGCCGGAAATGTCACGACCCTTGCGTTTGCGTCCCATCTTGCACCTTGAGTTTTGCCGAGGCGCGCGACCTAGCGGATCGGTCGGGCGCTGTCAATTTAGCATGAAGGGTGGAAGGCCGTCAGGGAATATCCTGCACCACGCCCACGATCGGACCCAGCGAAAACCCGACATCGGAGCGGTTGCTGGCGCGGTCGTACATGCGGGAAATATTGCCGTCGAAAAACAGCGCGTTCGGGGTGCCGACAACATCGCGGAACAGGCTGCCGAATTCATGGAAGGTGACGTAGTCTTCCGAGATTGCGAACACGGCGCGCGAACCATCGTCGCTGGTGCCGACCCCGTTGCGCACATAGCGCGAGGTCGAATCGGGCAGGAAACGTGGGTGCAGCTCGCCATCGATCACCAGCATCGGACCGGATTGGCTGGCAAAGCGGCACTCGGGTGCCTGATCGACGTAGTCCAGCGTTTCGAACACGTCTGCGCGGCCGTCGCGGATGCAGAACACGCCGTTCGGCAGCAGACCGAAATTGCCCGGCCCGGCATTGGGAATCACGCGCATGACCTCTTCGCCCTCTTCCAAATAGTGGCCAACGGGTGAACGGTCGTCGTGATACATACCTGCGTTCATCGCAAAAGCCAGTCGCAGGCCATTGGGTTCAAGCGCCTCGTTCACCGAGGAAAAATGGCCCAACAGGTCGCCGTTTTCATCATTCAGAAACAGGCGCAGGTCTTCGTTGGCGGCATCCACCTCGCAGATGGTGTACCGCTTATCCTCATGGGTCAGCTTTTCACAGGTGACCGCAGAGGCTTGCGCCGCCCAAAGGGCCGCGCCCAGCGTGGCCAGCGTGCGGATCACTCGTCGAGATCGCGGCGCACCGCGTCCTGATCGAACATGCGACGGGTGTCGTCGAGACGGTCAAACGTGTCATCCAGACGGAACCGCAGATCGGGCGAGAATTTCAGGCCCACCTTCTTGCCGACCATGCGCCGCAGCTCACCTTTGTTGCGGGCCAGCAATTCGATCACGTCCTCCTGCCCCTTACCGCCCAAGGGCAGCACATAGGCGGTGGCGATCTTAAGATCGGGCGAGGTGCGCACCTCACCCACGGTGATCGACATGCGGTTCAGGTCGGGGTCGTGGACATCGCCGCGCGCCAGAACTTCGGACAGGGTGCGGCGGATCAGTTCGCCGACGCGTAGCTGTCGTTGGGACGGGCCGGGGCCATCGTGGAATTTGTTCTTTGCCATTCCCCCGATCTAAGCCCAAAGCGAGGCTTTGCCAAGCGGGCGCGAACGGGGTAGGAGGCTTTGAGCCGACTTCAACAAAAGGACCAGCGCAATGACCCATATTCCGGGGATCGTCATCACAGGGGCTTCGGGCCGCATGGGGCAGATGCTGATCAAGACCGTGACGGACAGCGATCACGCACGTCTGGTCGGCGTGGTCGAGCGTGCAGGTCACGACTGGATCGGACAGGACGTCGGCGAAGCGATGGGCGGTCAGGCGTTGGGCGTGTCCGTAACCGATGATCCGCTGGAGGCCTTCGCGCAGGCGCAGGCCGTGATTGATTTCACAGCGCCCGAGGCAACGCTGGAATTTGCCGCGCTGGCTGCGCAGGCGCGTTGTGTGCATGTGATCGGCACCACCGGCATGACGGATGAGCAGATCGCGGCTTTAGAGCCAGCTGCGCGTCACGCCGTCATCGTGCGGGCCGGGAACATGAGCCTTGGCGTCAACCTGCTGGTACAACTGACCAAAAAGGTCGCGGCTGCACTGGACGAGGATTTCGACATCGAGATCATCGAAGGCCATCACCAACACAAGGTCGACGCGCCTTCGGGCACGGCCCTGATGCTCGGTGAAGCCGCCGCCGAAGGGCGGGGCGTCAATCTGACGGATGTCTCGGACCGGGGCCGCGATGGCATCACCGGCGCGCGAAAGCGGGGTGACATCGGGTTCCACGCCATTCGCGGCGGCGACATCGTCGGCGAACATGACGTGCTGTTCGCCGCGCCCGGAGAGCGTATTGTCCTGCGCCATCTGGCCTCTGACCGCGCCATTTTTGCCCGTGGCGCGCTGAAGGCGGCGCTGTGGGGGCAGGGCAAGGCGCCCGGCCAGTATGACATGGTGGATGTGCTGGGGCTGTAAGCCCCGTCACCGGAACGCCGCCAGACCGGGCGGCTCCGCGCCCTCCTGTTCCGCATTCGAAAACAAAACTCCCAACCGCTGATCCCAAGTCGGATACTGGCCTGTCAGAGCATAGGTGAGACGTTCGGCTCCGATGGAAATCCCAAGGGGCGCAGCCTCGCCGCCAATCACGATTTCTCCGATCTCGGTCCAGTCTGGGGGTGGAGGGTAGGCTGTCGGCGCAGGCTCATCCACGTCGCCGACGCGGTAATAGACACCCATGGTCACGATATAGTCATCGCCAAATGGGTCGGGAAAGAAGAACCCCGAGGCATCGCGGGCGGCCAGTGCTTCTGCCTCATCGCGCAGCAGGACCTTTTCGGCAAACGGCAAACCCATCTCATCCAGGACCGGGCGCATTTCCTCTGATTGCGGCACGCTGACAAAGGCGATTCGCGACGGGTCGAGGCCAAACACTTCGGTCAGAAGGCGCAGCATCAGGCGGGTTGTTGTCTGACCGTTGGCATCGCCGGCGGGGTGGCAACCGACCTCGTGGAACAGGGGCAGGACATCCGCGCGGGATTTTTCATCGACATCGCCCACCCTCGCCAGAGGCTGAATCACAAAGGCATTCGAGGGCAGGGCGGCCTGATCGAAATCGTGCCGTAGGCCGCCATTGTAGTCATCAATTCCAGTCGCAATTGAATGCGGCTTGGCTTCTGTAAATCCAAACTCGGCAAAGGCCGCTTTCAGACGGTTCAAAATATCGGCGAATTCCTGTTCAAACGCGTCATTCTGATCGGCTGCCCCGATTGCCAGCCGTGGCAGCATCGTTCCGACTGTCGCTGCTGTTCCAAGTTGGACCACTCTACGTCTGTTCCATCCCATGTGATGTCTCCCGTGCGCACTAATGCGTTTATCGAGAGTATCACAGATGTTTGGCGTGAACGTTAAGGGATTCTGAAAACGCGCCAAGCCAGGCTGGCGCGTTTCAGATCAAGATTCCCTGATCTTCTCTGCGCGCAGCGGGCAGGCAAGGTAAACACCGAATTCTTTGCCGATGTCCGCACTTACCCGCGCATGCACCCGGCCTTGCCTATCAAGAAAACGCTGGTTGTCCTCGACGGGGAAAATCCCCTCGTGCCAGATGCCGGGATGGATATAGAGACCCCGCGAGCCGTCGCACCAGAACGCTACCACTTTCTCGGGCGTCAGGTTATCGCCGGGTAGGGCGGCGGGGATGATGAACGGCTTGTTGTCCAGCGGCCAGAACATCTGCCCGCCATCCGGGTGATAGTTCATGTGCCACAGCAGTACCTGATCGCGCGGCGCGGTTTGCCGGTCGGTCTGGGCCTGCTGCGGATCTGTCGACCAACCGAGAACGTAGTGGCCGTTGACCGCTTCGTTCTCGCCATAAAGGACATCGCCCTTCCACTCGCCACGAAAGGTGCCTTCGACCCAACCACCTTCGTCGCCGGTGCCTTTGTCGATGGGCCGCCAGCCCTGTTGCGGCCAGCGGGTGATTTCGATCTCGAACCCTTCGGGGTCATCGACCAGACAGCCATAACCCTTGACCGACTCGTCCGTGGCGCGGATCAGCGGCACCTCGTGCCAGGGCAGCGAGGGTTTCGTACTGGCCTCAAAGATGTATTCCGGCGCGCTCATGGCGTCCCCAAATGCCTGTCGACCATGCGCTGCACCATTGGTGCGAAATGGGCAAAATCCGGCGTTTCCATATCCGCGCGCTTGCCCGCCTCGTCCAGATAGCGCACCTGAATGATCTCTTTCAGGTTCGGGTTGGCCTCGAAGGCGGCAACTTCCTCGGCATTCATTGGTCCGCCCTGCAGCTCAAGCGTATGGACCGAGGCGGTGGACAACCGGTTGAAATACTCGGGCTTGGTGGCGCAAAGATACCGCTTGGCCGCCACGTGATAGCGACAGCAATCGGTGATGACCGAGGGGAAGAACTGCTCCAGTACCTCGGCGCCCGCGTCCTCGTGGTGGCGATCCTCAGTATCGTCTGGGTGATAGGTGCCGAACTCGGACGTGAAATGGCCGATATCGTGCAGCAGAGCGCCGATGATGATTTCCTCGGGCTGGCCGTTCTGCTCGGCGATGGTGGCGCCCTGCAGCATGTGTTCGGCCATGGTGACCGGCTCGCCCAGATATTCCTCGCCGCCGCGGCGCTCGAAGATGTCACCGATAAAGGCGACGATGTTACTCCGGTTCAGGGTCGAGAAATCCGGTTTCATTCTGCCGCCTCCGGTTGGGCCATGTCCATCGCGGCCAAGGTCGACAGCAGCCCGTCCTTGTCGGCGTAACATCCCTGTAACCAGCGCGAACCGGCACCGGAATAGCCCAGACGCGCGTGCAGCACGCGGGTGTTGTCGACGATGAAGCTTTCACCCGGTTCCAGCTTGAACGACACACCCATCGCTGGATCGTCGATGATGTCGCCCAGTTGCCGATAGGCGGCGTAGTAGGCCTCCATCTGGTCGAAGGGCACATCGACAAACGGAGCGGACGAGCGGTTGTTGAAGCGGATGCCGATCAACTCACCATCCGGCGACAGCTCTATCATCGGCCGGCGCGAGCGCAGGCACACCCCGTCCGAGCCCTTGTATTCAAACCGTGCAGGGTAACCTGCCAGCAGAGCAAAGCCTTCCGGGTTCTGTTCGCGCAACTTTTCCGCAGCGCGGAAGCCGTCGACAACGATGGAATCGCCACCTTCGGCGCTGTTTTCCAGACAATAGAGGATCTGCAGGGTCGGGACCGGATCGCGATAGGGGTTGTCGGTGTGCGCCTGCAGCCCAAGGCCGGTATAGGCGAGGTTGGTCGGATTGACCTCGGTCCGAACCTCGAAATAGGGGCCGTAGTTGGTCTCGCGGATATAGCCGAACAGATCCGCCACTTTCAGCAGCGATTCCGGCTCGGTCGGGCCACCCGTCAGCTTGGCAAAGCCGTATTCGGCCACCGCAGCCAGCCAGCCGCGCTTGGCGGCGGTGTTGGCATGGACCTCGTTCCAATCGGCGCTGGGCGCTTCGATCCCGCGTTCCCAAGTGGTGATGCCGGGGGCCGTCTGACCCAGGGGGCGGTTGCGATCGCAGTCATAGGTGTGTTCGGCCAGCCAGTCGGCGGGGAAGGTGACGGTCTTGCCTTCGGGTTGAAAGGTGACATTCAGATCACCATTCAGAACCTCGGCGGCACTGACCGAAATGTCGGCGGGAATGTCGCCGATGGTGATCAGGCGCTGGCCGTTTCCGGGCGCGCGGGTCTCGGGGTCGAGCGCATTGTCGCGCAGCCAGATGGCGTGAAAGCGGGTCCGGGTGCCGGTGTCGAATTCAACAGTCACGACCGAGGCGTCATGGGTGGCATTGCGCAGCATCGGGGGTCTCCTGTTCGGCGCGGGCTTTGGTTGAGGAGATACGCGCCTTGTGGCATTACGACAATTAATCCTTATTGCTGCTGAGGCTTGGAAAAACTAATGGCTAAGAAAAAGATCGGATTGCCGCCGCTGGACTGGCTGCGCGTGTTCGAAGCCGCCGGGCGTCTGGGCGGCTTTTCGGCGGCGGCGCGGGAATTTGGCCTGACCCAAGCAGCGGTCAGTCAGCGGATCGGCAACCTGGAGGCCTGGCTGGGCCGGACGCTGTTTGTGCGCGAGGCGCGGGGGGTGTCGCTGACAGTTGAAGGCGAGAGCTATCTGCCGCTTGTGCAGGACAGCCTACAGGCGCTGGAACGCAATACCGAGGATCTGTTCGGGAAATCGCCGCGCGAATTGCGCGTGGCCGGGTTGTCATCGAACATTCACGCGCTGGTGGTGCCCGGCATTGCCCGGTTTCTGGAATTGCGACCGAATGTGCGTGTGATGACCGATTCCGTGGCACGGCGGTCGTCTCTGGATGAAGAACGGACGTGGCTGCAAATCCGCTACGGGCGCGGTGCCTGGCCAGGGCGGGATGCGGAACTGATTGCGCCCGAAGTGCTGGTGCCGATGGCCGCGCCGGGTGTGGATTGGGGGGCACCGCTGATCGACTTGCGTGGGGAACGGCCGGGCTGGCGGGACTGGTCGCGCAAGGCGGATCAGGGCGATCTGAATCCGTCAAACATCAGCTTCGATTCGATGGAGCACGCCCTTTCAGCGGCCCGGCAAGGGATGGGTGTGGCGCTGGGGTCGGTACCGCTGGCCAGGGCCGATTTGCAGGTGGGGCGGTTGCGTCAGCTTGAGTTGCCACACTTGGAAACGCGAGATGGGTATTGGCTGACCTGGCCCGAAGACCGCGCAAAATCCCAAAAACAGCGTGCTTTGATTGCGGATTTCCTGCAGGCGCTGCGGGGTTAGGCGATCAAAAGTCGATCGCGATGCCTTTTTTCTCCCAATCGCCATAGCGGGCCGGGTCTGGGCCGTCGCGCCCGCCCAGTTCCTTGGGAATCTCTTTTGCCTCGGCCTCGGCTTTGCGGCGGCGCTCTTCAGCCTCGGCCAGCGCGCGCCGGGCGGCGGGGGGCAGGTCTTTGCGGTCGTCACTCATGACATCGGGTTCCTTTCCGTGCAGGGGCTTGATATACGCCCCCGTCCGCCCTTGGCAATGCGGGCGAGGGTCACAGCAAAGGCAGTTCCATGTCCGACAACGCAACAGCGGCGCGACGCAGCGCGATCTATCTGCTGGATCAGATTCTGGGTGAAGGGCGGTTGTTGTCCGAATGCCTGGCCGCAGGTGCGCTGGAACGGCTTGGCCCGGAAGATCGCGCGCGGGCCCAACGTCTGACGCTGGAAACCCTGCGCGGGTTGGAGCGCGCTGACCGGCTGCTGGACAATCACCTGAGCCGGACACCGGCCCTGACCGTGCACAACGCCCTGCGGCTTGGCGCGGTCGAGCTGTGCCACGGCGAAGCGGCGCATGGCGTGGTCAATTCCATGGTCGAGATCGTCGGCCGTTCGCGCAAGCATGGGCGCCTTAAAGGCTTGGTCAACGCGGTTCTCCGTAGGGTCGCTGCTGAAGGGCCTGATGCATGGCCCAAAATGCGGGTGCCGCGCCTGCCGGAATGGCTGCGCGATCCGCTGATCATGGGGTGGGGTGCCGAGGCCGTTGCTGGCATGGAACAGGCACATTTTGCGGGTGCCCCGTTGGACATCACTCCTAAACCGGGGGCGACCGGACCCGGTGAGGCCCTGCCAACGGGGTCGATGCGGGTGCAGGATGCCGGGCAGGTCTCTGCCTTACCCGGTTTTGATCGGGGTGAGTGGTGGGTTCAGGACGCGGCGGCGGCCTTGCCGGTGCGCATTCTGGCGCCGCAGACCGGCGAGACCGTTCTGGATCTCTGCGCCGCACCGGGTGGAAAGACGCTGCAACTGGCTGCTGCAGGTGCCAAGGT
The DNA here is from genome assembly GCF_013031245.1 of Ruegeria lacuscaerulensis. GTDB lineage: Bacteria > Pseudomonadota > Alphaproteobacteria > Rhodobacterales > Rhodobacteraceae > Ruegeria > Ruegeria lacuscaerulensis_C. Next base: position 158,482 of record NZ_WPZL01000007.1, read on the forward strand.
CACGGCGCTGGATATCTCAGAATCTCGGCTTGAACGGGTGCGCGAAAACCTTGCGCGTACTGGTCTGACAGCCGATGTTATCGCGGGTGATGCGCTGGAACATCAGGGTCAGTATGATGCCATCCTGTTGGATGCGCCCTGTTCCGCCACAGGCACCATCCGCCGTCACCCCGACTTGCCCTTTGCCAAGGACGGATCAGAATTTGGCGGACTGATCGAATTGCAGGCGCAGATGCTGGCCCATGCCTGGACTCTGCTGAAACCCGGCGGGCGGCTCGTCTACTGTACCTGTTCCTTGCTGCCGGATGAGGGCGAGGTGCAGGTCGAAGACGCGCTGAAGATGTATCCGGATATGCGCATTGACCGCGTAGCTCTTAACGTTGCCGGTGTCGAACAGGGCTGGATCACAGACGAGGGCGGCCTGCGCCTGCGGCCCGACTACTGGGCGGACCGGGGCGGCATGGACGGCTTCTATATTGCCTGTCTGAACAAATCGGCCTGAGGCGACGCTTTTCGATGACTTGACGAACAACGCGGTCTATCGTTGGTTCAGGCGCCAGCAGAGCGCAAGAGGCAGAGTAACGAGCGTCATGTCGAACTCAGATACCATGGCCAACCGGTGGACACGGTTTCAAAACCGTCTCTACGCGCGCCTCAGCCAAAGGCGCAAGGCGGTTACCGGTTTTGTCGGTGAGCCTGAGCCTCGCACCGTTGGGTCATTTGCACGGGGTCGGCAGCTGGTGGCGGGAAATCTGCTGTTCGCCGGCTATCTGGTTGAGGCACAGGACACCGGCCTATGGGATGTAGTGGCCCCCAGCACCGGTTTTGACAATGAGCGTCACGGCTTTGCCTGGCTGGATGATCTGGCCGCCGTCGGAGATATGCGGGCGCGAGAAAAAGCCCAGCGTTGGGTCTGGGGGTGGATCGATGCGCATGGCCGTGGGCAGGGCCCCGGCTGGGCACCCGATCTGACCGGACGGCGGGTGATGCGCTGGATCAACCACGCGATTTTCCTGCTGCGCGGCGCAGATGAGAAACAAAGCCGCGCGTTCTTCCGCTCATTGGCACAGCAAACCTGGTTCCTGTCCAAACGCTGGCAGGCGGCCACACCGGGCCTGCCCCGGTTTGAGGCTCTGGCCGGGCTGGTTCAGGCCGGGCTGGCACTGGAAGGGTTGGAGCAGTTGGCCGACCCGGCCCTGCGGGCGTTGGCGCGGGAATGTGAAAAGCAGATCGATCAGCACGGCGGAATTCCCACGCGCAACCCTGAGGAATTGCTGGAGGTCTTTACCTTGCTGGCCTGGACTTCGGCCGCACTCAGTGATCTGGGCCGGGGGACACCCGGTGCGCAGGCCAACGCGATCAAGCGCATGGCCCCCACCTTGCGCAGTCTGCGCCATTCCGATGGCGCCTTAGCTCGGTTCCACGGCGGCGGGCGCGGGGTTGAAGGGCGGCTGGATCAGGCTTTGGCCAACAGCGGGGTCAGGCCGCAGCACGCGACGGGGCTGGCGATGGGCTATGCGCGGCTTTACGCAGCGCGGACCAGCGTGATCGTGGATGCAAACGTGCCCCCTAAAGGGGCCGCGTCCTATAATGCCCATGCCTCGACCCTTGCGTTTGAGCTGACGTCCGGGCGGCGGCCGCTGATAGTGAATTGCGGTTCCGGTGAAAGTTTCGGGTCTGAATGGCGCCGTGCAGGTCGCGCCACACCGTCCCACTCGACCCTGTGTCTGGACGGGTTTTCCAGTGCCCGACTGGCGGCCCCTGCGCCCGGCACAGAGTTTGAAGCACTGGTCGATGCCCCTCAGGAAGTTCCGGTCGAATTCGAAGAGGCGTTCGAAGGCACGCGATTCATGGTGGGGCATGACGGTTATGCCAAGGTGTTTGGCCTGACCCACGCCCGTACGTTCGAGTTGCGGTTTGACGGGCGCGAACTGACCGGCGAGGACATTTTGCTGACCGCCACCGAAAAGGCGAAGCGTCAGTTTGACAGGGCGCTGGACGCCTCTGGGTTGAATGGGGTCGGGTTTGACATCCGGTTTCATTTGCATCCTGATGTGGATGCAGCCATTGATCTTGGCGGTGCGGCGGTGTCGATGGCGCTCAAAAGCGGTGAGATATGGGTTTTCCGCCATGACGGCGTCGGAAAATTGACCGTTGAACCAAGTGTTTACCTTGAAAAAGGCCGTCTGAAGCCACGCGCGACAAAACAGATCGTTCTATCCGGGCGCGCAATGGAGTATGCGACACGCGTCCGGTGGACGCTGAGCAAGGCACAGGATACCGCCTATGCCGTGCGCGATCTGCACCGGGACGAGCCCGAGTTTGACTGACGCCAAAAGGACCTTTGGACCCATGACCGATCTTCACCCCGTGCGCCGCGCGTTGCTTTCCGTTTCCGACAAGACCGGGCTGACCGAGCTGGGCAAGGCGCTGGCCGAGCGCGGCGTCGAGCTGCTGTCGACCGGCGGCACGGCCAAGGCGTTGCGCGATGCGGGGCTGGGCGTAAAGGACGTCAGCGAGGTCACCGGCTTCCCCGAGATGATGGATGGCCGGGTCAAGACCCTGCACCCGATGGTGCATGGTGGGTTGCTGGCGCTGCGCGACAACGACACCCACGTGGCCGCGATGGAGGAGCACGGTATCGGCGCGATCGACCTGCTGGTGGTGAACCTCTACCCGTTTGAGGCCACTGTGGCAAAAGGCGCAGACTATGACGAATGTGTCGAGAATATAGACATTGGTGGTCCGGCGATGATCCGCGCGGCGGCCAAGAACCACGCTTTTGTCAACGTTGTGGTCGATGTCGAGGATTACCAGAAGCTGCTGGGCGATATGGATCAGCACGACGGCGCGACCTGCCCGAAATTCCGCCGTAAGCTGGCGCAAAAAGCCTATGCCCGCACCGCTGCTTATGACACCGCTGTGTCCAACTGGCTGGCCGGCGCGCTGGAGCTTGAGGCCCCCAAACGACGCGCATTCGCGGGTGAGCTGAAACAGACTCTGCGCTATGGCGAGAACAGCCATCAGTCGGCAGCCTTTTACACCGACGGCACCAATCGCCCGGGCGTCGCGACCGCCGTTCAGCATCAGGGCAAGGAACTGAGCTACAACAACATCAACGACACCGATGCCGCCTTTGAACTGGTCGCCGAGTTTGATCCGTCCGAAGGCGCGGCCTGTGCCATCATCAAACACGCCAATCCGTGCGGCGTGGCCAAGGGGACGACATTGCTGGACGCCTACAAGTCTGCGTTCGACTGCGACCGGACCTCGGCATTTGGTGGCATCGTAGCGCTGAACCAGCCGCTGGATGCCGAAACCGCACAGGAAATCACAGGGATTTTTACCGAGGTTGTGATCGCTCCCGGCGCATCGGAAGAGGCCAAGGCCATTTTCGCCGCCAAGAAGAACCTGCGCTTGTTGACGACCGAAGGCCTGCCGGATGTGACTGCAGGCGGCAAGACCGTGCGTCAGGTGGCCGGTGGGCTGCTGGTACAGGACAAGGATAACGGTTTCGTCGGCCTGGATGACCTGAAGGTTGTTACCAAGAAAGCGCCAACCGATGAACAGATGCGCGACCTGCTGTTCGCTTGGAAGGTTGCAAAACACGTTAAATCCAACGCCATCGTCTATGTCAAAGACGGTGCGACCGTCGGCGTGGGTGCAGGCCAAATGAGCCGTGTGGACTCGGCCCTGATCGCCGCTAAGAAAGCCGAACGCATGGCCGACGCGCTGGACCTGCCGCAGCCGCTGACCATCGGCTCGGCCGTGGCGTCGGACGCGTTCTTCCCCTTCCCCGACGGTCTGATGGAGGCTGCCGAGGCCGGCGCGACATGCGTGATCCAGCCCGGCGGCTCGATGCGCGATGACGAGGTGATCGCGGCGGCGGACGAGGCCGGTCTGGCCATGGTCTTCACCGGCATGCGCCATTTCCGCCACTGATGCGCTATCGACTGCTGCTCTGGGCTGGGCTGGCCGCGTTCCTGATCGACCAGATCAGCAAGTACCTGGTCGTTCACGTCATGCGCGTGGCCGAAGGCAACATCGACGTGCTGCCGCCACTTGTCGTGTTCAAATACGGCGAGAATCGGGGCATCAATTTCGGTCTGTTCCAGGGCAATACCGAGGCCGCGCGCTGGGCGCTGATCGGTATTTCCCTAGCGATTTCGGTCGGCGTGCTGATCTGGCTGATGCGCACGACGCCGTCGAAACTCATGCTGGTGTGCGGCGGGTTGCTGATCGGCGGCGCGCTTGCAAACGTCGTGGACAGGGTGCTGTACGGGTATGTTCTGGATTTCCTGAACATGTCCTGCTGCGGTATCAACAACCCGTTTGTGTTCAACCTTGCCGATGTGTTCATTTTTGCGGGAGCCATCGGACTGGTACTGTTCGAGGGCAAAAAGCCCTCGTGACCTGCCCGGAGAAATGGGATAGAAGCGCCTGAAACTGGCTGGAGACTCTGATGCGGTTGCCGCGTTCCATACTTGCTGTGACATTGGGTTTTGCCGTCGCGGGCTGTTCCAATATCGGCCTGCGCCACCTTGAGGCACCGGGGCCGGGACCGGATGAATTCTCTGTCCTGCCGGTCAAACCGCTGACGCAGCCCAAGGATTACCAGTTTCTGCCTGCCCCAACACCGGGCGGCGGCAACCTGACTGATCCGACCCCCAAGGCGGATGCGGTGGTTGCGCTGGGCGGCAGTGCCGCTGCGCTGAACCCTAACACGGCGATACCGTCCACGGATGCGGCCCTTGTGACAGCTTCCAGCCGCTATGGCATTCCGGCCAATACGCGGCAGGTTGTGGACACCGAAGATGCCGCGTTCCGCAAAAAGCAGGGCCGCCTGACACGGTTGCGCCTGTTCAAGGTGGATCGCTACTCGCAGGTTTACCGGCGCGAAACCCTCAATGCTGACCAGCAGAACGAAGCGGCGCGTCGCGCCGGGATTGAGACGCCGTCTGCGCCTCCGGTTGATGAATAATCTTTAACTTTCCGTCATCGGCCTTGAACCTGCCCGGCACCACCGTAGTTTGAACACAGAAACGAAACGGAGGATGCCCCATGGTTCGGGCTTTGGCATTGTCTGCCGCCCTGATCGCCGCCACCCCGGTTTTTGCCGGGGATGGCCACGAGGCGGTCACTACCTTCACGCTGGATAACGGCATGGATGTCGTAGTGATCGAGGATCACCGCGCCCCGGTCGTGCAACATATGGTCTGGTATCGTGCCGGATCTGCTGATGAGCCGATCGGGTCGTCGGGCGTGGCGCATTTTCTGGAGCATTTGCTGTTCAAAGGGACCGATACCCTGGCTCCGGGTGAGTTTTCGGCCACCGTGGCGGCCAATGGCGGCAATGACAACGCTTTCACCTCGTACGATTACACCGCATATTTCCAGCGCGTCGCCGCCGACCGGCTGGAACTGATGATGCGGATGGAGGCGGACCGGATGCGCAACATCCGGCTGTCCGAGGAGGATATCGTTACCGAACGTGACGTGATCCTCGAGGAACGCAATCAGCGCACCGAAAACAGCCCGCGTGCCCTGTTCGGTGAGCAGATGAGCGCGGCGCAGTATCTCAACCACCGCTATGGCGTGCCCATTATCGGCTGGAAGCACGAGATGGAGACGCTGGACATGGAGGACGCGCTGTCTTTCTACCAGACGCATTATGCGCCCAATAACGCCATTCTGGTGGTAACGGGCGATGTCGAGCCCGATGAGGTCAAAACACTGGCCGAGCAATATTATGGCGTCATCCCGGCCAACCCAGACCTGCCCGAGCGCGTGCGCTCGCAAGAGCCACCGCAAACGGCTGAACGTCGTTTGACCTACAAGGATCCGCGGGTTTCGCAACCTTATGTCCAGCGCAGCTATCTGGCGCCGGAACGTGATCCGGGTGAGCAGGAAAAAGCGGCCGCGCTGTTCTTGCTGGCTGAATTGTTGGGCGGCAGCACGACCTCCTACTTGAACGAAAAGTTGCAGTTCGAGCAGCAAAAAGTCGTCTACGCCGGCGCGTTCTATCGCGGCGTCTCGCTGGATGACACGACCTTTGATCTGCTGGTGGTGCCAGCCGAGGGTGTGTCGCTGCAAGAAGCCGAAGAGGCGATGGATCAGGTCGTGGCCGATTTCATCGCCGAAGGAGTGAACGAAGAAGACCTGGACCGGATCAAGATGCAGCTGCGTGCCGCCCAGACCTATGCGCGCGACAATGTGAATGGGATCGGTAACCGCTATGGCCGCGCGCTGACCAGCGGCCTGACGGTCGAGGATGTGCAGGCCTGGCCCGATATCCTGCAGGCCGTGACAGGTGATGAGATCATTGCCGCCGCCCGCGAAGTACTGCAACCGGAAACATCAGTCACCGGCTGGCTGATGCGCGACGATGAGGTGACGCAATGAAACGGATATTCGCAACCCTGGTTGCCTTTGTCATTGCTCTGCCCGCATGGGCCGAAATCGAGATCGAAGAGGTCACGTCGCCCGGTGGTATCACGGCGTGGCTGGTCGAAGATCATTCGATCCCCTTCACCGCGCTCGAGCTGCGCTTTCGCGGTGGTACCTCGCTGGACGAACCCGGAAAACGTGGTGCCATCAACCTGATGAGCGGCCTGATCGAAGAGGGCGCAGGTGACATGGACGCCCGCACCTATGCGCGCGAACTGGAAGCTCTGGCAGCTTCGTTCCGGTATAACGCGTCCGATGACTCAGTGTCGATTTCGACACAGTTTCTGACCGAGAATCGGGAAGAAGTGATCGACCTGCTGCGCACTACGATCCATGAACCGCGCTTTGATCAGGACGCGGTGGACCGTGTTAAGGCACAGGTTCTGTCGGGACTCAGATCCGATCAGACCGACCCCAATGACATCGCCGGGCGCAGCTTTGCACAGATGGCATATGGCGATCATCCCTATGGTTCGGAAGGCAAGGGCACGATCGAAAGCGTCTCCGCGCTGACGCGTGATGATGTGATCACCGCCTACGACAATGTGTTCGCCAAAGACCGGCTCTATGTCGGCGCCGTAGGCGATATCACCCCAGAGGAACTGGGCGCATTGCTGGACACTCTGCTGGCCGATTTGCCCGAGACTGGCAAGCCGATCCCGGGACGTGCTGATGTGAACATCCCCGGCGGCGTCAGCGTCGTGGAGTTCGACACGCCGCAATCGGTGGCCCTGTTCGGGCATGCAGGGATTGACCGGGACGATCCTGATTTCTTTGCGGCCTACATTCTGAACCATATTCTGGGCGGCGGCGGGTTCGAAAGCCGCCTGATGCAGGAGGTGCGTGAAAAACGCGGCCTGACCTATGGGGTCGGGACTTACCTTGTGCCAAAGGATCTGGCGTCGGTCTATCTGGGGTCGGTTTCCTCGGCCAACGATCGAATTGCCGATGCCGTCGAAGTGATCCGCGATGAATGGGCCCGTGCCGCAACCGAGGGGGTGACGCAAAAGGAGCTGGACGACGCCAAGACCTATCTGACCGGTGCCTATCCCCTGCGGTTTGATGGCAACGGGCAGATCGCCGGGATCATGGTCGGGATGCAGATGGAAAACCTGCCAATCGACTACATCGCCACCCGCAATGACAAAGTGAATGCGGTGACGCTGGACGAGGTGAACCGTGTGGCCAGCGAGCTGTTGGACCCCGAAGGCCTGCATTTCACAGTGGTTGGCAAACCAGAAGGTCTGGAAACCACAAACTGATGAATGGGGGCTGAGCGGTGCTCAGCCCTTTTTCCCCGCTGCGCTGCGCAGCATCTGCCCCATCATCTGCCCGAACTTGCCCGACCCGCGCTGATAGAGCGCGCCGTCCACGGACAGAACCGTGCCGCTGATATAACTGGCCATATCCGAGCAAAGGAAAAGGCAGGCATTGGCCACGTCCTGCGGTTGCCCCCAGCGTCCAAGGGGAACATCACGACGCAGCTCTTCATGAGCGTTTTCCGTTGGGGCCAGACGTTTTGCACCTTCGGTGCCTTCGATAAAGCCCGGTACGACGGAATTGATGCGGATACCCTCGACCCCCCATTCCATCGACAGGGTGCGGGTGATCTGATCGACCCCGGCCTTGGCGGCGCAGACATGGGCCTGCCCCTCATAGGGCAGAAACGCTTGCGGGGCCGAGATGTTGATGATGCTGGCGCCGGGGCGTTTCAGGAAGGCATACGCGCCTTTCATCACATGGACAGTACCCATCAGGTCGATGTCCACCACCGTCCTGAAGGCGTTGACGGACATCTCGGACGTCAGCGCGGGGAAATTGCCTGCTGCGCCAGAGACCAGAACGTCGAAATCACCCAGCGCATCGTGGAACTGCTTGAGGCCCTCCGCTACCCCTTCGGGGTCGCGAACGTCAAAGGCCGCGCCGATCGCCTCAGCCGCACCGGCGTCTTTCAGTGCGGCAACAGTATTATCAACCTTTTCCTGCGACCGGCTGGCCACGGCCAGTTTGGCACCCGAGGCCGCAAAGGCCTCGGCAATGCCGCGATTGATACCGCTGGTTCCGCCGATGACGATGACGGTTTTACCCGAAAAATCCCCTGAAAAACTCATGTAGGCCTCCCTGACGCGGGAGCCCTACTCGCCGTAGGGCACCCAGATGTTCTTGATTTCGGTCGCAGCCTGCAGGAAGCGGCGGGAATGGTCCATGCTCCAGTCAAAGGACGTGGCGTTATTGACCCAGGTCCGTTTCAGGTTTCCGGCCGAAACGACCTCGATCTCCGCCGACAGGTCAGTGGAGGAGAAACTCCAGACCGCATCCACGTTCAGGTGCGAGGCCAGCGGTTTCGCCAGTTCCGCGTGGCTGCCGGTCAGGATGTTGACCACACCTGCGGGCACATCGGACGTTTCCAGAACCTGGTAGAAATCGGTCGCGGCCAGCGGGTAGGGCTCGGAGGCGGCCAGAACCACCCGGTTGCCCATGGCAATCGCCGGCGCCATGGCCGAGACGAGACCCAATAGCGGTGCCTCATCCGCGCAGAGCGCGCCGATTACGCCAACGGGTTCCTTCATCGCGATGGCCACGCCGCGGATCGGAACGCCGTGCACCTGACCGTCATATTTGTCGGCCCAAGCCGCAGCAGTGAACAGGCGCTGGATCGAGGCCTCGACCTCTTTCGCACCGTCCTTTTTGCCGGTCATTGCGTCGATACGGGCAGCGAATTCGTCCGCACGGGCCGAAAGGTTTTCGCCAATATAATACAGAATCTGCGCCCGCAAATGGCCGGTGGTCTTGGACCAGCCTTTGGCACCCGCTGCGGCCTCGACCGCATTGCGCACGTCCTTGCGGTTCGCAAGACCCACATGGCCCAGCAAGCCGGATTTGCCCCAGACAGGTTTCGAATAGCCGCCATCGGGCCGCGCTTGCTTGCCGCCGACATACATTTTGGCGGTTCGGTCAATCGGATCGACCGAAGCACCTTCGCCCATAGTGGCTTCAACCTTGGTCAGCGGCTTGGCCTTTCCCTTGGGTTTGGTATAGGCCGCCAGACCCTCCCACCCGCCTTCGCGACCAAAGCCACTTTCGCGCACGCCGCCAAATCCGGCTGCGGCGTCGAACAGGTTGGTCGCATTCACCCAGACCACACCGGCAACCAGCTTGGGCGCGATATCCAGCGCGAGGTTCACATTTTCGGTCCAGACCGTCGCGGCCAGCCCGTAGCGGGTGTTGTTGGCCAGTTCCACCGCCTCTTCCGGAGTGCGGAAGGTCGAGGAGACCAGCACCGGGCCAAAGATCTCTTCCTGCATCAGCGGGTCGGAGGTTTCGAGCCCCGAGATCAGCGTCGGCGGGTAGTAGCATCCATTCGCGGGCAGTTCGCAAGCCGCCTGATGCACGTGACCAACGGTGTTGCTTTCGACCAAGCCCTTGATGGTTTGCAGCTGCACCGGGTCCACGACCGCGCCCACGTCGATGCATTTGTCCAGCGGATCGCCAACGCGCAACTTGTCCATACGCGCGCGCAGCTTGTTGTGGAAGCGGTCGGCGATGCCTTCCTGCACCAGCAGGCGCGAACCCGCACAGCAAACCTGCCCTTGATTGAACCAGATCGCGTCGACCAGACCTTCAATGGCGCTGTCGATATCCGCGTCGTCGAACACGACATAGGCGGACTTGCCACCCAGCTCCAATGTCAGTTCCTTGCCAGAGCCAGCGGTTGCTTCGCGGATACGGCGACCAACTACGGTCGAGCCGGTGAAGGCGATCTTGTCCACGTCCGAAGCCACGATCATCTCACCCACTGCGCCATCACCGGTGATGATGTTGACCACACCTTTTGGCAACCCAGCCTGCGAGCAGATATCGGCAAACAGCAGCGCGGTCAGCGAGGTGTACTCGGCGGGCTTAAGAACCACCGTGTTGCCCATCGCCAACGCCGGGGCGATTTTCCAGGCCAGCATCAGCAGCGGAAAGTTCCACGGAATGATCTGCCCGCAGACACCCAACGCTTCGGCGGTCGGCAACTCGCTTTCCATCAGCTGCGCCATGCCCGCGTGGTAGTAGAAATGCCGCTGCACCAGAGGAATGTCGATGTCGCGCGACTCGCGGATCGGTTTGCCGTTGTCGAGGCTCTCCAGTACCGCAAACAGACGCGAGTGCTTCTGCAACAGGCGCGCGATGGAATAGAGAAACTGCGCACGGCCAGCGCCGCCCAGCTTCTCCCATTTCGGCTGCGCTTTGCGAGCAGAGGCAACGGCGGCGTCAACGTCGTCCTGTTTCGCCTGCGTCAGCTTGGCCAGAACCTCTCCGGTCGCCGGATTGCGGCTTTCGAATCCCTTGCCCGGCTTAGTGAAGGCCCCATCGATATAGTGACCGAACTTGTCACCCTGATCGACCAGCCAGGCCAGCGCCTCGGCGGCGCTTTCGGGGGCGGGGCCGTAATCCATGGTTTCGAATATCTCTTTGACTGTCATGACTTCATCTTTTCTCAAATACTCACTGTCCGGTCATATCCACGGGCTCAGCCCATCGAATGCCTGTATCCAGCCGAGTAAGCCCCGGTCACATAGTGTTCCAACTGCCGTTCGATGTCGCCCAACAGCGAAGACGCACCAAAACGGTACAGATCCGGTTCCAACCAGCGGTCACCCAATTCGTCCTTGATCAGCGACAGGTACACCAGCGCGTCTTTTGCCTTGGAGATGCCGCCCGCGGGCTTGTATCCGACGCGGTATCCGGTGCGGTCGTAATAGTCGCGGATCGCGCGAATCATCACGAGGCTGACGGGCAGGGTGGCGTTGACGCTCTCTTTCCCGGTCGAGGTCTTGATGAAATCCGCTCCGGCCATCATGCAGACCAGCGAGGCGCGGGCGACGTTGCGCAGGCTGCCCAACTCTCCAGTTGCCAAAATCGCCTTCACATGCGCGTCGCCGCAGGCTACGCGGAACGCCTTCATCTCGTCATACAAAGCCTGCCAGTCACCCGACAGCACGTGGCGGCGCGAGATCACGATGTCGATCTCTTCAGCTCCGGCTTTGACGCTTTCCTCAATCTCCGCCACCCGCAGGTGGAAGGGTGAAAGACCCGCCGGAAAACCGGTGGATACAGCGGCAACCGGAATGCCAGTACCTTTCAGCGCCGCCACAGCCGTCTCGATCATGTCGTGATAGACACAGACCGCTCCGGTCGTGATCGGCGGCATGTCCATTGCCTGCAGCACTTTGGGCGACACCGGCTGGCGTGCCTTTGCACACAGGCGGCGCACACGCCCCACCGTGTCATCGCCGGACAGGGTGGTCAGGTCGATCATCGTGATCGCTTTCAGCAGCCACGCGGCCTGATAGTCCTTTTTCACCGACCGCCGACCAGGCAGGGTCGCGGCGCGGCGCTCGATGGCCGAGGTATTGGCCTGCACGGCGCGCACCCAGTCCAGATCAAGGTCCATACCTGGGTTTCTGGGCTCGGTCACTTGCGGCAGATGCGCGGTGCGCACGGGGCTTTCTGAGCTCTGCGTTTCCATATTCACATCCTTTGGGAGGTTTGCGCCAAATTCGCACGGCTTGCGCCCAAATGGAAGATATAGCGGGCGCAGTGGTGGAATTTTTTTGACCAAATGGACAAAAATGGCACTTTCTTGCGAATAATTCGCAATAGCGTTGACTTAGTTGCGAATGGTTCGCATATTCATTCTCAACAAGTTACCAGATTGGGGTCGGATATGATTCGTCGCAGCTTTATTGCAGCCTTGGCATTTGCCGCTGCATTGCCACTGACAGCCTGGGCCGAGGCTCCGCTGAAAGTGGTCGCAACCACAGGCATGATCGCCGACGCCGCGCGTCAGGTGGGTGGGGATCAGGTCCAGGTGAAAGGTCTGATGGGCCCCGGTGTCGATCCGCATGCTTATCGCCAGACCCGCAGCGATATCGTTGCGATGACCCGCGCAGACCTGATCCTGTGGCATGGCCTGTATCTGGAAGCGCAGATGGAAGACTTTTTCCACGACCTCGACCGTAAGCGGGCGGTTGTGGCTGTGGCCGAAGGGGTGGATACGTCCAAACTGCGCGCGCACGATGACTATGCCGACAAATACGACCCGCATTTGTGGATGAGTCCAGCCTTGTGGCGTGACGTAGTCGCGGAGGTGCAAGAAGCCCTGACCGAAGCGCGCCCCGAAGCAGCGGACCTCTTCGATGCTAATACACAAGCGTTTCTGGCCGAGATTGATCAGCTGGAGGTCTATGGCAAACAGGTGTTGGCCGCCGTGCCCGAAAACAACCGCGTGCTGGTGACGGCGCATGACGCCTTTGGCTATTTCGGCGCGGATTACGGGTATGAGGTTCTGGGCATTCAGGGCATCTCGACCCAGTCCGAAGCTGGTCTGAACCGGATCGGAGAGCTGGTCGATACGCTGGTAGATCAGCAACTGACGGCTGTGTTCGTGGAGAGCTCGGTATCCGACCGGTCGATGCGTGCACTGATAGAGGGCGCTGCGGCCAAAGGTCATGATGTCGGCATTGGCGGAGAGCTGTATTCCGATGCCATGGGAGAACCGGGCACTTATGAGGGCACCTATATCGGTATGTTGGACCACAATATTACTGTGATCGCCGGAGCACTGGGCGCGGATGTGCCCGATCGCGGCATGAACGGCAAACTGTCGGCGGGGTTTTAGATGATGCTGGAACTGGCTGCGGATCAGGGCATTTCGGTTCAGGAAAACGGTATCGATGACAGCCCACTGGCTATTCGCGGACTGACTGTTTCCTACGGGCAGAAACCGGCGGTGTTTTCGGTGGACATGACCGTTCAGCCGGGCGCGATGACGGCGATCATCGGGCCGAACGGTGCGGGCAAATCAACTTTGCTCAAGGCGTCGTTGGGAATCGTCTCGCCGCTGTCCGGGCAGGTCACCGTGTATGGTGAGCCGCTTGAGAAACAGCGAGCCCGTATCGCCTATGTGCCGCAGCGCGCTAGTGTGGACTGGGATTTTCCCACGCGCGTGATTGATGTGGTCCTGATGGGCCTGTCGCGTCAACTGGGCCTTCTGGGCCGCGTTCGGGCACGTCATATGGCCTGCGCGATGAATTGCCTGAACCGGGTCGGAATGCATGACTTCGCGGATCGTCAGATCGGTCAGCTCTCGGGTGGTCAGCAACAACGGGTGTTCCTGGCCCGCGCTCTGGCGCAGGATGCCGACCTGTATCTGCTGGACGAACCTTTTGCCGGGGTCGATGCGGCCACGGAAAAGGCTATCATCGCAGTACTGAAATCCCTGAAAGAGGCGGGCAAGACCGTTGTCGTCGTGCATCACGATCTGGCGACCGTCACCGATTACTTCGACCACGTGTTCCTGATCAACACGCGTAAAGTGGCCGAAGGGTCGGTGGCCGAGGCCTTCACCGCCGAAACCCTTCAATCTGCTTACGGAGGCCGTCTGGCCACCGCCCAGATCGACCAGATTTCGCGCGCGCTGGGGTAATCATGCTTTGGGATGCTCTCAGCCTGCAGCTTGGCTATAACGCCACGCTGGTCGCTATCGGTGCGACCTTGCTGGGCGTATCAGCCGGGGTCACCGGCACCTTCCTGTTCCTGCGCAAACGTGCGCTGGTCAGCGATGCGATCAGCCATGCGACCCTGCCGGGTGTCTGCCTGGCCTTCATGGTGTTGGTCGCGTTTGGCGGCGACGGTCGCAATTTGATCGGACTGCTGGCGGGGTCAGCCGTTTCGGCCTGGGTCGGCCTGCTGTGCATGAACTGGCTGACCCGCTGTACCCGTCTGGCCGAGGATGCCGCCATCGGAGCGGTCCTGTCGGTGTTCTTCGGTTTTGGCGTTGTGCTGTTGACCGTGATCCAGACCATGGGCGTTGGGCGACAGGCGGGGCTCGAAGGGTTTCTGTTGGGCTCGACCGCCGGGATGCTCTGGGCGGACGCGCTGATCATTGCAGTCGGCGGGGCGGCGACCCTGCTTTTGGTCATGATCATCCGCCGCCCCATGACGATGGTGGCTTTTGACCCCGAATACGCCGCGGCCCGGGGGCTGCCGGTGCATCGCATCGACTTGGCCATGATGGGGCTGGTGATGGCCGTCACTGTGGTGGGTCTGAAGATCGTCGGGCTGATTTTGATCGTGGCGCTTCTGATCATCCCACCGGTCACGGCGCGGTTCTGGACGGACCGTTCGGACCGGGTGGTGTTGCTGGCTGGATTGGCAGGCGGTTTGGCGGGGTATTTGGGTGCGGCGCTGTCAGCCTCGGCCCCCAACCTGCCCACAGGCCCTATCATCGTGCTGGTCAGCTTTGGCTTTTTCGCCCTGTCCTTGCTTCTGGCCCCCGTTCGCGGCGTTCTGGCAGCGGTCTTGCGGCATCTGAGGTTTCAGCGCCGGGTACATATCCGTCAGGGCCTGCTGGCGCTGGCGCAGGACCAGAAGATCTATGAACCGCTGACTCTGCGTCTGTTGCGGCGCGCCGGGCTGGCCCGCGCTGATGGCGTTGCGACGGAGGCCGGGAAGGCCCGCGCCGCCAAAGCTTTGCGGGACGAAAAAAGATGGGAATTCGTGCGCGCGGACCAGGCGCACGAGGCGACGGCGGCGCTCTATGATGGGCTGCGCGATATCGAAACGGTGCTGACCCGCGATCAGATCGCGGAAATCGACCGCCGGATCGGCGGCCCGCAGGAGATCCGGTTATGAGCGGTGAAGAGTTTGTCCCCCTTTCCCTGACGCCGCTGCTGATCGGTATTTTCGCCGCCGTCGCATGTGCCTTGCCGGGCAATTTTCTGGTGCTGCGCAAACAGGCCCTGATCGGCGACGCGATCAGTCATGTGGTGCTGCCCGGCATCGTTGTGGCCTTTCTGCTGACCGGAGCGATCTCGACCTGGCCCATGATGTTGGGCGCGGCAGGCGCGGCCGTGGTGGCCGTGGTGATGATCGAGGCGGTTCGGCGGCTGGGGCAGATCGAACCGGGCGCCGCGATGGGCGTCGTCTTCACCACCATGTTTGCTGGCGGCGTTCTGTTGCTGGAGCAGACCGATACCTCGACCGTGCATCTGGACGTGGAACACGCGCTTTATGGCAATCTGGAAAGCTTGATCTGGCTGGACGCTGTTGGCTGGTCGTCTCTGCTGGACCTTGAGGCGCTGGCGGGCCTGCCGCCGGAACTGCCGCGCATCGCGCTGACGATGGTCGGGGTGATCCTGTTTGTCTGGCTGTTCTGGCGACCGCTGAAGATCTCGACCTTTGACGAAGGGTTCGCCCGCACCATCGGGATTCGCACCGGAGCGCTGGGAATGGCTTTGGTGATTACAGCCGCGATCGCTGCCGTTGCCGCCTTTGATGCGGTGGGGTCGATCATTGTGATCGCCATGTTCATCTGCCCTCCGGCGGCGGCGCGCATGATGACCAACCGGCTTGAAACCCAGATTGCGTGGAGCGTTGCGTTTGCCAGCATCTCGGCTGTTTCCGGCTATGTTCTGGCGGGCTACGGCCCCATGTGGCTTGGGGGTGCGGATGCGGTTAGCGCGGCGGGGATGATCGCGACGATGTCCGGCCTGATCCTGGCCTGCACAGCGATTTGGGGCCCGTGCCGAACCCGCGCCGGAGCGCCAAGCACAGCTTGACACGGCGTGTTCCCGCCACTGTTCATCTTGGCACGTCGGCTGATCTTTGCCCAGATCAACCGGGCGTTCAGAGTTAACAAGCCTTATAATTTTTTTCATGGTAGTGGCTTCCCAATTACCAAATGAATGACCACCACTCACTACGGATCGTTCGGACAATCGCGACCAGGATCGTCGCTTCCCGGGACCGACGCGGTGCGGTTGTTCGAACGCCCCCTCCCTGAAATCAGAACCGCTAAACCAGTGGCAGAATCGTACGCGCATGTGCTAGGTCTAGCGGTATGGCGCAGGTTAACCCCAATATCAGCGAAAATCGACCGGTGATCCGGCAGCTTGACGATGCCGCAATCAACCGTATCGCAGCGGGTGAGGTGGTTGAACGCCCGGCTTCGGCCGTCAAGGAACTGGTGGAAAACGCCATCGACGCCGGTGCGACCCGGATTGCCATCGATATCGCCGATGGTGGCAAAACGTTGATTCGCGTCACCGATGATGGGTGCGGAATTTCTGCTGACGACTTGCCATTGGCCCTGTCGCGCCATGCGACATCTAAGATCGACGGTTCGGACCTGTTGAACATTCACACCTTTGGCTTCCGGGGTGAGGCGCTGCCATCGCTGGGGGCTGTGGGACGGCTGACCATCACCAGCCGGGTGCCGGGGGCTGATGCGGCCTCGGTCCATGTGGCAGGCGGCAAGATGGAGGCGGTGAAACCGGCCGCGCTGCGCGTGGGCACGGTGGTCGAGCTGCGCGATCTGTTCTTTGCCACACCCGCCCGACTGAAATTCATGCGAACGGACAGGGCCGAGACCCAGGCGATCACCGACACCGTCAAACGTCTGGCCATGGCCGAGCCCTCCGTCACTTTCACCCTCCGCGATGTTTCGGGCGGAGGTGAGGGCCGTGTGACGTTCCGCGCCGATCGTGAGAATGGCGATCTGTTCGATGCCTTGCACGCCCGTCTGGCCCGTGTGATCGGGCGCGAATTTGCCGAGAACGCGCTGCAGATTGACGCCACGCGCGAAGGCATCAGGCTGTATGGATATGCCGCACTGCCGACCTATTCGCGGGGCGCGGCGGTGGCGCAGTACTTGTTCGTCAACGGAAGGCCCGTGCGCGACAAAACGCTGACCGGTGCGCTGCGGGCGGCCTATTTCGACTTCCTCAGCCGCGACCGTCATCCGGCGGCGGCACTGTTCATCGACTGTGACCCGACGCTGGTGGATGTGAACGTGCATCCGGCCAAGTCCGAGGTGCGGTTCCGTGACCCCGGCGTTGCGCGGGGACTGATCGTTTCATCTCTGCGGCACGCGCTGGCTGAGGCTGGACATCGGGCATCTACAACGGTGGCCAACGCCACGTTGGGTGCAATGCGGCCTGAACCGGCGCAGCCTGCCCCGGTGCGTGTGTACCAGATGGATCGGCCTTCATCCGCGGCTCGACAGGCGGCTTATCGGGGGCAATCCCCGGGGTTTGCCGAACTTGCCAACGATTACAGCGGCAGCATTGTCGAGCCCGTACCCGAGGCTGCGGAAATTGTGGAAAACGATGAACCGCCTGTGCAAGACCTGCCGCTGGGCGCGGCGCGCGGGCAGGTGCATGAAAACTACATCATCGCCCAGACCGCCGATGGCATGGTGATTGTTGATCAGCACGCGGCGCATGAACGTCTGGTCTATGAGAAACTCAAAACCCAGATGGCTGAGAACGGCGTCGCCGCACAGGCGCTGCTGATCCCCGAAATCGTCGAACTCTCGGAAGGGGATTGCGCGCGTCTGATGGCGGTCGCCGATGATCTGTCGCGTCTTGGACTGACCCTCGAACCTTTCGGTGGCGGTGCGGTCGCCGTTCGTGAAACTCCGGCTATTCTGGGTGAGGTCGATGCCCGTGCGATGATCCTGGATATCCTGGACGAACTGGCCGATCAGGGCGAAAGCCAGACGGTGCAGGCGCGGATCGAGGCGATTCTCAGCCGGGTGGCCTGTCATGGTTCGGTCCGCTCTGGGCGTCGGATGCGCGCCGAGGAAATGAACGCCCTGCTACGCGAGATGGAGGCGACGCCCCATTCCGGCCAGTGCAACCACGGGCGCCCGACCTATGTGGAGCTGAAGCTGAGCGATATTGAACGTTTGTTCGGGCGCAGTTGATCCCAAAGCTGGGTCGGGTTAAGAAGAATAAAACAAGAACATTTGAGGCGTCATGATTGAGATTGCAGGCACCCAGTACATGTTGAACGACCCGGTTGTGATGATCGGGGGCGGAGTGGTTCTGCTGATTTTGCTTTTGTTGTTCCTGTCCTTGCGGGCGGCCAACCGCTCGGCCCGCATGGCGGAACCGCTGGCACGGCAGATGGCGCATCTGGGGCAACATGTGCAGCAATTGGGTCAGGGGCAGGAACAACTGCGCGGCGGGTTGCAGCATGTCTCTGACACGCAGGCCAATGCGCAGGTGCAGGTGATTCAGACGGTTGAATCGCGCCTGTCCTCGGTGCAGCAGCAGATGAACGACCGCCTAGCAGACAATGCGATGAAATCGGCGCGTGCACTGGCCGAAATGCAGGAGCGGATGAAGGAATCGCTGCACGGTTCCTCGAAACAGACCGCGACCTCACTGACTCAATTACAGGAGCGTCTGGCCGCCATCGACAAGGCGCAGGACAATATCACCAAACTGTCGGGTGATGTGCTGTCGCTGCAGGATATCCTGTCGAACAAGCAGACGCGCGGGGCGTTTGGAGAGATTCAGTTGAATGATATTGTCTCCAAGGCGCTGCCCTCGGACAGTTTTCAGTTGCAGGCGACCCTGTCGAACGGACGCCGGGCAGACTGTCTGATCCACCTGCCGAACCCGCCGGGGCCGATCGTAATCGACAGCAAATTCCCTCTGGAAGCGTATGAGGCGCTGATCGGCTCGACCAATGACGCCGAGCTGAAGGCGGCGGTTCAGATGTTCCGCAGCACGGTGCGCAAGCACATCAACGATATTGCCGAGAAGTACATTCTGGATGGTGAAACCGCCGATGGTGCGCTGATGTTCCTGCCGTCCGAGGCGGTCTATGCCGAACTGCACGCCAAATTCCCCGAACTGGTGCAGGAGAGTTTTTCAAAACGAGTCTGGATCGTTTCGCCAACGACCTGCATGGCGACGCTGAACACGATGCGGGCGATCCTGAAGGACGCGCGGATGCGGGAACAGGCCGGGGCAATTCGCAAGGAACTGGGCCTCTTGCACAAGGATGTGGAGCGCCTGGGCGACCGTGTGTCCAATCTGGACCGGCATTTCGGACAGGCCGCCAAGGATATTTCCGAGATCAAGATCAGCGCGGAAAAGGCGGGCCGCCGGGCGCAGCGGCTGGATAATTTCGATTTCGAGGAACTGGCACCGGACGACCACACCAATGTGGTGCCGCTGGGCAAGACCGAAGGTTAAGCCCTACTGGATCGACAGGTCCAGATTGTATCCGACCGTCTTGGCGGTATCGCGGTCATTGCCCATCAGATAAACGCGGATGGTGTAATCTCCGTCCTCCGGCAGGTCGATACGGGCGGTGTTGCCATTGATCGAACCGTTGTAGATTGCGACGCCATCGCTGTCCGGCGGCAGGATGTTGAAATAAATCACTCCGTTGCCATCGGTATCGCTGACCTGAAGCTCGGCAAACATTTCCTGCCCCGCCTGTGCGCCCAGTTTGTAATCGAAGTATTCGTCACCGGTAACCGTCCCGCTCACCATCGTGCCGAAATTGCCGGGTTCAAATTTGACATCCGCCACTTGCTGAGCTGCGGCGACCGAAGCCATCGTACAGAGAACAAAGGATAGAGTTAGAAATACCTTCATGGTTTCACGCTCCAATGAAATGAGTCGGATCAGTGTAGCACAGACGAGTTTTGCGGATCAGATACGCAGGAAGGGCTGGAACAGGCGCGGCATCAGTTTGCTGAACTTCAGCGGCGCGTCAGTGACGGCCAGACAAATGCAATCCTCCGAGATATCCGCGGTCGGCGTATGGTGCAGGCTTTCATCCGCAATTTCGACATCGCCGCGGGCGAAGTGGTCAACCTCGTCCGAGAACGCCCCCTGCAATACCATGGTCAGTTCGATTCCATTATGGCTGTGGTCGGGCACCGCCGCGCCGGCCGGGATGAACAGCAGTCGTGCGGTGGCCTCACGCGTAGTCGGCAGAATCGCCTGTTTCACGCCCATGCCGATCGATCGCCAGCGAATAGCGTTGACGTCACCGCCGACATAATCCTGCAGCGGCGTCGGCAGGACGGAACATTTCGGACGGGCCGGTTGCGTCGTCGGCGCCCCCTTGGCAATAAGCGCCATCGTCGCTGCCAGAGAATTATCGCTCACGGCGGCACCGTCATCCTGATCCTGCAATACGCATCCGCCTACCGCGTCAAAGCTTTCCGCCCGTGCCCGGCAGTGGTCGCAAAGGGACAGGTGCGTTGCGACCATCAGATCGAACGCTTCGGGCAAAGCGCCCGCGGCGTATGCCATCAGCAGGTCGTCCGTCAGGTGATGTTTTATGGTCTCACTCATCGTCATCATCTCAATTCATCGAATGGCGCAGGCGGTCCAACGCCAGACGTATCCGCGATTTGATCGTTCCCAGCGGCAGCCCGGTTTCAGAGGCAATCTCGCGGTGACTCAGATCTCCGAAATAGGCCTTTTCGATCAGTTCTCTTTGCGCCTCTGGCAACGCTGTCAGAGCGTCCCGCAGTTGCGCTGATTCCTGTTGCAACGCAATCACGTCGTCCTGATCCGGTTCCGCCTCGGGTCCCCATCCCAATTCTTCGGGTTCGGGCCGGCGTTGTTTGCGCAGGACGTCGATGCGCTTGTTCCGGGCGATCGTGAACACCCACGTGGCCACCGTAGCTCGTGCCGGATCGAACAGATGGGCCTTGTGCCACAGAGTTGCCATCACCTCTTGCGCGCATTCTTCGGCCAGCGTGGCATCCGATCCTGACTTGATCAGGAAAGCCTTGATGCGCGGCGCGAAGTGTTGAAACAGCTCGGCAAAGGCCGCCTGATCCTGCGCGTCACGGATGCGCCTGACGTGGCTCACCCATTCAGTTTTGGTCTCGCATCTGTCTTCCGTTCCGTTCACCGGCTTGCCCCTGATGCGTTTCCTGGCGCGCCAAGGTTTTACTGCGGGCCTGTCCGCCGCCGGTTCATCCAAGGTCACGGTATTGATCTCGGTAAACATAACCACATTACGTGGCGCGGCCCAAGCCGGATCACTTTGAGCGGTTATTTTGATCCATATCGTATTGAGTGTCGTATTCTAAGGGAAAGCAGACCATGGAAATGAATACCAGTTGAACGGATTGCAGGCAGATTGAGGAAAACGACGTGAACACGGTCGACCATATAGCGGGGCACACTTACCACGGGCGCAAAGGAGCGATTGAGAATGCCTTTCGGTATTCCGTCGATTACATCCTGCTGGACCCGGAAGGCCAGCTGGACACACCCGCACTGTTTTCGGTCAACCGGACCAACATAACGAACTGGCGGGATCTGGACCATGGTGGCGAACCCGGCCAGGGGCGTGGCGCGGCGTGGCTGCGAGAGCGGTTTGATGAGATGCGTATCGCCTCACCCCAAATGATCACGCTTTTGACCCAACCGCGTGTATTCGGGCACGTGTTCAATCCGGTCAGCTTCTGGTTCTGTTTTGACGCGGCGGAACAGCTTTACGCGGTGGTAGCTGAGGTGACGAACACCTATGGCACACGTCACAGCTATCTGTGTCACAACTCCGAATTCGCGCCCATTCAACCCTCGGACCGGATCGTTGCGGACAAACTGATGCACGTTTCACCGTTTCAGAAAATCGAAGGCACTTACACTTTCCGGTTCGATTATCGCCCGGATCGCGTGGGCGTATGGATCGATTACGGCCGCAAGGATGGTGGGTTGATCGCCACGTTGACCGGACCCCGGACTCCGCTAACCAATCGCTCCATTCTATGGTCGCTGTTGCGCCGCCCGTTCGGAGCGCGTCGCGCGTTCCTACTGATCATGTGGCAGGCGCTGAAACTGAAGCTGAAAAAGGCCCGGTTCCGCCCGTTTCGGACTGCGCCCGTCCCCGATCAACCGATATCCCGCTTTCGAGAGCCTTAAGCGGGCGGTTTGTTTGCGTAAGATCAAAGACTCAGCCAGCACAGAGTGATTGTGGTAAGATGAAAACCGCGAACACGAGGAGTTGGGTCATGTTGGAAATCTCGGCAAGAAAAATCGCTCAGGTCGCCATGATGGGGCGTGAACTGGAACGGGCCGAGGGCGAGCTGCGCGCCTTTATCGACCGGATGGGTGAGGATGAGCAGGCCGAACTGGTCGCCGTCATGTGGATCGGGCGCGAAAGCTTTTTTGCCGAAGATCTGGCCGAGGCCGTCGCGACTGCCAAGTCCGAAGCATCGACCCCCTGCGCCGATTATCTGATCGGCACGCCGCATTTGTCCGACCATCTTGAGAATGGTTTGGATGCGCTGGGCATCTCGGCGGAGGATGTCGAAAACGATCTGATGTAATGCGGAAGTGACGCGACCCAATCGAGGCACCTCTCCTGGCGCCGATCTTGCACAAACCCGTTACGTTACAATCCCGTCTCTCAATCGTTACGCTTGTTTCCTTGGCTCTGTGTTATCAGCGGACTACCTCACTTTCGAGGGTGTTTGGTTACGGAGACATAAATGGCGCATCGCTGGACCAATACATTGACACATGCCGACGTCACCCCTCGGGCGGCGTTTCTGAACCGGCGCCAGGTGATGGCCGGGCTGGCGGGTGTCGGACTGGCGGGATTGTCGCGGGGTGCCGCGGCGCAAGAGGCGCTGGAGCCGAACACCTGGGAAGAGATCACTTCGTACAATAACTACTATGAGTTCGGCACGCGGAAGGATGATCCGGCGAAATACGCCCATACGCTGGTGACTGAACCCTGGAGCATCAAGATTGACGGCCTGGTCGACAAGCCCGGAGAGTACGACTTCAAAGACGTTATGTCCGAGATGACAGTGGAAGAGCGCATCTATCGATTCCGATGCGTCGAAGCCTGGTCGATGGTGATTCCGTGGAACGGGTTCGAACTGTCTGATTTGCTGAGCATGGCAGGCGTGCAAGATGGTGCCAAATATGTTGCCTTTGAAACCGCCTACCGCCCCGATGAAATGCCCGGCGTGCGGTTTCCGGTGCTGGAGTGGCCGTATCGAGAAGGGTTACGGCTGGACGAGGCTATGCACCCTTTGACGATTTTGGCCACGGGCATTTATGGCCGTCCGATCCCAAACCAGAATGGTGCGCCACTGCGTCTGGTGGTGCCGTGGAAATACGGTTTCAAATCCATCAAGTCGATTGTCCGGATCACTTTGACGGATGCCGAACCTCCAACCAGCTGGAACATGGCGAACCCAAGGGAATATGGCTTCTATAGTAATGTGAACCCAAACGTGGATCATCCGCGCTGGTCGCAGGCCTCTGAGCGTCAGATCGGCGGCGGTCTTTTTACCAAACGTGTCCCGACCCTGATGTATAACGGCTACGAGACCGAAGTCGCGGGGCTTTACGAAGGCATGGATTTGTCAAAGAACTATTAAGACAATGCAGACCCTGAACCAGATATTGCGCCGTATTTCTGTTTGGGCGGTGTATCTGCTGGGGGCCATTCCGGGCCCCTGGTTGTTTTATCAAGGCCTGACCGGTGGTCTGGGCGTGGACCCAATTGAAGCCTTGGAACATAAATACGGAGAACTGGCGTTGCAGCTCCTGATCTTCGTGTTGGCGATTTCGCCGCTGCGCCGGTTTCTTGGGCTGAACCTGATGAAGTTCCGCCGTGCATTGGGGGTACTGACCTTCGTCTATGTCGGCCTTCATTTGCTGGTCTGGCTGGTTCTGGACGTGCAGGTGCCCAGTCAGATTTGGGCCGATATCGTGAAGCGCCCCTATATCACGGTGGGTATGGCCGCTTTTATCCTGATGTTGCCGCTGGCCGTGACATCGAACAATCTGTCGGTGCGTCGGTTGGGCCCGCGCTGGCGCAGCCTGCAGCGTCTGGTTTTCCCAGCGGCGATACTTGGTGGATTGCACTATGTCATGCTGGCCAAAGGTTTTCAGGTCGAGCCGCTGATCTATCTGTCGCTGATCACTGGCCTGTTGTTGCTGCGTGTTCCCTTCACAACCCTGCTGACTCGGTTTCGTCAGGCCGATTCCGCCTGACTCGGGGCTGAGTCTGTGGGTAACCCTGTGCAAAAGCCGATTCTCGGTAGTTTGCGCGTCGGCCGTTAAGGTTGGTGTATGATTTTTTGAGGTGTAATCGTTTGATAAAAAACGGAAACTTTTAATTTTGCGGAATTTTGCAGGTTTATGTAATTTTCTGCTTGCGGCTTTTGCTGGTAATACTTAGAACCCCCTTCACCGGCGCTGCTGAGGTGGTGCTGACGGGTCGGAGAGACGGCCGGACG
>NZ_WPZL01000070.1 GCF_013031245.1 Ruegeria lacuscaerulensis
AACTGCACTTTGGCACATTCGATGCCGGTGGAGCAGGAGCCACCCACCTCATCCGCTCCGGGCCGTCTGCGTGGCCAGTTGACAGGGGGGGCAGGGGCCTGTGCTGCAACAACACTGAGGTCCGGAATGAGCCCGTTAATTGTATTTGGGCAAAGCGGACTTCGTGAACCAATAGCTCCATTGAACGCAAAGTGATTTTCCTAGATGTGTTGGAACAGGGGAGGCTAGCATGGAACACGTAGAGTATTCGTCAGGTCAGTATCCAATTCAGCATCGCAAGGGCGAGGTAGAGCGCCTGAAAGCCCAAGACACTGCTTTGTCGGAATCGACAATAAGGCTGCTTAAATCCATTGGTGTGGCCTCGGGGTGGAAATGTCTAGACCTAGCCTGCGGCCCCGAAGGTATTACACATTATCTCCTTGAACTCGTTGGCTCCAGCGGTCACGTCACAGGACTTGATGGTGACGAAGAATTTCTCGCGATAGCGCGCGCCGACGCGCCCGATAATTGCGAGTTCATTTTGGGCGACGCATATGCAACTGGTCTTCCGGAAAAAACATTCGATCTGGTGCATATCCGATTCTTGGCAAGCACCGCGGGGAGTCCAGAGCAGCTTGTTGGCGAGGCAGTTCGACTGGTAGCACCTGGAGGCGTAGTGGCCATACAAGAAGCAGATTTTCACACGCTTATGTGCTATCCAGAACATCCGGCTTGGCGCGAACTGGCAGACATATTTGTCGCGTGCTTTCCTGACGGCAGCGGCGATCCCATCGCACATCGGCTATATCGGCTTCTGATGCGCGCCGGTCTCGAGGATGTTTGTTACAATCCGGTCCTCATTGGTACGCGTGCGCAGGATGCTTGGCGGGACTACATGCCATCAACCGTCGAGTCGATGAAAAAAAGGATTATTGATGATTTGGGTGTGCCAAAGGCTCATCTGGAAAAGTTGATCGCTGACGTCAGAGAGCATTTATCTCACCCAGAAACTGTATGGACATTCAATAGCGTGATTCAAACATGGGGTCGGATGCCAAGCACATAATATTTAACCAAACGGCGGCTTTGTCCGCTCTTGAGACCTTGGCCGTTATCGAAATCGAGCAAGTGCAGCGAACGGCGGTTATGCGGGCTGCGCTGCGGCGGTGAGGGTCACGATGAATGACTGGTAACGGCCCGAGCCTCGCCTCCAAGTCTGCGCGTCAGTTCCGGAAAATGCGAAATGCGCCCGCACCGGCATCCCAGAGGTCCAAAAGCCGGGCGTAGAAATGCTCCCGCGCGACGAAGGGGCTCTGTCCAAGTCCGGCAAGTTCCATCTCGAGTGTATCGATCAGACGAAGAAGGCGGCGGCGGTGAACGCTAAGGCGACTCTGAACAGGGTCGGCAAACACACCTGCGAACGCGGCGAAAACCGATCCGATCATAACAAGCCCCGCCATGGTGACGGTGGTAAGCCAGGGCGATGCGCCCGTCGGGAAAAAACCGTACCAAATCCCGCCAATTGTCTGACCCAGCGGAAACTCCGTGATGGCATTGGTGCTTGCCATAGCATCAGCAACGCCCGGCGCCATCGAGATCATGCCCGGTGTTAGCGCCTGAAAGACCAGTGCACCAACAATAAGCGCACAGAGCACAGTAGTCATCTCGGCAACGGCAGACCGAGTTGCTGCATACTCGGAAATCGCGCCCGCCATTCGATGGCTGAGAGCCTCCGCATCGGCCGCGCTTTCACGTTTTCGGATCACTTCGCGAAACTTCGGTGCAGCAAGGATGGCGCGCGAAAGCGCGTCCGGACTACGAGCCGCAGCCCCTTGCGCCAACGACAGTTGCAGAAGATCGGTCACGATGTAGGCCTCGACCCTGCGCGCCACAGTGGTGCGCAACAGGATACGCCGCGAGGCCAGCCACTCCGAGCCACCACGCCACCGGGCACGGCCGCAAAGGTACGCCGCGATCCGCGTCAGCACCAGGATCGGCGACAGCACCACATTCATCGGGGCGCGCAGAATGTCCCATCCGAGTGCCGACCGGTGAAGGAGAAGTGTTCCGGGCCAGGTGAAATGCCTTGCCACAAACACATCCACCTCAGCCCGCCGGTCCGTAAAGTATTCACGGACTTTCGGACGGACAACATTATCGACTTCCACGGTGGGGTTCGATAGCGACCTCATGGCGGTGACCCGCGATCCCTGTCTTGTTGTGCAAGAAACGTCTTATACTGATTCACGGAGTAGCATGCCAGTCGGTTAACTACACACTTCATATCCTATCAAGTGAGCATTGCTGCAAGAGCGTTGACAAGGCTTTATTGTTCACCAGTCCGTTAATGCTTTTACTTCTTCGAACAGCACTTTTTAGGCATTGCTGACACTCAGCACTCAAAATGCTGCTCTGTGCACGAATGGCGGCATTCAGGAAGTCGACTAGTAACATCTGAAAAAATGTCGAATGTCGGTAAAGCGCCGTTCACCAAGATGCCCTCGATTTGGCTAAATGCTCGGTAATTTACGAACTCATGGCCGCTTGTACATAGGCTGTTATCTAGCGGCGCCATGAGACAAAATTGGAAATTGGTGGATATCGTGGCCGAAATGCTTGCTTATATGCTGCCCTCTCGCGCAAGTTGAGATCATGCCTATAAAAGAAAAATTTGCCATTAGTGACGTTCGCATTCCGATCAAACGGAGAAAAACTCTGGATCCCGCCAAAGTCGAACGCATCGCGTACGATATAATGGAAAACGGCCAAACCACGCCCATACGCCTGCGCGCCGATAAAGGCGGCGGTTACATTCTTGTTGAAGGATATCACCGGCTTGAGGCTTTGCGCGCTATTGGTGAAGTTGAAGTCGAAGGATTTCTGGTTCACGCTCAGCTACACTGAATGTATCCAAATTGCAGGTTTCATCCTGAAAACCTAACCAATTGATACGCTGAGCGCGAAAGTCCGTTCTGAGGAAGCCGTACCGCAGCGCAAGATCAAGTGATGAGCGGCAGAATTGGCCGATCGGTAAATACGGTACATGTCGCGACGACCGTTCCGAAACCTTCGATTTTTAGGTGGAACTCGCCAAAAAAATGAACGCTTGAGCAGCACGACGATGGTTAGGATTGGAAGGTGTTCAAGCAGCGACTTTCCTTCTAAGGTCGCCAACGTCTCATCCAGAGGGTTTCAACGTGGCGAACTCAATCATTGAAGAAGATCTGACAATTGAAGGCAATCTCAACTCAAGTGCGGGAGGCATCGAGATCAAAGGGCAAGTGGTTGGCGACGTTAGCGCTGAGACAATCACTGTTCAAATTGGCGGATCGGTCGACGGTGCATTGTCAGCCAAGAAGATCATTATTGATGGCAAGCACCAGGGAAGTCTGAAATGCGACGATCTGAAGATTGCATCGACTGCACAAATTCAAGCTGATGTAGCGGCCAAGACGATGGCAACTGAAAGCGGAGCGAAGGTTGTAGGCAAAGTTAACATCGCGGGCGGGCAGTAGGGCCCGCCTGCCGATAACCAGTCGCACGGTTACAGATCAGACATGTGTGATGCCTGGTATTGAGTAAATCTATTGAGCCACGATGCGTATCTTCAGGGAAATTGCCCAGCAAACTGCTTGTCCGTCGGATGACCCGATTGTGTAGGTTGGCTGGTTCACTTTCGGTATTCTGACAGACCGAGCTCGTCCCACATCCAGCTGAAATCATAGTCTGCAACAGGAGAGCCGGTCTGGCGCGCGCTGCGGTTTTCGATTGTCTTCAGCCAGTCGATGACTTTCTTCCTGCCCGCCGTGCTGAGAACGGCCTGGCGCGGGGTCTTGCCATCCAGGGCCGGGATCGGCTGATCAAGCGTATCGCGGTAGTGATGGTCGAGATGTTCGTGGGCAATCTGACGGGCCAGGGCAGGGGGGATGTCCTCTTTTTCTGTCACTCCGTCACCCGGGCTGTCATCCGCCATCATCTGTGCAACGGTCTGGATTGATGTCAGCGGTGACTTCACCAGATCCCCCAGGAGGTCCCGGACCACGGCCTCGCCGCGTTCGGCGCGCGCCGCAGAGTTTACAGAAAGCGTGAGTGTTTTGCCTTTCAGGTTCAGGGACCCAAGCACGGAGGCCCCTGACATTGATCTGTCCAATACGAGGCCAGTGCCGTGCTTGTTGCCAGACGGGGTGTCGACGTCAAGCCAGGTCCAGTCATTCCGACCTGAGACCACCAGTTCTGTTGATTGGGACAGTTTTTGCGAGACCTGGCTTTGCGTCACCTTACTGGCGAGGGGGAAGCGCATCTCGTGAAAGAGCAGGTCGTCGCCATCGCTGTTGCTGATTTGTGGTGGTTCCGGGTCCAGCAAGTTCGGTAAATGTGCGAAGAGCCAGGCATTGGTAAAGAGGGGTGCAGAGCGGTGTAGCTGATCCTGTGTCAGTCTCAGCTCATCGTCGGGGTTCAATTTCAGGACCGTCCGAAGCCCATCCTCAAACAGCGCAACGGTGTCCGGCTCGAAGGGGAGCAGAGCCCCCGAGATCACATAGTGATCGCCCTGCGTGACAACCCGGGCGGCGATGCGATCCCACCGCTGCAGCATCTGCGTTGCACTGTGTTCCCGGACGGTGACCGGCTCTGCGTCCGAAAGCACGTCGCGCAATACCATGGATTTGCCGGGGTCTATCTCGCTCACCTCATAAAGGCTGACCGGCGCGTCCCGCAATCCTTTGATATAGGCGCGGGTCTGCGCACTCTCCCTGGAGCCGCTCCCGTTCAGATAGGCATCTGCAGCGTTTTCGGCGTCCGGTCCGAATGTCCTGCCCAGCAAGTCTTCCAGGCCGCCACCCCACAGGACCATTGGCCAATCCTCGCCCAGCAAGTCGCCCAGATCCTCGAAATCGAGATCAAATCCTTCGAGACTTGGCAGAAAATGCTCGTCCAAAACATCCGCGAGCCGCGCGTGCCAAATCTCGTCACGGGTGACAAACCCGATGAGCCCACCAAGATCGTTCCCCGTTGCCATCTTCAGCTTCTCCCTGTTCGCCGGACAGAGGTGATCTAGCGCAGATTGCAACCGCCAGCCAGACCACAAGCTTGTGCAGAACTGCGTCACATGGATGGTCTCGTCGCGGCGAATGCTATTTCTTTGGCTCCCGCCCAAAAAGCTCCGCAAAAAGTGCTTCGGAGCGGCGCAGGCCTTCATCTGTCAGCACCACCGACTTTGCCTTCCCAACCGGGTCCAGGATCAGACCTTTTTGATGCAGGCGGTCAAGCGCGTCCCAGTCAAAACCTTTCCACGCGCGGCACTCGTCATGCAGCGTCAACCAGAGAAGCGCCAGGACAGCCTCATCCACCTTGTCCTCATCTATGTCCATAGTCACAGCGGACGCGACAAGGGCCGGGCTCGTCAACCCTGATCCGGCGAATAGAGGGAATGCAAAGATCTTCAGCTCGCGTATGGTGCGATCGGATCGATAAGGCCGGGTGAAACCCGTGCCGCCTCACATCACGGGTATGAATCGCTCGCGAAGAACAGATATCGCAATGTCATTGGACAGCTGGGCTGTGCCAAGAAATACTGGGAGCATGGAGCTGACAGACACCACACCTGTCCACCTGATCCATGTGGACCCGGGCGTCAACATGGCACGGTTCTACGGAATAGAGTTGCAGCCGACGCTGTTCGGGGAAGTGTCCGTGTTTCGTACCTGGGGACGTATTGGCACAAACGGGCAAGCCATGATGGTGACGTATAATGACGAAGCCCAGGCTGCTGACGCGCTCCATAAACTTGAAAGACAAAAACGTCGCCGAGGCTATGTTCCGGTCGGAGCATAGGCGTTTGCTCCCATGGCTAGATGATGCGAGCTATTCAATGGAATGGCATACAGCGAGGCGTCTGTGAACGCACCGCATCGGTGGTTCTTCCAAAATGGCAAGACAACGCGACAGATGCCAAACCAGCGTGATATTGTTCAGGGCTTGTTGCTATCGATCCAGCGGGACATCAGAGTGCGATCCCGAAAGCACTCGTCCGGAACCGGACTGCGCTTGATCCGCGCGATGCGTTCCGCGAAAGCCACCTGCTTGGAGCTTGGCCGGGTATCGCGAACGCGAGGTGCTGATCTCTGCGTGTTGATCCATTGGCTCATCGCACGTCGATCTTGCTGGATTTCCCAAGGCAAAACGACGTTTTGTTGTTCTGCCAACTTGCGTGCATAGGCAAGTTGCTTGGCCGTTGCAGGCAGTGCTGTCTGTGTTTCTGAACAGGCAGATCCGGACATGGTTTCTTCCCTTTGGCAGCGTAGCCAAAGAATAGAACAAAAGGGGTTCAAAAGCAAGTATATTGTGGGCTCTTAACATTCGAATACTAAATATGGTGTTTCTTTCGATGGAAGGTAACACGCGTGTTTTTGTTTTCTGATAAGACCACGCAAATGGTGAATTGAGACCCGCGCGGGGCGTGCGGCTCACATTGATCAATTGACAGGGCAGGGGATCGACGCGCTAAAGCGCGCTCACCCCAACCCTGACACTACACTTACCGGTTCTGGACCAGTTTATGACGTGAAGGTCAGGGTCATCTGACGTTCTGCATTATTGGCAAATCCCGAGCCTGTCGGCTCGTGAGCGGACTCTAGGTTCCAGCCGACATATCGGCTTCCACCCAGAACACCCCAGCATGATCTTCCTGACGCAGTAGCCCCTGAACCGTCTCTTGCGATCCAGGGCAGGGGCTTTGGGTCATGGTCGGTCCATGCCGCGGTGATCTGCCCTCCGGGTTTCGATCCCTTTTGCGCTCCCGCAGGATCGAAGATCCATTGGCCTTTTTTGTTGGTCAGGCGGGATTTGGACAAGCCAAACGCCCCCCGACGTCAGGGGGAAGGCGCGGCCTCCCCCCTCGGACAAGACAAATAGACAAG
>NZ_WPZL01000071.1 GCF_013031245.1 Ruegeria lacuscaerulensis
ACTGCACTTTGGCACATTCGATGCCGGTGGAGCAGGAGCCACCCACCTCATCCGGAAAGGGCCGTCCGTTTCAAAAAGAACTTGTGCTTATGATGCTGGCGGGCACATAACTTCGATCAAGGAAGGGCCGTCACGTGATAGTCCCGCGGAAAGGGCTTTTACAAAGCCATCGGTGTCTTCAATTCGTATTCCGGGAACCCCATGCCCATTAGCGAGCGCAACCCAGTCAAGCGTTGGGTTTTCCACATCAAACATTGCTTCCGCATTCTTGCCAAAACTCTCAACACCGACATTTGTCAGCTCTTCCCGCAGGATTTGATAGCCACGGTTGGCAAATACAATCACCGTAACGTCCAGGCTTTCGCGCGCCATCGTCCACAAAGATTGCAACGTGTACATGGCGGATCCATCGCCTGTTAGAGCAATTACTTTTCTGTCTGGACATGCAATAGCTGCGCCAGTTGCGCACGGTAGGCAAAGCCCTATCGCCCCACCGGTTCCCCCAAGCAAGTCATGAGGTCGCGCGGTTGCAGTCGGAGGAATGACGTGAAACCCGGACGTCACGGATTCATTGCAAACGATAGCATTCTCGGGAATGAGGGCCGCTAAAGTCTGGCCGACTTTTGCTAAGGTGAGATCTCCGATTGGGATTGGAGGCAGGTCGAGAGCGTATGTGTTCAGCTGTGTCTTGCTCGAAACACCAACCGCGTCTGCCAGTGATTGAAGAGTCCAGGCAATATCATCCGTCGGAGCGCACAGGCTTGAAACCGTGCAACCGGCAGGCTCGGGTGTGCTCGGTTTCCCCGGGTATGCAAAGAAGGCAACGGGTTGGTCGGCGCCGATCAAAGTGATTGACGAGGTCTGTTCAAGCTGAGCGATCTTGGGTGCAATTGGATACACAAGTTGATCCAATTTGGCTGCCCCGGCCCCCTTCGAAATTCGAGGGATTAGAGTATCCGCCAACAGGCGGCATCCGGTTTTGACGGAAATTTTTCCAGCCAGTACACGAAGTGGACCAAATAGCGCGGACCCACCTATCATCAATGTCGCGTTTACAGTCTTCAGACGCATGGCTGCGGCCTCGATGTCTTCCAAGGACGGACGATGAAGTGGTTGGGCCAGAATGCTATTCGTCGCAGGGCCAGTCGCTGCATCCCAAGCAGTATCGGCGGGAAGAACAAGAGTGGCGATCTGGCCGTTTCGAGATCGGGCGGCCTGGATGGCTGCGGCCCCGTCCGATGCGACGCTTGTGGCCTGATCAGAAACTCGTGTCCAATGGCTTATGGCCTGACTTACGCCAATAATGTCGCCTCTGAGTGGGCTTTCATAGCGCAAGTGATGTGTTGCGTGATCTCCGACCACATTCACGATGCCAGATCCTGATTTTCGGGCGTTGTGTAGATTGGCAAATGCGTTGCCTAGCCCCGGTGCAAGATGCAGCAGAGTGCCGGCGACGTCCCGTTTCATGCGGTAGTAGCCATCAGCGGCGCCCGTCGTTCCACCTTCGAACAGGCACAGAACACAGTTCATCTCGGGATGTCTATCAAGAGCCGCAACAAAGTGCATTTCAGACGTGCCTGGATTGGCGAAAACCGTATCCACACCGTTGTGAAGAAAGGTTTTGACTAACGTTTCTGCGCCGTTCATTCGATCACCACCACCTCTGATTTCAACGAACTTTATGGGAGAGACAATCCAAAAGTAACTGAAAAAGCTTGCTATGATGTGCGGGCCGTCGATCGTCATCGATGCCCTTGCGCCGTAAGACTTGCCATGTTGAACAACGCGAGGTCGCGGTGGTTTTCGGCCAGTTCAATTCGAACTCGGATCGCCCAGACATGCTTAGGTTTTAGCGGCCGCTTCTGACCGACGATACGTCCTTTGTTCCAGGTTGGGCGAAGCGCGCGAATGGCAGGTAAGTTTGGGTTTCCATGACTGATCCTCCAATCGGCCATACCCTCCCACAACGACAACCCGACATTGACGAGAGACAATATCACAGGATGCTGCGTCGCCTCGGAGGTCTGCTGGGAGCCCAAAGCAGAAACCTTCGAATAGCCGTGAGCGCAAAGTGTCCTTTGTTGCCGTATCGGCTTGGCTTGTTCAACACATCGCTTGCTTTATGGTGTGCCTTGGGAGGCAACATTGCGATCACGGATTACCACACTGATGATTGTCGACATGGTCGGATATTCCGCCATGATGAGCGATAATCAGACCATTGCCATCGAGGCTGTACGTGAACTTAACAAACACCAGCTTGAACCGGTTCTTTCAGAATTTGGCGGGGAAGTCCTTAAACGCATGGGAGATGGCTGGATAATCGCGTTCTCGTCGATCAGTGCCGCACTAAATGGAGCCATCCAGATACAAACCAATCTTCACAACCACCGTGGTCCGAAGCTGAGAATAGGGTGTCATCTCGGTGAAATCATCGATGACGACGATGATTTCTATGGTGCTGGCGTAAATATTACCCAGCGTATCCAATCCGAATCGCCTCCGGGCGGTCTCATGGTTTCTGAAGATCTTTATCGACAGTTGTCTCGCGATCAGGCCAAACTTCTCCAAGACGCAGGCAGCTTTAGCTTAAAGAATATTCCTCAGGCAATGAGACTATATCAGTGGCGTCCATCTCCCGCTGCAAGCCACAAGCACGCCGAAGCAAAACGTGCTTCAGAGCAATCATTGCGTGGCTCCAAGCCAATAATTGTCATTGCTCCCTTCAAAGACTTGCAGGGCGAAGGGATCCACTCGCCGATGTCAATAGGGATCGCTGATGAGCTTCTCGGTCTGTTGTCAGCAAATCGTTGGTTTTCAGCAATTTCAGGAACCTTTCTTGATGCAAATGAGCAAAAAGAGATCGGGGCCAAGTATGTTTTGGATGGCTCCTTCCTGAGGGCCCAACAAACAATTCGAATATCGTCGCGTCTTTTGGAATTGGCGACAAGCCGCATCTTGCACAGCGTTAAGCTATCGCTCGAGGATGATCAGTTTTTTGACGCGATTGACAGAATTGCATTGCAAATTTCGGGGGAAATAACGCCAGCAATCGAATTTTCGGAACTGCAAGGTTCTCGTAAGGTGCATCCATCGAGTTTGACGGCTTGGGAGTTATATCTTCGAGCTGTCGATAAACTCCGTGATCACACAATCGAATCCTGCGGCGACGCGGAGCGTATGCTCAATCAAAGCATAAAAATGGAACCGGACTTTGCCGCCGCTCACGCGCGCCTTGCTTCCTGCTGTTTGCAGGTTGGATACTATCGCTGGGGTGGAGCGGACGTTAAAACAGCTGCTGACGACGCACTAGTGCATGCACAGCGGGCTTTGGCCGCAGATCCGAACGAGCCCTTAGGTTACGACGCCATGGCGAGTGTACATCAGTTGTCGGGAGACTACGAAAGTGCAGCTTCATTTGCGAGCGAAGCTATTGCTTTGGCGCCTTCGTGTATTCCGGCCCACGGCACTTTAATTACCGTTCTCGCATTTCTCGGCGATACCCAAAGTGCTTTGCAAGCCTATGAAAATATTGGTCCGGTGGCGCCAAGAAACCCTTCCCTGACAAGTTGCCAGATTGGCTACTGCATTGCCAACTTCCTGAGCGGTAATTTCGAAGAAGCTGCCAAAACTGCCAAACATCTCGTCTTGATACGGCCGAACTGGTATGCGTGCCATGTCTATTTATTGGCATCGCTCGGAGCTCTCGGGCGTTTAGACGAATGCGAAAGTGTCAAGCGTCGTCTTGTCGAGATTGTTCCTGAATTGACGGTTTCCAAAATGCGTGCTCGCACTCAACTGCAGAACAAACGCGACAAAAATCTCTTAGCAGATAGCTTGCGGGCAGCAGGTCTTCGCGAGGAGTAGGTTTATGAAAATTATAGATTTTTGGTTCTCCTCAGGTAGTGCGTATGCCTATCTGAGTGCATTGCGGATCGATCATTTCGAAAAATCGTCAAACGTAGCATTTCGCTTCAGGCCATTTTATCTTGTCGATATCATGCTCGAAAACGGTCATGTTCCGTTTGTAAACGAGCCTTCCAAGCAATCATATATGTGGAGAGACTTGCTTCGCCGGGGAAAACTTCACGGCTTGTCACCTGTCGTGCCCGCGCCGTTTCCAAAACAAACCAAGAACAACGAAACGACGTATCTCGCAAATCGAATTGCGTGTGTAGCATTGAAGCGCGACTGGGGGCGACAGTACGTTCAAAATACGTTTCGAAATTGGGTAGAACGTGGATACCCACCCGGCGAAATGGCGAATATCGAAACGTCAATGAAGGGACTTTGCAAAGACGTTAGAATGGTCCTTACTGAAGCGGGTACTCAAGCCTGTGAAAACACGTTGCAGAACGAAACTTCCCTTGCGCGCCGCCTTGGAATTTTTGGATCCCCAACATTTGTCGTCGGAGACGAATTGTTTTGGGGGGATGACAGACTTGAGGACGCTGTTCGATGGTCAATGGAACCTTGGGTCAAATAGTTCGAAGCAAAGCAGATAAACGGAGCAATCACCATACATACAACTGGATTGAGCTTGCTAAAGCAGGTCAGCTTTTTCCGCACTTCGTCGGTTCAACTAAGCATAAATTTCGCGCTTGCAGCGAATGTCTCTTTCGACGGGCCGCACCGCAGCATCAATTGCCTTGTTTCAAGGTCGTCTGTGGGTGGCTCCTGCATTGCAAGAGTTTTTTGGCGATTTCTGCGGTCGTTTTTGTCAGTACTGTCGTCTGTCCGGCCTGTTTGCGTGGCGGCGTTGTCGCCACCGGCCCTGATGAATTCCGCGAGCGAGATTCCAATCGGCTTATCGACCTTATAAGGCCGCAGACCTTGGCGGAGTGTCCTTGCTCTTGGTTGACTCAAGTCCGCATCATCACTTCAACGTCTTGCATCTCGTTGGCAACTGGCACGCTCAGAACGCGGGCTGCCGGTATTCCTGTTTCTTCGTGAGCATCGCCCAGATGGTCCGAGCGGCCTTGTTGGCCATGGCGGTTGTTGCCAATCGGAATGGTTTGTCTGCGATGATCTTCGCCGTTCACAGATCGACCTTCTCGGGCGCGCGCTTCGCCATGACGGCGCGCGATGTCATACTGACGACCAGCAGCTTTCGAATGTAGCGATCGCCTTTCTTAGTGATCTTGCCTAAACATTCCTTGCCACCACTCGACTTGTTGAACGGTGTCAGACCCAGCTAGGCAGCCAGATCGCGGCCTGTCCGGAATTGATGTGCATCCCCGATCGTGGCAACAATTGCCGATGCTGTGATTGGCCCAATTCCAGGCATGCGCATCAATCTGCGCGCGTCTGCATTGAGCAGGGCGTGTTGCTCGATCATCCTGGAATAGCCTTCGATGCGCGCGTTCAAGCCGATGAACTGATAGCACTGGATACCGAGCATGCCGTTGGCGATCTCAGGCATGTCCGGGTGGTCACCATCAAGGTGGCGCTTTGCAAAGGCCGTTACCGCTTCGATCCCGATGGGCAAGATGTGCCCAAACTCGCGCAACAGGCTGCGGATCATATTGGCCATCTGCGTGCGCTGCCGGACGGCAAGATCGCGTGTCCGATGGATCGAAAGAATAGCCTGCTGGTCCTCCGTCTTGATCTCGACAAAGCGCATGGTCGGGCGCCGAACTGCTTCGCAGATCGCCTCGGCATCCACGGCGTCGTTCTTCCCACGCTTCACATACGGTTTGACGTAGCCGCCGGGCATGAGCTTCACATCGTGGCCAAGCTTGCGCAGCTGGCGTCCCCAGTTATGGGATGACCCGCATGCCTCCATTCCGACCCTGCAGGGTGGAAGTGCCTCAAAAAATCTGAGCAGATTTGCGCGTTTAATGGCTCTGTTGAAGATAACGCGGCCGTTCTCCGAAATGCCGTGCACTTGAAAAACGTCCTTGGCCAAATCCAGGCCCACGGTCTTTACTGTCATTGGGTGGCTCCTTTCCTAGCAGTCGATGATAACTGCACTTTGGCACATTCGATGCCGGTGGAGCAGGAGCCACCCACCTCATCCGCTACGGGCCGTCCGCAACACAGGGTACAAAACTATGTCTTTTGGAAAAATGTGCACCTGTGAAAGCGATCATCAAGGCTTGCAATAGTCGGCTTTGAGCATACCGATTTCAGAACTGGACGCGTCGCGGTTTGATGCACCGCGGACCGCGCAGACTTCAATGAGGCACATCGAAATGCCGGAGCATCCAATTTAGATTAAGAAACCTTTCAAGCTGCACTCAGCTTTGTGTTACTCGCAAGAAAGCGTACGCCCGATAAGACGGCATCGATTCTGGGTTTTTCCTTCTGCATCTATTGCGTCCATCGACCAGCTACCATCTGTTTCCAGGGTCAATATCAAGAAGCCGAAATCGCTATTGCTGACTACGATACTTGCCAAGCTGCCAGCAATTTCAACGTTGGTAGCAATGTCGGTGGGCATAGGATCAAGCTGCGTTCCTCCATTGCCGCTTATCCCCTGCACCGGCCCGTCCAGTAAATCGATCGCCTGAAAGGCGTGGATATGGCCTGACAAAACAAGGTTGACTGTT
>NZ_WPZL01000072.1 GCF_013031245.1 Ruegeria lacuscaerulensis
TCGTCGACGGTGCTGGCGAGAAAGCCGAGATCGAAGCACGTGTTGCTCAGATCCGCACTCAGATCGAAGAAACCTCGTCGGATTACGACCGTGAGAAGCTGCAAGAACGCGTTGCCAAACTGGCCGGCGGTGTTGCCGTTATCCGCGTCGGCGGCATGACCGAAGTTGAAGTGAAAGAGCGCAAAGACCGTGTCGACGATGCTCTGAACGCAACCCGTGCTGCTGTTCAGGAAGGCGTGGTCGTTGGCGGCGGTGTTGCTCTGGTTCAGGCCGGTAAAGCGCTGGAGACTCTGAAAGGCGCAAACGCTGATCAGGACGCAGGTATCAACATCGTTCGTAAGGCAATCGAAGCGCCACTGCGTCAGATTGCTGAAAACGCAGGCGTCGACGGCGCGGTTGTTGCCGGCAAAGTACGCGAATCTTCGGATGCTGCATTCGGCTTTAACGCTCAGACCGAAGAATATGGCGACATGTTCTCGTTTGGTGTGATCGACCCGGCCAAAGTTGTTCGTACGGCTCTGGAAGATGCGGCATCGGTTGCTGGCCTGCTGGTCACCACCGAAGCGATGGTTGCCGACAAGCCCGCCAAAGAAGGCGCGGCTGCAGGTGGCGGCATGCCCGACATGGGCGGCATGGGTGGCATGGGCGGCATGATGTAAGCACGTCGATTTCGCTCCGGCGAATTCCGACGATCCCGACAGGCGCTTGGCTGTAAGGCCAAGCTGCCGAGAGGGAAGCCATAGTGCTAAGGATCGGGGTCGCCTTCGGGCGGCCCCGTTTCGTTTTGGCGCTGCAACCACCGACCAACCCGCAGAAACACTGACCGCCCTACCAGCATTCTTTTCTAAATTGATGGTCGCAATGCTCCATTCGAAAAGGGTGCACAGTTTCTTATGCCCCTTTCCAAGTTGCTATTTGGGAATTTTAACCGGTCACGCCGGTGATAACGGCGTCATTCGTAGCCGATTTCTTCTGATCGGCCGTCAATTTATTTACGTTACTTGCAATCTGGTTGCGCTCGGCGTGCAACTGCTGGCACGAACGCCCATCGAAGACTGATGGGCTGACATACGTAGCGCCAACCTTATCCGGCGACTGCGCGCAGGCAGAAACAACGGACAGAAGGGCAACGGCAGTAAAAAACCTGCGCATGAAATACTCCTTTTCAAACATGCGTTTACGGTACGGGATCACCATGGAAATGAGGCCTGACAATGGCAACCTCAGCCCTTTTCGATGTCTGAGTTGATTTGGTCAGCGAGCTTTGTTGTGTGTGGGTGATCTGGTGTACTTCCTACCCAGCGAATGCTCTTCGCTGCGCAAAGCGGCCAACCGGACCATGATGAGTCTCTGGAACGCCGCGGCGTATAGAGTGAAAGCAGTTCGCCGTAATTGGTTGGACTGATGGTATTTCCCTGATGCTATGCGATTGAGTTTAGCAGCAATGCGCGTGAGTATCTGAAACCGATACTTGTCCGGTCCCGCGTTCACAGCAGTGGATCTTTATCTCTTTAACGCGTTCAGGCAGGCTGAGCCGTAAGGGGTCAGGTTGAGCGCCAATGGACAGCACTCTGGCCTAACCTAAACCGGGTTGACGGACCCTGCCCTGATGGCGTCCGCTATGGTCATGACGATAGATGAGGAAAAGGTGGACGATGCGGTTCTGGCGTTGCTGTGGCTGACGCTGCATGATGAGCGGCGCGCCTGGAAGGGTTTTGACTGGGACGCGCTCGACCGATTGCACCACAAGGGTCTGATCCTGGACCCTAAAGGTAAGGCAAAGTCAGTGGTGCTGACAGAGGAGGGTCTGCGCCGATCAGAATCACTCTTTGCAGAGCTTTTTGCGCGGGCACCCAGGCAATAGTTAATCCACCACGTAACCACCGAGATAATCTTCGCCGAAGAATGCCTAAAATCTGGCTGACAGTTGCATATTGCGCTAGGTCGACCCCGTCCGACAAACGAAGAAGAAAGGTGCATGTCGATGGCGCATGATCTTGAGGGGCTCATTAAGTTTGTTACCAGCGACGAGACCTGGCACCAGCGTCTTGCGGACGTTCTGGAAGAGCACTTTCTGCCAGCCCTCGAAGCGTTCGATCTCGACTTCGAAGACCTGGGCGATCTGCTGGGCGAAGACTGGCCAATGGTTCTGTGGGGCGGCGGGCTGGAGGATCTGCTGGGCCGAACATTTGGACCAAACAATGAAAACGCCGCCGATGCGTATCTGAAGCGACAAGGATCGAAGGAGAATACACAAACCCGAACCTACATCGCTGGATTGCGCGATGCCCCAATCAGCCTGTACGAGGTCAGCGCAATCGTACCGGGCAAAACCATGGTGTTGAGGGACCTGCTTACAGACGTTGAGCCAATCAAAGTTCGGGAGCACAGCGCGACGCAGATGCTGCAACAATGGGATCGCATTGCCGTTCGGGTGGTCACGCAGAGCGATCACAACGTAATCTCGGGCGCACTTCTCCCATTCGATCCGGATGCAGTCGCGATGTTCGAAGACGGGCTTCGGGCCGTCCTGAACTTGAAGGCAAATGATGAGCTGAGGCTGACACAGGATCAGTTGCGGCGCTCCGCCCCCCTCTTTGCCAATGCCTGGCTCTTCGCACATTTGCCAAACCTGCTGGATCCGGAGCCACCTCAAATTAGCAACAGCGATGGTGACGACCTCGTCTTTCATGAGCTGTGCTTCTCGCTTGCCAGTGGGGTCACGCAAAAACAGGTTTCGCAGAAGCTGTCTCAGGCCGCTGATCTGGTTGCCACTGGCCCGAAGGATTGGACCTGGCTTGCCGTGGATAAACCGGGCGGCACCCGGCGTGGCACCGGCCTGGTATTGGGCAACGCGATGTCGGGCAACTCTGTTCTCGGGTCACTAACCCTCAAAGGCAAGGCTCTGACGCTGTCTGTGGACTCTGCTGCGCGGGCCGAACGCGGCGAAGCACTTGTCCGTGAACTCCTCGGTGATCTGGTGAAGCCGCCACTGACGGTGATCCAGACCGTCGAACAGATGATGGCGGATGACAGCCTGCAAAGCGGAGTGGCAGAAGAAGAGGACATCCCCCCTGCCCTGGCCCGGCAGCTCGCCCAGGAGTATCTCGACCAACACTACCGTGATACGCTCGAC
The DNA here is from genome assembly GCF_013031245.1 of Ruegeria lacuscaerulensis. Lineage (GTDB taxonomy): Bacteria > Pseudomonadota > Alphaproteobacteria > Rhodobacterales > Rhodobacteraceae > Ruegeria > Ruegeria lacuscaerulensis_C. The sequence goes on from NZ_WPZL01000072.1 coordinate 3,137, forward strand.
CAGCCGATACCGGCCTTGGGTGACAAAACTCCGCGCCAGGCCAGTCGCAGTGCCGCAGGCAAGAAAAAAGTGATTGACTGGCTGAAGACAATCGAAAATCGCAGCGCTCGTCAGACCGGCTCTCCTGTTGCAGATTATGATTTCAGCTGGATCTGGGACGAGCTGGACCTGTCAGACCACCGAAAATAAGCCCGATAGATCCTTTCTGAGGCCAATGACGGCCTATTCCGGATGAGGTGGATAGCTCCTGCTCCACCGGCATCGAACGTGCCAAAATGCAGTTGTCATCGACTGCCAGGAGAGGAGCCATCCAATGACAGTAAGGACTGTCGGCCTGAATTTGGCCAAGGACATTTTCAGGTTCACTGTGTCTCAGTGACCGGACACAAAATCATCAACAAGACGATCAAACGTACCAAACTGCTGGCGTTCTTTGAGACACTGCCACGCTGTTTGGTTGGCATGGAGGCCTGCGGATCGGCCCATCGCTGGGGCCGAGAGCTGAGGAAACTCGGCCACGAAGTTAAGTTAATGCCAGCTGCCGATCTTAATCCCTACGTGAAGCGCGACCCGCAGAACCCGACCTTCGCTGCGACGGCAATTTCATTAGATCTTTGAATACCCAAGGCGCGCACGGAGTGAGCTTTCGTTGCGTCCGCACCAATGGCTGCTATTATGCCGCTTAAGCAGTAGTGCTACGCTCCACACAGCTATAGCCCCAGTACGCAGCAACGCTATCATCACTGCTCTTTATCAGGATAAAGACAAAACGGCGCACGCACACTCGCGCAATGCGGTGAGGATGTGAGAGTGCCGAACACCATTAGCCACGATCAGTCCGTATCGCCAAAATAGACGAAGCTCATCTTGTTGCCATCAGGATCACGGACATAGGCGCCGTAAAAATCCGGCCCATATTGCGGACGCGGCCCCGGCTCCCCCTCATTGGTACCACCCGCAGAAAGTGCCGCTGCATGGGCCGCTTGCACTTCGGCCTCATTTTCGCATAGCAAACCGACCATATTACCATTGCCCGGCGTTGCTGCTTCCTTATTAAACGGTGGCGTTACCCAAATCCGCCCGCCGCCACGCAGGCCATAGCAAAAACCATGGGGCATGAATTCCATGACCACCGTTCCACCAACCAGTGGTAAGACGGCATCAAAATAGGCCCTTGCCTTAGTTACATCGTTGGAACCGATCATCACATAATTTAGCGACATTGTACGCCTCGCCCAATAAAAGGAACATATAGGGAACACATGGCATCCCATCGGCTACAGCACAACCCCTGTTATGCTCGGTCTGGATTGGGACCTACGCCTAAAAAGTTGTGCTTTCCCGCGCCTCTTGATGAGGGAACTGAATTTGTCAGAGCGGATTACAATACACTGCCTGCGAGGATGACGTGAGCGATAGCGCTCTACCGAAGGACCGTTGCTGACATACTTTGGCAGCGCAGCATTAGGTGAAGGAGCTCTCCACTGTCGTTCTCTGCGCCCTGCGCGAATGACGGGATAGGAGTTATTGAACATCCGATCCCCTCATAGTGCTTTGTGGCACTGCGAACAAAGCGGATCTAACTGCTTGAAGTCCCAAGGACCATTTTCCTCCAAAACACCGCGCGTCTCTGCCCGGTTCAGGCCGGGATCCGCACAACCATTTCGACCTCAATCTGCAGATCGGGCCCGGCCAGCGCGGCGACACCAATTCCGGTCAGGCTTGGCTTTTCTCCATTGAGGAAACTCGTGATCTGGGACATTGCAATTCCAATTGTCTCGTCATTCATCTCCGTCATGTAAATTCGCATCTGGACGATATCGCGGGGACCGGCATCGATGGCCAATAAGGCCGAGCTGAGGTTAGCGACGACCTGTTTAGTTTGCGCTTCAAGCGTTGCCGGAACTGCAGACCCCGCCGCATCCCATGCAACTTGACCGGAGACAAAGGCCAGATGACCTGGGTTGGCGATGGATATCTGCGAATAGCCGACCTTACTGGCGTCGGGCAGTGTCGCCGGGTTCATCCGGATGAGTGCGTTGGACATATCAGTTTCCGATATTGTGCTTGATGACGTTCTAGATAAGCTGAAATACAGGCGAACAGAGATCATGACTGAGGCGAACCAAAATCGTCATAAGAGGTGAGATGGCTGATTCAAAAATAAATGATATTCTGGTGTTCCTGTCCGTTGTGGACACAGGAAACTTTGCCTCAGCCGGGAGAGCGTTCGGCCTATCCCGATCGACGGCAGGCAAAGCGGTCACGCGGCTGGAGGACAGATATGGTGTCCGTCTCCTGAACCGCACAACCCGCGCGATCAACCTGACTGAGGAAGGCCAAAGGCTATACCAGCAAGGGCAGGCCATCCAGGCGGCCATTGCCAACGCGGATATAAGCATGGCGGGCACTGATGGTATTCCGAGCGGAACTCTTCGGATCGCAGCGCCTGACGCGCTTGGACGGCGGCTCTTGATGCCCGTTGTTCGCCGCTTCCAAAAGGAGTGGCCTGATGTTCGTTTTGAGATCAGTTTCTCTGATACCGTAAGCCGTATCATCAAAGATGGATTCGACCTTGCAGTGCGGGTCGGCGTCACCTTGCCCGACAAGTCTCTCATCTCGCGCACCCTGATGACCGACAGGCCAGTGATGTGCGCCTCACCTGACTATCTGGAAGATCGGGGCGCGCCCAAAAACATCGATCAACTGAGCACACACGACCTTCTGCAATTCTCAAGTGTCGGACAGCGCCAGGTCTGGACCCTGCAGGATGGGACAGGCTTCTGGACCAACGCTCCGGGACATGTACGTTTGCGGCTGGACAGCGCTGAGGGGCTTCGCGAGGCGGCCCGGTCCGGAATGGGCATCGCCTTATTGCCGGGCGTCCTGGTGAGGGACGACCTGGAGGTTGGCGCGCTGGTGCAGGTCTTGCCGAGCGTCGAGTGTGGTGAGGTTCCTATTGTTGCCCTGTACCCGCATAAGCGGTTTCTGGAACCCCGGGTGAGGCATTTCATAGACATGCTGGCCGCCGAATTACCAGGCCGCCAGCCCTAATTCTTGCTGGGGTCGCAAACTTGTTCTCAAGACCATGCTGGTCCTTCCTGCCAGTATTCTGCCTTCAGAATCTTGCGTCGCAATCGGCAAAATGGGCTCGGGGCCGCGACTCGCGCGAATAGCGGCTATCGCTGGTCAACGGACCCAAACCTTCCCATGATGTTCACATACTCGACATTCCGTCTGCGGTGGCACTGCCCGTCGAAGAAGACGTTCACCGCGAATTCGGATGGTGCGCGCAATCACGTTGTGTGATCGGAAACGGCCGTTGGTTGCGAAGCAACCAACGGCAGATATTCAAAGCAGGCGGGTCGCCATG
>NZ_WPZL01000073.1 GCF_013031245.1 Ruegeria lacuscaerulensis
CCGCAGCAGGGTCATCCCGCCGCTACCGTGGTCGACTTTCTCACCGCCATTCTCATCCCGCGACCTGTCACCTCACGCCTACAAAATTGCTGCAGGCTGAATGAATGGCTGGGTTTTGCGCCGCCGCGCAGCGCTGGTTTTTAAGCACCTGCAGAAATCCTCATGCTGCGAGCGCTCGCAACAAGAATTTGAGACTTCCTCTATGGGCTCTCCCGACGCCGCGATAAGCATCAAGGGCCGCTCTGGGATGGATCGACTTTCGCTGTACGTCGCATGAACTTGTAAGACGCGGACAAAGCGTACATTGGTACAACCGCCAATCAGGGAGTAACCGAACATTGCTTTCGTACCGGACGTCACAATGCATTGCGCACTCGACCGTCAGAGTTCGCCGAATTCTAAATTCGCTTAGTTTACGAAGTTCCGGCCTAGTTCGGTTTGGACAGATGGCTTGCAATCTACCGTTGGGCGGCTTCAGCTTCTTCAGAAGTCAAAAAGCGAGCCTTGGCAATATCAAAAACTTTGCCATCTTGAGCCACTAAAAGCCCTTTTGAAGACAAGTACGGATTGGTTGTCAGCTCCTTAGCCCACGCCGAAGCCTCGATTTCTTGGAGACGATCCAGTGTCTCTTTTATGGATGTTTCAGTTATCCTGACGATGTTGAAGCGCTCAGCTGACGTTTCCAGCAATTGGTTCAAGACAGCGACGAGCTCAACAGGCAGGCTGGACTCGTACTTAAGTAGCCTGTCGATTGCACCGCCAAATTCAGCGGAAAACGCGTGAAAATGCCCCAAGGCATAACTCGCATCTTCCGCCGCTAACCGAGCCTGTAGGTAGCCCAAGTCTATGGCAAGTTGCGTTTGTTCAATCGACTGCTCGAGCGTTAATTTTTCTTGCTCTAACGCAGTAATTTCTTGTGCTAGCTCCTGTCGCTTTGTGTCAAAGAAGCCGGTTACCCATGCGGTGCCGACACCAACTAGCGCAAGTGCTATTGGTGTAAGTCCCGCCAAATACCCGGGTCGTTTCCACCAAGCCAGCGAAACTTCGTCGATTTCCGCACGAAGTTTTTCCAATTCAAGGTGTTTGCGTTCAATTTCAAGCTGCGCCAATTCAGCTTCTATGTCAGCCATAGCAAAACTCTTCTTACCTTTGCTTTCCAAAAAAGGAACGTTTGGCCCAAGTTGGCGTGAGCCGTTTGCAACTAAAGTTACATATACTACCCAGTTGTGCCAATCCCGGGCAGAAACCTAACTTGGTCGATCACAGTGGCTAAGGTGGTATTGGGTAACTGAGCTTTTGGCAGCCTGCCTGAGTAATCGCCCTCTTGGTGACATCTAACGGTAATCTTGGGCTCGTTGCCGTCATTCTCTGCGATGTGTCCCGACAGGAAGTAAGAGCCCATTTTTCCTCAATCATTCTCCAACAAGTTGGCAATGCCTGCATCATAGAAAGCCCTGCCTTGAATAGGAAAGCCGGACTGGCTGTTGAAACAAGAACACGCAGCGCCGGGGTGTTCAGGGCCAAGTAAAATGCAATACCCTTCCAATACGACGCAAATATTGGCAGGGGGTCCAGGATTGGGAATAGGACCCAAAGGATCTGGAACGAAAAGACCTGTCGATTGACATCTCGGACTGAAGCAATCCTCATTGTTGCTATGAGGAACGAGTTCCTGAGCTCCCGATGAGAAGGCTATGAAAGTCAGCAGGATAGCTATTGGCAAGGCGGGCGTCATTGCAGAGTTCGCGCGTTCTTCTGTGAGTACTGCCGCAAATATTGGACATTTTCATGCTGGAGTCACATTTTGTCTTCAGACCCCGGTAACGCTATTCCTCAGTTGCTGATACGCCACCCATGCTTCTTCCTTTTTGGCAGCAAGTTTTTTGGGGGGCGAAGCAGTCATTTATTCACCGTGAAGAGAAGGGCCGGAAAGAGTCCAGAGCTGACTATCAATTTTTGACCCTTCCAGAAAGTTTGAAAACCTCAACCGGCTCTCGCATTCCTTTAAGTGTCAGTTCACCCGCGGAAGTGGTAATGAAGTCGTTTTCCACTGCAATTGAAGCCCGCGGAGACAACAGAATTTCCCCATCTTCAGCTTGATCACAAAGCCTGGCAGCAAGGTTTACCGATGTGCCAGCGGCTGTGTAGTCGTAGCGGCCTTCGTAGCCAACCACCCCCACCGTCGCATAACCGAGCGAAATTCCGACGCCGAACGCCAACCGGTGCCCAAGTCGCTGCCAAATCTTGCAAAGCTCGGCCATCCGGGTATGCATCGAGACTGCGATCCCGACATTCGCCACGGTAGCGCGATAGTCACTACGGGAAGTTCTTCAATGCGCAATAAACCTGCCTTTCGCCGCAGGGACACCGACGGCCGGGTTCGTCACAATACGAAGGAAACAATGGTTTTTAAGGGCTACGTGGACATTTACCAGGGTTTTTCTAGCCGTGCTATTACTTACTTTGCAGCGAAGAAAGCGGCGCTTCACATAAGGCGTGTCTCTTTTTGCCGATGGAGAAAATGGTTGCGCAGTTTTAGTTATACTCAACATGACCATTAAGGAGAGTGCCCTTCAGACTAAAAAATTAAGGCCGGTGACAATGGATTTCACCGGCCTTAATCTTGGGCTTGGGCTTGGGCTTGGGCTTGGGCTTGGGCTTGGGCTTGGGCTTGGGCTTGGGCTTGGGCTTGGGCTTGGGCTTGGGAAGGCGTCAGACGTTCACGCGGCCTTTGGCAAGAACATTATAGATCGCTCCACCCAGAACCGCTCCGATCACCCAACTGTATCCCGACAAGAAAGCGAACCAGGGAACCCAAACTGTCGCAACCGAGAAGATCGCTGCCAGTCCGAAAGCCTTTACCGCCGAACCGTTCCAGCCGTTATCGTAATGATAGGTGCCTCCATCCATGTTGTAGAGGTCATCTTCGTTAAGTTGCTCCTTACGAAGCATGTAGTAGTCAACAATCATTATGCCAAAGACCGGGGCCAGAGTCGCTCCGAGAGTGTTGACAAACCCGCTGATCCCGAACTGGCTGATGAAGCTGTTCCAGAAGCCGCCGATCACCAGTGCGAAGATAGACGTTATCAGACCCGCCTTACGGAAACTGATCTTTTCAGGCGCAAGGTTGGCGATCCCGTTAACCGCAGGGATGAAGTTTGCCACCAAGTTGATGCCAACAGTGGCGGCAAAGAAGGTGATGGCTGCGATAATGCCCAAAAGGACGCTGTCAGTGCGTTCGACGATCTCGGTCGGATTGATGATCTCTTCGCCAAAAACCACTGCCGCACCACCTGTCGTAAGAAGGGCCAACGCTGAAAACAAGATCATGTTGAATGGCAAACCGGCGAGGTTCCCGAGGATCATTGTCGGCTTATCTTTCGCATAGCGCGAGAAGTCGCTGAAATTGATCATAACTGCGGCAAAATAAGCGACCATAGTTCCGACAATAGCAATGAAGCCCTTGAATTCGGTCCAAAATGTAGCTTCGGGATTAGCGAATATCGTTGCCGTGGCTTCAAGCAGCTGTCCGTCGGATCGTTGCCAGAGCACGATTACCAGACCGATCATGACCAGATAGACAAAGGGGCCAGCAATATTCAAGAACGTCTCGACCCAATTCATGCCCCGCCAGAAGATCACTATGTGGAAACCCCACACGATCACAAAAGACAGCCAGTCAATCCCCGTTAAACCCAGAAACTCCGACCCGCCGCTGATGCCGGTGACCGAACGGATCAATAGTCCAAGTGCGGTAGACGCGAAATAGACTTGGACACCATACCAAAATACGGCCACTGTCGCCCGTAATATTGCAGGCAGCTTTGCGCCTTGGGTTCCCATGCTGGCACGGGCCAGGACCGGATAGGGAATTCCATATTTTTCACCTGCGGCACCGGATAGATTAACCATCCACATGACAAACAAGCCGGCCGCGATCAGGGCAGCAAACGCTGTCCAGCCCCCGACGCCGTAAGAAATGAACAATGATGCAACCAGCGAATAGCCGAAGAGCGATTGCACGTCATTTGCCCAGATATTGAAGATGGCAAACCAGCCCCATGTTTTTTCGTCGCGCCCGACAGGATTGAGCGCGTTCCCCTCGGGGTCCAGCGTCCCACCGTGGGTCACATGTAATTCATCTGTTGCAGTCATGTTTTCCTCCCTAGAGCTCATTGCCCGAGCAGCAGAGTTGGCCATGCCGTCAAGCAGTGCGAATTTGAGCTTGCAACTAACATGTTACGGTATATTTTAAGTAATAGACTATAAAAAATAGCAGATAGTACTTTATGGATATTACAGGAAATAGGGGGCAAGGAGGTCGAAAGTGAACCGGGCGCAGGATGTCCAGCTGCTGGCGGACAAGGCACAGGAAGCCCTGTGGGCTGCATTGCGGAACGGAAAACTGCGGGACGGGCAGTTTCTGTCAATGTCACAACTGGTGGAAATTATTGACTTTCCCCTGTCCGCCGTTCGAGAAGCGGTGAAACAGGCCAGTTCACAGGGGCTACTGATAACGCTGCCAAAACGCGGCATTCAGGTGATGGAAGCCCGCCCCGAAACCATCCGGGAATGTCTTGATTTCCGTATGGTGTTGGATCAGGAGGGTGCACGGCGCAGGGTCGCCGGTGGTTCGCTCGCCGGTCTCGACGCATTACGGGAATGCCATCAGGCTATGTTGGACAGTGTGCGCACAAATACCGGCAGTGAACTGCCTCCGAAGGCCATAAAGGTCGATTTGTCACTGCACAATTACTTGGCCGGTGGGATCAATAATACACAGCTGGAAGCTGCCTACAGTGCCAACCGGATGCGAGTCGCAATTATCCAAAATGCACGGCCTTTCCTCCAGGTCCGGATTGCGTCGGCAATGGAAGAGCATCTTTCTATCATTGACGCGCTAGAACGCCGCGATTCCAAAGCAGCGGTCGGTGCGATCAAATATCACTGTGAACAGACACTTCGTTGGTGGGGCGTTACCTAGAGTAATAGTGCGCCGACCACAATGTTGTTTGATGAGACCGAGCACTGTTGATTAGACCCGTATCGTTGGTGGCATAAGCAGAGATTTCTACAATTCATGTTCGGCTACGGCCAATGGCAGAAACTTGGGACAAAGCCATCGTTGGCCCACCTAGGGGCGGACGCATGGTGCGAACGGCATGATTCGTCTGCACTCAACGCAATAATCCGCTATCAGGAAGCCACCAAAGCCTTGCTAGGTTCGCTTCCTGCACTTCGCGGTCATTCAATCCATACGCGGCATTCAACAATTTGGGCTCATTGAAGACTTCGGGGCAGCCGCAGCAATGCCCCTGCCCGGCTAAAAACCAACTAAGCAGACGGCCCATAAGAGACATTCAACACCCTATCGCAATGCCTCGGTCGCAGCCCGCTTAGCCGACATTCGCCGCGCATGCGAAGATCGAATATTTTCGAACTCACAGTCTGCGCAACAAAGCGCCATTTTTCTGCGATTGCACGAATGTCAGCTTCTGACGCTAGCTAACTGCTAACTCGTCGATTGCCGCTGCTAGCTTTGGTAGGTCAGCCTCATAGAGGCCGACGGCATTGAGGCGATTCGTTTAAAGTATTTTCAATCCATTCTCGGTACGACAAATGTCGAGAACATAAGCTGGTGTGTAATTTGGGTTCGCTTCCACCAATCGCTTGGCAAATTCCACAGCATCTTCATCAATTTCATGACGATATAGGCCCTTCGTTGCGACAGCGCGGTAGTCGACTTTGATTGAACGCGACCATGACACCTTCAACATCTCAGGTTTTTCGACTGGGAGCGCCGGTGCGCCGTTTAGGTCCAATTCCGTTTCAGCAACGTCCTTGCCCAAAGGAGGCGGGGTTGGCCTTGGTAAATATCTCCGAACCAAGTTCGCTTTTTAGATCGCTCCAAGCCATTTGCCGCCTCTGAACATTCAGTGTGTCCAACGCCAACCTGACTATTCTATTGCGGTCTGAATCTCGAAGGTTTGGAGGCATTCCGCGAACTACATCCCTTACAAACGGAGCAAGTTGTTCGCTCCAGCGCGGATCAGCCCAGCACGCGGCTTTTAACGCACCTAACGACGGTCCTGCCGCGTCCTTTCGTGCATCATCTAAATAACGACGTAACACTGGGGCCGGATCGAAAGAGAAGCGCCCGGCAATACGAACCATTGAGCCTGAAAAACGCTGATCTTCCATTACGTCAAGATAGGCATCGGCATGAGAGTCATTTTGTTCTGGTGTCTGTCGAACTGCGACGCTCAGGATACCGCTTGATCCTCCCCCTCTGAAGTGGTCCGCCGTTATGGTTAAGAAAACGGAGGAACCA
>NZ_WPZL01000074.1:2500-6164 GCF_013031245.1 Ruegeria lacuscaerulensis
CTGCGTATCGCGACTGAAACGAACAGAGTTGTCCAAGTCTAATATACTAACCCGAGCGACCTGCGTTGATCAGCTGCACGGCTGAGAGACCATATGGGGTTGCTCAATTGTCCTCGTCCAAGTGGCGGGGGCGGGAAATGTATGTTTTTGGTTCAGAAGAACAGATCATCTTTAGTTACCAGCTGGATGATCACGATCGATCTGACCGAACTCTGCAGGCCGAAAGGCCGAAAGAGTTCACGTCCTCAAGTAGCCGAATAGGCGGTAGGACAAAAAAAGGTCATGTCTTTCTTTTTCTGGATCAAATCAAGCGCGAGAAGGGCGTTTGGTGAATGCCTTGGCAGCAAGAGGCGATGAAAGACGTGATACTCTGCGATAAGCCATGGGGAGCTGAGAATAAGCTTTGATCCATGGATTTCTGAATGGGGCAACCCACCTGAAAGCTTCATATTGTTATCTCTGATACTCAATATGGGGTTTAAACAGGTACTTAAGACCTGAATACATAGGGTTTTAAGAGCAAACCCGGGGAACTGAAACATCTAAGTACCCGGAGGAAAGGAAATCAATTGATACTCCCCTAGTAGCGGCGAGCGAACGGGGACCAGCCGAGCCGGATGAGTGACTAGAACACGTTGGGAAGCGTGGCCATAGCGGGTGACAGCCCCGTATAGGAAGCTTTGACGGACGTATTAAGTAGGGCGGAACACGTGAAATTCTGTCTGAAGATCGGAGGACCACCTTCGAAGGCTAAGTACTCCTTGCTGACCGATAGTGAACCAGTACCGTGAGGGAAAGGTGAAAAGCACCCCGACGAGGGGAGTGAAACAGTACCTGAAACCGAACGCCTACAATCAGTCGGAGCCCCCTTGCGGGGTGACGGCGTACCTTTTGTATAATGGGTCATCGACTTGGTCTCACGAGCAAGCTTAAGCCGTTAGGTGTAGGCGTAGCGAAAGCGAGTCTTAATAGGGCGAATGAGTTCGTGGGATCAGACCCGAAACCGAGTGATCTAGGCATGGCCAGGTTGAAGGTAAGGTAACACTTACTGGAGGACCGAACCCACATCCGTTGAAAAGGATCGGGATGAGCTGTGCCTAGGGGTGAAAGGCCAATCAAACTCGGAGATAGCTGGTTCTCTGCGAAATCTATTTAGGTAGAGCGTCATCCGAATACCCCGGGGGGTAGAGCACTGGATGGGTAATGGGGCCCCACAGGCTTACTGATCCTAACCAAACTCCGAATACCCGGGAGTACTAGATGGCAGACACACTGCGGATGCTAACGTCCGTAGTGGAGAGGGAAACAACCCTGACCTACAGCTAAGGCCCCCAATTCATGGCTAAGTGGGAAAGCAGGTGGGACGACCAAAACAACCAGGAGGTTGGCTTAGAAGCAGCCATCCTTTAAAGATAGCGTAACAGCTCACTGGTCTAAATAAGTTGTCCTGCGGCGAAGATGTAACGGGGCTCAAGCCATGAGCCGAAGCTTAGGAGTGCGTAAGCACTGGTAGCAGAGCGTAGTGTGACATAACACTCATCCTGTATTGCCGCCGGTTATGTGGCGCGGGCAACCGCGCTCAAGTAGCCGAATAGGCGGTAGCGCAGGATAGAGTGTTTTCGATGAAGCCGGGGCGTGAGCCATCCGGTGGAGAGATCACTAGTGAGAATGATGACATGAGTAGCGACAAAGAGTGTGAGAGACACTCTCGCCGAAAGTCCAAGGGTTCCTGCTTAAAGCTAATCTGAGCAGGGTAAGCCGGCCCCTAAGCCGAGGCCGAAAGGCGTAGGCGATGGGAACTAGGTTAATATTCCTAGGCCAGGAGGATGTGACGGATCACAGGTGTAGTTCAATCTTATCGGATTGATTGGGCTGCTGAGTGGTTCCTGGAAATAGCCCTCCATCAGACCGTACCCTAAACCGACACAGGTGGACTGGTAGAGCATACCAAGGCGCTTGAGAGAACGATGTTGAAGGAACTCGGCAAAATACCTCCGTAAGTTCGCGAGAAGGAGGCCCGGTTCCTAGGCAACTAGGGGCTGGGGGCACAAACCAGGGGGTGGCGACTGTTTATTAAAAACACAGGGCTCTGCGAAGTCGCAAGACGACGTATAGGGTCTGACGCCTGCCCGGTGCCTGAAGGTTAAAAGGAGAGGTGAGAGCCTTGAATTGAAGCCCAGGTAAACGGCGGCCGTAACTATAACGGTCCTAAGGTAGCGAAATTCCTTGTCGGGTAAGTTCCGACCTGCACGAATGGCGTAACGACTTCCCCGCTGTCTCCAACATCGACTCAGCGAAATTGAATTGCCTGTCAAGATGCAGGCTTCCCGCGGTTAGACGGAAAGACCCCGTGCACCTTTACTACAGCTTCGCACTGGCATCAGGATTGTGATGTGCAGGATAGGTGGTAGGCTTTGAAACCGTGACGCCAGTCGCGGTGGAGCCTCCCTTGAGATACCACCCTTCGCACTCTTGATGTCTAACCGCGGTCCGTTATCCGGATCCGGGACCCTGCGTGGCGGGTAGTTTGACTGGGGCGGTCGCCTCCTAAAGCGTAACGGAGGCGCGCGAAGGTTGGCTCAGAGCGGTCGGAAATCGCTCGTTGAGTGCAATGGCAGAAGCCAGCCTGACTGCGAGACTGACAAGTCGAGCAGAGTCGAAAGACGGCCATAGTGATCCGGTGGTCCCGAGTGGAAGGGCCATCGCTCAACGGATAAAAGGTACGCCGGGGATAACAGGCTGATACTGCCCAAGAGTCCATATCGACGGCAGTGTTTGGCACCTCGATGTCGGCTCATCTCATCCTGGGGCTGGAGCAGGTCCCAAGGGTACGGCTGTTCGCCGTTTAAAGAGGTACGTGAGCTGGGTTTAGAACGTCGTGAGACAGTTCGGTCCCTATCTGCCGTGGGTGTAGGAGACTTGAGAGGAGTTGCCCCTAGTACGAGAGGACCGGGGTGAACGATCCACTGGTGGACCTGTTGTCGTGCCAACGGCAGTGCAGGGTAGCTATGATCGGACAGGATAACCGCTGAAGGCATCTAAGCGGGAAGCCCCCCTCAAAACAAGGTCTCCCTGAGGGCCGTGGAAGACCACCACGTCAATAGGCCGGAGATGTAAGCGCAGTAATGCGTTCAGTTGACCGGTACTAATCGCCCGATAGGCTTGATTTGATCCAGTAATGGAAAGACAAATCAAAAACATACACCTCAGTAAACATGGATGGCTGTGTCGCGCCAAGCGGCATTGTTGATTGACATAATAACCGTGCGGCAACGCGCCTTTATCTGCGATAAAGACGCTGCCTGCCGCGCGTCGCGCTTTTGCTCCGCAAAAGTCGCGACGGGGATTTTCCTCGGTTTGGTGGTCATAGCGCAAGTGAAACACCCGGTCCCATCCCGAACCCGGAAGTTAAGCACTGCCGCGCCAATGGTACTTGGGCTTAAGCCCCGGGAGAGTAGGTCACCGCCAAACCTAGAAAAATCCCACATATCTCTCTAACGATGAAATCAATACCAGGCCTCAAAACGCGAAAGCAATGGGCCAAAAACAGGCCTCAAGTAGCGTAAGCGGTAGGCCTCCAAAAGTGTCGCGGGATGGAGCAGCCCGGTAGCTCGTCAGGCTCATAACCTGAAGGTCGCAGGTTCAAATCCTGCTCCCGCAACCA
>NZ_WPZL01000075.1 GCF_013031245.1 Ruegeria lacuscaerulensis
TGCAAACCCACAATGGCACATCGAGGCCAGCGGGGGCGTCTACACCTTCAAAACCAGAAAACAAAATCAAATGTTTTTTGTACAGCGCTTACTGGTTCGGATGTCTCACCGCCAACTCGCATATCATGTCGACATGTGCTTCCAACCAGTCGTGATCTAGTTGAAGACCAGCTACAAATTTCCGGAAGTAAGGAACCGCAATTGCCACTTCAACAATTTGAGGGATTGGAGCTTCTTTGCTGATCTCGCCCCTCTCTATGGCCGCAAGGAAAACCGATTCCACATCTGCGCTTCGATCCTTGATCCAGTTTCGCAACAGGCCGCGTGTTTGTTCTTCTGTTGCTGCAACGGCGATGACCTGCGGTGCAATCTTTCCCCACGGGGATTCGGTTAGCGCGGTCATCAGATTCCCAAGTATCCAGGTCAGATCGGCCTTCAGAGGGCCGTTTGTGCGCGCTTGACTGTTTGGTCCCGTTGCCGCCCGTGCTATCGCAGCGTTTCTTAAGTCGTCAACTTTGGGCCAGTGCCGATAGAGTGTGCTGCGGGAAATTCCCGTCGTATTGCTGATCGCGGCATGAGTTACCGCCAGCAATCCTTTTTCTTGCAGCAACGCAAGGGCTGCTTGGAGGGCCTGCGCGCGCGTAGCGTGCAAACGGGGGTCGGGCGATCTGTCCATGGCTCTGATCAATAAGCTAAAAATCGGAGTTTGTTAAACACAATGTCTCGCAATAGTACATTGTGTTGCATAGCAGTACATTTTGTACTATAAAGCGGCAATCGGCTTGCAACAAGAACCTCACTAAAACAACTGGAGGAGAGACACATGAAACGAACGAGTATTCGATCACTTGCTGTTGCTGCGCTGTTGTCGATAGGGTCGACAATAACACTTCACGCCGAAGAACCCCTCGCTTACACCAACGAGATTGCGACTGGCGTTTACAGCTTCGGCGGAGGCAATGGTTATCATTCAATGTTTATGGTGACAGATGCAGGCGTCGCTGTATTTGAAACAGTGAATTCCGAACACGCGCAGGCCCTACTTGCAGCCATCCGTGAAGTGACCGATCAGCCGATAAAATATGCCTTCCATAGCCACAACCATTGGGACCATTCCAGTGGGGGCAAGGTGTTTCAGGAAGTTGGTGCCCAAACAGTTATGCATGAAATGGCTGGAGCCTGGCTTGAAGCAAATCCCGGGCGAGATACTTCTCCGCCCAACGTAATTTGGGAAGGCGACAAGCACGAAATTACCCTTGGTGATAGCACCATCGAACTCCACTATCTTGGTCTCAATCACGGCCTTGGCATGACTGTGTTTACTCTTCCTGAGACACGTACAGCCTACATAGCCGACTTGGTTACACCCAATCGCGTGATGTTCTCTATTGTCCCAGATTTCAATATCGGCGAATGGGAACGCACGCTGGGTGAAATTCTTGAGCTTGATTTCGATGTTGCGGTCTGCTCGCACAACGAGCTTCCTGCGGAGGAAGTTCCTGGTGGCTGCACAAAAGCCCATGTTCAAGAAGAACAACAATTCATTTCTGACGTGCGTAACGCCATCTTTGCGGAATTTGAAAAGGGCACAGAGGCTTTTGCGATTCCAAAAACGGTCAAGTTGCCCCAATACGAGCACTGGGCTCACTATGACGACTGGCTAGAGCTAAGCATCATGCGAGTCATGCTTGACCTGTGGATGGGTCCATACCCGTGGGTTCCGGAAAGTTGATCTAAGCCAAATCGTCACTTCCAGCCGTTACACTGGCTGGGAGTGTCCTCTGTCCCGCGGAAAGTTGAAAAATTATGTTAATCCCTCAAACGAAAAACGTATTCGCGTCGCTTTTCATGATGGTGGTCGTGTCCGCTGCTGCCATGGCCGAAGTCCTGCCGATCCGTGAGACTCCGATCCCACAAACCACGAATGGGGTTCCGCATGTCCAGATCGGCGTCGACGCGGTGCCGGAGTTGTCAGAGGCATTGCTGGCGCACGTAAGCGAATTGGCTGGGGTCGATCTTGGAGCCACGCGCGTTTCGCTGCCCGGCGCCGTGGGATTCCAGTTGCAAGATGACGTAGCTCTTGCGCATCCCGAGGTCATCGTTGGTGGACGAGAGTTTGCGCATCTTCATCCAGACGGCAGTCTTCACGCATCTCTTGACCAGGATTTGGCTCGTTCGGCAATACAATCCGGCTGGGCTGTTGCGCATCCATGGTCGACGGAGCGAGAAGGGTGGGAGGGCTTTGTCATGATCTTCACCCCGACGAACAGAGACGAACTTGACGTGGTAATCTGGCTGGTCGAACAGTCCTACGAATTCGTGACAGGTCGACAGCTTAGACGGTGAAACAGCCTAATCAAAGTTTAGACATTCGCTGCAGGACCAAGAGTCAGTCGTTATGGGCTCGATCCGAACCACTGCTGCGGCGCGAACGTAGGTCTAGTCCGAATTGGCGAACGGCACGTGCCGCCAGCCAACGTGGTTCAAAGGTCTATTTACTGGTTGTGATGGCTTCCATCTCCAATACCCACCAGAGGAGAGATCAGGGGATGTCCATTCCATCACAACCTCCGGCACATGTGCGGGTTCAAATCGTTCAGATCCGCCTCGGCTACTTTGGATGGCATCGAGGTCGTCAACATGATCCGAGGGGCAATTCCACAGCACCGCGACGTCTGGCTTTCGGCTATTTGCCGAGATCGCAGGACAGGTGTGTCCAGTAAGTCGCTGACTCTGGCCGTTCCAAAAGTTTGCGACACATCTTTTCAGAGAATCCCAAGCAACAAATGAACCCGCCGAAGCACCTATTTGCTATCCCAACTTGGCTGCTTTCCAATCCGCTCCAACAGGAAATCCATGAAGACCCGAACCTTGGCGGACAAGACGTTTGCTTTCGGATAGACAAGCCACAACACAGATGCGTCAGTCACCCGATAGTCTGGCAAGACCTGAACAAGACTGCCTTCCGACAATTCACGGTGGACGCTCCAGAGCGAATTCATTGAAATACCCGCTCCAGCCATAGTGGCGAGTTTTTGGCTGAGCCCATCGTCAAAAGTTAGCTGACAGCGGGCCGCGCGGGGATCAAAATCTCCTGATGAGCCGTCAGTACTGGTGAGAGGACGCGGCTCCTGATCTCTGAATGCGATCAAATCATGATCCACCAGATCGGATGGCTCTGCCGGTGCCCCACGCTGGGCCAAATACTGAGGAGAGGCACAAAGCGCCCAATACCTAACTCGATCCAGTGCCATTTGCCCAATAAACTGGACTAACAAATTGCGTTTGGACATGTGAAAGAACTCACAAATAGGTCGTGAGGTAATCAGTCCAGGTATCCGGAGGCCGCAATCAAGTCAGCAGTCGCACCACTGCAGGCCATAGGCACATCATAAACAACGGCAAGCCGGCTCAAGGCTTTGACATCAACGTCATGGGGATGAGGCGACAATGGATCTGTGAAGAAAATCAAAAGATCAATCTGTTCTTCTGCGATCATTGCTCCAATTTGCTGGTCACCTCCGAGTGGACCGCTCTTTGTTACGTTGATCTGGAGTTGAGGGCATCTCTCCTGAATAATGCCACCAGTCGTCGCTGTAGCAAAAATCTTGTGGCGTTTCAGTTTGGTTTGGTTGTTGAAAACCCATGTGGCAAGAATCTTCTTCTTCAGATCATGCGCGATCAGGGCAATGCTCTTGGGCTTCGGTTTTGACACGACCCCTATTCCTTGAGTTGCGAGGTCAGTTGCGCTCGGCTCTCGATCTCTTTCCAGTTTTTCGAGGCGACCAAGTCTTTGGGAGCAATCCATGAGCCGCCGACACACATAACATTTTTCAGACTAAGGTAGGATTTCGCGGTTTGCGGAGTGATCCCCCCCGTGGGACAGAACATCGCCTTTGGTAATGGTCCACCCAGTGATTTGAGCGCGGCTTGCCCTCCGCTGGCTTCGGCGGGGAAGAATTTCTGTGCCGTGTAGCCCTTTTCCAACAACGCCATCACCTCGCTTGCGGTGGCGGCACCCGGTAAGATCGGCAAATCCTCGGCTTCGCAAGCAGCTAACAGAGAATCCGTCGCCCCCGGCGATACTCCGAACGCCGCACCCGCTTGCTTTGCCGCTCGAACATCCTCCGGCGTTCGTAGAGTACCCGCGCCAACCACAACATCCTTGATCGTAGCCATCGCAGAGATCGCCTTTAGCGCATCAGCGGTGCGCAAAGTTACTTCAAGCACACTGAGCCCACCGGCTAGGAGCGCTTGCGCGAGTGGGACTGCATCTTCCGCGCGTTCAACTTCCAAAACCGGGATGACGGGACATAGCCGGCAGATTTCCAGCACTTGCTCGCTTTTTAGTTGGGAATGATGGCTCACATCTTGCCTCCCGCATGCTGAAGCAATGCAAGCACAGCCTCACGTTTTGGGATCGACTTTGCAGCCCCATGACCTTGAACGGACAGGGCGGCTGCTGAGGCGGCAAAGATTGCGGCTTCTGAAACAGTGCGACCCTCGATCAATTGCGAAAGAAATGTGCCATCGAAACAGTCTCCGGCACCGCTCGCATCGACGGCTTCAACCTTCGGCGCAGGAATGTGTCGCACCTCATCCTGAAAGGACACCAGAACACCCTCTTCGCCCATAGTCAGAGCAATGATCGATGGACCAAGATCCTTATAATATCGGATAATGTCGACAGGCTGTTCCAGACCCGTCAAAACACGTGAATCGTCGAGTCCTGGCAGCAGAATGTCCACTTTTTTGATGGTTTCCAGAATGACCCGACGGGCTTGCTGTAGCGGCCAGAGTTTTAATCGTAGATTTGGATCATAAGACACCCGTCCGCCGCTAAGTTTTGTTTTCTCAATAGCTTTTTCCGTGGCCGCACGAGCGGTCTGGCTGATCGCCTGCGATATGCCCGAAAGATGGACAATCGGGACATTTTGAAAGATCGCGTCGCGTAGGTGCTCTGGTCCAAGCTGTGATGCCGCCGAACCGGCGCGGCGGTACTCAAAATGGTGCTCGCCTTTGTCGTGAGTGATGAGATAGAGACCGGTTTGGCCATCAGGCAGCGTTTCAACGTAGTCATCATTGACGCCTTCCATGCTCCAGAAGTTCCGAATCTCAGAACCGAATGGATCATCACCAAGAAAAGACACAATTGCTGAACGCACGCCCTGCCGCGCGGCCGCAACTGCCACGTTGGAGATGTCACCTCCAATACCAGACTGCCATTGACCCGGCCCGACGTTGCTCAGCTCGAACAGGGGTTCTCCGACACAAATGAGATCTATTTTAGCCATTCCAGTGCTCAATGGTTGTTGCGCAAAGAGTACCTGCGCGCGATGTCTTGGTACTCGGGAGCACCTTTCATCACCATGCCTTCCGAAAACTGCGAAACAGTGTTTCGGAAAATATCCTGCCAAGGTGACTGGCTCTCCGGGACAGGGTAGCCGCCGTCGGCATCAAGCTGCTCGCGCCGTTGGGCAAATTCCTGCGCCGTAAGAAGCGCATTGACCGTTCTTTCGCGCAGATCCACACGAATTCGGTCACCGGTTCTTAGAAATGCAAGGCCACCGCCATCTGCGGCTTCAGGCGACGCATTCAGGATTGAGGCTGATCCCGAAGTGCCCGATTGCCGACCATCTCCGATGCAAGGCAATGCGCGAATACCCTGCTTTATCAGGTAGCTCGGCGGCCGCATGTTAACCACTTCGGCACCGCCAGGATATCCTTTTGGTCCGGCCCCCCGCATGACCAGAATGCAGTTTGCATCTATATTCAGAGCGGGGTCGTCGATCTTTGCGTGAAAGTCTTCGGGCCCGTCAAAAACGATTGCGGGTCCTTCAAAAGCATCAGGGTTTGCAGGATCTGACAGGTATCGCTGACGGAACTCTGCGTCGATAACGGATGTTTTCATCAGCGCACTGTCAAACAGATTGCCTTTGAGGTTCAGAAAGCCTGCATTGGAAAGCAGAGGGTCAACTACGGGTCGGATGACGTCGCGGTTGGTGGCAGTTTGCCCAGTATAGTTTTGGGCCATCGATTTTCCGTTCGCGCCTTTAGTATCTGGGTGCGGCAGTAATCCGGCTTCCAGCAACTCTGTGATCCTCCCCCTCTGAAGTGGTCCGCCGTTATGGTTAAGAAAACGGAGGAACCA
>NZ_WPZL01000076.1 GCF_013031245.1 Ruegeria lacuscaerulensis
AAAAGACTAAAGTATTGCGCTGACCCGTTGAACTCACCCCGCACAGCCGACATTTGCTCCGTATTGTCGACATTTGATTATCTGCTTTGAGCCCATATAGCTCATCCGGGCGGGCCAAAGCTACCTGATGTGTGGCAAGTCGCATGCGGAATAAACTGGAAATTCAGTTTCGCCAAGTGAGAGGCGAACAGGCCTCTTCCTCGCGATACTTGAAAAAGCCCAACTTGTTGAACTGAATAAAACGGTTGCAACCTACTGCGTTTAAAACACCATTGGTTATCTCCGATTGACAAAAAACTCCCAATTTGGACGGAAAGTTGCTATTCTTCTGTCATTTATAGCCAGAATTTTTCGGTTCGCACTAAGGCTTAGCTATTGGAGAGATGGATTGTTCGACACTGTGGTGTCATTCGTAAGTTGTCTGGTTGGCATTACGTCAGAATGCGACGTGCGGGGCATCGGTGGGCCCACCCCACCCGCTCAACTCATTGTAACAACCATCGCCGCCGGTAGTGTCGCCCTAATCGTCGTAGTTTGGAACGACAAAATTAAGACGTTTCTCAAAGGCTCGTTTACCAATCTGCTTGCCGCTACTGCGCTAATGTTTGGAGCGCTGGCTGTTCCTTCACTTTTACTAGCTGGCCTAGCCGTTTGTGTTCTACTGCTTTCGGCTCTGTTTCGAAAAAAGATCTGGGGCAACAACCTCAAACTGACGAGCGGCACCTTGGTTCCTTTGCCCCAGCTCATTCTGCCAACAGCCTCAATAGTCTATTTACTCGGCGCTGCCGTCTTCATCTTCCTCTCGCAACTGCGCCAGCCGAGCCCGATACCTGACAAAACTGTCGCATTCTTTGCGCCCTCTCAATTAGTCGGTACCTCACTCCATGATCTTTCGCCCGCAGAACAGTCGCGACTACTATCCGATATTGATATCCAACCGAAACGCCTGATGTCCGGTACGCTGGAGGACTTCGAAATCGAGTTCCATCCAACCATCACACCCGACCAGCACCTCAGTTTCCGCGCCGCTTTCGGGCCGACAACAACTGCACACCTAGATTATTGGTTAAGCCAAGACGAAAACCTCAAACATCTAAGCAACAAAGTTGATGTCGCACTTGAAGAGAGCGCCATGATCCAGAACACATCTGGCAATTCGCGCGAACTGATCGTGCGCGCCTATATCAGTACTAGGTCCCTCAAGGACGGGGAACTTAGACGTGTTAGCTCCGGCAAGCGCATCGTTGCACATGGTACCGTTGCCAATCGAAACGACTTAATGCTGGTACTTGCCGTACGCATTGCGGCCAAGCTTTTAACTGAATTGAAACTGCCAGATCTGACGCCACAAGAACACCGACTCGTCTGGCGCGCATTTAACCAAGCACTACACAATCATATTTCCACTCTTCTTGATTTCAGTACCAACGACCCGCCGACCAAAGCCGAAGACGACGCACGCGAAAGGATCGCAGGCACTGAGGGATGCGACACCGCAGATTGCACCCTCAAAACTGCTTCAGCGCTAGAAGCGCTGCTGCAGCCTCCGACAGTCGGAGAAACAAATCTTCCGACTGCTTCAGCCGCCTATGTAGCGGCTTACGGCCAATGAGCGCGCCAGTGGAGCCGCGTGGATCGGCGGTGTGGCGCCGCGCCCTGTTGCCAGTCGCAATAACCATTGCGGTTACGATGATCTTGCTCGGTGCGCTGGACGCCACCAAGTCCGCGCGCCGCCTACCGCCCCAAGTGGCATTTATACCGGTTGAGTCGAAATTCGTTGTGGTAACCTCGTCGCTTGACAGTCTTTGGAGCAATTTCGGAAACCATGCAGTGCGCCTCGCAGACCGTGAACCCTATTCCTTCTGGGACGACATTAATGAAAAGTTGGCACTTCTTATGCGTCAGTGCATTACCTTCGAAAACACCGACGACCTAACTGACGCAGGGCTCGATCCTTCAAAAGGCCTGTCTTTCGCCTGGCTAAGTGGCGGCGATTTCTTGCTCACCCTTCCAATCAGCGACCGTGATCGTGCTCTTGAAACTGTCGCTGCCTTTTCTGACGAAGCAGCTTCGGTATATCTGTCACATTCGGCTCCCGGGTCGGATGTCACTGCCATCCGCGTTACCCCACAATGGGCCGAGAGCGCGGTACTCTGTGCCGTACCGCCCGGCGCCCCGCTGGATGGCAAGCCTCAGATTCTGACCGGTCCAACGGAGTTCGCGGTACCTGCGGTACCCGAAATGGAAACCTACTACTTGGAATTGGAATTGTTATTTGCTGCACGTGGCATTGGGGAGCCGCGCCTTGCTTTTACCTGCGAAGTGCTGCTGCGCGACGGTGGTACCCAACCTTGTGATTGCGACGTTCCTCCTTATCCAGAAGGCAGCTCCGAACGCTGTGACGAAATACAAGTCGTCAGCTGGAATGCAGGCCCGCAGCTGGAACTACTGAGCGACTTTTCTGAAACCCAGGATGAACATGTACCCGTCTGGGAAACCGATCTAGGGTTCTTCTCGGGATTGTTTGAAGACCGACTTCTAATCGCCTCAGATCCAGAACTTGTAAGTAGCGCCGCCGAAAGACGCGAGGAACGAAGCGCCAGGTTATTGGGTGACAACGCCTTGATTGGGCTAGTCGATCAGTTCTACGCAGATGCAATTGACGGCGAAGCAACCGTATTGGGTCTCATTCGCGATATCGAGTCACCGGTCGCCGATACTTTGCCGTTCGGTCTCACAATTGGCCCCAACCGCGCCCGGCTACGAGCAGCGTTGTCGCTCGATCCTCTTGGATTTGACGTATTGAACCGCTTGATTTCACCCTCTGCCGCGAAACCGCTCGTACAAACCTCCGACGCCCCACTCACCGCATTACTTAATGACCCAGCGATTGGCGCCTATTTCACGGTCGCTGACCGCCTCTTTGGCGAATGGAACCGCCGAAAGACACACGAGCCAGAGGGGGCGGACCCAATCGTCACACCCGTCGAGGAGGAAATCGTTGTGCCTGTTGCCCCCACAGAGGCTGCGCAGAATGCGCCAGCGATCGTGGTAGACGACACATTAATACAACCGGGCGAGCAGGTGGTAACCGTCATACCCGAAGAGTTAGTCGACGCTCATCTTGGGCCAGTCTCCACATCATTGGGGTGCGCCAGCGTCACCGACAACTCTGCCCCCCCTAGTCTCTATGACAAAATTGGCAGTTTCGCGCCACTGGCCCGGGGCCTCACCAAACTTAGTAACATCGGTCCTCTCGAAGGTTACCTCCTAGACGTGCGCGATGGGGTACCGGAAATCGTGTTGGTCCAACATGGCCTGGCGCCTGAGACTATGGAACAACTCGTCTACGACACAAGAAGTGAGATGAAACAGGCTCGGGATGTCGACGTGCTCTGCCGCGCCCGCACTCAGTTTTGGCGAGAAAGCGGCGGGCCCGCCTTTCCAGTGTACCCTAACAGCTTACTGCATTATCTTGGCGCAGAGGGGCCCGAGCTTCTCAACAGATACGACCTCCAGGAAGAGATCGTCAAAACGCGCCGCACTCTTGATCAGCTTACAAACGTGAGTCCGGTGGTGGCATATTGGGACGACACTTTGGGTCTAACACGTGTGGACCGCCCGCCCCCAGTTCCCTACGATTTCGACATCCCCACTTACCGGGACGGTCTCGCCAGCTTCGATATCTACTATCTCCCGCCACCGATCACCGATCTCGACCTTCGTTATAGGATCGACACGCAAAACCACGGGGATATCGATGTTGATGCGCTACGCAACGACGCATTTCGCCTTGCCTTCGCTCAACTCGAGGGCGGCTCGGTAGCTTTCGGTACTGACGCCCACACGCTCAACCGCTTCCTCACTATGCTCGATCAACCGACTGCGAAAAGCGGACGGGTGGAAGTGGACAAGTTGCTGATAGTGGGAAACCCCGAACAGCTTATTACCCTCATGTTGCTGTATCCACACGACGAAATCCGCTCGCTCGCCACTACAGGTGGATTCGAGGTTCTCGATCAGTACCGCACCTTGCGCCTCGCTTTGCGTTCAACCGAGGGGTTCAATGGGCTAGCACTCGACATGGAGTTGGCACATGACTGAACACGCCGACCCTATCATCATTCTGGACGGTATCATCAAGTGCTACGGTCGCAACGAGGTGCTGAACATTCCCTATCTAGCGCTTCAACAGCGCGAACCAGTGCTGCTATGGGGCCCAAATACCAGTGGCAAGTCTACCTTGCTGCGTCTTCTGGCCGGGTTCACCATACCAACGCGCGGCGCCTGTCAGCTCGACCGTAACTTCAGGACCGCTCGCCGAGCACTGCTGCCGCAAGGCGGTGGACTTTACGAAGACCTAAGCATCCGCCAGAACCTCCAAATTCTGTCGCACTTGCATGGTCGGTCACCAGATCCGACGCCCTTCAGCGTTCTGCTGGACGAAAGCGCGAGCATGTATCTTGGCGCACCGCTTGGTACGCTTTCAGGCGGGATGCAACGCATCATGTCCATCGCCGCGATGCTTTCACTCCACCCAGATTTCCTGTTTCTCGACGAACCTTTCGGTGGCCTCGACGTTTCCTACCGCGAACGGCTACTTAATATTCTACGAGAAGTCGGTACGACGATCCCACTTCTGGTAATCACCGAACACAATCCCGAACGAGCCAGCGCCGGTTGGCGCAAAATCGCGCTTACAGGTGGCCGGATAAGAGGTGCACCATGATTGCCCTGCTCCGACGGCTGCTTTGGAAAGAACTCTATGATCTTGCGCGTCAGCCATGGGTGTTACTCGGCGCGTTTTTGATTCCACTTTATGTCATGCAGGTGTCGACTACCTTTGTTCAATCTGACGCACCGGTTTCCGTCTTGGTGTCCTATGCTCCTGGGGATCAGGAAATCGCAAATAAAGAGATCGAAGCGCTTTCTCGCATTGACGGAATATCACCTGTGGCCGTTGCCGGCACGCGGGATATCAACCTGCTCATGGCACAACGCAACGTGAGACTCGGAATCCTGCTGTCCTGGGACTCAAGGCGCACATTTGTCGAGCGCTCTGCATCTCGCTATGAACGTCGGCTAAACGTCGAGTTGGCCACTCGGATACATCAGGCGCTAGGCGGTAGCGATCGCTGGTTAACCAGCGCGCTTGCTGGTTATATTGAGAGTGGAGGTCTTCAGATTGACCTACGCCACCTGTCGGTCATGCCGAGTTCGGATTCACAAACCTTTATCCCACGAATCCTTGCTTTGATCATCGTGCTATTAGCAACGGTGCTAAGCGCTCGCTCGACGCTGCGCGAATTGGAAAGCCGTACTTTGCCGCTACTTGTAACCCTCCCGCACAGCAACTGGTCGCTCGTCCTCGGGGCAAAGCTGATTTTCGTGGTTTTATTGACAACTGCCGTCACCTCATTTCTTCTACTCACCTTGCAGCCGGTCTTCGGCTTTTTTCTGCGACCAGGTGTAGCCGAAATATATGGTGCAGAGATGCTGGCGGCGCTGGCAGCAACCTGTGTCGGCACTTCCCTCGCGCTTCTCGGGCGCAGCACCGTCCAGGCTTATCTAGCTGTGTCAATCTACCTGATCGCGAACCTAATCCTGACTGGATTCATCACTAATCTTGCAGACCCGCCAACTACCAGTGAAGCCGTGCTGCACACACTATTCCCGCTAACCTATCTGCGGTCGATACTCGAAGGCTGGTTGTTCTTTGGCGAACCGGTGAGCTGGCACGCAGGCGATTTCATCACGCTTACGATCCACGCCATTGTTTCCCTCATCGTATTATTTGGGATCGCCTATTACCGTCAGCGACAGTTTTGAATTGGTGAGTAGTCGGAAATGGCTTTGTCGCTAAACCAAAGCCGTCGAAAGTAGCATAGGGGGCTAACCTATACATCCAGCTTGCGCGGCTTCTCGTAACATGAACGGCAGCAAAATCCGGTGAGTTCAACGGGTCAGCGCAACACTTTAGTCTTTC
>NZ_WPZL01000077.1 GCF_013031245.1 Ruegeria lacuscaerulensis
AACTGCACTTTGGCACATTCGATGCCGGTGGAGCAGGAGCCACCCACCTCATCCGGTATGGACTGATATCGTTTGAAAATTCCGACTTTGCGTATATTCGAGGCAAAAAGCCCTCGAAAAAACCGGTGGGATTTTTTAGCTTAAAGTTTGGCCAAAACCTGACTTAGGCTGCCAGAGGACATCTCAACGATCGTCGTTGATATTGGTTTTGGACTTTATCGACGTATCGCCCGTTCGCAGAAATATCGAACCTCCTTCATTTTTGAGCTGTTCAACACCAAGGATTCGAACCGTGATCACCACCGTTATGTGACCACGTAAACATCCAACGTCCGAGGAAACTGCAAACACCCTTTCGGACCCACGTGAACTGATCCCGGGCGGCCTTGCTATCAAAAAAGTGGTCAATCTATCCTTGCCTGCGCGACAATCATCACGGCTCAACCGTGCCTTTTTTGGTAGAGCTTTTGCCCGTTAACTTGGCGCGCTCAGGTCGCCGACCAGACCTACTGCCTTTCGCTGTTGTTCGGAAGGCTGGCCGTCAAACTCCACTGGCTCAAGGGGACAGCCGTTTTGTAGGTCGCCTGTCCTTCGCTTTCGAAAACAACCGCAATGCTCCGTGGTGAAGTCCAGGCATCAAGGTTCAAGTCAACCATCAATCTCTTTATGCCCGAGTTGGGGTTTTGAAGCTGGCATTCGGAATCGTATGGCGTTTCACATGGATTTGCCGAACGCAGTACGAACTCAGCTTCCGGCGGAGACAAAATTCGCGCGCGTAACTCTTTACCGTCCTGGATCAAGGTCGCGTTTGACCCAACAATCGAAACCTCCGCTTCGGTGTGCATCGTCCATGCCACTGGCCCCTCTAGGTGGCTGCTGATTTCATCCTGAATAAGCACTGTTCCATCATCTACCAACGCAATTCCACGCATGATCGTGCCTTTGGTTTGACCATACACATCAGAAAGGTCGGCGATCGCGAAGTTGAACCCTGAGAACTGGCCAAACTCCTTGATCTGCGCGCGTCTAGTTGCAATTTGGTTCGCCTCATTAAAGGTCAGAGTATTCTGCCCTATCGTGGCAGTGCGATAGTAATCAAAGCGCTTGTCGATAAAGTATCCCGGCAACTGATAATTCCCGATCCCCAAATCCACTGCCCACCGCACACCGTTTGCCTCAAGCACAAACGTTCCAGCGTCCAGATTATTGTGGTGGCTACGGAGTGGCCCGGCTTTGAAACCAACGAATGTCGCGTCAGGATCGTCCCAGGCGGACCGCATAGTCACCAGGCCAAGCCCCCCGGACCAATAGGCTTCTTTACGAGGGGGTATAAGTTCATGTTCTGGACTTTGCTGCCAAATTAGTTCGAAGGCGGGATGGGAAGATGGCGTGGCATTAACCGTAGGTAGGTTGTAGCTTGGCTGATTGTAGTACGATGCCAGCCATGTAAGCGCGACAGGATCGGTACGTGTATCGCTATCACCGTAGTTGAAGAGCATACCTGTCGGTCCAGTCACATGAATCAAATATTCTCCAAATCTCTCCAGCCCAACGGATTTTGAGAGGTCAAAGTCATGACCAAGAACTGAACTCAATGAGTCGATCAAAACAGCCGCATCCCTGGCCGACAGAGCGCCGTACATTGGTCCCTCCGACCAAGCCCCATCCGGAGCAAACATTGCAAACCCATTGCGAATGGACTCCTGAGCGCGTTCGATAATTCTATTGGCTAATTCCGGCTCCACGTTTGAAGACACCAGTGCAGCGACGATCATTCCGGCATTGCAAACAACGTTCCAGTTGAATGATGCAACAGGCCAGGTGATATCCGCGCTCGCAGTTCCATCGGGCAGTGTCTTCGGAACTGGTGTTGGGTAGACCCAACGTTGCGGTGCGACCCAGCCATTTTCGAAATACAGTGTATCCAGACCGTAGATCTTGTCGGCTTCTTTCAACCCGTTTTCGACCAACGCGGATCTAATGGCTTGGTGATCTTGCGGGTCCAAAGCTTCGCTGATCCAGCTGTACCCAAGTGAAACCGCCAAACTCACACGGCTGAGCCCGAGAAAGTTTTCAGGATGCCAGGTCTCCAAATCCGAAAGTTGAAGAAGTTCTGTCCTAGTGCGTTCAGCGTAGCGATTGTCACCTGTCAAACGCCACGCCAAAGCCAATGTTGTTAGGCGTTCTACGGGTCTTTCGCCAAAACCCTGGAAAGCCTGATGTATCTCGCCATCTTCCTTTTGAAGTAATTCGACAACCGTTGGCGATTGCAGATGTGCATTCGCACGTGCAATCAAAGCTTTGTACTTCAATGCGAAGACAGGATCCTCAGATCGTTGAGCCTCAATTCGCTGAACGACCTCTTCCGTCAGAATGACCTCAGGCACCGACGTTTGAGATTCCGCGCTTGTTATGCACAGACAAACTAGGAGTGGCGCACACAGAAGGCGGGCGCGTTTTCGACTGGTCTTTCTGACGGCCGCGATCACAGAACCCATACGCTATTAATACTCCTACGAACTAACACTGCAAAGCCTACGGCATCCTGATAAAGTTGACGGACGAATAACAGTTTTTCAGATCTGAATGACCTCTGTGGGGATGCTGCTCCGCAACGCATCGCCTGTAGACCAAGGTCCGCTTCGAGCCGAATTCGTGGCAGGGGCCTATGCTGCGTCAGTACCGAGGTCTGATAAGAGCCCATATTTCCTCGATCATTCCGCGACAAGTTGGCAATGCCTGCATCATAGAAAGCCCTGCCTTGAATAGGAAAGCCGGACTGGCCGTTGAAACAAAAACAAGTTGCAACGGGATATTCAGGAGCAAGTAATATGCAATACCCTTCTAGTACGACGCAATTATTGGCAGGGTGTCCAGGATTGGGAATAGGACCCAAAAGACCTGTCGATTGACATCTCGGACCGAAGCGATCCCCATTGTTGTTATGGGGAACGAGTTCCTGCACTCCCGATGAGAACGCTTTGAAAGTCAGCAGGATAGTTATTGGCAAGGCGGGGGTCATTACAGAGTTCGCGAATTTCTCTAAGAGTACTACCGCAATAATTTGGCATATACATGCTGGAGTCACATTTTGTCTTCAGACCCCGGTAACGCCATTCCTCAGTTGCTGACATGCCACTCATGGTTCTTCCTTTTTGACAGCAAATTTTTTGGAGGCGAAGCGGTCCTTTATTCAACGTGAAGAGAAGGGCCGGAAAGAGTCCAAAGCTTCGAGACCTGCACACCGACAAACGGCTGTCATCCGAGCTTTTGCTGCATTTGAAGCCTTAATGTGTTATAGTTCAATATTATTTAACAGGATTGGGGGACCACCATGCGACCGTTTGTCTACCGAGTTCTGGCTGCGCTTTTGTTTCTGAGCGGAACAATAACACCAGCTTTTGCATTAACTCAGACTTGGTACGTTACCGGTAAATTCGAAAGCAGCAATAGCAATAAGCCTGCACTGACCGGCAGCTTCGATTACGACCCATCTCAATTCACCGCTTCCAACGTGGCCTTGACTGCCAATACTGGAGAAACCAAGACCAATTGTTGCTTGATTAGCTGGGACAAAGTTGTCTTCGGGTGGTCTGGAGAAGCTGTTTATTCGCCAAATGACGGAAGGTTCTACACGAGCTTCTTTATTAACCAATTCGACGCAAATAACCCGACACCTGCGACCTCTACATTGGCGCTGGTGTTCAACGGTAATCCCGCAACGTCGAACAAGCTGGATGGCGTTCTCAATGGGCAATCCAGTCAGGGTTATTGCTTTATATCCGGTGGTTCATGCGCGGGCGTAAACAGAACCGGAGGTGCACTTTTTCCACATCGTGATTTGATATCGCTTAGCATGTCAACCACACCACCCGAGACTGTGGCTCCAGTTCCATTACCGGCTACAGGTTGGCTATTGCTAGGCGGGATCGGAGCATTTTCTATTTTCAGACGAAACGCGAAGAAGGCGCGCCACTAGATTACCAGCCGTTTGGATGCCGATGAAGCTGGCGCTAAGCTGGAGCGGTGACCCCATGTCCCGGGCACGGGATTAATCCGGATTACCACTAGAGACAATCAACACTGAATGAGAGAATCTGCATGACGCTTCCCGTTGCCGCATCTCATCGGGTTCCGCACCAACGGCGCAATCGCTAATCAACGGGCTCTACTGAATGACTAGTTTGGTGATATAGCTGTATTGCAGAGATTGGTTCGTCGAAACCGCAACGGCCTTCTGTACCAGCAGTTGCCGCGCCTGCAAAAGTCCGCATTAGTCTGCGTTGCCGCCAATTGGGTCGGGCAACGGCCATGGTTTCGCCCGCCGCGCCACCGTCGGTCCGGTTTAGGCCCCAGGCGCATGGGGCGTAACAAGCGAGAGAGAAGCCGTCTTTGTTTTGATGGCAGCCAAACAACACACCTTGCATAATGGGCAGGGCGCACAAGTGTCGAACTAGGCAAGAGACTGGAAAACCATGCAAGCCCCGGTGACAGGACGGCTGACCGAAATGAGACTGCTAAAGCGATCAATCATGGCTAATAGCCTGGAACTACAGTTCTGGGGATATGAAATTGGCAATCTGTTCGCCGCTGTCGCTGGGTCTGGCGGTTTTGCCAGCTTTTTTGCGGAAGTCAATGCGGTGGTGTTGAATCCGAACCTCGATCCTATCGGCAAGGCCCTAACCCTCGCCCGCGACCATCCCGACGCTTTTGTTACGATTGCGCTCGGCATTGTTGTTCTGCTTGCACCGCCTATGAAGAACCTTGTCAGCCTCGCCGGACGACTGGCGCTGATCAATCTCTTCGATGCTGCGACGTTGATCGCCGCTGTTCTTATTCTGACATTCACGCTGAATGCCGATACTAGTTGGCTGACTGACGCTGCGGCATCATTTGTCGTTGGTTCCTCGCTGTTGCGCCAAAGCAAGCGCAATCCATTTTTGATGAAGCCAGGAAGTTTGGCCCTCAGTCTTGGTGGAATTGCTCTTGCCGCCTTTGGGGTTGTTGAGGTTTCGGTTGATTTGGAAACCAGTGACGAGATTGGCCTAGCCCTCAGCGCCATTGCGATTGCCACAGGCGTCTATGTGCTGGCAGCAGGTTTACTGACCTATCAAGGAGGCGTGTTTGAAACAGCACGCTTCCTCGCAGCTTCGAAAGGGGGAACTGTCGAGAAAGACTGTGCTGCTAGACTTCTCAATCCACACGACGGCATCCTTCCGCGCTTGTTCGAAACTCTGCTCGACAGGCCAGTCGTTTGGTTCTGCGATAGGGTCGTCAAACCGGCGATTTTCTGGGTTTCGGCCCATACCAAACGCGAGAGACCGTTTGTGACAAGCATGTGGGCGCGGCTACCGTGGCGACTATTTTCAGGTGGACTGGCCTTTGCGACGGCTACACCCCAGGGAATGGTCTTTGGTCTTGCCAATATCTGCTGGGCGGTTGGCGACGTGGCGATTGGTTCGCTCGACTGGACCAAAGATCAAGAAACCCGATAGTGTCCGTCGTCAGAGTTTTTCTGAATGCTTAGGTATTTTCGTAGCGGAGGCTTTGGTTCGTCCCGCGGAACACCACTTCGACCAATTCATGATCTCGCGCAAGCAGCGAACGGCAGGTTCGACGGGCCGCGTCGCAGCATCTGTTGGCAAAGCTCAATGACTTCTGTGGGTGGCTCCTGCATTGCAAGAACTTTTTGGTGATGTTTGCGGGTATTTT
>NZ_WPZL01000078.1 GCF_013031245.1 Ruegeria lacuscaerulensis
CAAAGGCCAATCATGCACTAACAATCAAATTGGACCACACAAGTGGGGCTGATCAGATGTGCGGGTCAAAACGTTGCTGTGGCATGCGGAATGCGATCATCTGGTTGGGAGTATGCCGATACATCTTCACAGCTGCTTACCAAACTCCGTCCTGACTGTGATCCCGAATGAAGGGCATCTTTGGATTTTGAACCACGTCACAGAAACCCTGCTACAGCTTTTCGAAGCGGCGCCTTTGGCCGATTTCGAAGAAAACCCAGGGAGGCCCTGCCCTCAAAACCTCTCCGTCATTGAGTGAGAAGTCGTGGACCCCTCACAGGGTTTTCTTTGTGATCGCCACCCCGGTTGGCGAGTGATCCGCCATAGCGATAACTACTGTTAGGCCTAAGAAACCCGATGCTCGCACCTACGGGGATGGAAAACGCGCACGCGGTTTCCAGCACGTTCAAGCCCTCGGAGTCAGCGATTGAACTCGGGTCCTCCGTAGACTTGTGATCGTCAGGCCGTAGATGCACGCTACAACGACTGCCAATGCAACGATCTGATAGGTCGCGATGGTATCATCAAGAAGTGGAACAGCCAGGACCATTGTCAGGGCGGGCCAGGGTGTGGTGATCGAGCTGGCAAGAGACACGTCGATATGGCGCACGGCGTAGAACCAGACGACTAACTCAAGGAAATAGACCAGCCCCATGTTGGCAGACATGGTTTGGAAGATTGCACTTGCGCCAATGGCTAACCCTGACGGTATTGCAATTGCCAGAATGATCGCCAAAAACAACGTCGAAATCGCGACGCGAAAGAATGTTACCTGAACAGGTGTGACGGGCTTTTTGCCTAGTTCTTCCTTGATTATGACATGCGCGATACTCCACAGAAGTGGGACCCCAAGCGAAGCCAGAAACCAGGGCGACAAGCCTGACATCAGGAAAGTACCCCCTGTGCCCAGGTAATAGAGCGCACCAATCAGAACTGCGGTCAGGGTCAGCTCAAATGCTGTTTTATGGCGCTTGAGGAACAGGGTTTCCCAGAATATCGCAAATAGCGGGTAAGCCTGAATTGCGATTGCTGCGTTGGTCGCGCCAGCCTTCTCAACACCAAGCACGTAGAAGTAAGTAGAAAGGCCGAATAGCCCACCAGTAAACAATGCAACGAGGACCATTCGCTGGCTTTCGCAAGGCGATAGTTTGACACCAAAGATACCTTTTGTTCCGCTCCACAATTCAAACCCGAACGCGGGTGTCGCAAAGACCAATTGCCAGACCGATAACGCAAAAGCGAAACTGAGCGCTCCGACATCCGAAGGACGCAAGTTCGATATGATTGGCATGACACTTAGCAGGGTGAGGCTGACCAGAGAAAGAACTACGCCTTTCCCAACTGACGGCGAGTTAAGCGCCATGACAAAGCTCCACAAATTGCATTGACGTCTAGAGGCATTGCATCCACGCTGCAATCAGCGCAATAGAAAGATTGATCTGATGGCAATTTGGATACCTGATCTGTCGAACCGCGAAGGCCCTAAGTACCTTCAGATTGTGGAAGTCATGGCCGAAGATATTGCAACGGGACGTTTGCTTCCCGGCGCGCGTCTTCTGCCGCATCGAGAACTCGCCTACCAACTGAATGTTTCACCCAACACAACAAGCCGCGCTTATGCTGAGGCGGTGAAACGTGCTTTGCTACGGGGCGAAGTTGGTCGGGGAACGTTTGTTCGATCTGTTGACGCTGATCTCTCGCCCGCGGAGCCGGAAACATTGCTCCGTTCAAATACTGGACCGGTTGATCTTTCCCGAAACCTGCCGATGCCAGGTTTTTCCGAACATCACATTCGCCGCGCCATGTCAGACATCGCAAATGACACTGGGTTGCGCTCCTTGCTGGACTATCAAACCGATGCTGATCTGGCGCATCACCGTGCGGCTGGTCAGACATGGCTGAATGAGTGCGGATTGGATGCAGATATGGACTGCGTTGTGCCAGTAGTTGGCGGCCAACACGGTATTCTGTGCGCTTTGATGGCATTGTTGCAGCCCGGTGATTTACTGCTTTCAGAAACCCTGACCTATACTCCTGTTCTCGAGATGGCCGCGCGTCTCAATTTGCAGACAGGGGCGGTTGCAATGGATGCGCAGGGGGTAATCCCCGAAGCGTTCGAGGCGTGGTGTCGCAATGGAAGGCCGAAAGCCTTCTATCTGACCCCAACACTCCAAGCGCCAACGACCGTTACATTGTCAGACGAACGGCGTGTCGAGATTGCCCGAATTGCGGAACGTTATGGCGTGATCCTGATCGAGGACGATGTTTTTGGGCCACTTAAACGCAATAAGCCGGCGCCGATCTCGCGGTCAGCACCGGGTAATACGGTCTATGTGACCAGCCTTTCCAAAAGCGTCGCGCCAGGGCTGCGTGTAGGTTTCCTTTACGCACCCAAGAAACTTGCGCCAGCGCTTCGCCAGTCCGTCAATCTGAGCGTTTGGATGACACCGCCAATGACGTTGGAGGTGGCAAGCCGATTGATCGAGGACGGGTCCGCCGCGAAACTGACAGAGGTTCAACAAAGGACTGCAATCCACCGCCAGAAACTTGTGCAACACATACTGGGCGCCGAGGCGGTGCAACAGATGTCCGATGGGTTCCACGTCTGGTTGCAGTTGCCTGATGGTTGGCGTGCGGACGTTTTTAGTGCGGAGTGCGCCCGCTTGGGAGCTTATGTCAGCGAGGGCCGCAGTTTCGCTTTGAATGCAAGCGATGCGCCAGAGGCTGTCCGTATTTGTGTTAGTCATGAGTCACAGGAAGACCGTCTCCGGCAAGGCCTGGAGGTTATCGCCGGGGTACTGAGGCAAAAACCAAGCGGATCGTCGATGGTAATCTGACCGGCCAAAAACACCGGTGCTATGACGGTTGACCGACTGATTTGCGACACCTCAGTGTTGCGAGAAGAAACTCAACACTTCGGCGATGATCATCTGGTGCTTTTCCTCGCGCAGCGGGCCAGCATCCATACAGATGATTTCATCGCCAGGTTCTTCTTTTGCCAGAAGCTCAAACCCTCCCGGCTTGCAAAGCCCGAGGAAGTCGAAATGCGACAGGGTTTCCGGCTCGATGTACTTGGCAACGCCAGGGGAAACTGCGCCCAGCAAGGCGCGTGATTCTATGTCGAGCGTCAGACCAGAACTCATGATCGGCGCACCAAAGACCAGCAGAGGCTTCTCGATCTGAGCAAGACTATCCTCCGAAAAGCTCTGCGTGCCGCCCAGATCAAAAACCACGAACGCCACGATCCGGGGATCGGAAAGGTCAGCCTCCATCTGCGCACGGTCTTCGTCGGTCTGTGCGATCTTCCAATCGGCGAGAATGCTACACGCCAGTTCGTCCGTTATTCCCTCGCAAAAGCGGTTCAACCGTCCGGCGTCATATCGTGCTCCCGCCAATGCAACCGCAGTGAACCCGCCCAGGGAATGTCCCGCCATATAGACCCGCTCGGTGTCTATAAGCTCAGCGAAATTAAGAGATGTGACTGCGTGGTCAATGACACGAGATACGTCTTTGGGTCATTCCCACAATTGTCGGGTTAAATCGGGGTCACGCGACCAGGTCGAGGTTCCTGGGTGGTTGATGGCAGCAACAACATACCCCTTCCGCGCCAGGGCACTGGCAAGCCATGCCTGATTGTACGCGTTGCCATACATCCCGTGCGAGAGGACAACCAAGGGAAACGGGCCTTCGGACGGTTTAGCATCCCTCACAATCTGCGTGCCCACCCAGACCTCACTTTCAAAATCATAGGTCAGCGGTCCGGCGGCCTCTGTCGGGTACCAAACAAACCCTGACAGGTCTCGTTCGCCGTCGGCTTCGCTAATCTTCAGATCTGCCATGGCTGGTTCATAGGATTGTGCCCGTGCGATCGTGGCAATAGCCAGAAATACACCGGCTACAACGCAGGATATACGTGCCATCAAAGGTTCCACATTTGGTTGCTGTTCACATTGAAGGTGAACGGCGAACCAAATTGTAACAACAGGTTGGGCTGTCTATACCTGTCCTTGATCCTGATCGAGGACAGGCCCCGGCAGAAAGAGGACAGATGGACACCCCAACGCTGGTCAGTTTGCCCCTGCCGATGACGACAGCGCTGCTCTGTTCCGTACTTGCCGGGTTGGTATGGTGGCTGAATCTGGGTCCGCAGAGAGCCAATGCACTCTTTTCCGGCTTCTTCGGACTAGGTGCAAGGATGTCGTTTCTGGTCGGCCTACGGTTCGGTTTTGGCACCGAAAAAATAATCCCGCTCCAGCGCATGCTGCCGTTCTTTCTTGGCCCTTTGCTGTATCTGGGCTTCGTGTCGCTCACGGTCGAAAAACGCGATGTCTTAAGGTTGGTCTTGCTGCACCTGGGAGCGCCCCTTGTTCTGATAGCGCTTTTCTTTGTTATTTCGGACAACCTGCTGACACTCGATTTGGCGATCAGTGCCAGCTACGCCATCTACTGCATCGCGATGTTTGTGCTGTGGCGCAGGGGACCCGACGCATTCACCCAGGCGCCAGTAAACGTGACCGGGAGCGTGTCCAACTGGCTGTTGCGCGGTCTCGGGTTTCTCGTCTTCATCTTGGTTTTGGACAGCGCGATTGCGATCGATTTTGCACTGACGCGGGGAGCCAATGCGTCACAACTAATCTCTTATGGCACCATTCCGATGGTGTTTTCCAGGTCGAGTGCCGCGCCATATCCAAAAGTGGCACCAGAAA
>NZ_WPZL01000079.1 GCF_013031245.1 Ruegeria lacuscaerulensis
TTTTTTTGAAAGCCTCGGTTGGGGTTCGCCATCCGAGGCGTTTTCTTTGAGATCCGTTCAGGTAGTCGCAATTCACTTCCATATTGCGATTTGAGAGCGCCGCCACAGCCATGTCCCTTGGCAAGTATCTCCGAGCGTTTTTGTTCAGGAATTATACCGATCCTTTCTGCCGAGGTGCCTGCGGATCGCAGAACGAGATCGCCGTGCCAAACTCTGTTTACAATCTGCGGCATATGAAAATTATGTTGATTTTCAAACCGCTGAGCGTTTGCAATGTAGGATCGAATTGCTCGAAGTTTTTTTCGCGGTCAGAATGGGCCTCGGCCAGGCTCAGCAAGAAAAGCGGCGTCGGCTTGAGTGGATTCAAACGACGTCCCTTCGACGGTAGATGTCCCAAGGTTACCGTTATCTCGCCGACTTTGTGATGCTGCGTCCACAATTTTACGGCGAAGACCAATCGGTAGTGCAATTATTTTCAGATCGTCTTTGTCAAGGCTTGACGATACCTCAAAATCAATCTCTGCTTTCGCAAGACTTATACCGAGCAAAGATCCGAGAAAGCAGCGAAACAGGCTGGAGGTCCGTCAAAGCTGCGCCGCTCACGCCACTCTTCGTCGCAGAACTCTGGCCCGTTTCAGGCTATTCTTTTGCGCCCGCAAGTCCTGCCCACTTGCCCGAACCTCTTATTAGGCGCACAATATGAAATCACACACCAAAATGCGCCCTAGTTGCGCACCGTGCACGTTTCGCGACCGGGACGCCTTCAATGATACGGAGGGCACCATGACTATTGCAACTCGCCTGAAACACCATCTGGACGCTCAGGGTCTCCCGTTTGACATCGTCCCGCATCCTTATGCGGCTACCGCCGCGGAATGCGCTGAAGCGGCACATGTACCCGGCGATCACCTCGCCAAATCGGTTCTTATCCATATGGAGGAAGGTCCGATGCTCGCAGTTCTGCCCAGCAATCATCAGGTTGACCTCACCGCCCTGCAATCGATGATGAACCGCCGTCTTGGGTTGGCCCCAGAGGCAGAAATGCATGATCTGTTTGATGATTGCGCCCTCGGTGCAGTACCACCTGTAGGCGAAGCCTATAACTTGCCGACCGTTGTGGACAACAGTCTCACCGGGCTCGACAAAATCTGGTTCGAAGCGGGAGATCATAAAACTCTGGTTGAAATGCGCGGCGAGGATTTCGACACGATGATGAAAGATGTCAAACACGGCGCTTTCTGTTGCATGCACTAAATGCCGGAAAGTAACCACTCAAGCTGGCCTCAAACGTATCAGGTCAGGTGGTAGCTCAATCCTGCCTCTTTTTTGAGGTCATTACCCGGTTCACACAGCCGAATGGTGAGACCGCACCACCCAACCAGAAGGAGAAACTTGCCATGCTTTACCTCACGGTCACATCCTTTCTGATCGGCCTCGCTACTGCTGGAACGGCACAGATGGCACCCACAGCCCTCGAAATCGAAGCTTACAGCGGGCTTTTTAAAGCGGCGCAAAAAGGTGATGTCGCCGCCATTCAGTAACTGGCTTTAAACGGCGCCAACATCGACGCTCGCGATTCCCGAGGCCGCACTCCGGCACACGATGCAGCCTTTGCCTCGAAAGACGAGGCCCTTCGCGCACTGGCTGTAGCAGGGGTCGACATGAACGTACTTGAAGGACAGGCATATGATGTAGTCACCATTGTTGCT
Organism: Ruegeria lacuscaerulensis; assembly: GCF_013031245.1. GTDB lineage: Bacteria > Pseudomonadota > Alphaproteobacteria > Rhodobacterales > Rhodobacteraceae > Ruegeria > Ruegeria lacuscaerulensis_C. The sequence continues at coordinate 1,710 of NZ_WPZL01000079.1, forward strand.
GTGAGCGAAACCTGATCCGCGACTCCTTTTGACGTTTAGGGTAGGAACGTTGGTCCATTTCTTCCATCATCATTTCGCGGAACACCTCAGCTGGCTGTTCGCAAACTTCTAATGAGGCCATAGTCGGCTTCACGCAGGACACGCTTATCCTACCAGCTCGGCAAATTTCTGAAAACCAGAACTCCTCGTGTTGAAGAATTGACCTTTTCAGATCTTGTTGGCCACCTCGATGCCACCCGAGGTAGCGGATGTAGATGCGAAAGACCTAAACTCGGACACGTGCCGAACACGCCTCTTTATGAACCGATGTTCCTGTTCGATCATGTTATTCAAGAACTTCGACCTGACTGTCTGTACTTTGACCGGGCAACCAAATCGCTTCAGGATCCTGTTCACCTCCCGAATGCCTGCGCCGTTGGCACCACTTTTGCCGATCACGATTTTTTCTGGGATTCCGTTTGAAGACAGCGCTTTGGTAATAAAGCTAGTTGCCGCTGGACCATTCCTCCGCTCAGACAGCATGAAATCAAGGGTGTCTCCAGCTTTGTCGACCGCCCGATAGAGATACATCCACGGGCCGCAAACTCACACGTAGGTTTTGCCCATCCGCCAGGATTCTTGCGTAGAGCGCTTCTTCGATTGCGCCAGTGCAACGACCAAGGGCGATTACTGCACAACTCACCTGTTGAGAGTGGCGTGATCAACCCGCACACCGCGTTTAGCCATAATCTCTTCCAAATCACGATACGACACTGTGTACAGCAAGTAAAAATACGCAGCGCACAAAACCGTTTCTTTGGGGAAATGGCAGCTTTTCAAAAAGATCATGCTGAAACCTGTTCGAAAACTATTCGATGAGAACAAACGTCAGATCCCGCATGCCCATCAATTGGGCCCCAAAGTTTGCGACACATCCCGATCAGGAATTCATGGTGTTGTTGGGCGCCTCTGGCTGCGGGAAATCCACTCTTCTTCGGATCATCTGCGGCTTTGAGACAGCAACTGAAGGCTAAGTGTGGATTGGCGGTCGTCGGGTGGATCACCTGCCGCCAAAGGACCGGGACATAGCGATGGTTTTTCAGAACTATGCTGTGTTCCCCCACCTCATGGTTTTTGAAAAAATCGGCTTTGGGTTGCAGATGCAAAAACTGCCTGAAGAAGAAGTCAAACGCCGTGTCGAACGCACAGTTACATTGATGCATATCGAGCAGTTGTTGAAACGTTACTCAGGTGAATTGTCCGGCGGTTAACGCCAGCGCGTGGCGGTTGCCCGAGCGCTTGCGATAGAGCCCGATGTAATCCTGATGGATGAACACTTGTCGAACCTTGATGCGCTGCTGCGGATGGAGATGCGGGCCGACCTGAAGGGCGTGCTGGCAGAAAGCAACACCACCGCAGTCTACGTCACGCATGATCAGGTCGAAACCATGAGTATGGCTGACCGAATAAGTGTCATGTACGAGGGCCGCATTGTGCAGGCGGCGACTCCTGTCGGAGTTTATCGTAATCCTGCTGAGCGTTTCATGGACGGGTTCATTGGCAATCCGCCAAGGAGCTTTCTGCCAGCAGCCCCGGCTGAGGGAGGCAAATGGAAGGTTGCTGACCAGGTCTTTGACGGCCCCGCCGCCAATGGCACGGCTCTCGAGTTCGCGATCCGCCCCGAAGATATGCGACAGGATGATGCGGACCTTGTCGCGACTGCCAAAGTGGTCGAGCCGCTGGGCGCCCACCTGTTGGTCGCGTGTGATGTTCAGGGTGCACATGTTCTGTGCCGTGCTGGACAGTGATTTGGTGGTCAAGCCGGGCGACAAGCTAACGCTTGCACCACAAGCCGACCGTATCCGTTGGTTCGATCCGCAAACCATATTGGCCGTAGTCGAATACGGGTAGGAGTTCCCTGTTATGTCCCAAACGCTTATCGACAGTGCGGTAGAATCATCCGAAAGAATGACAGGGGCGCTTACACAGTGCCCACACACGATCTCCATCCGTTCCAATGGAATTGGGACAGTGCCCTGACCGCACTTGGTATCGCCCACTACGATGAAGCCCGGGCTTTGCGGCACTTATCCACCCTTGGGAATCAGGCCGCGACAACTCGGTTGACTGGGACGCAGCCATTACCCGCCATCCGACCGACGGTTTTGAGCCGTTTGAGCGCCGCGACCTGCAGCACGCCGATGCAAGCCACTGATCGACACAAGCGCAATACTTACGCTACATTTACCTTGGCAGTTTTTCAGCAGCCTCGGCTGAGGTAACGCTAGGCGGCACGATGCCTCGCCCTTTCAATTCGTCGATCCAGGTTTCAACAGTATCCTGACCCGGTCCTGTGCGGATCTGACCGAGACGCTGGACGAGTTCAAGATTGCCGCCCGCAACCGTGCGTGGGCGAAAAAAGGCGTTACGCCCATGGATGCGCTGTGGAACGCTGCCGATAGCCAGTACCTCTATTTTGATAGCAAAGCCGACGAGGTGGTCAGCAATCCCAATGTCGCAGGGTTGATCGCGGCCTTTGCCTCGATTCCACATGAGCGAGCGGAACCCATTGGGTACGGATCAAGGAGTTGGGTGAGTCCGCAAAATTTCTGGTGCCCAGCCGGTGTACTCGCTCGTTTACGAAGGCAAACGCTATTGGCGTGGGCCAGCGTAGCTGATTGTCAACTACTTGATCGCTGATGGATTGGCCCATGCGGAGCATCCTGAAATTATCGCGAGAATCGTTGACGACAGCTTACGCCGGATTGAGCAAAGCGGCCTTGCCGAATATTATGATCCGGTCACCGAAGAGCCTTGCGGCGGCAAGACCTTCACCTGGACCGCCGCAATGGTCATAGAGTTTCTCTTGCACAGCAGGGAACCGGCATGAAACGCCCCCATATTAACACAATCATGGCCGAAGCGGGCGAGATGATCCCCTCCCACGGTTTCGTGCTGCCACCGTTTGCCAGTTGGGCGCCAGAAGAATTCCGCGCCAAGCGTGATTTAGCCGAGCACGTGATCACCGCCCGCTATCGCTGGGACATCACTGAC
>NZ_WPZL01000008.1 GCF_013031245.1 Ruegeria lacuscaerulensis
GCATCTGCAGAACCTTAACAAAAGCCTCTTCCGTCGTCATTCTCATCTGAGTGTTTCCTTTTATGGGCCACTAAGGCCTTGGTAAATTACAGTATTTCGTCCTTGAGGTAGTAGCCAACATAGGCTACGCGCTGACCCAGTCGCCGGAACGGAGTCAGGATGCCGTGGCTGGGCAGAGGCGACGTGAAGATCGGCAAATCAAACGCCTTGTCCTTCTGCCCCGCAACCAATTGCGCCATGCGGCGCCCGGCCTGGGCCGAATACATAACGCCGTTGCCGCCATAGCCCATGGCGTAGAATACGCTCTGATCCGGGTCCGGCCGGAAGATACGCGGCATCATGTCATGGCTGACATCTACCCAACCCCACCAGGAGTAATCAAGGTTGATATCTTCCAGCGCCGGGAATTTCCGGGCCAGTCCCTTTTTCAGCATTTCCAGATGCTTGTCATTCTCGGCGTCCCGTCCGGTCACTGCACTGCGGCTACCGATCTGCATCCGGTTGTCTGGCAGCAGGCGGTAATAGTGCCGCAGCGTGCGCGTATCGGTCAGCGGAGATTTGGTCTGGATGCCGCACTCGTCCAATTCAGATTGGGTCAAGGGCCGGGTGACCATCGAGTTTGACAGGATAGGCATCAGGCGATGCTTGGTCCGGTTGCTCAGCCCGGGCGGTGTATACCCGGCTGTTGCCAGCGCCACAGACTTGGCGCGCACAGTCCCACCCGGAGTCCGAACGTGGTGCACGCCGTTTTTGGTCTCCCACCCCATCACCGGGCTGCCGGTATGGATTTTCACACCCAGCCGGCGTGCCATGTTGACATAGCCAAAGGCCAGTTTGCCGGCGTGAATGCAGGTACCGTCGGGCTCCCACATGGCACCTGCCGCCTCCATGTCGCGCACGTGGCTTTCGTGCAGTTCATCGCGGTTGATGATGCGCGAGCCATAGCCAAACACGTCGTTCAGCAGCTTGCTCTCTTTCTTGAGCGACGGCATGACCTTGTCCCGATGGGCAATGTAGTAATGCCCCCCCGGCTGCGGATCGCAGTCGATATCATCCGACGCAATCAGGGCATTGAACAGCTCAAATGCTTCGGTCACTTCGGAGTGCATGCCTTTGGCGACGTCAACGCCCCACCGTTCGATCCACTGTGACCGCTTCAGCCGCCCGGACGAGATTTGGGCCTGCCCGCCGTTGCGGGTCGAACAGCCCCAGGCCACGGTGTTCGCTTCCAGAACAACGGCTTGAATACCGTGTTCCTTGGCAAGATGAATGGCGGTCGACAGACCGGTATAACCCGATCCGACAACAACGACTTCCGCATCCATATCGCCGGACACGGGACCATCATCCGCAGGTGGTTCGCCAGCGGTGCCAATCCAGTAAGTTGGCGCGTGATCACGGTTGTGACCCGGACCGGCATCAATGATGGGATCATACTTGGGATCATAGCTGGCCTTGGGCCAGTGACGCGGGATGCTGTTATCCACCATTCTAGTTTGTCTCCGAAGCTGCGCGCAGGGCGGCGGATCAGGCTTTGAACATCGGGCGCGTCTTGCGAAGCGCCTGTTTCACGACAATTTTTCCGTCACGCACTGTGAACAGATCGGCACCTTCGGCCTCGATCCGCATGCCGTTGGCATCGGTGCCGGAAAATGTCCATTCCGATACGGCGCGGTTACCGTGTACGAAGTGGCTGTGGTGATCCCAATGCGCGTCCTTCATGCCAGCCCATACGCCCGAAAAGGCAGCAGCGATGGCTATTGCACCTTCGACCTTGTTACCATATTTCTCGTCACCAGCGACCGTGTAAAATACGCAGTCATCGGCGAAATGGGTCATCACACCGTCAATGTCGTGACGGTTGAACGCGTCGAACGTATCGGCGAGGTCCTGCGCGGTCAGGGTTTTGCTCATTTTGTTTTTCCTTTTCAATAGAGGTGTTACGCTTCGTCCGGGTTCGGAACGATCAGTGTCGGGATCTTGGATCGCCGCAAAACGCGTTTGGCGACGGTGCCGAGGAATGTGTGGGAAAAGCCGTGGTCGTGTGCGCCCAGCACGATCAGATCACAGCCCAGTTCCACCGAACGGCGCAGGATCACTTCGGCAGGGTGGCCATCGGTGACCTCGACCGAAGTCACTTGCTCGCGGATTTTGGCGTCACCGCCTTCGAAACGCGCCCAGAACTTGGCCTGCCGCTCGGCCAGAACCTTGCGTACCATCTCGTGGCGACGCGACAGCGCCGTTTTGCGGGTTTCCTCGTTCAGGATGAACATTTCCATCGTGATCTTGGCGTCGTCCGAGATCGGCTCATTCACGTGCAAGACATGAATTTGCGCTTTGGTCGCCTGCGCGATGCTGGCGGCATGACGCAGGGCGTGGGACGAGTTCGCCGACAGGTCGGTGGCAAACAGGATGTTGGTGACCAGTTGTTTCATGTCGTCATCCTTTCCGGTCAGTAGCCCAGCAGCCGTGGAAGCCACAGCGACAGTTCAGGGAAGAAGGCAATTATGAAGATCGCGGCCGTATTGGCGGCAGCGAACGGCAGCGCCCGCAGCGAGATCTGTTCGATCGAGATGTTCGAAATACCCGAAGCGATGAACAGGTTTTCACCCAGCGGCGGCGTCTGGAAGCCGATGCCCAGCGTACAGACCATCACAACACCAAAGTGGATCGGGTCAATGCCCACCGAATAGGCCACCGGCAGCATCACCGGAACAAGGATCAGGATCGTGGCTAGCGTCTCCATGAACATGCCGACAAACAGCAGGAAGAAGATGATCAGCGCCCAGATCACATAGAGGTTGTCGGTAAAGCTGAGCATCGAATCCGCAATAATCGCCGGGATCTGGTTTTCCACCAGCAGACGGCCGAATACGGTTGCGGTAAACAGGATCAGCAGCACGCGGCCGGTCAGCCAGGTAGTTGCCTCGAGCGACTGGAACAGGGTCTGCCACGTCAGTTCGCGGTAGATCACCACACCCACGACCAGCGTGTAGAAGATCGCGACGATGGCGGCCTCGGTCGGAGTGAAAAAACCGGTGTAGATACCACCCAGGATGACGAGAGGAGCCATCAGGGACCAGAAGCCACGATACATCTCGCAGAACACATTGCGGATGGACCAACCGTCGGCCGAGCCCTTGTAGCCGCGCTTTTTCGACATGAAAAAGTTCAGAATCAGAAGGCTGGTGGCAATCAGAAACGCCGGAACAAAGCCTGCGATGAACAGTTTCGAGATCGAGACGGACTGAAAGATGCCGAATTTCTCGACCGCTTCCGGTGGAGGTGCCATGCCGAGCGCGGCAATGCCAAAGATCACCATCGGGATGGAGGGAGGAATAATAATCCCGAGGCCGCCAGAGGACGCAGTGATTGCCGAGGCATAGCCGCGCTCATATCCGCGGTTGATCATTGCCGGGATCATCAGCATCCCCACCGCCGCGGTCGTTGCCGGGCCCGAGCCCGAGATGGCACCAAAGAACAGACAGGCCATGACAGTCGCCGCCGAGATACCACCGGTGAATGGGCCAGCCAGGCTTTCAGCGACGTTAATCAGCCGTTTTGAGATACCGGCGGCCTCCATCAAAGCCCCAGCAAGGATAAAGGCGGGCAGCGCCATCAGCGGGAATGCACCCACCGAGGTAAAGGCGATCTGCACAAATTTTATTGGGTTTTCGCCCAGGTACAGGAACGAAAACAGCGATGCGACACCCAGCGCCACAGTGATCGGCGCGCCGATCAGCAGCAAAAGCAGGAATGATCCAAACAGGATTGTGACGATTTCGGATTCCATGATGTATCCCCCTGCCCTTAGGTGTTCTTGGCCGCATCGGTGGCGGCTTTGATTTCGTCGAGGTCGATCTGATCCGGGTCAGAAATGTCTTCACCCTTGATCAGGCGGCGATAGTTCACCTGAATTATGCGGAAGGTCATCAGCGCAAAGGCGATGGGCAGCACCATGTAGATGTACTTCATCTCGATACCCAAGGTCTGGGACTTCCAGAACTTGTTCATCTTGTTGAAAACAAAATCTGTCGCCAGGTAGAGAAAGTAGACATTGAAGAAGAGCCAGAAGAGATCGGCAAAGGCTTCGATGTACTTGATCGCGCCGTCAGGCAGGAACTTGAATTGGAATGTCACGCGGTTATGCGCGCCCTTCAGAGCAGCGTAACTGGCGCCAAAATAGACGAACCAGACGAACATGTAGACCGAGAGCTCCTCGATCCAGCTGAACGAAAAGCCAAAGACTTCGCGCGCGATGATCTGCACGAATAAAAGGCAGACGAAACCGGAAAGCAATATCCGGCATATGACACTTTCTATATTGTCCAGAAACTTCCAGAACATGTGGTTTCACTCCTCCCTGAGATGAGAAGAGCGCCGTGGCGCTCTTCCCTGTATCGCTCTGCGGCGATTACTGCTGGACCGGGTCGCGGCCGATGGCTTCGAGAACTGCGTTCATCTTTTCAACGCCACCGATGGACTCGTAAAACTGCGGCCATACTGCACCTGTCGCCAGTTCGATGAATTCGGCCTCGTCGTTCTCGGGATCGACGATTTCCATGCCCTTGGCGACCAGTTCTTCCTTGATCGCTGCTTCGGAGTCGCGCAGGAACTGGGCTGATTTCTGGGTCGCTTCCTGACCCGCTTCCAGGATCATCTGCTGCTCTTCTTCACTCAGGCTCTGGAACACGGCCTCGGAAATGATCAGCGGTTCGATCGAGAAGATGTAACGCAGGTTCGTGACGTGATCCTGAACCTCGTAGAACTTCATCGCGTTGATGGTCATGTACGGGTTGTCCTGACCGTCAACAACTTTGGTTTGCAGACCGGTGAAGGTTTCCGACCAGGCCATCGGGGTCGGGTTGATGCCCCAGGACTTATAGGTTTCGATCATGATCTCGTTCTTGGGAACGCGGATGACCAGATCTTGCAGATCGGCAACCGAAGTCACCGGTTTCTTGGAGTTGGTCAGACGGCGGAAGCCGGTATAGGTCCACGCGATGATGCGAACACCTGCGTCACGGATGGTGTTTTCCGTCAACTCCTGACCGATCGGACCTTGGGTCAGAGTTTCGGCGTCTTCCAGGCTGAGGATGACGTAAGGCAGGGTGAAAACACCCACCGACGGCGAGAAAGGTGTGACGTTGTTGATCGCCAGTAGCGACATGTCCAGCGTGCCGATGGCCGCTTCGTTCACGGTATCCTGCTCGGATCCCAGCTGACCGTTCAGAAACAGGGTGCCGGTGTGCTCGCCGCCCGACTTCGCCTCCAGCGCTTCGACAAAGAATTTGCCGGTCGCTTCCTGCGGGCTGCCGGCACTATCGCCAACTGCAATTTTGAAATTCTTCGCGTCAGCTGCGCCTGCGACCATCAGTGCTGCCACGGATACAGCAGCGCTGAAGGTGCCAAGCTTCTTGAAAAATGACATGGATTTCCTCCCATTTGTCAGGTTTTCGAGGTGCGCGCTGGCCAGGGGAGAAGTTTGGCCAATCCGATTCTGCCTCGATCGGGAGAACCTAGCTTGCGAAAAATGTTTCTTCGTTGTTAATCTTTGCGCGAAAGGTTTCATAAATGTCGAACGCCAAAATGCAGCGCGAAATTCTTGCCACCCGGATCGGCGACACTGACATTCGCCTGTTGCGGATTTTCAAAACAGTTGTCGAAAGTGGTGGGCTCTCGGCAGCCGAAATTGAGCTGAATATCGGGAAATCAACGATCTCCAAGCACCTTTCCGATCTGGAATTGAGGTTGGAGTTGAAACTGTGCAATCGCGGGCCATCCGGGTTTTCATTAACCGAAGATGGTGAAAAAGTACTACGCGCAGCCGAAGATCTGTTGATTTCCGTTTCACAGTTTCGAACAGAAGTGAATGAAATCAAGGAACGGATGGCGGGAACCATACGGGTGGCTTTGTTCGATCAATGTACCTCGAATCCCGAAGCCCGGTTGGCCTCCGCCATTCACAAGTTCAATGAAGCCGCGCCCGCGGTCCAAATCGAACTGTCCCTTGAGCCACCTAACGTGATCGAAACAATGGTCATCAGCGGGCATCTGGATATCGGCATCATCGCATTGCACAGGCCGTCCGCCAGCCTTCACTACGCGCCAATTTATGGAGAAAACATGTTCCTGTATTGCGGGCAGGAACATCCCCTGTTCGGTCTTTCAAACACCGAGATGAATTCGACGGACTTGCGCAAGTTCAACTATGCGGGCCTCAGTGTGAATTCTCCCAATCTGATCGTTGGCCAGCAACTGGGCTTTCGACGCGCGGCCAAAGTTCAAAATGAACAGGCCCTCGCCATTTTGATTCTTTCGGGTCGTTACCTTGGATTTTTGCCCGATCACCTTGCGCAGGAGTTTGTTGACGGCGGCCTCATGAAGAAAGTGAAGCCCGAAGAAACACAGTATCGAACCAGATTTGCGGCAGTGACCAGAAAGCAACCCGCTCCAACACGTGTGGCCAAACTGTTTCTCAGTGTTCTGCTCAAAGAACACGGCGCTTCCTAGAAATTCCCGCGCATTCGGGGCAGCAGTTTGAAACCCGGCACGCGGCATGAGAATTCTGAATTCAATGTTCAAGTCAACCGACAGAGAGCTCAGGCAGAAAAGCCGGTTTTCCGCGTCAAAACCGGGTAGAAGGCACAGAAAATCCAAATTTCTTCAGGACTTGCCCTGCTTCGTGGCCCCAGCGCGTTTGCAGTACATCATTACCATTGCGCCGCAATCCTAGTGCTTTCAGCGTTGTTAGCCTGTCCGGATTGTCGCTGCCGAAAGATACAGCAACACGTGGCCACCAGTAATCAACCAAATCCTGCAGAGATGACTTGTTCTGCTGCTCAGCCAGTTTACCCAAACCTTCTTCAGCCAACTCGGCGTGGCGGGCTTCGATCGGCGCAATCGCGCGGAAAGCATCCGCCAGAGGTTGGTAGGAAACCAGGCTAAACTCGGCCAATTGAACTGCAACTGCGCGACCCATCAGCAAATTCATAACGACCGCGTCTGCCCAGCCAAGAATGGGATAGTTGAAGACGGCAAGGCGCATATCGTGCTCAGAGCGTGTTGCGCCAATGTCGGCGTCGCGGTTAAGTCGCGCGGTCCAGGGGTGATGATTGGCGTAGCGCTGCGTGTCGACACCAAATTCGCCCATGATATCCAGAACGCGACTGGCGTTATCGGTTTTCTCCAATACGATCTTTGCGGCGGCGATACGCTCTTTGATGCCGGGACCTTCGTTGATGACATCCGCAAAACCCGCTGCCCCCGCAAGCTCGCTGTCCACGAAAGTCGTCATCAACTTCATCAATTCGGCGCGATAGCGCGGGGGAACGTTCGACGGGTTGGACAATACGCCACCCTGCTCCAGATACTTTTCGATGCTCATTTCTTCAGGCATGATCCGTCCCCTACTGATCGAAGTCGACAACGACATTGTCGGTCCGTGGATAGGACTGGCAAGACAAGACATATCCTTTTTCGACTTCGTAGTCTTCCAGCGCATGATTGGATTCCATCTCGACCTCGCCCTCCAAAACCATGCAGCGGCAGGTCGAGCAAACGCCCGCCTTGCAGGCGAAGGGCGCATCCATTGCGTTTTCGAGCGCTGCATCAAGGATGGTGGTATCCTTGGGCATTTCAATGGTCTGTGTCGCACCGTCCAAAGTGATTGCAGCTTTGGTCAGATTGGCGCTTCGGGACGCTTCTTTGTTTACGATCTTGCGTTTCAGCCGACCCGGTTGCGCACTTGCAAACAACTCAAACTTTATCTGGCTGTCCTCCAGACCATGAGCGCGTAGCGCGCTGGCGATACCCAGCATCATCGGCTCCGGGCCACAGATGAAGGCCGCGTCGATGTTCTCGATATCTATCCAACCTGTTCTGAACAGATCGGCGCATTTTTCTTCTGTTACGAGACCCGTAAAAAGGTCAATCTCCTGAGCGTCACTTTCCAGAACATGGATCACGTTGAAACGGCTCATGAAGGTGTTTTTCAGATCTTCCAGCTCTTCACGAAACATGATCGTGTTTACGCCCTTGTTTGCATAAACCAATGTAAAGGTGGAATTTGGTTCCTGGCTGAGCGTGGTTTTCAGGATGGACAGGACCGGCGTGATGCCAGATCCGCCTGCAAAACCAAGATACTGCTTTTCGTTTTCCGCATTCAATTCGGTAAAGAAACCGCCCATTGGGGGCATGGCCTGGATCGTATCGCCAACTTTCAGATCTTCGTTCGCCCAGGTCGAAAACGCACCGCCATCGACACGCTTGATGCCAACTTGCAGGATGCCATCGTCCTTGCCCGAGCAGATGGAATAGGACCGGCGCAATTCTTCGCCGTCAAAAGACTGACGGAAAGTCAGATATTGACCCTGCGTGAAGTCGAACGCTTCGTCTGTGCCGTTGGTGGGCTTGAGGGTCACGACCACCGCGTCGCGTATTGTCCTGCTGATTTCAGTAATTTCCAAATCGTGAAAGCGCGCCATGGGTCCCTCCCTCAGATGCACTTGAAGTAATCAAAAGGCTCAAGACAGTCCTTGCACCGCCATTGGGCCTTGCATGGGGTCGAGCCGAATTGGCTGAGCCTTTCCAGATGGGTGCTGCTGCATTGCGGGCATCGTTCCGGCCCGCCACCTGGTTGAGGCGGAGCAATGCCAAACTTCTCTAATTGCGCACGGCCCTTGTCCGACAACCAGTCCGTGGTCCACGCAGGAGAAAGCTGGCGGCGCAGCTCCAGATTTTCGATGCCATGCTTTCGCAACGCGGTCTCGATATCGAAGTTAATGATGCTGGTCGCGGGGCAGCCCGAATAGGTCGGCGTGACAGTGACAACCAACAGGTCGCCTTCCCAATCAACGCCACGGACAATCCCAAGATCCACAAGCGATATCACGGGAATTTCCGGGTCGGGTATGGCGTCCAGCCACTCCCAGACCTGATCAATTGCGGGTTGCGCCATGATCATCACCATTGGCAGCCTGGATAGGCGCGGGGCAACCACTGCATGGTACACAGCAGATGGCCTAGATGCTCAGTGTGCATATAGCCGGTCCGGCCCCCTTTATGCGCGAAACGGCTCTCGGGGATGGTCAGTGTCGCCTCGGACAGAACCCGGCCGACCAGAGCGCCATATTCCTCGCGCAGCGTAGCCGGATTTACCGAAATACCAGCGGCAACCATCTGCTCGTCGGCCTCGTCGCTGTCAAACATCTCGCCAACATAGGGCCAGAGGTAGTCCAACGCGGCCTGCATGCGATCGTGACTTTCCTGAGTCCCATCGCCCAGGCCAACCACGGTGTCGGCCGAGCGTTCGAGGTGATACGCGACCTCTTTGCTGGCCTTCTCGGCGATCTCGGCCACGGTTGTGTCCGAGGATTTCATCAACCGGCCCAAAATAATCGCATGCCACGCGTCGAACAGGAACTGACGCATCAGAGTTCGGCCGAAATCACCGTTGGGCAATTCCACCAGCAACAGGTTGCGGAAATCCCATGCATCGCGAAGGAAGGCCAGATCATCGGCGGTTTTGCCCTCTCCCTGCACTTCCGCGGCGTAACCCAGCCACAACTGGGTCTGACCGATCAGGTCCAATGCAGTGTTGGCAAGCGCGATATCCTCCTCAAGAACCGGGGAGTGCCCGCACCATTCCGATACGCGGTGTCCAAGGACCAACGTGTTGTCACCCATGCGCAGCAGAAATTGCAGCAGGGCCTGTTTGTCGACCTCAACCATTACATGTTCCCCACTTCATCGGGAATGTCGTAGAAGGTCGGGTGGCGATAGACCTTGCTTTCCGACGGCTCGAACAAAGGGCCTTTGTCGCCGGGCGCCGTTGCCGTGATATGTTTGGCTTCAACCACCCAGATCGACACGCCTTCGTTGCGGCGCGTATAGACGTCACGCGCGTTCTTGACGGCCATTTCCGCGTCAGGGGCGTGTAGCGAACCCACATGACGGTGGCTCAGACCATGCTGACCGCGAATGAAGATTTCCCAAAGAGGCCATTCGTTTTTCATAGTGGAATCTCCTGATTACTCTGCCGCGTGCTCGCGGGCGGCTTTCTTGCGGGCGTGTTCCATCAGACCCTCGCGAACCCATGCGCCGTCGTCCCATGCGTTTTTGCGATCTGAGAGACGATCCACGTTACAGGGGCCGTTGCCCTTGATGACGTTAAAGAACTCTGTCCAGTCCGGATCCGTGTAGTCGTAGTGACCACGCTCCTCGTTCCACTTGATACCGGGATCCGGCAGGTCGAGGCCAAGAAATTCGATTTGCGGCACTGTCTGATCAACGAATTTTTGCCGCAGTTCGTCATTGGTGTTGATTTTGATCTTCCACGCCATCGACTGGGCGGAATGGACCGAGTCCTTGTCCGACGGGCCGAACATCATCAGCGACGGAAACCACAAACGGTTCAATGCGTCCTGCGCCATCTTCTTCTGTTCCGGAGTACCTTCCGCCATTTTGCGAATGGCGTCATAACCCTGACGCTGGTGAAAGCTTTCCTCTTTGCAGATGCGGATCATGGCGCGGGAATACGGGCCGTATGACGTGCGTTGCAGCGGCACTTGGTTCATGATCGCTGCACCGTCCACCAACCAGCCGACGGCCCCGATATCGGCCCAGTTCAATGTCGGGTAGTTGAAGATCGACGAGTATTTCATGCGGCCGTCCAGCAACATCTCGGTAATCTCATCACGGCTCACACCTAACGTTTCAGCAGCGCAATACAGATAGAGGCCATGACCTGCTTCGTCCTGCACCTTGGCAAGCAGGATTGCTTTGCGTTCCAGTGTGGGCGCGCGGGTGATCCAGTTGCCTTCAGGCAATTGACCGACAATTTCCGAATGCGCGTGCTGACCAATCTGGCGGATCAGGGTTGCGCGATAATCATCAGGCATCCAATCACGCGGTTCGATCTTGATGTCGCGGTCGATCTTGTCCTGAAAGGCGCGCTCCTCCTCCGTCATCTCTTCTTTGGATTTGACGCCCGTTCCGGCTGTTTTCACCAGCTGTGCATACATCTGGGGTTCCTCCTTCAGACACGTTCCAGGATCATGGCTGCACCCTGCCCGACACCAACGCACATGGTGCATAGGGCATACCGCCCGCCGGTGCGTTGCAACTGATAGGCTGCCGTCAAAACAAGCCGCGCACCCGACATCCCAAGCGGATGTCCCATCGCGATGGCGCCTCCGTTGGGATTCACATGCGGCGCGTCGTCGGCAACGTTAAGCTCGCGCAGCGTGGCAAGACCCTGGCTGGCAAAAGCTTCGTTCAATTCTATCACATCCATCTGCTCAATGGTCAGTCCTGCACGTTCTAGAACCTTATGGCTGGCCGGTACCGGGCCAATACCCATGACGCGCGGCGCGACACCCGCGGCCGACATGCCCACCACCCGAACCATCGGTTTCAGGCCATTCTTTTCCGCCATCGCCTCATTGGCCATCAGGATCGCCGCCGCACCATCATTCACGCCCGAGGCATTTCCTGCAGTGACAGTCAGGTCAAGCCCGTTCACACCTTTCAGCTTTGCCAGTTTTTCAACGGTTACTCCGGGGCGCGGGTGCTCATCGGTGTCAACAATGATCGGTTCGCCTTTGCGCTGCGGTATGGAGATTGGCGTAATCTCCTCTGCGAAAACACCAGCCGTTTGAGCGGCCTCCCAACGCGCCTGACTACGGGCCGCGAAAGCGTCCTGATCTTCGCGGCTGATATTGTAGTCCGCGGCCACGTTATCAGCAGTTTGCGGCATGGAATCCACGCCGTACATCTCTTTCATCTTCGGATTGATAAAACGCCAGCCAATGGTGGTGTCGTAAACCGCATTCGAGCGGGTAAACGCGTTGGTGGCCTTCGGCATCACGAAAGGCGCGCGACTCATGCTTTCCACACCGCCGGCAATTGCCATATCATAGTCGCCGGCCTTGATCCCCCGTGCGGCCATGCCAACCGCATCCATTCCCGAAGCACACAGCCGGTTTATTGTGGTCCCTGGCACGTCGATCGGCAACCCAGCCAGCAAAGCAGCCATGCGGGCGACGTTGCGGTTACTTTCGCCGGCCTGGTTGGCGTCACCATAAATCACGTCGTCAACACTGGTCCAATCGACCTGGGGATTCCTTTGCATCAACGCAGCAATCGGCGCAGCCGCCAGATCATCCGTCCGCACTGAGGACAGCGCCCCGCCATACCGGCCAATTGGCGTGCGTGTCGCATCGCAAATGAATGCGTCCATCTGTGGAATCTCCCGTTTGTACCAGCTCGAAACACCAACCGATTGGTCGGTTAATACAGTCACCAGTGATTCGGGGCAAGATTAATGTTACGCTTTCCATTGTATCAGCCAATTTTTGTAACGATTTGAAAGACAAATACTCTGGCGCAAGCAAAGGAATTTCGTTCTGGCCTGGATCAAATCACGTCTGAATAGGCCAACGTGGCGGTCGTACGGAATGGGATTGCCCAGTGGTCGCCACACACAAGTTCAGGATTCCAAAGCTTTTTCCAGAGCATCCAAAGAGGGTCGAGGCAAGGCTGCCAACAATTGAGAAACCACTTCGCGGCAGGCAGGTCCCATCCAGTCATCCGGCAGAAACGTCTCGGGGAGGTCTGGATGGCGCAAAACCACCCGGCGCCAGCTATGGACCAATAGAACGCGCAGCACGGCCACTTTCATTGGATCGCTTACCACGTTTGGCGGCAGGTGGCTCTTCACGGCCTGTGCCGTTTCCCAAAGCTGATCGTAGGAATCCTTCAACGCCTTGGGACCGCACAGGTCTTTAAGCCAATTTGGAACAGAGATTTCTTTGCTTTGCACAACCAAAAGCTCTTCAATCCCATCTGGTGCGGGCCCGGGTGCCATAGCAGTTGAGTTGTTCAGGGAAATGTAATCTCCCGTCAGCATCAAGTCGGACAGCTCCTGCCGGGCCAAGTCTGAACCGCTGCCAACCAGAACATGCCAAATGTCGGGCCTGACCGTTTCCCGGGCATAAATGCGAGGCACCGCTGCGGCGCTTTGGCTGCGGCCAAAATCCGTCAATCGGTGAACGCTGTTTCGTCCGATCCGAGTGCTTTCGATCCAACCTTCCTTACGGAGCCTGTGCAAGGCGACGCGAGTCGCCTCGGCCTTGATACCGGCAAGACTGGTCAGTGAGGTAATCAGGGCACCACTGATCTGATCCGTTTCGTTTTGCGCAAGATCTCCGAATATCGTGACCAGCACTGACCACACCCTTTGGGTACCAGAGGCAGTCAGCCGGGTCACACAGATATCAAACCAATCAGGGGTCTTTTCGTTCATGGCAAAAGTATATTCAGGAGGGCCGGAATTTCCATCCGATCGGCCAACCCTAGTAGGCCACCATCGTAAGAAGCTCGTATTCGGCGACCTGCTCGTCGTGCTGATTGGTCAGGGTGACGTGCCACCGGACCTCGCCATAGTCTTCGTTTCGTTTTGTTTTGTTCTTGACCGTCAGTCGCACTTTGATGGCGTCACCTGCCTCTACAGGTTTCATGAAGCGCAGACCGTCCAGCCCTGTGTTGGCAAGAACCGGTCCTTCATTGGGCTCGACAAACAAACCTGCCGCAAACGAAAGCAGCAGATAGCCATGCGCCACACGGCCCGGAAAAAACGGATTCCGTTCTGCTGCCGCCTGATCCATGTGTGCATAGAACGTATCACCGGTGAAGTGGGCAAAATGTTCTATGTCTTCCATAGTTACAGTGCGCGAACCCGTGTGGATCGTCTCGCCGATGCTCAGGTCGTGGTAACGACGGGTAAATGGGTGAGAAGGACCTTCTATCTCGGTCGCACCGGGCACCCATTTATTCCCAATCGCCGAAAGAATATCGGGTGATCCCTGGATGGCGGTCCGCTGCATGTAATGCTTCACCCCTCGCACACCGCCCATTTCCTCACCGCCACCAGCTCTGCCGGGGCCACCATGGACCAGATGTGGCAGTGGCGAACCGTGACCTGTCGATTCCTTCATCGAGGCGCGATCATTGAAGTAAAGCCTCCCGTGATATGCGCCCGCGCCCAGAACGACCTGCCGCGCGACATTTGGGTCATGGGTTATAACAGAAGCCACCAGCGAGCCCTGCCCCTTGTTCGCCAGCTTGATCGCGTGGTCTATGTCGCTGTAGCCCATGATTGTGCTTACGGGGCCAAAGGCTTCGGTGTCATGAACACGCTGGGCTGCATCGGGATTGGCACAGTGGAACAGCATCGGCGGTAAAAAGGCGCCTTTGTCAGCATCAGCACCATCCACTGTGAAATCAGACGGATTGCCGAATACCCGCTCTGCCTCCTGTCCGATAATGGCGGCTTTTTCCAGAACGTCCCGCTTTTGGGCATTCGAGACCAGCGCTCCCATGCGCGTCGTCTCCAGTCTCGGGTCTCCGATGACGGTTTTCGCCAACCGTGCCGAGAGCGCCTCGATAACGGCCTGCACCTGTGGCTCTGGAGCAATAATTCGGCGAATAGCAGTACATTTCTGACCCGCCTTGGTGGTCATCTCTCGCTGAACTTCCTTGATGAACAGATCAAACTCGGGCGTTCCGGGTTCGGCATCCGGGCCAAGGATTGAAGCATTCAAACTGTCCTGTTCGGCGACGAACCGCACCGAATTTTCAAGGATCGCCGGATTGGACCGCAGCCTAAGCGCTGTGTCGGCGGACCCGGTAAAGCTGACCACATCCTGCATCGTCAGGCGATCCAGCATGTCGCCCAAACCACCTGAAACCAGTTGCAAGGCGCCGGCCGGAAGAATGCCGGACTCCAGCATGATCCGCACACACAGTTCCGTCACGTAGCAAGAATTCGTTGCCGGTTTAACGATAGCGGGAACCCCTGCCAGCAGGGTCGGAGCAAGTTTTTCCAGCATGCCCCAGACCGGGAAGTTGAATGCGTTTATGTGGATCGCAACGCCTTGTAACGGTGTGCAAATATGCTGACCCAGAAACGTCCCATTGCGCGACAATTGCTCAACTTCGCCATCCAAATAGACATGCCCATCGGGCATTTCGCGCCGTCCTTTCGAGGCAAAAACGAACATCGTACCGATACCACCATCGATATCGATCATGTGGTCCGACTGGGTAGCTCCGGTATTGAAGGACAGGTCATACAACGCCTGTTTGTGTTTTCCCAAATGTAGGGACAGCGTCTTGAGCATCTTTGCGCGCTCATGGAAAGTCATCTTGCGCAGGGCTGGTCCACCAACGTTGCGCGCATGGTCCAGCATCCCCTGTACATCCAACGCGTTGTTTCCTGCGGCCGCAATCACCTCACCAGTCACGGCACTGGCAATTTCCCGGGAGCCCTCTCCGGGCGCAACCCAGTCACCCGCCGCGAAGCTGGAAATCTGTTGGATCGTCATGGGGGCTCTCCTCTACCATTGAATTTGTCCGCGAGGCGGCGTTTAACTCTTGATAAGTTTTATTATCAACCGTACGGTCGGTCAATGATATAGAAAACAAATAACTTGGACACTTAGCAAACGCGCGCCGGAAGCCGCGCAAAGCCGCGAAACCGAACCCGCCCGCCACGCTGGGCCTCGTCGGTGAGTTGATAATTTGGAAAGCGGCCCAGAAACCGGCTGATTGCCACACGCCCTTCCATCCGAGCTAACGACAAACCAACACAGGTATGTGGCCCCCCGGCAAACGCATGGTGTTTGTTCGGCCATCGTTGCAAGACCATCTCGTCAGGTTTTTCAAACTGACGCGGATCGCGATTGGCGGCGCCAATACACAGATGGATATCGGTGCCTGCCGGAATAGTATGGCCGTGAAACTCCACCTCTTCGGCAGTCAGGCGGTTGCCAAACTGGTTCGGGCTTTCAAAGCGCAGAAACTCATCTACAGCCGTAGTGATCAGGTCCGGATTGGTCAAAAGCTCAATTCGTTTATCACGATGCCGGTCCAGTAATTCCAGCGCATTACCTATTAGGTTGGTCGTCGTCTCGTGCCCGGCGTTCAGGATGAAAATACAATTCTGATACAGTTCGACTTCAGTAAGTCCACCATCCACATCGTCCTGTATCAGTCGGGTCAGAACGTCTGTCTCTGGGTCACCGGGCTTTGCCCGGCGGTCTTCGACAATGTAACGCAGAAAGGTTTTAAATTCGGTCACGGACCGGTTGCCCCACTCTTTCTGCTCGGTCGTCAGCTTAGGTTCCAACGCGCCGAGGATTGCGAGTGACCAGTCACGCAGAGGGCCTCGCTCATTGCGGGGAATACCCAACAGGTTGCCTATGATCTCAATCGGGATGGCGCCGGCAAAATCTTCGATCAGCTCGACCTCACCCTTCGCTTCCATCTCGTCCAGAAGAGTATCGACCAGCGCGATCAATCCCGGCTCCATCTGCGCCAGAGCACGCGGGTTCATTGCCCCGACCATCACTTTGCGAACGCGCGTATGAAGCGGCGGGTCGTTGAACACCAGGCTCGTGGTGTGGTGCTCATACAGCGGGCTGTCGGTGCCGAACTTCGGACCGAACACCGCCTTCTTGTCGGAAATGAACCGCTTCGTGTCACGGTAGACCACATTCAGGTCGTCGTATCGCGAGAGGATCACTGATCCACCGGGTTGCGGACACACTGGCGTTTCTTCCCGCAACTGTGTGTAGAACAGGTATGGGTCAACGTGAAACCCCGGGGGAAGCGACGTCAGACTAAACATCAGTGACCCATCGCGCCCATCTGTTCCGGCAAAACCAGCACCAGCCACGGCACCAGAACGATCAATGCCAACCGGAAAATGTCAGCGACCCAGAAGGGTGTAACGCCCCTAAAAATAGTCGCTGTTGATACATCACCGACAACGCCCTTCAGAATAAAAACATTCAATCCCACTGGCGGCGTGATCAGGCTTATCTCTGTGACAACGACGACCACAATACCAAACCAAATCGGGTCATAGCCCAGCGATGTTACCAGCGGAAAAAAGATGGGTACGGTCAACAACAGCATTGAAAGCGATTCAAAAACGCAGCCCAGAATAATGTAGATGCCAAGGATCATCAGAATGACAGCAAAGGGCGCGACGTCGTAGGCCGTGACCATCGCGATCAAAGCCTCGGGCAGGCCGGCGAGATTGATAAAGTTCGAAAACACTTGCGCGCCGATCAATACCGAAAACAGTGCCGCAGCAGTGTGAGTGGTCTCTTTCAAAACCTCGAATGTCGAACGAACGGTCAACCCTCCGCGCGACAATGCAATCAGAAAAGCACCCATAGCACCCATTCCTGCCGCCTCGGTCGGGCTAAAGGTCAGGTTCAGCGGGTGGAAGTCAAAGGCACCATAGAGGCCGCCGATCACAAGGAAGAACAGGAGCAGAACGGCCCAGACAGAGCGCAACGCTTTCAGGCGCTCACCCCAGCCATGGCGTTCTCCTGCCGGACCGGAATCCGCTTTGCGCCAAACGGTCCATCGGACAGCGAACAGATAGAAGAGGATGCCCAATATGCCTGGAAGGATGCCAGCAACGAATAGCTTGCCGATTGAGGTCTCTGTGAGCAGCCCATAGATGACGAGGATCACCGAGGGCGGGATCAGGATGCCGAGGGTCCCGCCAGCCGCAATCGAAGCCGTTGAAAGTTCGTCCGAATATCGATAGCGGCGCATCTCCGGCATTGCGACCTTAGACATGGTCGCAGCAGTGGCCAGTGACGAGCCGCAAATTGCCGAGAACCCACCACAGGCTGCAACGGTCGCCATGGCAATGCCGCCCTTAAAGTGACCAAGAAAGGCGTTGGACACTGCGTAGAGCTCGCGCGCAAGACCGCCTTTGTTCACGAATAGTCCCATCAAAATGAACAACGGGATGACCGACAGGCCGTAATCCTGTGCGGTGTCCGTGATCTGACGGCCCACCATCGACATGGCAGCCTTCAACCCGCGTTCTGAAAAGATACTTCCCCCTCGCTCATATGCAAAACCCAATGTACCAACGAGCCCCATTGCAAAAACAATGGGAAGACGCACCAGCACGAGAATAAGTACGAGGGCAAAACCGATCAGTGCCGCGGTCATTGGGTTTGCTCCGAAAGGATATGAGGGGCAAAGAGATGCAACAGGCCAGTAACGACCATCGCGACGGCAGTGATCGTGATCGATGCCGTTATGAACCATCCGACGTAGAATACGGGAATGGAAAGGTATTCCGTCACATCACCATAATCGCGGGCGCGCTCAGACAGAATCCAAACGCGTTTGATTGGCCAGATCAGCATTATACCTGAAGCCAAGTAAACGACCGCATCCCGTATGCGGCTCAGGCGCAACCGAGCAAACAACCCGTCTGTCAGGTCGACCGCGATCTGGCCTTTCGAAGCCGAGATCATCGGCAAAACAGAGAACACCAGGATTGCCATCAGGATTCTGGTCAGTTCCGTTGCGGCCTCGATGGGCGCGTTGAATACGGACCGAAAGATGACGTCGAAGAAGGTCATCACCATCAGGATAAACAGCGCCAGGCAAGCCAGCAGCGTTGGAAGAAAGCTGACACGACGCGCGAGGGTCACGAAGTTTTGCATGGTTGGTTCCCAGCGGGTGAAATTGGCTGACGGCTTGTTTCCGCCAGCCGGGCTGCCTTATTGGGCGGCCATTTCCTTTACGATCGTGTCATAAGCAGCCTGCGCGTCCACGCCGGAGCCATTCACTTCATCGATGACTTTTGTGCGTACATCGACGGCAATCGCATTGAATTTTTCAAGATCTTCAGCAGACGCCGTGTTGATCGCATTACCTTCTGCGGCTTCCGTGGCTTCACGGCCAATTGCATCGATCTGATCCCAGATCTTGCCGATTTCACGGCTCAGCGGCTCACCAAAGACGTTTTCTTCCAGTGCCGCCTGCAGATCTTCGGGCAGGTCGGCAAATGTGTCTTCGTTCATGATGAAGGCAAAAGAACCTCGATACAGACCGCCTGGAACTTCGTAAACGTTCGGGGCAACTTCAGTCAGCTTGAACCCCTTGCGGGATTCAAACGGCATGACCACACCATCCGCAGCTTTGGAAGCGAGGGTCTCATAGACCTTCGGTGCCGGCACCTGAATTCCGGTCGCGCCAAGGGCAGAACCGACATCGCCGCCGACGCCACCAGGTATCCGGACCTTCAGCCCGGACACCTCATCCAGAGAAGTCACGGATGAACTTGAATGAAGTTGCGCAGGGCCATGTGTGTGCAGTGCGATCACTTTTACACCACGATGCTCATCAGCCGCTTTGAGGTGGTCTTCGTAGGTGCGCCAATAAGCAACAGATGCCGCTTCGGCCGATCCTTCATACCCGGGCAGCTCAATCATCTTGGTCGTGACAAAGCGACCGGGCTGATAGCCGTGAAAGATGATCGACGCATCTGCCGCACCATCCATGATCAGATCCATCTGCGCGGGCGGAGGGGCGATACCCAGTTTAAGTTCGGCGGTGACCTTCCCATCTGTGGCTTCTTCAACCATTTCAATGAATTTCGGCCACATCATGGCATTGATACCGTGCGTCGGTGGCGCCCAGCTGGAAATGGTCAGCGTATAATCCGCAGCATAGGCCGCAGCACCAGACAGGGCCATCGTAGCGCCCGCCAGAAGCGAAGTGAGTTTCGTGAATTTGGCCATCGGTTCCTCCCTGAAATATGGCATCTAGAGTTCGGGAACTGCGCTGCAGAGCCGAACTGTGTGAAACGAAAATTCTGTTTACCGCTCTCGCGCAATCCTCCATGAACCGGGATTTTCTGCAGCCACTGTTTCCATGGTCTGCCGGGAAACCGCCGGTCCAATTTCATTGCTATAGTTCATCGGCCCGCCCCGCCAACGCGGGAAACCATAGCCGTGAATTTGAACCATATCGACGGCTTCGGCACTTTCGGCGATGCCTTCTTCGACAATCAGGGCGCCTTCATTGGACAAAACTGCAATCAAGCGAGACGAAATCTCTTCGGTTCTAAATTCGCGTCGTTGGATATCATGTGCCGCAGAATAGCTTTCGATCAACGATTCTACATCAGGATCACGGATCGGCGTGCGATTGCCGTCGTCATAACGATACCACCCCTTACCTGTTCGCTGACCAAACCGTCCATTCTCGCACAGCTGGTCAGCTATGGTGACATACCGCTCCTGCGGGTTGCGGGTTGCAGCATTGCGTTTGCGATTGGCCCAAGCAATCTGGAGACCCGTCAGATCCTGAAGTTCATATGGGCCCATAGGCATCCCGAACTCTCGCATCGCTTCGTCCACCTGATAGGGCAGAGCCCCATCCGCCAGAAGGTAGTCCGCCTCCCGCCTATAGGCTGCCAGCATGCGGTTGCCGATAAACCCGTCGCAAATTCCTGACAAAACCGAAATCTTCCCCAGCCTTTTGCCAATCGCAAATCCAGTGGCGATAACCTCAGAGGACGTGTGTGGGGTTCTCACAATCTCCAGCAGTTTCATGACATGGGCCGGGCTGAAAAAATGTAACCCGATGCAGCAGGCCTGATTGTTTATCCCGGCAAAAATCTCCATCGGATCAAGATAAGAGGTGTTGGTTGCAAGAATGGCCTCACCATCCATGTATTCTGCAAGCTCGGCAAACACCTGTTGCTTGACAGCAAGATCTTCGAACACCGCTTCAACGGCCAATTGGGCGTCCGCAGCAGCCGCATAATCGTCGACAGCGCGAAACGCTTCCATTCGATCCTGCAATTGCGCCCCGGTCAATTTGCCCCGGCTGACCGCCCCCTGCAAAAGGCCCGCGACCCGTTCATGTGCGGCGGCGGCAGCATCGGCATCACGTTCGATTAGGGTGACGGACAGCCCCCCAAGCAGAGCAGCAGTTGCAATCCCCGCCCCCATCAAGCCACCGCCAACAACAGCTATCCGGCTGATGTCACGCGGGATAGCGCCTTTAATGGCCAGTGGCCTCGCCACATTGCGTTCCGCAAAAAAGGCGTGGCGAAGCGCACGGCTTTCCGCACGCTGGCGAAGCTCCAGATGACGGGCGCGCTCTTTCGGCTGGGCTTTTGCAAATGGCTCGGACGACCAGATCAAGGCCGTCAGGTTTTCCAATGGCGACTGCTGCCCCTTTGAACGCTTCAAGAGCGTTTCGCGCGATTTTTCAATCAACTCCGGCGGGTATTTCGGGACATCTCTCTGGCTGACCGGGACGGGCCGATCCGGCAGGTCAGTGACAAATTCCCTAACCGCACTCTGCAAATCTTCGGCCACGTAATCCACCGCGCCCAGGTCCAACAAGTCTTGCGCTGTCAGGATTTTCCCCGAACAGGCTATGTCGATGGCAGCTTCCATACCCACAAGGCGCGGAAGCCGCTGTGTCCCCCCTGCCCCCGGAATCAAACCCACCTTGACCTCTGGCAAACCAAACCTGGTGTCGGATGCCGCAATGCGCCAAGCGCAGGCCATGGCAACCTCGAATCCGCCACCAAGCACATTGCCATGCATCAGAGCGACAAAAGGAACCTCGCTGTCCTCAATCATCTGAACAACGTCCGGCAAATGCGGCTCGACCGGTGGCGCGTCGAATTCAGACATGTCACCACCTGCAATAAAAGTCTTTCCGGCGCAGGTAAGCACGGCAACACGTGCGCCTTTGACTGCCTCAACCGCATTGGCAAGCCCCTGACGCACTCCGATTGACGTGGCGTTCACAGGTGGATTGTCGATTGTGACCCAGGCGATGTCGCCCTCGCGCTCAACTTTCACCGGTGGCGGTTGCTGCATGATCATTCTCATTGAGGGTTCAGACTCGATGTTTCGCTAAATATTGACCAACCGTTCGGTTAATGCAATAGTTAACTTGAAACAAAGGCGGGGCAGTCATGAGCGATACGATTCTTATACAGGATCATGGGAATTGGGTCGAAATCACTCTGAACCGCCCGGAAAAGCTGAACTCATTCAACGAAGAAATGCACGTGGCCCTTCAGGACGCTCTGAAGCTTGCCCGCGACAATCGCGCCCGCGCAGTTCTGTTAACCGGCGCGGGGCGCGGGTTTTGTGCAGGACAGGACCTTGGGGACCGCGACCCGTCAAAAATGGACGGCCCGCCCGATCTGGGCCAAACGGTTCGAACGTTCTATGCGCCGCTGGTCCGGTTGATCCGCTCGCTGAACTTCCCTGTGATCTGCGCAGTGAATGGCGTGGCCGCCGGGGCCGGAGCAAATCTTGCCCTTGCCTGCGACATGGTTCTGGCGGGGGAAAACGCCAAATTCATTCAGAGCTTTTCCAAGGTCGGATTGATCCCTGATACAGGCGGTACCTGGCACCTGCCTCGTCTATTGGGCGAAGCCCGCGCCAAAGGCCTGGCATTGACCGCCCAGCCTCTGTCTGCAACGCAGGCCGAAAATTGGGGCCTGATCTGGAAATCAGTGCCCGATGACCAACTCATGACCGAAGCCCGTGCTCTTGCCGAGCAATTCGCCAATGGCCCCACCCTCGGGCTGGGACTTACCAAACAGTGCATTCAGGCTGCTGCCGTCAATTCCTTGTCCGATCAATTGGATATTGAGGCGGACGCAATGAAAACCTGCGGGGAAAGTGCTGACTATGCAGAAGGCGTTGCGAGCTTTCTTGAGAAACGCGCGCCAAACTTTCAGGGCAATTGATGATGACTCCCAAAGAACGTGCCGAAAAATCCGCCGCGAGCATGTGGGCTAATGACGAAGCCAGCAAATGGTTCGGCATGGAGATTATCGACGTTAACGAAGGGCGCGCAACCCTGGCTCTGACTATCAAGGCCCACCACTGCAACGGCCATGGCATCTGTCACGGAGGCGTCAGTTTCGCGTTGGCTGACAGCGCTTTTGCCTTCGCCTGCAACAGCCGCAACGTTTCAACGGTCGGGCAACATACGATGATGAGCTATATGGCACCCGGCCGGCTGGATGACCGCCTAACCGCCCGAGCGAACGAAGTTACTCTGGCGGGCCGTAGCGGCATATACGACGTTCGTATCACCAACCAGGACGATACCCTGATCGCGGAATTCCGCGGCGTGTCGCGCGCGGTTGGTGGTCGACATTTCGACGAATAGTTTCGCGTTTGGAGGAGCGCCGCGATGAAAGATCTGACCCCGCACAAAACTGATCTCGACCCGATTGAGATCGCCTCGATCGACGAAATCCGTGCCTTGCAACTGGATCGCCTGAAATGGTCGGTGCGCCATGCCTATGAAAATGTGCAGATGTACAAGCACAGGTTCGACGAGGCGGGCGTGCATCCTGACGACCTGAACGACCTGTCCGATCTGGCTAAATTCCCCTTCACGTACAAAAACGACCTGCGTGACAATTACCCGTTCGGTTTATTCGCCGTGCCGCGCAGCGAGATTATTCGTGTGCACGCCTCATCCGGCACCACTGGCAAGCCGACTGTGGTGGGTTACACCAAAAACGACATCGAGAACTGGGCAGACCTCGTGGCGCGCTCTTTACGAGCTTCGGGCCTGCGCAAGGGTGATATGGTGCACAATGCCTATGGCTATGGCCTGTTTACTGGCGGGCTTGGGGCTCATTACGGTATCGAACGTCTTGGGGCGACCGTTGTTCCGATGTCCGGAGGTCAGACGGAGAAGCAGGTTGGGTTGATCACCGACCTCAAACCCGATGGGATCATGGTAACACCATCCTACATGCTCAATATCCTGGAGCAGTTTCGCAAAGTGGGTCTGGACCCGCGTGAATGCTCGCTGAAGGTTGGGGTGTTTGGCGCCGAACCCTGGACTGAAGCCATGCGCCTTGAGGTCGAAAAGGCCTTTGACATGCACGCTGTCGATATCTACGGGCTTTCTGAAATCATGGGGCCCGGTGTAGCCAACGAATGCGTTGAGACCAAAGATGGTCCGGTGATCTGGGAAGACCATTTCCTGCCGGAAATCATCGACCCTGAAACCGGTGACGTGCTGCCTGACGGAGAACTGGGCGAACTGGTGTTTACCACTCTGACCAAGGAAGGGCTGCCGATGATCCGCTATCGCACGCGCGATCTGACCCGGCTGTTGCCTGGGACTGCGCGGTCCATGCGTCGGATGGCCAAGATCACCGGTCGCAGTGACGACATGATCATCCTTCGCGGCGTCAATGTTTTCCCGAGCCAGATAGAAGAACAGGTCATGGCCACCGGCGGTCTGGCGCCCCACTACCAGATTGAGTTGTTCAAGTCCGGGCGGCTGGACGCCATGCGGATTATTGTCGAAGCCACGCCGGGTTCAACCGATGAATTGTCCAAGACTGCCGCCGCGCGGATGCTGACCAAACGGATCAAGGACATTGTTGGCGTTTCCACCGAGATTGTTGTAGGTGATCCCGGAAATGTAGAGCGCTCGCAAGGCAAGGCGAAACGCGTCATAGACAATCGTGATAAGGAGTGAGCCTTGGCCCGCACAATCGCCAAAGATCACGGCCAAAAGCGAGAGCAAATCCTTAAAACGGCCGCCAAAGTATTTGCCGATCAAGGATTTGATCGTGCCTCGATGACGCTATTGGCGAAAGAGTGCGGCATCTCCAAGGCCAATATCTACCACTACTATGATAGCAAGGATGCCATTCTCTACGACATCCTTGAAACCTATCTGCGTGAGCTTCGAGACCGGATCTGCACTGTCAAGACAGACGGTCTGACACCCGAGCAAAAGCTGCAAGCCACGATCCGTGAAATCCTGTTTGCTTATCAGGGAGCTGATGACGAACATCGTGTGCAAATCAGTGGCATGACGGCCCTGACCGAAGACCAGCAGAAACTTCTGCGTGGATATCAGCGTGATCTGGTGAATTTCGTGAGCGACATCGTAAGAGAAGTTTCGCCCAAAGCATTCGACGGGGATAACGCAAAGTTGCGCGCAACCACAATGTCGGTGTTCGGAATGCTGAACTGGTATTACATGTGGAATACAGGTGCCGGATCCCAAGCCCGCGAGGATTACGCGGATCTGGTCAGTTCATTAACACTGCGAGGCGTGCAGAACTTGTAGGGGCTTACTCGCAGGCCTCGTCTTAATAACCGAGCGTGGCGCCTGAAAAACTTCGCGAAAGGTCTTCGGAAATAGCAGCACATCTTTGTACTGTCGGGTTCGCGAATCGGAGCGCCCAACACCCCGGCATCATAAATCGCACCCGGAAATTCAATCTGCAAGACCGTGCCCGGCCGGGCGTATTCTGGCGAGGTTGGAGTTGTAATAGCGGACGGTTCCATCCTCACGGCTTCCGATTCCAACCGCCTTGAAATATTGGAAATTTAATGATTACAGCGCTCTCACTACGGAAACGATTTAAAAGCTGTTGGAAGGGATAGCCGTCCTGCCCGACCAGACATACGAAGTAATTGCTGCTTATGTCGGCAGAGCAATGGCCCACGCCCAACTCATGGCACAGCATATCCCGAATGGTCGGCACACTTCATTATGAACGCACACTCCCGTTGTGAGGAACCGGGCAAGAACAACGCTAGTACCGCCTGGGCCGCGCTAAATGACCGGATCAGCTCACCCGCCACCAGTAGTGCCTATGTCACCCTCATGTTGGCGGACGTGCCGGATAACCTGACTGGCGCCTTTTGGCCCATTGGCCAGAAACTGGCGCAAGTTAAAGGCAAATGCGAACCTGGCGGTTTTCAGGGCAAAAGAACGGGTTCTGCAATTAAATGGCTACAACAACTGCTTGATTTGAACCAACCCAGATCGGGCAATTTTTCTGCTTTTAACAATTCCGGACGTACGGGACGGATCGATCTAACCGCTGGCTTGGCGAGGTCATCCGACAGGCGGTTGGGGGCTTTTCGCCGATCCACCGATTCTCGCATTTTCAACCCATCAGCAACAAACTAGGATGCAGCGCATCGAAGGCTCTCCTGCCTCTTACAAACCAACAATCATAGGCCTCGTTCGTGAACACAGAGAACCGCATGTTAATGCCGCCCCGATACGAGCTGCGAAAAGTGCGCGATCAGGGCGTAACTTTTCTGGCCTTGGCGTTCCTGTTCAGCATCTTCGTTAATCTACTGATGCTGACCGGCCCTTTGTTCATGTTGCAGGTCTACGACCGGGTGCTGGGATCGCGGGCGGTTGAGACCTTAACCGCGCTGTTTTTGCTGGTGGTTTTACTTTACTCCCTTATGGCGATGCTGGACTTTGCCCGGGGTAGAATCGTTGCACGGTTTGGCGCCCGGTTTCAGTCCCAACTTGACGAGCGGGTGTTTGACGCGACGCTCCGGCGGTCACTGTACCCGCAGGCGCGATCGGCGCCAGCAACTGCGTTGCGCAATTTGGAATCTATTCAAAGCCTTTGTTCCTCGCCGGTTTTGCTTGCCCTAATGGACATCCCCTGGACACCGGTCTTTCTGGCCGCAATCTTTCTGTTTCATCCCTTGCTGGGGTGGCTGGCCGTGGCAGGTGGTGCTCTGCTGATAGTGATCGCCCTGCTGAACCAGTCTCTGACCCATCGCAAGGTCGCAGAAGCGCAAAGGGCCTCGGCTCAGGCCAACGCCTTTTCAGAACATGCCAGACAGGCGGCCGAAGTAGTGCGGTCTCAGGGTATGCAGGAAGACATTACATCGCGGTGGCAGAAACAACGGACCAATGCACTGAGCCAGACAATCGCCGCAAGTGACTGGACTGGTAGTTTCACGTCGCTCACCAAGTCGTTGAGGTTATTTTTGCAGTCTGCAATGCTGGCACTCGGCGCGTGGCTGGTGCTGCGCAACGAGTTGACGCCGGGTGCAATGATTGCCGGATCAATCCTGCTGGGCCGGGCGCTGGCGCCTGTGGAACAATCCATTGGCCAATGGGGTATGATTGAAAGAGCTCGCGCAGCCTGGATATCGCTGAACCAGTTTCTGGACGCAACCCCGCCCGAAGCCCCGCGCACCAAACTTCCTATACCCGAAGGAAAACTGGTTACCAAAAGCCTGACAGTCATTCCGCCAGGCTCAAGCACGCCCACACTCCGCGGTGTTACACTTCGCCTCGAACCGGGCAAGGCCCTTGGCGTCATCGGCAAAAGCGGATCAGGAAAGTCCACGCTCGCCAAGGCTTTGATGGGACTGTGGCAACCTGCCGCTGGTGAAATCCGGTTGGGCGGCGCGACGCTGGATCAGTACAATCCGACAGATCTGGGGCAGCACGTCGGCTACCTGCCGCAAGAAGTCACTTTGTTTAACGGTTCTGTGGCCGAGAACATTGCCCGCATGTCAGAAAATCCAGACCCTGAAGCCGTTGTTGAGGCCGCCAAAAAAGCAAAGGCGCACGAACTGATCCTATCGCTGGAAAAAGGCTACGATACGTTTCTGGAGGGCAATGACAGTCAGCTGTCCGGCGGCCAGAAACAGCGCATCGCATTGGCGCGCGCGCTGTATGGAAACCCGGTTCTTCTGATACTGGACGAACCGAACTCTGCGCTGGATGCAGATGGGACCGAAGCACTGAACGCCGCCGTAAGGGGGCTGAAGGAAGCGGGGAAATCGGCCATCATCATGACGCATCGCCCTCAGGCGATTTCCGAATGCGACGATCTGGCGGTTGTCGAGCGGGGACAGGTCGTGAAATTCGGCAGCCGCGATGAGGTGTTGGGCGCGATGGTGCAAAATGCCAGTGCAATCAGACGGGGTCTTAGCCAGGTGGGTGAATGATGCAGGACGCAACGGTTCAATACAAACGCCCGGTCTGGAGTATCACCATACCCGCGCTGGTCGGCTTTGCGGCATTGGGCATTCTGGTAGGTGGATTGGGCATCTGGGCTGTTCAGACCCGCCTTGCCGGGGCCATCGTGTCGCAGGGGAGCATCGAGGTGCAAAGCAACCGGCAAGTGGTTGAACATCCCGATGGCGGCGTCGTCGGCGAGATTTTTGTGCGCGACGGGGATGACGTGGCCGCCGGGGATTTGCTGGTCCGTCTGGACGACACGTTCTTGTCGTCTGAGAAAACTATCGTCGAATCTCAACTGTTCGAATTGCTGGCGCGCCGAATCCGGTTGGAGGCCGAGCGTGACGGTGTGGACGCCGACGCACTGGCGACCCAGTTGGCGGAACTTCAGATGCGGGAAGGCATTGATCCAGAACTGATTGCCGGCCAGCAGCGCCTGTTCGAGGCCCGTTTGGAAACGATGACCCAACAGACGCAACAGCTAGGCAAACAGACGGTTCAGATAGAAAGTGAAATCGAGGGCACCGAGGCACAGCTTGTATCCCTACGCCGCCAGGTCGAGTTGATTCAGAATGAGCTGAAAGACCAGCAAGACCTGTTGCAACGTGGTTTGACGCAAGCGAGCCGGGTATCGGCCTTGCAGCGGGAAGAAGCCAGCCTGACGGGTGAGATTGGCCGCCTTGAGGCCTCGGTGGCGCGGCTGAAGGGCCAAATTGCGGCCACTGAGATTGAGATTGTCGAATTGACAGCCACCCGCCGGGAAGAGGCCATCACCGCATTGCGGGATGCTCAGACCCAAATCTCCGAACTGGACGAACGCCGCCTGTCACTGGATGTGCAACTGTCACGATTGGATATCCGCGCGCCTGTTACAGGGTCTGTCTATGGCAGTCAGGTATTTGCGCTGCAGTCGGTTATCCAGCCTGCTGAACCGATGATGTATGTTGTGCCTCAGGACACGCCGTTGCTTGTAGCGGCGCGCGTGGATGCGATTCATGTGGATCAATTGCATATTGGGCAACCCGTGGCCTTGCGTTTCCCCGCTTTCAACCAGCGTGAAACGCCCGAGATAGACGGTCGGGTCATCACTGTTTCGGCAGACACCTTTACGGATGAGAACACTGGTCAGACGTTCTACCGTGCCGAAGTGGTGCCGGAGGACGATCAAATCGAGCGCTTGAACGGACAAGCTCTGCTACCCGGTATGCCTGTCGAGGCGATGATCAAAACGGACGAGCGGACGCCGCTTTCCTACCTGATCAAACCTTTGGCCGACTACTTCAACCGGGCCTTTCGCGAATAATTCAATCCCGGTGTCAGACCAGTTCCAGATTGCCCAAAAGGATTGATGTCATGTCGGTGGAAATAACATTGTCCACCGCTACGACGTCGACCCCTGTTTCAT
The DNA here is from genome assembly GCF_013031245.1 of Ruegeria lacuscaerulensis. Classification (GTDB taxonomy): domain Bacteria; phylum Pseudomonadota; class Alphaproteobacteria; order Rhodobacterales; family Rhodobacteraceae; genus Ruegeria; species Ruegeria lacuscaerulensis_C. Next base: position 29,045 of record NZ_WPZL01000008.1, read on the forward strand.
AACTGACATTGTCTTTGGAGATACCCGAGAGGTCCGCATCGTCGTCCAGGAAAACCCATTCCGGTTCATGCGCCGTGGGCTGCCCGACGGCGACCTGTAGGATCGCCAATGCGTCGAGTGCATTGACTGTACCGTCCTGCGTAATGTCGGCCGCGATCAGGTTTTCCGGCGAGGCCGGCCCCCACGTCGGGTCCAGCCCTACTGAGATGCGCAACACCTGCAGGGCATCCAATGCGGTGATATCGTTACTGGCTGTTGAATAGGTTTTAACAATCTCAAGTTCACCGTCAAAGGAACCCGTTGGCAATTCGAGGTCAAATCGACCTTCGTCATCTGCCCGGACGCTGATCGTACCGCCCCCATCCGGGGTAAAGAAAATTTCCGCATCGGCTAGCCCAGGGTTCGCTGCCTCGGAATTGACGGTGATTGATCCCTGAACCCCATCTGAACTTCCGGGATCCGAACCACCAAAGTCGCTGAAATCCACTGGAATATGATCCGGGCCGCCAAAGCCTGCTCCGAACACTTCTGCGCTGGTTAAGGGGCCGCCTGTTGCCGAAACAATCTCGATCACCTCGTCGAGGTATTCGATATGCGCCCCTTGCGCCGTGGAAGTGAACGTCAACTGACCCGGCGTGCGCAATAAAGGATAGTCAAACAGGTCAAGCCTGTCGCTCCCGGCTTCGAAATCATTTATTGATGTCACATCACTGCCATATTGCATGACAAAGATGTCCGCACCGCGCCCTCCGTTCATGACTGTCGCACCCGATCCCGCAATCAGGATGTCGTCTCCCTTCCCGCCCGAAAGGGTCGTGTCCAATACACTGCCGCTTAGCATATCGTCGCCTGCGGTTCCTATCACCGATCCGAATCCATCGCGAACAACGCCCAGATTCTCGATGGAAACGGTGAGGTGGGTCAGCCCCGCGTCCTGTTGCGAGCCAACGAGAATTTGCAGCTCGTCCCCCACATGCGCCACGCTGAGTGTTTCAACATTCTGCAATCCGCTTTGATTGGTGTCCTCGAAACTATCCAAATGAATAAGCTGACCGTCAGGCGTGAGTGTGAACAAAGTGACACCATCATCCCCACCACCCGCCACAACGAAAGCATGCCCGTCCGCCTCGATAACAGCCAGATCCTGTATCGATTCAAACCGCGTATGCAGAGTATCTAAAACATGGTCTGTCGGAGTCAGATGCCCATCGCTGGCCAGTTCCATCACGCTGAGTGAGTTGCTTCCGGCACCTGCCACCACAACCCATGACTGGCCATAAACCTGCACCACTTCAACAGCCGTTGGTGTCGCGATCCCCAATGTCGCCAGGGTATCGCTGTTGTCGATCACGCTAAGTGCACCGGTGTTGTTTTCGATTTCATACGTGCTGATCGTGCTGGTCGCAGCATCGGCAGCGATCAAATAGTGATCCGAACCTGATTGCAGTACCTGCATCGAATCAGCTTGCGCAGTTACAGACGTCCCAAGGCTCAGCGAACCGTCACCATTGACGGTGTAGGTCGTGATTTGCCCGGAACTGTCATTGGCGATGGCCAGAAGGTCGCCGATTTGAACAAGGGCCGAAATATCTCCGCCACCGGCCAATGACCCGGTCTCCTGCAAAGTACCGACAGTTCCGTTTGGATTCAGGTCATACCCGACCAAACCTGTCGCAGAATTCACATCCAGCACAAGTTGATCGTCTCCGGCCAATGAAACAGGCGTTCCGCTGCGACCAACCTGAAAAGAAATTGAACCGCTGAAATATTCCGTGTCCTGCAACTGAGGAACAGCGCCCTCGGTCAGTTTCCAGACCGCAATGCCACCCCCTGGTCCAGTCACACTGTACAGATACGTGACCCCGTTAAACGTTTTTAAAGCCGTATCGCCGATACCTGAATCGAGCGCTGCGCTCCCCGTTGCAACCACACTTTCGAACTTAAGCATCATAGCAAATCACCCAAAGCCACCCCTGGCACCGAAAACAGGATGATCCGATGCCCAGTACGGAACCAAAGCGGGAATGTGGTGAAAACGAGGAGTTCGGCTTTAGTTTAACTCAATTTTTTCTGGTCCGACCGCATGAGCCACAAAAGGGAAAGACAGATGAACAAATCCAGCCTCCCCCAAACGGATGCGGAAACCACATGTGAGGGCAAGATGACCAAAGAACCTGAATCCAAGACCACTCCAGCCGATGCCCAACCTGATCTGGAGCGTAAGCGGAACATCCGCCAATGGATTGACGGCAAAATGCGCCGCTGGGCCGGCCGCGGTTTATTCGGCGGACTGGGTTCCACGATCCTGGCCCTGCCAGCTTTGGCACAAGCCACTATCGAAGAGCTCTACGCATTTCAATTTGCGGAAACGATACCCGGGGTACAGTCGGTCAAACTACTGGATAATGGTGATGTTCTTCTGAAACTGGCTGATGGCCGCAAGATGATCATCGCGGCCGAAAACGTTCAGGTGCTGGACGGCGGCGCGATCATGATTGCCGAAGATGTGGTTTCTGAGATCGCTCAGTTTAGCCTGGCCGCCGAAACAGGTGGTGCGGCGGCGGGGGTGATGACGACGTCGCCGTACCAGTGCCCGCTCCTACGCCACCGCCTGCGCCCAGCTACCCTGACCTCAACCTGGCTGGGGCTCAGACAGATACATTGAGCAGCGTAAATTTAGGACATATCGCGCCAGGCGGTACAGAGGCTGTTGAAGTTTCCATCGGTTCGTTCACCAAAACGGTAACTCCAAGCGACGACGGAACATGGATCGTTTCGCTGACACCGGACGAAGCGGCCAATCTTCCTCAGGGTGTAAGCACCGTTACAATTCGAAATCTCGACGGCGATGGTGAAGAAATATCGGTCGAGACGGTCACATATAATGTGGATACCATCCCCCCAACCCTGACGATTTCAGGCTTCTCCAGCGGGGAGGTGATGAATGCGTCCGAACAGGCGGACGATCTAACGGTGACCGGCACGACTAATGCAGAAAACGGTCAATCCGTAACGGTCGAGATCAACGGGCAAACATATACGGGCACCGCTACCGACGGGCAATGGAGTGTGACTGTTCCTGCAGAGGACCTGAATGCCCTGCCTGACGGCGCAACGATAACTGTCACTGCGGATGTAACGGATCAGGCGGGCAACCCGGCAACGCAGGCTGGAACCAGCTTTGATACGGATTTCACCGCTCCTACAATCTCGCTGAATCCGATATCCGGCGGCTCAATCAGTCTGGTAGATGTGGGTAGCGATCTGGTCGTGTCCGGGGCCACAACGGCACCCGACGGGTTTCCTGTTTCGGTTGAGTTTGATGGGCAAACCTACTCCGGGACAACTTCCGGCGGCATGTGGAGCGTAACCATTCCCAGTGCAGATCTCGGAGGATTGTCGACAGGCACTCCAGCCGCGTTCAGTGTGACTGTCAACGATGCCGCCGGTAACACGTCGGTTCCGGCCTCGGCTTCGGTTCCCGTAGATTTGACGGGACCATCGATCAACATTTCTCCGCTGTCTGTTGGGGCAGTTCTCAACGGAGTGGAAGTGGGGTCGGACCTGACCATCTCCGGTTCTACGGCAAATGTTCAGGATGGTCAGCAAGTAACAGTAACTCTGGACGGACAAACCTATACCGACACGGTGTCAGGTGGTAGTTGGACCGTGACGGTGCCCGCTGTTGATCTGGTCGCGCTGGCGGATGGTGGGGACTTTGCCGTAACTGCTGATGTCTCGGATGCCGACGGGCTGCCAGCTTTTCAGGCCAGTGCACCCCTCGCAAAGGACATCAGCCCGCCAAGCCTGAGTATCGACAGCTTTTCCGATGGTGCTGTCATGAACGCAGATGAACAGGGAACGGATTTGGCCATTACCGGGTCATCGACGGCCGAGGACGGGCAAACCGTAACCGTTACCGTAAACGGTCAGACATACACCGGAACAGTGACCGGCGGTGCGTGGTCGGTGACCGTTCCTGCAGCAGATCTTGCGGCCTTACCGGATGGAACCACGATAGCCGTTACCGCCGACGTAACAGATGCTGCAGGAAATCCTGCGGTTCAGGCGAGCAACAGTTTTGATACTGATTTCACCGCTCCGGACCTAGCCATCACAGGAATGTCTGACGGCGCAGTGATGAACGCAGCGGAGCAATATACAGACCTGACGGTGAGCGGCACTTCTGACGCCACGGATGGCACGCTCGTCACTATTGAAATTGCCCGACCGGACGGCACGATAGATGTTAGCGGCACCACAACCGTCAATGGAGGCACCTGGAGCTATACCGCTCCGGCCTCGGATTTTGGGACATTGCAGGATGGCATCTCTTACGACATCAACGCTATGGTTTCGGACTCCGCAGGCAATAGTGCCAATACCTCCGCGAGCCTTGGAACCGATTTCACTGCGCCTACTGTGACGCTCGATCCATTGCCTGTCGGTTCAGAACTGGACGTGGTTGAACGGGGCAGTGATCTCACCATTTCGGGCACCACAAATGCTGAAGACGGGCAAGTCGTAACGGTCACATTGAATGGCCAGGGCTATACCGGCACGGCATCCGGAGGAGCATGGTCCGCAACCGTACCTTCCGGCGACCTTGCCGCCCTTGCAGATGGCACAAGCTTTTCGGTTTCAGCCACCGTGAGTGACGCGGCTGGAAACTCCGCAACACCAGCAATGACCAACCTCAATACGGATTTTCGCCCGATATTGAACATGAACCCTGTCGGAACGAACAACGCGATTGGGCTGAGCGACGCACAGTCATCGGGAGCCACGGTTTCCGGAACTTCAATTGGATTGAATGCGGGTCAAGCCGTGGATGTTGCGCTTAACGGCACGTTGGTCGGCTCAGCGACCGTTGGAGCTGACGGCAGCTGGTCTCTGTCCGTTCCAGCCTCAGAATTCTCAGGCCTAAACGCGGGCGACGATTTGGATTTCTCTGCAAGCGCAACAGTTTCCGGCGGACCAGATCCTTTGCCCGTAACCGACGAAAACGCTGCTCATGAACCCGCAGCTTATGTGATTGCGCAGGCAGGAATCAGCGGTTCTACCGTAACGTTTGAGATCTATGCCGATGCGGACCGGGACATCTCGAGCGGGCTCGCAATGACGGCGGAATTGGGTTTTGATCCATCAGTTGTCACTTTCGACACCGGATCGGACGTGGAAAACGGCGCCTTCGACCTGTTTTTGTCTAACCCGGTCGGAGGCACTGCCATCAGTTTTGCCGGAGCGGCAACCACATTTACTGACCTGTCGCAACCGCTGGTGACGTTCACAATGACCGTTCAGGATCCTAGCCAGCCAATTAAACTGACAATTACGACACCAGATGGCGGACCGAGTGTTTTGCAGTTTGGTACGAACGGTGACGACACGCTGGTGGCAACCGAGGTGGATAATATCATCCGCGGCCAGGACGGCGACGATGCAATTGACGTCTCGGAAGTTGGGCGGGACGTGGTCGTATTCGAAGCGGATCCGGCTGCAAACGGGGTAGATACAATTACCGGGTTCACCGTCGGTACCGCCTCGGAAGTATCAGATGCATTGACGTTCAGCGGACTGAGCTTTGGAACATTGCGAGGTGACGGAACGGACGTTGAATCTCTGGCCGTTGGTGACGCAATTGGTTCAGATACAGGGTTTGTCGGCCTGACAACGGTTTTGGGCGACCTCTCAGACGGAACCATCGAGGCAGCCGTCGAGACATTGACCGGAGTTCAGGCAGGCGACGAAATCTATGTGATGGCGACCGATGGCGCAGACAGTGTTCTGGTCAAGGTCGATTACTCGTCTCCGAATTCCGCATCGGTTGAAACCGTCGCGCTGTACTCTGGTCTGGATGATGTGAGCGGCCTGAGTGCCGACAATATCCTCCACACCGATCCAACAGGCGCAACGGCCTAAGCAGTTAAGTGGCCTCCAATCTCTTTGATCGGTGGCCATACCAAAAGCATGGGGCAACAATGGCACAGGACGGCCTGTTTCCAGTAACACACGCACGGCATGGGCAACGGTACTGGAAACGATTCACATCTTTTAAATTCGCTGCGAACCGCACTGACTGTGCAGTTGTATTTAATGAAATCCAGATAGCTGCGGCCGCTTTTCCAATTGTGTTTATGAAATCTGAGAGGGGTATGGAACCGAGAGCATTGCTGTCTCTGCGAACAGGCGCGCCCACTCCTTTCCTTTCGCAGGATGGACAGTGGTTGGCACCCTACGTCCCATCTAGTTTGCGGTGCCACCCTTTCCAAGCTGAACGAACCTGTACGAACGAAACGGACAGCACCTGCCGATTTCAACTGAATGTCGATGAAAGCTCTGGATACGTGACGCGCAATCCCAGGGACGAGGTGTTTTTCGACGCGAATGGGAAACTATCCCATGAACTGCTCGAAGTTCAGACTTTTCTGAAAGCCTATGTTGCCGCCAGTGAGGCGACCCAAAAGCTCTGCCGGACGATAGCCAAGTTGGGTTTGCTTGAGCCCATTGAAACCCATGGTGCAGTAGACTTGCCGTGTGAAGCATTTGGAATCACGTCTTCGCGATTAACAAAGCTTTCCCAAGCCGAAAAGCTGGTCCTGGTGGATTCCGGCGCCCTTCAACTAATCCACGCACATCAAATATCACTCTCTCATTGCGAATGGATATTGCGAGCTCAGCAACAATTGACACAACGAGCAGCACCAGAAAAATACACCGAAAATTCAGACATTTCCGGTTTTCTGTATGCAATGGCAAAAGCGCAGAATGCCGATTTCCTAGAATCCAGTGGGGTGTAAAACACCTATGCCAATTTTCGATCTCACGCTAAGAGCCGTACCTCTCTTTTTTCTAGTTGCACTGTCATCGGCCTGCGCGCCTGCCCCAGATTTAACAAAGGTTGAGGCTTCGTTTTCCAAGGGTTCTGTTGGGGCTGGCGCAAGCCTCCCTTCGCTTCAACTGGCGCAAAGCGGTTTTGGGCAAAGGGTCCGGGCAGCCGTTGAAACCAGTCCGGAGCTGGCACAAAGCGCTTCTCGGCTGGTGGTCGCTTCCGCCAACGAAGATGTAGCAAAAGGTGCGTTCCTGCCGCAGTTCTCAGTCGGGCTAAACGCCCGTTCAGAGAGAATTGCCTCGGATCTTGCGGATGTCTCACCCTACCTGCGCATCTCCCAACTGGTTTATGATGGCGGCGCTGCGTCCGGTAACCTGGTCGCTGCACAGGCCCGTGTTCTGGAAAGTCGTGGCGATCGATTGCAAACGGCTGCGGCTACAGCTCTTTCTGCAATCGAAGCGTATGTCGTGGTGCTGGACCGGCGGAAACTTCTGGATATCTCAACGCAGAATGTCGCAGCTCATGAAGAATTGGTTCTCCAAACCACGGAACGATCAGCGAAGGGCGCAGGGTCGAATGCGGATGTACAGGCCGCTCGCTCGCGCATGGCGGATGCACGAACTCGGTTTGCAGACGCCAAGGCACGCCTTGATCGCGCGGAGGCTCAGTTTCGTGAGGTCTTTGGCGTACCGTCCGGAGATTTACCGCCGCCTGTCGAAGCCCCGAATCTATCGCGAACAGATATGCAGATCATAACGGACAGTCCTCAGGTCCGCCGTGCAAATGCCGCCTTGCTTGCGGCGAAGGCAGAGCGGACGGCAGCACTTGCACGGCGCCAGCCAGACGTACGTGTCGCGGCATTCGCAGACCGGGACGACAGTAACGACGCCAACTTCGGAGTTGATCTCGCCTTCAATTATGAGCTGGACACCACGGGCCAGCGCCGGGCCTCGATTGCCGCTGCGGAAGCACGGGTTAAAGAAGCTGAATTCGAACGAGAGTCAGTTATTCGGATCATACGAAGAGAATTGGGATTCGTCCGATCCGATCAGCAGGCTGGCGCAGAACGATTGCAGGCTGCCCGAAGTGCTGTCCAGGCCAATGCGGACAGCGTAGCTGCTGCACGCGCGCAGTTCACCATCGGACGTCGCAGCTTGATCGAAATCCTGGACGCGCAGAGAGATTTTGTGAACGCGCAAGAAAGACTGATCCTGGCGGAACAAAGCTTTTTCCTGACAAATTACGCAGCACTGAGCCTCACGGGTGACATTCTGGACCTGCTGGGCATTTCGACAGTCGAATGGAGCAACGGTCGATGACGCAATTAAAACCAGTTTCCAAAGAACCTGCTCTTTCCTCTCTCGAGGCCTGTGCCCTGCATATCGCGTCTCATCTGGACCGCCCAATGACGATCGCCGCATTGCATGCGGCTCATTCAGGGGCCGTAGGAGAGCTCACCATACGCGACGTGCTTGAGGTGACGCAAAAGGCTGGTTTACAGGCTGGTTATGGCAAACGAAGTCTTCGCGACTTCGACGAAGTTCTGGTTCCTGCTCTTTTGCTATTGGAAGGCAAAAAAGCTGTTGTTTTCCATGGTCGTACAATCGACGGCCAGCTCCTGGTTTTCGATCCTGAACTTGGTGACGGTATCGGAGAGGTTTCTGCAGATAAGCTGAGTAGGACTTATACCGGCTGTGCCATCCTGTTTCGCCGCAATCATCAAAAGGATGTTTCGGCTGGCGACGACCCTGAAACGGGGCATTGGTTCTGGTCAGCTATGGTGGCAAACCGATGGTCCTATACACAGGTGGTCCTTGCTGCGGCACTTGCCAATTTGTTGGGTCTCTCGACGTCAATATTCATCATGGTCGTTTACGACAGGGTTCTTCCCAACGAAGCAACGGAATCCCTGATTGCGCTGACAATGGGCGTGGGCCTGGCGCTTGTATTTGATTTTATTTTGAAATTGCTGCGCGCCGGTTTCATTGATCGTGCCGGACAAAAAGCCGACATGCTTATGGGGCGGCGCGTGTTCGATCAGCTGCTCAATATTCGGATGACGTCCCGTACTGGGTCAACCGGAGCCATGACAAGTACAATTCGGGAGTTCGAAACTCTGCGAGAGTTCTTTACGTCCGCTACGCTTGTCGCATTGGTCGACCTCCCGTTCATAGCGCTTTTCCTCTTCGTAATTCACCAGGTGGGAGGTCCGCTCGCCCTGATCCCTGCCTTTGCAGTTCCAATTGTCCTGCTCACCGGCGTTGCAATTCAACCTCTGTTGTCACGTCTCGCCGAACAGAACTTCGCTGATGGTCAGTCAAAACAATCGGTTTTGGTCGAAGCCGTTTCGGGGCTTGAGACGATCAAAACCACTGCGGCTGGAAGGCCAATGCGGGCACGATGGGAAAATGCGATGGAACGCCAGTCATTGCACGGCACCCGCAGCCGTGCGGTGACGCAATTCGCCCTGAACCTGACCGGGTTCACGCAGCAGGCGGCTCAGGTGTTGATCGTGTTTTATGGTGTGTTTTTGATTGCCGATGGACAGGCAAGCATGGGAGCTCTGGTTGCTTCGGTTATGTTGACTGGTCGGGCTCTGGCCCCCTTGGGGCAACTGGCGCAAACCCTAACTCGCGTCAATCAGGCGCGCAGCGCCTATCGTAACCTGAACGCATTGATGCAGGCTGAAAGTGAGCGACCCGAGGGGCGCAACTGGATCAGCCGGTCCGATTGCGAAGGGCGCATTTCGTTTGAGGACGTGCACTTTACCTATCCCGATCAGGCGCAGGACGCCTTGGCAGGGGTCACTTTTTCGATCGAGCCCGGTGAAAAAGTTGCGATTTTGGGGCCGATCGGGTCTGGAAAAAGTACGATTGCGCGCCTTTTGCTAGGCCTTTATCAACCACGGTCCGGATCAGTTATGCTGGACGGTGTTGACATTCGCCAGGTTGATCCGGGCGACCTGCGCAGGAATGTCGGTTCGGTATTGCAAGATATCTGGCTGTTTTCCGGGACAGTTCGAGAAAACATTGGCAGCGGCGCCATCAGACCTCGGGACGAAGATCTTATCTGGGCAGGCAAGGTTGCCGGAGTTGAGGATTTCCTCTCTCGTCATCCAAATGGTTATGACTTGAAACTGGCCGAGCGGGGAGAAGGTTTGTCCGGCGGTCAGCGGCAGGCCATAGCGCTGGCCAGGGCCCTGATCGGGCAGCCTCCGGTTTTGCTTCTGGATGAACCGACCAGCGCGATGGATGTTCAAACTGAGACCGAAGTCATACGCCGCCTGAAGCAAGCCACACAAGACACAACAATGGTGATCGTCACGCATCGCGCCAGCCTATTGGAACTGGTGGACCGTGTGATTGTAATCGAAGGCGGGCGCGTTGGTTTAGATGGGCCGAAAAGTGTTCTCACGCAGCATGCCCGAAAAGCAAGGAGGCACCTGAATGTCGCGGCATCCTGATCTGGATACACTCGCGCGCGAGATGCGAGGGCGGTCACCGATGCGTGGATCGTTGTTAATGCTGGTAATCTGCGCATGCCTGGTCACGATTGGGTTTTGGGCTCGTTTTACAGAACTGGATGATGTGACCCGCGTAGATGGGCGGATTGTCCCTTCGGCGGATATTCAAGTGATCGAAGCCACAGAACCCGGTGTCCTGCAATCGCTGAAAATCCGCGAAGGGCAAGTGGTAGAACAAGGTATGCTGTTGATGGAGTTCGACACCACCCAGATCGACAGTCAATTGAATCAAGAGCAGCAACGCGCATTTGGCCTGATGGCCCGAACTCAACGTCTACAGGCCGAAATAGACGGTTCCGATCTGAATTTCGCGGCGAGCCTGATTGAAGGAGCACCCGAGGTCGTGCGGTCGGAAACGGCATTGTACAAAGGGCGGCAATCCGAACTTGAGGCTGAAATCGCCATCCTCGAACGCCAACGCCAACAACGGCAAAGGGAATTTGAAGAAGGGCTTGTGGATCGGGTGATCGCAGACCAAACACTCAGGTTATTGGCCGAAGAGCGCGCTATGATTGAGCCACTGGTTGAGAAGAGGATGGAGCCAGCGACGTCGCTACTGAGCCTCCGCCGCGGCGAGGCTGAGTGGGAGGGAAGAAAAACTCGGGCCGAAGCTGCAACCAGTAGATTGAAAACCGGATTGGAGGAAGTCGACGACCGCATTCGCGCAACGCACAGCCGGTTTCGCAGTGCCGCTTTGACCGATCTGGCGCTGGCAACAACGGAACTCGCATCGCTGCAACCTGCATTACCGGCCCTGCAGGAACGAGCCAACCGAGCGCAGGTCAGGTCTCCGGTTCGAGGCATCGTAAACCGAATTCATCGCACAACTATCGGGGGCTTGGCGCGTAGTGGAGAAGAACTGGTAGAAATCGTCCCCTTGAACGACACGCTACTTGTCGAAGCCTATCTTCGGCCAGAAGACATCGCCTTTTTGCATGCGGGTCAACCTGTCAAGGTAAAGATTACAGCCTATGACTTTGCGCGCTTCGGAGCGTTGAACGGTGAAATAACTCGCATTGGTGCAGACACGATCACACGGTCCGAACGCAATGATGAAGAAGTGTTTGTCGTCGAAATCGAAACCAGCAACTCTATGGTGGATGCGAACGGCGCCGCCGTTGAAATCATCCCGGGCATGATAGCTGAAGTAGATATACTATCTGGCCGAAAAACGGTTATGGATTACCTGCTCCAACCGGTTGTCAAAATAAAAAACAGGGCTTTACGAGAATGATCCGCAAATCTGGGTGGTCATTCGGTCGAGAGCAAACTGTTCATCAAGGCAGTATGTGAAATGCCTGCACACGCCTTTGTCTGACCGTGCAAGTGTTTTCGACTTCAGTTAGTTAAAGAAAAACTGACACGCGCTCATGACACCGGTTGCTTGAACTGTTGGTCAAACAGCTGCCGAAAAACACCATCCTTCTCGATCAGTGAATTCAGATTGCCCTCTTCAACAATTTCACCGTCCTGAACGACCACAATCTTGTCCGCTTCAAGCACTGTGGCCAATCTGTGCGCGATCACAATCGTCGTTACATTCTCAGTCAGCTTGTCCAAGGCCTCTTTCACAAGGGCCTCGGATTCTGCATCAAGTGCGCTGGTAGCTTCGTCCAGCAACAGAATTTCGGACTTGCGAAGTATGGCACGTGCGATGGCCAATCTCTGTTTCTGACCGCCGGACAAAAACGCCCCGTTTTCTCCGACTTCCGTATCATAACCTTGGCTAAATTTAGTAATGAAATCATGTGCATGCGCTGCTCGAGCGGCTTCCATCACTTCTTCATCCGTCGCGCCAGGACGAGCATACCGCAGGTTTTCCATGACGGTGGCGGAGAACAGAAACGTCTCCTGACCTACGTAGGAGATTTTCCGGCGCAACGATGCAAATGTTACGCCCTGCAAGTCCTGATTGTCTATTACTACTTTTCCCCAGTCAGGATCGTAAAACCGCATTATAAGGCCAAAGATCGTTGATTTTCCGCCGCCGGATTGGCCTACAAGAGCAGTCGTTTTACCGGCCTCGAATGTCACGTTCATTTTCTTGATGACTTTCTGCTTGTCTTTGTAAGCAAAAGTGACGTTTTTCAGCCGGATTTTTCCCGGCCCTGCGATCAGATCTTTGGCGTCAGGACTTTCGCGCATCGGATCTTCCTGATCCAGCAATTCAAACATCATACCAATCGGAACCATCGCCGTTTCAATTACAACGCGCATCTTCGACAAACGTTTTGCCGGCTCATAGGCCATCAAAAGCGCGGTGATAAAAGACATCAACTGGCCTGCGGACGTTGGCTCGCTACCTGCAACCCCTATCGTGCTGACTACGAGGACACCCGCCACTGCAAGGCCGGCAAGAAATTCCATCAGGGGACTGGCGACGGATTGTAGTTTGGAGATTGAATTTGCCCGCCGTTCTACCGATCTGATCGCACCGTTCATGCGATTAGTCATTTGATCTTCAAGGGCAAAAACCTTGATGATTGTAATTCCGCCAGACGTTTCCTGAAGAACTTTTATGATCTCAGACAGCGCCTTCATCTCGGACTGCATGATCGCGCGAACACGCTTCAACAGATATCGCACGCTTATAAGAGCTACCGGACCCACCACAAAGAACAGAACCGACAGCATCGGCTGCTGGTACACCATAACAAAGACGAGACCGACCAGTGTCAGAGCGTCTCGTACGAAGCTGGTGACAATCACATCAACAAGGCGTCTGGCTGCCTGCGCACCTTGTGTGACACGCATCAATAGGCTGGAAGATTCCGTTTTGGCAAAAAAGCCAACGCCACGCTTTATCAGCTTTGCATACAGCCGTTCCTGTTGGACAGCGACGATACGGTTACCGGCGCGCGCTAGGAAAACAGACTGTACATAGGAAGCAGCCGCTTTGCAGAAAAACAAAGCAATCACAGCGCCAGCGATCAGCCACACCTGAGATTTCATTTCCGGCTCGGTCATGGCATTGACAATGTTTTCCATCATCCAAGCCGTACCGGCCGTTGTCGCAGCCACAACCACCATTGCGGCCATCGCGATCCCGTACAACCAACCCTGTTTTCGAAGGCTTTCACCCACCAATCGGCCAATATGACCAGATCGCCATTTGGCCAAGGTTTTTTTGATCATTCTACTCTCCAAACCCTTTGCCACATTCGATGCCAAACAACGTTACGGTCAAATTTTGTTCCCAATGACTCATCATTGCGACAACAGTCGGCGGGATAGGATGCCGTTAGTTATGCGCGACTGTGCCGAGAATCCATAGCTGGTACACAGATATTGGCGGATGTTGTATCCATATTGACATGAGGTTCGCACGACCCCATTTCTAGATCCACCTACCACGTTGATTTTATTAACTAAACTTAAAAACGATGAGCGCAAAACGTCGCATCCCTCTGAACTTTTTTCAGCGCATTACCGCCACTCGACATCACCAAGGAAGATATACCCAGCACCATAGATCGTCTTGATCAGGCGGGGATTCTTGGGATCTTCGCCCAGCTTGGTGCGCAAACGGGATATGCGTACGTCCATTGCCCGGTCGAAACTGTCGCCTGCGGCTCCACCCAATGTCTCTTGCATCTGGGCTCGGCTGATCAGCCGTTTCGGACTTTCCAGAAACAAACGCAGCACTTCTCCCTCCGCGTGACTGAACGGTGTCTCTGCGCCGCTACTGTCCTCTAGAACATAGCGGTCGAAATGCGCTGTCCAGCCGTTGAATCTTGCCACTTCCGAGTGCGTGGTTTGTGTTCGCGGTGAACGCAATCTGGCGCGGATCCGGGCCACAACTTCGGCAGGATCAAACGGTTTGGTGATATAGTCATCTGCCCCAAGTTCCAGCCCGGTGACACGATCCTGTACCTGCGCGCGCCCCGAAATGATAATGACCGCCGCTCCCTGTTCCAGCGCCAACCGGTGAACAAGCGCCAAGCCATCAGTATCCGGCAAGGAAAGGTCTACCAGGCACACATCCGGTGTCACACGTTTCAGCGAGGCCTCGAACTCCCGCGCCCGCGAAAAGCTTTGCGTCCGGAACCCCGCATCTTCCAGCGCGTCCGTCAGGATACGTCGGATTTCAGGCTCGTCATCAACAATAGTGACTAACGGTTGTGTCATCAGGCAGCCTCGGTTCGGATCAGGGCAGAGAGTTGCGCCTTTGTAAACGGCTTGTGAAGTACCGGCGCAAGTGTCAGCGCTTTTCGGTGCAACGGATCGGAGTACGGCAGGGATGTCATGAGAATACACGGCAGCGCGGGGTCTAATTTTTCCGCCAGGTCCAACCCGGTCCCCTGCCCTTCAAGGCGAATGTCGGATAATACAAGTGCAATATCTTCAAGGTTCGAAATCAACGCCAGAGCTTCATCGGACGAGATCGCTTCGATCACGTTAAAACCCAGATCAACCAGCATTTCACGGAATTGGCCGCGCAGGTCGTCATTGTCTTCGACCAGCAAGACGAGACCTTCCTGTATCGGTGGTGCAGGGCGATAAGGCATGCGCAGGACAACTGATGCTCCTGACGGTGTGTTGCGCAAACTCAGATTGCCTCCAGCCAATTTCACCGTGTCGTAAACCATCGGTAATCCCAGTCCCGATCCTTTGCTGCCCTTGGTGGTGAAGAATGGATTCAGCGCCTTTTCAAGGGCTTCATCAGAAAAGCCAGGGCCTGTATCGGATACCGCGATTTCGATCCAGATCGCCCCGATCTTGTGTGCGCTGATCGTGACCTGACCGGACTCACCGCAGGCATCGCGCGCGTTCAGGACAAGATTCAACAATGCATCCTGAACCATACCCGGATCCAGCATCAAGGCTTCATCCGGCAAGGTGTTGACCACTGACAAGCCAACACCGCGTGGCAAAGAAGGGGACGCCAAAATCCGCAAATCTTCCAACATGCCGCGCATGTCGGTTGCTTTGGGCTGAGGCGTCCGGCTGCTGGTCATATCCGCAATCCGATGCAGCAGCTGCCCGCCCCGACGCGCGGTCTGCTGAGTGGCTGCCACAAGCTCGCGCGCGTCCTCGGGCAAAGGCATTTTTTCAAGCCGTGATTGCATTCCCAGAATGATCGTCAGCAGGTTGGAGAAGTCATGCGCCAGACCGCTGGTCATTTGTGCTGCCATTTCCCTGCGCCGGGTCTGCTGCAGGGCGACGCGCGCCTGGGTTTCTTCTGTGATATCAACCGACATTACGTAAACACCGCCTTCTCCATCCGGGCTGAAGGACACGCGAATACGCCGTGAATCCTGATCTTCGGTGAACTCGAAGACCGACGTTTCCCCGCCATAGGCCTTTTGCAGGTAAGGTTCGACCCGCGCGAACGCAGCAACGCCCAGGGCTTGCGAGACATGCATGTCCAATATGTCCGACGGGCGGCCCGGCATGACAGAGCTGAGGCGTCGGTTGGAATAGTCGTAACGCCCCTCCCGGTCCAGATGAGCAATGTGGGCAGGCATCATCTCAGTCGTCATGCGAGTCCGGGCCTCAATCTCGGTCAGCTGGCGCTTGGCCTCCTCCAGGGCCGCGTTGGCAGCAGCAAGTTTTCGGTTTGTAGCCGACAGCTCCTCGGCCCGGTCCAGCAGTTGATCAGAGAGTTCCTCAGACCGAGCCCGTAACAGAGCCTCTGCCTTTTTTGTGTTAGTGATATCGGTGTAGACCGTGACCCAGCCCCCTTTGGGCAATGGTGCACCTTCGACTGAAATCACCCGTCCATTGGCCCGCACTCGTTCCATGTAATGAGGTTCAAATGTCAGCGCCTGATTAATTCGCTGGTCAACGATCTCTTCGACATCCGTGACCTCACCATATTCACCGTTTGCAGCAAGATGGCGGATCGTGTCACTGAACAGAGCACCGGGCTGGACCAGTTCGTCCGGAAGATCGAACATGACTTGAAAGGGGCGGTTGCTGACCACCAGTCGCAACTGACTATCGTAAATCGACAAGGCCTGACCTATCAAATTCAGGCCCGCTGTTGTCATCGCCTTTATCTGCTGTTCGGTAATGTCCAAATTCGCCCTCCCTGCGACACATGCGTAGCATTGGATCTGTCACAGGTGTAGGGGGCATGGACGCGACACTTTGGGTTCAGCTACGACGGGATCCAATCAATACCTGGCCTTCGATTTCGGCCCATCCCTTGTAATCGAGTGAAGCGAGAGCGTGTGATCCATATTGCGCATGCGGTGCCGCAACATCTGTCGCCCAAGACGTGCCAGATCACCCGCATACTCGGGGTCTTCGGCGACGTTTTCCATCTCTCCCTTACCGTCGTAGTCAAACAGGATCGGCGGCAAGTCCGCAGCAAACTCAACCAATGTAAACCGCTCGTCCCGCAAAATGCTCAGGCACGAGTCGCTGTTGCCCGTCCCCAGCACCTGCTGCCAAAGCGTTGGGGTTTCCGGTTCTGAAAAATCCAGCTCGCTGAAAGAATAACTGCGCCAATCTTCCGGGATCTGTCCTTGCAGCAGCGGCACCAACGACCGCCCATCCATCGAATTCGGGACCGGCTGTCCAACCCAATCCAGAATTGTCGGAGTGATATCAATGGACTCGGTAGGTACGGAAATCGCAGTGCCGGCCTGGGACTGATTGCCCGGCATCCGGATCATCAATGGCGTGTGATAAGCAGCATCGTACACAGTCATTTTGCCCCAGCTATGACGGTCACCCAACATCTCGCCATGATCGGCGGTAATCACCAGCAGCGTATCGTCGTATTGGCCGCTGTCTTTAAGGTGCTGAATGACGCGGCCGATATGGTGGTCCACCTCTGTCGCAAGGCCCAGGTAAACGGCGCGCAGAGTCTGAATATTCTCGAGCGTCGGCTGAACGTCGTCAAAACCCTCTACGAAATCTGCTGCGGTCTGTTTGTCCATGGTTGGGCCAAAAAACGGGTGCATCGCCCGCTCCTCGGAATCGGCGGGGAAGCCAGCGGGTGCAGACAAGGTGGCCGGATCGTACATCTCATTGTACGGTGCCGGAGCCACCAGCGGCGGGTGCGGTCTGATATAGGTCAGATGGGCAAACCAGTTCTTACCGCTGAACGGGGCTATATTGTTCAGGAACGCATCGGTCAGAAAGGCTGTATCACTGTCTTCGGCGCGATACATGGCGGGATCGCTCAGGCGGGGCTCACCACCGCTTGGCGAAACCGGCTTATGTACGTCCCAGTAATCGTCAAACGCATACCCTTTTTGCATCAGGTGAGACCGCCAGGGATAGGATTCTTCGAGCCTCATTTCGACCACCTCGTGAAACCCTGCCATCGGATGCTCAAACGACGTCAGGATGGGATCATTGGGGTCATGCACGCGAGGATCGGCCGAGGTGTCCGTATAGCCGAACAACATCGGAATATAACCAGCCTTGCGCATTTCGGTCGCTATGTTCGGCGTATCGTGCCGAAGGGGCGCGCCATTGCGTACCGAGCGGTGATTCATCGCATATTGCCCCGTAAGGATTGAAGCCCGCGACGGGCCACACGGGTTGGTCACCGAAAAATGCCGGTCAAAAGTCACGGCTTCATCCATAAAGGCGCGCAGGTTCGGCAGATCGACATGTGCCGCCAATGCACCGTTCAGGCAATCGGCTCGCAACTGATCAATTATGATGAACAGGACATTTCCGGCGTGCTGCATTTCACTTCCCCTGATTCCACAGCTGTGGTTACAGAGCGGACTGTGTCTTGGTTCGATAACTCCGGCAACCGGTTTGTAACAGCGAAGTCTTTTAATGGTTGTGGCGATAGGAGAGGGGTTAAACAGGACCAGAATTATGATCGTCCTTGGCGGCCAAACGATAGGCCGTCGCTGCCCTCAGAACGAGTGCGGATGGTGCATCCTTAAACTGTAACACCGACGCAATTACACAGCGCCAAATACCGTGTGGCGGCAAAAACTCGTTGCAGCTCAATGCAGTTTCACATCACATACGCCCATGACGCAGCCAATGATACAATCGGAACAAGATGCCAACGGCGTTTGCCTGCGGGTTTCGGGTAAGCTGCTGACTCAGTCTCTGGACACCGTTGAAAAGGCCTTTGCCTCGTTTCAGCCGGACCGCGGTGACGTTACCGTAGATCTGACAGGCGTTGAGGCATTGGATACTGGAGGGGCCTGGCTGATCGCGGATTTGGCCAGGCGTGTCAGGTCAGGAGGCGCAAAAGTACAGTTTGAGGGCCTTAGCCCCGCTCATTACGCCCTGCTCGACACTGTGGCAGAAAACATCCCGGACAAACCCGGGGTGGAAGCCGAGCGTCCCGGCTTTGTCGACTGGGTCGCCAGCGTTGGTGCGCGCACGGCCGGGGCGTGGAAGGACACTCTGTCGTTACTCGGGTTTCTGGGCTTGACGCTACATCGTCTGGTTCGCACCATCCTAATGCCTTGGCGCCTGCGCCGCGCGGCGCTGGTGTCGCAGATGGAAGAAACCGGGTTCAAGGCCATTCCGATCGTCGCCCTGATGGGGTTTCTGATCGGCGTCGTGCTGGCCTTTCAGGGCGCCACCCAGCTGAAACAGTTCGGAGCCGAGATTTTTGTCGTAGAACTGATCTCGATCTCGGTTCTGCGTGAACTGGGCATTCTTCTGACGGCCATCATCGTTGCCGGCCGGTCGGGGTCGGCCTTCACCGCGTCAATCGGTTCGATGAAGGTGCAGGAAGAAATCGACGCCATGCGCACACTGGGTCTGGATCCTATCGAGGTGCTGGTCATCCCGCGCGTCGTGGCCTTGCTTATTATGCTGCCGATCCTCGGCTTCATTGCCGACATAGCCGCCCTGATCGGCGGCGGGTTGATGAGCTGGATCGACCTGGGCGTCAGCCCCGGCATGTTCGCGACCCGGTTGAAGGAAAACACGGGCATCTGGCAATTTGCCATCGGAATGATCAAGGCGCCCTTCTTTGCACTGGTAATTGGCGTTATCGCCTGCTGGCAGGCAATGCAGGTCAAGGGCTCGGCCCAGAGTGTTGGCCAAAGAACTACGGCATCAGTGGTGCAGTCCATCTTTTTGGTTATCGCCTTGGACGCACTGTTTTCGATCTTCTTTTCTGAGTTGGGAATCTGACGTGGACGGGGCACAGTTAGAACAAACGTCCAAATCCGATACGCAGCGCGAGGCTGTTATCCGCGTTCGCAACCTGACCAATCAGTTCGGTCCGCAGGTCGTGCACCAGAACCTTAATCTGGATGTCTGGCGCGGTGAGGTGCTGGGGATCGTCGGCGGGTCGGGCACGGGCAAATCGGTCTTGCTGCGCACAATCGTTGGGCTGAACAAACCTGCGGCCGGCAGTATCGAAGTATTGGGGGTCGATGTGCTGAACGGCCCCGAAGACGAGCGCCGCCGCATCGAAAGGCACTGGGGCGTAGCGTTTCAGGACGGCGCTCTGTTTTCCTCGCTGACCGTTCTGCAAAACGTAATGGCGCCATTGCGCGAGCATACAGGCCTTAGTGAAAGCCTGATGCAAGCACTTGGCAGCCTGAAGATCAGCCTGGTTGGATTACCGCAACTGAGCTGTGGCAAGTTCCCGGCCGAGCTGTCGGGCGGGATGCGCAAACGCGCGGCTTTGGCTCGCGCATTGGCATTGGACCCTGAGATCGTGTTTCTGGACGAACCCACCGCGGGTTTAGACCCGATCGGGGCAGCCGCATATGACGAACTGATCGGTGAATTGCAGCATGCTCTGGGTTTGACGGTGTTTATGGTCACGCATGATCTGGACAGCCTGTACGCCATTTGTGACCGGGTCGCAGTGCTTGCAGAAAAACGCGTGCTGGTTGAAGGCCCGATTGAAGAAATGACGAAAGTCGATCATCCTTGGGTGCAGGAATATTTCACCGGCCCCCGGGCGCGCGCGGCGCAAGAGAAGGGGTAGGACAGGTAAAGGCTATGGAAACGCGAGCGAACTATATCCTGATCGGCGCATTCACCCTTGCGGGTATCCTTGGCGCCTTTGGCTTTTTTCTCTGGCTTGCGAAGTTTGAGGTCTCGCGGCAATACGCTTATTACGACGTTCTTTTCGACAATGTTTCCGGTCTGTCTGCCGCGGGCGGCGTCAGCTATAACGGCCTGCCAGTCGGGCAGGTTATTTCGTTGAATCTGGATGACGACGATCCATCCAAAGTACGGGTGAAGTTGGAAGTAGATGCGGATATCCCGGTAACCGAGGATACAATTGCGCAGTTGCAATCCCTTGGTGTGACCGGAGTCAGCTATGTGGAACTGTCCGGGGGTTCTGTCAGTGGCAAAAGGCTGCCGGAAAACAGCGTGATCAAAAGCAAACGCAGTGCCATTCAATCGCTGTTTGAAGGCGCACCGAAAGTGTTGGACGAGGCCGTTAACCTGCTGGAGAACCTCAATGCGGTTGTCGACGACAAGAATCGCAAATCGGTCAGCGACATTCTGGACAATCTCGCCTCAGCTTCCGGTAAGCTGGAAAAAACCCTGTCTGATTTTGAGAACCTGTCAACGGATCTGGGCGGTGCGGCCAAGAAACTCGGCGACTTTACAGATCGACTGGACCAGTTGGCGGATACTGCCGAGACGACTCTGACAACGGGAACGGACACGCTGAATAGTGTGAAAACCGCTTCGGAATCCGCGACCGCCGCATTGGATAGTGCCAAGGGAACAATTGAAACAGCCGATCGTGTGATTCAGGAAGACGTCAAACCCTTCATCGATCGGGCGTCGGCTCTGGCTGAGCGCCTGTCCCGATTGTCAGACGAGGGCAGCGTCGCATTGGCAACGGTCACCGAGACCTTTTTGAACGCAAATAAAACGCTTGGGTCGATCACCGGTGCGATGGAAACCGCAAAGAGCACGCTGACATCCGCAGAACGTGCCTTTGACTCGGCCAATAAGGTCATCAACGAGGACATCGGCACAGTGATGGATGACGTGCGCAATGCGGCAAATGAGGTCGCGGCCACAGTTAAGAACGTCACCCAAAGGCTGGATGACATCTCGGCCGATATTCTAAGCGCTTCAAAGTCCGCCTCGGAACTATTGGGCACCATCGACGGCATCGTGCAGCAAAACCGACGCCAGCTGTCCGATTTCATGCGCGTTGGCCTGTCGCAATTCACACGCTTCATCGAAGAGTCGCAACGACTGGTCATCAGCCTGGATCGTCTGGTGGACAAGGTCGAACGTGATCCCGCGCGCTTCTTACTGGGAACCCAAGCATCGGAGTTTCGCCAATGATTAGGCTTTTTCTTGTGGTTCTTGCGCTGGTGTCGCTGGGGGGCTGCACGGGTCTGGGAACGCTCCGGCAAGCGTCGAAGCCCAATGATCTGTATCTTTTGACGCCGAAAAGTACTTTTTCCTCGTCTCTACCGCGCATTCAAAAGCAGATTGTCGTGCAGGAACCGACGGCCACTGCGGCCGTCAATACCGACCAGATTGCGATTCAGCCGACACCGCTTCAGGTCCAGTATTTGCCGCGGGCCAGATGGGTTGACCGGGCGCCGCTAATTGTTCAGGCGCTGTTGGTCGAAAGTTTTGAGAACAGCGGCAAAGTTGCCGCTGTTGGCCGATCCACTGTCGGGCTGCGCGCCGATTACGTTATCGTCCCTGACTTGCGAGAGTTTCAAGGCCTTGTCGTTAGCGATGTTGAGGACACCAAAACCGTGCGCGTTGAAGTCCGCATGAACATCAAGATCATCGACGAGTTTGAAGACAAGATCATCGCCTCTGACTCATTCCGGGAATTCGTCGTCGCAGCCAGCGACCAGACACCTGATCTTGTCAATGCTTTTGATGTGGCTCTGGGCAAAACCATGCGGGATGCTGTGGAATGGAGCGTGCGCAAAATCAATACCCACGCCGCCAATAATCCCAGACAGTTTTGAAAGGAAAGCGGGCGCAGCCGGATAGCCGGGCCCGCTGGTCAAGCCTATTGGACCAGAGTCTCGGCGAGACGCATCAATGTGACCGCTTCCGCGCGGTATCCGAAAGGGTCAGTGCCTTTCGATGAATTGGCAAGCTCGATCGCGTCCTCATAGGACCAAGATCCCAGATATTCACCACCGCGCAGCAATTGCCCAAAGCCGGCGATAGAGTATGAAAAACGCACATCGTCCGAAGCAACACCTTGCCCCGGTAGGATTGGCTCTTCAATCAACTGACTTTCAGTCGCACCGGGCGTTTTGAAACGCAGTTTGAAATACCCAATTTCTTCCGATCCTTCGGACGCCAGCTGCTCGGTATAGCGCAACGGGCCGTTTCGGATTGCATCGGATCCAACGGGCGTGACTTCGTATATTGCCGTCACGGTATGACCTGCGCCGATGTCACCAGCATCCACCTTGTCATTCGAGAAATCTTCTCTCCGCAACGCGCGGGTTTCATATCCGATCAGACGATATTCGGCAATTTGAACCGGATTGAACTCAACCTGGATCTTCACGTCATTAGCAATCGGGAACAGCGCTCCGGTCAGTTGATCGACCAGAACTTTGCGTGCCTCGCCCAGCGTATCGATATAGGACGCCTGCCCGTTCCCGTTCTGCGCCAGTGCCTGCATGGTTGCGTCATCGAGATTGCCCCGGCCAAAGCCCAGAACACTTAGGAAGGTGCCACTGTCGCGTTTGCGGGCAATGAAGTCCTTCAGAGTATCAGGATCGGAGAGACCGACATTGAAATCCCCATCCGTGGCCAGGATCACGCGCGTCACTTCGCCGTCCTCAGCCATGCTATCGGCCACCTGATAGGCCTGCTGCAATCCCGCCTGCCCGGCGGTCGATCCGCCCGCCTCCAATTGGTCCAGGGCGGTCAGGATCTTGTTTCGATCTGAGGCCGCCGTAGGTTCCAGCACCTGTCCGGCGCTGCCTGCATAAGTGACAATTGAAACCTGATCCTCGGGCCGCAACTCGGACAGTAAGAGACGGAAGGATTGTTTCAGCAGCGGCAGCTTATTCACATCCTGCATGGACCCCGACGTGTCGATCAGAAAGACGAGGTTCAGCGGCGGGCGATCCTCGATCTGCGGCAGTGCGCCCTGAATACCGATATGGACAAGCTGTGTGTCTTCGTTCCACGGCGTCGGCGTTACGGTGATCGTGGGACGGAACGGCGCGCCCTCTTCGGGCGTGGGATAGGAATAAGGGAAATAGTTCACCATCTCTTCGACCCGCACCGCATCTTTCGGCGGCAACCGACCGCGCATCAGTGAGGATCGGATTACTGAGTACGAGGCCGTGTCTACGTCAATTGAAAAAGTCGACACCGGGTCTTCGATTGTGACTTTCAGAGGATTGGTGTCGGCGTTGGCAAAGGCTTCAGTGTCCGCCTCTGGGGCTATTCTCAAATCGCGCGGAACCGGAGCTGGTGCTATCGAAGGGGCTACCTCATACAAAGTTCCGCCTGCAATTCCGGATTCCAGTGTCGCGCCCAAACCACTGGTTCGTTGTTTGCTCGTCTCACGTTCTCGGGCTGGCGATTGCGGCGCAGTGGAAATGGCGTCTGCAAACTGCTCTTGCGGTTCCGGAGTAGCGGCCTCCGGCAAAGCGGTCACTGTTTCTTCCTGGTTTAAGTCGTGTTCAGTGTCTATCAGTTGGCTTTCGGTTCGGCCCGTCGGATTGACAATGTAATCCCGCGTCTGCGGCAAGATCACGACGAGCGCCACGGCGGCAATTGCGGTTGTCGCGGTCAGGGCACCGCGGTGCGAGAGGGCATTCAACATGGATTTCGCTCCTTCTGTCAGGCGGGCCTTCAGGCCTCGCTTGTCAGTCAGACGAATCGCAGAGCCCGATCCTTGGGCGCGCACGAAAATTTTCTGCGACTGTTCCAGATTTTCGGCCCTCCGCTGCGCATCGGGTGTCGGCGTCGCGGCGTCCATCAGCGTCTTCAGCTTTTCAAGATCGTCTGTCATGGTGCCAGCTCCTCTTGCCGCAAGGCGCGCAGGCGTTTCCGGATATCCGACATCCGCCAGGACACGGTGCCCTCAGAGACACCCAGCACCTCGGCGGCTTCGGCATGGGTCATCTCGTCTTCCAGAGTCAGGGCCAGCGTATCCTGCAACTCCTGGGGCAAGGACCGCATGGCGCGCTGCAACCAATCCACCGCTTCAGCCGTTTCGCTCGCTTCGGCGCGGCGCATTTGTTCAAAATCACCCCACCCCACAGCGGCCCTGCTGTGGCTGGCCTGGCGACGACGCGCATCTTCGGCGGCGTTGACAACCACACGATACAGCCAGGTGGTGAACTTCGCCTGCGCGCGAAACCCGGAGATTTTGGCGGGCAAGGCGGCGCAAATGTCCTGCGTCAGATCCTCGGCCTGATCGGCGCGCCCGGTCATCCGGAAGGCCAGACGAAAAACCCTGTCGTAGTGTCGCTGCAGAAGGATCGCGAATGCCTCAGCATCCCCCTCTGCAGCGGCCTTTGCCAATTCTTCGTCCGATGTAGTCATTCGCATCACAGTGTGTAAGACGGATCAAAAAGGTCGATCCTTTGCGAAGCACGAAAATAAAATCAGAATCGTTCTGCTGAAGCCAATTCCCAATCTTCTGCAAAGCCTTCGGGGATTGCCTCTGTCAGCAGAACGCCCTCATCGATAAAGGTGTAGAGCTCCGCATATGACAGTTCACGCTCATCCGCCGTGCGGCGGCGGATATCGGCAGGGCGCAGCTCCGAAACCTTTTCTTTACCCATGGCACCAAGAAGCTCACGAAAGCTTTCCAGAGTGGCGTCGTGGAACCGATGCACCCTTTTGCGCTTTTGCGGCACGTGCACAGCCCGGCCACGAATCGGATCCTGCGTGGCCACGCCCGAGGGACAGCGGTTCGTGTTGCATTGCAGGGCCTGAATGCAACCGACGGAGAACATCATCGCCCTCGCCGCGTTGCACATGTCGGCGCCAAGAGCAATCTTCTCGACCATGTCATAACCGGTAGCGACCTTTCCTGAACAGATAATTCGGATTTTGTCGCGCAGCCCCACACCGCGCAGACAATTATTGACGAAGATCAGGGCCTCGTTCAGTGGCATGCCCAATCGGTTGGTGAATTCGACCGGGGCCGCACCGGTACCCCCTTCTGCGCCATCAATTGTGATGAAATCAGGCAGGATACCCGTTTCCAACATCGCTTTGCAGATCGCCATGAACTCGGACCGTCTGCCAATGCACAGTTTGAACCCGACGGGTTTGCCATCCGACATCTCTCGCAAATGCCGCACGAAATGCATAAGGCCGGTAGGACCTTCGAAAGCCGAATGGATGGGCGGCGAAATGACGTCTTGGTGTTCCGGGACGCCACGGATTCCCGCAATCTCCTTGTCCACCTTGGCCGCAGGCAGAACACCGCCATGCGAGGGCTTGGCGCCTTGCGACAGCTTGATCTCGATCGCCTTGACCACTTCTTTCCTGGCCTTTTCGGCGAACTTGTCCTTGTCGAACCCACCCTCGGGCGTGCGGCACCCGAAATAGCCGGTACCGATCTGCCAGATGATATCGCCGCCTTCGGCCAGATGGTGCGGGGAAAGACCGCCCTCGCCGGTGTTATGCGCAAAACCGCCGTCCCTGGCCCCGCCATTCAGTGCCCGGATCGCATTGGCGCTAAGCGCACCAAAACTCATGGCGGACACGTTCAGGCGCGAGGCGCTGTAAGGCTTTGAACATTGAGGACCACCCAAAGTGACCCGTTCTTCGCTTTCGGACACGTCCTTGGGTGCAAGCGAGTGGTTCGCGCGGTGGTAACCTACGGTCATGATATCGTATTGGGTGCCGAAGGGCTGGGTATCGACCTGCCCCTTCGCTCGGGAATAGACAAGCGCGCGCGTGATTCGGTTGAATGGGCGTCCGCTTTCGTTGGTTTCCACGAAATACTGCCGGATTTCCGGGCTGACAAATTCCAGCATGTACCGGAAATGACCCAGCACCGGATAATTGTTCAGCACGTTGTGCTTTGTGGTCAGCATGTCATACAGGCCGATCAGGGCGTATGGGATCAGAAGAACCAGCAACCAATAAGCAGGCGGCCAGAAATACCCCCACAGCAAGGTCAGCGGCAGGCAGACGTAACTCAGGATGTAATAGAGTCTGCGTACAATCATTCGTGCTCTCCCAACGTGTTGCCCACCAGACCTGAAAAGACAGGGTTTCATTCGGCAACCGTGGAACAAATCGACTTTTGATTGCAAGCGTTTGTGCCCGACATCACGAGATCGGATGAATTTGTGAAGCAATTACCGGGTTTGGCCCAGGTTGATCCGTCAAGCGGCAAATTGTATGCCCAAGGAAAGGCAAACTTGGGCAGGATCATCGGCCGTGACACAGACTCGACCCGCAGTCCGGACCACTGCTGTCATGTTCCTGGCCGTATTTGTAGGCGGCGCTGCAGGATCGCTGCTGCGCGAGGGGTTCGCGGCGCAAATCCCCGGCGCACCCATACTGACAGCCACATTCGGCATCAATGTCGCAGCGTGTTTCATACTCGGCTGGCTCTATTCCATTCGGCATCGCGTTCATGCGCACATACTGCATTTGGGTGGCGTTGGGTTTTGCGGCGGTCTATCGACCTTTTCCTCCTTTGCCGCTGAACTCGAGCGTATGGCAGAGAACAACCTCTGGAGCGCGGTTTCCGCCGCCACGCTGGAAATTGTCTTTGGCCTCGCTGCTGCCATTGCGGGCGAAGCTATCGGACGGCGGATTCACCTGCGGAGACCACCGAAATGAGCGAACTGTATCTGCACGCCATGTTCGGTCTGGGCGGTGGTCTGGGCGCGGTGCTACGCCATTGGATGGCGTTGCGGATCACTCATGATCTCCCCTTATCAACGCTGGTCGTCAACATACTGGGCAGTTTGCTGTTAGGGTTGTGGATCGGATACCTGGGCGGACCCGTCGAGATGGGCGAAGAAGAAAAGCGGCTGGTCTTTGGTTTTTGCGGTGGGTTCACCACATTTTCCAGTTTTGCCTATCAATCGCTGGAGTTGAGACGAGAACGCTCGATTGCGCTGGCCGCAGGGAATATCCTGCTAAGCCTAGTTTTGTGTTGGGCGGCGTTATGGCTGGGTCTTGTCCTGATGCGCTAATGCGCGGGCACAGGCGCCTGCGCTCCAGGTTTGGGCGCCTTGCAAAAGAATAAAAACGGTATCGTCGCCAAAGCCAGCAAACCCAGATTGTTGAAAACAGTCAGATAGGAAATAAGCTCTGCCTGACTGGCGATTTCCTGCCCCAGAATGGCTGCCCCTTGCGCACTATCAGGTGTCAGGCCAAGCGGCTGCAGATAAGCTTGCGCTGCGGGGTTGTACGGTGTCACGTTTTGGCTAAGCACAGCCGTGTTTGTCTGTAGCCCGCGCACGATCCACGTTCCCACCAGTGAAATTCCGACCGATGACCCAAGCTGCCGGGTTACGTTGAACAGACCCGAGGCTTCATCCTGCCGGGACTTTGAAATACTTTCGAAGGCAAGGATCGACATGGGCACAAATACCAGCCCCATGCCCAGGCCGCTAACGGCCCCTGGCCAAGCCAATTGCCAGAACCCGGCATTCATATTCAATGCCCCCAGCATGAAATTACTCACGGCTGTCAACAACATGCCCACCCCTGCAAGCACCCGAGGATCAAATCGCGTTACCAAAACGGCCCCCGTGCCAACCATCGAGATTCCCGCAGCGATACCGCGCGGGATAAACAGGTGGCCAGACTCGATGACGGGATAGTCCAGCAGATTTTGCACAAAGGTTGGCAAGATTGCGATGCCGCCAAACAGCGAGATGGCGAAACCCGCAATGACCAGATTGCACAAAGCAAAATTGCGATCCGCAAACAAGCGCAGGTCGACGACCGGCTGTTTTGTAGTCAGCGCGTGAAAAACGAACCCAAGCGCACCCAGTACAGAGGCGATCACCGCCACCTGAATGACACGCGACGACAGCCAGTCCTTGGTCTCGCCCTGATCCAGTACGAATTGCAAACAACCGATCCCGATGGCCAACAGCGCCAGCCCCGTCCAGTCAATCCGGACCTCTTCGGTTTCGTCATCCGGCAACTCTCCGGCCAGCAGCAACAACGCCATGGCGGCCACCGGCAAGTTGACGAAGAACACCATCCGCCACGAGAAATACTCTGTCAGGATCGCCCCGATTGTCGGCCCCAAAACCGGCGCAACCACTACGCCAAGGCCGAATACAGCCATTGCCTGCCCGCGTTTTTCACGTGGGAACGCGTCGAACAGAATGGATTGCGACAATGGAATAAGGAAGGCTCCGAACATGCCCTGGGCCAGGCGAAAGATGACTATGGTCTCCAGACTCCAGGACAGGCCGCACATGACGGACATGGTGGTGAAACCAGTAATGGCGGTCAGGATCAGCCTGCGCCGCCCGACCCGGCGGGCGACAAAGCCGGTTAATGGCATGATCACTACAGCCGAAACTATGTAGCTGGTCAGTATCCACGTTGCCTGATCTGTTGTCGCGCCGAATGCGGCCTGAATATGAGGCAGTGCAACGTTGACGATCGTACTGTCCAGCACCTCGAGAATGGCGCTGAGGACTACGGCGATGACAATCACCGGATTGACGCGGCCTGCCGCCGAAGCTTTCATTTCCCGGCCTGATCTACTGTCGTATCCACCGTTACTTTACTACTGCCTCCCACGCGCAGTGGTGCGTCGGTTGGATCGAGTTCGATGCGAACGGGAAAACGGCGTGTAACCTTGACCCAGTTGCCACTGGCGTTCTCGGACGGCAACAGCGAGAACGTATCTCCGGACCCGCGCCCAATTGATGCCACTTTGCCGGTCAGGGTCGTCCCCGGAAGCATATCGACCTGAACTTTCACCGGTTGGCCCGGACGGATGCGCGGCAAGGAGGTTTCCTTGAAGTTCGCGTCTACCCACCAATCCGAGGATTCGACGATTGAAAACTGCGGAGCATTTGCAGCCACCGCCGACCCGGGGCGCAGAGTCAGGTTGGCAATCCAGCCATCCGCCATTGCATAGACATTAGTCCAATCCAGATCCGCCTGCGCAATCTCAAGCTGGGCGCGGGCTGAGAGGACATCGTCCTGCTTTGCGGCCAGCCCACTTTGCAGCGCCAACAGGGCGGACTGGCTGGTGGTCAACCGGGCCGAGGCCTGCGCGAATTCCGTGGTCGCCTGATCCAGTGAAACCTGCGCGACATCTCCATCTGAAAACAGCGCCTTTGTACGTTCAAAATTGCTTTTTGCTGTATTGAATGCCGACTGGGTGGACTCGACGGCCGCCTCAGCCGCCGTGATCTGGGTGGAATAGGCTTGCGCCTGTTGCATTGAACTGTCCAGATCGGCCTGGGCCTGGTCCACCGATGCCTTGAATTGCGTGTCGTCAATTGTGAACAGCAGATCACCGGTCTTGATCTGCTGGTTCTCGGTGATCGGGACCTCGGCGACCTGACCAGTCACCTGTGCTGCCACGTAAATGATATTCGCGCCCACATAAGCGTCTTTGGTCGTCGGATAGCGCTCTTCATGGCGCCAATACAGCAACAGGCCAGCTGCGATTGCACCCAACATCACGACAACAGCTACAGTTTTCAGAGATTTCATGGGTGAGGTCCGTTACCGTTCATGCGGATTCTTCATCACATTGGGAAAGTGTGCATTCGCACCGCCAGATTACCCATGATCCAAACTGTTCCAAGGATAATAATCAGCAGAACAAGTGTCGAAAACAAAACAAGGTCAAGGTCTTCACGGCTGCTGCGGCGCCGGTCGATATGCAGGAAATAGACCAACTGAACGATCAATTGAGCCAGCCCCAGCAGACAGATGGATAGATACACGCCCTTGGTTTCGATCCCGTATTTGTAGGCGATCAGAAATACCGCCAACGTCAGCAGAAGCGACCCGCCATAACCGATCACATAACGGCGGCGCTCTCGCCGATGCATCTCACTGCGCTTATCCATAGGTCAGGCCTCCGAAATAAACGATGGTAATGATGCCGATCCAGATCAGGTCAAGGAAGTGCCAGAACAGGGCAAGCCGCACCACGCGCGACATCAGCAAATCGGTCAGGCCGAACACACGCAACTGGATGCCCAGCACAATCAACCATAAACAACCGGCCGCGACATGAAGCCCATGCAACGGTACAAGACCATAAAACGCTGAAAGGAATCCACTGCGCTGCGGTATCCCGCCCTGCTCCGCCATTGCGATGAAATCGCGGATTTCCAGCACCAGAAAACTGAGCCCCAACACAAGCGTCACACAGAACCACAGCACGATCCGTATTCGTGGCAGATTGTATTTCAGGGCCAGCATCGCCAACCCCACTGTGAGGCTGCTGGTCAACAGGATCATCGTTTGCGCAAAAATGCTCTTCAGGTCAAACAGCTCATGCGGGCCCGGTCCGCCTGCCTGCGCGTCGATCATGGTAATATAGATGGCGAACATCAGGCCGAAATAGACCAGATCGCTCATCAGAAAGACCCAGAAGCCAAAGGTGACGACCTGACTGGCCTTGTCGGCGCTGGCATGCCGCCGACCGAGGTTAAGCCCCGGGTAGCTGTGTGTCGGCGCGCGCTTCAAGTGGCGGCCTCCAGATCTGGGCGTGCGAGGCCGCGGTTTTCCGGAGCGCTTTCATAGTCACGGTCAACGGGTGTCGCATTGTGAACCAGATCAAGCCAGGCTTCGTGCCGCTTACGCACTTCCGCGGCGGGGATGACTTCTTCGGTATCGATTCTGAAGGTCCAGAGGATGAACGACAGCAACATGAGAACGGTCATCAGTGCCGCGAGCCACCAGATCCACCAGACCAGCGCGAACATCCAGACGCCACTGAGTACGCACAGCATGAACCCGATCCCGGTATTGCGCGGCATTGTGATGTCCTCGTATGCGTCCGGTGTCGGGTAGGCTTCCCCACGTTCTTTGGCGGCAGCAAAATTATCCCGGTCCGTCACTTTCGGGATGATGGCAAAGTTGTAGGGTGGCGGCGGTGCCGGAATTGACCACTCCAGCGTATGCGCGTCCCACGGATCCCCAACCGGAACCCGGGTCTTTTCGCGGTCGCGAATGCTGACCCACAACTGGACAATCACCGACAACAGAGCAGCCAATATTACCAAAGCACCCAGGACGGCGATGATCATGTAGGGATGAAAACTCGGATCTTCCCAGCTGAAAGACCGGCGCGGCATTCCCATTAGACCGACAAAATACAGCGGCAGGAAGGTAAGCATGAAACCGACCGTCCACAGCGCAACTGTGACCCGGCCCCAGAACTCGTTCAGGCGGAAGCCGAAAGCCTTGGGAAACCAGTAATTGTACCCGGCCAGCAGACCGAACAGCACGCCCGGCAACAGTACGTTGTGGAAGTGGGCGACCAGAAACAGGGTGTTGTGAACCTGATAATCGACCGTTGGATTGGCGAGGATCACTCCGGACAACCCTCCGATGACGAACAGCATCAGGAAGGCCAATCCATAGAGCATGGGTACCGAAAACCGGATCCGACCCCGGAACAGTGTCGCCATCCAGTCATAGACCTTCACGCCGGTCGGGATTGCAATCAGCATTGTGGCAATGCCGAAGACCGCGTTGATCAACGCGCTTTGGCCCATGGTGAAGAAGTGGTGCAACCAGACGGTAAAGGACAGTACCGCAATCGACATCGTGGCGATGACCAGCGAGTTGTAACCATAAAGGCGCTTGGCCGAGAACGTTGAGAAAACCTCGGAATAAATGCCATAGGCCGGAAGCACCAGCAGGTAGACCTCGGGGTGGCCGAACAGCCAGAACAGATTGGCATAGTTCATCATGTTGCCGCCGAGATCATTGGTGAAGAAATGGAAATCCAGATAGCGGTCGGCGGCCAACAGCAGCGCCGCAACGCCCAGAGGCGGCATGGCAAAGATGATCAGGATCGAACTGCAAATGATTGTCCAGCAATACATGGGCAACCGCATAAATTTCATTCCCGGCGCACGCAGTTTGTAGATCGTGACGGCAAAGTTGATGCCGGTCAGGGTCGTGCCGATGCCTGAGACGACGATGGCCCAGATCCAGTAGTCCGGTCCGACACCGGGATTGAACGCGGCACCGGTATAAGGCGGATAGGCCGTCCATCCGCCGGTCGAGAATTCTCCGACCAACAATGACACCATCAGCATCATCCCGGCCGAAACGGTCAGACCCAGACTGATCTGGTTCATTACCGGGAAAGCCACATCGCGTGCACCAATCATCAGTGGGACAAGGAAATTTGCCAGGCCAAATACAAAGGGCACCGCAACGAAGAAGATCATGATCGTTCCGTGGGTGCTGAACAGCTCGGCAAAATGCTCGGCCTCAAGGAAACCGTCACCCGGCCCAGCCGCCTGCTGGGCGCGCATGACCACGCCTTCCAGCACGCCACGCGCCAGCATGACGATGGCAAATACAATGTACATAATGCCGATCTTCTTGTGATCGGCGCTGGTCAGCCAGTTGCGCCACAACAGCCCCCATAGGCGAAACCACGTCAACGAACCGACCACGGCGATGACACCTATGATCACAATGGCGGCGGCAGAATTTGCAACGATCTCATTGGCGTTGGGCGTCTGGATCAGGCCTACAATTGGGAAGGCGTCCCAGTTCAGGCGGCCGAAGAAACCGGATTCGGTGGTGGTCATTGCGAGGCCTCCTGCCCGAATGCAATGGTTCCGGGTTGCTGATCAATGGGCAATGGTTCTCCGCCGTGGTACCGATGCAGAATGGACTGAAACAGATCGCCATCCTCTAAAGTGAAATACAAAGCGGTGTCTGGCATTTGCTCAGTACCCAGCGCGGCCTGAACCTCATCCCGGTCAGTGCGCATGGCCAATGCGCGATAGGTATCCGGGTCCAGCGGAATGCCGTTGGTGCGCACGCCTTCAACCCAGGCGTTGAAATCTTCGGGCTGCATCGCCAGTGTTTCGAATTTCTGTTTGGTGAAGCCGCGGCCATTGTACTGCGTATTCTCACCCTGCATTGTCTCGGGCGTATCCGCCACGAGGTGCAGTTGCGTCGTCATACCAGGCATGGCGTAAATCTGACCAGCCAAGGCAGGGATCATGAAGGATTGCATCACGGTGTCCGTGGTCAGCGTCATCGCGACCTGTTGTTTAACCGGTAGCCCCAACTCTCCGACACTTGCGATACCCAGATCGGGGTAAATGAACAGCCATTTCCAATCAAGACCGACAACCTGAACGTTCAGCGCAGGCGTTTCACCAAAGCGGGTTGCGTAGGGGTCCAACCGGTGCGTTGCCTTCCAAAGATAGAATGACAAAAGCGCCACGATCACGACCGGCACGCCCCACATCACGAATTCCAGACCGGCGGAGAAATCCCATTTGGGCCGGTAGGCGGCATCGGCCCCTTTGCGTCGCCGGTAACGCAAGGCAATCAGGGGCACCAAAACCAACACAGGGATTACCGCGACCAGGATCAGCACAGTTGCACGCAAAAGGTGGGTTTTCTGGACGGCCGCGATCGGGCCCTGTGGATCCATGAAACTGTCGCTCGCCCATGCCATCTGCGTCGATGCCGCAATGATCGCGACCGCTGCCGGAACCGCCAATAACACAGATAAGGGTTTGAGTGGGGCCACGCCTGATTGTCCTCTTCTCCCTTTGCCTCCGGCCAACTATCGGCAGAGTCACGGGATTTCTCAAGGATTTTCCGAAACTAATGATTTTCGCACACCACACATGAACACCCTTGGCGTTAGGCACATGCAAAAGGAAGCCGACGTTGCAGTTGACTTGCATTCACGGTCAGGTGAGACATTTTGGTAATGCGTTGGATCATTTTCACCCTCAGTCTCTGGTGCCTGTCTTCAAGCGTTGCAGCACAGGATCGTGCGGCTGTCGAACGGCAATTTCAGAACTGGCTACAGGATACTGTCTGGCCGCTGGCGAAAGCCAAAGGCGTCTCTCGCCGCACCATGCGACAAGCTTTTGAAGGGGTTACCCTGAACTGGAAGCTGCCGGATCTGATTCCGCCGGGCAGTTCGGCGCAAACTCCAAAACAGCAAAAACAGGCTGAGTTTGGCTCGCCTGGTCGCTACTTCAATGCAGGTTCGGTTCAGGGGGCCACATCTGTGGGTCGCCAGATGGCGCGTCGGCACGCGGCGGTGCTGTCACGTGTCGAGGCCGAAACAGGAGTTCCCGGACGTATCATATTGGCCATCTGGGGACGTGAGAGCGGTTACGGTCAGGTTCCCATTCGTCACGATGCATTTCAAGTGCTGGGAACCAAGGGTTTCATGAGCGCTCGTGCGGATTACTTTACCGGCGAACTTATTGCCGCTCTGCAAATTGCCGAGTCAGGCCACGCGCCACCGGGCACATTGAAAAGCAGTTGGGCCGGGGCGCTTGGTCAGCCACAGTTCATGCCTTCGAACTTTCTGACCTATGCAGCGGACGGGAGCGGTGACGGGCGATCCGATATCTGGGGTTCAGCCGAGGATACAATCGCGTCCATCGGAAACTTCCTTGCCCAACATGGCTGGATCACCGGGCGCGACTGGGGCTTCGAAGTCACGGTCCCGGCCTCGGTTTCCTGTGCGCTGGAGGGCCCGGATCAAGGTAAGCCAGTTCAGGACTGGGCAGCGATTGGGATTACCCGGGTTTCGGGCAAGCCTTTTCCGAAACATGAACTGGCCGGTGAAGGATACCTGATGATGCCTGCGGGCCGAAACGGACCCGCTTTCCTTGTGACGCCAAATTTCTATGTCCTCAAGGACTACAACAAAAGCGATCTCTACGCTCTGTTCGTGGGCCATGTCGGCGACCGCATTCAATACGGTGTCGGAAACTTTACAGGGCGCTGGGGCAAAGTCGGCAATCTGTATCGGTCCGATGTCGCAGCCATGCAGCGCGCTCTTGAACAGAAAGGCCACGATGTCGGAGGCGCGGACGGATTGCCGGGATTCAAAACGCGCCGTTCGATCGGCCGATGGCAGCAGACAGCGGGCCGCGCGCCAACCTGCTTCCCCGAAGCTCGTATGAAAACGGACCTGATCCGCTAGCGATTCGCGCTGGACCCGACGTCAAAATCGGCTCCAACCAGAGCATTGCGGACGAGCACACGACTGCCCCCTTCACAAAAATGTCAAGAAGCCGTCGGGTTTCATTATTATATTTCCGGTACAGTCCCTGTTTCATTCACAATCCGCCTCTGGTTGCCCAAATTGTAGGCAAAGGCTTTAACATTTTTTTAAATAGTGCCACGTTCGGCGACAGTGAAAGGCAACTTTTGCAAACACGTTCCCGACTGCAAACCGAAAGACTGCGACGCGGTGTTCATTGCGATCTGACAAAGCAAAATTCGAACCAGTCCCGGTCTCTCTGGGTCGGACAAACATGGTGGCCAGCAACCATCCTGAAAGGATGTGCGTGCCTTGCCGCCAAAAAAACGGGAGTTGAAAAACATGAACAAGTACATTCGGACGTCTCTGGCGGGTCTACTGACTTCGACCATGATCACCGGTGCAGCCTTTGCTGCCGGCACCCATCCGGAAACCGGCGAAGCGCTGGCGGATGACCAGACCTTCATCTATCGCCTTGGAGACGAGCACAGCTCGGTCGACCCGCAGGTTGTAGAAGACACATACGGCGCGGAAATTACCCGCGACCTTTTCGAAGGTCTGATGAACCAGGACGAAGATGGCAATCTGGTTCCCGGCGTTGCCACTGGCTACACCGCCAATGACACCAAGGACGTCTATACTTTCACCCTGCGCGACAACGCAAAATGGTCCAATGGCGACCCGGTCACTGCAGGTGATTTTGTTTATGCCTGGAAACGCGCTGTCGATCCAGAACTGTCCTCGCCCTATGCCTGGTTCATGGAACTGATGTCGATCCAGAACGCTGCCGAGATCATTGCCGGGGACAAGTCGATTGACGAACTTGGCGTCAAAGCCATCGACGATCACACGCTGGAAGTCACGCTGAGCGCGCCGCTGCCGTACTTCCCGCAGATGACCACGCACTCGACCACCTTCCCTGCCCCGCAGAAAGTGATCGAGGAACATGGCGACGCCTGGACCCGCCCTGAAAACATCGTCTCGAACGGCGCCTACATCCTGACTGAGCATGTGCCGCAGGAACGTTCGGTTCGTGAGCGCAACGAAATGTATTGGGACAACGAAAACACCATTCTCGACAAAGTGGTTGCTCTGATCATCAACGACGAGAACGTTGCCCTGACCCGCTACCTCGCCGGTGAGCTGGACCGCACTGAAGTTCCCGCAGGTCAGTTCCCGCGTCTGAGCCAGGAACACCCTGAAGAAGCGATCAGCTTCCCGCGCCTGTGTAACTACTATTACACGTTCAATCTGTCCGATGGCGGCCCCGAAGCCTTCAAAGACCCCAATGTCCGTCAAGCCCTGTCGCTGGCAGTAGATCGTGAGATCATTACCGAAAAAGTGATGGCGGGCGGCCAGCCGCAAGCCTACACCTTCGCGCCCGAAGCGACCGCAGGGTTTACCGTGCCCGAAGTTGAAATGGCCTCGATGACCCAGGCCGAACGGGATGAACTGGCCAAGGAATTGCTGGCAGGCGCGGGATTTGGCCCGGACAATCCACTGAGCTTTGAGATGGTCTACAACACCAACGAAGACCACAAAAAGGTCGCCGTTGCACTGAGCCAGATGTGGAAACAGAAGCTGGGCGTGAATGTCGAGCTGGCCAACATGGAATGGAAAGTGTTCCTGGAAGAGCGCGGCAACCAGAACTTTGATCTGGCCCGTGGCGCATGGTGCGGCGACTACAACGAGGCGTCCACCTTCCTTGACTTGCTGCAATCGCAGTCGGGCTATAACGACGGCAAATACGCCAACGCCCGTGTCGACGAACTGCTGACCGAAGCCAAAACTGCCGACGATCCGGCACCTCTGTACACTGAGGTTGAACGTATCATTGCGCAGGAAACTCCGGTTATTCCGATCTACCACTATGCTGGCGTCTACATGATGGACAGCGACGTTGGGAACTGGCCCATCGATAACGTCGAGCAGAACTGGTACTCGAAGAACCTCTACAAGCGCGCCGAGTAATCGTCTTTGAACCGCGCCCTGCCCCGGGACCGCCCGGGGCAGGGCCAATAAACATGGGGGCATGAAATGCTTGCCTATAGCCTAAGGCGACTACTGGTCGCCATACCGACGATCCTGTTGCTGATCGTCGCCTGTTTCTTTTTAATGCACTACGCGCCTGGCGGGCCCTTCACCTCAGAACGGCCTCTGCCGCCTGCGGTTCTGGCCAATATCGAGGCACGCTACGGGCTGGACCAGCCGCTGTGGAAGCAGCTGTGGGACTACCTCTACAACATCGTCGTGCATTTCGATTTCGGTCCGTCCTTCAAGTTCAAGGACCGGGATGTGAATGACATCATCGCGCAGGGCTTCCCGATCTCGCTGACCTACGGCTCGCTGTCGTTTCTGGTCGCCACGTCCATCGGTGTAGCACTCGGCATAGCCGCCGCGATCAAACATAACAGCTGGATCGACTATTTCGCCGTCGGTCTGGGGATCGCGGCGCAAGCGCTCCCGAACTTCATCATGGGCCCGATCCTGATCCTGACCTTCACGCTGTGGCTGGGCTGGCTGCCGGGCGGCGGCTGGAATGGTGGTCAATGGCAATATCTGGTCATGCCGGTAATCGCCCTGGCGACGTCCTACATGGGGTCCATCGCGCGGATCACCCGGTCGTCGATGCTCGAGGTGCTGAACTCGAACTTCATCCGCACCGCCCGAGCTAAGGGGCTGCCGACCCGCACCGTGATCTGGCGCCACGCGCTGAAACCCACGCTGCTGCCGGTGGTGTCCTATCTGGGACCGGTTTTCGTCTACGTTCTGACTGGTTCGGTATTCGTAGACATCTATTTCTCGACCGGTGGTTTGGGTCAGGCTTACGTCGGCTCGGCCCTGTCGAGAGACTATGCCGTGCTGTTGGGTGTCACCATCCTTTATGGCGCGCTGACCGTTATCGTGAACCTGTTGACCGACCTGGCTTATGCCTGGTTCGATCCGAAAATCCGTTACTGAGGGGCTGGCAATGCTTGGAAAATCTCAAAAAGCCGCCCACCTGGCCGAAGACATCACCGATTACACAGCCATTCAGGGGCGTTCGCTGTGGCAGGACGCGCGGATGCGGTTTGTCCGCAACAAGGCCGCAATGGCCAGCGTACTTATATTGGGCCTGATCGTTCTGTTCACTATTGTTGGCCCCTATTTCGCCGTATGGACCAACGAGGAGATTGACTGGAACGTCATGGGCGACGTGCGCGGCATGGGGATGCCGTCTGTCGAAACCGGACACTTTTTCGGTGTCGACGACCTGGGGCGTGACCTCTACAGCCGGGTCATTCAGGCAACGACAATCTCGCTGCTGGTGGGCCTGATCGGCGCCGCGACGGCGCTGATCGTCGGCACCTGCTATGGCATTGCCGCAGGTTATATCGGCGGACGCACTGACAGTCTGATGATGCGTTTCGTCGATATCATGCTGGCGATACCGACGACACTGATCATCATCCTGTTGCTGGTGGTGGCCGGACGGTCGTTCGTTACGCTGTTCATCGCCCTGGGCGCGGTCGGCTGGCTGACCATGGCGCGGATCGTGCGCGGCCAGACTCTGACCCTGAAAAACCGCGAGTTCATCGAGGCCGCCCGCGCCGCCGGTGTCAGCGAATTCACCATCATGTACCGCCATATCTTACCCAACCTGTTGGGCGTGGTGATCGTATATGCCTCGCTTCTGGTGCCTGAAATGATCCTCATCGAGAGTTTCATCTCATTCCTGGGCCTTGGCATTTCGGAGCCGTACACGTCGCTCGGCCGTCTGATCGCCGAAGGGGCAGGAACGATGGCCTACGGAACCCTGTGGCAGCTGATGTACCCCCTGACATTCTATGTCGCCATCATCATCTCGATGTTCTTCATCGGCGATGGATTGCGTGACGCTCTGGACCCGAAGGATCGCTGATATGTCTCTGTTCTCCGTTAAGGACCTGAGCGTCCAATTCGATACCCCCGATGGCGTGGTCGAGGCCGTCAAAGGCATCAGCTTCGACATCAACCCCGGCGAATGTCTGGGCATCGTCGGCGAAAGCGGGTCGGGCAAAAGCCAGACCTTCATGGCCGCGATGGGATTGTTGCCTCCTGCCGGGCGGGCCTTGGGATCTGCCACGCTGAACGGCAACGAAATCCTGAACCTGCCGATCAACAAGCTGAACAAGATCCGTGGCGATGATGTCGGCATGATCTTTCAGGACCCGCTGACCGCCCTGACCCCGCATTTGCGGATCGGCCAGCAAATGCGCGAAGTTCTGCAAGTGCATGAAGGGCTGCAAGGTTCGGCCGCGCGAGCGCGTTGCCTGGAATGGCTGGACCGCGTGCGGATTCCCGAGGCCAAACGGCGCCTGGACCAGTACCCGCATGAACTGTCCGGCGGGATGCGCCAACGGGTGATGATCGCGATGTCGATGCTGTGCAATCCCAAGCTGCTGATCGCGGACGAACCGACTACCGCGCTCGACGTGACCGTGCAGGCAGACATTCTGGACCTGATGGTACGGCTGCAAAAGGACGAAGGCACCGCTATTGCCCTGATCACCCACGACATGGGTGTTGTCGCCCGTATGTGCGACCGCATTCAGGTAATGCGTCTGGGCCAGTTCGTCGAGGCCGGTGACACGCGTGAAATTTTCCGCGCACCTCAGCACGAATACACCCGTACCCTGCTGGATGCGATGCCCCGGATCGACGCCGGTGACGCACCCAAAGCGTTGGAAAAGGTCGAGGAACCGCTGCTCAAGGTTGATGACGTCAAGGTTCACTTTCCGATCCATGTCAAAGGCGGGTTGTTCGGGCATAAAGTTCCGCTGAAAGCGGTCGATGGCGTCAGCTTCGACATCCGCAAGGGTGAAACGCTGGGTGTGGTCGGCGAGTCGGGCTGCGGGAAATCCACGTTGGCCCGGGCCGTGTTGCAGCTGATCGAACCAAGTGCAGGCAACGTCAGCTGGCTGGGCCATCCTATCGTCGGGTTGAAACGCGCCGAGTTGAACAAGTACCGCAAAGACCTGCAGATCGTGTTCCAGGACCCGCTGGCCAGCCTCGATCCGCGCATGACGATTTCGGCCTCTATAGCCGAGCCGTTGAAAACCTATCGCCCTGATCTGACCGAGCGCGAACGCAAGGAAATGGTCGCCGAGATGATGGAGCGTGTGGGCCTGAAAGCCAACATGATCAACCGTTATCCGCATGAGCTATCTGGCGGGCAGAACCAGCGAGTGGGAATCGCCCGGGCGATGATCAACAAGCCCAAATTGATCATCTGTGATGAGGCGGTTTCGGCGCTCGACGTGTCCATTCAGGCTCAGATTGTGGAACTGTTGCGAGAACTGCAACAAGAGTTCGGCCTTTCGATGATCTTTATCAGTCACGATCTTTCGGTGGTACGCGCGGTATCGAACCGAATCATGGTCCTGTATCTGGGTCGAATCGTCGAGTTGGGCGATGGCGAGGTAATCTGCTCGGACCCGGTTCACCCTTATACAAAGTCACTGATCTCGGCAGTGCCGATCCCGGATCCGGATGTAGAACGTTCCCGCCAACGTCTGAAATTGCCGGGAGAATTGCCCTCGCCCATGGATCCGAAAGCCGCATTGCGGTTCCTTCCCAGTCGTCTATCCGCGGGCCAATCGAGCTATGTTCCACAGCTTAGCGAGATCGCACCCGATCACTTTGTTGCCGAACATGACCCGCTAGAGGTCATTATGGCGAAAACCTGATGACCTGTCCCGGCGCCTGCAAAAAGGCGCCGGGAGAATGTGGTTAACTTTGACTCCACCGCATCGAGATGGCACTTTTTGACCTGTTATTGTTTAAGGACACAGGTAGCGTTGATTGTTCGGGCGTTGCGTCCTAATAGGAATGACCGGCCTCACCATACCCAGCCGGGACTGAATTTATTTTGAGAGGTAGCATGGCACGCAAGGTCACAAAGGCGATTTTCCCAGTTGCAGGGCTAGGTACCCGCTTTCTGCCAGCGACGAAATCGGTTCCCAAAGAGATCATGACCCTGGTCGATCGCCCGCTGGTGCAATACGCCATTGACGAAGCCCGTGCAGCCGGCATCACCGAATTCATTTTTGTAACTTCGCGCGGCAAATCTGCGCTTGAAGATTATTTTGACCATAACCTTGTCCTGGAACAGGAATTGAAGGCAAAAGGTAAGGACGACCTGCTGGAAACCCTGGATGCCACCAACATGGAAAGCGGGGCAATTGCCTATATCCGCCAGCACAAAGCACTGGGGCTGGGGCATGCGGTCTGGTGCGCGCGTCGTCTGATCGGAGATGAACCATTTGCGGTAATGCTTCCCGATGACGTTATCGCAGCCGACAAGCCTTGCCTTCAGCAGATGATCGAAGCGTATGAAGAAACAGGCGGCAACATGGTTGCTGCCATGGAAGTTCCGGCAGACAAGACCAGTTCCTACGGGGTGCTGGATGTGTGCGAAAATATCGGCAAAGTCGTTCGCGCGCGCGGTATGGTCGAAAAACCCAAGCCGGGCGAAGCCCCCTCGAATCTGGCCGCCATCGGTCGCTACGTTCTTGGCCCCTCGGTTCTGTACAATCTGAACCAGAAGAAAAAAGGCAGTGGTGGCGAGATTCAGCTAACAGACGCGATTGCCGAGGACATCGGAAACGGTGTGCCGGTATTTGGGTATAAATTCGATGGTCAGCGTTTTGACTGCGGATCCAAATCGGGGTTCCTGCAGGCAA
This sequence comes from Ruegeria lacuscaerulensis, assembly GCF_013031245.1. GTDB lineage: Bacteria > Pseudomonadota > Alphaproteobacteria > Rhodobacterales > Rhodobacteraceae > Ruegeria > Ruegeria lacuscaerulensis_C. The sequence goes on from NZ_WPZL01000008.1 coordinate 71,161, forward strand.
CGGTCGCTTTTGCGCTTGCCCGCGACGACCTGCGCGATGATCTGAGCAATTACCTGCATGACATCGTTGCGACGGGGCAGGCCGCGCAATAGCTGGTTTCCTTTTCGGTAACTCATGACTTTCACCCCAAGCCTGACGGCTTGGGTGTATCGAAGCGCGCCAATCATTCAGGTAGCTTTTCGGGTGTTGGGTCCGATCCATTAATCTAGGCCGCCAACCAAGGTACAGCACGCAAATCTCATCTTAGGCGATGCTGTTTCACCGACCTGTCCACAACGTAGTATATTAGTATTTGGTTTCGCGGGCGTCCGGTCCGGTCAGACAAGGTTCATGTGCATCGCGGCAATGTGGCGCGCAACGCAATTGCCGGACCAAAGCCACAGGAGGACGCCCCGTGTCACAGAACTCACCCCGATTGAGCCTGCCTTTTCTGCAACCTTCTCAAGCCCAGAAACATGTCACCCATAACGAGGCACTGCGCCAGCTGGATATGATTGTTCAGTTAAGTGTAGCCTCGACAAACGCAATAAACCCACCCGCCGTACCGAACCAAGGCGAGATTCACGCATTGGGCGCATTCCCGACAGGTGATTGGACGGGACAGACCGGGATGCTTGCGGCGTGGCTGGACAACGCCTGGCATTTCATTGCGCCCGGCACCGGATGGCGCGCATGGGACGAAAGCGCCGGTCAGCTGAAAATTTGGGATGGCGGCACATGGATCGATCCTCCGGTTGCGACTCAAAACCTGGATGGAGTGGGTGTAGCCACCGGGTACGACAGCACAAATCGCCTGTCCGTGCGGTCCCCGGCGACACTGCTTAGCCATGACGGAAACGGGCATCAATTAAAGATCAACAAGGCCAGTGCAGGCGACACCGCATCCCTGCTGTTTCAGTCCAACTGGACGGGACATGCTGAATTGGGACTGTCCGGAAACACCGGCTTATCCATCAAGGTCTCGCTCGACGGAGGCACATGGACCGAAGCGCTGAGTTTTGACCCCGCATCCGGAACCGCCAGTGGCGCCGCCGTTCAGGCCAGTGCCGACGACACGACGGCCGGTCGCCTGATGCGCGCGGACTACGGATACGGCCCGGGCAATCTGCTGGGAACCGTCGCCGAAAACGCAGGTACTCCGACGGGTGCAGTGATTGAACGTGGCACCACAGCCAATGGAGATTACGTCCGGTTTGCGGACGGAACGCAGATTTGTACTGCCACGTTACCGGCAATGGACTGCACGGTTGCAGACGGTGCGTTATTCACCAGCAATTTGGCGTCCTGGGATTTTCCTATCGCCTTTGCGACCGGCACCACGGTCGCTGTCAGTGGAAGCGGCAGCATGACCAACCGTTTTGTTGGCTTTGACGCACCGACAGAGGCAACAGTAACGTTTAAGGTCCTGTCAATTTCAAACGATGCGACAATCATATCGCCAACGGCCACCGCAATTGGCCGCTGGTTCTGACCGGCCAAACCGCCCGGCCCTTTGATCGGGCGGTTACTTGGCCCGCAGATCCGCGTCCGCCTGATCCAGGAACCATGCATAGGTTTCACGGATACCGTCTTCGAGCCCGATCCGCGCGCGCCATCCCATATCGGCCAGGCGGGATACATCCATCAGCTTGCGCATGGTGCCGTCCGGTTTGCTGACATCCTGCGTGATCCGCCCGGTAAACCCGGTGATCTTGGCCACCAGTGCAGCCAGTTCGGCGATCGAGATATCCTCACCGCAGCCCACATTGATATGGCTCAGCATCGGCTGGGTGTTTGCCTCATATACCTCGCGCGGCAGGTCGAGTACGTACAGAGAGGCCTCGGCCATGTCACCCACATGCAGGAATTCGCGGCGAGGTTTACCGGTGCCCCAGATCACGACTTCGTCCAGACCGTCGCGCTGCGCCTCGTGGAATCGGCGGATCAGAGCGGGCAGAACATGGCTGTTTTCAGGGTGGAAGTTGTCACCCGGGCCATAAAGGTTGGTCGGCATGACCGAACGGTAATCGACCCCATGCTGACGATTATAGCTTTCACACAGCTTGATCCCGGCGATCTTGGCAACCGCATAAGGTTCATTGGTAGGCTCCAGGACGCCTGTCAGCAATGCGTCTTCTCGCATGGGTTGCGGGACGGCCCGAGGATAGATGCACGAGCTTCCCAACTGCAGCAGATGTTTGACCCCGGCAGCAAAGGACTGATGAATCACATTGCACTCGATCATCAGGTTTTCGTAAATGAAATCAGCCGGGTAAGTGTTGTTGGCGTGAATGCCGCCAACTTTGGCTGCGGCCAGAATGACCACATCCGGGCGCTCGGCCTGCATAAACCCTCGCACAGCTGCCTGATCGGTCAGATCCAGCTCGGAATGTGTACGGGAAATCAGCTCAAGCGCTTCACCCGCCGCCTGCCGGTCCTGTAGACGGCGCAGGATTGCACCGCCAACCATGCCGCGGTGACCCGCAACGTAGATTTTACGCATAGTGCCCTCCTCAGCCGTTTTCCAGGCTCACCGGCAATTCGTACCCGTGTTCTTTCAACAGCGCATGGCGTTTCGCCGTTTTCAGGTCCTCGACAACCATCTCGGCGCACATTTCCTGCACGGTCAATTCAGGCACCCAACCTAGCTTGGTTTTGGCGTTCGATGGATCACCCAACAGTGTTTCAACTTCGGCCGGGCGGAAGTACTGCGGATCGATACGCATAACCACATCGCCGGGATTCAGTGCCGGAGCATTGTCGCCCTCAATGGATTTAACGGTCGCGATTTCATCCACGCCTTGGCCCGAGAATTCCAGCGTGACACCCAATTCGGCAGCAGACCATTCAATGAACTGACGAACCGAATATTGCACGCCCGTTGCGATTACAAAATCCTCGGGGTTGTCCTGTTGCAGCATCAGCCACTGCATCCGCACATAGTCTTTGGCATGACCCCAATCCCGCAGACTGTCGATATTACCCATGTAAAGACAATCTTCGAGGCCCTGCGCAATATTCGCCAAACCTCGCGTGATCTTTCGCGTCACAAAGGTTTCGCCACGACGCGGGCTTTCGTGATTGAAGAGGATGCCATTACAGGCATACATCCCGTAGGCTTCGCGATAATTCACGGTGATCCAATAGGAATACAATTTGGCCACCGCATAGGGCGAACGTGGATAAAAGGGCGTCGTCTCACGCTGGGGCGTTTCCTGAACCAGACCATACAGTTCTGACGTAGAGGCCTGATAAAACCGTGTTTTCTTTTCCAGCCCCAGAAAGCGGATCGCTTCTAGTAGGCGCAGGGTACCGATCGCGTCTACATCGGCGGTGTACTCTGGCGACTCAAAACTAACGGCCACGTGGGACTGCGCGCCCAGGTTATAAACTTCGTCAGGCTGAACTTCCTGAATGATTCGCGTCAGGTTCGACGTGTCGCTCAGATCGCCATAATGCAAATGCAGCTTTGGGTTTGGATCATGAGGATCCTGGTAGATATGATCGATCCGCTGGGTATTAAAGGAAGATGCACGTCGCTTAATCCCGTGCACCTCGTAACCTTTTTCCAGCAGGAATTCGGCCAGGTAAGACCCATCCTGTCCTGTGATACCAGTAATCAACGCCTTTTTTGTCATAGTATTTTCCCACGGAATTTTGTGCGCTTATTGTCTTCTCAAGACAACAAGATGTCCCGGAATGCAACCCAAGTCGCCGGACAGCCATTGAAACCGGCGGAACTTTCCTGAATGTATGAGTGCCAATGATGTTTATTGGTCGGAAGGGTTTCATAGAATGCGTATTGCGATGATCGGAACAGGCTACGTTGGCCTGGTGTCCGGTGTATGTTTTTCCGATTTTGGACATGACGTGATCTGTGTCGACAAGGCCGATCGTAAGATAAAAACTCTGCAGGATGGTGAAGTCCCCATCTATGAACCGGGTCTGGATACCCTTATGGCCAAAAACGTGGCCGCAGGACGGTTGAGCTTTACCACCGATCTGGCTGCTGCGGTTGAAAACGCAGATGCGGTCTTTATCGCCGTTGGCACCCCCACCCGCCGTGGGGACGGACATGCCGACCTGACTTATGTGATGGCCGCCGCTGAAGAGATCGCTCAAGCAGTAACCGGCTATACAGTGATCATTACGAAATCTACTGTTCCGGTGGGAACCAACCGCAAAGTTCAAGAGGTCGTTGCCGCTGCAAATCCGATGGCGGATTTCGATGTGGCGTCAAACCCTGAATTCCTTCGCGAAGGCGCCGCCATTGACGATTTCATGCGCCCCGATCGGGTGGTTGTCGGCGTTGAAAGTGATCGGGCGGCCGATGTGATGGCCGAGATATACCGGCCACTTTATCTGCGTGACTTTCCAATCTTGACCACAGATCTGGAAAGCGCCGAGATGATCAAATACGCCGCCAACGCATTTCTGGCGACCAAGATCACTTTTATCAACGAAATTGCCGGCCTGTGCGAACGTGTCGGCGCTGACGTCAAGGAAGTGTCGCGCGGGATTGGTCTGGATGGCCGTATCGGCAACAAGTTCCTGCACGCAGGGCCGGGATATGGCGGCTCTTGCTTTCCGAAAGACACTGCAGCGCTTGCGCGGATCGGTCAGGAACATGCCTACCCAATGCAAATCACCGAAACCGTCATTCGCGTGAATGACGAGGTCAAGAAACGGATGATCGAAAAAATTCGCGAAGCCTGCGATGATAGTTTTAACGGCAAAACCATTGCGGTCCTCGGCGTGACGTTCAAACCCAACACCGACGACATGCGCGACGCACCCTCGCTAACTATCGTTCCTGCTCTTATCGGGGGTGGAGCCAGCGTTCGTGTCGTCGACCCACAAGGCAAATCCGAAGGTGAAACCCTATTGCCGGGGGTCGAATGGCTCGACGATCCTTATGTTGCCGCGAAAGACGCAGACGCCGTTGTGTTACTGACGGAATGGAACGAGTTCCGGGCTCTGAATTTGACCGAGTTGGCAGGTGCGATGAATAACCCCCGCATGGTCGATTTGCGGAACATCTATTCTAAAAGCACGACCCTGAAATCGGGCTTTGACATTTACGTGGGCGTCGGGCGTTAAACACCCGGGTTTCTGTTTCGGGGGGCGAGGATCAGCGCCAGATCCCCGACCAATTTAAAGGGGCTGTCAGCGATGCCGTCAAAGCAGTTGGCCATTCCTTATAATGCTCAATCTGGAACGGGCGGCGTTCGGAAGCCAGCAGTGGTTTTCTCGCCGGCGGCGGCAAAACAATAGATCTCCGCCGAATTCAATCCGGAACTCTTCGACTTCGACAAATTGCGAACCTCGCTTGTTAAATATACATGCAAGTTAACTGTTCCCACACCAATCTATACCGGATTGCCCATTTGGGCACAGCGGCTTTTATTTGCTGGGTTTTTGACATACCGCCTGCGATCTGGCGGTCCGCGCCGCAATACATGGCGGTGGGGCGGGAAAATTTGGCCGGACTGGCAATTCCGATATACGCCTTGGCGTAGGGCAAAACCGAAGCGCGGCCAGCTTTCCATTCACAGGAACGTCGCCATCGGTCTGGACGGATGTCGGGTTTGTGACTGACCATGAGCGAAATGATGTCGCGAACGAATACAGTTGTCGTTTCTGATGAAGTCAGGAACGGCAATTTGCGGGAGCATTCCCGAACAATCCACGAGTTGCAGGATTTATCATGCCACGCACCGCCCACCGACGCCGGGACCGTCGCAATTCGCATACATCAGAGCCTTCAACCATCACAGGCGTACGTCGCGAGATTCCTACCTATGACCTGATGCGCGCCGAAGGTCTGGAATTAATCGAGGCCCATTCGGAACGTTTGCTGAGCGAGATCGGCGTAAAGTTCATCGACGATCCCGAAGCCCTGCGCCTCTGGCGCGATGCAGGGGCGGACGTGGCAGGGGACCGGGTGCGCTTCCCGCCCGGTCTGTTGCATTCGCTACTCAAGACCGCGCCGAAACTCTTCCACCAGCACGCGCGCAACCCGGCGCGGACGATCGAGCTTGGCGGTAACAATGTGGTCTTTGCGCCCGCCTATGGTATGCCGTTCGTCAGCGACCTCGACAACGGGCGCCGATACGGGACCATCCGGGATTTCGAGAACCTGACCAAGCTGGTCTATGCCTCGCCCTGGCTGCACCATTCCGGGGGAACAACCTGCGAACCGACGGATCTGCCGGTGAACAAACGGCATCTGGACATGGTCTATGCCCACCTCAAATGGAGCGATAAACCGTTCATGGGCTCGGTGACCGCACCAGAACGTGCCGCCGACAGTATCGAGATGGCGCGTATCGTGTTTGGGCGTGACTTTGTTGAGAAAAACTGCGTGATCATGGGCAACATCAACATGAATTCGCCCTTGGTGTTCGATCACGCTATGTCAGGGGCGATACGCACCTACGCTGCAGCTGGACAATGCCCCGTCATTGTGCCTTTCGTTCTGGGCGGCGCAACGGCGCCCGTGTCGATGATCGCAGCTGTGACGCAGGCGTATTCCGAGGTACTGGTGGGCTGCGCACTTGCGCAACTCGTCCGGCCCGGCGCGCCGGTGATCTTCGGTAATTTTGTCACCTCGGTAGATCTGAGATCCGGTTCACCTTCCTTCGGCACGCCTGAATCGGCGCTGGCATCCTATGTGGCCGGGCAACTGGCGCGGCGCGTTGGGCTGCCAGTCCGGTGTTCGGGTGCGTTTACCAGTTCAAAACTGCCGGATGCACAGGCGATGATGGAAAGCGTGACCGCGTTGCACGCCTCAGTCCTGAGCGGGGCGAATTTCGTGCTGCAATCCGCGGGTTGGCTGGAGGGCGCGCTGACGCTGTCCTACGAAAAGCTGGTCATGGATGCGGATTATCTGGGCGCTATGCACCGTTTTCTGAAAGGGCTGCCGGTCGAAGAGGACGCCTTTGCGATGGACGCTTTTTCCGAGGTCGGGCCGGGCGGGCATTTCTTTGGCTGCGCCCATACGATGAGAAACTACGAGACTGCGTTCTATGAGGCTGAACTGTCAGATACGCAAGCCTTCGAAACCTGGTCCGATCAGGGCGGCACAGATATGGCGAGACGCGCCAACAGGAAGTGGAAAGAGCAGCTCAGAACCTACGAGCCGCCGCTGCTGGACGAGGGAATAGATGACGGGTTGCGCGATTTCATGGCCCGAAAGAAAGAACAGCTTCCGGACAACTGGCACTGAAATTCGAGGGAGTCGGGACCACATATGCGACTTAAGCAGTAATTCCGAACGGGTGGCCAGTTTCCGTTCGCCCACGCATGTCAATCTTGCGGATCGACATGTCTTTAGCATCGTTTCAGTTAACGTCGAGTCCCAAACCCAACCCCTGAATGCGTTGATGTAGCCTTCCTTATCAATTTGAGTGCCGACACAGGGCACCGAAGGATTTGGCGTCGATCCTCACCCTTCCCGGCGATTGCGCCGCATGGCGTGGGCGATAGTCGGACATTGCGGATCCAGGAAGGTACATGCAGGCCACACCGCCATCCTAAACGGACACAGCGCGCTGAAACCAGCGTAGCATTCGCCCGAGAGTACCATTTTCGTTGCGAACTGGGCGATGCTGCAGATAGTAAGACACCTCTCGGTCCGAGACGGATGGCCCAAGGCGCAAAACCTCGCAGTTGGCCAGCGACTGGTCGACAAGTCCACGCCAGCCGAGACCGATGCCCTCTCCGCGCCGGACGGATTGCAACAGGAATGGATAGGCATCGAAGGCCGTGAAGTTTCCGAAGGAAGGCCGCTCAAGCCGTGCATGGGTAAACCACTTGTCCCACGTCATAAAGCCCGACTCTCCGACGTCGAAATGTAGAAACAATTCAGGGGGAACTCTGGAAATGCACTCTTTCGCTTCGGGGTGGGCCGCAAGAAAGTCAGGGCTACAGATGGGAAAGGTTTCTGACCGGATCAACGGAAAACAGGGGCGATCAGACAAGCGCGACGGGTCCCAGACCACCGCGGCGTCCAACCGGCTAAGGTCGATATCCCCCAACTGGTCGGTCGTCACGACACGCACACGTCCATCGCCCAGATGGCGCCGCAGATCGGAAAAGCGCGGCATCAGCCACTGGTCTGCAAAGCCGAACGTGCAGGCCAGCGTGACCTCTTTCCGGTCGCGCGGGGCAGAGATATCCGTCCAGGCCAGATCCACATGCCCAAATCCCAGCGCGATGGCGTCGGCCAGTCGGATCGCGTTGGCCGTGGGTGTGATCTGGTTGTTGTTTCGCTCGAACAGGGGCTGTCCAAGCCTGTCTTCCAGCGTCGTGATGTGCCGGGAAACTGCTGGCTGGCTCAACCCCAGTTCATCCGCCGCGCGCGACAGGCTGGAGTGACGCACCGCCACTTCGAGAACCAGCAAGGCATTCAGCGATCCGGATGACGGCCGTATCAATCTCTCCATAACAAATTATTAGAGAGCGCATCAGATTTAGGCCAGTGTCCATTTTTAATTGTTGAGCGTAAGTTCCGCAGAAGCGAAGCGCCCATACAGAAAAATTAGTGCAGGTGTGACATGTCTGAACGTCCTCTTTCCCACATTCGCGTCCTTGACTTCGGGCAGTACCTTGCTGCTCCGCTGGTTGGCATGATGCTGGCCGATATGGGGGCCGAGGTTATCCGCATCGACCCGCCCGGCGGACCCGTTTTTGATGATCCGTCCTTTGACATGATTTCGCGCGGGAAAAAGGTGCTGACGCTGGATCTCAAAACTGCCGCGGGCCGGGATACCGCCATTGATCTGGCCAAACGCGCCGATGTAGTGATCGAGAATTTCCGACCCGGCGTTATGGATCGTCTGGGACTGGGGGCTGATGTTCTGCGTGCCGCAAATAATCAGTTGGTCTTTCTGTCCATGCCCGGCTTTGCTTCGACCGATCCCGAATTGGCCGGATTGCCAGCGTGGGAGGCGGTGATTGCCGCCTATACCGGGCAATTTACCGACATGGGGCTGAACCGGCGGCTGATGGGGATCAACCCGTCCTTCACCCCTCTGACGCTGGCCTCGGCATACGGCGCCAGTTTCGGGGCCATGTCGGTTTTGTTTGCCCTGAACGCGCGCAACCGCAATGGCGGCGATCACATCGAAGTTCCGCTCGCCTCGGCCCTGCTGGAAGGTCTGATCTACAATTGCGAGCAGATCGAAGACTACCCCGAGCGCTATAAATCCCCGCGCGAGGTAGAGTTGGACCGACGCGCCGCCGAAGGCCTGCCGATGAATCTGGAGTTCGACGAGTTGTCCGAATTCCTCGACCCATTCTATCGTACTTACACCTGTGCCGACGGGCGTGGTTTTTATGTGGTTTCGGGATCAGTCGCCACGCACCCGCGCCGTGTGCTGGAAACGCTGGGGTTGGGTGAACTGGCAGACGAGTTGCCGGATTTCTCGGCTTATCTGGATACCAGCGACTGGCCCGCCGAATGGTCGATGAGCAACTACCCGGTGGGGCCATCGGATCGGGCGCGGGTGTCCTCGGCCATGAAAGAGGCGTTTCTGACCCGCCCTGCCCATGAATGGGAAGAGCTGTTCGGCACGGCCAAGGCTCCGTCCACGGCGCAGCGATTCACCAAGGAATGGCTCGCCGATCCGCATGCGCTGGCTTCGGGTCTGGTGCTGAGGGTCGAGGATGCGCGCCACGGCGAGATGCGCCAGATGGGCAACGTGGCCTGGCTGACCGATGACGACGGAGCGGCGCGTAAAACCGGACCAGTTGCAGCCGATCTAAAGGCGCTGCTGGCGAGCAGTCCCCGTAACGGGGGTGCCATCGGTGCTGGCGGCTGGCTGGAGGGGCTGAGGGTTCTGGACCTGACCAATGTAATCGCGGGCCCGACCATCGGCTCGACTCTGGCGCGGTTCGGGGCTGAGGTAACGCTGGTTCAGCCGGTCGAACCGTCAGTCGACCCGTGGAACACCGTTGTGTTCGGCATCCATGCGCAGCGCGGCAAAGAAAGCATCCTACTGAACCTGAGTAGCGAGGTGGGTCAGGAGGCGCTGTACAAACTCATTGCCGAGGCGGACGTCATCACCATGAACGGCACGGATGAGCAGCGCGACAAGTTGGGCATTGGGCCGGACTACCTGGCCGCGATCAACCCGCGGCTCATCCTTGTGCAGTTGGACGCCTTTGGCGGGCCGATGCGCGGGCCGAAATCTGATCATCTGGGTTATGACGATCTGGCGCAGGCCGCCACCGGGGTCATGGTGCGGTTCGGCGGCGGCATGGAGACGCCCGAAGAACATGCCCATTTCGGCACGATCGATGTTCTGACCGGCTTCTGTGCCTGTGTCGCCCTAGGCGGGGCTCTGCTGCGGTTGCGTGAAACTGGGCAAGGCGGCATTGCAAGGGCGTCGCTGGCGGGCGCAGGCAACCTTATCCAGGCCCAGTTCATGTTCGACTATGACGGGCGCGCGCCTTTCAATGAGCCTACGGGGCGCGAAGCGTTGGGCTGGGGGCCTTTCTATCATTGCTACGAGGCCGCCGATCAATGGATGTTCTTTGCCGCACCCACCGAGCAGCGTGCTGCCTTGGCCGGAGTGCCGGAACTGGCCGATCTTGCCGATGCCGCCACGGATGACCTGCACGGTGCACTTGCAGACCGGTTCAGACTCAAACCGATTGCGTATTGGCGACAAGCATTCACAGGTACCAGCACAGTGGTTCCGCTAGCCTCCCTGCATGAAACCCGCGACACGGCGCTGCAACTGGAAAGTGCGGGTGACATCGACATCGCCAGGGATACGTTCCGCGTTATCCGCCACGATCAGCACCCGATGGGCCGGTGGTGTGACCTGGTCGCACCTAACGCAGTGCGACCGACCACGGGACGGATAACCATTCCGGGTCCGATGCAGAAATACGGGGCGCAAACTGCCAGTATTCTGACAAGGATTGGATACGATGCAGCCCAGATTCAGCAGATGATAGCGAGCGGTGCCGCCGGCACAGAATGGTCGGAAAAATACCTGCCGGAATAGGTCGGGATGCAATTGCGGGCTCCGGAAGACACCCTTCACTTTTTTTGAGTCTCGGGAAGGCCATTCGTAGGGCGCTGTAATGCTCACCGAAGATGTCTGTGGCCAAACTTCAGACGCTCGCCAGGTACCCGTTTCGTACGCAGATTGCCCGTAGAAACCTGGCCGCTCACAACCATGGCTTCCGATACTTCATTTGATTTTTTAGATGTCGGTCAAACTCCACTCCGATCAAATCAGAAATCAAGCCCTGTTTCTGTTAAACGTTAGATGCGGATCAGATAGCGAAATCTAACCATTCTCTGGATTTCGCTCTGGCAGTGGTTGAGTCAATGTTTCAAATGGCCAGTCACTCGGCAAGGGGGCGCAGCTTTTGGTACGCCCCCGTGAAATTTTTTCCGTCGCTTACTGGCGCTTCAGCATCCGTTTGGCGGCAGCCTCCAGGCTCTCACAGCTGTCGCCGGTAACTGAGACTGCGACTTTCTAAATGGCTCCGCCGGTGAACTCTCCAGGTGTAGTATACATCTGGCTGACTGCGTCGCCGCTGTCGTAGCCAACGCACAGACCATCCCCCGAAAGCGTGAACTTACCGGACTGAGTGCGCAGGTCACCCGAGGCGACCTCCTGATCGTCGATGTAAAGTTTCATCGATCCCAGAACCTCGCCATTGTCGCCGGTGCCGGTCGCGTCGAACTCCATCCCCAGAGTGTAAGCACCTGGTTTCAGCTCTACGTTCGATTCAAATACCTGTTCGGGCTGAATGCCGAGGAAATTGTAGACGTAGTAGAGCTTTTTGTCCTTGAGGAAAAGCGAATGGGCACCGAACCTGGACCCATGAGCGAAGATCACGCCGGATGTGTCCTCATCCTCGATCGCGACATTGGCGAGGATCTTGCGATCCCGGCCGCGGATATTGACGGCGACACCTTCCGGCACACAGGCGGTATGCGGGCAGTAGATATAAGTATCGCGCGCCGGCTCGGATGTCGGACGCTCGATACCAATGATCTCGACCGCGCTTCGGTCATCCAGCGGAAGCACGTTGTTTCTGGCAGCTTCGTCAAACCAAACCTGAATAAGTTCGTTCAGCCCTTCCGGCTCTTGTTCTGCCAGGTTGTTCGCCTCTGAACGGTCCACGTCAACGTGATACAGCTCCCACGCATCCTTGTCGAAGTTGCTTGTTCCGGTCAGGGGTGCATGCACTGCAACGGCCTTCCAGCCATCTTTCCAGATGCCCCGGGTTCCAAGCATGGTTTAATACTGAACCTCTTTCCGGGTTGGATCATCCGGTGCTGCATCAAAGGTGTACGCCATGGATACACCGGACATTGGATACTGATCGACACCGTTGTTGGTCTTGGACATTTCCAGACCGGTGATTTCCAGAATCGTCGGCACAATACCCACCGAATGGTGATACTAATGCCGGATTTCGCCACCATTCTGGATGCCATTGGGCCAGGACATGATCAGCGGATCATTGGTGCCCCCGGCATAGTTCGAATACCGCTTGAACATCTTGAACAGGGCCGAGAAGGCCGCAGCCCAGCCAGTCGGATAGTGATTGTAGGTATCGGGGCTGCCAAGTGCGTCGAGATACTTCATGTTCTCGTTCACTGATCCATTTGGCGCCCCCTCACCGGACGCGCCATTGTCGGCGGCGTAGATGATCAGAGTGTTTTCGTACTGCCCGGTTTCCTTGAGGTAGTCGATAACCCGAAACACCTGGCTGTCGGTATATTCCGAGAACCCGGCATAGACCTCAGCCATGCGCGTGAACAGCTTCTTTCTGTCGTCATTGAGAGTGTCCCACGGGCGCACGGCGTCATCCGGATTGGCAATTCCGTCCGGCAGGAAGTTCGTCCCGGTATTGACGGTACCTTCAGGCACGATCCCCTTGTCGATCATCGCCTGTGTGATGTCTTCCCGATAAGCGTCATACCCTTCATCAAAGACCCCCTTGTATTTGTCAGCCCATTCCGTCGGTGCGTGGTTGGCACCGGGGTTGAACCACATGTACCAGGGCTTGGACGGGTTCGTCGCTTTCTGATCACGCAGCATCGAGATTGCCTGATCGGCCAGATCCTTGGACAAGTGGTATCCTTCTTCTGGGCGGTATGGTTGTTCGATGAAACGGTTGTCTTCGACAAGATCCGGATACCATTGGTTGGTCTCGCCGCACAGGAACCCATAGAAACGATCAAAACCCTGATTCAGCGGCCATTCCGTGCGGCTCGCGCCAGACGCGACGTCCTGTTCGGGGACGTTGTAGTTTTTCCCGATCCAAAAGGTGCTATACCGTTGGCCTGCAGCACTTCGGCAATTGTTGTGACTTGCGGCGGTAAACGCCCGCTTGCCCCGGGAAAGCCGTCAGCGGTCTCGGTAATTGCCGCCATCCCGTTGAGGTGATGGTTGCGCCCGGTCAACAGGGTCGAACGCGTAGGAGAGCAAAGCGCGGTCGTGTGCCATTGGGTGTAGGTCAGCTCTTGCGCGGCGAGGTCATCCAGCGTCGGCATATCGATCTTGCCACCATAGGGCGACCACGCGCCCAATCCGGTATCATCGTAAAGGACAAACAGGATATTTGGAGCACCCTCCGGCGCGGATCAAAGCTCGGGCCGTTTTCAGTCCGCGGGAAGTGCCGGTGATTGGGCCAATACACACGCAGCGTGGCGTTAAATCCAATTACGCGTATCTCGCTTTGGCCGGGGGTGAAACTGAATGACATCGAAACCGGAGAGGTTACGTCAGTTGTTTGCCCGCCCGTTAGAACCTATCCGCGTGTCAACTTCGTAAGGGTCATCGAAGATGGCGATTTCCCTTCGCGCATAACCAGCGCAACTTTTCAGACTTGGCGGCTGCGTTCGAGGTCTTCCGGGGTACACCTGCCATTCCTTTCCCTGATCATCCTGCGATAGCTAGGGGCTTGGCCCGTCACGATGGTTCTTGACGCTCCAACGGTGCCGCCACATCCCTCCAACGCGGCCATAGTTTTCGCGCACATCCGGGCAGGACAGCGGATATCGACGGCACCCATCTTGTTTAGGTATCCGAACCGGGCAATTGCTCGGCCTATCGCTGAACAACAACGCTACAATTGGCATGTCGGACGATGCGTGCCGCAGTCGATCCGAGCAAAAGGTCTGAAAACCCGGGCCGGTGCGACGACACAACAATACAATCGATCTTTTTCTTCTTCGCCCATTCCAAAATGGAATTCGTCGGGTGGCCTGAAATCACATGCGTATCGATATCATCGGTGGAAAGCTTGGTTTTCAGGGTATTTTCGAACTCGGAAATGCTGTTCTTAATCTGCTCCTTGGGAAAGTATGACCCTACATATGAGGGAAGCTCTTCAAGAACGGAGAGAACCGACACTTTTCCGCCTTTGGCCAGGAGGCGGTGAGCGGCTTCCAGAGATTCCGCGCACTCGTCAATTTGATCGGGTGCGACGGGAACGAGAATATGATTGTACATCTGGACCTCCTATTTATTTGAGGATGCTCGGCAACCAGGTGGCGATCTGCGGAAAGATGAAGATAAGCGTCAGGCCAACAAACTGAAGCACCACGAAGGGACCGACCGAATTGTAGACATCGCCCATGCTGACATCCTTGGGCAGAACACCTTTGATCCAGAAAAGAACAAAGCCGAATGGCGGTGTGAGATAGGCGATCTGGATGTTAACGATGAACAGAGCTCCAAACCACAGCTTGTCGATCCCCAGCTCATCAATGATCGGAATGAAGAGCGGCGTGCAGAGCATGATGATGGCCCAATCGTCCATCACCATTCCCAGAACAAGAATGATCAGCATCATCATCAGCAGAATTCCGGTGCTTCCACCGGGCATGGCAAGCACAAGGTTCGTCAAAAGATCCTGACTTCCCATCGAATTGAAAACATTGAGGTAAACCGTTGCACCAATCAGAATCCACAACCCCATTCCGCTCAACTTCAGGGTCGAGACAAGTGAATCCCGCAAAACAGCCCAGGTCAGTTTCCCGTAGACCAGGTTGATGATGAACGCTCCGGCGGCACCGAAAGCAGCAGCTTCGGCCGGTGTTGCGATTCCACCCCAGATCACGCCGAGCACGATGATGATCAGCACGGCGAAGGGCCAGATGCTGAACACAGCGCTCAGCTTTTCCTGACGGGTGAATTTCTCTTCCGCAGGAAGAGCAGGTCCCAAATGCGGTTGGATTCGGCAGCGAGCGCCAATGTAAATTACATAGAATGTTGCCAGCATGAGGCCAGGCAGGACCCCTGCCATGAACAAGTCACCAATAGAGACTTTGGCCAGCAGACCATAAAAGATAAATGGAACGCTGGGAGGGATAAGCGCCCCGAGTGCGCCACCTGCAGCAATGGAACCAATGGCAATCGAACGGTCATACTTGTAGCGCATCATCGAGGGGTAAGCGATCTGTCCCATTGTCGTGGTGGCCGGCGGTGTAATTCCGGTGACGGCCGCAAACACCGTACAAACCTGAACCGTGCCCATCGCAAGCCCGCCATGGATATGGCCGATCAGCTTGTAGACTGCGTCGTATGCCGCCTCAGCTATTCCGGAAAATCGTATGAGCGATCCCATGAACAAAAACAGGGGCACCGTCACCAGCACCGAATTCCACGGCGTCGAATAGAATGCGCTGGGAACAGACAGCAGCGCACGCGGTTCAAGGATTAACGCAAACAGCACAGCTGTACCGCCCAGGCCAAACGCCACCGGGAGCCCCATGAAGAGGATCGCAAACAAAATGATGAAATACAGCGCTGTGATGAGTTCGAGGCTCATGATCTTTTTTTCCTTGCTTATAGGCTGTTCATGCGTGCCGGTGCGTGTCGCTTGGCAGGTAATCCCAAGAACACCGATATCTCTGGTCCCTCCCGCTGGCCCGTCGGTCGGGCCAGCGGCGGTATTCAACGGATATTCGGGAAGTCTCCCGTCGCGCCTGTGTTATTGAGCGCCGGCTTTGTCGGCGAGGAACTTTTTGTAGATCTCCACGCCCTTGGCGTTGCCCTCGGACGCTGCAGCAACCTGCGGCCAGACCTCGGCAATGGATTTTTCCCTCATCCGTGCGACTTCCTCATCGCTGAGCTCGATCACCTCGCCCCCGGCATCCCGAAGTATCTGCAAGGCCTCTTCGACGCCTTCCGCATGCAAACGGCTGGTTTCGAAATAGGTCTCTTCGAAGATACCGTCGATCTGGTCACGCTGCCATTGGGTCAGAGCATTCCAGCTTTCGAGATTGATGAAAATCTCCTGGTGCTGCGCAGGGTTCCACCCGGGCATGATCGCATAGTTGATCACCTCCTGGAACGACATGTCGTCGATTCCGCCGGTGTCCCAATAGGTGCCTTCGATCGTGCCAAGCTTGATCGCCGTGTAGATTTCACCGGCATTCATAGACACCGGGGAACCGCCCATCGTCGAATGGAAGATCGCCTGAGGTCCGCCAGCGCGCATCTTGTGGCCGTCCAGATCCTCCATCTTCTCTACCCGGAAGGTGGTGAACATCGCGTTCGGGCCCTGGTTGGTCCAACCTGCCCAATGCAGATTACGATCGTGGGCAGCTTCCTGAATAATGTCGCCGACGCGATAATCAGGGCTTCCCCACATAACTTCCCAGGCTTCTTCAGTGTTGTTGGCGCCCATTGCCATGCCAAAGGCCAGCATACCTTCGGGCATGTCACCGCCATAGACCGAACCCCACCCGGCATAGCCGTCAGTCAGACCGGCCGCCGCAGCACCAAATGCCTCGGCACCGCTGACCAGCGCGCCTGCTGGTTCGACTCTGATCTTTACGGTGCCCTCGGTCGCCTTCTCAACGGCCTCGACCCACGGGATCAGCCCGTTGTCCCATCCGGCATCGGTCTGGTCGAAAGCGGGCTGAAAGGTCCATTCGGTCACTTCGTCGGGCGGGCCGTCCTGTGCGGTGGCAACGCCGGCGAGCAGCGCAACGGCGCCCGCCCACATTGTGGTTTGTATAATCCTGTTGGATTTCATGGTGATTCCTCCTTGTATTATGGGTTTGTTTTCTTGCCCCCCAAAAAAGAGAGACGCAGGTTTTCGTCAGCGCTATTGCTCTCTGCCAAGCCCGAGCATTGTTTGAACGTCTTTTATGAAATGCTTCAGAACGATCAGCAGGACGAGACAGCCGCTTAGCGGAATCGCAAACTTGATCGGGTAGATTGGGATCGGGATCGCTGTCGGTGTTTTCTGGTTGAGTTTCAGGGACAGTGCAGCCGCATCATAACCTTTCCAGATCAATGCAACGAGAAACAGGACCGCGAAGGGGGCAGTCAGAATATCGAGGATCGCCTTTGAGCGATCACTCGCGTTTGCATAGAACAGATCGAGTTTGACGAAGCTGTCATGCTGAAGCGCATAAACGCCACCCGTGCAAGCCAGCAGAACCATTGCCGCCTGCAAGGTCGTTCCGATCCACTGCGACGGTGCGTTGAGCACGTAGCGCATGAACACGTCCGACACACCAAAAGCCATGCAGTAGAGGATCAGAAACCAGCCGATGCGGCCCATGACCTCAGAAATCGCGCCCGTTACCAATTCCAGTCCGCGCATCAGCATTCCGCTCTCCCTAAGTTTTCTGTTTGCATGTTCCCCATCGGGAAATGCGTGAGTGAATCGAGAATATTTTCAGTGTTGTTGCAGGGGTGCGTTTCGCTGGCAGGTCGCTTATTTGATCCTCGATCGGATCAAAATCCACACTTCGCGACAACATTGCTATCAGGGGCCGCCTATCAGCCGGCTTGGCAAGAGCCTCTTTTGAGGCCACTACCTGAAAAACAGTCCGGAAAGGCGTGCATGTAAGGGCTGAGTTTCGCCGTAGCATACTGCGGGCTGGCAAGGAGTACGCGGCATTTTCGTCTGACCCGAAGGATCGAAACGTCACGCAATCACCCATAGCCATGCAACAACCCCTCCCTTTGCCGCGACCAATCGCCCGGGCGTCATTGGCGCATGACGCTACGGCTTCCTCGGACCATTACAGCAAACGACATGGAATTCAGACGAGAAAGATACAGATTCCAATTCCGATGGGTACAGATCAGTCCGGTTTGAGTATCCGATCCAGCTTTGGTGAGGGCCGCAGGCTGAATCTGTTCCCATCAATGCGCAAAATCTGTACCTTTCCCACTCCCACTAATATTGCATTACCGCCTGAGGATGGATACGACTCGGACCCTGCGACTGCGCGCAAAGACGTCGGCATCAGCGAGCAGGTGAACCGCACATGCTCGGTAAATGGCCGATCAAATCGGAACACCGTTGAACGGGCTGACTTACCGATCTCCAGCTCCAAGAACGGTGCGATTACCACAGATCCTTTAGGACCTCTGACAAGGTGGCAATACCTGGTTCGATCAGATTCTTACGGATGGACGAGACACCAAGGCGAAAGAAAAACTTGCCATCGCTTAATTTTGAATAGCAGGGGGCGATTGGTTCGACGATGACTCCACGTTTCAGTGCGGCATTGGAAATAACCTTGGCATCCAGTCCAGCCTGCGCGTCCGCGAGAACAAACGTTGTGCCGCCGAAATCCCCGGATCTTAGGAAATTTGGAAGTCGATCGCGGATAGCTGCGTCGGCCGAAAACCAGCGTTGCTCATAAGCCAGCCGCAGTCTGCGAAGCAAGCTGTCGTAATATCCCAACCTGATGAATGCGGCCGCCGTATGCTGCAGAATCATCGGCGGATGGCGCATCATCATGCCCCTGCAATCGCGCGCGGCATCAATGAATTCGACCGAAGCAGTCATGTATCCAAGCCTCAGACCCGGCGAAAGCCCTTTGGACAAACTGCCCAGATAGATAAGGCGTCCGGTTTTATCGAGGCTTCGAAGCGGAAGCGGTGAGGATTGCCGATAATCCACGTCGCATTCGTAATCATCTTCTACGATGTAAAAATCATAGGCTTCTGCGGCCTGTAAAAGTTCGCGGCGGCGACGTTCAGACATTGTGACTGTAGTCGGAAACTGACGGTTTGGCGTTATGAACACCAGATCGACATCCCGCAATCGGTCATCGACAACCATCCCCTCCTCATCAACGGCCTGAAAATGCAAAGATCCAAAATTCGCCAGCAGAATCTTACGGGCATCCGGGTAACCCGGATCTTCCATAGCGGCTTTTCGGTTTCGTCCTCCGAACAACAGGCTCGTGATGAACAAGCCATTTTGTGACCCCAAGGTGATCAGAATGGAGTTGCTGGGTTCGAAGATACCCCGGCGCGGCAGGATGCGCTGGCTAACCTGCTCAATCAGTTCGGCGCTGTCGGCATAGAACCCGTCCGCTGACCAGATCTTGAGATCCTTGCGGTTCATGGCCAGCCGCGTACATTCGCGCCACTCGGCGACAGGAAATCGGTTTTCGTCGATCTGGTTGCAAACAAATGGGTATTTGTAATTGTACCAATCGGGTGGTCTGTAAATGGTTTCGACATCTTCCGTGCGCCGCATTCGGTTGAGTTTACTGCATATAGGCGCACGCGGATTGGGGCTGGACTGCGCATTCAAGTGTTTGTCCGGGTGAATGCCGCGATCGGAACAGACGAAATAACCCGATCTTGGGCGGGCCTCGATCAACTGTTCTTCTTCAAGTATTCGATAGGCAGCTACTACCGTATTGATCGAGACGCCAAGTTCCCGGGCCAGTTGACGACAAGACGAAAGCTTCATTCCGGATGGCATTAAGCCTTCGAAAATGAGGCGCGAAACCTGCGATACGATCTGATCGCGCAAGCCTCCGGGTTGGTTTCTGTCAATGTGTAATCTCTGCGTCATACCGTTCAGGCTGCGGGTGTCGAGACTGTACTTTTAGCTTAGCACGATCAATTCGGGTAGCAGTGTGCCAAGATATGGAAGAAAAAACAAAAGGCCATAACGACCTGAAGCGCGGTCTCTTTATGGATATTCTGTCAGCACCCTGCACAACGCACCAATCTGTTCATCAACACGCACGAGGATGATGATAAAAGGCGCAGTTAGCGCGATATTGGGTATATGGCCAAGCCGCCGGTTCATCTGGCATTTCACGGTTGCCATGCTTGTCGATATATTTCTGAGAGCGAACAGCAATTTGCAGAAAATCAGCCAATTGGTGCGCGAATTTTGCGGGTTCGGCCAACCCAGAGACATCGCAGCACTCGCCGTTAGAACAACTGGAAACTCGACATGAGAATAATCCTGACATCGGCAGATGCCATCCTGCTTTCGACTGAGGCATTTGCAGCGGACCTGACCATAACGGATTTTACCCTTACGAGGGCAGCCTGTTTCCGGTTTCATCCAAGCTGATTGAGGGACCGTGTGACGGACCTGCGCGGCGCGCTCGTAAGTGTTCAAGATGTGCTTGGCGTGAAACTGTTCGGTTCATTTCTTTTCAGATTGAAAATCCCGTATTTATTCTCTGCGCACCATATTTTGACGTTGGCCGCTAAGGGCTTTTCATCCGGGTTGACCGCAAATGTTCCTTCAATAGGAAACACTCAGGACATCGCCCGTTATCACAAATGTCGGCTTCGCAGTCCCAATACTGTTCGCCTCGAACATGGTCACATCAAAATCTGCAAGGTTCGGTGCCTGCAAAACAGGATATGCTACGCCCTGATCAAAGCTGTGGCCCTTGGGAAAGGAAAAGACCATCTTTGCAGGCGACTCTTTAATTTTCAGCGCCTCTGACATCCTCAATGTCGTCGGATTTTCCCCAAGTTGACTCTTCAGGGTTCCATTGGTCAGTTCCAGGGTTCCGATGGTCAGCGCGCCATCATGCTCGGTAATATCCAGAACGCCGTCGCCCATCAGGTGTATCCGCGCGGTTCCGCCGGACGACTGGCCCGAGAACGTCACACGCCCGCCCTGTCCGCCGTTGATCCCATCATAGGCGATCAGAGTTGCACCTCCGGCTGATGCCGTATCCGTAAACGACGTGTATCCACCCTCATGGTCTGGTGTTTCGCCGCCCATATTGTGGATTTTTGCGTTTGCGGCGGTGGGTGGTTGATTGGGTGCCCCCGTTCCATAAGAGGATTGGAATATCGTATACCCACCGGCCTGCCCCGGATAGTTCCAGATCGATGCACTGCCCGCGCTTGGGAAATAGTCGTTAGGTGGTTTGATGGAAAATATCGTGTGGCCCGCACCAGAGCTTTGATTCAAGGCACTGCCGAAATTCAGGATCGTGGCGTTGCCCGCCGTAGCGAGCCCGTAGCGCGCCGTAAATTCAGTGTGCCCGCCGCCGCCGGGGCAGTCTTTGGTCGCGCCATAATTGATATAGGTCCCTTCGCCCGCCGACGCGCCCGGGTTCTCGATGTCGGGATAGTTCGGATTGTTGTTGAAACTGGTAACGCCCCCATGGGCACCATCAATCGAGGCCGGGTAATTGTTGAACCGTCCCTGCCCGCCGGTCGCACATCCATCAAACGCGACATCACCGCCATTGGCCCCGTTCCAGTTGGCATCAACCGCCGTTCCTCCGAAGTTAATGTAGGTCCCCTGCGCCGCCGACGAATAATCATAGAATTGAGTGTTTCCGCCGTCCCCGCCCGGAACTGTACCTCCGCGGTTGATAAAGGTCGCGCTGCCCGCCGAAGCGGCCTGGTGAAACACGGCATTGGCGAAAGTATCACCATCACTACCCAAGGTTCCGAAGATCGAAAAAGTCGCGGTACCGGCACGCGCGCGCTCGCTGAACTTTACCGTGCCGCCCAGGCTGCTGCCTTGGGGCGGGCGTTCTTTCCCGGTTCTGAGCGTAAAGTAAGCAGATCCTGCCGTCGAATCATCATGAAACGCGATGGTGCCGCCGCCATAGGATGTTTCCAGCGATGGCGGCCCGGCGTAAAATGTAACCGGTCCTTCTCCGGCAGATGCAGAGCCGGTGAATTTCAGCTGCGGTTGATTGAAGGTACCAAGCGAGGCAACAACAAAGCTCTGGGTGTTAAGTGAGCGATTAACTATGCCTTCGCCTGTAATCGTCAGCGCAGGCTCTTCGCCCAGACCGCCTACTGTGAAAGAAAAGGCATCCGCAGGTTCGGCAAACACCAAGGATTCGATCTGAGCGCTGGAATCTGCGGCAAATGTGAGCGCAGTTTTGGACGACACGCCGAACACGGCATTTGTGCTTGGCACCTGACCTGAGCTCCAGTTTTCGCCGTCATTCCATTGATCCGATTGCGGTTCGGACTTCCAGCTTGATGTAGACATGATTTACGACCTCCCAAGAATAGATTTTGCCGGCCCGGAAGAATGCCGGGCTTCACGCGATAATTGGCAGTCAGGCATCCAGTGGAAGAAGGCGCCTCAGTTTGGTCCGTCAGATATCGAACAAGCGTTTGAACGTAGCGCCATAGGCCTCTGACGCGCCTTCAAGCACCGGCGCGCCATGCCCACAGAATACGTGCTGGAACGACAGTTCCGACAAACGTCTGAAATCTTCGGCCTCGGGTTGTGCGGCCTGCATCCAGACTGGCCCCACATTCGCCGGTGTGAAAAACCCCATATCGGTCATAACCTGCGCGGACTGTTCGCTGAAAAATTCGTCCGGTTTCAGGTAATTCTGCAAGGCATCGCAGGCGATCAGAACGCCACCATCGCGCTCCAGTCGAAAGATGCATTCCGGAACGCTGGTTGTTTTGAATGTGAACAATTCGGCCCCGGAAACCGGCAGCTCGCCGCCTTCGGTCAATTCACGATCAACAGGTACGCCATCTTGCCCGGCACCGGGCTGCGCCCAATAGCTGGCACCATATACATCTCGGTAAAACGCGTCATCAGAACCATGCAACCCGCCGACCTGCACGACGTTGGCGATTTGGCCCAGCTTTTCGAGATCCTTCAGTCCGTCATCGGAAAGCCTCACGGCGTTAAACAGCGTAAGCTGATCGCCGTCGCGGACCACGGTCATGTTCCGGCTGAATTGCCAGTCAAGATCGTTGAAATGCCATTCCCGCGTGCCAGTCACGAAGAATATGTTTTGCAGCGGCTCGGAAATCATGCCATGCGGCGTCGCCGCCAGATGCGGTGTATTCGAGTGTTCCATAATATTGCCCCCTAAAATGGGGTCAGCCTAGACGCATTTCTGCAGGCAGGGAAGTGTAGTCGAATGTACCGACATATTCGTACTCTTCGTCAAACGCATGCAAATAAGTATTAAGACATTCCCGCTGATCATCCCGCAACCGGTCAGCTACGACATCTTCCAGCTGCTCTGTCCCGTCACTGGTATCCATTCGTCTGAGATGAAACACCGAGACCTCCTTGCCGCCAAACCAATCCTTTCCGATCGAGTGCGCTTCACGCGCGTTGGTCATGTCAAAGACAGAACCCGCCAGTACTGTCAGATGAGGCTCAATCCCGGTGTGATCAAAATGGCGCCCGGTCGGTGCCGGACAAAAGGGCGGCAGTGTCGTCGGCGTCAGCACGGGATGAGCCCTCAGTTCAGCGATATAGTTTTGATCCAAACCGGCGCTAATGGCTCCGCGGAGAAGTATATTCAAATAGCGTCTGGTCGGCAGGCATGCGTTATTGACGAATTTTGGCAGCCCCACATATGCCAGAGCCTGTTCGGTTCCCAGTGGTGTTTCGACATTAATGACCACCCTGTCATATCCGACACCATATGCTTCAAGCTGGTCCAAAGCCGCGAGGTCTGCCTCATCGCAGCAATGCAAGACACCCAGAACCCTGTCATCAGGATTTCCGGTCGGTTCGATATTGCCCACACCGCCCTCGTGGCGAAAGAAGTGCTCGACATTAAAAACAAGCCGCCACCCCAAAAGCGCGGCCGCGCGAGACGCAGACGGAACGACCCCCTTCGCCTTCAAAGAGGTGAAGTCCATATTTGAGCCGTATCCAAAATAGTTAATCAACGCTATGCTCTCCGGAATGGGGCATCCACGATATTGCGGTAAAACAGCCCCTTTTGACAGATTATTTGAGTGTCTCAGTCAGGTCTTTCCAAGAGAAAGGATCTATCTTGCACATTGAAATCGCCGGATACCGCATTGAGCAACAGATAGAATCCTTTTATTCGAGCTCGCTTTTTCAAGCGCGCCACCGCGATAACGGGCGGACGGCACTCATCAAAACCCTGTCCGCCAAATTTTCGGACGTCCAAAACGCAAAACGGTTGGAGCGCGAGTATTGGTTGCTGACCGAGCTAAGTGAGATACAGGGTGTTCTGCCTGTGTCCGGCATCCACTTTCACAGCAACGGAACACCGGCCGTCATCAGCCCTGCCACAGGTTGGACACTGGCGTACTATCTGCGCGCAAGACGCGCATCGACTTGGCCCATAGACCAGATTGTCGATATCATCATTCAACTCACGACCGCTCTCGACGCTGTCCATGACAGGAACATGGTGCATAAGAATATCGCGCCGCAAAACATCCTGCTGGATGACACCAACTGGACGGTCAAACTGATGAACTTCGAAATCGCGACCTCCCTGTCGCGTGAACATCAAGGCAATGTGGCATCCAATCTTGTCGAAGACCAATTGCCTTACATCTCACCCGAACAGACAGCGCGCATCTCGCGTGATGTCGACTATCGGTCCGATTTCTACTCGCTGGGCGTCGTGTTTTTCGAGTTGTTGTTTGGCCGCCTGCCCTTTTCGGCCAAGACACATCTTGAATGGATCCACGCCCATATCGCCAAACTGCCTCGCATACCTGATGACGCCAGCGCGCATGTTCCTTCATCGGTCATAGCGATCATACTCCGCCTGCTCGCCAAAAACCCTGAAGACCGCTACCAAAGCTCGTTTGGGCTTTTGAATGACCTGCAGGAATGTCATCGCCAACTGGTCGAAACCGGGCACATCATACCCTTTGAACTGGCGCAGCGGGATATTTCCGAGGTGTTTCGGGTACCGCAGGTCCTGTATGGCCGCGATACCGAACTGGCCCGTCTCAACGGGCTGTTCGAGAATGTGAAACGCGGAGAGACCGAGTTCTGTTTGATTTCGGGTAGTTCAGGGGTTGGCAAATCGGCGCTTGTGGATGAACTGAGCAAACCGATCCTGCGCGCACGAGGCTTTTTTCTGCGCGGCAAGTTTGACCAGTTCGAACGCGCAAAACCCTATAGCGGAATCGCGGCGGCTTTTTCAGGACTGGTGCAGGAATTGCTCGCCGAGTCGCCAGAGCAGCTTTCCAAGTGGAAAGAAGATATCCTCGATGCGCTTGGAAGAACCACACAGGCCCTGCTCGACATATTGCCTGAGCTTGAACAGATCATCGGCCCGCAACCACCGGTGCCTGCCTTGCCCCCTGCCGAAGCACAAAACCGATTGCAGCTCACCTTTCTGAACTTCGTCCGGTTGCTGGCAACCGCAGATCACCCCCTCGTTGTCTATCTTGATGACCTGCAGTGGAGCGATGCTCCGACGCTGAACCTGCTGCAGAAACTGACCACCGCGCGGGATATCGGCCATTTCTTGGTAATCGGCGCATACCGGGACGGTGAGGTCGACGGCAATCACTTGCTCAGCCTTGTGCGAAATGAAATCGCCAAGAGCCGTGAAATACACGACATTACCTTGCCTCCGCTTCCTCGCTCAGTGGTGAACCAGATCATCGCACGGACCTTTCGTACCAGCGAGACGGCAACACAAGACCTCAGCACGATCCTTTTCAGGACAACGCAGGGCAATCCGCTTTTCGTAAAGGAGCTTCTGCAGTCGCTCTTCGAGGACGGGCTGATCCAATTCGACAGGGCGCACGGTTGCTGGACATGGGAGCTGACGGCGATTGGCCACGCCAATGTAGGCGATAACATCGTCGATTTCCTTATTGGAAATCTGAACAAGTTGCAGGATGACACCAAAGACACGCTGCGCATGGCGGCCTGCATCGGGCATGAGTTCGACATGGCCAAGCTTTCGGTGGTCCATCAACGGTCAAAAGAGCAGCTTGGCCTTGCGTTGATGAGCGCCCTGTCACGCAACATCATCTTGCCGCTGGACGACAGCTATCAGTTGTTTGACAAAGCGGCAGCCCATACCGAGGCGCAGGCCGACGCCTCGATGAACCCGCGCTTCCGGTTTCAGCACGACAGGGTGCATCAGGCGGCATATGAACTTATTGACGATGCCGACAAGCAGCAGGTGCACTTGTCCATTGGCAGGCTTTTGCAGAAAGAGGAAACTGACGAGCCCTCAGGGGAACACCTGATCAAGATCGTCCGGCACCTCAACGAAGCACGGGATCTGATCACGCTGAAGCCGGACAAATGCGAGTTGGCGCGCTTGAATCTGGCCTCTGCCAGGATTGCGCTTGATGCATCCTCATATCAGGCCGCCCTGAATTACCTGCGGGTTTCCCGATCGCTGCTACCTGCAAATGCCTGGAAGCAGGCCTATGAGCTGACGAAGGAGCTATCCTCACTCTACGCGCAAACTGCGTATCTGAACGGGTTGCACGATGAGGCGGATGCCGAGCTTTCATTGGCCCTGAAAAACCTGCACACGCCCCTGGAGAAGGCGCAAACCCTTTCAATGCGGACCCGCCACTACTCAACACTCGGTCGTATGAAAGATTCGATCGACGCAGCCCTTCAAGGCCTGCAATTGCTTGGGATCGAAATATCCGCCGATGTGTCCTGGGCCGAGGTTGACACAGAGATAGCCGAAATCTCGAAGAATCTGGCTGGTCGCAACGTCGCCGATCTGATCCATGCTGGCCGCATGACAGACGAGAACATGTCGGCGGCCGTTGGTCTTCTGATGGAGATTTTTCCTGCCGCTTTTCTGTCGGGGGCAGGTAATCTGTTTCACTTTCTTGTGCTGAAATCGGTCAACCTGTCGCTCAGGTTCGGCAACTCTACCGAAACTGCGTTTGCTTATGCAACCTATGGCATGTTGCTGTGCGGCAGCATGAACAGGCCCGGTGAGGGCTATGAATACGGCAAGCTGGCTCTGGCGATGAACGACGCGTATGACGATATCGCGCTGAAATCACGCATCATTTACGTCTATACAATGTTCATCCATCACTGGAGCCATCACTGGACGACAATGACCGGCTGGTTCAAGCGCGGCATCGAATTTGGTTATCAATCAGGAGATCTGCTGTACCTGGCCTATAACGCGCAGGATTGTATCATCTGGGACCCGCGTCTTGACCTCGAAACGGCCATCGCCGGGCAAATCAAGTACCTGGCGGTCGTCAAGGACTGCAAATATGCGGACAGCTACGACTCGGGAACATTGTTTCTGCAGATGCTGCAGAATTTCGCGGGAAATACTCGGGACAGATACGCGCTGACCAACGAGGATTTCGATGAAGAGGTCTGCTTGAACGGGATGCAGGCCCGCAAGTTCATGACCGGTGTCGCAAATTACCATATCTACAAAACCGAAATTCACTGCATGTATCGTGATTTCCAGGGCGCATTACCTCATGTCGTCGCTCAGGAACGGTCGATGGACAGCGTGATGTCGTTGCCGCAATCTGCTCGTTTCCGCTTTGTCGCGTTTCTGACCTATGCAGGAATTTTTCGCGAAACCCCTAAGGCCGATCAGCCCCGGTTCTGGCAAAAGATGAAGGATCATGCCGCACAAATGGCAATCTGGGCGCGCCATTGCCCCGAGAATTTTCGCCATCTCGACCTGGCAATGACTGCAGAACTGGCGCGGCTTAACAGTGAAGTACTGGCGGCCTTCCATGGGTACGAAGAAGCGATTACCTGCGCTGCCGAAAACGGGTTCACCCGTGACACGGCTATGATTCACGAGCTTTTCGCAATGGCCTTTCAGGATATTGGTCAAACCATTGCAGCAGAAGCTCATCTGAATGCTGCACGACATCTCTACCACCGCTGGGGCGCGACCCGCAAAGTGGCTATTCTTGACGCGGAAAACGCCTCCATTCAACAAATAACGCAGGCACATTCACCGCGTGAGGGTACCAATGCGTCCGGAAATGCCACGCATGACATCTCTCAGGGATCACTCGATCTCGGGGCGGTCATGGATGCGGCGCGGGCGATCTCGGGTGAGATTGTACTGAATAAACTGCTGTCCCGGACCATGCGCATCCTGCTGGAAAGTACTGGTGCGCAACGTGGCCTGTTCCTTAGCGGCAATGGGAACGGCTGGCAGGTCGAAGTCGAATGTCAGGTCAAAACCGACGGCACTAAGACCATGGCCAGCAAAACCGGAGCGGATCAGGACAAAGTACCGTTGTCGGTAATCAATTATGTCGCGCGCACGCGCAAGCCTCTGGTTCTGGACAACGCCACGATGGCCCCTCGCTTCGATGTTGACCCGTACATTGCCGGGAATGAAACCAAGTCGATCATGTGCGTCCCAATCATACGTTCCGACCAATTCACGGGCATGGTGTACCTTGAAAACAATCTGGCAGCTGGCGCTTTTCCCGAGGCGCGGCTGTCAATCGCTGAACTTCTTGCGGCACAGGCTTCGATTTCGATCGAAAACGCGAAACTATACGTCGAACTGGAACAAAAGGTCGAAGAGCGCACAGCGGAGCTCAGCAGGAAATCCAATGCGCTGGAAGCAGTGGCGAACCAGCTGTCGAAATATCTTTCCCCGCAGGTGTACCGATCGATCTTCGACAAGGAAAAAGAGGTCCGGCTGACATCAGAGCGCAAGTTGTTGACGGTCTTTTTCTCTGATCTCGTTGGGTTCACGGAACTTGCCGAACAGATGCGATCCGAAGACCTGAAGACACTTCTCAATCATTACCTGTCCGAAATGTCCGATGTTGCCCTGTCCTTTGGGGCGACCATCGACAAGTTTGTCGGCGACGCTATCGTCATTTTCTTTGGCGATCCCGAATCCCATGGCACACAGAACGACGCGCTCGCCTGTGCAAAGATGGCCCTGGCGATGCGGGATAGGCTGACGACCCTTCGCAAGCAGTGGATGGACAACGGGATCGAGAAACCTCTGGAGTGCCGGATGGGTATCCACACCGGTTTCTGCACTGTCGGCAATTTCGGCAGCGAGACCCGAATGGATTACACAATCATCGGACGGGCCGTTAATCTTGCATCACGTCTTGAAAACGCTGCGCGAACCGGGGGCATTCTGATCTCGCAAGAGACATACGAGCAGATAAATTCCCAAATCTCCTGCGTCGAGTGCGACACGATTGAGCTACGCGGGATCGGTGACCCGGTCAGAACCTATGAAATCGTGGACCTGATTGATACTCCTTCCGGCGATCACACCACGCGCCGCTAAGGTCTTGGCGCCGACGCATCGGGCAGCGCGACAACGTTGCCTGCCTTCAGGTTTGGGCTTGTTTCATTGAGTTTTTTGGGCCCGGCGGCGGCGCAATCTGACACCCACATGGTGCGTTGTCCGCACCGGCACAACGCTTCATCGCTTCCTCGAATGAAAATTTCGGATGTGGCGGAGGGCCGGCGCAATAGAACAGGTCCATTTGTGCCAGCGCGCAGATGACCTGGGCGTCCCGCGCATCCGGGGGCGCGGGCGGGCCTTCAGCCTTGGAGTTTCCAAACCAGCGCAAGCAGGCCCGCGATCTGGCTTTTTCGGGTTCGATATCGGGATCTTTCGCATACTCGTAAAGAAATGATGCCGCGACCAGATCCTGCGCTTCGTACATCCGGATATCGGGGATTTTCTTCGGGTGATCCGAGCATTTCCCAGTTACCCCCGCAGCGATCATATGGTTCGAGATCATATAGGGCGTCTCACGCGGATCATCCGGTGAAATCCGCACTTTGCCGACTTGCAGGACCGGGGTTTCAGGCGTTCCGTTGGCATCCTTTTTCATCACATCCTTATACGCCACCCGGAACCACCCCGGGGCCTGCGGGTCATAAAGCGGTGAGCCACACACCAGCAAAGGCAGCGTATGCCTCTGGCCCGTTGCGTTAGGCCCATTGAGGTACAGGTTTAACATCGTGCGAATATAGTTGCGCTCGGGCGGACCATCGAAAAACCCTGATGCCATCATGATCGGGAAGTAGTCATTGGGATATTCGCTCTGCCCCGCGCCGGGGGCCGCGATCGGATTCACGTCCACGATGGTGCGAAAAAAACTGACCTCATCGTCCGGAATACCGCTGGCACGCAGAACCGTGTCCCACCGGTGCATTGTCATACATTTCAGAAACGTACCTTGCTGCAGGACCTGCCAGGGTGGGTAATGCATCAACAGCAGCCCTTTTTGCGCCATGACATTCAAACCCAGAGGTGGAAACAGGTGCCATTTACACAGCCCATCATCCTTGTCGCTGTTGACCGGATACCCCTCCATCGGGTTCCAGACCCCGAACTCCTTTAGCAGTTCCCTGCCAATCACGGCCTTGCCTGCGGCCTGCGGCGCAAGGAGCCTCTGGTGATGTCGGGCAAAGAGTGAAAGGGCCGCCTCCGATTGATCCGCCGACAACTCGACCCAATATCGCTCATCCGATTTGCGAACAGTCACCGCGGCAGAGGTAAACCCGTCCGCCTCCAACGAGTTTCTGGTGTAGTGCGCGATGACACTTTCCCGGTTAGTCAATCCGACGTCGGGATTGGCCAGTTCCGCCGGTGGGAACAACTCGTCCAACAGGTCGGCTGTTCCCAGTGGATAAGTAAATGCCGCCATGTCCTCAGCTTCCCGCACTATCTGGGGGAAAACTCTTGTCATATGGCGGTGTGAAGCTTGGCTTGTCCGTGCGCGGCTCGCTCAATTCAAATACAGATTCAAAGGTAGGTGCCACCTGAACCCGGTCGCCCAGTCCCCAACGGGCGCGCGGGATACCGTACCATTCCAGGACCGTCGACAGCAGCGAGGTTCCTTCATAGGGCTGCGGTTGACCGCTGCGGAAGACGGTATTGGATTTGACCAATGGTGACACGATGATCGTCGGGACCCGGGGGCCCATTACATCGTATTTGAATCCGTCGTTTTCATCCCGTGGCCAAGCGGGTTGCGCCGCCGGTGGAGGGACGTGATCATAAAGGCCGCCACCTTTGCTGAAGGTGATCACCAGCGCAGTCTTGTCCCATTGCGGGCTGTTGACCAGCGCCTGGTAAATGTCATTCAGCGTCCGCTCGGCAGGCACCATGTCGCCGGTTGCTCCGGGGTGATAAGACGTAGCCCCGTTCGGCGCGATCCAGGCCGGTTCGACAAAAGAGAACTTTGGCAGCATTCCCGCCGCCGCGTCGGCCATGAACGTGCTCAGGGGTTGCACGTATTCAAATTTGGCCTTGTCCACGCTCGGCAACTGATTGCGTAAATACAAGTAGTAGGTAAAGACGTGGTCCATCCATTCGACGGAATAGTAGATCTTCCAGTCAAGGTGGCCGTTATTCTGAAGAACCTTCCAGATCGGCTGACGCAATGGTTGCTCGGCATACTGCGTGTATTGCGGTTCGCCCTCGCAATTGACTGTGATGTTATAGTTTGATCCCGACAGGGCGAAACCCCGATTGGCGATGGTTCCTCCGGGCATCGGCGAAAACCAGTAATCGCTGACCGCAAAACTCTCGGCCAAGCCATTCAGAACCGGCAATTGGGTCGGGCTGAACGAAACCATCGCCTCACCGCTGAGATTGTTTGAGACGAACCCCGCCATATCGGCAGCTGCCCCGCTCTGATACGCGGGGTAACCGCCGCTGAATTGCTGCTGAATGCAATCCGCCGTCGAGTGGAAGGGGTCGATTGACGGAGCTGCCAGCACGAATTCAGTGCTTAACGTGCCGTCATGGAATTTATGGGCGGGATAGTTTTTACCATCAGCCTCGTTGGTGTTCGATTTCGAGTTCGCTTTGAAGGGTGGGTCCGCGTGAACATAGTTCAGATGCGGGGCGTCCGCCTCATAAAGCCATCCCAGAACGCTGTCCATTGTCCGGCTTTCCAGCATGTAGACAACAACATGTTCAATGTTGGCCCGCATGAAATCCATGGTCCCCGGGGATTTCGCCCGTTCGGCATCGACCGGAATAGACGTCTGCACCGGTGTCAGATCGCCCGTGGCTTCGAACCCTTGAGGCAATGTCCCCTGCTTTAACGGGCCGACGAAAGGGTCAGCCAGGAACGGATCAAATCCCCAGAGCCTGTAGCTGCCATCAGACGGGACCACATCCAGAATAAACTCGCCCAAGGCAATCAACCGATGCGCGTAATCCATATCGGACCGCTCGCCTTCCGACATCGCTGGCAGGGCCAACGGATGCATGTTTTGCGGATCGAAGTTCCAAACGCGATATTTCGATTGCGCCGAAATCCATTCCAGGACGTAATTGCCCATCGGCAGCAACTCGCTTCCGCCACCGATTAACGCAAAGGCATCTTGTGGTCCCATGGCGTTGGGCAACGGGTCAGGCGGTTGTTTCTCGGGGCCCGGAGCCGGATCGAAATTCCACAGCATATATGTTCCGCGGGCTGCGGTTGGCATATAGGCCATGACATATCCTGTCATCGGCACAAGCTGCACGATATCGGTTTCCGTCGCATCCCAAGTATAGTGATCGTAGAACTGCCAAAATTTGGACTTGGGCCAACTGCCCGTCTGCAAGGCCTTAACATTCAGCGGATCGGGTTGCGTGGGGTCAAAAACAAAAATCTCATAGCTCGCGGCCGGATTGCTCGCTTTCTGCAAGGGGGCCAGATCGTAGGAAATCATGTAGCCGCCAATCGGGCAGAGCTTCTTGCCAGCGGGAAATTTTGAACCTGGCGCAATCATGACCTGCTCGAACAACTCGGGAAGATCCGGGTGCATCCGCCAGATTCCGTAATCGTCGTTCTGGGTACTGCGGCTGATCAAATATGTGGATGCGGCATTTGTAAAAACGTTCTTCTCGGTCATGGGTCTATCCAATCCATTGGCGTCGAAACGGTAAAAATAAGGGATATTCGAGAGTCTTTGTTCACCAATGTGCAACACTCTCCATTCAATACAAAGAAAAATCACAATGTGTGCATCATCGGACAGGTGCGAAATCGGCCCATTTGACCTTCCAATCGGCCCATAACAAGCGCTTGAAAGTTGTTTGACGCTGATGATCGCGGGTTGCCAATCGGATTCGCTGTTGGCGCGCTGCCCGCGATGAACGGGTTTCGGTCGTATTTGTGAAAGGCACCGGGAAAACGTCCATGAACAATCCGGTTAACACAAATAACCTGATTCAGCAGATTTCGGTTGTGCTGGAAGGAGCCAGAACCGATGGAGCGCGCAATCAACGAAACGGCGCACCGACGTTGGCCGCGGTAGGAACGTCAGACCATCCAGACCAGAGGTCATCTGATCGGGAATGAGAACATCGTATCCTGCGGGAGTTGCCGATCTGGTCTGGTATGTCGGCACTCATGACCGCTGTTTCTGGCCTTGCCGGCCGTTGTCGCGTTCCTCACTTGCGGTTGCCGGATGCAAGAGTTGAGCGCAGGTGGTTCCGACGCAAACACCCTCCATCAGGTACAAGGGTCACGTCTTTTCCACCTGAGATCATAGTCCACGCGGTTTGGGTGTGCGTCCGGTTCAAGACGACTCATGGGGCATGATCTGACCCTATCGACGAAATTTTATTGTACTTTAAACTATTGCGCGAACCCCTTGGCTGGGCGTAACCATAAGTAACTGGACATCAATTCGACCAGCGGCAGGGCGTTTTCCGGCACGGCCGACGCAATTGCGACCCAGCGCTCCGCCAATGCCGCGGCCAGCCAGAAAGGTGCAATATGAGTAACGATGTTCGCCCGCTTTCTCTGAACGTACCCGAGCCGGGATGCCGTCCGGGTGATACGCCCGATTTCTCGGATTTCGAAATTCCCCGCGCCGGAGCGGTCGGACGCCCACCCATAGACGTTGATCCGGATGAAATCCGCGATATGGCATTTTCCATTGTGCGGGTTTTGAACAAGGAAGGCGAAGCGGTCGGTGAATGGGCCGGGGCGCTGAGCGTCGATGAGCTTCACGAAGGACTGCGCCATATGCTTATCCTGCGGGCATTTGATGCACGTATGCTCACCGCGCAGCGTCAGGGTAAAACCAGCTTCTACATGCAGCATCTGGGCGAAGAGGCAGTCTCCTGCGCGTTCAGTCGCGCGATGCAGCCCGGAGACATGAACTTTCCGACCTACCGACAAGCGGGGCTGCTGATCGCGCGAGACTATCCGATGGTCACCATGATGAACCAGATATTCTCCAATGCCGAAGACCCGCTGCATGGGCGGCAATTGCCGATCATGTACTCTTCGAAGGAACACGGGTTCTTTTCGATCTCGGGCAACCTCGGCACGCAATTCGTGCAATCCGTTGGCTGGGCCATGGCGTCGGCGATTTCTGGGGACACAAGAATTGCAGCGGGTTGGATCGGGGACGGTTCGACCGCCGAGAGTGATTTCCATGCAGCAATGGTCTTTGCGTCGACCTACAAGGCTCCGGTCGTGCTGAATATCGTCAACAACCAATGGGCGATTTCGACATTTCAGGGCATTGCACGCGGTGGGGTCGGCACCTTTGCTGCGCGCGGCCACGGTTTCGGCATCGCGTCGGTTCGGGTCGACGGAAACGACTACTTGGCCGTGCACGCAGTCGCCAAATGGGCCTGTGAACGAGCGCGTCGTGGCCACGGGCCAACCTTGATCGAACACGTGACCTACCGCGCTGGCGGGCACTCGACTTCCGATGATCCGTCGGCCTATCGGTCAAGGCGCGAGGCCGCAGCTTGGCCTCTAGGGGACCCAATCGAGCGGCTGAAACAACACCTAATCACAATCGGCGCATGGAGCGATGAGCGCCACGCGCAGGCCGAGGCCGAAGTAATGGACGAGGTCATAACGGCTCAGAAAACGGCCGAGGCTGTCGGAACGCTCGCCTCCGGCAAACAACCCTCGCCGCGGGACATGTTTGAAGGCGTCTACGAAACCATGCCGCCCCATCTGATCCGGCAGCGTCAGGAAGCGGGGTTCTGATTATGGCGCGGATGACCATGATCGAAGCTGTGCGAGAAGCTCATGACGTGGCCATGGAAGCCGATGAGCGTGTCGTCGTTTTTGGCGAGGATGTCGGCTATTTTGGCGGTGTGTTCCGCTGCACGGCCGGTCTGCAGGCCAAATATGGGTCCTCCCGCTGCTTTGACGCGCCGATCAACGAGGCCGGGATCGTCGGCTCTGCCATTGGCATGGCGGCCTACGGGCTGAAACCTGTGATCGAGATTCAGTTCGCCGACTACGTGTATCCGGCATTTGACCAGATCGTTTCCGAGGCGGCGCGGCTGCGTCACCGGTCGAACGGCGATTTCACCTGCCCCATCGTGATCCGCATGCCAACAGGCGGCGGTATTTTCGGCGGCCAGACGCATAGTCAAAGCCCTGAGGGGCTGTTTACCCATGTATCCGGGCTGAAAGTGGCGATGCCATCCAATCCGCGCGATGCAAAAGGCCTGCTGCTTGCGGCCATCGCCGACCCTGACCCAGTGATATTTCTCGAACCCAAGCGGCTCTATAACGGGCCCTTCGACGGGCACCATGATAAGCCGCTGGTCAGCTGGAAGGACCACCCGTTGGGGGATGTGCCCGACGGCGATGAGGTCGTGTCGCTTGGCAAGGCCGCAATCCGTCGCGAAGGTTCGGATGTCACGGTTCTGGCCTATGGCACCATGGTCTATGTTGCGCAGGCAGCCGCTGAGGAGTCCGGCGTTGACGCCGAAGTAATAGACCTACGCACGCTGATCCCGCTGGATCTGGATGCCATCACCGGGTCGGTCAGGAAAACCGGCCGCTGCGTGATCGTGCACGAGGCGACGCGCACCTCGGGTTTCGGGGCCGAGTTGATGTCGCTGGTGCAGGAGAGCTGTTTTTACCACCTCGAAGCTCCCATGATCCGCGTAACGGGTTGGGATACTCCTTACCCGCACGCGCAGGAATGGGAGTATTTCCCGGGACCCACGCGCGTCGCCGAAGCGCTGAAAAAAGTCATGGAGGATTGATCCATGGGCGTATTTGCAATCCGACTGCCTGATGTTGGCGAGGGTATCGCGCAGGCCGAATTAACGGAGTGGCATGTCAAACCGGGCGACATTGTCCGGGAAGACGATGTGCTTGCCGATGTCATGACCGATAAGGCCACGGTCGAGGTTCCGTCCTCGGCCTCTGGCAAGGTGCTGGAATTGGGCGGGGACGTTGGAGATATGATCCCAATCGGTGCAGTCCTTATTCGGATCGAGGTCGAAGGCGAAGGCAACGAAAAAGAACGTCCCGAAGCGCAAAAAGCCGCGGAGCCGGTCGAGGTCACGGAAAGTGCCCCCGAAACGGTGGATGTATCATCCACGCAACCGCCCCCTGCCCAGGTGCAACGCACAAATGGCACCAAACCTCTGGCGTCGCCATCCGTGCGCGCACGCGCTCGGGAAGAGGGCGTCGACTTGCGGCAAGTGCCGGGTTCCGGTCCGGCAGGGCGGATCAGCCACGCCGATCTCGACGCCTGGATTGCCTCGGGCGATATCCGGCAAGGCGCCGTGACGCGGGGCCGGAATACCGGCGTGGAAGAGGTACGTGTGGTTGGCATGCGCCGCAAGATCGCCGAGAAGATGGCGGTTTCGAACCGGCAGATCCCGCATATCACCATTGTCGAAGAGGTAGAGATGGCGGCGCTTGAGGACCTGCGTGCGGCATTGAACGCCAAGTACAAGGGCGAACGCCCCAAGCTGACCCTTCTACCTTTTCTGATGCGCGCTATCGTTGAGGCGGTGCGCGAACAGCCCGAGTTGAACGGACGTTTCGATGACGAGACCGGGGTGATCCACCGCCATGGCGGTGTGCATATCGGGATTGCCACGCAAACGCCGCATGGCCTGAATGTACCCGTAGTGCATCACGCCGAGGCAGGCAGCTTGTGGGACAATGCCGCCGAAATTACACGCCTGTCAGAGGCCGCGCGTGACGGCTCGATAAAACGCGAGGACCTCAGCGGGGGGACGATCACCATCACCTCGCTCGGACCGCTCGGGGCTATCGCAACCACGCCCATAATCAACCATCCCGAACTGGCCATTGTCGGGATCAACAAAATGCAGGTTCGGCCGGTCTGGGACGGACAGCAGTTTCAACCGCGGACGATGATGAACATCTCCTGCTCGTTCGATCACCGGGTGATCGACGGTTGGGATGCTGCGGTCTTTGTGCAGAAGCTGAAATCCTTGCTGGAAAATCCTGCCATGCTGTTTGTCGAGGGCTAAATGTCAGATATCGAATGCAAACTTCTGATTATCGGAGCTGGTCCCGGCGGTTATGTCTGCGCCATCCGGGCCGGGCAGCTGGGCATTGACACCGTGATCGTAGACGAAGGCGAACCCGGCGGCACCTGCTTGAACGTAGGATGTATCCCGTCCAAGGCGCTGATCCACGCAGCTGACGAATTTTACAAGATCACCCATGCATCCCAAAGGCCCTTGGGCATTTCGGTGCCGCAGCCAAAGATTGATCTGGCTAAAACGGTTGCCTGGAAGGACAGCATCGTCAAGCGGCTGAACACTGGCGTATCTGGGTTGATGAAGAAGGCGGGGGCCAGATTCGTCAGTGGCAGTGCACGATTTGTCGATGGCAAAACGGTCTTGGTACGAAAGGGTGATGAAGAACATTCGATCAGTGCCGAGTTTATCGTGATCGCATCTGGCTCTGCCCCTGTCGAACTGCCGATTTTGCCATTCGGTGGACCGATCTTGTCCTCAACCGAGGCTCTCGCCCTGACCGAGGTGCCGGATAGCCTTGCCGTTGTTGGTGGGGGTTACATCGGGCTAGAACTGGGCACAGTATTCGCCAAACTAGGCACCGAAGTCACGGTGGTCGAAGCCGAAGATCACATCCTACCACTCTACGATACCGGCTTGACCCGCCCTGTGGCCGAACGGCTGGACGAATTGGGAGTGACTGTCATGACAGGCGCAAGGGCACTGGGTTTCGAAGACGGCACCTTGCAGACAGATCAAGGCGAGGTAGCGGCCGACAAAGTTCTGGTAACGGTCGGTCGTCGCCCGCGCACCGTTGGCATCGGCATCGAAGAACTGGCGCTGACGCAGGATGGACCTTTCGTCAAGATTGATCGATATTGCCAAACCTCGATGCGCGGCATCTATGCCATCGGCGATGTCACAGGCGAGCCAATGCTGGCCCACCGTGCCATGGCGCAGGGGGAGATGGTGGCCGAACTCGTTGCGGGTCATTCGGTCGAATGGGACAAACGCGCGATACCTGCGGTCTGCTTTACCGATCCCGAAGTGGTGACCTGCGGTGCATTACCGGACGAGGTTGAAGGCACCAAAACCACCCTGTTCCCCTTTCAGGCCAATGGCCGTGCCATGACCACCGAACGCGAAGACGGGCTCTTCCGGGTGGTCTGGCGTGAAAGCGATCATGCTGTGGTTGGGATTCAGGCAGTTGGCGAAGGCATCTCTGAGTTATCGGCGGCCTTTTCCCTGGCAATCGAAATGGGTGCTTGTCTGGAAGATATCAGCGCCACGGTTCACGCGCACCCGACCCGATCGGAAAGCCTGCAAGAGGCATGTTTGCGCGCCCTGGGCCACGCCCTGCATATCTGACCAGCCACTCGCTGCAGCCTGTTTAATTTCCCACCCAAAACCATCTCCACTGGCACCGGATCGCACCTGCACCGGGCGGCACACTATTGGCATTGAATGGCGGCGACAATCGAGGGGGTTGCCGGTCGCAAATTTGAGCACAGAGCGGATCGTGCTACCATGTGTTGTAGGGAAGCAAACATGGAGATTGCAAAGCAACGGCTAAAACTCCTCTGCCTGATCATCCTGACCTTCCTGTCGGCTGACCGGTTGAACGGCCAGGTTGATATGGCAGACGCAACCGATAACCGGGTGCTGCACACGGTGATCGAAGGGCCAATTGGCCCGGCCACCGTGCATCACATCGCGCGCGTGCTTGAACTTTCAAGGAGCCAGAATACCTCGGCGGTCGTATTGGAACTCAATACGCCCGGAGGGTTGGCGGACGCCATGCGGGAAATCATCTCCGAGATTCTGCTGTCACCGGTTCCGGTGATTACCTATGTCGCGCCACCCGGCGCCCATGCAGCCAGCGCCGGCACCTATATCCTGTATGCCAGCCATGTCGCCGCGATGGCACCGGGAACGAACCTCGGTGCAGCCACTCCGGTTGCGATTGGCGGTATGCCCGGTGGTTTGCCCGGGCAACCGCCGGAAGAGACGGGCGAAAAGGATAAGGAAACCGAAGAGGGCAAGGCTGACGATCCGTTGGCACCAAAAGATGCTATG
Organism: Ruegeria lacuscaerulensis; assembly: GCF_013031245.1. Classification (GTDB taxonomy): domain Bacteria; phylum Pseudomonadota; class Alphaproteobacteria; order Rhodobacterales; family Rhodobacteraceae; genus Ruegeria; species Ruegeria lacuscaerulensis_C. The sequence continues at coordinate 110,405 of NZ_WPZL01000008.1, forward strand.
TCAGCCAAGGCCACCAATGACGCAGCGGCCCTGATCCGCAGCCTGGCCGAGTTACACGGCCGCAACGCGGATTGGGCGGAAAGCGCGGTGCGGCAGGCCGAGAGTTTATCCGCGGAACAGGCGCTGAAGCTGAATGTCATCGACCTGATGGCCCCAAACCTCAACGCATTATTGCGGGACGCAGACGGCCGCAGCGTGGTGATAGGGGAATCCCGGCAACCGCTGACCCTTTCCGGCCTGCCCGTGGAACGGATCGAGATGGAGGCGATTACCCGGATCCTCAGCATTCTGTCGAACCCGAACGTGGCGTTGGTGCTGATGATGCTTGGCGTTTACGGCCTGATATTCGAGTTCTGGAACCCCGGTGCAATTGTTCCCGGAGTGGTCGGGGCAATTTGTCTTACGTTGGGGCTTTATGCACTTAATCAGTTGCCGCTGGACTATGCGGGGCTGGCACTGATTGGGCTTGGTATTGCGTTTATGGTGGCCGAAGCCTTTTCACCAAGCTTTGGGGTGCTTGGGCTTGGCGGAATTGTCGCCTTTTCTCTTGGGGCTGCGATGCTAGTTGACACGGATGTCGAAGCCTACCGCGTCTCATGGTGGTTGATCGGGGTAATGGCATTGCTCAGCGCATCGATCCTGGCGGTGCTGCTGGGCTACACAATCCACACTTATCGGCGAACGCCGGTGTCGGGTTCAGACCGGATGATGGGCGCGCAGGCCCGCGTGATGGATTGGTCCGGCGGTGCCGGGTTCGTCTGGGTCGAAGGGGAACGATGGCAGGCCCACGGAACAACTGGGCTGCAGCCGGGACAAGAAGTGCGGGTTTTGGAGATCGAAGGCCTCACGCTGCGTGTCGGGCCGACAACCACGGAGAAATCATAGACTGGCGGAGGAAAACAATGATGGAAGCATTCCCGTTTGAATGGATCGCCTATCTCATCGTGATGGCGCTGGTGTTCCTGTTTCTGCAAGCCGCGATCTACATCTTTCGGGAATATGAGCGGGGCGTGTTGTTCACACTCGGGCGGTTCACACGGGTCTCGGGGCCGGGGTTTGTCCTGATCATTCCGGTGGTACAGCAGCTTGTGCGCACTGATCTGCGCATGTTTGTCGAAGATGTGCCCAGCCAGGACGTGATCAGCCGCGATAATGTGTCGGTCAAAGTTAATGCGGTGATCTATTTCCGTATCGTGGATGCGCAACGTGCTATCATCAACGTGGCGGATTTTCGGGCGGCCGTCAGCCAGTTGGCGCAGACCACCCTGCGTTCAGTGCTGGGCAAGCACGAACTGGACGAGATGCTGGCCGAGCGTGACAAGCTCAACGCCGATATTCAGGAGATACTGGATCGTCAAACAGATGCCTGGGGCATCAAGGTTGCGAATGTCGAGATCAAGCATGTGGATATTGACGAAAGCATGGTTCGCGCCATTGCCAAACAAGCCGAAGCTGAACGCCTGCGCCGGGCACGGGTCATCAATGCTCAGGGCGAGTTTCAGGCGGCATCGAAATTGGTGGAGGCAGGCAAGCTGCTGGCGACCCAGCCAAATTCAATGCAGCTGCGTTATTTCAACGCCCTCAATGACATCGCTGCCGACGGCACAACGACAATTGTTTTTCCATTGCCCGTCGATCTTCTTCCAAAACTTCAGAAGAAAGACGAGTAAATCGAGTATCCCGCAACTGGTTCTGCACTTTGGGCTTTGTTGCAGACTTTGAGCCGGTACTCTCCAATATGTAGAGTTCGAGTTTCAGTCCGCGCCAGTGTCACTTTTCAACAGCCACTCAAGGTTGAGAAAAGCCAAGATTGCAATCCGTCACCCACATCGGATTCCAACCTTGACCACGAGCCTACCTCAATTTGATTCAAGTACTGCGTTCAGGAATTGCTGCGTCCGCTCCCGCTGGGGGTTTTCAAACAGGTCCGACGGCGCGGCCTGTTCTTCGATTGCGCCGTTGAAGAAAAAGCAGACGCGATCCGAGATGTCCTTGGCAAAACCCATCTGGTGCGTCACCATTAGCATCGTCAGGTTATGTGCATCCACCAGTTTGCGGATCACGTTCGTCACTTCACCGATCACCTCAGGATCCAGTGCAGACGTCACCTCGTCAAACAACATGACCTTGGGGCGCATGGCCAGCGCGCGCGCGATTGCGACACGTTGCTGCTGACCACCAGACAGGCGCGACGGGTGCTGATCGCGCTTGTCCGCCATGCCAACCATCTGGAGCAGCTCCATCGACCGCTCCTCGGCCTCTTTCCTTGGCAGGCCTAGCACCTGTACCGGACCTTCCATGCAGTTCTGCAACGCAGTCATATGCGGGAACAAATTGAAATGCTGAAAACACATGCCGATCTTGCTGCGGATACGCCGGATATGCGCCGGGTTCGCGGGCACCAGAACGCCACCTTTTTCCATATGTGTCAGCGGTTCCCCATCCACATAGATGACACCTCCATTGATGGTTTCCAGCGTCATCAACATCCGAAGAACAGTCGTCTTACCTGACCCTGACGGGCCAATGATTGTCACCATCTCACCCGCGTCGACATCCAGGTTCAGATCGTCGAGCACGGTCAGCGCGCCATAGCTTTTGCGCACATTCTGAAAGCGGACCATCGGGATGTTATCCCCCTCCAGACGCAAGGGGTATTGGCTCATATCTTCGGTCATTTACTTCATTCCCATCTTACGACGCACCCATTTTTCGAATTGGGTGATCAGAAACGCGGTTGGCAACGAGATCGCTAGAAAGATCACGCCGACCATGGTGTAGGGCTCAAGATACCGATAGTTCAGAGCACCAACTGCGTTGGCAGTGTGCATTAATTCAGCCACGCCGATCACGGACAGCATCGGTGTGTCCTTGAAAATTCCCACAAGGTAATTGCCCATTCCGGAAATCGCCGGAGGCAGAGCCTGCGGGATGATAATGCGGCGATACGTTTGGGTGACCGGCATATTGATTGCTTTTGCCGCCTCCCACTGGCCTTTCGGTACGCTTTCGATGCCACCGCGATACACTTCGGACAGGTAGGCGGCATAATGCACACCGATCGCTATCAACCCGGAAGTCCAGGGCGACAGGTTAATTCCGAACTGCGGCCCGACATAGAAAACGAAGAACACCTGTAGCAGCAGCGGTGTCGAGCGAATGAACTCGACGACCTCGCGCACACACATTGTAACGATGCGGTACGGCGTGCGTTGTGCCAAAACAAGGACCAACCCCAGCACAACGGCAATTGCATAGCCCCCACCCGCAGCCATCAGAGTTTTCCCAGTGGCATCAATAAAGCGGGGCAGTATTTCCCATGTCCAGTCCCAACGCCATTCCATCAATCAGGCCCTCCCGATTTTGCGGGCCATCGAACGCTCGAAAAACCGCATGAACGGGGTGATGAGGAACCGCGCGAAGACGTAGTAGATAATCAGGGCCGTGCCGAAGGTTTGCACCGACAGGAAGGTGGAGATGTTGATCTGACGGGCTTCGAACATAAGGTCCGTGACCGAAATCAGCGCCACTAGCGCCGTACCTTTCATGATCTCGATGACCAGATTTCCCCAGGGCGGTAGCATGATTACAAAGGCCTGAGGCAGAATGATACGTCGCATCCTCTGTGCCGGGGTCATGTTGATGGCCTTGGCGGCTTCCCATTGACCTTTGGGAACGGCGAGGATCGCGCCGCGGACCAGTTCTGCCCCATACGCCCCCATGTTCATGCCGACCGCGATGAAGCCCGCAGTGAATTTGTCCAGCGTGATCCCGAACAGCGGAAGGACGAAGAAAATCCAGAACAGCTGAACCAGCAGCGAAGTTCCCCGGAAAATCTCGATATAGACCGTGGCAAAACTTTTGACGGCAAGGTTGGAAGACATGCGCATCAGACCGAAGGAGAGAGCCACGACTACCGACACAATGGTCGCCAGGACAAATTGCACGACCGTGATTAGCGACCCTTCGAGAAATCGGCCGCCATAGGTTTCCAGGAATTCGAAATAGGGCAAGCCCTGCTCCCTTCGTGTCTGTTCATAAGATACGCGTTGCAAAGACCAGCGCCCGCCTAAGAGGGCGCTGGACGATGCTACGTTTGAAGCGCGGTCGCGCGTCAGCGATTAGCGCAGGCCCATTCCATCGAGGCGTCATCGCCGGGCACATTGTCCGGGAAGTAGTCCCACTGTTCGACTGCCGCCAACATTTCGTCAGACCCAAGGTACCCGGGCATTGCGGCATTGAACTCATCGCGGAATTTATCGTCTTCGGGGTGGAACCCGACGGCGACCCAGTTGAAGGTCCATTGCGGCAGAGCATTTGTATCCGTTGCCTCAATCCCGTCGGTCTTGTCCGCAAGATCATAGGCTTCGACCGCTGTCATCGCCCCGATCGAAGCACGGCCAGCCTTTACCGCCGCCAACACTTCTGTGGTGCCAGGCAGTTGCATGATATTGCTTTCGGGGATGCCGACCTTCAGCGCCTCTTCAACGTTCACATACCCGGCAACAGCAGCCATCGTCACCCCGGCATTCTTGATGTCTTCATAGGTCTGCAGACCCTCAGGATTGCCATCAGGCACAATGAAGGCGTTACCGAACTGCCCGATCGGCTCGGAAAAATCGATATTCTCGCACCGCGATCCAAGGATATACATGCCGCCGGTTATCACATCCACGCGGCCTGCGATCAGGCTTGGGATCAGGCCCGCCCAATCCGTCACCACGGGTTCAATATTTGTGTGACCCATCTTCTCAAGCAGATCCAGGGTGATTTGGTTCACAAATCCCAGCGGCTCACCGTTTTCGCCCGGGTGAGCCCAGGGGGCAGCTGCGGCAAATCCCAGACGGATCGGTTCGCCCGCTGCAATCCGATCTTCAAGCGGCCCGGCCAGCGCGCTGCTGGCCGTCACAGCCAAAGCAGCGGAAATGACGGTACTCAGAATCTTGGTTTTCATTTTTGGTTCTCCTTACTGTTGGAAAGACTGGTCTGACAAACGATCCGCTACCGGATACGCCTGCCCGTCCGACGCGCAGTTTTCTGCGTCTTTTTCGGAACAATGCCAGTGGACGGGAATGCACTGAGGTTTGTTTCCGCACAGCTCTTTTTCCCGGCGGCATCAGGTATTTAGTAGGGTGATTCAACTCCTCCCATTTCCACGTAGACGGATTTGATCTGGCTGTAGTGATCCAGCGCGGCTCTGGAGTTTTCCTTGCCGACGCCGGACTGCTTGAAGCCGCCAAACGGCATTTCGACCGGCATCGCGTTATAAGTATTGATCCAGCACGTTCCTGCCTGAAGCCGGTCGATTACCCGGTGCGCGCGCGTCAGGTCGCGGGTGAATACTCCGGCGGCCAATCCGAATTCCGTGTCGTTGGCGCGCCGGATCACCTCTTCTTCATCCGTGAATTCGAGAATCGACAATACCGGTCCGAAAATCTCTTCGCGCGCAATCCGCATATCGTCGGTAACATCTGAGAAAATCGTCGCTTCCACATAGCAACCGCGTTCGCCCCCGGGCACGGTCGCCTGTTTTCCTCCGCACATAAGCCGGGCGCCATCCGTGTGTCCGGTTTCAATATGACCCAGCACCTTCTGCATATGATCAGCCGAGATCAGCGACCCCATCTGAGTATCAGGGTCCAACGGATCTCCCATTCGGATTTTCCGGGTCCGCTCGAGGAGTTTACGTTCAAAGTCACCCCGGATCGACTGCTGCACAAAGACGCGCGTACCGTTGGAACAAATCTGTCCTGCCGAGTAGAAGTTTCCGAGGATTGCGCCACTGACCGCGGCGTCCAGATCCGCGTCCTCGAATATGATCAAAGGGGACTTGCCCCCAAGCTCCATGGTCACATGCTTTATCCCAGCCCCGGCGGCGGACATGACCTTGGACCCGGTCGCGACCGAACCGGTCAGCGAGACTTTTTCGATTTCCGGGTGCGAAACCAGGGCCGCCCCAACGTCGCCATACCCCTGGACTACATTGTAAAGCCCTTTTGGCAGACCTGCCTCGGCCAGAATTTCCGCGATTTTCAACGCGCAGAGCGGCGTGACCTCGGAGGGTTTGAAGATAACCGAATTACCGCAGGCCAAGGCCGCAGCGCCCTTGTAGCAAGCGATCTGGGTCGGATAATTCCAGGCACCGATGCCAAGGCAAACACCCAGCGCGACGCGCTTTGTGTAAATGAACGACTCGCCCTGCGGAATGCACTCTCCCGAGAGGGTGCTGGCCAATCCGCCGTAGAACTCGAACGCTTCGGCCCCAGACAGGGCGTCCGCAACAATCGTTTCCTGATAGGGTTTGCCGGTATCAAGCGTCTCAAGAACGGACAGGTCATGATTCCGTTCGCGCATGATCTCCGCGGCCCTTCGAAGGATGCGCCCCCGTTCAGCAGGCAAAGTGCGTTCCCATTCCACCTGCGCCCGCTTCGCGCTTGCCACCGCGCGCGAAATGATGTCCGGAGTCGCGGAATGCAGCAAAGCGATCCGTTCACCGGTCGCCGGATAGATGCATTCGATTTGTGCTCCTGCCTTATCCTCGACATATGTTCCGTCAACAAAATGCGAAGCCTGCGGTTGCGCGCGCAGCTCCGACCCAAGCGGCCGCGGATTCTCAGTTGCCCCGCAATCGGCACATGTACCCAGATCCCCGGATGGTTTCGACTTGGCTTCTAAGTCCATGTCCATTCCTTTCGGCGTGAGGACATTCGACAGCGTGGCGCGTCCGATTCGAGTGGTCTATCTGAGCATGATAAGATCGTAATTCTGTTTTACGCAACTGTTTTGCCATTGCAGTAAATTTTCTGAGATTTTTTTGCGACCGTTTTACGAATTTCGCATCTTAATGCTCAATCAGCCAACGTCCTTCGCATTTCCCTTGGCTGCCCGTTACCCCCAGTTGCTTTTCAGCAGGAACTGATTTTTGAAATTCATCAGGCCGGTCATGACCTCGGCCGCGCCAATATCTTCCCTTCCATAAACATGCTCGGACAACATGCTGAGAAAGGTCGGGCGGTCATCCGTAACTATTTCGATAAGCAGGTCGTAATTGCCGCTGACCCACACAACGTAAACAATTTCCTCAATCGCAGAGAGGCGCGCGGCCACGTCCTCCGGCCGGTGCCCCGCCGCGATGCGGATGCCGACCATCGCCTCGGTCCGGTATTCGGAGACCCCGGAATCTGTCACAGCGATGATCCGAAGACTTCCGCTGGATTTCATGGCGTTCACACGATTTCGGATCGTCCCTTCTGAAACGTTAAGTTGCTGGGCGATTTCAGCGAACGGCGTTCGGCCATCCTTTTGAAGACTCCGAACAATTTCCTGATTAAGTCTGTCGTTCAGTGATGCCGCGTCCCTTTGGCGGGCACCCGCACCGGTGGCCTGGTCCGAGGATGTTTTTTTGCGAATTTCGTCTGTCATGAGATCTTCCTGATTGAGTGCGCATTTCGTATTTTACTACGAATTTCGCAACTATGGCAGAAAAAATTATCATTGACGCAAAGCTTTTCGCAATCAAAGCTCGGAAATAATCAACTCGCAGAACTGCAGTTCGATGAAATCAAGCGCCCGACTTACCAGAAGGAAGCCAATCATGTCATCCGCAGCAGAAAAACCGCAAATCAAGGTATTTGCCGGAAATTTCCAGGGCTATAACCAATCGCAACCAGCAGAGATCGACGAAGAGATAGCGCGCGTCGGCGCCGGTACGCCCGCCGGAGAATATTTGCGCCGGTTCTGGCACCCGGTTCATATCACCGAAGACCTTGGCGATCTGCCCAAGGCCATCACCATCCTTGGTGAAGAACTGGTTCTGTTCCGCTATGGCGAAGACAAGCAACAGATTGGACTGGTTCACAAATACTGCCCGCACCGGCGCGCCTCGCTTGAATATGGCAAATGTGAAGACCGGGGCATCCGCTGCTGTTACCACGGCTGGTTGTTCGCGCCGGACGGCGAAATTCTGGAGGCCCCGGCCGAAGACCAGACCGCCCGCGCCGTCGAGATGGTCAAAGAACGCACCCGCCTGGGCGCTTATCCTGTGATCGAATATCGCGGCCTTATCTTCGCCTATATGGGTCCACCCGAAAAACAGCCGGACTTTCCGATCTATGACGCGTTCGAGCATGAGGGAATGACCAGCGCACCGTACAAGGCGCCATACACCTGCAACTGGATTCAGGTGCAGGACGCGATCATGGATCCGACCCATACGACGTTCCTGCATAGCCAGAACAGTCACCCGCAGTTTTCAGAAGGCATGATGGCGTCGGGTGAGTTGAAATTCTACGAGCGGAACGAAAACCATTTCCTCGGCACCTCGACCCGGCGCATCGGAGAGAATGCCTGGGTCCGGCTGAATGAGCTGATCCTGCCGAACTTCACGCAGGCCGGGTCGGCCTATGCCGCCGACGGAACCGAACCGCGCTATTTCGGGCGTTCGTGCTTTACCCGCTGGGTGGTGCCCGTCGATGACGAGAACACAATTGTCTACGCCTGGGCCAACTTTGGCGACCGCTGGGACCCGCATGAGTACAACACCAAGGAAGGTCATGAGATGATCGAACAGGGCGAGGTGCTTGATCGGACGCCGGAAGAAAAACAGCGCTACCCTGCCGACTCGGAGGCGGTAGAAGGGATGGGGCCGATCTCGACCCATAAAGGTGAAAACCTGATGCCGACGGACCGGGGTATTTCGCTCTATCGTCGTCGCGTTCGCAAGGCGATCCGGGATCTGGAAAACGATGGTATCGAGCCGCCCCAACCGCTGCGGCACGGCGCGCAATCCGTGCGCACCTATGGTCAGGATACCGTACTGCATCTGCCGCCAATCGATGGTCAGGACGACAGCGCATACCTGCTGAAAATCGGTGAAACGGTGATGGAAATGCAGTTCGAGCATGAGGATTGGTGCGACGAGGACCGCGACCCGGAAATCATCAAACGCCTCAAGGAAATGGAAACCAACGGAATCTGATGAATTCCCCGACTTCCTCCGCGCCGGTTTCTCAAACCGGATCGCGGAGGGTTTTTTTGGTCAACTCTACGCAAGGAACCCACCATGGCTGTGAAAGTTCACGTCAAAAACAACCGTTGGGCCGAAGGATCGTTTCCAAACACGCCGGAGGGCGAAGAGGTGTTCACCATCACCGGCGAACGATTTGCCACCGCACAGGCGCGGCATCCTGATGTAGTCGGCAAGTTAAACCCGTTCATCGACTGGGATACGGATAACTGGCAAAGCTCGATGGCAGAGGCCGAGGTCCTGCTGACCTGGAACCTGCCAACCGAGGATTTGGCGAAAGTTGCGCCCAATCTGAAATGGATTCACTGCATCGGTGCCGGCGTCGAACACATGCTGCCGATGGATTGGCTGCCTGATAGTGTCACCCTAACTAATAACAAAGGTGTGCATGCCGCCAAAGCCGGAGAATTCGGGCTGATGGCAATCCTGATGTTGCATTCGCATATGCCCGCCATCGTCACCAACCAGCGCAATGCGCACTATGAATCGCTCTATTGCTCGCCCATCGCGGGCAAAACCGTCGTTGTGCTGGGCACCGGGTCACTGGGTGGTTCGGGCGCGAAAATGATCAAGCCTCTGGGCGTCAATGTCATCGGCGTCAACCGGTCAGGGCGGGATGTCGAAGGCTGCGATCGTTGTGTGCCGACCGCGCAGCTGGACGAGGTTCTGCCGCTGGCGGATTATCTGCTGATCGCCACCCCTGACACGCCGGAAACGCGCGGATTGCTGGATCGGCGACGGCTGGACCTGATGAAACCCTCGGCAGGCATCATCAATATCGGGCGCGAAGCGGTCATGGATTACGATGCCCTGTGCGACAAGCTGGACGAAGGCAGCCTGGGCGGAGCCATTCTGGATGTATTCGAACCCGAACCCATCGCTGCGGACTCGCGACTCTGGAACACGAAGAACCTTATTATCACGCCTCACGTCTCGGCCGACGACGGCGACGCTTATATCCCGTTGACGCTGGGGTTGTTCTTTCAGAACATGGAACTGTTCCTTGCCGGCAAACCCTTGCTGAACCCCATCGATCCCAAACTGGGCTATTGAGGAGAGTGCCATGAACATAGGCTTTATCGGACTGGGCGTTATGGGAGCCCCGATGGCCGGGCATCTGGCAGATGCAGGCCACGCCATTTTCACCTGCCTCAACCGCTCGGCCTTGCCCGACGCGCTGGACGGCAAACCCGTACAGGTGGTTGGCAGCCCTGCCGAGGTTGCTGCTCATTGTGACACCGTGATAATCATGGTCCCCGATACACCGGATGTGGAACGGGTAATAACAGGTGAATCCGGCGTTCTTGTGAATGTGCATGAGGGTTCGCTGGTCATCGACATGTCGTCGATCAGCCCGATTGCGACCGAAGCGCTGGCGCGGTCTGTCAATGAAAAAGGCGGTCTGTATGTGGATGCTCCGGTATCCGGCGGAGAGGTCGGGGCCAAGGCAGCCAGCCTGACCATCATGTGCGGCGGGCCGCAGGCAGCATTCGACCGCGCCAGGCCACTGTTCGACCTGATGGGCAAGAACATCACTTTGATCGGAGAACACAACGGCGCGGGCCAAACCTGCAAGATCGCCAATCAGATCATCGTTGCCCTAAACATCGAAGCTGTGGCCGAAGCGTTGGTCTTTGCATCCAAAGCCGGCTGCGATCCGGCGACCGTGCGTGAGGCGCTGATGGGCGGCTTTGCGTCTTCGAAAATTCTCGAAGTGCATGGGGAGCGGATGATCAAACGCACGATGGACCCGGGCTTCCGCATCGAACTGCATCAGAAGGACCTCAATCTGGCGTTGTCCTCGGCGCGGGCTATTGGTGTATCTCTTCCCAATACAGCAACCGCGCAGGAATTGTTTAACTCCTGTTCCGCCAACGGCGGGGCACAGGACGATCATTCCGGTATGGTCAAAGCGTTGGAGCGGCTGGCCAATCATGAGGTCGGGAGCTGATCAGTTACTTGCCAGATGGCGTTCCCCGACCAGCAAACCGGCTCTTAATCCAATCGACCGGGAGCACCTAACAGGGCGCGGCTGTCGCTCGGCCATTGTGGATCAATGAAGATCCGTCGCACCTGCGAACCTTCATAACAAAGGGCGCAATCAATGCGCCCTTTCTGCTGGTCTGTTCGACCAGACCAGCAATCTAACACCTCGGTTACTCCAGTCAGATCGAATTACACACACTCGCCATGTCTCCGGCAATACTGGGCGTGCAGCATTCTGAGACAGGCGCGCAGTGTCATTTCCCTGCCTCAACATTGCCATTCCAATTCGTCGTACCTTGGCCCTGAATAAGTCGTTTGAAAAGATGCATCCCAAGCACCTTTAATATCAAAACGAGCAGCCCAGTCTGCCTCGACACGTCCCAAGGCTCAGCAAGGAGACCCAGGTTTGAAAGTCGCATTCACCGATTTTGTTCAGCCCGATCTTGATCTGGAAACTTTGCTTCTGAACGAAGCCGGGTTCGACATGGCCGTCGCCGATCCGCATTGCACGACCGAGCAAGAAGTCATCGACTTCGTCAAGTCGACAGGTGCAGATGCCATCGTGTCGCTTTACGCTCCGATGGGCGAGGCCGTGTTCTCTGCCCTGCCCGACCTGAAAATCGTCAGCGTGCCGCTGGTGGGGGTCGACGCCATCGACACCGAGGCCGCCAAACGCCACGGCATCTGGATAGCCCACATCCCCGACGCCTGGGTGTCTGAGGTCGGTGTGCATGCTGCCGCTATGGCGCTGTCGCTGGTCCGGCACTTGCCGTTTTACGACAGGTCGGTACGTGAAAAGCGCTGGGACTACGAAGAACCCGGCGTATTGCACCGCACCCACGACATGACCTTTGGCCTGCTGGGCTGTGGTCGCATCGGTCAACAGGCCGCGCGCAGCGCGGCGCCCAGTTTCGGCAAGGTGATCGCCTATGACCCCTATATGCCCGCCGAGGCCTTCCCGGACTGGATCGAACGGGTCGAGACCAAAGAGGCGCTGTTTGAACAGGCCAATATTGTGTCGCTGCATTCGCCGCTGACCGCGGAAACCAGACATATCGTGAATGCAGATCTTCTGGGCCGAATGCCGCGCGGCAGCTTTATCGTCAACGCCTCGCGCGGGGCGCTGATCGACCCGGACGCCCTGTTGGCCGCGCTGGACAGCGGCCAGATCGGCGGGGCTGGTCTGGATGTGTTCGAGGTCGAACCCCCCGACCCGAATGACCCCCTGCTGCATCATCCGCGCACCGTCGTGTCGCCGCATGCCGCCTACTATTCTGTCGAGGCCGATGAAGAGGGCCGCTCGCGCGCGATCAGGAACGTGATCACTTATGCCAATTCCGGGCGCCCGGACCATTTTGTCGTCGAAGGGATGAAACAGCCATGAGAGATCTTGATACCTCAACCATGACCTGCGGCGAAGGCCTTCTGCATCTGCTCAAAGCCTACGGAGTTGACACCGCATTCGGCATTCCCGGCTATCACACGGTCGAGTTCTACCGCAATTTCGACAAGATGGGCATACGTCAGGTCACTCCCCGGCACGAGCAGGGCTCGGCCTACGGGGCCTATGGCCATGCCGCCGCGACCGGTAAACCCGGTGTTTGCTTTCTGGTCACTGGCGCGGGCGTGACAAATGGGACAACGGCCATCGGCGAGGCGTATTCCAACTCGATCCCGATGCTGATTTTCACCACCATGAACAATGTGCACGAGCTTGGCATGAATGGCGGGCGTATGCATGAGTTGCGATCCCAGTCCGATATTCTGGATCAGGTGACGGCGTTCACCCATACATTGCTGGACGCGCGCAACCTGCCCGAGATTCTGGCCCGCGCCTTTGCCGTTTTCTCGGGACAGCGCCCGCGCCCGGTCTGCATTCAGATCCCGCAGGACGTTCTGGCAGGACCGGTCAGTTTCGACATCGAAGCCTGGCCGCCCGCCCCCAAACCCGGGCCGGATCCCAACGAGGTCGAAAAGATCGCAGGGATGCTGTCGGAAAGTAATTCCACCATGATCGTAGTGGGAGGCGGCGCTATCCCGGCCTCAAAAGAGGTGCTGGAACTGGCCGAGCGGCTGGACGCGCCGGTCATCAACTCATGTGCTGGGAAGGGCGTGATCCCCGAAGATCACCCCTTGTGCCTTGGGTTTAGCCAGGCCTTCGATCCGGTGCGCGACCTGCTGCGGGAAGCAGGCGCGGTGCTGGCAATCGGCACCGAATTCGCCGAGCCTGACCGATACTTCACCGAAGACTACCCGATTGACGGTAAGCTGATCCGTATCGATATCGATCCCGGTCAGATCATGCATTACTCAAAACCCGCCGCCGCTTTGCTGAGTGACTCCAAACTGGCGGTTTCGGCGATTCTGAAGGCGCTTGAGAACCACAACAGTCCGCAGCACGACCAGCCCGCCGCCGATCTGGTGGCCGAGACGCGGGGCAAATTCAGTGGCGATTTGTGCAAGGAATCCCCCAAGCACAAAAAGGCACTGGAGATCATCCACGACGTCCTGCCAGAAAACACGATCATTAGCGCTGATGCTTCACAGGTATGCTACACGGGGCTCTATCACTATCCGATGAGTCACCCGAACCTGTTCCATTTTCCCAACGGCTATGCCGCGATGGGGTTTGGCGTTCCTGTCGCTATAGGCATGAAGGTCGGCGCGGGCGACAAACCGGTGGCCTGCATCACCGGGGACGGGTCATTCCAGATGACGTGCGAGGAACTGGCCGCCGCGGTTGAACAAAAGCTATCCATGCCCATCATCGTCTGGTCAAATGATGGCTATCAGGAAATCCGGGAATACATGGACAGCAAAGGTCTGCCCACTATCGGATGCACCATCTACAACCCTGAATTCAAGAAAATCGCCGAGGCATTCGGGGCCCATGGCCGCCGCCCGCAGAGCGCGGAAGAACTGCGCGAAGCGCTGGAGTTTGCGTTACAGGCGGACGGCCCCACCATCATCGAAATCGACGAAAAAGACGCATGGCTGCAATAGCGGCCGGGCCACGGGATTGGAGGGTGTTTCTATGATTACCAATGCAAAGACATCCAATATCCACCTGGACAAAAAGGCGCTGAAGGCACTGATGCGCCGTAGCGATCGGCCGGGGTTGATCTATCTGGGCAGCTGGCTTGGCTTGCTGGCTTTCTGCGCCACGCTGGTCATGCTGTCCGTGGGCACATGGTGGATGGTCCCGACCCTGCTGATCTATTCCGGCATTTTCGCGGTACCAGCCTATGCACTGTCTCATGAATGCGCCCATGGCACGGCCTTTCGCACACGCTGGCTGAATGAGGCCGTCTTTTGGCTCACCTCCCTGCTTTATTACGAGGAACCGTTGCATCGCCGCTATTCCCACGCCAGCCACCACACCCATACGTGGATCGAAGGCGAAGACAACCAGATGCCCTTTGCCCCGATCCCGTTGACCTTTTCGGGCTGGGTCGAGGAAATCCTCGGGCTCGGACTGTACTGCCACCAGACGAAAATGTTCGTGTCGCACTCATTGGGCGTTTTCTCGGACGACGTAAAGCGCGTCACACCTGAAAGCGAACTGCCTCGGATGCAGCGCAATACGCAAATCTGCGTGGCGATCTACTTGGGTTTTGCGGCGATCAGCATCTGGTTCGGCTGGCTGTGGCCCCTGTGGCTGATCGTAATCCCGCGTGTGCTCGGAGGGCCGATCATGAACGCTTTCATACTGATGCAGCACGTGGAAATGGCGGAAAACCAACCGAATATAGTCCAATCCACACGCTCGTTCCGCACCAACTGGTTTTTCCAGTTCCTGTATTTCAACATGAACAACCATATCGAGCATCACCTTTACCCAACGGTGCCCTTCCACGCGCTACCGAAACTGAGTGAAGCGTTGACCGATCAGTTGCCCAAACCTGATGCGGGTTTTTTGAACACCCATTGGGAAGTTCTGAAGATCACTGTCCGGCGCTCGCTTGGGCATGATGACCGGTCAGACAAAATTCGCCAGGCATTCCCGGACACTCCAGCGGGAGAGACCAATGACACAGCAATGGCTTGACGCTTGTGCGACGGATGACGTCGATGACGAGGACCTGATAACGCTCGATCTGGGGGGACGGTTCGTCGCGATCTACAACACGCCCCAAGGGTTCTTTGCAACGGACGGGATGTGCTCGCATGAGGACGAACCTTTGGGCGACGGGCTGGTGATGGACGGCGTGATCGAATGCCCGCTGCATCAGGGCCGGTTCTGTGTCCGCACGGGAAAGGCGCTGAGCGCCCCGGCGGTTACCGATCTTTGCAGCTATGAGACCCGCGTCGAAAATGGGCGCGTCTTTGTAAAGGTCTGAGACCAGTGCGGTATGCTGATATGACGCTGGCACAGGCCGCCCGTATCACGCCCGTTGTCGGCATGACCGACACGTTGGAAATGATCGACCTGACCAAAATGCGCGCCTATCGGTTGCAAAGGCTGCGCAACGAAATGAAACGTCAGGATATGGGCGGCTGCGTCCTGACTTCGGTTTATTCGATCCGCTACGCCACCGGAATGCGTGACGCAGGCATCATGCAGAGCCATATTCCGCTGAGCTACCTGTTTGTGCCCGCCGAAGGCCCAACGGTCTACTTCGATGGCGAAACCGGCAAGAAAATCGCCCGCGGATTGGAAACCATCGACGAACTGGGCGATGAGGCGATCCAGATCAGCTATATGTTCGCCGGTCACCGCATGGATGAGATGATATATCGCTGGGTCAATCAGATCTCCGCCCTGATGCAACACCATGGCGGTGGCAGCACACGTCTGGGTGTCGAAAGCCCTGTACCGCAGGTGGCTGCCCTGTTTGCCGACAAGGGGTTGGATGTGGTGCACGCACACAAGGTGGTCGAGCCGGCGCGCGCCATCAAGTCCATCGAGGAAATCCTGTGCATGAACTATGCCATTGCCGTTGCCGAAGACGGCATGTGGCGCATGCGCGAAGCTCTGCGCCCAGGCCTCTCCGAGATCGAGCTTTGGTCGCACCTGTGGAAAGCCAATGTCGAGGCAGGTGGCGACTGGATCGAAGGGCGCTTGCTGGCGGCGGGCGACCGCACCAATCCATGGCTGCAGGAGGCCTCGGGACGCATAATCCGACCGGGTGAGCTGGTGGCGTTCGACACCGACATGGTCGGCCCGTTCGGGTATTCCGCCGACGTCTCGCGCACTTTGTTCTGTGGGTCGGGGCTCCCCAGCGATTACCAGCGTGAACTCTACTCCCGCGCTTATGAGGAAATTCAGCACAACCTGGACCTGATGAAGCCGGGGATGTCTTTCCGTGAAGTGACCGAGAAAGGTTTCAGGCAGCCCGAACAGTTTCAGGATCAGCATTACGCCGTGATGGCCCACGGAATAGGGATGTCTGACGAATGGCCCTGCATCTACTATCCGCAGGATGAGGCGCTGATTTATGACGGGACGCTGGAACCCGGCATGACGATGTGCATGGAAAGCTATGTGGGCGAAGTCGGCGGTGCCGAGGGCGTCAAGCTGGAAGAACAGGTGCTGATAACCGAGGACGGTTATGAGCTTCTGTCGAAATTCCCATTCGAATCCAACCTGTTGGGTCGTGAGATCTGACCCCGGACCACCACTGCCGGTTTTCCGGAGAGGCAAAGACCATGCAGGTCGATCTCAGATATCTGACGGATCCTTCTATGTCGCCGTCTAAGCGCCCGCAAAATGGTGGATCACTCCATTGACATTCTATTGGCCGAATTAACGCCGGTGTTGCGGCAGATCGAATGTCAGAAACCAGCCGATCTGCCCCATCTTTTACTCAACCCGGATTAGATCTGTTTCTCAGGCAGATGCACCACAAGCCCTTCCAATGCATCGGAGACAGTGATCTGGCAGGTCAGACGGGAGCGCGCGGGGTCGGGCTCCCAAGCAAAATCCAGCATGTCCTCTTCCATGCTATCGATGGCGGGCAGTTTCTCTACCCAGTCAGTATCGACATAGACGTGACAGGTCGAACACGCACAGGCGCCGCCACAATCTGCTTCGATTCCTGGCAAGTTGTTGTCGCGCGCGCCCTCCATCAAGGTCAAGCCGTTGGTAACATCAACGACATGCGCAGCTCCTGTATGCTCAATATAGGTGATCTTGGCCAAGCTCAGCCCTCCTTTTTGACCTGATCGGGAATTGGGGTCGCGACCGGATCGGTCGTGAAATACGCAATACGTTCCGATATGACGCCGGCGTCTCCAAACCGGATGATGGCCGCGCCCTGAAAATTGGTTCCGGTCACACGCCACCAGCACCACGCAGTTGCGGGATTCGCAGCGCTGACGGTGATGTCCGAATACTGCAGAAAGGGTGAAGGCACTTGCCCTCCGGCCAATTCCGCACCGGCGGCTTTAAAATCCTCGACAAATTGAACAAACTTATCACGGCAGATTCGTCCGGTCGCCGGATCGTCATAGAAGAAATCCGGGACAGTGGCGCTCAGGCTTTTCTCTGCGTCCCCGGTCCGCCAGCCCTCCAGATAAGTGTCAAGCCATTGCTGTGCATTCACTTTTGTCACTCCAGAACATATCAAGCCTGTAACACCGGGATCAGATCATCAACCTTGGCAGTGGAACCCAAGTTGGTGAGCGTCAATCCTGCGGCATTACTGTTTCAGCCCATTTCTGCCATAACATCACCGCAAACATTCAAGTCAATGATATTTTTCTACGACTTTCTTGTTATACCGTCTATTTATCTACGAATTCCCTATATACTGCAATAAAGACGAATGGGCGTTCGTAGTACCGGCCATAAGCCTTTGCGACGATGAACCCGCAATAACCCGCTGTCGCGCTTGTCGATTTTCGGACTGCCGAAAAAAGCGGCCCGAGCATCGATCTCAATTGTCTCGTTTATTCTCCCGCCGAATGAATCTGCCCCGTTCAGTGCATGTTGGATTGAACCGGGTGTACTGACCCATCGGCCAAGCTGATTTGAACTAGCGCCTTCTTTCCCAGCCTCTCTTCGCGCCGGCAAGAATTGCGGGCCCAGCTTCGGCGGTTGGAACAATTTCCATGATATCATTGTGGAACAGGGGCCAGAACTGTGCGCATATCCCGATGACCTCGGCCTTGGATGCCGCCTCAAGCAGCACGTAGCCTTCGGTGTTGCTTATCCATCCGGTAAACTTGACTGGGCTTTCCCCTTCTACCAGCTCGCTTGCATCACCAACCATGTCGGTCCAGGCGGCAATCTCGCCGTCGCGATCCTTTGGCCAGGCGGCGGCTGAACATGTGAAATGATTTATGTAGTAAGGCATTAGCGTCTCCTGAATTTTTCCGGCCTGCCCAGCGACACGCGCCATACAGGCTAAGAAAGCCGACGGTGGATCGGCCTTTGGCTTTTCAGTTACTCGTCGGAAGACTCTCCTTTTCTGGCTGAACCTGATCAGGACGGACACGGAAGCATCCGTGAATTTAGTGCTTAGGCACTTTGCCCAGTTTACGAATGGCCGGTGTCTGAAACAGAATTAACATAAATCCGATCGCGATGAGACAGCATCCAATCGCCAGAAAAAACGGCATCCGGGTGTCAATGTGCATCGACGTGCCGCCAACGGCGGTAATTGATCCGCTTCCCAACGCGTAGACGGCTACAGTCAACCCCATCACCCATCCTTGTTCCGTCGGCCCGACGCTACCGGAAAACAACGCCAGCATCGTCGGATACATGATCGCAAAACAAATGGTGATCGGAATAATGATGACATAAGACAGGCTGGCAATCGGATTGAGAATGAAAGCCAGAATGCCCGCTCCCATCCCGGCGATGGTTACGTAGAGCAAACGTATCTTGTCAAAGCGCTCGTGCAGAGGCGCAGTAAGGACACCGCTGCCAAAGGCCATCGCTCCGCCAAAAACAGTCAATGCCAGACTGTTTTGCAACGTGTCGAATTTGAACTCGATCAGCATGTATGTATCGAGAAAGAAGAAAAAGGCATTCAGACCCATCAATGCAAAGAGTAGGACCAGAGCCAACCTCAGAACAGTCGGGTTTTCCCGAACACGCCATAGATTGGTAAAGACATCGGTGAGGTGGACGTCGATTTTTTTGCGTTTGAAATCGGGTTCAAAAAAGAAACCCATGATCAATGCCATATTGATGAGTATCAGCCCGACCGCCGCGTAAAACGGTAACTGCGGCGAAGCGAGGGAACCTAGCAGCGCCTTATCGCTCAATATACCTGAGATCAGCGGACCGCCCAGCAACCCCAACGCAGATGCGGCCACAATCAGCCCCAGATTCTTTGATTTTTCCTGATCGTCGTTACTGATGTCGATCAGCGCGGCCTGCGCTATGGGTTGATTGGCAGTGGTAAATCCCGAAATAGCCCGACCCAGAACCAGCAACAGAAAGCTTGATGCGTAAAGCGAAACCAATGTCAGGGCATATCCGATCAAAGCCCCGGTGAGGCAAATTAGGATGCCGCGCTTGCGTCCGATGTAATCTGACATCTTAGCGATGAATGCCGCCCCCAAAAAATAGAACAGAAAGAAAACTGCAATCACCAGCCCGTATTTGAACTGCCTCATTTCGGCGCTGGTATCGTGCGGAAGAAACGACTGATCCGGGTCAAGCAGTATCGTGTTGAAAATGGGCAGAATAAGCCCGTAGCCCATCACATCAATGACAACGACAAGTAACAGCGAAAGGCGAGAAATGTTCATAACAATAGCCAAAATCCGCTCAGATCAATGCAGATAAGCTAACGTTACATAGCTGTATTGGCAAATTTGAACCTTCTTGAATTGACCAAAAGGATCGTTGAAAAATTGGCACACTTTGCCATCTCTGTGCCTTTTTTGAGCATCCCGGCACCCGGCCCTAAGGCCTGTTCTGTTGGGCAACCTCCCGATAGCGAGCCGTGTGTTATAAAAAACAGGCGAAACTGTTCGGGTTTCAATCTGCTGGAAAGCGTCTTGTTAACCGCCCCGCTCTGCGCAAGCATCACTCTCATTTATCAGAGGGTTTAGGCACGTGAGAACAGGGAAACTTTCACCGCGTTCCGTCGTGGCTGCAACAAGCGGCAATACGCTCGAATGGTATGATTTTACTGTTTATGGATTTCTTGCTCCGATCATTGGTCAAGTGTTCTTTCCTTCGGACGATCCGGTCGCAGCGACACGTTCGGCCTTTGCGGTGCTGGCAATTGGCTACGCGGCCAGAGCGTTAGGCAGTATTGTGTTTGGCCATATCGACGACCGATTGGGACGGAAACCGGCCCTGATCCTGTCGGTGCTGATCATGGGCGGGGATCTCTGACGATTGCCTGCCTGCCAAACTTTGACCAGATCGGGATTTCAGCGGCAATTCTGCTTGTTGCAGTCCGCATTCTGCAGGGCATAGCCGTTGCCGGAGAATACACAGCCTCCGGCGTTCTGATCGTTGAACAAATACGGGCTCAGGACCCTGTTTCTTGCAGCCGCCCTTGCGTCAGTGTTTTTTGCCGCGCCGCTCTGGGGTTTGATGCACCAGAAATCGCTGTTGCAAGTCTATCTTGGTCAACTGGGGCTTGCACCCATCAACGGTGTAGCCTGGGCATTGTCGGTCACCGTTCTGACGTCGATAGCTCCGCCTCATCAGCGGGTCAGCACCGTCGCGCTCGGGTATAATTTGTGTATGGCGATCTTTGGTGGCACGACTGCAATGATTGCGACCTATCTGGTAGATCGTACCGGAGATGACTACGCTCCGGTCTATTACATGGTGGTCGCAGCCCTTGTGTCGATACCGGTGATCTGGAGAATTCCCAAACTGCTTGCCGCATCAGGACCATCGCAATCGAACTCATAAGCAGACACATTCCAGACTTTCATCGTGTCACCTCAAACCGCGTTGCAGGCTGTCGTTTCCGACACAGAGGCAATCACACCGGGAAATGTGGCAACGGCACTTGCCAGCGGCGCGAGGCTCCGGTGATTTTGGCGCAAAGCCCGTTGGAATATTGAAACAAAGCCATGATGCGAATAGTGAACATTGGCGACCTGAAAAAACCTCAGTCCGCGCAAGTATTTTTGTGAGCTTTGCACAGAGACCGTTTACTTCCGGTCAGGTCAGCAAAGCCAAGTCCTTTCCGGTCGTCTTTTTTCGGGTTGGCATTGTCTTTGCGCCTTTGCCATCAATCGTCAGTGCGAGATCCCTGTAAAAACCGTCATTGTCGAACCACCAACGGTGCGAGTAAATTCTGGACCGCTTAGGTTTGGGAACGTCGCGCTTGTATTGCTCGTTGCAATAAATGTCCCAATGACCTTTTGTCGTGAGATCTGGCATTCCGGCATGACCCGCGCGATCGCGACCGCCATTTATCAGCCCGCCAGACAGTGCCAAAACCTTGTCCCGCCCGCTGTAGTAATTCGTGAAACGTTTGCTACGTTTCTTGAGAACCAAACCACCCCATGCCCCTTTCTCAAGCCAGGCTGAGTCCACATCGGCCGAGGCGAACATGACCTGATCCGCACCCCAGTTGTTTCCTGGCCCAGCGGAATCCCCAAAATCGGAAAAGGCGCGCAATACAACCAATGCCCCCATGGAATGCGCGATGATGTGAATCTTTGGACGCGGGGACATAGCCAGCAGAGGCAACATGCCGTCACCTACCAGATGTGGAGCGACGGCTTTGGCGTCTGAACGATCGCGATCATAGGCATGCACGGATCCGTCGCTTGGCCAGTCAAAGGCCACTACGGCGCCCTTGAAACCATTGGACCTGACGCCAGCCTCGATCTTTCCCAGCCGGTCCAGCATGCCTTTTTGAGTTGTGTTAAACCCGTGAACGTAGATCAGCACTTCTTTGTCGCCGCCTTGCTGGCGCACCAGATCAAGCCACTTGGACTTTTTGACAATGCTTCCCTTTCGGACCTGCCCGCCCGAACTGGTTTGAGTGATATTGACATATCGCGTTTTTGCGGCGGGCTTTATGGTAAATTTCTTTTTTGAAGCATTATAGGTGCGACGGGAAAAGAACAGGGCCATCCGGGCAACTCCTTTTGAATTAATCCGCCAAGTCTGCCACGGATTTCCGTTTCTACAAAGAATTCGGCCATGGCACGGAAAGCCAATAGCCCAGATGCCTCTCGTGTGCTGTGCTTGAGAAAGGATGGCTAACAAACGTAAACCCAGTTCACGAGGCCTTTAAGACTAGCTTGATTTCAGGATGACCATAATTGGCAATTCGGTCCGCATCGTGAAATCAGGCGCAAACCATGGACCCTGATTGGGAATTGCTGACTTTGGCTTAAACCAGGTTTCTTGAAGTTTACTTCGGTGGATATTTTGACCAAACGCTATTTTACATCTGCCAGTTTCAAATTGTTGATCTTACCCAACCTCAGCGCCAAAGGGGCAGTATAGGTTAGTTTTATAAATGAGGGTTGCTTGGGGCCTGTACTGCTAGCTCTCACCTTACACCAATCGAGAATAAGTCGATTATAGGTGCTAGTAATAACCTGCGACGCTTAGAATATGTATGATACTCAGTGTGGGCGTTGACTGCACAGTTGCCAGAAAAGGTTATTGATATGACTTCAAAAGATACTTCTGTGAATGTTCACTACAAAGTCGGCAAATGGTTGCCTTCGGATCAAGACGTGCTGGACGCCTGGTCTGCAAAGATTGCAGCAAAAGCCGAAGAAGACACCGGCCCCCTCTTACCATCCGTACAAAGACTCAAGAACCTGATCGAAACAGATGCTAAAGCTTATATGTTCTTTTCGCAGATGTTTCAGGAGGTTCCGGAAAGCAAGAAGACCTCGCCATCCGGCAAGCCACAAATTCGCGATTATGAGCACATGCTCAGGCTCTTCAATACGATCATGACGCACGCACCGGAATTCAATGAAAGCGGCCTGGTCGGATTTCCGTTCAACGCAATCCTGGACTGGTCGATGGCAAATGTTGGCGGCTGGGCCGGATTTCTGGACGAGAAAGTCGACACGCATTTGCGTGATATGTTGAATGAATGGGCGGTATTCCTGCAATCGCCAGAAAGCACATTGGTTCTGAGTGACGATCCCAAATCAGGGTGGTTCGGCGCAGACGCGAAAAAAGCAATGCCCACATTCGCGGAAGATTTCATTTGCGATCCGTCGTTGCCTCATTACGGCTTCAAATCGTGGGATGATTTCTTCACACGCCGGTTCCGTGAAGGCGTTCGACCAATCGCCGCGCCCGAGGATGACGCTATTGTCGTGAACGCGTGTGAATCTGCCCCTTACCGTGTCGCTCGGGGTGTAAAGCTGCGCGATCAGTTCTGGATCAAGGCACAACGCTATGCGTTGCAGTTCATGCTGGACAACGACCCGTATGCGGACCGGTTTGACGGAGCTACGGTCTATCAGGCGTTCCTGAGCGCGCTCAGCTATCATCGCTGGCACGCACCTGTTTCAGGCCGGGTCGTTAAGACCCGGCGGATTGATGGAACCTACTATTCCGAAATCTTGCCAGAAGGATTGGACCCGGCGGGCCCAAATGAGTCGCAGGGGTATATTGCCGAGGTGGCGACTCGTGCTCTGATCTTCATCGAGGCTGACAACCCGGACATCGGCCTGATGTGTTTTGTTGCCATCGGGATGGCCGAAGTGTCGACCTGCGATGTAACGGTTTACGAAGGCCAGCATGTCCGGAAGGGCGATGAGATTGGGATGTTCCACTTTGGTGGCTCAACACACTGTTTGGTGTTCCAGCCGGGCGTCGATATTGACTTCGACCTGCATGGGCAGGATCCGGGACTGAACAGCACAAACATTCTGGTTAATCAGCGGATTGCGACCGTCGGACCTCGCAGGTAAAGCCGATATCTCAACCTGAAAATACCGAAGGCAAGCGTCCGTCAAACAACATCCAGACCGCGACGCCTGCCAGAAGAAGCAGACCTGACGCGACCAAGCCTTCGGTCTTCGAAAATGCGGCTTCTGAATCCGTTGCCGCCCGGCGAGCCCAATAAAACACGGGCAAACCGGCGGCATATATGACGGCCGCGGCCAACATGAACTGGATGCCGGCGGCATAGACCAGCCACAGACCGAAACCCGTCGCAAGAAGGCTTGTGACGAAAGCGGTGTTTTTTCCGAGTTTGGCAGTACTGGGATAGCTACCCGTCCAGATGACTTTCCAGAGAAAGACAGCAGACCCCAAATAGGCTGGCAAGATCACCACTCCGGTGATTGACAGCATCAGGCTCCACGCATTGTCAGCAAAATAGACAAGCACGATAGCAGCTTGCATGATCGCGGTCGAAATGATCAGCGAATTAGATGCAATACCTGCCTGGTTGGTTTTGGCAAAAAACTTTGGAAAGGTTCCGTCCTTCGCGCAAACCCAGGGCAGCTGCGCAACAAGCAACGTCCAGACCAGCCAGGAACTGAGCAGGGCGACGATAACGCCGACATTGACAAAGACCTCTCCCCAGTACCCGACTAGCGACATCATGATACCGGCGGTTGAAGGTGGTGCCATTGCCGCAAGCTGGCTCTGCGACATTACGCCAAACGGCACAACGGATATCAAAACAAAGATGACGGTTACAATGAAATAACCCAGTATAGTTGCCCTGCTGACGGTCTTGGCATCAGATCGGTCTGACATCACGACGGCGCATTCTATGCCAATATACATCCACAATGTCACCAGCATCGTGCTTTTGATCTGGTCCAGAAGGCTGCCCAAGGGCTTGTCCGGATGCTGCTGGTCAGCGGCGTTTCCCCAAAAATCCGATAAAATTAGCCCTTTACCCAACGAGAAATAAACGACGACTGCCAAGAACGCGGCAACAGGTACGAATTTGGCCACGGTTCCGATGCTGTTCAAAAGCGAAGCGCCTTTGACACCGCGCATCACAAGAAAACACAGGCCCCAAACTATCAGAGAAGATCCAAGCGTCGCCTGCCAGGTATTCCCATCCTCGAAATAAGGTGGGAAGAAATAATTCAGAGCGTCCATCAGCAAAACGGCATAACTGACATTGCCGAATGCGACCGATAGCCAGTATCCCCAGGCGATCAGGAATCCCGCCAACCTGCCAAATCCAGCGCGGGCATACATATAGATACCCGAAGTCATTTCGGGATGGATATCTGCCAGAACCTGAAAGCTGCGGGCTACGAAGAAAATGCCCAAACCGCTGATCAACCAAGCGATCAAAATGGCGCCAAGTGCTGCCTGCTCGGCCATGTTTTGCGGAATATTGAACACACCGCCGCCGAACATGGCGCTCACAACCAGCAGTGTCATGGCAAACAGGCCGAGTTTCTTAGGCGCCGACCTGTTTTGAGAATCGTCCTTTTGCACGCTAGAACTTGTGTTTGTTTGTACAGCCATAATTACTTTTTTTTCATACTGGGTCGAAATGGCCTTGTCTGGCTCAGGTCGCACAATGGAAGCAACGAATTTGGTTAAGTGTATGGCCTAGAGGCCAACAACGTAAACCATTGGATTTGAATCCATGCCCATCGCCTTTGTAAACTCTGGGCGAAAGCGGGGCTTGGTATTGCTCAGAGAACTTGCAGATCGGGCACGGAGTTACGGTTCCGTGCAACAGGTGTTAGAGGCCGGTCGCAATACATAGCCGACCTTGGTTTAATGCAATTTCAAAGGTGACCTCGCGGATAATGCCAGCCTTTTCTGTAGCCATTTGAAAATCAACAAAACACAAGCCAATCGTCGGCCAGTTCACCGACAAATGATGGGCTGGCGGTCGACGGTATTTCGTTCGGATTATGAGTTTCGCCAGATCTCTTCCGGGTCCCGGCGCAAAACGCCGCATGGAAATTGGACGAACACCACAAACAGGATGACATCCTTCGGATATTTCGCGCGCTTTAAAGAGACCATGAGCTGGCCTGCAACTTGATGGAACCGTATGTCACCCACTTTCTCATCCTGAGTGCGTCAATGGACGAAAAATCGCGACATAACCAATTAACCAACTCGTTTGGAAAATTCCGATTTTTCAAAACTTTTCGAATAGAGCTGTCGCATTTTTGCGGGTGGTCCACACTTTCTGTCCGGCGCATATTTCGTGGCACACGGTATTTCTTCAGGAGCTTACATGAGCACCAAGTATTTCGCGCCGCACGGGGGACTTCCCGGGCAGGACCAACTGTTGACTGACCGCGCTGTTTTTACGGACGCTTATGCCGTGATCCCCAAGGGCACGATGCGAGATATTGTGACCAGTTTTCTACCGTTCTGGGAAAATACGCGCTTGTGGGTAATTTCTCGTCCGCTGAGCGGCTTTGCCGAGACCTTCTCGCAATACATTATGGAAGTCGAAGCCGGCGGCGGCTCTGACCGGCCAGAGACCGACCCCGAGGCCGAGGGAGTTTTGTTCGTTGTCGAGGGAACCGCAACGTTAAACGTCGACGGCAATACCTATCAATTGACACCTGGTGGATACGCCTATTTGCCGCCCGCAAGTGACTGGACCCTGCGCAATCAAGGGGATGAAATCCTGCGGTTCCATTGGATTCGAAAAGCTTACGAAGCGGTCGAGGGGCTGGATACCCCCGATGTTTTGATCCTGAACGAAAACGACATCGCGCCGACGCCGATGCCCGGCACTGAAGGTAAGTGGGCCACAACGCGATTTGTCGACCCTAACGATTTGCGTCACGACATGCATGTCACGGTGGTGACCTTCGAGCCTGGCGCCGTCATCCCTTTCCTTGAAACCCATGTGATGGAGCACGGTCTCTATGTACTGGAAGGAAAGGCGGTCTACCGATTGAACAATGACTGGGTCGAAGTGGAGGCAGGCGATTACATGTGGTTACGCGCGTTCTGCCCCCAGGCTTGCTATGCAGGTGGTCCGGGTAAATTCCGGTACTTGCTCTATAAAGATGTGAACCGTCATATGGCGCTGCGACCAGGACCGGCCGCCTACCCGCAGCACCATCGCCTCAGGACAGCAGCGGAGTAACGGATCCGCCGATGGCCAGAGTTAGTTGATGAGCCGCCTCCATGACGGGGCGGCTTAGTCGTTCGATTTCGGCCACGCTGACCCGACTGGTGGGCCCGGAGACCGAGATTCCGGCGACCGCCTCCCGGTTGATGTCGAAGACCGGCGCTGCAATGCACCGCATGCCCGCGTTCTTCTCTTCGTTATCCACTGAGAATCCCTGCGCTCTGACGGTTGCGAGGTCCTCTTTCAGCGCCTCCGGATCGGTAATCGACCGATCCGTGAAGGCCTGTAATTCCACGGCGGCCAACAGCCGGTCCAACCTGTCTTCGTCCATGTGAGCCAGCAGCGCTTTTCCGATACCCGATGCATGCATTGGCGACAGCGTACCGGGCGGAAAGAACGCACGAATAGTCGCATGCGTTTCCACCTGGCTCAGGAAAAGCACAGATCCTTCTTTCTCGATGCCCAGGTTGGCCGTCTCGCCCGTGGCTTCCATCAGTTTGCGCATAACCGGTCTGGCCCGGTCTACAAGGCTGGTTCGGCGCAGAAAACGTGATCCAATAACGAATGCGCGGGGACCGATATGCCAGACCTGTTCATCGTGATCGAACTCAACAAGCCCCCTGCCTTCCAGTGTCACAAGGATGCGGTACACGGTGGCCGGGGATTGGCTCATTTCTTCGGATAGCGTGGTCAGTGCCTTGCCTTGCGCTTCGCTCAAATACTCAAAGACTTCCATCGCCCGATCGAGGGATTTGATCGTGTTCTGTGCTGTCTTATCATCCCATCCCCTTGGTCTTCCCCGGGCTTTTCGGCGGGATCCGGAGCCATTATCTTGAGAATCCATAAAAACCCTTTGATCATTTGTGAAAGAGGAATTCACCATATGAAAAATATAAGCCACTGACAACTATAAATTAAATCACCATCTATGCGTTTTGAAAGACATTTACAAAAATGTATCAGGTTGAACGGCTGGATCTTATTGTGTGGTCAACGACGGAAGGAGACCATCCATGAGCTTTCAAAACCCCGTTTTCATCCCGGGCCCGACCAATATCCCTGAAAGCCTGCGCAAGGCCTGCGATATGCCGACGATCGACCATCGCTCGCCGCTGTTTGGGCAGATTCTGCACCCTGCGCGTGAAGGCGTACGCAAAGTTCTCAAAAGCGACAGCGCCGAGGTCTTCATCTTCCCCTCAACCGGGACCGGCGGCTGGGAAACCGCTTTGACCAACACCCTGTCGGCTGGCGACAAGGTTTTGGCCGCCCGCAACGGCATGTTCAGCCATCGTTGGATCGACATGTGCCAGCGCCATGAGTTGAATGTCGAGGTTGTCGAAACCCCCTGGGGCGAAGGCCTGCCTGCCGATCGCTACGAAGAGATTCTGACTGCTGACACGAACCACGAAATCAAGGTTGTTCTTGCTACGCACAATGAAACGGCAACGGGCGTGAAGTCGGATATTGCTGCCGTGCGCAAAGCGCTGAACGCCGCCGGGCATCCGGCTATGCTGTTCGTTGATGGCGTTTCATCTATCGCGTCCATGGACTTCCGCTTTGACGAATGGGGCGTCGATGTCGCCGTCACGGGATCGCAAAAAGGGTTCATGCTGACAGCGGGTCTTGCCATTGTCGGCTTTAGCCAAAAGGCGATGGACGCAACCAAGACCGGCACCCTGCCCCGCACCTTTTTCGATGTGCATGACATGGCCAAGGGCTACGCAAACAACGCCTATCCCTACACGCCCGCAGTTGGCTTGATGAACGGCCTCAACCAGGCCTGTGATATGCTGCTGAGTGAAGGTCTGGAAAACGTCTTTGCCCGGCATCACCGCATTGCAGAAGGTGTCCGCGCCGCCGTAGGCGCTTGGGGGCTGGAGCTTTGCGCAGCCAACCCGTCGGTGTATTCTGACACCGTGAGCGCGATCCGCACGCCGAACGGCTTCAACGCGACTGACATCGTTACCCACGCTGCCGACAAATACGGTGTTGCCTTTGGCGTCGGCCTTGGTGAAGTCGCCGGCAAGGTATTCCGCATCGGACATCTGGGAAGCTTGACGGATGTCATGGCTCTGTCCGGGATTGCCACCGCTGAAATGTGCATGGCCGATCTGGGCCTGAACATCGAACTTGGTTCCGGCGTGGCCGCAGCACAGGAATACTATCGCGGTCATCCGGCGGCAGCTCAGAAGGACGCTGCATGATGAAGGATTGTAACATGTACATCCCTACCTATGAGGACATGCTCGCGGCTCATGATCGGATCGAGCCCTATATCCGTCGCACCCCGGTCCGTACGTCGGACTACCTCAATGAATTGACCGGGGCGCAACTGTTCTTCAAGTGTGAGAACTTTCAGGAACCAGGCGCCTTCAAGGTGCGGGGCGCCACCAATGCGGTGTTCGGCCTTGATGAGGAGCAGGCACAAAAAGGCGTTGCGACCCATTCTTCGGGCAACCACGCATCTTGCCTGTCTTATGCGGCGATGAAGCGGGGCATCCCGTGTAACGTGGTTATGCCACGCACAGCGCCGCAGGCGAAGAAAGATACTGTTCGTCGCTATGGTGGCAAGATTACCGAATGTGAGCCCTCAACTTCGTCTCGCGAGGCGACGTTTGCCGAAGTTCAGGCGGCCACGGGCGGGGATTTTGTCCACCCCTATAACGATCCGCGGGTGATCGCCGGACAGGGAACGTGTTCGCGCGAGTTCATAGAACAGACCGATGGTCTGGACGCGGTTGTCGCCCCAATCGGAGGTGGCGGCATGGTATCAGGCACCTGCCTGACATTGTCTACTCTGGCTCCTGAAACTGCGATCATCGCGGCAGAACCCGAACAGGCCGACGATGCTTATCGAAGCTTCAAGGCTGGCCACATCATCGCCGATGATGCCCCAAAGACGATTGCCGACGGACTGCTGGTCCCGCTGAAGGACCTCACCTGGCACTTCGTGTCAAACCACGTATCCGAGATCTACACCGCCTCGGAACAAGAGATCATCGATGCGATGAAACTGACGTGGAAGCACCTGCGGATCGTGATGGAGCCATCCTCGGCCGTACCGCTGGCCACGATCCTGAAGAACCCGGACGCTTTCAAAGGCAAGCGTGTCGGTCTGATCATTACCGGGGGCAATGTCGATCTCGACAAGCTGCCTTGGATGAATGCGTGACCGCTGACCAACAGACATCAATCCCGAAATAGGAATACGGAAATGAAAGATATGACCAATCTCGACAATTTCGAAGTAGGCTATGACATTCCGGCCAAGCCCGGAATGGATGCAGCAGATATCCAGACCCCCAGCCTGGTTCTGGATCTCGACGCGCTTGAGCGCAACATCAAAAAAATGGGCGACTATGCCAAGGCCCATGGCATGCGTCACCGCGTGCATGGGAAAATGCACAAATCTGTCGACGTGGCCAAACTGCAGGAGAAAATCGGCGGTGCTGTCGGTGTCTGCTGTCAGAAGGTCTCGGAGGCGGAAGTATTTGTACGCGGCGGCATCAAGGACGTTCTGGTATCAAACCAAGTGCGCGATCCCGCCAAAATCGACCGCCTTGCCAGCCTCCCAAAGCTGGGCAGCCGCATCATCGTTTGTGTCGATGATCTGGACAACGTTGCGGATCTTTCAGGCGCGGCGGTCGATCACGGCACACAGCTTGAGGTCTTCATTGAAATCGACTGTGGTGCAGGGCGTTGCGGTGTGACCACCACGCCCGAAGTGATCGAGATTGCCAAAGCAGTGGAAGCGGCCGAAAACCTGAAATTCACCGGCATCCAGGCCTATCAGGGCGCGATGCAGCATCTTGACAGCTACGAAGCGCGCAAGGAAAAACTCGATACCGCCATCGCGATGGTGAAAGACGCCGTTGAGGGCCTCAAAGCTGAAGGTATCGAATGCGAACTGGTCTCGGGTGGCGGCACCGGTTCCTACTACTTCGAGTCCAACTCGGGCGTGTACAACGAACTGCAATGCGGTTCCTACGCCTTTATGGATGCCGATTACGGTCGCATCCTGGACAAAGATGGCAACCGGATCGACCAGGGCGAGTGGGAAAATGCCTTCTTCATTCTAACCAGCGTCATGAGCCACGCCAAGGCTGACAAGGCAATCGTCGATGCGGGCCTCAAGGCTCAGTCGGTTGACAGCGGTCTGCCGGTCGTCTTTGGCCGCGATGATGTCGAGTATATCAAATGTTCGGACGAACATGGCGTCGTCATGGATCCGAATGGGGTGCTCAAGGTCAACGACAAGCTCAAGCTGGTGCCGGGGCATTGCGACCCGACCGCAAACGTACACGACTGGTATGTTGGCGTTCGCAACGGCAAGGTCGAATCCGTCTGGCCCGTATCCGCGCGCGGCCGCGCGTATTGATCCAACCTTACAAAGGTAGGGAGGTCCGGCTGGGAGGCAGCCGGACAGTCGCCCGTGTGTATGCTCTCCTTCCGGCGGTGGCACACGGGCGCACGAATGTTTGATTGGAGAAAGACATGCTGATCGTACCCGAGCGCGAAATCGCTGACCTGATGACCCGCCAAGCGGCCTTTGATGCCGTCGAAAAGGTCTTTGCTGCAATGGCGTCCGGCGACGCCTACAACTTCCCCGTCGTGCGCGAAGCCATAGGGCACGAAGATGCGCTGTATGGATTCAAGGGCGGGTTTGACCACGCAGGCCTGACGCTTGGTCTGAAAGCTGGCGGATACTGGCCGAACAACCTGGAAAACCGAGGACTGATCAACCACCAGTCAACCGTATTTCTTTTTGATCCTGACACTGGCAAACCTTCAGCAATGGTCGGCGGCAACCTTCTGACAGCCCTGCGCACTGCCGCAGCGTCTTCCGTGTCGATCAAACACCTTGCTCGCCCCGACGCCAAAGTCATCGGTATGATTGGCGCTGGCCATCAGGCGGCCTTTCAGCTTCGCGCGGCACTTGAACAACGTGTCTTTGAAAAGGTCATCGGTTGGAATTACCACCCCGAAATGTTGCCGAATATCGAGAAAGTCGCCAACGAAGCCGGTATTCCCTTTGAAGCGGTCGAGCTGGACGGCATGACAGGGGCGGATGTGATCATCTCGATCACCTCGGCATTTGCACCATCGCTGATGGCGGAGCATGTCAGCCCGGGAACGCATGTCGCCTGCATGGGGACAGACACCAAGGGCAAGCAAGAAGTGGAAGCGGCTTTACTGGCCAAAGCGAGTGTTTTCACGGACGAAGTCGCACAATCCATAATCATCGGCGAAGCCCAACACGCAGTGGCGCAGGGCCTGATCGAAGAAAGCGATGTGGCGCAACTTGGTGCGGTCATCAACGGTACAAACCCGGGCCGGACATCGGACGAGCAGATCACGCTGTTCGATGGTACCGGTGTGGGTCTTCAGGACCTCGCGGTCGCGGCATCCGTGGTTGATCTTGCCGTTCAGAAAGGGATCGCAATCGAGGTCGATTTCTGATGACAACTGGGTGCAACCTGTCTCAGCGCCTTGTCGGTGTACGCCTCCCAAGTGTGACGCTCATGGCGACCGACGGAAGCGACATCGACCTGTCAGTGCAGACGGGTTGCACCGTAGTTTACGCGTATCCCCGCACCAGCCCTGCAGATGGCGCGGCCATTCCGGGGTGGGCCGAAATCCCGGGTGCCAAGGGATGCACGCCTCAGTCCTGTGGTTACAGGGATTACCATCAGCAACTGAACGAGGCAGGGGCAGACCGGGTATTCGGGCTTTCCACCCAGGACACAGAGTACCAGCGTGAAGTCAGAGACAGGCTGCATCTGCCTTTCGAAATCCTGTCTGACGAAAACTTGAAGCTCCAGACCGCCCTGTCGCTACCGACATTCGAAGCAGGTGGAATGATACTGCTGGAGCGTTTCGCTATGGTCCTTCGGGATGGGCAGGTTTCACGCGTTTTTCATCCCATAGCGAACCCTGCCGGGAACGCAGAAACAGTTCTCAACTATCTCACCACCGGCGACTGAGAGTCGACCTGTCAAGCCAACGCGCTTGCCCCTGCTGCTTGCAGGCTGGTTCGACACGTTCGCGGTGCAACTTTGACTGGAGGAAATGAAAATGGCTTTGGACGGGTCCAAAAAGGACATCGAACGACAAGCTGCGCTGGATTATCACGAATTCCCCAAGCCGGGAAAACTCGAGATACGGCCGACAAAACCCATGGCGACGGCCCGTGATCTGTCGCGTGCCTATTCACCGGGTGTGGCCGAGGCATGCACCGAGATCGCGACTGATCCGACCCTCGCCACGCGTTATACGGCCAAGCGCAACCTTGTTGCCGTTATCTCGAACGGCACAGCAGTTCTTGGGCTCGGCAACATAGGGGCGCAGGCATCAAAACCAGTGATGGAAGGCAAGGCAGTACTGTTCAAAAAATTTGCCGGAATTGACTGTTTTGATATCGAGGTCGACGAAGCCGATCCGGAAAAGCTGGCAGATCTCGTGTGCCGTTTGGAACCAACTTTTGGCGCCGTAAATCTGGAAGACATCAAGGCTCCGGATTGTTTCACTGTCGAACGTCTCTGCCGCGAGCGCATGGGCATTCCGGTATTTCATGACGATCAGCACGGCACTGCCATCGTGGTTGCTGCTGCCGCCCAGAATGCGTTGCGCATCGCGGGCAAACGGCCCGAAGATATTCGGATCGTGGCGCTTGGCGCTGGCGCGGCCGGTGTAGCATGCCTGACGATGCTCAACAAAATGGGTGTTCCGCTCGAGAACATGACCGTGTTTAACCGCTCGGGCGTACTTCACCGAAACAGTGAAAACCTTGCACCCGAACAGTCGGTATTTGCCAACGCGGTCGAAGGCACGACGCTGGAGCAAGCGCTGACCGGCGCAGACATGTTCCTGGGCCTGTCCGGTCCGGGCGCGCTTGCCGCGGATCTGGTTCAAAAAATGGCGGAAAACCCGATTATCTTCGCGCTGGCGAACCCGATACCTGAAATTATGCCGGAAGAGGCCCGGGCAGTGTCCCCCGGCGCCATGATCGCGACCGGCCGATCGGATTTTCCCAATCAGGTCAATAACGTTCTGTGCTTTCCCTTTATCTTTCGCGGGGCACTGGACGCCGAGGCCAAGGAAATCAATGATGCCATGAAACTGGCCTGCGTTGATGCGATCGCGTCTCTGGCCCGCCAGACCACGTCAGCGGAAGTGGGTGAAGCCTATGAGGGCGAAAAGCTGACATTTGGTCCGGAATACCTGATCCCCAAACCCTTTGACCCTCGCCTTTTGCCGACAATCGCCGTTGCAGTTGCAAAAGCTGCGATCGATTCCGGAGCCGCCAGTCGCGAACTGGATCTCGATGCATATCATCAGACGCTTGAGGCCGAGGTTTTCAAGTCGTCTCTGATCATGCGCCGCGTGTTCGAAGCCGCACGGAAGTCAAAGCGCCGGATCGTCTTTGCCGAGGGTGAGGATGATCGTGTCCTGCGGGCGGCACAGGCCCTGGTGGAAGACGGCGTTGACACTCCCATCCTTGTCGGTCGGCCCGATGTCATCGCTCAGCGCCTTGAACGGGCGGGAATGAGCATCACGCCAAATGCTGATTTTCAGATCGTGAATCCTGAAAATGATGAACGCTATCGTGACTATTGGCAGGCCTATCACGCCCAGATGCAACGTCACGGAGTCACGCCGGATCTCGCCAAGGCGATCATGCGCACAAACACGACAGCGATCGCAGCTACGATGGTTCATCTAGGAGATGCTGACAGCATGGTTTGTGGCTCGGTCGGCCAGTATCACTGGCACCTGAACTACGTTACACAGATGCTGCAAACGGACGAATTGGTACCCGCGGGGGCGTTGTCGCTGGTGATCCTTGATGACGGGCCTTTGTTTGTCGCGGATACCCATGTCAATGTCGAACAAACGCCCGAAACTCTGGCCCGAACAGTTATCTCCGCCGCGCGGCATGTTCGACGGTTTGGGTTGGAACCACGCATTGGTCTGTGCTCGGGCTCTCAGTTTGGCAATCTCGATTGTCGGTCCGGTCGCATCATGCGCGCAGCGTTGGAAATTCTGGACAGTGAACCCCGTGAATTCGAATACGAAGGAGAAATGCACACGGATGCGGCCCTCGATCCGGAACTGCGCGGGAGGCTCTTGCCCGGCAATCGGCTGACCGGGCGCGCGAATGTTCTGGTTTATGCCAACACGGATGCGGCCGGGGCTGCTCGAAATCTGTTGAAAAGCGCAGCCGAGGGTCTGGAGGTTGGCCCGATCCTGATGGGCATGGGCAATCGCGCCCACATCGTGACCCCAGGCGTGACGCCGCGTGGTTTGCTCAATATCGCGGCGTTAGCCGGAACGGACGTATCAACCTACGGCTAACACAATGGCCTGATCGGTTCGAAACCGCCCGGTCAGGCTGAGTTCCCAATCTCGGCGAATGGGTTTCGGCAAAGGAAAAGCGGCGTGTTAGGGCACGCCGCTTCGTTTGTTTGCAGTGACACTTAGAAAGCCACAATCAGCCAATCAGACGTGATCGTCATGTCCAATGGACCCCAGACCGTGACCTGCCATGCCACCTGAAACTTCTTCCGTTGCTTCGTCCGAAAGTTCCTCAGGTAGAACCAGGTTCAGGATAATAGCAATGACCGCAGCGGGCAGGATACCCGACGTGGCCAGAACCTTTAATGTGCCGGGCAGATACTGTAGGGCACCGGGCTCTAACTGCAAACCCAGACCAAGGCTCAGGGAAATTGCAAAGATCACCATGTTGCGCCGGTTCCAGTTCACGTCCGACAGCATCGAGACGCCCGCCGCAACCACCATGCCGAACATCACGATCACACCGCCGCCAAGAACCTCAATCGGGATCGACGAGATAATCGCACCAATTTTGGGAATAAGCCCGCAAATGATCAGGAAGATTGCACCGATTGTAACGACCATGCGGCTCATAACCCCGGTCATGGCAATCAATCCGACATTCTGGCTGAACGATGTATTCGGCAATGCACCAAAAAGACCTGAGATCGCGGTGCCTATACCATCGGCATAGGTCGCGCCCTGAATTTCCTTGTCGGTCGCTTCACGACCGGCACCGCCCTTGGTGATACCGGATACGTCCCCTACGGTTTCGACGGCCGAAACAAAGGACATTGCACAGAAACCAATGATGGCCGCGACCGAAAACTCGATACCAAAATGCAGCGGGTTCGGCAGCGCAAATGATGCCGCGTTGCCGACGTTGCCCAAGTTCACCTGGCCAAGTGCAAATGCCACTGCGTAACCAACCAACAGGCCGATCAGAACCGCCGATACAGACAACATGCCCCGCGCAAAGAACTTCAGGCCAAGCGTGACCACGATCACGGTGCTGGCCATGAACCAGTTCAGGCCAGAGCCGTATTCCTCGGTTCCGATGGCAGGAACGCCGCCGGCGGCGTACTGAACGCCCACTTTAACTAACGCCAATCCAATCATAGTCACCACAAGGCCCGTGACCAGTGGCGGAAGTGCAAAGCGAAGGCGGCCGATGAACAACCCGAGGAACGCGTGGAACAGGCCCCCGACGACAATGCCGCCCATCAGGACAGCAATGGCATCAACGCCCTTTCCTACTACAAGAGGGATCATGATCGGGATGAAGGCAAACGACGTCCCCTGCACGATTGGCAGGCGGGCCCCAACAGGACCCACACCAACAGACTGGAACAATGTGGCGACGCCCGCAAAGAACATCGACATCTGGATCATGTAGATCATCTGCGGAAAATCGGGGCTGTTCGAGCCGAACCCAAATCCGGCCGCACCGCAAACGATAATTGCCGGCGTGACGTTGGACACGAACATCGCCAGCACGTGCTGAATGCCCAGTGGAACCGCTTTGATAAGCGGTGGCGAGTAATTCGGATCGCGGAGCTGTTCCGGCGTTCCGATGGATGCATCTGACATTATGTCTTTCCTCCCTTGAGATACGTCAACCGGCTCCTCTTCCGTTGACGTTCCTCATTCCGTGATTGTGAAGGCCTCCTCGAACCAATGCTCCTCGAGGTTAGGCCCGGTTCCAATACGATCTACCACCGCGAAAAGTCCGGGTGCATGAAGCGGGGTCAACACCCCATGCCAGATGTTACGGTGGTAATTCACGCCCTGCCCGGGCGCTGTTTTGAATGCGATGGGCTGTCCCGGTATCCCGCCTTCGTCAGGGACCACAACCACAACAAAGGGTTTGTCCGACAAGGGCAGAAATGCCTGACTGCCATCCGGGTGACGCTCAACCATTTCGAGTTTGATCGGCAGACTGAACACCTCGGACTGAAACACGCTGATCCCCGCACGCCCGTCGTGGAAATCCAGCGCAGCGCGGTCGTGATACCGTGCGCACTTACCCTGATTGATGTATTTGTCCACTTCGCCTGACACTTCGATGACATCGCCAAACGGCACAAATGCTTCCGAAGTCAAAGGCCGGAGTTTCAACGGAATCGTCATGTCTCGAACTTCTCAATCAGACGCAACTCGGCGATCCGTTCAACCTGACGGCAGGCCTCGGCAAATTCGGTGTCGCGGTCGCTGTCAATGCGGCGATGAAAAGCGTCCAGAATGCTGGCTTTCGTGTTGTCCTTAACCGCAATGATAAAGGGAAAGCCAAATTTGGTCGTGTAGGCCTCGTTCAACGCCGTGAAATTCGCGCGTTCTTCGTCGGTCAGCATATCCAGACCGGCCCCGGCCTGTTCAGCGGTGCTTTCCTTAGTCAGACGACCGGCCGCAGCAAGCTTGCCCGCCAGATCCGGGTGCGCGGTCAGTACACCAAGTCGTTGCTCGGCAGTGGCCGAGCGGAACACCCGCGCCAGCGCGTTGTGAACACCGGCTGCATTGTCATGCGTCGGTCCCCGCTCCAGATCATAGGCACCTTCGGCAATCCACGGGCTGTGTTCGAACACACCACCGAATTCCGCGACAAAGGTAGGCTGGTCCATATCGGACGGGGTTAGGCGTTGCATCGGTGGGTGCTCCTTTGCCCAGTGATCAGCGATCTGGTCGCGGGTGGCAAACCAGACATCGTCGTGTTTCTTGAAGTGCTCCAACGCACGTTTCAGCGCCATCGCGCGACCCGGGCGGCCAATCAAACGGCAATGCAATCCAATCGAAAGCATCTTCGGCGCGCCTGCCTCGCCTTCGGCGTAGAGCATGTCAAAGCTGTCCTTCAGATAAGTTTCGAACTGTTCTCCGTTGGTGTAACCCGCCTGGATCGCAAAGCGCATGTCGTTACAATCCAGCGTATAGGGCATGATCAGCTGATCCTTGCCCCCCGCCTTGGTCCAATAAGGCAAATCGTCGGCGTAACTGTCCGCGATGTAGGCAAAATCGCCTTCTTCGGCGGCCAGATCTACGGTGTTCATCGAGCAACGGCCCGTATACCAGCCACGCGGAGATTGGCCAACCACTTCGGTATGCAGGCGGATCGCTTCACGGATCTGTGCGCGTTCTTCTTCGGCGTCCATGTCTTTGTGTTCGACCCATTTCAGACCATGG
Organism: Ruegeria lacuscaerulensis; assembly: GCF_013031245.1. Classification (GTDB taxonomy): domain Bacteria; phylum Pseudomonadota; class Alphaproteobacteria; order Rhodobacterales; family Rhodobacteraceae; genus Ruegeria; species Ruegeria lacuscaerulensis_C. The sequence continues at coordinate 148,862 of NZ_WPZL01000008.1, forward strand.
CTGGCAATCTCCCAACCTGCGTGCTTCATTGCCGCAACCTGTGCCGGTGCACGCGCCAACGCCGTAGCGACGCCGTAAACGGTAATGGGCAGGTCCTGCAAAAGCTGGTGAACCCGCCAGAACCCGGCGCGGCTGCCGTATTCGTAGATCGACTCCATATTCCAGTGCCTCTGCCCGGGCCATGGGGCAGCACCTGTGATCTCGGACAGAAACGCCTCAGAAGCGGCATCGCCGTGCAGAACGTTGTTTTCGCCGCCTTCTTCATAGTTCAGCACAATCTGAACCGCGATCTTGGCGCCATTTGGCCAGTTTGCCTTAGGCACTTGCCCGCCGTAGCCGGTCATATCTCGTGGATATCGCGTCACATCAATTTCCTTCTTCTTGAAATGATGAATACCCCATATAATCGGCGATGTTTTTCAAAAAATACAACAAAGAGTTTCGGACACTCTGCCTTTGCCTCTTGGGAAGTAATCGGATTACTAACTTCATAACTTGAGGAGAGGCGCAAATGACCGGTTACCTTACAACACATGTCCTGGATACAGCGCGGGGATGCCCTGCCGAAGGCTTGAAAATCGAGCTGTTTCGGATCGAAGGCCCAGATCGTACGTTGCTGAAAACTCTGGTCACCAATGACGATGGCCGGACCGACGAACAGATTCTGCCCGAAGCCGATTTTTCAAAAGGCGAATACGAGTTGATCTTCTACGCCGGAGAATACCTCGATGCCTCTGGCACCCCGCCCGAGAACCCGCGGTTTCTGAACGTGATCCCGATCCGTTTTGGGATGTCCGAGCACTCGCATTACCACGTGCCGCTGCTTCTTTCGCCCTTCGGTTACTCGACCTATCGCGGCAGTTGAACGGCCTACCGGGACGTATTTGTCGCTGCAATCGACGATCCAATACGCTCGATTATGAACTCCATGAAGAGACGCGTTTTGGGGTCCTGCATGCGCCGGTGCGTAAACAGACACGCCATTTGTATCGGTTCCGGCGGTGTTTTTTCTGCTACCGCAATCAAAGTGCCAGCCTTCAGGTGCTGAGCAACTTCAAATATTGGCTTCATTGCGATTCCGTGGCCAGCAAGCGCCCAGTCCGTCAAGACGTCGCCGTCGTCTGACTCGTATCGCCCCGAGACGCGGAACCGTTTCGGTCCAGTTTCGGTTCTCAAGAGCCATTGAAATTCAGTTGCACCTGGAAAGCGCAAATTGAGGCACTCGTGCGCATCGGCGATGATATCATCGCCACTTTCAGGCATCCCATTTTTTTTGACGTATTTCGGGGATGCACAAAGGACCCTTTCAACATCAGCAATCTTGCGAATGCGTAAATTGCTGTCTTCGGGCTGACCCAAAAAAAACGCCAGATCCAGGCCTTCCGTCGTCAGGTCCACCTTTCGGTCGGTCAGCCGCAATCTAACATTCACTTCAGGGTACTCAGAAAGAAACTTTGGCACCTGAGGCGCTATCAAACGCCGGCCAACGCCCAATGGCGCCGCAACATACAACGAACCTTTCAGGTTCTCTGTAATGTTGACGATTTGGGCCTCGGCGCTTTCGACCGCCTCAAGAATCTCTGTCGCCCCTCGGTAGAATGATTTTCCTTGCTCTGTTGGCGTAAGGCTGCGCGTAGTGCGCTGAAACAATCGCACACCAAGATGCTCTTCCAATTGTGATATTCGCGCCGAAGTAACTGCCGGTGAAACCCGCAAATCACGGCCTGCAGCGGACATACTGCCCAGTTCGTAGACACGGACAAAGGTTCTGATGTTATCAAGGTAAGACATTTTTTTGCATTTTTTGATACTGCTTGGTCTTTGCCAGCAATACCAGAATAAAGCATCCTCGCATAGAGTGCCTTGAACTATAGAATCTTAGGAGCAAAGCCATGTATGACCTGGCCGTTATTTGGGAGTGGATCGCCTTTTCCGTCCGCTGGCTGCATGTGATCACCGCAATGGCGTGGATTGGGGCGTCATTCTACTTTATCGCGCTCGACCTCATGTTAAAGCCGAACCCTGCCCTGCCCGATGGGGCCTACGGCGAAGAATGGGAAGTGCATGGAGGCGGTTTCTATCACACCGTCAAATACCTGGTGGCGCCCGCACGGATGCCTGAACACCTGACCTGGCACAAATGGCAGAGCTATACGACGTGGCTCTCGGGTGCTGCCTTGCTCATGATCATCTATTGGGTCGGCGGCGAGTTGTTCCTGCTTGATCCAACCAAGGTGGACCTGTCGCTGTGGCAAGGGATCCTGATCTCTGGCGGATCGCTGACCATTGGGTGGCTGCTATACGACCAGATGTGTAAATCCAAACTCAGCGACCACCCGACGGTACTGATGCTGTTGCTGTTCGTGATCCTTGTGATCATGTCCTGGGGCTACAACCAGGTTTTCACAGGTCGCGCCGCGCTTTTACATCTTGGTGCTTTCACCGCGACGATCATGACTGCCAACGTGTTCTTTCAGATCATGCCGAACCAGCGGATCGTGGTGGAAGACCTCAAGGCAGGTCGTACGCCGGACGCAAAATACGGAAAGATCGCCAAGGTCCGTTCGACACACAATAACTATCTGACTTTGCCGGTCGTGTTCCTCATGCTGTCGAACCATTACCCACTGGCTTTTGGCACCGAATACTCCTGGATCATCGCCAGCCTGATCTTCCTGACAGGCGTAACCATCCGTCACTACTTCAACACGATGCACGCAACCGGAAAGGGCCCGCACTGGACCTGGGCTGTCACGGTCCTGCTCATGGTGGTAATCGCCTGGCTTTCATCGGTCAGAAACGGTGAGACGTGGGAAGACGCAGAAGCACAAGAGCTGACGCCATACGAGCAGAAATATGCGTCAGCCGCCGGTTTCGAGGAAGCTTACGACACTGTCCTTGGCAACTGTTCGATGTGCCATGCGCGCGAGCCGGTTTACGGCACCATGAAATGGGCTCCTAAGAAGGTTTACCTTGAAACACCCGGTGATGTGGCCCGCCAAGCCGACCAGATCTACCTGCAGGCCGGAATCAGCCATGCAATGCCGCCGCCATCGGCGGTTCAAATGGATGAAGAAGCGCGCCAGACAATCATCGCGTGGGTGCGTGAGGTCAGGGATCAATAGGCGCCCGCCAACAAAACAGTGACGCGTAAACTGGGCTACACGCCCAGTTTTTCCTGTCTATTAGCACTAAGCAAAAAACCGTTTGCTGTGCCGAGCAATATGCTCGACGAACAGGCGAACCTTTGGATCCTGAAGCTTTTTGTGCGGGTATAAACAACCGAAGATCGTTGGCAATGGTGGCGTCTCGGGCAGGACCTCGACCAGCCGACCATCCTCAAGAAACTCCCGCACATCAAAGCGCGGCTTGTTGACGATCCCGCGACCTGCCAGGGCCCAATCTGTCAACACGTCACCGTCATCCGCATCGTATTTGCCCCGGACTTCGAGCTTCCGCGGTCCCATGTCGGTGAGAAGTGTCCAGAAGTATTCAGGTGATCTGGGATAGCGTAGCAAGAGACAGTTGTGCGGGGTATGCAACAAGTCATCCGGGTTAGTGGGCACACCAAATTTCGACAAGTATTCCGGCGATGCACATAGTACGCGATCACAATCCGCGAATTTCCGCAGTTTCATGGTGGAATCACCCGGCTCTCCGACAAAGAAAGCGATGTCCAGGCCATCGGCCAGGATGTCCACTTTGCGGTCGGACAGACGCATGCGAATCTCTGTTTCCGGGTAGCGATCTGAAAACTCCGGCACCAGTGGGGCAACGATTCTCCGCCCAACACCCAGCGGCGCAGTGATGCGGATGGCTCCTCGGGGAGCATCCGAAAAGCTGGCGACACGCGCCTCAGCATGATCGAGCGCCAGCAGAACGGCTTTCGCCTCGTCATAAAAAACCGTTCCCACTTCCGTCGGTGTCATCGACCGCGTTGTTCTGTTGAACAGCCGCACGCCCAAATGGTTTTCCAGCTCTTTCAACCGTTTGCTGGCCACTGCCGGTGTCAACCGCAGATCCCGCCCTCCGGACGTGATGCTGCCCAGCTCCATCACTCTGACAAAGACCCGCAAGCTTTCGATGTATGACATTCGATCCTCCCAGTACGGAAAGACTGCGTTATGGCGTTTTATTTTTCAACGATCTGTTGAAAGTATTTGCCGATTCTGACAATTTTCTGACCCAATCGTTGCTTCTATGGTCCTCCAGATCACCCGCCGAAAGGCCGGGGCAAAGGGAGAATACCATGACGCATCGCACCGACATCCGATTTGTCCTTAATGGCAGGGATGTGTCCGTTCCAGACGTAGCAGCAGACCAGACGCTTCTGGACTTTCTGCGACTGGACCGCCGACTGACAGGGACCAAGGAAGGCTGCGCCGAGGGTGACTGTGGCGCATGCACTGTGCTTGTCGGGCGGCTTGGCGGTGCTGGTCTGATTTACGTTCCGGTGAATGCGTGTATCCGGTTCCTCGCCTCCGTCGACGGCTGTCATGTCGTGACGGTTGAACACCTGTCCGGCCCCGACGGCCGACTGCACCCGGTTCAGCAGGCGATGATCGATCATCACGGCAGCCAGTGCGGATTCTGCACGCCGGGCTTCGTTATGGCGCTTTATGCGCTATGGATGCAAACGCCTGAGCCGACTGAGGCGCAGGTCGAAACCGCGTTGCAAGGCAACCTGTGCCGCTGCACCGGGTATGAACCGATCATCCGTGCTGCGGTTGCAGTCAGCCGCTATGGCACCCCGGCATCGGACCACCTGAACACCGAACGCGAAACCATGACCGCCCGACTGGCCGCCCTCAGGGACGGACGGCGCATCGTGACCGGGCCCGAAGACAACCTGAGCATTATCCCGTCCAGCGTTGATGATCTGGCCGAGTGTCTGCAGACCTATCCCAAGGCCACAATCGTAGCGGGGGCCACGGATGTTGGACTGTGGGTCACCAAATTCCTGCGAAACATCGGGCCTGCTATCTTCACGGGTCATCTCGAAGACCTGAAAACAATCGAAAGACAGGGTTCCCTCCTCCTGATCGGTGCTGGCGCCAGCTACACCGATTGCCAGGAACTTCTGTCTGAACACCTGCCACACCTGTCCTCCTACTGGGATCGCATCGCAGGGTGGCAGGTGCGGAATATGGGAACCGTCGGCGGGAATATCGCCAACGGCTCCCCTATCGGGGATACGCCGCCGGTTCTTATCGCGCTCGGTGCGGAAATCACGCTGCGCCGCGGGTCAGAGATCCGGACGCTGCCTCTCGAGGAGTTCTTCATCGACTACGGCAAGCAGGATCGCCAACCCGACGAATTTGTCGAAAGCATCCGCGTGCCTCTGCCCGAGGCAAACGATTTGGACGCGGCCTACAAGATATCCAAGCGTCGGGACGAGGACATTTCCTCGGTCGCTGCCGGCATCCACCTGACGGTTACGGACGGTGTCATCACCAATGCGCGCATCGCGTTCGGCGGCATGGCCGCCACTCCCAAACGAGCTTCTGCTGCCGAAGCGGCACTAAATGGACAGGCCTGGACGCACGAAACCTTTGAAGCAGCCGCTTTGGCTCTGGCGGAGGATTTCTCTCCTCTGACGGATTGGCGTGCCTCGTCCGACTACCGGATGTTAACCGCCCAAAACCTGCTGCGTCGGTTCTTCCTCGAAAACGACGCCCAAACCGACAATCCCGTTCAACTGGCGTGTGCCTAAACAGGAGACGACACCATGAAAGACAACGTTTCCATCACTGGGGCGGCCCACACCAACGTTAACCATGACAGTGCAATCAAGCATGTCACCGGACGGGCCGATTACACCGACGACATCGCCCAGCCCGAAGGCACGCTGCACGCTTATCTCGGCGTATCCAACGTTGCACACGCCAAGCTTTTGGGCATCGACTTCACCGAAGTACTGGCCACTCCCGGAGTCGTGGGTGTCCTGACCGCTGACGACGTGCCAGGCACCAATGATATCAGCCCGACACATCTGAACGACGAACCCGTTTTCCCGACCGATGCCGTTCAGTTTCACGGTCAGCCGTTGTTTGCCGTTGTTGCGGAAACCCGTGACATTGCGCGCCGCGCCGCCGAGCTGGCGAAAATCGACTACGAAACCCTGCCTCACGCGCTGGACCCGATTGCCGCGCAGGAAGCCGGATACCCGCATGTCACAGCCCCGCTAAAGCTGGAACGCGGCGACGTCGCCCCGGCGCAGGCATCTGCGCCCAACCGGATCAAGGGCCGCATGAATGTTGGTGGTCAGGACCACATGTACCTCGAAGGTCATATCGCATTTGCCATTCCGGGCGAAGACGATGATGTGATCGTGCATTGCTCTACCCAGCACCCGTCCGAGGCGCAGCATATGGTGGCGCATGTTCTCGGGGTACCGTCCAACGCCGTTGTGGTCAACGTGCGCCGCATGGGTGGTGGGTTTGGCGGCAAGGAAAGCCAGATGAACCTGTTCTGCGCTGTTGCTGCCGTGGCAGCCAAAAAGTGGAACCGCGCCGTGAAAATCCGCCCCGACCGGGATCAGGACATGACGGCGACCGGCAAACGCCATGACTTCGTGATCGACTACGATGTTGCCTTTGACGACGCGGGCCGCATTCAGGCGGTCGAGGGCAGCTTTGCCGCGCGCTGCGGGTTCTCGGCGGATCTTTCGGGACCTGTCACCGACCGGGCGCTTTTTCACGCCGACAACGCCTATTTCTATCCGAACGTCCGGTTGAACAGCCATCCGATGAAAACCAACACCGTGTCGAACACCGCGTTTCGCGGGTTTGGCGGGCCGCAGGGTGTGATCGCCGCTGAACGGATGATCGAAGAAATTGCCTATGCAACGGGGCAAGACCCTCTGGATGTGCGCAAGGCGAATTTCTACGGTACCGATGACCGCAACGTGACCCCGTATCACCAGGTGGTCGAAGACAGCATCCTCGATCGGTTGATCGGAGAACTGGAAGAGACATCCGAGTATCGCCAGCGTCGTCAGGACATCATCGAATTCAACAAGACATCGCCAATCCTGAAAAAGGGGATCGCACTCACGCCGGTCAAATTTGGCATTTCCTTCACGGCGACCTGGTACAATCAGGCGGGTGCGCTAGTGCATGTCTACAATGACGGCTCTATCCATCTGAACCACGGCGGCACCGAAATGGGGCAAGGCCTCAATACCAAAGTTGCGCAGGTCGTGGCCGAGGCCTTTCAGGTTGATTTCAGCCGGATCAAGATCACCAAAACGACCACCGAAAAAGTTCCCAATACTTCAGCCACTGCGGCCTCCAGCGGGACCGATCTGAATGGCATGGCCGCGTTGAACGCGGTCGAGCAGATCAAAGCACGTCTGGTGAAATTCGCCGCCGAGACCTGGAATGTCGCCCCCGAAGAAGTGGCTTTCCACGCCAATCAAGTGTATATCGGCGAAGAGGTTTTGCCTTTTGATGCGTTCATCAAGCAAGCTTATTTGGCACGCGTACAGTTGTCTGCGGCCGGCTTCTACAAGACCCCAAAAATCCACTGGGACCGCGCCAAAGGTCAGGGGCGTCCGTTCTACTACTACTCTTACGGCGCATCGTGTTCGGAGGTGACGATTGACACCCTGACAGGTGAATACCGGGTAGAGCGTACTGATCTTTTGCACGACGTTGGCCGCTCGCTGAACCCTGTACTCGATAAGGGGCAGGTCGAAGGTGCATTTATTCAGGGCATGGGATGGCTGACCACCGAAGAGCTTTGGTGGGACGATGCTGGCCGTCTGCGCACCCATGCGCCGTCGACTTACAAAATCCCGCTCGCGTCGGATCGCCCGCGCATCTTCAATGTGAACCTTGCCGATTGGTCGGAAAACCGTGAGTTGACCATCAAGCGGTCCAAGGCTGTCGGCGAACCGCCGTTCATGCTGGGCATATCGGTGCTTGAGGCCCTGTCGATGGCCGTGGCCTCTGTCGCCGATTACCGCGAATGCCCGCGCCTTGACGCTCCGGCCACCCCCGAGCGCGTCCTGATGGCTGTTACGCGGCTGCAGGAAGGTTCCTGAGCCATGGCACAGGTCCCGGGTTCTCTGAGCGAATTTCTGTCCGCACAGCGTTGCGTGATCCGCGTTGCGCTTACGCGCGTACGCGGGTCCTCGCCGCGCAATGAGGGAACAGAGATGTTCGTGGCGCCCGGCGCGCTGTGGGGAACCATCGGCGGTGGGCAATTGGAGTATATTGCCATCAACGCCGCCCGGGACATGTTGCGCGATGGCGCGCTGCATCAGGATCTGGACGTGCCGCTTGGCCCCGAAATCGGGCAGTGCTGCGGCGGCCGGGTCGAATTGAACCTGACCCGTATGCGCGCGTCGGACAAATGGGCCGCAACAGAACGCGCGGCCCTGCGCGAAGAAGCCTTGCCACATGTCTATGTCATGGGCGCGGGCCACGTCGGTCGGGCGCTGGCCAATCAGCTTCAGCATCTGCCGGTGCGCTGCATCCTCGTCGATACCCGGCCCGAGGAAATCGAGCTCTGCACTGCAAATGTCGATACCCGGGTGAGCGCAATCCCCGAGGCCGAAATCTGGAGCGCGCCTGCGGGCAGCGCCTTTATTGTTCTGACCCATGATCATGGGCTGGATTTCCTGCTGACGTCCGCTGCACTTGAACGTCAGGACGCCGCTTATGTGGGGATGATCGGATCTGCCACTAAGCGGGTAAAGCTCAGGAACTGGGCGCACAAAAACTGTGACGGACAGTCTATCGAACAATTGAATTGCCCCATTGGGGCAAGCGGTAGCCGCGACAAGCGGCCCAGCGTCATCGCCGCCTTTGTGGTGGCCGAGGTGATGGCTGACTTGACCTCTGAAACTGCCGCAACCGCCCTGACCGGGGCAAACCAGGCGCCCCTGTTGGGCAACCAAACCGACCGGAAAGGGAGATTGGCCTGACATCTGTTGGGCATTTCCGGTCATATCAGAGGAGGAGACCGTCATGGACGGGAGGACCTACGAATACAAGCTGTTTACCCGCAGCGATTTCAGCGCTTTCTGGGCGCTGTTTACTGACAACCTCGTGAATCTGCTGATCCTTTCCGGGGTCTGCCAGTTCGTGTTTCAGATGCCCGCCGGAATCGTTTTTGGCCGCATCGTTCCCGGCGCCGCCGTCGCGATTTTGGCAGGTGTTGCTGTCTATACATACCTCGCCAGATATGCAGCAAACAAGCAGGGCAAAGATGTAACCGCCTTGCCCTACGGCATCTCTACGCCGGTTATGTTCGTCTACCTGTTCGGCGTGATCGGCCCCATCTATTGGGCGACCGATGATCCAATGCTCGCATGGCAGGTTGGCATCGGCGCCGGGTTCATGGGCGGCATCGTGGCGGCCTTGGGCGCCATTGTAGGGCCTTACCTCAAGCGGATCACACCACGAGCCGGGATGTTGGGCACGCTTTGCGGTATTGCCTTGGTCTTTATCGGTTCCGTGCCACTGGCCGAAGTTTTCGAAAACCCAATCATCGGCTTTACGTCGCTGCTGTTTATCCTCTGGGGTCTGATCGGTCGTTTCCGTCTACCGGGCAATGTACCCGCCGGACTGGTCGCGATTGCTGCCGGTACGGTAATCGCCATTCTCCTGGGAGAATCCAAGATCGACGTAAGTGGCATCGGATTTTACCCGCCGATCCCCTACTTCGGTGACCTCATCGCCGGTGTGCAGTACCTGTTCGCAAACCCCGAATTGTTCCTCGTGTTGATCCCGGTACAGATCTACAACTTCATCGAAACGATGAACAATGTGGAGTCAGCCGAGGCCGCAGGCGACCACTACCCGGTTGGTCTGTGCCAGGTGACAGATGGCGCAGGGACGATGCTGGGCGCGCTGTTTGGCTCGCCGTTCCCGACGACCGTTTATATCGGTCACCCGGCCTATAAGCGGCTTGATGCCCACGCAGGGTACATCGTCGGCGTGGCTGTCGTGATTGCAGCCGCTGCCTTCCTCGGCTTCCTGTCCTTCCTTGCAGGCCTGATCCCGATTGCCGCCGCAGCACCCGTACTGGTCTTTGTCTCGGTGAGCCTGATCACCAATACGGCCTGGGCTGTGAAGCCGATGCACATGGCAGCTGTTTCCTTCGCGATCCTGCCCCACATCTCAGCTTTCCTGATGGTCAAATGGGGATCACTGATGAATGCTCTGCGCAGCACTGGTGTCGAAGGTTTGCCCTCTCTCGGTGATGAAGGTCTGACCGCGGCCCTTCTGATGGAAGGCGCCCATTACGAGGGGCACCTTGCCCTTAGCCAGGGTGCGATCATCACGGGTCTGATTTGGGGTGCCATCGTGGCCGATGTGATTGATGGCCGCTTCCGGATGGCAGGGTTGTTTGCTGCCGCAGGCGGGCTGATGTCGTCCGTCGGGATCATTCATTCCTACACGCTGCAGATGCCCCAGTTCGACGGAATCACTGTCGGCTACCTGATCATCGGCGCGTTCCTCTACCTATATCCGGTGGTCGCACCGAAAGAGGACCTGGAACACCGGGTCATCGTTCCCGATGAGCCTGATCTCATCGACGACGACTCGCCTGCACAACAGGCCTGATCCAAAGCGGGGCAGTCGTGTGACTGCCCCTACCCTTTCCTTTCCGTATGAACGAGACCTTTCATGACACAGAGATTGCTCCGCGGTCGTCTGCTGACCTTTCATCGCGAACCGCAAAACGGAGAAGATTCCGGCGCATACACATATCTCGAAGACGGCGCCCTTCTGATCCAAGACGGGATTATCCAGGATACCGGCCCCTTCGCCGAGATCAGCGCGAAAGCCGGAGATGTTCCGGTGACTGACCATCGCCCACACCTGATGATGGCCGGTTTTATCGACACACACATCCACTTTCCGCAGGTGCAGGTGATCGCCTCATGGGGCGCGCAGCTTTTGGACTGGCTAAACAACTACACCTTTCCGGAAGAAACCCGTTTCGCTTCGGACGAGCACAGCGCGAACATGGCGAGTGCGTTCTTCGATCAGCTCATCACCCACGGCACGACGACCGCAGTTGCCTATTGCTCGGTTCATAAAACATCGGCTGACGCTTTCTTTACCGAAGCGACCAGACGAAACATGCGCATGCTCGGCGGCAAGGTCCTGATGGACCGCAATGCGCCCGAGGGTCTGCGGGACACGCCGCAAACCGGATATGATGACACCAAGGCTTTGATCACAGACTGGCATGGCAAAGGCCGGAACGGCTATGTCATTACACCTCGTTTTGCGATCACGTCCACGCCGGAACAAATGGCGATGGCACAAGCCCTCGCGCAGGAACATCCGGACTGCCACATCCAGACTCATCTGTCGGAGAACAAGGATGAGATCGCCTACACCGCGCAACTTTATCCGCAAGCGCGTGACTATCTGGACGTCTATCAGTCTTATGGTTTGCTCGGTCAAAAAACACTGCTGGGTCACTCCATTCACCTGGAGGCGCGCGAGATCGACGCCCTTGCAGAAACCGGAGCGCATCCCGTGTTCTGTCCAACTTCGAACCTGTTCCTTGGCAGCGGCCTCTTTGACCATGGCGGTCTGAGCGCGCGCGGCATCGCTAACGGGATCGCTACTGATGTTGGCGCAGGCACCAGCTATTCGATGCTTCAGACCCTCAACGAAGGATACAAAATCCTGCAACTGCAAGGGCTGGCGCTGCATCCTCTGCAAGCCTTCCACTGGGCAACACGCGGCAATGCCTGTGTTCTCGGCCTGGAAGATAAAATCGGAAACCTGGATCCCGGAAGCGAAGCAGACATCGTCGTTTTGAACGCGCGCAGCACTCCTGCCATGGCCCTTCGCATGGATCGCGTTGGAAGTCTTGCCGAAGAGTTATTTGTTTTGCAGATGATGGGGGATGACCGCGCCGTCGAGGAAGTCTACGTTTCAGGCGCGCCAAGCAAGCTTGCTTCTGTTCAGAATGTCGTGGCCAATCCTGAACTTAGCCCCGCCTAACAGAATTGTTGGCTCGGTATTGGCGGTGGGCGTTCGAACGCCTACCGCCTTGGGTTGTGTCACAGATTTTTGGAAGTTGTGGGAAGGTACTTCGCTTCGACGCACCTACCCTACGAGTTCGACATAAAGCCAAAAACCCGCCGCATGAGGGCTTACGCCCAGGCATTCTACGGAAGCTCAATCGCAATGGTGTCGGTTTCAGCCACACTTTGGCACGTTAAAATACCTCCGGCTGCAACTTCCTGATCATCCAGTGCCATTTGGGCGCGCATATGAACCCGACCTTTTTTGAGGTTCGCCTTGCAGCTTCCGCAAACACCCGATTGGCAGCTAAAATTCGGCATCAGACCAGCGGCAAGCATTGCCTCCAGAATGGTCTGTCCGCTGGCAACGGAGACGGTATGAGCGGCGCCGTTCAAAGTGATAAAAGCCGTCGCCGCGATGCCTTCGACACTGGTATCAATAGTGGCCGCGCCGCCGAAACTTTCCAAGTGGATGCGGTTATCGGGAACGTCCAGTCCCAGCAAAGCTGATCGCGTCGATTTGTTCATCTCGCCCGGGCCGCAAATCCAGTATTGCACGTCCTGCGCAACGGGTGGGGTTTCCGTTATCGCTGCTGCGATGGTTTCCGCATCCACGCGTCCGTTGCGCCAGGGTGAAGACCAGGTCCACACGGAAGGCGACGACAAGACATGCCGCAATGTGAACCGCCCGGGATGGGCAGCGGAAAGCGCGCCCAGTTCTTCACGGAAAATGATGCTCTTGGCGTTCTTATTGCCATAGATCAGATGCGCGACTGAATGCGGCTCGGATAAAAGGACAGCGTTGATCATCGAGAAAAGGGGTGTGATGCCGCTGCCCGCGCCAAAAAAATAGTGGGTGCGCCGTTTCATATTACCCGGCTTCAGGGCAAACCGACCCAAGGGCAGCTGCGCTTCGATAGTATCCCCAACAGCAAGTCGGTCCGCAACATAATTTGAAATGACACCTCCAGTGACCCGTTTCACCGTTATCCGCAGCGGTGCGCCCGGCGGGTTTGAAATCGTGTAGCATCGGCGATGCTCCTGCCCGTCGACCACAAATCGCAGGGGTAGATGCTGCCCGGCCTGCCACTGGAAGTGCGTCTCTAGCCCGGCGGGAATCGCAAAGGTGAGACTTGTGGCGTCGCCGCCGATTTCTTCGCGACGCTCGGCAACGGTCAGATTGTGAAACTCGGTATTCATGTCAGTTTTCCGCGGTAAATGATGCAAGCAATACCCAAAGGGCAGCCAGTGCCGGAAGGATTAGACCCCACAGCGCGGTTCCCACACCGTTCATTCCAAGCCAGACGAAGCTGCCCCAAAAAGTAAGCATTAGTCATTAGAAACGACGGCATAACTGTCCTACCGGTAGTCATAAACGGTCGACAGAGAGCGGATTACCGGCCGCCCAAGAAGCTTTGTGATTTCAAACCGGTCGGTCTGCGCCATACGACCCTTTTGATCCGCCCATTCGTAGTCGACACTGGTTTTCGCAGTGATTAATGTCTTGCCGTTTTCGGTTTTCACCGTGATTTTGGGCTCGGACCGTGAGAGCTCTTTGTAACCAATCATGGCTTCCTTCACCTGCGAGTCATCCATCCAGTTGGGTTGGTTTTCCCAGTCGGCCAGGCGATAGGTTAAATCCCAGTCCGGCTGACCCATGCCAATCTGCATTTTGATGGTGTGCACTGCGTCGGGGTGCCAGCTTTTCCAGGTGGCGGCCAGTTCCTGTTCCGAGTTGGCCGCAAGCACACGATTGACCAGATCTTCGGGGTTGTCGGTCGGGGCGGCAATGGCAAGGCCAGCAGCAAGAACCACGCCGATGGCTGTAGCGATTATGCGCGTCATGTGGCGATCTCCATTATGTCTATGCGCCCCGTAATTCGGGTTGGCGAGGCACGAATTGCAGAGTCATCGGCAGCACCAAGGCACTTTTCACAAAGCCGCGTCTGTAGACGACGATCGAAGACACGCTTCCCGCCGTGACGTCCAGCGATTGGGTCGAGTATCAAAGATAGGACATCTCCATCGCCAGCAGCGCGGTGAACAAACCACCCAATGTCAGCTGTTCGTCTGCAATCAATTCAGCGTGGCGTTCGGCGACGCTGGTCAATTTTCGGCTGTCTCTTGTGCTGTCATGAAGTCAAGCACCGCCTGCTGATGGCGGGTGACCGGGCTTTCGCCATTTGCCGGCGGACCGACCTCAAAGTAGGGGCTGGTCAGGGATTTCTGCTGCTGTTCACAGGCGTAGATATCTTCGGTTGTAAAATCGCCCGACGCCATCGGGTCGTTTTCATTCATCGCATCTTTGCCTTCGTATTTCGCGCCGCCGAAACCTTTCCAGAAGCCCCAACTACTCCATTCCTGCTTTTGGAATTCCCATTGCGACGCGTTGGCCAGCTTGGTTCGGTTTTCGATACGCGTCAGGTCCGGGGCAAGCGGTGTAATGATGAAAAGGTTCCAACTGTCTTCGCCTGCTCCGATCCCGATCCCGGGAAACAGCATCGGCACCCATGCCCCGACATGCGGTTCCGGAATCACGCGCGGCGTAGGCAGGTTCTTTTCCAGGTTTTCGCTGTATTCCGCCGAAGGCGGCTCCCAAAAGTGGTAGTGCGGCCCCTTCCAGCCATATTCCGCCTTGCCATGATCATACATATACAGCGTTTTCGAATGCAGGTGGCTCAGGTGATAGACGTCGATGTAATTCTCGACCACAATTTTCCAGTTGGCCTTGATTTCATAGGCATTCCGCGCTTCGGGATATTCCACAAGCTCTTCAGCTTTGTGCGGACCCAGATGGGGGTCGACGTCGCCAAACCAAGCCGCCAAAGAGGGTGCGTCCGGATCGGGATGGACGAACAGCATTCCTCGCCAGACATCCACACTGGCAGGTTTCAGACCAAAACACTTTTTATCAACCCCGTTAGGGTACTCGGTTGACTCATCCGGTACTGAGATCAGGTTGCCTTCAAGGTCATAGGTCCAGTCGTGATACGGGCAGGTCAGTGCTTTCTGCGTTTTGCCTACAGCGCGGATCAACTGCGTACCGCGGTGACGGCAAATATTGTGAAACGCGCGCAATCGATGGTCACGTCCCATCACGATAAAGATGTTGTTTAGCCCGGCCTGTACCGAAACGTAATGCCCCGGCTCGGGCACATCCTCGGCCAAACCGGCAAATCGCCACGTCTGCGAGAAGATCAGGCGCTGCTCACGATCAAACCAACCCTGCGATGTATACGCTTCGACAGGCAAGTTATGATACATACGGGTCATTTATTGTCTCCTCAGACAAGCCAGGCGGCGTAGCCGGGGAGCAGGCTGGCTACGATCATCATGCAGCCGAACGTGGCCCACAAACCAACAACCAACCAAAACAGGATCGGATCTTCGTCGCGGCTGACTTCAAAGACCAAATAAGCTTTGCCCGCCATGACGGACGGGACCACCCACCACAGGAACATCAGCCCCCAGATCCAATAGATGCCGAGTATGGCGGCTAGCACGAGCAGCGGAAACGCTATGTGGTTGATTATACGGGCGTGAGTCATTCTGTTCGTTCCAATGTTTTGGTCAGCAGCGTGGCTGCCAATTTCAATTCACTGCGCCAAATGGCGGGCGGTTTGAGAGGTGACACTGATTCAAGCGTTTGGAAGGCTGCAGATATGCCTTGTGTGACGGCACGAACGCGACCAGCATCCGCTTCCGGAGCGATCCGCCGCAATGTGCGTTCCATGACACTGAGGAATTGTGAAAGACTGTCCAAAAGTTGTTGCGACAACTCAGTGTGGTCTCCGGCCGAAGCGGTCAGAGCCTGCCAAGCCAACATCAGCCGCGGATCGATGGTCTTATCCTCTGCAAACAGGATTTCGATCAGCTGAGCGCTGGTTTCAATTTGTGTCAGCGCCATATCAAATTCCGTGGTCAGCGCGTTGAAAGATTCCGCAACATGCGCATTCAACTCCGCGATCATCTGATCCCGGTTGCCCAGATAATGGCGCAATAGCGGGCGTTTGATGCCAGCCTCGGCCGCTATGCGCTCCTGCGTAGCGCCCTCAAGACCAAATCGGGCCACGCAAGTCATATAGGCGTCCAGAATTTCTTTGGAACGCTGGGTTTTCAGACTTGGACGCGGCATGGAGACTCCATTTATTGTCACAAATGACAAATAATAAAACGCCATAAATTGTCAAGACTGACAATTTTAATGTAGCGAGCTCAAAATTGATTGAAGGACGTTTCCGCAAGCACCGGTAGTTTTCGGCTGATTCCGGGTCGGCCCAGACGCGGAGATCACTGGTTAGAAAAAAGACGCAGCAGAGGACTCGGAAGAAGTCTCCTCAAGCAGTGACGCAACGCCTGATTCAAGTCGATCCCGGCTTAACCTCAAAAAGATGCCTCTTGTCAGCAGTCGCGGACCGAACCCGCTGATGCAGGCCGCGAAATGCGCACCAAACCGGTTCGCCCACGACCGGATTACCTCAAGACTAACAACGCGGTCGCACTGTGGAATCAGATCCTCGACATCCGCGGTGGTGATCGCGACCCGGAGAGAGATCCATACGGCATAAGCGACAACTTCGTGGGGAGTCGAAAACCATTCAGGCGCGGCATTGAGGTTAGAATAAACTGGCCAGAGCGCTACGCGAGATCGAGGGGCAATATGGCAAAGCTACCTCGACCGTCGCGGAAACTGCATTTCACAATGGCGCTTTGTACGCCCCCTACATTGGGGCGTTTCGCGACAATAAGCTAAGTGCGCACAGCGGACGCTCGAACCTGAAGCCTCGAATGACTGCTCTGCGAATTTTACCACGATAAGTAAGGCACCCGGTCAACGAGACCTACAGGATGCAACACCCGTTCTGGTCAAAACCCCTGCATGAGCATATCGATGGCAACTGTGATCTGGTCAAACTCGTCACTCAAATTGCAGATCTGAGACTTGAGAATTCCAACGGGAACTGCCGCCAGAAACTGGGTTACCATTACGACGCGCTCACCATTGACTTCGAAAACAGGGTTGAGACGCGCGGCTGGTATTGGAGCCGTTGAATTCGGCAAAAGTGGCACGACGATACGTGTGTTCAAATCACTCAGCAAATCAGTTTGAACGTCCAGAAGAAACCCATCGCCGGATGGGTTAGGAAATACATCATATTTCGGCATCAGAATTGACGGAAGCCTTCAAGGGGAAGCCCGTGCCTTTCAACATATGCGTTGGAACTTTTCAGAGCAGCGGCATTTTCGGTTTTCCATTGCTCAGCTTTGGCTTTGGCGACGGCCACACGAACACCCTCTTCTGCCGCTCGGGACAGGTTCACCTTTAATGCTTTAGCCTCGGACAACAACACACTGTCGAGCGACAAATTAGTAGGTTTTCGGGAATGGGCATTCATTTGGCAGAACTCCATATGCGTCAAT
This sequence comes from Ruegeria lacuscaerulensis, assembly GCF_013031245.1. Taxonomy (GTDB): domain Bacteria; phylum Pseudomonadota; class Alphaproteobacteria; order Rhodobacterales; family Rhodobacteraceae; genus Ruegeria; species Ruegeria lacuscaerulensis_C. The sequence goes on from NZ_WPZL01000008.1 coordinate 166,284, forward strand.
ACTATCAACATGTCTTATGTGCGTCAAATATGCGCATATTGTACTCGAGCATTCTCAAAAAACGGGGTTGTCAGTTTGCCCGACGTTCGGTTGCTCGTGCTTAGAACTGGAAATAGGTGGTATCGATGAATTCATCGTCCATCAGCTACAAGCGTCACCGTGAACAACTCCGAACATGCTGACTGCCGAAGCCATAGCGCCGTTCAGTCCGAGGCCACAGGTCACGGCCATCCGAACCACCACAATGGACGGCGCCTGAGATCTCTGGTCGACGGCGACCAAAGCACATTGCCACGAAAACGGTCGGTTAGTTTTTGGTGCCTCTGAGACGTGCCAATTCATTTGGTGACTCTACGAGGCGCTGATCAGACAGTTTGAGGTAGGATAGAAGGAAACCTTTCAGACGCCAGTCAGTTTTAAAGTCAAAAACTGCTTAGTTGCTGCATTCTGCATCCGGCCAAGTGTAGAAAAAACTTGCCTTCATCAAAGCAGTTAAAAATCGTCTCGAGCGATCCAACCTCAGTCCACACTAAGTTCGGCAGGCAACGATAGTGTCCGGCGTTGGAAATTGAATCGAGATTTTGGTCACAAGCAGGCCAGAGACGGGCCAGGCTTAAACTGTCGTTTCAGTGAAGAACTGCTCAGTGGCGAAACGTTTACACCCTGCGATGAGCTCAAATTCTGATCGAACATTGGAGGAGGTACTACAACATCAAAAGGATGTGTCGCAAACTTCTTGCGAGTGAAAAAGTTGCCACTCACAAGGCACACTTATCCTACGA
>NZ_WPZL01000080.1 GCF_013031245.1 Ruegeria lacuscaerulensis
TTACTCACTATTCAGACTATTTGGGTCGAAGGCGCCACCGGAGTTGCCGTTGTTTGAAGGTGGCGTTTCGGTGTCCGGGCTGTTCTCTTCGCTGTCGCCGCCCAATGTGTTCGGAGCGAAGATGTTGCCGAAGCCTGAGTTGTTGGACTCGGCGGGGTCGGGTGTGTCCTTTTCCTCGGTACCGGGTCGCAGTTCGTCGGGGTCGAACACACCTTCAAAGCGGCGCTGCCTGCGCTCTTCGCGCTGCTGGCGCAGTTCCTGAATGCGCTGTTCCGCTTCAAGCTGCTTCTGCTCACGGATGTTGGCGATGCACTGGCCGGGGTTGTAGGCCGTGGCCGTGCCGACCACCGTGATCGTGGCGACCGCGAAGACAACCACCAGAACAGCCGCCATATTGCCGGCAAAGAAGCTGGGCAGTTTGATCTTGCCCGCCAGTTCCTCGACCGTGGCCTCGCGGCGCGCGGCAGCCACCAGTTCCTGACGCTTCAGCTTGGCCTCGTTCAGCAGGGCAAAGAACACGGTCAGTGCCACGATGATGAAGGCCAGCGCCGAGATCGATGGCGTGATGCCATAGCGCACTTTCTGCGCCAGTTCGATCGTCAGCGTCGGGTATTCGCCAAAGGTGAAGGTGGTGGTGTTGTAGTTCTCGAACGACGCCAGGAACGCCAGCACCGCGGCGCTTGCAATCGCCGGGCGCATGAACGGCAGCAGGATCTTGCGGAACGCCTGTGCGTGCGTCGCGCCCAGATCCAGCGCCGCTTCGGTCAGCGCGATGTCGTAGCGCTGCAGCCGCGCCACCAGCACCAGCATGCAATAGCTGGCGATAAAGGTGGACTGGCCGATCACCGTCAGGAAAATGCCGTTGGACAGAAAGCTGTCCGCGCCCAGCCCCAGAACCCGGTTGATCCGGTCCCAGAACACCAGCGTCGAGATACCCAGAACAACGCCCGGGATCAGGATCGGCGCGATGATGACGGTGTAGTAGGTCGCCCGCAGTTTCGGCCAGATCTGGGTCAGCATCAGCGCCCCCGCCAGACCCATCGCCACCGACAGGACAACCGTGCCGGCGCCGATGATCAGCGAGTTCTTGATGCCGTTCAGAATACGCTGATCCTGAAACAGCTCTCCGAACCACTGGAAGGTCAGGCATTCCCACGGCGTCATCCGCGGGAATGCCGATGAGTTGAACGCGGTGACCGACATGATCACCAGCGGGCCCAGCAGGTACAGGAAGAAGATGACCAGATAGACCCAGATGCTTACACGAAGGAAGGAATTGTTCATTTCCCGATATCCCCCATGTTCACCTTGAACAGGCGCATCACGGCCAGCACGAACAGGATACAGGTCACCAGCAGCACGATGGCGTAGGCGGCCCCCTGCGGCCAGTCATTGTTGTCGTTGAACTGCTGATAGATCAGTTGCGTGAACCACAGGGACGATGGCCCGCCCAGAATCTGCGGCGCGGCCAGCGCACCGGCGGACAGCATGAACACCATGGTACAGCCGGAACTGATCCCCGGCTTGGCATAGGGAATGACCACCCGCCAGTGAATCCGCCACCAAGGCGCGCCCAGGTCCCGCGCGGCCTCGATCTGGTTTTTATCCAGGCTTTCGATCACGTTATACATCGGGAAGATCATCAGCAGGATGTAGGCATAGCCCAGACCGGCATAGAGCGCGATGTCGTTGCGGATGAAGTCAAAGGGTGTGTCCCAGATCCCCAGCCCTATGAAAAGATTGTTCAGGACCCCGGTTTCGCCAAAGATGATCCGCAGGGCAAAGGCGCGCAGAATCTCGTTGATCCAGTAGGGGATGATCAGCATGATCGCGAAGATGCGGATGTGATTGCCCTTGGTCTGGCCCAGGTAATAGGCGATCGGATAGCAGAGGATCAGGTTGAAGATCGTCACGCAGACCGCGGCCAGCAGGGTGCGGAAGAACACCCGAAGATCAACCACGTTGTAATCCTGACCGCCGCCTTCCGGGCCGTAGATCAGATATTTGTAGTTCTCCAGCGTGTAGACGTCCTTGGGCCCGCCAATTTCCGGCGGCGGCAGGTTCGGTCGGAACGAAAAGTCCAGCATCGACAGTTGCGGCAGGATGATCAGGCCAATGGTCCAGAACAGGACCAGACCCAGGATCGCCAGCCCCATGCCGGTGCCGTTGCGGTTGAAAAACTCCTTCAGGAAGCCTGGCATAGTGAGGCCCCCTTATTCCGCGGCCAGTTCACCCGCCGGGACCAGAACCGCATTGCGGGTCTCGTATTCCAGCGTGATGTTCTGTCCGGTGTGATCATCGAAGGACTGGCCGAGGTTCGGCAGAGACACCTTGATCTCCTTGCCGCCATCGCCTTCGGTGAAGATGTTGAAGACGTTGCCTTCGAATTCCTCGTGGTTCACCCGCGCGGTGACGAAATGGTCCCCGGTCGCGCCTTCCGGCGCAATCGCCAGGGCTTCGGGTCGGATGAACATCATGGCGTCATCGCCTTCTTTCATCTTACCCTGGTTGGCGGTGGAAACCCGCGCCACCAGATCGCCGGACCGGTTGGTCGAGATCATCGCCTCATTGCCCATGACCTGCTTGATCTTGCCGCGGAACACGTTGTTCTCACCGACAAACGAGGCTGCGAAGGCGGTCGAAGGATCGTTATAGATCGTCTTGCCGTCCGCAATCTGGTCGATCACACCCGCCTTCATCACCGCAATACTGTCCGACATGGTCAGGGCCTCGCCCTGATCGTGGGTGATGTAGATGAAGGTGATGCCGACACGCTGCTGAATCTCGCGCAGCTCGGTGCGCATGTGCTGGCGCAGCTTCAGGTCCAGCGCCGACAGCGGTTCGTCCAGCAACAGCACATCGGGTTCGGCGCACAGGGCGCGGGCGATGGCCACACGCTGGCGCTGACCACCGGACAATTCGCTGGGCAGCTTGTCGCCCTGCCCCGGCAGCGCGATCATGTCCAGCAGCTCATCGGCCCGCTTGCGGCGCTCGGCAGAGCTGGCGCCGTTGATCTCCATCGAGAAGGTGATGTTCTCCCACACTTTCATCAGCGGAAACAGCGCCAGGTTCTGAAAGATCAGCGCGGTCGGGCGCTTGTTCGGCCCGATGCCGCGCATGTTGTTGCCGCCGATCAGGACGTTGCCTTCGCTGGGCTCCAGAAACCCCGACACCGCGCGCAGGATCGTCGTCTTGCCGCAGCCCGAGGGGCCGAGAAACGAAAAGAAATCGCCCCCGTTGATGTTCACATTCGCGTCCCGCACGGCAACAAAATCACCGAAACGAATCCACAGGTTCTCAAGATCTACACCGACCCCTGCACTCATTGTTGGTATCTCCGTCTGGCACGGTTCGCGACCGCGCCGAAAAAACGTCCGTCACGCCGTGACGGCGCGCGGGTGAATGGCCCTCCGCGTGGTGGCGGAGGGCAACGCTTCAAAGCGATCAGGCGCTTTTGAACTTGTTGACGAACTCGGTCCGGGTTTCCGCATACCACGGCGCTTCGGCCGGCCACGGGTTGAGATTGGCCAGCGAGTCGCCCGGATAGGCCTCGGCGAAGTTCTTCTTGTAGGTGTCACCGGCATATTGATCGGCACCCAGAACCGGTGAGTTGTAGCCGTGGCTGTCAATCGCGACACCGGCCGGCTTGGCCTGGTAGGCAAAGTCGATAAAGGCATAGACCTGATCGATATTGGCGGCACCGGTCGGCATCGACATACCATCGACCCAGGCCATCGCACCTTCGACCGGAGCCTGGTAATGCACCGGCTCACCGGCTGATTTCAGCGCCAGCGGCGGACCGTCCCAGGTCTGGCCGACAACAACGCCTTCATTCAGCAGGCCGTTTTTCTGGGTATCCGCATCGTTCCAGATCAGCTTGATGCGATCCTTGCGCGCGATGCACCAGTCGGTGATCTGACCCCAGACCTTGCGCATGGTGTCTTCGTCGCCATAGGCGGCCCAGACGGACCCCGGCTCCATCTCGCCCGCGCGTTCCATGTAGAGGCCGGCGCCCAGCATCATCGAATGCGCCCGGCCCATGGTCTTGCCGGCGTTCTCTTCCGACCAGACATCGCCGTAAGACGGCGCATCACCCTCGGGCAGCCACAGATCGGTGCGGTAGGCGATGCCTTCGGTGCCCCAGATATGCGGCAGCCAGTGCACGCCGCTGTCCCCGAAGTTCCACGCATCCGTACCGATCTTGGCCATCGCCGGGTTCACCAGATCGATCGGCACCTTGCTCATGTCAAACGGCTGCAGCAGCTCCAGCGGCTCCCACTGCAGCGAACGGTTGTTGGTGGGCGAGATGATGTCAAAGCCCTGACCATTGGTGGCCTTCATCTTGTTGATGATTTCTTCGTTCGACCCAATCCCGGTGTAGTTCACCTTGATACCGGTCAGGGTTTCGAATTCCTGCAGGAAGGCAGGCGGCAGGTAATCCGACCACATCAGAATGTTGATCTCGCCCGAGGATGCCAGCGCGCTCTTGCTGTACAGCGGCGCGGCCAGAGCAGCCGCCCCCGCACCTTTAAGGAC
>NZ_WPZL01000081.1 GCF_013031245.1 Ruegeria lacuscaerulensis
CCCCGCCGCTGGAGCGGCGGGGGGTTTTGTTTTTGAGTGGTGGTTATTCTGCGGCGTCTTCGTATTCTGACATTGGCGGGCATGTGCAGACGAGGTTTCGGTCTCCGAAGGCGTTGTCGACGCGGTTGACGGGGGACCAGTATTTGTCGACGCCCATCGAGCCCGGCGGGAAGCAGGCCTGTTCGCGGGTGTAGGGGCGGTCCCATTCGCCGACCAGATCGCGCACCGTGTGGGGGGCGTTTTTCAGCGGGTTGTTCTCCGCGTCGATCTTGCCGTCGATGATGTCCTGCGCCTCGGACCGGATCGACAGCATGGCGTCGCAGAAGCGGTCCAGCTCGTCCTTGGGTTCTGATTCCGTGGGTTCGACCATCAGCGTGCCGGCCACCGGCCAGGACATGGTCGGCGCGTGGAAGCCTGAATCGACCAGGCGCTTGGCCACGTCGTCCACACTCACGTTGCCCTCATCCGCCAGCGGGCGGGTATCCAGGATGCATTCATGCGCCACACGCCCGGTCTCGGAGGTGTAGAGGACCGGATAGGCATCCTTGAGCCGCGCCGCGATGTAGTTGGCGTTCAGGATCGCGACTTTCGTGGCCTGGGTCAGACCCGCGCCGCCCATCAGCAGCAGATAGGCCCAGCTGACCGGCAGGATCGAGGGCGACCCGAAAGGCGCCGCCGAAACCGGGCCGATGGCCTGGTTCAGCTCGGGGTGGCCGGGCAGATAGGGTTCCAGATGCGCCTTGACGCCGATCGGACCCATGCCGGGGCCGCCGCCGCCATGCGGGATGCAGAAGGTCTTGTGCAGGTTCAGGTGGCTGACATCGCCGCCGATCTTGCCCGGCTGGGCCAGACCGACCATGGCGTTCATGTTCGCCCCGTCGATATAGACCTGACCGCCGTGATCATGGGTGATCTGGCAGACCTCCTGCACGGTTTCCTCGAACACGCCATGGGTCGAGGGATAGGTGATCATGCAGGCGGCAAGATTGTCCGAATGCTCCTCGGCCTTGGCGCGGAAATCAGCGACGTCGATATTGCCGTTGTCATCCGATTTCACCGGCACAACCTTGTAGCCCACCATGTTGGCGGTGGCCGGGTTGGTGCCATGCGCCGAGGTCGGGATCAGGCAGATGTTGCGATGTCCTTCGCCGCGCGACGCGTGATAGTTGCGGATGGTCATCAGACCGGCATATTCCCCCTGCGCGCCCGAATTGGGCTGCATCGAGATCGCGTCATAGCCGGTGATCTGGCACAGCTTGTCGTTCAGATCGTCGATCATCTCGTGATAGCCGCGCGCCTGATCGTCCGGCACGAACGGGTGCAGGTTGCCGAACTCGGGCCAGGTGACCGGGATCATCTCGATCGTTGCGTTCAGCTTCATGGTGCAGGACCCCAGCGGGATCATCGCCCGGTCCAGCGCCAGATCGCGGTCGGCCAGACGGCGCATATAGCGGGTGATCTCGGCCTCGGCCCGGTTCTTGTGGAAGATCTCGTGGGTCAGATAGGCGCTTTCGCGCAGCGCGTAATCCGGCAGGCGATACACCTTGTTCGAGCTGTCATCCTTGCGGTCGATGCCGAAGGCGCCCCAGACCGCCTCGATGGTTTCCGGGCGGGTCTGTTCGTCCAGGCTGATGCCCACTTTCGTCTCGCCCACCTTGCGCAGGTTGACGCCGCGGGCCACGGCCGCTTCCATCACCACGTTCTGCAGGTGGCCGACCTCGACCGTGATGGTGTCGAAGAACACTTCCGGTTCCACGGCAAAGCCCGCCTCTTCCAGACCGGCCGCCATGCGCGAGGTCTTGCGGTGCACCGACTGCGCGATCGCCTTGATGCCATCAGGGCCGTGATAGACCGCATACATCGAGGCAATCACCGCCAGCAGCGCCTGCGCGGTGCAGACGTTCGAATTGGCCTTCTCGCGGCGGATATGCTGCTCGCGCGCCTGCAGCGCCAGGCGGTAGGCCTTGTTGCCACGGCTGTCGACCGACACGCCGATGATCCGGCCCGGCATCGACCGCTTGAGCTTGTCGCTGGTCGCCATGTAGGCCGCGTGCGGGCCGCCAAAGCCCATCGGTACGCCAAAGCGCTGGGTCGATCCCACCGCAATATCGGCACCCATTTCGCCGGGGGATTTCAGCAGCGCCAGCGACAGGATGTCGGCGGCCACGATGGCAATCGCCTTGTGTTCGTGCAGCGCGGCGATTTCCTTGGTGAAGTCGCGCACATGGCCATAGGTGCCGGGATACTGGAAGATGGCGCCAAACACCGCGCCCGCGTCCAGCGTATCCGGATCACCCACCTGCACCTCGATCCCCATCGGTTCCGCACGGGTCCTGATCACCGCGATGGTCTGCGGGTGGCAGTTCCTGTCGACAAAGAAGGCCGCGTTGTTGGCCTTGGAGCGGCCGCCGCGCTTGGCCATCGCCATCGCTTCGGCCGCCGCCGTGGCTTCGTCCAGCAGCGAGGCGTTGGCCACGTCCAGACCGGTCAGGTCGCTGACCATGGTCTGGTAGTTCAACAGCGCCTCCAGACGGCCCTGGCTGATCTCGGCCTGATAGGGCGAGTAGGATGTGTACCAGGCCGGGTTTTCCAGGATGTTGCGCAGGATCGGCGCCGGGGTGGTGGTGCCGTAATAGCCCTGACCGATCAGCGAGGTCAGAACCTGGTTCTTGCCCGCGACCTCTTTCATATGGAACAGCGCGTCCCGCTCGGTCATCGCCGGACCCCAGTCCAGCGGCTCTTCCCGCCGGATCGCGGGGGGAACGGTGGCGTCGATCAGCTCGTCCAGCGTCTTGAAGCCGATCACCTTGAGCATGTCGCGCATCTCGGTGGGCGACGGGCCGATGTGGCGGCGATTGGCGAAGTCATAGGCTTCGTAGTCGGTCAGTTTGAAGGCCATTGCAGCGCTCCTGTCGAAAAGGTCAGGTCCGGCGGAGACCGCGAGAGGCCTCCGACCGATATGTTCCAGATGAAAGGACGGGCCCGCGCGAGGACCCGTCAAAGGGTCAGCCGATCAGGGCCTTGTAGCCGTCCAGATCCATCAGATCGTCCAGCTGTGACGCATCGCCGATCTTGATCTTGTAGATCCAGGCCTCGCCTTCGGGGTCTTCGTTCAGCGAACCGGGATTGTCGGCCAGCGTCTCGTTCACCTCGACGATCTCGCCATCGACCGGTGCATAGAGTTCCGAGGCCGCCTTGACGGATTCGATCACCCCGATCTCACCGCCCTTTTCGAACTCTTCGCCCGTTTCCTGCTGCTCGACGAACACCACTTCGCCCAGCTGATCGGCGGCATGTTTGGTGATGCCCAGCGTGGCGGTGTCGCCCTCGACGGTCAGCCATTCATGCTCTTCGGAATAGTAGGTTGCCATGTCTTCTCTCTCCTGACTTCAACGCTTGTAATTCTGTTTGACGAAGGGCAGCGCCACGATCTCGGCCGGTTGCGCCTTGCCCCGGATGATCAGGTTCACCTTCTCGCCCGGCTCGCCATGGCCCTTGGACACATAGCCCATTGCAACCGGGCCACCGACCGTCGGGCCGAAACTGCCCGAGGTGATCTGACCGATGCTGTTGCCCTCGGCACACTGGACTTCCACGCCCTGACGCGCCGGTGCGCGGCCCTCGGGCTTGATGCCCACCAGCTTGCGCGCCGGACCTTCGGCCAACTCCTTCTGCACGCGCTCCGCCCCCGGAAAGCCGCCTTCTTCCTTGCGGCGCTTCTGAATCGCCCAGCCAAGGCTGGCCTCGATCGGCGAGGTGCTCTGGTCAATGTCATTGCCATACAGACACAGCCCCGCCTCCAGCCGCAGGCTGTCGCGCGCGCCCAGACCCGCAGGCTCGCAATCCTCATGCGCCAGAAACGCCCGTGTGATCTCGACGGCCTTGTCCTCGGGGATCGAGATCTCGTACCCGTCCTCGCCGGTATAGCCCAGCCGCGAGATGCGGCAGTCGACACCCATGATCGGGGCCACGGTGGTTTCCATGAAGGTCAGCTCCCGCGCGGCGGGGCACAGCGCGCCCACCACATCCTCGGCCGCAGGACCCTGCACCGCCACCAGGGCACGGTCGAAGATCTCGGTCACTTCAACCCCGTCCAGATTGGCTTGCATATGCGGAATGTCCTGATGCCGCAGCGCCGCGTTCACCACCACAAAATAATGATCGCCCGCATTCGACACGATCAGGTCATCCATGATCCCGCCGTCCGCGTTGGTAAAGAACCCGTACCGCGCCTTGCCGTCCTTCAGCGTCGCATAGGCCTGCGGGCAGATCGCCTCAAGCTTCTCGCCCACGTTCTCGCCCCGCAGGATCACCTGACCCATATGAGACACATCAAACACCGCCGCCTTCTCACGACACTGCTTATGCTCTCCCATGATCCCCAACGGATACTGAACAGGCATCTCCCATCCAGCAAAATCAACCATCTTACCACCCAACTCAACATGCAAGTCGTACAACGGCGTGCGTTT
>NZ_WPZL01000082.1 GCF_013031245.1 Ruegeria lacuscaerulensis
CAGTAAAATGGTTCAACTCGACCAAAGGTTTTGGCTTTATCGAGCCTGAAGATGGCAAGCGCGACGTGTTCGTACATATCTCAGCAGTCGAACGTTCCGGCCTTAGCGAATTGAAAGACGGTCAGAAGGTTACTTTTGACGTCGAAGCTGGCCGCGACGGACGCGAAAGCGCCGCCAATCTGGCACTCGCCTGACCTTTTAAGGGCACCCTTTTCGGGTGCCCTTTTGAACAATGGGCTACTATAAGCCGTTGGAGAACAAGTAACTTGCAACCTAAAGATTGGACGCGGGTGCTCGCGCAATACCGTGTTGCCGATGCGAAGCGCAGTGTTTTTGAACTTGCGATCACTGTTGTTCCCTTATTCGCGCTATGGGCCCTAGCGTGGTTTGCGTTATCTTTTAGTGTCTGGATCGCAATACTACTGGCCATCCTGAATTCCGCGTTTCTGGTCCGTATCTTTATCATTATGCATGATTGTGGTCATGGATCCTTCTTTAGAAACCGTACCGTTTGCAATTGGACAGGCCGGGTTTTGGGTGTCCTTGCGCTGACACCCTATGACGTTTGGCGGCAAAGCCATGCGATTCACCATGCCTCAACCGGTAACCTTGATCGGCGTGGTATGGGTGACATCCCTACATTGACCACTGAAGAATACCTGAAGCGGAAGTGGTTCGGGCGTGCCGCTTATCGTCTGACCCGGAATCCCATCTTCCTGTTCGGTGTTGCGCCGGTCTATACGTTCTTCCTTCAAAACCGCTTACCTCTTGGTTTCATGCGGTCGGGCTGGCTGTATTGGGCAAGTGCGATGGGAACAAACGTCGCGATTGCAGGGATATTGGCTCTGGTTTTTTGGGCCGGAGGCTTTGAGGTGTTGGTATATGTTTTCCTGCCAACCATGATTGTCGCATCATCGATTGGTATTTGGCTTTTCTATATTCAACACCAGTTTGAGCACACGACCTGGGAACGGGAAGAGGGGTGGAATCTTCAGAACGCCGCATTCTATGGAAGTTCTCATTATGCCCTACCAGGCATCCTGCGGTGGTTCTCTGCTAATATCGGCGTACACCATGTTCACCACCTGGCCAGCCGCATACCGTTTTATCGGCTAAACGAGGTTTTGCGTGACCATTCTGAGTTGGAAAATTGCCAGCGTATTACTCTAAATGAGAGCTTTCATTGTGCACGCTTGCATCTTTGGGATGAAAAAAGTCAACGTCTGCTGACATTTTCCGAGGCTTTGTCGAACGCCAATTCCAATAGGCATTTAGTGTAGTCTGGCACGGACCAGATAGGCTTCGACCGTATCACCGCCCAAGGCGCGAATGGCCTCTAATCGGTGAAGGCCTTCAATCAGCACGAACCTCTTGTTGTCCGAGCGTATCTGGATCGGGGTCTTCTGGCCGTTCTTCAGAATATCTTCGGCCAGTGTCAGAACTTTTTGTTGATCAAGCGTTTTCGCCCGTTTCACAGGTACATAGATCAGGTCGAGCGGATATGGTCTTTTCTCCAACATAAGCTACGTCAGCAACCTTTCGTGCATTTGTTCCGGTTCAGAGTTCGCTACAAAAGCGGGGGCTGGAACGCACGTCATAGAACCGAGCGAACAGCATCGCGCAGTTCCTGATGCATGATCCAAGTAGCTGGTTCATCGTCACTTTCGACGTGAGAATATGCGATTACCTGAGCAGCACCGTCATTCTGTGCCGATCCGGCTTCGGGAGGTGCGAGTTCCAGATATTCTGCGATCAATAGTCCGATTTTCTTGAAGACCTTGATGGAGGCCTCGCGGGATTTGTAACCGGCCGCCTGAGACAAGTGACCAATGGTCAGACCTTCCTTGCCTGCGATTGTAAGTGCTTTGAGCATTGTGACCTGCGCAGGGGTGAGCCTGATCTGGCGCAATGCCTCGGCATATTCTCTTTCGCTGGGAACGAAGGTGCCAGAGTTTCCCTCCAAACGGCGTTGACCGCTACGTTTCCTGTCTCGTTCTTCGAGAATTTCTTTTAAGGTTTCAATGGCCAATGCTGGTGTTTCGCCGACTGCATCGGCAATCATTGCCTGCGTTTTAGCTGGTGGCTTGGGGAATGCGCGCGCAACGCTGTTACCGCTCAGAATGCCAGCCTTGATCAAGTACTTTCCAAACTCTTCTTCAATCACCCCGGATACGTCAGCGTTCCGCGTCTTACGAACACTGCGGTCCTGAAATGCTCTTTGTTCCAAACCACGAGCTGACATCTTTGAGTCCGGAAGGGTCACTTGAGGGGCATTTTTACGCATCAGAAAAACACCACTACAACTATCGCCGCAACAAAAACCGCTAACGCGATAAACATCTTAACCCTGTAGGACCTGCGATGAGCCTTTTCGGCTTTGAGCATTTTGCCCAAGTTTTCGTCTATCGAGTTGTGGTTCACGGCTTGGTCCTTGCGGATATGTCGGGCGAGATTGATTTCCACCAACCTATTGTCGCGGCACATTTTCGGTGCACGTATCGTTCTGTCGTGTGAACGGCCGATTGCATTCCCAACCATCACCTCTTCGATTTAAGTGAGCATTTGAAGGGACAAGGATCGCAACGCACCTGTCCCGGTTTGCGCGAAAACCACGTTCGCATTTCCATCCGGAATAAGTTTCAGGTGCAAGATATGCATGCTGTGGAACAGCTACAGGATCACAACCGCTCTCCGTTGCTCTGTAACCTCTGAGGCACACCCAACCATCCGCGCTGTTTTTGTCAGTCAGGCGGCCATTGCTCGGGACATTAATCGAAACACAATCCTGGCCCTCCTTACGAAATCCCCAGTCACAGTGTATTTCCTGCGCGCCAAACCGGGTTTCGACGTATCCATTTTGAGGTGCAATCACTTCTTCACATTCTGCGCCGACACGCTGGAACAGCCGATTGCACTCCCACTGATCTCCGGTTGATGCAAGATAGGCATTTTCAGGAACACTTATCTCCTCACAAAGTTCTCCGACATTCTGAAAACCGTGATTGCATTCCCAGCCGCTGCCGTAGGAGCTACCCGTCAAATATGCGTTTTCTGGTACGTCTGTTCTTTGGCAGGATCCGTTCTTGTTTTCGGAACCTTCGTCACAAACCGATCCTTCGGCATTTCCTGCAACTTGGGCAGGAAGCTGCGTTCCTGAGAGCAACACTAAGAGTGTCGGGATCAAACAAAGAATGCAGCGCGTAAACACGATGAGTGACAGATTGAAACGGAGCCTGAGACCTGATCTATCCGGCATCGCGCACGCGATTTATGAGCCATGTTCTGTTCATACGGCGCCTTCTTTGATGGGTCACGCGATGACTGGAGCATGTCAGGTGACCGTTGCGAATGCTTGCGAGGAACGAGCTCATAGCGAAGACCCCAGCGAAACCCGTTCCTACGCTGGGGCACATGCTACAGTTAGTCTGAAGGCCATTGGATCATCGAAGCCGGCAGCATCGCGGCGACGAGTAATTTTTACCAATGCACGTTTGTGGTCCTTAGCCAGAATAGAGTCAAGGAAGTTTCCCTCGTCGCAACGCTAGTTCTGCCAAGGCAGGTGGTTTTGAAACAAGCACGTGACCAAGTAGCCTGGTGAACCGCCGAAAGAAGTTACTTGGCATTAATCGGTTGTTGTAGGGTTTTGGGGTCGGACCAGCAGCGAATGGCAGCTTAAGTCCGCGTCTCTCTTGTCGAGCCTGAGTGCGGCGAAAGAGCGGTACGTGATCAAGGTTTCCTCGTGGCTATGAATGACTGGCCTGACGTCATCAGCAGCAACGCAGCGACATTCGTGCCGCTCCTGTGAACTGATGCTGCGCAAGCACTCGCGGCGCGAGCAAATGGTTGATCTGTTACGCTTCTCGGGAATTGCAAAGTCTAATTGTGAATGTCCGTTTTGGGCTGACTGCGGACGAACTCAACGCGAGTGGTAAGGGCAGCTTCGTTGCGCGCCTTGCTGGTTCCGGCAGCACTCAGCGGAAGTGCGGTATGAATTCGCCATCTCACGACGGGGTTCAATGGCGGCTTCGGCGACGTGGGCTGCATCACTGCGGAAAGCCTGCCGCATGTGCGAGGAAATGCTGCGTGAGCAATGGCCGCGTCAGCAAAAGGCGGCAAAGTCCCGCAGAAAGCAGGCAACGGTCAAAGCCGAGAAAGTGCACCCGCAGCGAATGTCAGCAAAGCGGGCTGCAGTGCAGCGTTGCGGGCAAGTGTTGAACTGCATCTGTGGGTGGCTCCTGCATTGCAAGAGTTTATTGGCGATTTTTGCGGTCGT
>NZ_WPZL01000083.1 GCF_013031245.1 Ruegeria lacuscaerulensis
TCGACGATTTGAAGTCGCAGTTTACTGCGGGTTTGGTTGATACGGTTTTGGTTTGCATGGTTGACATGCAGGGTCGGTTGATGGGGAAGCGGTTTCATGCGGGTCATTTTTTGGCTGGAGCGTGGGAAGAGACGCATTGCTGCAATTACCTGCTGGCGACGGATCTTGAGATGGGGACGCCGGATGGCTACGCCTCGACCAGTTGGGAGCGGGGGTATGGCGATTATGTGATGAAGCCGGATCTCAGCACGCTGCGCCCGGTGCCGTGGCTGGAAGGCACGGCGATGGTGATGTGCGACATGCTGGATCACCACACGCATGAGGAAGTGCCGCATGCGCCGCGCTCGATCCTGAAACGCCAGGTCAACCGTCTGAAGGCGATGGGCTATGAGGCGATGTGCGCGACCGAACTGGAGTTTTTCCTGTTCGAGAAGAGTTTCGATGCGATCCGCAAGGAAGGCTTCCGCGATCTGGAGCCGATCTCGGGCTATAACGAGGATTATCACATCCTGCAGACCACCAAGGAAGAGCATGTGATGCGGCCGATCCGCAACCATCTATGGAATGCGGGCATCCCGGTCGAGAACACCAAGGGCGAGGCCGAGACCGGGCAGGAAGAGCTGAACATCAAATATGCGCCGGCGATGGCAACGGCCGAGTATCACTCGATCGCCAAGAACGCGGTGAAGGAGATTGCCTGGCAGCACGGCCATGCGGCGACCTTCCTGCCGAAATGGCATCACGAGAAGGTGGGCAGTTCCAGCCATGTGCATCAGTCGCTGTGGGCCGATGGCAACCCTGCCTTCTATGACGCGGAGGATGATCTGGGCATGTCGGCGCTGATGAAAAGCTACATGGCCGGTCTGCTGAAATACGCCGCCGATTACACCTATTTCATGGCCCCCTACATCAACAGCTACAAGCGCTTCATGAAGGGCACCTTTGCGCCGACGCGGATCATCTGGTCGGTGGACAACCGCACCGCCGGTTACCGCCTGTGCGGCGATGGCACCAAGGCGGTGCGGGTGGAGTGCCGGATTCCGGGTTCGGACATGAACCCGTATCTGGCGATGGCCGGGATGCTGGCCGCCGGAATTGCGGGCATCGAAGAGGGGCTGGAGTTGCAACCGCCCACCAAAGGAGACGTCTATCAGGGCGATACCGGGATGATCCCGGGCAATCTGCGCGCGGCGCGGGATGCGCTGCACGGGTCAGAGATGTTGCGGGCGGCCATGGGGGATGAGGTGGTCGATCACTATGCCCGCGCGGCTGAGGTCGAGATCGAGGAATTCGAGCGCGTGGTGACGGATTGGGAAATCGCCCGCGGGTTTGAGCGGGCATGACGGGCAGCGTGAGAGGGCGCCTCTCACGCCCCCGATGACATTTGGAAAGAGGAAGCAGGGCGCAAAGGCCCTCTATGTGGAGTTGATGGCATGAGCCAGACACTGAAATGCATCTCACCGATCGATGGATCGGTATTTGCGGAACGCGAGGTAATGTCCCGGGATGCCGCCTTTGCGGCGGCCGGGCGGGCACGTGCAGCGCAGGCGGGGTGGGCGGCGCGCCCCCTGCAGGAGCGTATTGATCTGGTGATGGCGGGTGTCGCTGCCGTGGGCGCGATGAACGATGAGATCGTGCCGGAACTGGCGCATATGATGGGACGCCCGGTGCGCTATGGCGGCGAGTTCGGCGGCTTCAACGAGCGCGCCAGCCATATGGCCGAGATTGCGGAAACGTCGCTGGCCGATATCGCGGTGGGCGAGGATGAGACCTTCTCGCGCTATATCAAGCGCATCCCGCATGGCGTCGTGTTTGTGGTGGCGCCGTGGAACTACCCGTACATGACGGCGATCAACACGGTGGCCCCGGCGCTGATCGCGGGCAATACGGTGGTTCTGAAACATGCCACGCAGACCCTGCTGGTGGGCGAGCGCATGGCGCAGGCCTTCCATGCGGCCGGTGTTCCGGAAGACGTGTTCCAGAACGTGTTCCTGAGCCATGACGTGACCAATGACCTGATCGCTGGCAATGCGTTCGACTTTGTGAACTTCACCGGCTCGGTCGGCGGTGGCCAGGCGATGGAACGCGCAGCGGCGGGCACCTTCACCGGCGTCGGCACCGAGTTGGGCGGCAAGGACCCGGGCTATGTCATGGAGGATGCCGATCTGGAGGCCGCCGTCGACACGCTGATTGACGGCGCCATGTTCAACGCCGGTCAGTGCTGCTGCGGGATCGAGCGGATTTACGTCCATGAAAGCCTTTATGACGACTTCGTCGCCAGGGCGGTCGAGATCGTGAAGGGGTACAAGCTGGGCAACCCGCTGGAGGCCGGGACCACCATGGGTCCGATGGCCAATGTGCGTTTTGCCGACGAGGTGCGGGCGCAGATCGCCGAGGCCGTCGAGGCCGGGGCCGTGGCCCAAATCGACACGTTCCCCGAGGATGATGGCGGCGCCTATCTGACGCCGCAGATCCTGACAGGCGTCACTCACGACATGCGGGTGATGCGGGATGAAAGCTTTGGCCCGGTGGTCGGCATCATGAAAGTGTCCTCGGATGACGAGGCGACCCAGCTGATGAATGACAGCGAGTTCGGCCTGACCGCCAGCCTCTGGACCCGCGATGTGGACCGCGCGGCGCGCGTCGGAGACCGGATCGAGACCGGCACCGTGTTCCTGAACCGCGCCGATTATCTGGACCCCGGCCTGTGCTGGACCGGCTGCAAGAATACCGGTCGGGGCGGCGGTCTGTCCGTCATCGGCTACCACAACCTGACACGTCCAAAGTCGTATCACCTGAAAAAGGTGACCGGCTGAGGATGCCTGCCCGTCCCGTTCTCCTCCCTCCCCGGGACGGGCCCAAACATTGAGAGAAAGTCAAGACATGAGCCTTGTTGGAAACTGGTCCTATCCGACCGCGATCAAATTCGGCGCCGGCCGTATCAAGGAACTGCCCGAGGCCTGCGCGGCCGCCGGGATGAAGAAACCGCTGCTGGTCACGGACAAGGGGCTGGCCGATCTGCCGATCACCGCGGCGACGCTGGACATCATGGAGGCCGCCGGTCTGGGCCGGGGGTTGTTCAGCGACGTCGATCCGAACCCGAACGAAAAGAACCTCGACGCCGGTATCGCGGCCTACAAAGCGGGCGGCCATGACGGCGTGATTGCCTTTGGCGGCGGTTCGGGGCTGGACCTGGGCAAGATGGTGGCCTTCATGGCCGGTCAGATCCGTCCGGTCTGGGATTTTGAGGATATCGGCGACTGGTGGACCCGTGCCGATGCCGATGCCATCGCACCGATCATCGCGGTGCCGACCACCGCCGGGACCGGATCGGAAGTGGGGCGCGCCAGTGTCATCACCAATTCCGAGACCCATGCGAAGAAGATCATTTTCCACCCCAAGGTGCTGCCGACCGTGGTGATCTGCGACCCGGAACTGACCGTGGGCATGCCCAGGATCATCACCGCCGGCACCGGGTTGGATGCCTTTGCCCATTGCGTCGAGGCCTATTCCAGCCCGCATTACCACCCGATGAGCCAGGGCATGGCGCTGGAGGGCATGCGACTGGTCAAGGAGTACCTGCCGCGCGCCTATGTCGACGGCACCGATATCGAAGCCCGCGCCCAGATGATGAGCGCCGCCGCCATGGGCGCCACCGCCTTCCAGAAGGGCCTTGGCGCCATCCACGCCATGAGCCACCCCGTCGGCGCCACGTTCAACACCCATCACGGCACCACCAACGCGGTCTGCATGCCCGCCGTGCTCGAGTTCAACGCCCCGGCCATCGCCGACCGGTTCCAGTCGGCCGCGGCCTATCTGGGCATCGACGGCGGCTTCGACGGCTTCCGCGCCTTCGTGCAGGAATTCAACGACAGCCTTGGCATCCCCCGCCGCCTGTCCGATCTCGGCGTCACCGAGGCCGCAATCCCAGACCTCGTCCAGGGCGCAATCATCGACCCCTCCTGCGGCGGCAACCCCATCGAACTCAACCAAAACAACCTGACAA
>NZ_WPZL01000084.1 GCF_013031245.1 Ruegeria lacuscaerulensis
AATCCGCCCGGGGAAAGGGGAACTGCGCTCAGACCCCGTTTTGTGCAACAAAGCCGCGATTATGGGTTGAAATAGGGAATGTCGGTTTCACCTACGAAATCGCAGAAACGGATGAGCCAAAAGGCGAGCTCGTTCACGGAAGCGATCATAGCATAGGAAGCCGACATACTTGGTTGGAACGGCTAGGTTTCTACATGTCGGTCTGGGCTTCGTAACGTTGTCGGCGCCGCACAACGCGGCGAAGGTGACGCAGAATTAACTGATGCAGTACTGCAATCAAGTGAACCACCGGGTTGGCCCGATCACCCCTTAGAGATCAGCGTCGGCGGATATTTCGTCGTCGACAAGTTCTGGTTCCAAGTTTCAATCCAACGGAAGTAAGCAGAAAGTGTTGTGAATCGACTGCGTTTTATCCGTTTTAAACCAGTACTTGAACGAATCTGTGATTCGCCCCTAACCTGAAATGAAGTTTATTCGACATACGCACGACATTTGCAAAAAATACTTCGGGGGGGCTTGAGTATGACGTCAGCCCAAGTTTTTAGCTGCACTAATTGCTGGCCAAGGGATTGTCATGGTTAGCAAACGGAAGATGTTCGTCATAATGGATCGGGAAGACACGTTATTCGAACTAGGTGATCGGCTGTACCCAGTTCAGACCGATGCGGAACCGAATGAAAAATTTGCGGGCGAGTATCGCGGCTTTTATCCAACCGATTCCATGGGCAACGGAAATTGGAAACCGAAATCTAGCCGCTTCAAGGGACGCAGCAAAGGGCGGCACAATGGCGTTGACATCTACACGGGATTTGCGCGTTTCCCACGGGAAACACCGATGCTTGCTGCCGCCAGCGGTACACTTATTCATCTGCGCGACGATCAGGCTCCTGATGATCTTGGGAACCGCGCAGAACTGACGACCACGTCCGGCAAAGAGAAGGTGATTTTCCAACACGGGCATTTCGCTAGGATTCATGGTCCGCCGCGGAAGGTCACAAAGGGTGACGTGATTGGGTTTTCCGGCTGTTCGGGAAATGCGAATACTCTTGGCGAATGCACCACGCCGGAGGAGTGCAACATCACGTCTTGCCACGTCCATCTATCCGAATGGATGAACACGATTAGCGGTAGCAACTCGGTTAATCCGCCAAAGGTGCTGGGGTGTGAGCTTGATTTCGCGAGCGTCAACTCCGAGACCAATTGTTCGGCATGGAAGGGCAAGCCCTCTGTGCCACCGGACAACCCTAGGGCGGAAAGTACTCTGAATGCGGCAACGTTAGATGAATGGCGTCGCAGTCGGAGAAACCGTCGCGTGCCGCCGCCCGAGCCCTTTGACCATGTCCATTTCGATGACACCAAGTTTATTAGAAGTGCGGTCAGGGCCTACGAGAACCTCAGACTGCGTTGTCAATCCACGGAAATGAACCGCACGAAGGACAAGGTTGTCGAGTTCGGCAAGAGTCTGAGGGCTGCCATGCGTGACGGCTGGATTGCCGAGAGAAAGGAAATTCAAGATCTTTTGAGCGATGTGGACAAGGAAATTGAGCTTCTGAAAGATTCCGATAAGCAGAACTGGCTTGGCGGGCTCACCACCCGTTCTGTAATGGTCCTGCTCCAAATTGGATGGCGCCTGACCGGCGAGATCATTATTCACCATGCGATGAGCAATCGCCGTTTGCTTGAGGATTGGTATCTTCTTATCAAGAACAGCAAGGGAAAGCTGATTGCACCATCAATTGGAGGCAAACGTCGGAGAAGGTCTAAGAACCCTCTCAACAGCCTCTGGAACGATGCATTGCCCGATTGCGGCATGGGGATTGGCGGTCAGGCCCATATGATCGCCGCCGAGAAAAGCGTCGCGGTCCATCATGTTGCGGCGCTGAGTGCCGATTGGACAGCTCTTGTCTCGCTCAACTTCGACGTAGTCAAACGGCCACTCCTTCCGTCGAATCCTTCGTGCTTTTCTCAACTCCGTCTGCAGGAGAATAAGAGTGTCGACTCTGACCGCCGCCTTTCAGCGGCGCGATCTGGATGGAACCAGATCTTGCTGAGGGCTGGATGGATCTAAATGATGAGGATAAAAAAATGCCGCGGATTGAACAAACATCACATTGGCACATTGCGATGCCGTCAGGAGGAGGCATCCACGCCATCAACAAAGCCCAGCTAACCACTTCAGTGGAGGAGAATCTATCTGAACAGTATTCCTACCAAAAAAGCCGCGAAAAGATTGATACTTAAAAAAAGGGGCCATGACCGTCAGCCATAGGAAACCTGCACTGATTTTCGCTCACATTGTCAATAGGAGTTAGAATATGAAAAAATCTATCCCAATAATTGATAAACTTGACCCATCAACTGTCGAAAAGGGTTTTGAAGGAAAGCTAATAGTCCATGGATCTGAATTCGGTGATGGAACTTATATAATTGTGAAAGTTGGGAGTGATAACCTAGACAGCACGTATAAAAGCGAAACTGAGGTTTGGGGAGAGTTGACTTCAGCACACACCGGAAAAACCGGCAAATTGAATGTTCGAGTCTATAAGCCTGGAGGGTTAAGCGAACCTAAAACTCTTACTGTAGTGGAAAGATAAATCAGGCTCAAACGGAATAACTGTGGTAAAGGGCGATGTGGCGTTTCGTGGCGATCGGGCGTGGGCCATCGCTTTCCATTTTCTTTTCCAAAATCAACCTCGATATAGACAACATCAAGATGAAATCGGAGTCAGATCACTATTCATGAGTATTTAAGAAACCGACGAATTATACCCAGTGGATTCGCTTAATCTGAAGTTGAGCTATATCAATCTTGGAATATAGTTCTGTTTAGGGTGCACGCCAAGTGAATTTATTAGCTTTTGCCTTACTGGCGAGCCAGCAAAACGCTTAGACTTTTTTGGCTAATGGAGGGCTACTAAATGCGACAAATCACAACTAAATCGCCAGGTACGTGCGGAGAAACCGTTTCTCACTTCGATACAAGTGAAACTGATTTGGTTTTTTCAACGGCTCCACCCGGGGGAATTTTTGGCTACTATGGACCCGACGTGTGCTTTAGTCAGTCCGTGGCTGTTCGGTTTAAGGTTAAAGCCAAGGTTACTCTTTCCAAAATTGGAATTTGGTTGATGAACAATGGTGAACCGGGCGTGCCGAAGATTGTTATTAGCCTTCGCGAAGGTTCAGCCGACGATGCGACCCCGGGGGAAGGTGCAATCGAAGAATTACCTACGGTCGTTAGTGCCGTCGGATGGCAACCCAATCTGGAACTTGTGGGCGCGACCGGTACAAAGGTTCTTCGACCGGAAAAGAAATACTGGATTGTTGCCGAGTCAAAGACACCTTGCGGAGAAAGCGGCGTTTGGACGATCGCCAGTGAAGGAATAGGGTTCTCCTCAAATACATGGTTGGGAGAATGGCAACCAGGCGGCGAAGGCGCTATTCCAGCTTTGAAGGTGTGGGGCTCGCCTTTACCCAAAGACCCGTTTCAATAAAGCAATCAAGGGTTTTCCGAATACCACTAGTTAGTTGCGGAGCGTATACTCTACAAGGGCTTTGTTGCACAAAACGGGGTCTGAGCGCAGTTCCCCTTTCCCCGGGCGGATT
>NZ_WPZL01000085.1 GCF_013031245.1 Ruegeria lacuscaerulensis
AGGGAGGTCACAGATGCCGATCAAAGTTGGACAGGATAGCGCCAGGACACGCCGCGGTTTGAGCGTGAATGGCAAGTCCATTTCCTATTATTCGATTCCCGCCGCGCAAGAGGCCGGTCTGGGCGATTTCTCCAGGCTTCCCGCCGCGCTGAAAGTGGTGCTGGAAAACATGCTGCGGTTCGAGGATGACGGGTTTTCCGTTTCGGTCGACGACATCAGGGCGTTTGCCGAATGGGGTGCCAATGGCGGCAGGAACCCGCGCGAGATCGCCTATCGTCCGGCCCGCGTGCTGATGCAGGACTTTACCGGCGTTCCCGCCGTTGTGGACCTCGCTGCGATGCGCGACGGCATCAAGGGCCTGGGTGGCGACGCGCAGAAGATCAACCCGCTGAACCCGGTTGATCTGGTCATCGACCACTCGGTGATGATCGACGAGTTCGGCAACCCGCGCGCCTTCCAGATGAACGTGGACCGCGAATATGAACGCAACATGGAGCGCTACCAGTTCCTGAAATGGGGCCAGTCGGCGTTCAACAACTTCCGCGTTGTGCCCCCCGGTACCGGCATCTGCCACCAGGTGAACCTGGAGTATCTGGCCCAGACCGTCTGGACCGACACCGACCAGAACGGGGATGAGGTCGCCTATCCCGACACGCTGGTCGGCACCGACAGCCACACCACCATGATCAACGGCATGGCCGTTCTGGGATGGGGCGTCGGCGGCATCGAGGCCGAGGCCGCAATGCTGGGTCAGCCGATCTCGATGCTGATCCCCGAGGTTGTGGGCTTTGAACTGACCGGCGATCTGGTCGAAGGCACCACCGGCACCGATCTGGTTCTGAAAGTCGTGGAGATGCTGCGCGAAAAGGGCGTGGTGGGCAAATTCGTCGAATTCTACGGCGAAGGCCTGGACCGTCTGCCGCTGGCCGACCGCGCAACCATCGCCAACATGGCGCCGGAATACGGCGCGACCTGCGGCTTCTTTCCGATCGACGGCGAGACGCTGCGCTACCTGCGCAACACCGGCCGCGACGAGGACCGGATTGCGCTGGTCGAAGCCTATGCCAGGGAAAACGGCTTCTGGCGCGATGCGGATTACGCCCCGATCTACACCGATACCCTGAGCCTCGACATGGGCACCATCGTTCCCGCGATCTCGGGCCCGAAACGCCCGCAGGACTATGTTGCGCTGACCGACGCCAAAGCCGCCTTCACCAGGGAAATGGCCGAGACCTTCAAGCGTCCCATGGGCAAGGAAGTCGCCGTCAAGGGCGAAGATTACACGCTGGACTCGGGCAAGGTCGTGATCGCCTCGATCACCTCCTGCACCAACACCTCGAACCCCTATGTGATGATCGGCGCCGGTCTGGTGGCCCGCAAGGCTGCCGCGCTGGGTCTGAACCGTCAACCTTGGGTCAAGACCTCGCTGGCACCGGGAAGCCAGGTCGTGTCCGCCTATCTTGAGGCCGCCGGCCTGCAGGAAGATCTGGACAAGATCGGCTTCAACCTCGTCGGGTACGGCTGCACCACCTGTATCGGCAACTCGGGCCCGATCCAGCAGGAGATCTCGGAAGCCATTGCCGAGGGCGATCTGGTCGCCACCTCGGTCCTGTCGGGCAACCGCAACTTCGAAGGCCGTATCTCGCCCGACGTGCGCGCCAACTATCTGGCCTCACCGCCGCTGGTTGTCGTCTACGCGCTGGCGGGCACCATGGATATCGACCTGACATCCGAGCCGATCGGCCAGGACAAGGACGGCAATGACGTCTTCATGAAAGACATCTGGCCGAGCCAGCAGGAAGTTGCGGAACTGGTCGAACAGACCGTGACCCGCGAAGCGTTCCAGTCGAAATATGCCAACGTCTTCAAGGGCGATGAAAAGTGGCAGGACGTCGAGGTTCCGCAGCAGGAAACCTATGACTGGCCGGCGACCTCGACCTACATCCAGAACCCGCCCTACTTCCAGGGCATGGGGACCGAGCCGGGCACCATCTCGAACATCGACGGCGCCAGGGTTCTGCTGATCCTGGGCGACATGGTCACCACCGACCACATCTCGCCCGCCGGATCGTTTGCGACCACCACGCCGGCCGGCAAGTATCTGACCGACCGGCAGGTGCAACCGCGCGAGTTCAACTCGTACGGGTCGCGCCGCGGCAATCACGAGGTCATGATGCGCGGCACCTTCGCCAACATCCGCATCAGGAACGAGATGCTGGACGGCGTCGAAGGCGGCTATACCAAAGGCCCCGATGGCGCGCAGACCTCGATCTACGACGCATCGATGGCCTATCAGGCCGAAGGCACGCCGCTGGTCGTGTTTGGTGGCGAACAATACGGCGCGGGCTCGTCGCGCGACTGGGCGGCCAAGGGCACAGCCCTGCTCGGCGTCAAGGCGGTGATCGCCGAAAGCTTCGAGCGTATCCACCGCTCGAACCTGGTTGGCATGGGTGTCATCCCGTTCGAGTTCACCGGCGGCGACAATCGCAAGTCGCTGGGTCTGAAGGGCGATGAGACCGTCTCGATCCACGGTCTGGACTCGGTTGAGCCACTGCAGGAGGTGCCCTGCACCATCACTTACGGCGACGGTACCGAGAATACCATCACCCTCAAGTGCCGCATCGATACCGCACCAGAGATCGAATACATCGAAAACGGCGGCGTACTCCAATACGTCCTAAGAAACCTGGC
>NZ_WPZL01000086.1 GCF_013031245.1 Ruegeria lacuscaerulensis
ATGCACCGGCCAAGAGAGCTGCTGTTCAATTACTCAGAGTCTCATCCATTCGCCAAGATCGATCGCAGCTACGTTTCCGACGACGTGCTTAGTCAGCAAGCAGCGGTGAATACTTAACGATCCAGTGGTTTATGGTTGCATGATCGACGGAAACGCTTCGCTCAGCCAGGATTTACTCCAGATCACGGTACGACGCTGAATAGCGCAGATAAAAGAACAAAGCGTGCGAGATCACATCTTTCGGAAAGTGTGCACCCTTGAATGAGATCGTCCCGGTTGGCTCCTTTCTCTCGTCTCAGACAGAGATGCCGAAAGTTTGCGACAAAGCCTATGAATCCTGATCCCAGGTATCAGTCAGTGCAATTGCATCACGATAGCGACTACGGATATTGACTCCCAAAAAAGTAACAAAATTGGTACCATTCCATCATAATGTTACGTACGTCTGTCTTCGCGTTTTTTTTATCCGCCAGCCCGCTTTTAGCCGAGCCTACCCGCATTGCTGACGAGTGTATGGGCAATGCGGCGGAAAGCTGTTTCATTATCATCGACGGGAAAATTACCACCGAGATGCTAACCGAGGTTGAGCTAGCGCTAGAGAACCGTATGGATGGGTTCAAAGTGCTATTGAACAGCGGAGGCGGGTCCTTCCAAGCCGGTCTGGCCCTAGGCCGTCTTATAAGGGAACGGGGTTTGCATACCGAGGTCGGTCGCGCGGCCTATGTGACCTCTACCCTGAACGATGCCCAATTCGAGCGGTTCGACAATATCGAAGACGGCCAATGCGTGAGCGCCTGCGCCTATGCTTTTCTCGGAGGCGTTGTCCGCAAGATCAACGGGGACAGTCGGTTAGGGTTTCATCGCTTCTACCTCGCGCAAGGCGATTTGCCCGGAGAGGGTGGACTAGCAGCGGGACAGCTTGTCGCTGCGGATGCGGTGTCGTACCTGATCGAAATGGGCGTGGACGCGCGGATTTTTGTAACCGCGAGCAGTGCCGGGGCGACGAAAATGAACTACCCGACACCAGAGGAATTGGAGGAATTCGACCTTTTGACGCCTGCCGGGTTTTCATCATTCTCCATCGAACCCTACCGGCAGGGTATCATCGCAGTCAGCCGGCGACTGGACGCGACCCGTGGCTATGATCACGCCTTTCAGCTAACGGCTTACTGCAGGGATGGGCTGCCGCATCTTCTGCTGACCGCTGATCACCCCTGGATTGGCGATGAAGGCAGCGGACCAGAAGACGCGGTTGTCGAGCTTGACGGGCGACAAATCCCGGTTCGGGGCTTTTCGGTACGCGGTGATGACACCAACAGCTATTTCACCTTCCAGTTGGCATCGTCAGATGTACCCTCGATTCTGTCCGCGAAAAATATGAGCGTAGTCTATTTGCAACCGCGGGTCGCCGGAGGGCCGCAAGAAGCCAAGATCGAAACCACTGAAACCGATTGGGAAATGCTTTCTGCGGCATTTCGCTTCTGCATCTGAGGATCGAACGCTTATGAGGTACCTGTCAATCATCCTTCTTGCCCTTTCGGCGACGCAGGGGCTTTCGCAAGACAAGAATTTCTACCGTCTTCAGTCAGACGATCTAGAATGCATCGTCGACAATATCGGGCTTTATCGGGCCATGGGCGATCTTGTCTATGTAGACGTCACGGAATGCCCGCCCCAAGGTGAGGTCAGCATTCTCGACAAACTCGTAAATGAAATGCCGAATCCTGAATTCTCTGAAGAATACGACAGTTTCCTAGTGCTGACCGTGCCAAATCTCAATTGTCTGAGCGGAGTGACACTGTCAGAGGGCACCGATGCTTATCGGTTCTATCCAGATAATTGCCGGGTCGAAGCAGAATGACCAGGGTTGAGCGGATCGAATTGTCGCTGAAGATCATTGCTACTCTCATCGCGGTTTTTGGCATCTGGAAATACTTTGCTGACCAACATAGCGAGCGCGTCGTCGCTGCACAAAACCGATCGCTTGGTTATATCGAACGCTTTGGCGGCTCTGATCTGGTAGCAGCGCGCAGCCGGCTTTTGGCATTTTGGCAAGACTATCCCGAATTGGTGATTGCCACTAAAGCGGGTGGCTTAACTGAGCCTGGATATGCACTAGCCGTCGACGCTGTCTATACTAGGCATAAGAACCGGAAGCAGATGGATGAAGCGCTGTTTCGGATGCAAGTGTTTCTTGACGAATTGTCGTTCTGCCGTAAATCGGCCGCCTGTGATGCTGCGATACTTGACGGGTTCTTTTGCGAATACGTCGGGCGGTTTTCACGGTCATACGCACCGTTTTATGCGCGTCTGTCAAATGACATCGGCGCTGAACCGATCGACGCAAGCCTACGGAACCTGGCCAATGAATGTGCGGGAGCGGACGAATGATTGGATTATCGGACGCAATTCTTGAAAGCAGTCGTAATCGCCGGGATAATATTCTCAGGAGAGCCGATGAACCTCTCTGATGTGCAGGCGCCGTAGTCATTCGAATAAAGAAAGGAAGGATCATCGCCAGGATCTGTTGCAAACTTTTGACCATTGACCTTTGTGGAGTTAGCGCCTGTTTGACGAATG
>NZ_WPZL01000087.1 GCF_013031245.1 Ruegeria lacuscaerulensis
TGAGAATGGCGGTGAGAAAGTCGACCACGGTAGCGGCGGGATGACCCTGCTGCGGGCGGCGTAAAAGTCGTCCATCTTTGCCCTTTCTTTTGACGGAGGGAGGGTGGGAGGATCTTCACCGTGGATTTGTATCGCAAAGTTCGTTTGGCCTGTGCCGAGGGCATGAGTCAGCGAGAAGCGGCGCGGCATTTCGGGATATCTCGTGACAGCGTTCGCAAGATTTTGGCGTTTTCGGTCCCGCCCGGCTACCGGCGGTCAGCACCGATCCGGCGGCCCAAGCTGGATGGGTTCACCGGGATCATCGATCAATGGCTGTTGGAAGATCGGCAGCGACCGCGCAAACAGCGGCATACGGCCAAGCGGATCTTCGAACGCCTGCGCGATGAGCATGGCTTCGAGGGTGGTTACACCATCATCAAGGACTATGTCCGGGAGCACGGTCGACGGCATCGCGAGTTGTTCGTACCGCTTAATCATGCACCCGGCCATGCTCAGGCCGACTTCGGCGAAGCAGTGGTGGTGATCGGTGGCATTGAGCAGAAGGCTCACTTCTTTGCCTTGGATCTGCCGCACAGCGATGCCTGTTACGTTCGAGCCTATCCAGCGGCGACGGCCGAGGCCTGGATGGACGGGCACGTCCATGCCTTTGCGTTCTTCGGTGCGGTTCCGCAGTCGATCCTGTACGACAACGACCGGTGCCTTGTGGCGAAGATCGAGCCCGACGGAACTCGCAGACGCGCGCGGCTGTTCAGCGAGATGCTGTCTCATTACGTGATCCGGGACCGCTACGGGCGTCCTGGCAAGGGCAACGACAAGGGGTCCGTCGAAGGGCTGGTTGGCTATTCCCGGCGCAATTTCATGGTGCCGGTCCCGAGTTTTCCGACTTGGGATGCCTTCAACAATTGGCTCGAAGAGCAGTGCCGGAAGCGCCAAAACGACAAGCTGCGCGGGCACAATGAGACGATTGGAGAGCGGCTTCAACGCGATCTGGAGGTAATGGCGCCGCTTCCCTCCCGGTCCTTCGAAGCCTGTGACCAGGCAACGGGCCGGGTCAATTCGCTTGCGTTGGTACGTTACAAAACCAACGACTATTCCGTGCCGGTTGCCTTCGGGCACCGCGATGTCTGGATCCGCGCCTATGTTGACCGGGTGGTGATCGGAAGCGGCGGCGATGTCATCGCACGGCATGTTCGCAGCTACGACCGTGAGGGCATGGTTTTTGATCCGATCCATTACCTGCCGCTGATCGAGAAGAAGATAAACGCTTTTGAGCAGGCGGCTCCTCTGGCGGGATGGGAACTGCCCAGGGCATTCTCCACCCTTCAGAAGTTGATGGAAGCGCGCTTGTTGAAGGCTGGTCGACGCGAATACGTACAAGTTCTCCGATTGCTGGAAAGCTTTGAGATGGAAGAAGTCCACGCCGCCGTGAAGACGGCTCTCCAGATGGGAGCAATCAGCTTTGACGCCGTGAAGCATCTGGTGCTGTGTCGGGTGGAGCGGCGGCCGCCGAGGCTCGATCTGGATGTCTACCCGTTCCTGCCACGGGCCAAGGTGGCGACGACATCTCCGGCCAGCTACATGTGCCTGACAACAGGTACCTCGACATGACAGAGACGCCACAGATCCTGCTGAACCACCAACTCAAAAAGCTGAAGCTGCCGACCATCCTGCGGGAATACGACAAGCAGGCTCGGCTCTGCGCTGCCGAAGGGAGAGATCACGTCCAGTTCCTGGCCCGTCTGATCGAGCTCGAACTCATCGACCGGGAACGGCGGATGATCGAACGCCGGATCAAGGCTGCGAAATTCCCGGCGACCAAGAGCCTCGATAGCTTCGATTTTGCCGCGATCCCTTCTTTGAACAAGATGCAGGTCCTGGAGTTGGCGCGCGGTGAATGGATCGACCGCTGCGAAAACGTCATCGCTCTCGGCCCCAGCGGCACCGGTAAGACCCACGTGGCGCTCGGCCTCGGTCTGGCCGCCTGCCAGAAAGGCCAGGCGGTTCGCTTCACAACCGCTGCCGCAATCGTCCACGAGTTGATGGAGGCCCGCGACGAGCGCCAGCTCCTGCGGCTTCAAAAGCAACTCGTGAAACAGAAGCTCCTGATCATCGACGAGTTGGGCTTCGTGCCCCTCAGCAAAACCGGCGCTGAGTTGCTATTCGAGCTGATCTCCCAACGATACGAGCGCGGCTCGATCCTGATCACCTCGAACCTGCCCTTCGATGAATGGACCGAAACATTCGGATCGGAGCGCCTCACTGGTGCCTTGCTCGACCGGCTGACCCACCACGTCAGCATTCTGGAGATGAACGGAGAAAGCTATCGCCTGGCACAGAGCAGGGCTCGGCAGAACTCCTAAATCACAGAAAAGATTGGTCCTGACGGACCAAGACGCCTCGGCAACCGCCAGCTATATGGGAGCGCGTTTGCCAAGGCGCCGGTCACCCAAGCAGTGGACGACTTTTGCTCCGCCCCGTGGCCGACTTTCTCACCGCCGTTGACA
>NZ_WPZL01000088.1 GCF_013031245.1 Ruegeria lacuscaerulensis
TGGTGAGGCGGAAATACTTGAACAATATCGTGGAACAGGACCACCGTTTCATCAAAAGACGAACCCGCCCGATGCTGGGGTTCAAGGCCTTTGCTTCAGCGGCGGCAATGCTCGACGGAATAGAAGTGGCGCACATGATCCGCAAAGGTCAAATCACACCCGGACTCTGTCCGTTTCAGCAGTTCGCTGAGCTCGCCAACTGACGCACATGCGGTTGCTGAAACAACTCAACGGGCTCAAATCTTTGCAACAAAACCATGCGAAACAGTCTCTCCAACGGCAGGATGGCTGTCCCTAATGCCGCAAGGAAAACGCGCCACGCGGCAAGAGCAATGACGCGACTAAGAGCGAAGTTGGGTATGGAATATAGGCCACGTTCGGATGCGAACAGGTTGTAGACCGAAGCAAGGACGGCGGCAAATTTCCGCAAACTTCGCATTCTACTTAGACGTCGTTTCGCGCGTTCTTGTCATCGGAAGGGCAAACGTGAATTCTGGACCCTATTGTTAGGCCATAGATCTGTGCGTTGCAGGTCTGCTGCTCCGATTTCCAGCAGAACCGCATGATATTAAGAAAACAGATCGGTCAGCAAACCTTCTGTCAGACCATAGCGTCGCATCAAGCTTTTTTGAATTTCAGCGCCTACTCGACCCTACGCCGAGGCCAGTTTGGGAGCGTTGGGATTGGGTTGAGATATCTGTTTCGACGCTTTGGCGACCACAACCTTGGGTGTCGAGGCCATGATCTGAATGTACCGGGATCTGTACGGGCGCCAGCTTAGACGCGGTTACACGGTGTCGTTCGTGATCCGCAAGACATTCCGACTGTTCAACCCCAAATCGACTGAAGACGAACGATCAGCGCAGCCACCCCGGTGAGAGTGGCCACCGACACTGCTATCAATATCAGGGCTAGGATCACAGGTCCGGCTTTCGCGGGTAGGCGGCCCGCCACTTGAGCCAGAATTCCCGCGCCATGAGTGATCTGGCTTTGAATAACTTCGAAATACAGCGGCAGGGCTCCGACGAGGGCGGCGTATAGATAAACACCCGAGATGTTCTCATAATAGGCTGACCTCACCAGCGTTGGCCCGACCACCTGCAGAGCCACAACGGGATCACCACCGAAGGATCCGAACCAGTCGGCGGACAGTGCGTAGATCAGAGCATGCAGTATGATGAACAGAACAGTCCGGAGCAACAGATCAATCAGTACATAAAAAGTCGGCAAGGGCCCCCTGCCCCGCGCATTTGCACCAACAGCAAAAAGAAAGAAACTGAGATAGTTCACTGCAAACACGACAGGCAGCCCGTTTGTGATCACCTGACGTAAAAACCGATTGGACGCCGCGCCGTTGTTCAGCAAGTGTGTTGCAAAGCCCGGTGTGCGTAGGACGAAGACCAGCAACAAGGGGATCAGCGCCGCGCAACTGACGATTAGAGTGTTCCGAGCGAAGCGCCAGAAAGGCATGTTGATCGCGAAGTATCTATTCATTTCCCTCAGTTTGCCCCCGAGGCTCCTCCGCGTCGATACTCATGGGGCTACCAGTTGCAAGTTCTGTGATCTTCAGCGCGAATTACGGCGGTCACGGAGTCTGTTCGATCAGGCTGCGCTGAACACTGAACCTGTGCTCGGCAAAAAGAGATCGCCTAGTCTAGGACAGAGCTAAGTCGCCGTGAAGGGACGATACTTTGAACTTCGTCAATCACACGGTTTCGCAGTGGTTGAACGCAACGACGATTCCATTTTGGCGAAACAAGGAAGATCGAACATGCATCATTTTCGTTCGCCGACCCCATGCCAAGCGAGCCATGCTACACTCTTTGCACAGTCAAGAACTGATTTTGTCGACCCATAGAAGCGAGCGTCCAGCAATTTAGGTATCGTGACAACATGTTCCTGGTTTTAGTGTGTTGCAAACCCCCCACCCGCCTTACGCGCAAAAATAGACTATTTTGATCGTTACTTTCGTCACACCACCAATTCACCATTATACTTGATAAGTATCGCTTATTACGTGTTATTGATTTTGCCGGGAAATGGGCGCAGAATAGCACCCATGAAGCCGCCCGCGCCCTATCTTCCTGTCCCCTCCCCAGCCCTGTCACAGGCGGATCAGGACGCGCTCACCGATCTCTATATCCGTGGCACACCGGCCAACACGCTCAGGGCCTATGAGCGCGACCTGCTCTACATCACCGCGTGGAAAGAGGCGCGGGTTGGCGCGGCGCTGGACTGGCCCGAAACTGAGGCCACGGCGCTGGCCTTCATCCTCGATCACGCCCGGGATCTCAGTGACGCCCCGCTCGGGGACCGTGCCCGCCGGACCGCGGAAGCGCTGATTGCACAAGGCTTGCGCAAATCGCTGGCCTGCCCGGCGCCGTCAACCCTGGACCGGCGCATCGCCTCCTGGTTGG
>NZ_WPZL01000089.1 GCF_013031245.1 Ruegeria lacuscaerulensis
TCTATGTCAGGAATGGGCCGCTCGAAACCTGCGAGAGTGGGTGCTTTCCTGACATTCGCTGCGCCAAAACTGATGATCTGCTCCCACCTTTGATCGGCAGATGGGCATAGTTTCTTTCAGACGGGAGCACCTACCCGCAAGGCATCGAGAATTGCGGCATGCATATTTCGACTTGCAACTGTATCGCCAATGCGGGCCAGATAGAATTGACCACTCCGATTGGTGTCAACAAATGGAAACGTCCCGCCAATGAGCGCCTTGTGTTCAACCTGCCCAAGGTTGCGCGAGAGTGGTTTGAGGTCGTGATAGAGTTCGGCCATCGGGGACAGCCCATGTTCAACGACCACGTAATCAACAAGACGTTCAGTGACATCCCCCGTCAGCGCGTGACGCAGGTAGGCACGTACCCGATTGCCTTCGCGGGCGAGAGAGGCGAGCTCCTTCAGGCATGTGAAGGTGACTCCGCTGGCGGCCAGATCGCGTAAGGCGACGGCAGAGGTCGTTGGGCCAAGATCATGTAGAAGTGTCCGGTCCGGGGTCACGAGATTGACACTACAACCGGAGCCAGCCAGCGTGTCGGCCGTGACGGCCGCAGGGTGGTCGCCAACCTCGTCGAACAACAGCACCTCGCCCGAGACGCGTACCTCACTGGACAACACCTCCCAACTGGAGATCGCCAGGTCACCGCCGGGGATGGCTAAGGTTTCGGGCCAGCCGCCTGTCGCAACGATCACGACATCGGGTGCTTCGGACAGCACGTCATCGGCTTCGGCATAGGTGTTCAAGCGGATATCGACCCCAAGTATGCTCACTTCGGAAACCAACCAGTCAGCGACGCCCCAGACTTGTCTGCGCGTCATCCCCTTGGCGGCCAGAACCAACTGCCCGCCCAGCCGATCCGACGCCTCGAACAGCACGACGTCGTGGTCGCGCAGGGCGCAGACCCGCGCGGCCTCCAGCCCGCCAGGGCCGCCACCGACAACAACCACTTTCTTGCGTGTGTCGCTGAGAGTGATGACATGAGGTAAGGTCTGCTCCCGCCCCATAGCGGCATTGTGTCCGCACACTGCAGGTTTGCCCTGATTGACCCGGTCCACGCAGTAGCCCAAGCCGACACAGGGGCGGATGCGCTCTTCTTCACCGCGTGCGAGTTTTTGCACCAGATAGGGATCTGCCATCTGTGCGCGAGTCATGCCCACCAGATCGACATGGCCGCCGGAGACCGCGTGGCGGGCCGTGGCAATATCCGCAATCCCTCCTGCGTGCAGGATCGGCAAATCGACGGCATCACGGATGCGTCCGGCCACGGTGATATGCGGGGCCGCGGGCAGGCCCATGGGGCGCACCCATTCGGCCAAGCCCAGATCATCATAGGGCGTGCCGACAAGGATGTTGAGCAGGTCGACGTGGCCGGAACGTTCCAGCATCCGTGCGGCGGCAATGCAGTCTTCGGCGCTCAGCCCTCCTTCGGTCAGTTCATCGCCGGTGATGCGCATCGACAGGATGAACTCGGTGCCGACTTCAGCGCGCACAGCGTCAAGCACCTGCAGGGTCAGACGCATGCAGTTCTCCAGCGTTCCGCCATAGTCATCGTCCCGCTGATTGGTCAGCGGGGACAGGAACTGCCCCAGAAGGTGAGAGTGAGACAGGATCTCGATCCCGTCGAACCCGCCCAACTGACAGCGTCGCGCAGCAGCTGTGAAGTCGCCAATCACGCGGTCGATGTCCTCTTGTTCCATAGCTTTGGGAAAGGCGCGGTGGGCGCGTTCGCGGATACCGGACGGAGCCAGAACTGGCAGCCAATGCCCATCATCCCATGCTGTGCGGCGCCCCATATGGGTGATCTGACACATGATCGCGGAACCATGTTCATGAACACCATCCGTCAGTTTCCGGAACCATGGGATTATACTATCATCACCTGCATAGAGCTGGCCAAACACCGATGGGCTATCAGGTGCAATATTGGTCGACCCGCCGACCATGGTCAGGGCAACCCCGCCCTTTGCTTTTTCCTCGTGATACAACCTGTAACGGTCCCGGGGGTTGCCATCTTCGACAAAATTCGGCGCATGGGATGTGCTGACGATACGATTGCGCAAAGCCAAGTGTTTCAATTGAAACGGATCGAATAGGTCTGACACTTTCGTATCCCTTCGGCCAAAACTGCTAATTGAATACTGTCCAGGGTCGGGCCCGCCGATCAGATTCAATGCCTGATGAGGTTCGTTGTCGAGGGTAATTTACTTGGTAAGCAACACGTAAGAATTCACTGCTTCCGACATAGCTACGTGAAAAGACGACCCGACCGCGATACCCGTATGTGGAACATTCCTTGAGCTGAGACGGATACCAGACAG
>NZ_WPZL01000009.1 GCF_013031245.1 Ruegeria lacuscaerulensis
ATGTCAGGAAAGCACCCACTCTCGCAGGTTTCGAGCGGCCCATTCCTGACATAGAATGGTTCGCTGCTTTTCTGATGCGGTTTCTTCAGAGCGGACTTTTGCCTGCTCTAAAATCGATGTTTCGGCTGCTCATGGGGGGAGCTGTCAGATTCCTCCTTAACAATCTCGAGTATCCGGTTTCTTTGAATTTTTCCTGATGGCCCCTTTGGAAGATCCTGCAAAATATGAACTTCGTCTGGCGACTTGAAACGGCCTAGTTGGGCTTCGCAGATCTTGGACAGATCCATGGGCGTCAACTTAGAACCTTCGCGAACCTTAACCGCTGCCTCGACGGTTTCACCATAGCTGCTACAGGGACGGGCAAATGCCGCTGCTTCCACAACGTCGGGGTGAGAATAAAGCGCCTCGTCGATCTCTCGCGGGGCAATGTTTTCACCACCTTTGATGATTAGCTCCTTCAGTCGACCGGTGACATATACATAACCGTCCTCATCCATGCGGGCGAGATCACCGGTGTGCAACCAACCATCGGCGGTGAATGTTTCTGCTGTTGCTTCGGGGTTCTTGAGGTACTCCAACATAACATTCGGCCCGCGTATGACCAACTCGCCTTCCGTTTCGCGCGGCACTGGTTGGCAATGTGCGTCAAAGATTGCCGCCTCATTCCCGAATGCAATACCCGGGGACCCAATTTTACGGATGCCCGGTGGCAATGGGTTGGACAATATCTGTGCAGCGGTTTCAGTAAGCCCCATGGTTTCCACGATAGGGATTTGGAACCGGTCTTCAAACGCACGCTGTACATCTGGTGCCAAAGCGGAAGACGCAGAACGCCCGAACCGCACCCGCTGGCGGGATTGGACGTCCGGTTTGGTATCGGACTGCAGCAGATGGGAAATTATGGTAGGCACGACCGAAAACCAGGTTGCTTCTACATTTTCCAAATTTTCCCAGAACCGGCTGGCGGAGAACCGTTCGCACACAGCTAGTGATCCACCCGCAACCAGCGTTCCCATGACCGTCACGCACAGCCCGTTGATGTGATAGATCGGCAAAACGCAAAACCCGCGATCAGCCTCAGACAACTCGTGCGCAATCGTAGTCGTCCAGCCCCCTGCCAACAGGCTGGAATGCGTGTGGACCACGCCCTTGGGGCGCCCAGTAGTGCCGGACGTATACATCAATAGCGCATGACTGTCGGACGAGATGCTATGTAAGTTGCCGTCGGTATCGGTGGCATCTGCCGCGTGCAGCGGCGTGATCTTGGTGGGATCGGCGGTTCGCTCGAATAACTCCGTTTGTCCGGGATGTACAAAGCTATAACGCGCGCCACTGTGCTCTAGTGCGTAGGCTACGGCGTTGTCGCCAGCAACAAGGTTAATCATCGTCGCCCGGAACCCGCCGTAGAGAACGCCGAAAAGAACCTCAAGCGCTTCACGGCAATTGGGGTAAAGGATGGCGACGCTTTCCCCTTTTTCCACTCCCATACCGGTCAACATGACTGCGATCCGGCAGGCAGTTTCGCGCAATTCACCCCAGCTCAGGTCTGGAGCCCCATCCGGGAAAACAAAACCGGTTCCCCCCTGATTTGCTCTTTGGTTCAACCAATCGCGGACGGTTCCCTTGGGCGGTTCCCTCATTGTCCGGCCTCCGACCAGTATTCGCCAAAAATTTCCTCAAGTTCGGGTTCACGTGGAGGTATTTCCCGCACGATCTTGGTGGTCTGCACGAAATGTCGCCAATGCAGGTTGGTGTCGATGGAATTCCCCCCCCAACTGCCGCAGCCCATCGAGAGCGAAAAAGGCATGCCATTTGTAAAGCTGCCACCGGTGGCAAAGGTATGCGCCTGATTCACGATGACACGACAGGTGGGCAGGTCACGGCCCAATCCAACCGCGCGCGAGTCGTCGCCAGTATGAATTCCAACTGAATGCCCCGCCCCCTGATACGCCAGAATGCGAGCGGCTGTGGCTTTGGCATCTTCGAAATCCGCCGCGCGATAGAGCGCTAAAACCCGGCTGAGCTTTTCCCCGGACAGGGGGTGATCCGGGCCTATGCCGTCGGTTTCCACGGCCAGAAACCTGGTTCTCTCGGGCACTTTATCGTCCATCCCCAATGCTCTGAGCATTTTGTCGGCATCCTGTGCAATGACGGACCGGTTGAGATGACCGTCTGGCCATAGCCGCGTGACGATGTCACTTGCACCGGAAGACGGCACCAATGCACCGCCCTCGGCAACCATCGCCGCGGCAAAGGTGTCATAGACCGCGTCCACCACGACCAACGCATTCTCAGAGGAGCACGAAGTCGCGTTGTCAAAACACTTCGAAGCAGCGATCTTGGCGGCTGCTGCTTGCAGATCAGCGGTCTCATCCACAATCACGGTAACGTTGCCAGCACCAACTGCGACCGCAGGTGTGCCGCAGGATTGTGCGCGATGGACGTTGTTTTGACTGCCGGTGCAGATCACTCGATCAACCGTTTCCATCAGTCGCTGAGTCTTGGCCTTTGACCCGGGGGCCGGAATCATCTGAACCAGATCGCGATCCAGTCCCAGTTTGTCGAATTCTGTGTGAATGTAACCAATCAGCATCTCGCAGGATGCCACCCCCTTAGGGGAGGGCGCCACAACGATGGAGTTACCGCCCTTCATCGCGTTGATGATGTTGTTCGCGGGCGTTGCGGCCGGGTTGGTCGACGGCACAACCGCGCCAATAACCCCGATTGGGCGAGCAATCTCGGTAATACCGGAACTCGTGTCGTCACTGATAATGCCATGGGTTTTCGCGTCAGCGATATCACGCAACAGGCCAAGTGTCTTGCGATGGTTCTTTGTAATCTTGTCAGGCACATTGCCCAGACCGGTGGTCTCGACAGCAGTCTCGGCCAGCGCCCGATTGCGCACAGGTTCCATGATGGCCCACGCCACTGCAAGAGCCGCTTTGTCATAAAGCGCCTGACTGCCACCAGCTTCGAAAGCCGCCTGAGCCTTACGCGCGCGTGCCACGATACGATCTAATTCAGCGATATCAGGGGAAACCCCATCCTGAGCGTTCATCTTGGTCCTCGATTGTTTGTTTGGGGCGGACCTACTCCGCCCCGTAAAAAGCGATCGGATCAGAGACCGGCAAGCAATTCGTTCAAAGTCTGCTGGCGCTGCGCCCACATCTCGATCACTTCGTCGCGTGTCATGATGTGCATGGGCGAGCCACCTGCTTCCATCTTCTTGGCTACGCGGTCGTTCGCGAACATCTCGGGCACGGTGGCGGCCAGTTTCTCGATCACCTCAGGGGGTGTGCCCTTGGGCACCATCACGCCGCGGAAATTGACCGACGAGTTATCCACGTCCAGCCCCTGTTCTTTCATCGTCGGCACGTCCGGCAGGAATGCGCTGCGCTCCAGGTCTGCAACGCCCAGGATTTTGACATTACCCGCCTCTTGCGCGCGGAACGCATCGGACAGGTTGTTGATGCCGCCCATAACTTCACCGGCGATCACCGCTTTCATGGCTGCGGCACCACCACCTTTGGTCGGAATATAGGCCATCTTGGTCCCCGCTGCCTTGTCGATCTGTAGGGCCGCAATGTGGTGGCCTACAAAAAGACCCGCGCCGGATACGGTCAGCTTACCGGGGTTTTCCTTGGCAAAGGCAACGACATCCTCCATCGAGTTGAATTCACTATCGGCACCAACAACAAAGACCGCTGGATCTGCGCCCCAGTTTGCGATGGGTTCAAAGCTGTCGGTCGAATATTCCACGCCACCCTTTATCGACTGGGCAATGAAATGCGGAACGTTATAGGCCGCCAGCGTATACCCATCGGGATCAGCCTGTGTGGCGAACCAGTTCCAGCCAACGCGCCCACCGGCGCCGGGCTTGTTGATGATGGCGACGGGCATCCCCAACGCATCCTCATTCCCGGCTGTCATGGTCACAATTCGCGCCTGAAAATCCGTCGCGCCACCGGCGCCATAGCTGACCATCAACATAAGCGGCCGTTCTGGATATTCCTCTGCCACAGCGGCGCCGGTCAGGCTCATAAGGGCTAGTGCTGCCCCAGCAATCATTCGTTTCATTTGCGTTTCCTCCCAGATTAGGTTCAGCCACGTCGCTCGTGTGGTCAGAACAGAATTTCCCTTGGCGTGTAGACGTTCAGCAGCATGGCAAAGAGCCCGTACATCACCGCCACAAAGACCACCGTGATGATCACGCGTTTGATCCAGCTTTTAGCCTCGCTGTGCGGTGCGGGATCGTAGATCGACAGCAGGATGAAAAAGGCGATGGATGTTGCGGTGTAGAAACCCAGCGACTTGGCCGCCCAGAAAACGTAGATCAAAGTGATGATCAGACCGGGCAGCATGTTTATGAACATCTTGCGTGTCACGCCGTTTCCGACCTTGGACAACCCCATCACGGCTTTGCCAAATGTCCAGCCGGCCAGAACCACAAACACGGATGCGATAAGTCGCGGGAACAGGAATGCCTCGGCGGGTTGCTGGGTATAGCTGACCCACGTCACCCAGAGACCAACTGCAAAAACCAGACCCGACCCGAATATGTGCTGCGAGCGGTTCATGCCTGCGCCTCCTCTTTGGTGGTGTAGCGACGGCTACGCAGTTCCATCCAGACCGAATACGCGATCGAGGCCAGTACCACTGCGATCAGCAGCAGGTTCAATCCACCGGTCAGAAAGTACGACGCCTTGCCGACGGTGGCGTCAGCTATCATGCCGCCTTGGATAAAGTTCGCCTCGGCAATCGGCCCAAGGATCAGGCCCAGAACCAGCGGCGCAGCAGAAAAGCCAAAACGTTCCAGAAAGAACATGCCAATGCCAAGACATGCCATGACATAGACATCACCCATCGAGCCCTGCACCGAATAGGCACCGAAGACCGACAAGGCCAAAACGATGGCGGCCATCACCGATTGCGGCACCTGCGCGACGCGCGCTGCAAGGCCAGCTACGTAAAGGCCGAAGATGCACATCAAAACTTGGCCGATCAGCATGGAATTGATGAAAGTCCAGGCTACATCGGGATGGTTATCGAACAGGTCCGAGCCTGGGAAAATCCCATGGATCAGCAATCCTCCCAACAGAACGGCGGCTGTTGGGCTGCCCGGGATTGAAAGCGTCAGCAGCGGCACCAATGATGGGCCGACCATAGCGTTATTGGCGGATTCCGCGGCGATAACGCCTTCGGAATGACCAGTACCGAACTTTTCTTTTTCGGATGAAAACTTCTTGGTTTGATCATAGGCGACCAGCCCGGCGATCTGCCCACCCACTCCTGGGATCAGGCCAATGATCGAACCGGTCAGCGTGCCAATGCTCAACGCCCTCGTTCGGCTGAACAGTTCCCGAAAGGCTGCAAGGATCGAATGGTGCTGAACTTCGATCACTTCTGCACCGTCCGTTTGGCGGCCCTTGGCAAACATTGTCAGCACCTGCGGAATTGCGAACAGACCGATCAGCGCGGCGATGATGTTAATGCCTCCGCCAAGTGCAGGATGAAAGATGAACCGCTGCGCACCCATGATGTCGTCGAACCCGATGGTGGCCAGCCACAACCCGATACATCCCGACAGCAGCCCCTTGACGACCGAGGCGGAATCCAGTGTTCCGATTACAGTCACCCCAAGGATGGCCAACCAGAACAAATGCGAGGGGCCAAATGCCAGCGCCCATTTGGCCAGAACCGGAGTCAGAAAGATCAGCAGCAGCACGCCAAATATGCCACCAACGGCAGAAGCCAGAAAGGACAGCTGCAATGCACGCGCACCCTGACCTTGTTTGGCCATAGTGTGCCCGTCCAACGTCGTAGCGATATTGGCTGGCGCACCGGGGATCTTGAGTAAAATAGCACTAACGGCACCTCCGGCCACGGTCGAGGTGTAAGCTGCGCCCAGCAAGATCAGCCCCTGAGCCGCTTCCAGTTGGAAAGTAAACGGTATCAGGAGCGCAACGGCCATTGTGGGCGACAGTCCCGGCGTCGCGCCCAGAATCAGCCCACCAATCGTGCCACCAAGCAGCAGCAGAAACGACAGCGGCGTGAACACATCTCCGAAGTAATAAATGAATTCCATTCAGGGCCTCCCAACCCGTCGGTTCACACTTTTACTTTTGTTGACAAATCAGGGTAGGCGATGAAAATAGTATTGCAAATGTTTTCATAAATTCGACCGGATGGGAGAATATTATGGCCAGTTTTCAAAAGGGTAAGGTGGATATCGTGGCAGTCGCAAAGGCCGCAAAAGTTTCACCATCCACAGTTTCGCGCACCTTCAATCACCCAGATCTGGTGAACCCTGCGACTCGCAAAAAGATAAACAGGGCGATTCAGCGACTGGGGTATATCCGAAACCGAGCGGCGCAGACGATGCATGGCAAACGATCGGGAACAATCGGTCTTGTGGTGCCCACGATCAACCACGCCATTTTTGCCGAAGTCATTCAGGCCTTTTCGGAATCGATCGATAAAGACGGGTTCAGCCTGTTGTTGGCCTCGCATGGGTACGACCTTGACCGGGAATACGCGATGGTTCGCAAGCTGCTGGAACATCGTGTGGACGGGGTGGCGCTGGTCGGATTGGAGCATTCGGACGCCACCGCTCGTTTGATCGAACAGCAAAAAACACCGGCACTTGCGATTTGGAACTACGCAGAGGATTCCACCCTTCCTTGTGTTGGCGCGGACAACCGGTTGGCCGGGCGTCTAGCGACAGAGCATCTTCTGGCCTTGGGGCATCGGAACATCGGGCTGATTTTTCCTAAAACCGACGGCAATGATCGCGCTCAGCATCGGCTTTCTGCGGTACATGAAGCGCTGGCCAAAATGGGCATTTCCGTGCCAGATGAGCATGAATCGGAAGCCCCCTACAGTGTCTCTCAGGCTAAGCAAGCGGCAATAACTCTTTTGACGGAACAATCTCGCCCTTCAGCATTGCTTTGCGGAAATGACGTTATTGCGCATGGCGCATTGTTTGCGGCCCAGAACCTTGGTTTGAAAGTTCCCGACAACCTGTCAATTATCGGTATCGGAGATTTCAAAGGGTCTGCAGATGTCGAACCGGGTCTCACTACAATTCGTATCCCGGCTGAAGCCATCGGAAGTCTCGCGGGCGAAAAGTTCACCGAATACATCACCTCAGACAACCAGGAACCATTCAGAGTTTGCTGTAAGTTGGAATGTGTTGTTAGGGGCACAACAAAATCGGCAACTATCGCTTAAGAAACCGAGGCACGCCCATTCTCAAGAGAAGCATTTGCCGTGGACGTGTTATAAGCGCGGCAACTGTTACCCGCGGCGCAAAAGAATAACCGAATTTCAAACGTTTTGGAGATCCGCTTTTGCGGTTCCACCAACCTGCAATACACCTGCAGCGAAGGACTGCTTTCCGCCCTCTGCGCAGAATCTAATGGTCGAACAGCAAAGTAGGTACGGTTGCTTGCCCCCTGCCCTGCCCGCTGGATGCCACCAATTTTAAACTCCTGGTTTCAGTAATCCGCGCCCTGCCTGGTATCCCAGAGACGAAGAATTTCAATCTGGATGGGCATCACACGATAGATCAGCGTGAATGGGGTTCGCGGCACTGAAAGCTCCCGTACGTCTCGGCGTGTGTCACTTGGGTGACCTGCATAAGGGTTGGCAGCAAGAGTAAGCTGAATGGCTTTGAGATGAGCTCGTGCCCTTTCGCTGCCTTCAGGAAAAACTGATGTGTAGTAGTAGCGGAACCATTGAATGTCACGGGTCGTATCTTCGAGAAATACAATTCTCATTGGCTATTGGATTGCCCGCTTGCTACCGGATCCGAAAGTTCATTCTCGGTATCCCAGCTGTCTATCCAGGCATTCATCTCGTCAGCCGTGATGAACTTGCCTTGATCTGCTTTTTCAACAGCCGCATCAATGGCTGCACGTTTTGCGACTTTGGATTCTAACATCATTCTAATTGCCCGC
This sequence comes from Ruegeria lacuscaerulensis, assembly GCF_013031245.1. Lineage (GTDB taxonomy): Bacteria > Pseudomonadota > Alphaproteobacteria > Rhodobacterales > Rhodobacteraceae > Ruegeria > Ruegeria lacuscaerulensis_C. The sequence continues at coordinate 7,959 of NZ_WPZL01000009.1, forward strand.
ACGGCGAGTTGTGCAGGTGGTCGATCTTCGATCGCGGCTTCCCGTTCCAGGGACTTTCTCAGGTCTTCGTCAAGACGGATAGAATACGGGCTGGTACTCATCGCAATCACCTATTTCCATGGTGTAGTACATCGTAATACACTTGAATGCTTTTCACAATAGACCGACGGCATGAACTGTACCTGTTGTTCTGAACTCATGAGCGTGAGGGGATATCTTGGGTATGGCCTGCACTTCCACGGTTTTTTGAGATTTGCGCTAACAATTCGGTTGGTTGCATATCTCCTCGATCGATTTTCGAGATCAGTGAGATCAAATAGGCTTGGTGAGATTTTATGTTCTCCGCTCGTTGAAAAATATATCCGAGCACCATGAAACGGAGAGCTGGGCCATATGTCGATTTCATAGCGTACCAGGTGTGACCAAATCGTAGGTACTCGGCGATATCGTCCATAAGTCGGTCACAATGTGCCTGATCCCGGGCAAAGCGAAGTTCCGAGCACAGCCGTGGAGAGCTGCGCTCCATTTGATCTGGAAAAACTTGAATCTGAAAATGTTTTTCTTTCTTAACTATCGGATTTAAAGAGTCTTCTTTTTGCCCCTCAATTTCATGGTCATTGGCCCTCATTTTTTCGATATAGGCTGGTGTTATCTCTGAGATTTCCACAGAGATTTCATCCAGAAGTTCCCTGAGGAAACACGCATCCGGCTTGCGGCCCAGAGCATTACGAACTTTGGGTATCAAATCTGTGATAAAGCCATCGTCTGCTACAAGGTCTTTCAGACGAGCTAGGCCGGTCGATACCTTATCGCGGAGCACTGTGAATTCCAAAACGCAATCAGCATGCTTCTGGGCTTCCTGGATGAACTCCGCATGCCTTTCTGATAATGGCATCAGGGAAAGACCGGTTGCTGTGACCACCCTCCCCTGTCGGTCTCGGCGCGCCCAACGTTTACCATTTGAGCTCATTAAGCGTCGAACAATCCCAAGCTTGGCTAGAGTCGAGATATGACGTTCAACGGCTTTGTCGCAAACTCCGAGCGTACCAGTTAGGTTGATTGAAGATTTGATAGACGCGTGCCCAAAACAGACAGGGGCAGGCCGTGACAATCTCATTCAAGGGAGTGCATTTTCAAAAGGACGTGATCTTGCACGCGGCGTTCTTCTATCTGCGATTTTCAGTGTCGTACCGGGATTTGGAAGAAATCCTGGCTGAGCGCGGCGTGTCGGTCGATCATGCGACACTGAACCGTTGGATCGTCAAATATGCTCCACTGGTCGCCGACCGGGCGCGTCGTCAGAAACGCTTCTGTGATCGATCCTGGCGAATGGATGAGACTTATGTACGCGTCAAAGGCGCATGGGTCTACCTGTACCGCGCAGTCGACAAACACGGAAAGACCCTTGATTTCATGCTGTCCGAGCGCCGGAACAAAGCTGCAGCGGCAAAATTCTTCGCTCGTGCGCTCGAGCTAAACGGGTTCCCGAGAAAGATAGTGATCGACAAAAGCGGAGCCACCACGGCTGATACCAATGCCATCAACAAGATGTTGAAGGGCTTTGGTTGTCCTATCCCGGCCGAGATGGTTAGACGAAAATACCTCAACAACATCGTGGAACAGGACCACCGTTTCATCAAACGTCGAATCCGCCCAATGCTCGGTTTCAAATCGTTTGCGTCCGCCACTGCAACGCTTGATGGAATCGAAGTTGCGCAGATGATCCGAAAGGGCCTGTTCGGAGTCGGAATCTGCCCACTCAAGCAGTTTGCGAAGCTAACCGTCTAAACACAGCAATTTCAACCCGCCTTCATACTTCAGAGAAGTTTGCGACAAAGCCAACCCGTTCCTATGCTGGGGCACATGCTACAGTTGTTCTGAAGGCCATTGGATCATCGAAGTCGGCAGCATCACGACGACGAGTAAATTTCACCAATGCACTTTTGTGGTTCTTGCCCAGCATAAAGTCAAGAATGTTCCCTTCGTCGCAAAGCCAGTGACACTTGGACAGATTGCTTTTTGATACAAGCACGAGACCAGGCTGCAATCTGCGCAATCGGATAACCGTTTGGAGGGAAGATCCCTGATGGGCGGGATGAACCGGTAACAAATTTCGTCGCGCCGTGATCGAATGGCCGGTTTCCCTCTGCGTTCCAGCAGCGAAAATTCAGAAATCGCAGAAAATCCGCGCTTTGTGCACGCAACGAACCTTATAGCCCAAGAGTTGCAGCCTGAAACCAGAGAAACAAAGAGTTAGCAAGACCCGCGAGATGATTGTGCACAAGTCAGCCGCCAAAACCAGAACACCCCACCGAATGTCCCGGGCGGTACAGCCCGTATTCCTGTAAGGGAGCTGGTTTGCGGAACCCATCAAGGCCAGCGGTCAAAACCGCGCAAACAGGCCGGACACATGACTGCTTCTGACAAACGCACGAAATCAACTCAAAAAGGACTTGCTATGCAGGAGCCATCCACACAAAACATTCGCTGCCGACGCTAATTCCTGAAGCCGTTGAACTCACAGTGTGCGCAACTTTCCGGGCTTATGCCCGTGCGGCGGATGCGGGTGCATAAGGTGGAATAGAATTTCGCTCTGGCAGCGGTATTTTTCGGCAACGCAGCAAATTTTCCGATTCCGGCATCCAAACGCGTCGGTTTTGGCTGACGTTAGGCATGGCTGACGTCAGACACTTGGAAAATCGATCAACACAGAAAATGCTGATGCTGCCAAGACCATACGCGTAAAGAAGTGCTGGTTCCCTTCCTAAAAAAAAACGGAGTTCGATTATTGTTAGCTGGAGGCCAATATTCGTCAAAAATGATAATTGGAGGCGTTATTTGAATCGAAACTTTGGTCCTCAAAGTCAGCCTCATCAATCAGGAATCCCCGCCTTTTTCAGACTTTCAATGACCGTTTCGCGTGACGTTTGGTTCCGGATTGGGAGGACGCGGCTGTATCGCGACACGGTCGCTTCCGGGCACACATTCAACAGCTGTTTGGCGGTCGCCTTTGCTTCGTCCGGGCGTTTGAGCAAGGTATAGGCGGTGATTAACACCCAGTAAGTGGAGTCCCATTTGGCATTCAGTGCAAGTGAACGTTGCGCCAACTCAATTGCCTTATCGAAGCGATCACAAAAAAGATGGCCATAGGCCGCTACTGTCAAGTAACTGAAGTAATTGGGATCTTTCGGGCACAGATCCATGGCTCGGTCCAACAGGCTGAGACCGGCCACGGCATCGTCTCCGAAAATCAAGGCGCCGCCAGCCATGGCGTTGACAAAACCTGATCCGGGATTGAGGTCTACCGCGCGTTTGACGGCGTCTAGCCCAGCCAAATGGTCTTGACGCAACATGGAAAGGGCAAAGCCACTCAACACAACGACATGCGCATCGTCGCTTGCGTGAGTCAGAGAGCGGCGAGCCAGGGATACGGCGAGGCCCGCATCGTCGTCGCTGTAGACGTCCCAAGACCGCGTTGCGCGCTGAACCAGACACCACGCCATATGAGCCAGCGCCGGCGCATATTCCCGGTCCAGTTCAATCGCTCTCTTGAGAAGCTCCAGAGCCTTCAAATTTTCGCCCGGACTCACAGCGTAAATATGAGGAAGCGCCTGAAGGTAAAGATCATAAGCGCCCATGTGTTCTACTGGTTTCCGCCGTGCGCGCTCAATCTCCGCCTTGCGTATAGTAGGTTCAATCGCCCCAACCACGCTCGCGGTAATCTGATCCTGAAGATCGAATACATCTACGAGACGGCCATCGAACTTATCCGCCCACAAATGGGTGCCCGTGTCAGCGTCGATGAGCTGTCCCGTGATACGAACGCGGTCACCAGCCTTGCGCACACTGCCTTCCAGCACGTAGCGAACACCAAGTTCACGACCGACTTGCTTTATGTCTACTGCGCATCCTTTGTAGATAAAGCTGGAATTTCGGGCGATGACAAACAGTTGCTCGAACCGCGACAGCGCCGTGATAATATCTTCCACCATGCCGTCGACGAAGTATTCCTGTTCGGGGTCTCCCGACATATTCGTGAACGGCAAAACAGCAATCGAAGGTTTTTCCGGGACGGCAAAATCTGCTGGGGCACCCAGCTGTCGAGCCATCGGTTTCGCGGATAAACCCACAGCCAATGCGTAGACGTTCAGAGGCTCGGCTATGTTCTTTAGCGCCGTCCTGCCCAAATTTGTCGCCGATACATCAAGCCGCGCCTTGACTTGACGATAGGCATCTTCAGACAGGCAGATTCCGCCCGGATCGGCGATGCCTTCAAGCCGCGCCGCAATGTTAACTCCATCTCCCATCAAGTCGCCATCGCCCTCCTCGACGACATCGCCGAGATGGATGCCGATGCGAAATTTGATCCAGCGATCTTCCTGCAAACCGGCGTTGCGCTCGATCATGGCGCTCTGAATTTCGATAGCGCATCGCACAGCTTCAACCACGCTGCGGAATTCCACCAAAGCACCATCACCGGTTCGTTTTACCACCCGCCCGTTGTGCTCAGATATCGACGGATCAATGAGGTCACTGCGCAATGCTCGCAGTTGTGCCAGTGTGCCTTCTTCGTCCACGCCTGTCAGGCGACTGAATCCCACGATATCAGCAACCAGGATTGCAGCCAGTTTTCGGTTTTCTGTCACGTGAGGCTATCCTTCGGATTCTCCATAACACTCTGCTAAAAAATCGTATAACCCCGATTCAGACAATCACGGCGCGCCTTTCACAAGCTCCCAGAATTCGTTCCGATTATTGGTCCGCGGAAACGGTTCATCCGGAACCGGAACTCCCAAAAACAAGCAGAGCGGCTCCCATCCGTCTTTGGCTTCAAAAACCAACAGGCGCCCAGCCGGAATCTCTGCCTTGACCGCTTCAGTATGAGCGATGAAAGCGTTCTCAAGACCCGCGACATCCAGGCCGGGCGGTATTCCGTTTTGCGTAATCAACTCGGTGACCATTGTTAGCCACTCGCGCTGCTCTGCGGGTGCTTTCTCAATGTCGGACAAAAGCTGGTAAATCGTCTGTGAGAAGCTTTCAGCCCAACTTTGCGGACTGCGATAGCCCAGAATGAACTTTGCCTTGGGATATTCAGCATATAATTCGCGAAAGAAACGCGCTGTCGGCCAGTCAACAGCACTTTGATAGCCCTGGTAGATTGCCGGCCAGTCGGGGTTTCCCTGAACCGCTGCCTGCCACAGGGGCAGATGCGACGACATGTTATGCAGCACTTCCTCCATGTGATAGCAAGGGCCCACCCCCAATTGGTTCAAGGCTATCTTGAGCGAATATGTCCCGGTTCGTCCAATCCCCGCACCTACAACTTTCAGCCTCATGGCCCCCCCCTTTCAGGTTGTCTCAAGTAGCATTCTCGAACGATAGCGCAAAAAAGGAACAGAAACTGAAGCGGCTAAGTCGCTAAGCCAGTTAATTAGCCATCGAACTCTATCTTAACAGATTTCGCGCCATTGGAACGCCAGTGCGAATTAAGCGTGCAAATCAGAACCATCTGCGATCGGCTGCGCAGATAGAGTGTAGCTGGCTTGCTCGTAACAAAAAGCCTCGATTCCCGAATGATCTCCGAATGCACGTAAATTTCCGGGACCCAGTCATTACCTATCGAAACAAAACTGCGCTTTGCCTGAATGGCCGTTGTTCCAGCCGCTGTGCAGCGAGTCGTCGCGCTGTGTGCAAGCGTAGTGAATTTTTTTGGCACTTCCAGGTAGGGCTCTTCGCGGTCATTCTCTGCGCGTTAAACGAAGGGCTGCTTACCAATAGTTCTGCTAGTAGTTCGCGAATTCCAGAGTCTCAGAAATTAAAAACACTAAGTAATTGATTTTCTTGCAACCGCAGTCTCAGCAATTGTGTAATCCGACAGGATTCGCAAACGAAGTGCGAATTCTGTATCAAATCAGATATTTGAATGGAGGATGTTTAATGGGAAGCTGTTACCCTCACCTGAGTTTGGAAGAACGTCGTAAGATTGCCAAGTGGGGCGAAGCCAAAATGCCGGTGCCAGAGATCACGGTCGGCTGGGTCGCGCTCCATCGACGATCTATCGTGAACTGAAACGCAATTTCTTCGGAGAAAAAGAGTTACCGCAGCTGAACGGGCATCACGCGACAGCGGCGCAGAACATGTAGGAACATTGCCGGGCCATCCATCGGAAGATGATCGTACATCCGGATTTGAAGGCTGCCATCGAAGATCGCCTGAAGGCCGGCTGGTCACCAGAACAAATCGCGGGTCGCATGCGCCTGGAACGCCATCCGATCCGCGTGAGCCACGAGACAATCTACCGTTTTGCCTATTCGAAGGACGGTCGCGAAGAACAGTTCTACCGCCACCTGCCTGAACACCGCAGACCGCGTGGGCACCGCAGGCACAACCGAACCCATATTTTCGACACCCAAAGCCTGTCACACCGGCCCGAGCGTATCTCTGAACGCTCAGAATTCGGTCACTAGGAATGTGACTTCATGATGTTTCGCAAAGAGCATGGAAAGGTCAACGTGACCTCTCTCGTCGAACGTGTCAGCCGCTATGGCGTCGTCATGCGCAACGAGGATCGTCACTCGAAGCCGATCATGGACTCCTTGATCAACGGTCCCGAACGGCACGGTCGAAAACACCAACAACAGGCTGACAAGATACCTCCCGAGATCAACCGAACCGTCGCTCATTGTGCTTGAACCAATGGCGCACAAATCGCGACCGCTGACAAATCGATTTTTAAGGTCGAATTGCCATCGCCTCAATTCCACACCGCGCAAGTGTCTCGGCTTTCGGAGGCCGGTCGAAGTCTTCGAAAGAACGCTGATGGAAATACAGAACCGGCTGACGTAAAAGTACAAATCAGAATTGGCGCTTCAAGTTGAGTTCACAAGCCGGGCACCTTCTAAACTGGGTTGCGACAAATTCCCTATCTTGCTGAAAAGCAGGGAGAACGGAAATTGGCCCATACGGAACTGGATCTGCGCGAGCGGCGCGCAATTGAGAACATGCTGAACGCAAAATGGTGGTAAGCAAGATCGCGGCCGAGATCGGAAGGCATCGTTCAACCGTTTACCGGGAGATCAGGCGGAACGGTTACGCAGACGGTGAGTTACCGCATCTGAGCGGTTACTACGGCGTCAAAGTACAACGAACTGCGCATTCTCGGAGGTCTCGGCGGTGCAAGTTGATCCGACTTGAAAGCTTGCGCGCCTGTCATCAACCGTTTGATTGCAGGTTGGACACCGGAACAAATTGCGGGCCGCCTTGGTTTTGATGATCAGACTGTCCGGGTCAGCCACGAAACGATATATCCTTAGTCTACAGCCCGAACAACTGGTGCAGCACCTGCCAAACCGGCGTAAAAAGCGCCGGCCACGCTATGCCAGGCGCCCCAGGGGTCAGATTTTTCCGCCGCATCGATCCATTCACCAGCGCCCGGATCATGTGAGGACTCACGAAGAATTCAGGGATTGGGAAGGCGATCTGATGATCTACGAGCGCCACACAAGTAAATTGAACGTCGCCTCGCTGGTCGAACGAAAGACGTAGTTCTGTTTCGAAACAACAACCGCAGTTCGACGCATTTCATGAACAAGCTGATGAACGTTATAGAACCCCTGCCCCAAACGAAGCAATCAGAGATGAACTCATGAAACTGAGATAGCGGATACCGTCGCAACAACCCTTGAGACTACTTGGATGGAATCACAAGTTTAGAAACAGATCAATTAACGTAGTTTCGGGCACTTTTTTGTTTCCTGAGAGCACGTCAGCTATTTTGGGCTCAACCAACGCGTTTAGTTGTTCGGTAACAAACCTGCCTGTCACGGACACGTCCCCTTGCAGGATCGATTGCACGCGCGAGCGATACCGTTGGAGGCGGCTTGAAGGGTTTCCCATACTCCAGAATCGCAGGTTGCCTTCTTTAGGCGGTCGAAAAAGTCGGGCAACAGAATCACCACAACTGCGCTGCTCCTTTGAACTGACTGCCGGATTTGGCCGCAGGCTAACCCTGCCATCGGGTCGGTAGGGCGAAGGGGCCGGCCGCCGCCTTAAATCAGTATGCGGCCAGAAAAAGGAAGCCGTCGGCCACGTGGGGGGGTACGACCCTCCCCCCTCGCGCCGGGTGGATTCAACGACCCCGATGGCCAGGCCAGATTGACCGGAGTGTGCCAGCTAAGAATAAGTAGCGCGCGCACTCAAAAATGCATAAAAACACGCAAACCCGTCAATCCGAGCCCAATTTTTGCAACACAACCTGAGTGTCATTAGCCTGCCTCTCGCCCAGGCTTAATTTCAATCGAAGCCGCTAGGTCTATACCGCCGGTTGCAGTCGAATCCGGCAGAAGTTCTGTTCCACCAAAGCCTCGCGACAGAGCCATTGTTAATCGCTGTTGACCCAAAAGGGCTGATCCATCATCCTTGGTTCTAACAGGCTGACCCGGCGCATTTTTTTCACGCTGCGGTCAATTGCACGCGTATTAGGCAAGGTCCGCAACATGCCCACCACATCGCAAAAGCAATATGTGCTGGATACGCACCGGCTGCGCGATCCGGAACAAACCCTTGAAATCGTAAAGCCGTATCTTCGGGATATGGGCATTACCCGGATTGCAAACCTGACCGGGCTGGACAGGATCGGGTTGCCGACGGTGATGGTCACCCGCCCAAACTCCAGATCGGTTGCTGTGTCGCTGGGTAAAGGTCTTTCTCTGCGCGCAGCCGAAGCCTCGGGAGTGATGGAGGCTATCGAAGCCTGGCATGCCGAACGGGTCCTGTTGCCGCAACGCCTGGCCAGATATGCGGACCTTGTAGAAGAAACGTCGGTTGTCGACGTCGATGGGTTGCCGCGCGTAACTGGCGGGCAATTTGACCCGCACGTAAACATGCTGTGGGTTCAGGGTCTGGATTTGGTAACCGATAGCGCCTGCTGGGTGCCTCTTGAAATGGTTGATACCGACTATACGAATGCGCCGATTGGCGGACAGGCCGCGTTTCCACGAACCACAAACGGACTGGCGTCGGGCAACAACCTAGCCGAGGCGAGCTGCCACGCAATTTGCGAGCTGATCGAACGGGATGCCACAACCCTGTGGCATCACTTTCCCACAGCTGAGCGATTGGATCCCGACAGTGTTGACGACACGCGATGTCGACAGGCCATTGAAATGATTGCCGATGCTGGGCTGGAAGTCGGATTATGGAACACAACCTCAGATATTGGCGTCGCCAGCTTTAGATGCGTTGTTTGTGAAGCCGGCGGGTCGTCCGGCCACATTGGTATCGGTGACGGGTGCCATCCGGACCGCGCCATCGCCCTGCTCCGCGCTTTGACGGAAGCGGCGCAAACCCGGCTGACCTATATCTCGGGCGCGCGGGACGACCTGGATCCGGCGGAGTTCACGGATCAGGCTAAGACCGAGCGAGGCAGTTATGTGCGTGACCTTATTGACGGTGCTGCGGCAGACCAGAGTTTTTCTGACTGTCCAACCTTCGTCTCCGGTTCATTCGAAGAAGACCTTGAGTTGTTATTGGACCACCTTTCAAAAGCCGGGATCACTCAGGTGGTGACCGTCGATCTTTCACGTCCAGAGTACGACATCGCAGTGGTCAGAGCTGTTATTCCCGGGCTGGAGGCACCCCATGACGATCCGGATTATGTTCCCGGAGTCCGAGCGCAGCGTATAAGGGAAGGGCTTGAATGACGGCCGTGGTTTTTGTGGGACCTACCCTTACACCCGACGCGGTTTCCGAATGTTTGGATGCGACGGTCCTCCCTCCCGTGCGGCAAGGCGACGTTTATCGTGCCGTACGGGAAAACCCGTCAACGATCGGGATCATTGACGGGTTTTTCGAAGGTGTTCCTTCGGTCTGGCATAAGGAAATTCTGTGGGCGATGGAGCAAGGCATACCGGTCTACGGCAGCGCCAGCATGGGGGCGTTGCGGGCTGCTGAACTGGCCAGCTTCGGGATGATCGGTGTGGGGCAGATCTTCGAGGACTACCTCAGCGGCACTCTTCAAGATGACGATGAGGTCGCTGTTCTGCATAGCCCTGCTGAATTGGGGTTCAAGGCGCTCAGTGAACCGATGGTGTCGATCCGCGCGACTGTGGACCGAGCACAATCTTCGGGAATTCTGCCGGCTGAAGCTGCTGAAGATGTATTGGGCCGCGCTAAGGCGATGCATTATAGTCACCGCGTGTGGCCTAGAATAACCGACCCGATGAAAGACCATCCCGGTATCGCGGAGTTTGTGAAATGGCTGCCCGAGGGCCGAGTTGACGCCAAGGCTCAGGATGCAAGGGCCATGCTGACGCGAATGTCCGAACATCTGGCCGGGCACCCCCTGCCCCCTTCAGAACCTGTGCGAACGGAAAGAACGCTGATGTGGAAAGGGTTGCGCACGCGTGTCGACGCGGACGATCTGACAGCTGATCGCGCGGTGGTTGACGAAGTACGCCTGGACCCAAAGTTGTTTTCACGGTTACGAGACCGCGCGGTTCTGGCTCTGCTATCAAGAGAGGACGCCTCGAAACAGAATCTGGAGCCCGATCGTGACGCTCTGGTAAAGCAAATGGCAGACCACAGAGCCAAAGCGGGCCTTTCTCGTCGTGTTGATCTAATGTCCTGGCTTGAAGCCAATGATCTGAGCCCTGAAGGCTATGAAGCGATGTTGGCCGATGCAGCGAGGATCGAAGCCGCAACAACTTCACGTGCGGGAACGCTCGACGCTCTGATGCTGTCAGAATTGCGCCGATCGGATCAATATACGGAATTACGCAACCGCGCCGCCAGTAAAGCGCAATATGGCGCTTCAGGGGGAGAGGCCGGTGCAGATCGCCTGCGCCTGTTGATATGGTATTTTGAAACACGTCTTGACCAGGAGGTGCCGGATGATCTTGAATCCTACGCAGTTTCGCTTGGTCTGCCTGACCGCGACGCGTTTTATGATTTGATAGAAGCTGAGTTTTTGTTTTGCCATAGGGATACCGACCCCGAAGACGCCACCGCTTAGATAGTTGGCGGACAACACCGGGGCACGTCACGGGAGGGCGATTATGAACTTACCCGAACACACCGAAGACGAAGAACCCGGGACCAGGTTCCTGCTATTTCCGCAATCGCCTTTTCTGGAACCGGATGCACAACTGGAACTGGTTGAGGTATCAGCGCCTCAAGGCAGCATCGGGCCTGGGCCGTCGGGGCCGCGCATGTACACGGTCAACCCGGTGGGTAAGACGACACCCTATGGCGCGATCGTCCCGGGGCCAGACGGACCCGGTATGTATCTGCCTCCATGGGACGGGTATATTCAGCCGCCAGCCATGCCCGATGAATTCGGCAATTTTATTCATATCGCCCCGTCGGATCCGGCCTTTGAGGCCGCCCACCTATTTGGGTCCGCACATTTCACCATGGATGTCTGGCAAGGCTATTTCGACAGGCCAATTCCCTGGCATTTCGCCCGCGATTTCGACCGTCTGGAACTGTCGCTGCTACCCAGTCTCGACAATGCGCATATAGGTTGGGGATTTCTGGAAACCGGCGGCACCCACGAACACGGGGACGAATATCGCCCCTACAGCCTGAATTTCGACGTGGTCGCACATGAAATCGGGCATGCCATCATCTACAGCGTGATCGGCATGCCGTCTGACGGAGATGCCTCGGGAGAGTATTACGGGTTTCATGAATCCGCTGCCGACATGGTGGCGCTGCTGGCCTCGCTGCATTTTGGGTCGGTCGTCGAAACGCTTCTCGAAAACACCCGGGGCAATCTGTATACTTTCAACCGCCTGAGCCGTTTTGCCGAACTGTCGGAGAATGCGCAGATACGGATTGCGGCCAACAACCGGTCCCTGTCGGAATTTGCCGCGGGATGGTCCAGTGAACACGCCTTGTCAGAACCTTTGACCGGGGCAATGTTCGATATTTTCGTGGATATCTATCACGAGCGGTTGCTGTTGCACGGTCTGATCTCGGCTGAGGACGAAGACCTGTCGGATCAGCTGGAAGGGTCACCGCAATACAGCGAAGCGATGCAGGGAATTTTTGATGCACGTTACGCGCAAAATCCTGAAGGTTTCCGCATCTCCCTGCTTGAGGCGCGCGACTATCTGGGCACATATCTGGCTGACGCGTGGGAGCGGCTGGATGCGGATATGCTCAGCTATTTCGGAGTGGAAAAGGCCCTGCTGGCTGTTGATCAGGAGATCACCGGAGGCGCATTTCGCCGCATTATCGAAGGCAATTTCCGCATGCGTGATATCGGTCTGGCAACCGCTGGGCCACGCCTGCCTGACCCTGAGGAAGACTCTCATTCAAACTCGGTCCGTACGCAGGTTCCTGGCTAACGCCTAAAACCCTTTATTTTTAAGCGGTTTTATGGCATGCAATCTGGGGGTGATTATTGGAAACATTTTGGCTTGCAATTGTTCGAGCCACAAAGAGGGGGAGATGAGGTCTCTGACTCCGTCAATCCCGTAGTTGGGAGAGAGTGATATGTCTGAGTCCTTGCTCAATTTTTCCGAAGTGTTGTTGTTTGGCCGTCTTCTTCATGACTTGAAAATAAGAAAGTCCAAGGCGAACCCTGATGAAACAGTTCGTCTTGCGACAAAAGCGAAAGTCCCGCTTGATACGAACCAGGTTGTGAAAACTGACTTGATTGACGGTGAAGAAGTCGTGGATACAAACGACGTTCTGGTTATGGGGTATGGCCCCAAAAAAAGCGGAATTTACAAGGTTGAAGTGCAGGCCGATCCAACCAAGTACAAACTTATCAATCGCACCACAGTGGCAGAAGGCAGCATCGTTGAAGTTGAAGAGGGTAATAAATTCGAGGATACCTTCTGGGAGCAAACCGAGGATATTTCTGGTGGGGGTGTAGACAAACAGCGATTTAAGTTCCGCAAAAATCTGACTGAACAACTTGGCGACAATGCGCAGCTAAAAAAACAGTATGGTGCCAACCCTCGTCTGGCTCGCATTTATGGTTTTGCCTATGAGGGGACGTATTACGATTTGCCCGAACCAACAGTTTTTCTGGTTCACGGCAAAGGTGAGAGCGCAACCGATAGGAACAATCCTGGAAAACTAGCGTCGCGAGCCCCTAACGATCCTTCACTCAGTGGTGTTGCCGCAGCAGATTATCAGATCGCCAACGATATCCGTGTTTGGAATTACGACAAAGCTGACTATACAATCCGAATGGACGTCACCACCGGTATGTTCGAACAAGTTCTGCTCGACATCTATTTTGGTTTCGACAGCCCGGCCATCAGCGGAGCGAAGGTATCGGGTGCCAAAGTCAGCGGCGCGAAGGTCTCGGGCGCTAAAGTGAGCGGCGCCAAGGTCAGCGGCGCCAAAGTCAGCGGTGCAAAAGCACGCGGTGGTGATTGATTTCGAGCCTTAAGCCATGAAAAAGGGCGCGCCGGAAACGCGCCCTTTTTCGTGATCAATCAGAACCCGGCCTTTTTCAACCCTTCGACGAAATGCTGGGTATCTTCTTCCAGTCGGTCTGGCTGGACCGTTGCCCACCGCGCCAGCGAAAAATTAGGATGAGCCGCGCGGTGCTTGTCCGTAATCTGGCGCGCCATATCTGTTTGCCCCAACTGAGCGTAACTTGCCGCCAGCATACGTTGCCCCTCGGTCGGGTTGTTCATTTTATTAACGGTTTCAATGACGTCGTCATAACGTCTGAGGTTGTAATAAGCGCCGCCCAGGTGCCACAGATATTGGTCCGGGAAATAGGGGTTCAGTCGCATCGCTTGTTGGATATGAGTGATTGCGGTTTCGTTGTCACCATAATGGGCGAGTGCATCGGCATAATCCGAATGCATGTCCGCGTCATTTGGATTCAGTGCCAATGCGCGCTGATACGATTGAATCGCGGCGTCATGTTCTTTTCTATACAGGTGCACATACCCTAATTCGCCGAACCCGCGCGCGTCCGTCGGGTCGAGTTCAATAGAGCGCTGTGCCAGATTCAATGCTTTATCCAGAGCTGAAGCAGGGTCTTCGGCCCAGGAGTACCGCCAGTCAATGTTCAAAGTCCGGGATAACGCTGCTGCGGCACGGGCATAGCCCCCGTCCCGCTCGAGCGCGGATTGGTAACAATCCTGCGCTTTCCTGTTGTCGTTACGGGTGTATTTGAAGATGTGGTACTGACCCTGAAGAACCGAGCCGTAGGCCTCAAGGTCGGACGGAACAGACTGAATCATACGCTGTTTTTCGTGCGACTCGATCATAACCGCTGTTGCGGCCACAATACACTCGGTTACTTCATCAAGAATATCGAAGATGTCGTCGATCTTGCGATCAAACCTCTCGCCCCAGATGGTGCGCTCGGTGCTGGCGTCGATCAGTTCAACCGTAATCCGTATGCGACTGGTCGATCGGCGAACACTGCCCCGGGCGACGTAGCGTACGTTCAGCCTTTGCGCAGCCTCCTTCGGTGGCATCGCCTGAGTTTTGAAAAAAAAGGACGAATTCCGCGCTATGACAAACAGGTTTTTGAACTTGGACAAGTTCATGATGATGTCGTCGGTCAAGCCCTCGGCAATCCAGTTGTCCGACTCGTCCCCGCCTATGCTGCTGAAGGGCAGAATGGCCACTGACGGGGTGTCCGGGCGTTCCAGCAAGTCCCCAGGCATATCCGGTCGCATTGTTCCGGCCATTGTGGCACCCGCGACTTCGCTGCGGACGCAATAAGTCGAGATTGGCGAAACAATATTCTTTAGGTGTTTGGGCCCAAGGAATTCATACCCATACCGAAGTCGATTGCAGACTTGGTCGTAGACTGCGGAGCTGACATAAACCCGCTCAGGTTCGGCAATTTCCTGAAGTCTGGCAGCGATATTAACATTGTCGCCGTGAATGCCGCGGTCATCGATCAGGATTTCCCCCAAGTGAACGCCAGCACGGAACTTGATTCGCTGATCTTCCGCGCCGTTCTGGTTGTGCTCACTCGCGATCCGGTGAAGTTCCACCCCGAACTCCACCGCGCTTGTTGCTGTTTCAAATAGGGCCAATATGCCATCGCCCCGCACTTCAACCACACGGCCATGGAAGCGCGCACAAGTTTCTTCCAGCTGATAAAGCAATGATTTCAGAGAGTTGTAAGTGTCCAGCTCGTTTTCACTCATCAATCGGGAATAGCCCACGACATCTGCAAATAAGATTGCGCCTAGCTTCTGTGTCATTGTTGGATTTGAGCTGGAGGTGTTCACAGGCGTTACTCGATTAAGGGGCTGCACTCGAACCCGGTTATTATTCTATAGCAAAAAATGCATTTGTAATCTGGAAGCAATTGAGAGGCCGTCATTCAAGCCTGTCGTTTTGTGGTGGCCAAGACCAGATTGCGGATTTGCTTGAACCGAACGTGACGATCGTATTCGGGCAGAGTTCATTCGCCAGGCTTAGTCTCCGAGCCATCCAATCTTCTCTAAGTACACCGACCACAAGCATGTCGTGATACTGCCCGTCTGCGTACCACGCTTGTCGCATCGTTCCTTCGACCTGGCAGCCAATTCTTGCGACAAGATCGCGGCTGATGTGATTGTCAGAGCGGTAGTAGGACGTCAACCTGTTCAAACCAAGCTGGCGAAAGGCAAAGTCGACAACCAACGCCGTCGCTCTGATTGCTAGGCCTAGTCGCCGGGCCGATTTCTCCACGAACATGGCAATAACAGCGTCTCGGTTAACAGGAGAAATAGCTTCGAGGCCGGCCAAACCCAGAACTTGCCCGCTGTCGGATTCAATGACAAACCAACATTTACACTTGCTTCCGGACGGGCTGAAAGCATCGCTCCAGACATCTTCGGTTTGGGCAAGGTTGAATGGTATTCGGGACGTCCGGTCAAATCGGGCGAGGTCCTCAATGTCCTGAAACCAGGGCGTGACAACTTCCAGATCGGCCTTCTCCATGGGGCGCAGCCTAAAAACGCTGTTGGGTTTGTCGGGCAATGCAAGAACTACCTTCAATCAATGACAAAAATTATCTGTTGGACAGTATCATAAAAACGTCAAAATTACGAAACGAGAAAAACCAGGCATTGCGGTGGGATTCCGCAGGTGCTTTGTCTTCGACTGGAAGGGCCGGTCAGTCCCAAAATGGTTAAGTCTTAATCCATGAAGAACCGCCGGGATTTTCCGATCATCCATATTTGGCGCATCGTGGTAGTAGCTGGTGTCGATCAGTACCGCGGTGCCTTTGCCCTTCATTGCGGCAACGGCGGCTTTTACCGTTTCATAACCAATCATGACCATGCCTTCAGTGCCCAGTTCCTGCGCGCCTTTCGCAGCACCTATAGCTGAGCAGTCATTGGTGCTGAAAATACCACTCAGACCAGGTTTGGTCGTCAGGAACGCTTTGGTCGCTCCGGTTGACTTCAATCAGTCACCCTGACCGTACTTAACGGTAACGACTTCTATGTTCGGGTGTTTTTCCGCCATACTATTTACGAAACCATCGCGGCGGTCGATGCTGCCGATGATGATGATCAGTGTTGCCGCAACAGCCAGCAGCCCGTTGACCGAAGCCGCTCGCCAGGGCATCAGACGGTTAACGGCCAATAGCTTTTGATAGGTGCCGTTTTCCGACAAACCCCGCGTTAGGTATTTACTTGTCGATTTTCAATGCGGAGACCATTGTGCTGTCACTACAACCTGCACCGCCGCATTGCGTTAAGTGGCCAGATGCATGGTGTCTGCCTTGGTGGTATCTTTACCGCCGGGCGGCCGATCCCCACACATTACGGCGATGTTGTCCCGCTTAATTACGCTTGTAGCCCGGCCGAACGCTTGCGGTCTACGGGCAAACAGCCAACCCCGGAGCGCACGGCGCCCCTGCGGGATTTGATTGTTACAGTCTTGCCGTGCTCAAGGATTTGGCCGCCGTCTTTTTCGTCAGTCTGCACCCATCAATCCGGCAAGTACGAGAACTTCACCCTTCTGAACCGAAAAGCCGGCATCTTGGATGGCCTTTCCCCGGTTCAGATCATCCATTTGGCTCTCTCCCTTCGGGTCGTGCGCGCGTTACATCGCTGCACCAACTTGCCAGGGGACGAATTCAACTCCTCCAAAGCCAAGCTCCTCGCTATTGGTTTTATCCGCTGACGCCACGCGGCTCAGAATCTCGAACAGTTCTTCGCTTTTGTCCTCGGTGCTGACCCCGTCGGTGATGATGTCGCCACAGTTCAGGTCCATGTCCTCGGCCATGCGAGCGTACATCTCCGAGTTAGTGGCCAACTTGATGCAAGGCGTGGGCTGATAGCCCGAGACCGATCCCCGCCCTGTCGTAAACACGATCAGGTTCGCGCCAGAGTCCACCTGCCCCGTGAACGAGCATGGATCGAAACCAGGACTATCCATGAAGACAAAGCCCTTATTGTCGATCCTCTCGCCGTACTTGTAGACGTCGCACAGCGGGGCGGTGCCACCCTTGGCGACCGCACCCAGAGATTTTTCCAGGATGGTCGTCAACCCGCCGCGTCTGTTTCCGGAGCTGGGGTTGTTGTCCATCTCGCCGCCGTTGCGCTCGGCGTAGTCCTCCCACCAGTGAATGCGGTCGCTAAGTTTTTGCCCAATTGCGGGGGTTTTCGCGCGGCGTGTCAAAAGGTGCTCAGCCCCGTAAACCTCAGAGGTTTCCGACAGGATTGTCATGCCACCAAGGCGAACCAAAAGGTCCGATGCATACCCCAGAGCCGGGTTGGCAGTCATCCCGAATACCCGTCCGATCCGCCGCACAGCATCCCGACTGTAATCGCGCTGACCGGAGCCGGTTCCCGAGTGGCCTGATTGGCCAGTTCCGCGATGCTGCACAGTTCTTCCAAACCGCGTTGGACGGTCCGTCGTGTTCCCTCCTCGTTTTGAATAGTCACATAGCGCAGCGCACCATCTTGTCTGATTGGACGGCCGCCAATCAGATCAGCAAAGTGCCCGGGAAATTCGGGTGTTGCGCATATCCGGCCAAAGTTCGGAACAGGGTCGCGTAACCTTCGTCCTTGCCTGACATGCCGCAGCCGGTCCCATGTACAATCGAGACCACTCCATCGACATTGAAGTAATCTTCCAGGAGACCAGACTTCCCGGCCGCTTCCGCAATAAAACGCGCCACCGACCCCGAACAATTCACCCTTGTCAGAATGCCGATATAGTTTCGCGTCCCAACCTTGCCGTCGGCGCGATGAAAGCCCTGAAAGGTGCGTCCTTCTGCGATTTCTGGCATGAGTGAGTTGGTACTGGCGTGGTCGTAATCCTGTTGATGCGCACCCATGCCAAGGTTTTGCACATGAACGTGCTCTCCGGGGGCGATGTCAGCTTTCGCCTGCCCGATGATCTGACCGTATCGAATGACGTTTTCACCTTCCGCAATCGTAACAGAGGCGATATTGTGGCCGCGCGAAATCGAATTTGCCGGTGGAGCAGACACGTCGAACGGCTGTTCTCCGGCCTGCCGATCACGCAGCGCAATTACAACATTGTCATCGGGGTTCAATCTGGCCGTGTCGCGAGTTGCTACCTCAGACGCCTTAATTTTATGATCTGTTTGCATTTCTCCCTCGCAGGCGCAGCGGGTTAACCAGTCGATCAAGCAGCCCATCCTGTCCCTTGATTTCCCGCCTGGGGCGAACCTCAGAAAGGCCCCGATTTGCCAACGGCTGGGCGTGTCACGAGCGCCCGTGACCGAAGCGATTGCCCGGCTTGCATCTGAAGGACTGGTGGATGTCGTCTCGCAATCCGGTACGCGGGTTTCCTATTTTTCAATGCCAGAAATCCGCGAGGGCATGTTTCTGCGCGAAGCGCTGGAACTGGCGATCGTTGCCAATGTGGCCCGCGAACTGACCGAAGACCAGCGCAAGAAACTCAGCCGCAATATGCGCTTGCAGGAACTGTTAATCGAAGATGAGGACATCCCCGCGTTCTATCAGGCAGACGAAGAGTTCCATGTATTGCTGATGGAATTCACAGGCTTCAAGCGTCTGGGAGATGTGGCACAGACTGTGTCTTTGCAGGTCAGCCGCGCCCGAATCCCGTTGCTGCCGACACCGGGGCGCATTGCCGAATCGCTTGCAGAGCATCGCGCGATTCATGCTGATATACCGGACCGCGATGAACAGGCGGCACAGAATGCCATGCGCCACCATCTGCGGCAGTTTATGCCACGGATCGAAGTGCTGTCGCGGGAAAGGCCCCATCTATTCAATATCGCGCCATAACCGGCACGAGAGGCAGGATGAGCGTTTCACAGACCGAGCTATTAAACAATCGCACGGCACGGCCGGTTCCTTTGACCCGCATGGGTTTTGGTCGCGCACCCTTGGGCAATCTGTATCGCAAAGTGTCGGACGAGGACGCGCAGTCCGCGCTACAGGCCGCATTTGACGCAGGCATTCGCTTTTTTGATACCGCACCGCAGTATGGGCTTGGCCGATCTGAGCGTGCTTCGGCGAGGCGATCGCTCGGTTTGGTCGCGAGAATATTAAACTTTCGACCAAGATCGGGCGCCTGCTGCTGGACTGTGAGCCGCACGAAGTGACACCCGAGGCTTTCGTGGATGTCCCGCAGAGCGCATCGTGTTTGACTACACCGATGGCAGGGTAATGCGATCCAATGAAGCCAGCCGGAAACGGCTTGGCGTGGCAAATGCCGATATCCTGCTGGTGCACGATGTAAGTGTAATCAGCCAGGGCAGCCTGAAAATGTCGGATGCCAAAGTGCGCGAACTGTTCAACGGTGGCGGCTACAAGGCGCTTGTTGAACTGCGTGACGCGGGCGAGATCTCCGCATTCGGCGCCGGTGTGAACGAATGGCAGGTCTGCGAGAAACTGCTGGGGCTGGGGGATTTCGACGGATTCCTCCTTGCCGGTCGCTATACACTTTTGGAGCAAGAGGCGTTGGACAGCTTCCTGCTGCGATGTGAAGAACGCGATGTTGGGATTATTCTGGGTGGCCCCTACAACTCGGGCATTTTGGCGACCGGAGCTATACCGGGTGCTAGGTACAACTATACAGACGCGCCTGCGGAAACTCTGGACCGAGTCCGCAGGATCGAGGCGGTTTGCGTGGCGCATGATACGCCCCTGATTGCGGCGGCCCTGCAAATCGTCTTGGCGCACCCGTGTGTTAAAACCGTTATTCCCGGCGCGGTCAGCGGGGCCGAAGTGCAAGCCAATGTGGCGCTACTTAACCATGATTTTCCTGCGGGCCTTTGGTCTGATTTGCGGGGCGAAAATCTGATCCACCCTGAAGCGCCGCTGCCAGTAGAGGCCGTCATTGCTGCGTGACATCGACCCAATTCTCTCACCCGACCTTTTGTACGCGCTGCGGGCAAAGGGCCACGGGGATGAGATCGTGATTGCCGACGCGAATTTCCCGGGCCTCAGCGTCGGATCCAATTGCATCCGCGCCGACGGGTGCTCGGCAAGCGAGATCCTGCGGGCTGTGCTGTCCGTCATTCCGCTGGACAGCTTCGCGCCGGACCCGGGGCTGATCATGCAGGTTGTCGGCGACCCAGACGCGGTGATCGACTACGGATCCAAACCGATGATCCGGGACGGTATTATTGCCGGATGGGCCGAGGATATGGCCTTGCTGGCCCGCGAAACCGGTGCCTGGTGCAAACTTTCGGGGCTGGTTACCGAAGCTGCAGCCAATTGGACGATCGAAGACCTACGGCCATACGTCGATCACCTGTTGAACACTTTCGGTCCGAACCGCTTGATCTGGGGGGAGTGAATGGCCGGTCTGCACATTGGCCTGCAGTTATGAGAGTTGGCTGGACGCAACAGATGAGTTGCTGGGTGCGTTGACGGAAACGGAACGCAATGCGGTTCTGAGAGGCAATGCCACCCGGGCTTATAACCTCAGGGATTGAAGTGACTTTAACGAAATTGGATTGCGGCGGGCTGTAGCTTGGGCGTCCAGAACGCCCCGGACGTGGACTCTCTGTGGTTACCCTGCGCAAGGGGATGGTCGTGGACATCACCGCAAAAACGGCCCCCAAAGTGCACGATATCACAGACACAAAGATGCCACCGACTATGTGCACGACGCGCCCGGAGAGGGGCTGGGCTCGCCGGATGAAGACATTCAGTGGCTCGCCTGCCAAGGACAACAATACCTCATGTGCAATCGGGCCGATGATCCGGTTGTTTGATGACGGTTTCACCTTGGATGAAGTCCGGACGACAGACCTGAAGCTATCGGTAATCGGGCCAGGCGGGTTTGTTCTGAACGGCCATTTCTCGACGTCTCAGATCAGCCGGAGACCGTTCGATCTGGTGAAGCAAACAATAGGACGGCACCACCAGTACCCCGACGGGTTGATGCTGTTTTTGAGAACCTTTCTTGCCTCGACACAGGATCGCGATACTCCGGATGGTGGCTTTACATAAACGGCGCTACATCGTCACGATTTCAAATGACAAATTGGGTGCGTTGACCAATACAGTACATCTGTCGACCGAGTGTCCTGAATGGCAGTTCGGGGCGTCCCACTTGATGCGAAACCTCGCCGAATGCGGCTTGATTTGAGAGAGAATGAATATGTTGACAGGAAAACATCTGATCGCCGGAGAATGGGTTGGTGGCGTGGCCACTTTTTCCTCGGACCCTGCGCATGGGCCCAGTCATGAATTCGCCGTTGGGACAGCTGCGGATGTAGATGCGGCTGTAAAAGCAGCCGAAGATGCGTTTGCCACTTTTGGTTGGTCTTCGCGGGCTGATCGTGCCGCCTTGCTGCGCAGGATCGCAGACGAGATCGACGCGCGCGGCGATGCTATAACCGAGATCGGCTGTCAGGAAACCGGCCTTCCCGAAGCTCGACTTCAAGGTGAGCGTGGGCGTACAGTCGGCCAACTGCGCCTGTTCGCGGATCACATCGAAACGGGAGAGTATCTGGATCAGCGTCATGACCCCGCCATGCCGGACCGTGCCCCCCTGCCCCGCCCGGACTTGCGCATGATCCAGCGCCCCCTGGGGCCGGTCGCGGTATTTGGCGCATCAAACTTCCCACTGGCTTTCTCGGTCGCAGGTGGTGACACCGCCGCAGCGCTGGCGGCAGGCTGCCCGGTTGTCGTGAAGGGCCATCCGGCGCATCCCGGTACCGGTGAAATCGTGGCGCAGGCCATTGATGCGGCGGTGAAGGCGACCGGCAATCCCGTGGGCACGTTCTCATTGGTCCAAAGCGACGGGATCGAGGTTGGCGCGGCATTGGCCCGGCACCCTCTGATCAGGGCGGTGGGATTTACCGGGTCGTTGCGGGCCGGTCGGGCGCTGTTTGACCTGTGCGCACAACGCGATGAGCCCATTCCGTTCTTTGGTGAGCTTGGATCGGTCAACCCGATGTTTGTCCTCCCCAATGCAGCCGTCGCACGGGCGGCGGAAATCGGCACGGGTTGGGCGGCGTCATTGACCATGGGCGCGGGCCAGTTTTGCACCAACCCCGGCATCGCCGTTGTGGTTGACGGACCGGGGGCCGAAGCATTGCTGACGACGACCCAGTCCGCATTGGAGGAAACGGCGGAACAGACCATGCTGACACGTGGAATTGCAGATGCTTATCGCAATGGCGTGGCGCAATATGCCGCCGGGTCAGGGGTCAGCCAGGTGGTGGGTGAGGACAGCGCGCCGCGTTGCGCCGCCCCTAACTTGTTCGTCGTATCCGGCGACGACTGGTTGGCTGATGACAATTTGCATAAAGAGGTTTTTGGCCCCACGGGCATCATTGTCCGCGCCCGCGATGCCAATCAGATGTTGGACATCGCCCGGGCGGTCGAAGGGCAATTGACCTGCACCTTGCACATGGATGCGGGTGACATTGAGACCGCCCGCAAATTGGTGCCCGTGCTGGAGCGCAAAGCGGGCCGGTTGCTGGCCAATGGCTTTCCCACAGGTGTCGAGGTCTGTGACAGCATGGTTCACGGGGGCCCCTACCCTGCCTCAACCAATTTTGGCGCAACCTCGGTAGGAACCCTGTCGATCCGTCGGTTCCTGAGGCCCGTTTGCTATCAGAACATTCCTGCAGATCTACTGCCGGAAGAGGCGTGAGCTAAGGCATGACAAATTTCACTCCATCCAACCGCCTGTTCGGCAAATGTGCCCTGATCACGGCTGCGGGTCAGGGCATCGGCCGGGCTACAGCGAAATTGTTCGCTGCAGAAGGCGCGCAGGTCATCGCCAGCGATATCAACGACGCGGCACTGGAGGATTTAGGTGAAACAAAAGGTATCCGGACCTTGAAACTGGATGTCACCGACGCCAGAGCCGTCCAGTCGGCAGCGGCGGATTTACCGCCGCTGGACGTCCTGTTCAACTGCGCCGGTTACGTGGCAAACGGCTCCATTCTGGATTGTCAGGAAGATGACTGGAACTTCAGCTTCGACCTCAACGTCAAGTCCATGTACCGACTGATCCAATTGACCTTACCTGCGATGCTGGAAAATGGCGGCGGTTCGATCATCAACATGTCATCGGTTGCATCTTCACTTAAGGGCGTGCCGAACCGCTTTGCCTATTGCGCGTCAAAAGCCGCGGTGATCGGGCTGACAAAATCGGTTGCCGCCGATTTCGTGACGCATGACATCCGTTGCAATGCGATATGCCCGGGTACGGTCGACAGTCCCAGCCTGCATGACCGCCTGCGCGCTACCGGAGACTACGAGAAGGCAATGACGGATTTTATCGCGCGCCAGCCTATGGGCCGTATCGGAACAACCGACGAGATCGCAGAACTTGCGCTCTACCTCGCAAGCGATGCCAGCAAATATACCACCGGACAGGCTATAGCCATCGGCGGCGGCTGGACCATCTGAGCTGAAAGGAAACACGAGATGAAACTTCTGCGCTATGGACCGGTTGGCTCGGAAAAACCCGGTGTGCTGGATGAAGGCGGCAAGATCCGCGATCTCTCGGGCGTTGTGCGTGATATTTCGGGTGCGGTGCTGGGCGATGAAAACCTCACGATGCTGCGGGGTCTGGATCTTGCCGGCCTGCCTGTGGTCGAGGGCGACCCGCGTATTGGGGCGTGTGTTGGTCAGGTGGGCAAGTTCGTTTGTATCGGTCTGAACTACGCCGACCACGCCGCCGAAAGTGGATTGGAACTGCCTGCCGAACCTGTGGTCTTTTTCAAGGCTACCTCGGCCATCATCGGCCCGAACGACCCGGTCGAAATCCCGCGCGGATCGGCCAAAACCGACTGGGAGGTCGAACTGGGTGTGGTCATCGGAAAAGAGACCAAATACGTGTCCGAGGCCGATGCACAGGACCACGTCGCCGGTTACTGTGTGGTAAACGATCTGTCGGAACGTGATTTTCAAATGCATCGATCGGGTCAATGGGTCAAAGGAAAATCGGCGGATACGTTCGGCCCGATCGGCCCCTGGCTGGTGACGCGCGACGAGGTGGCCGATCCTCAGGATCTGCCGATGTATCTCGAGGTGAACGGGCACCGCTATCAGGACGGCTCGACCAACACGATGCATTTTGGGGTGGCCACAATCGTCTCGCACCTATCGCAATTCATGTCGTTGCAACCGGGTGATGTGGTCTCAACCGGGACGCCTCCGGGGGTTGGCATGGGACAAAACCCGCAGGCTTATCTGAAACCCGGCGACAAGATGGAATTGGGCATCGAAGGACTGGGTGTGCAGCGGCAGGATGTCCTTCAGGGATGACCTCACTGACGAAAGCCACATGCGGAAAAGAAGTGTCCCGGATCAGCGAATGAACCCGGTGCAGCATTTTTAGCCTTTTCAGACAGTTATCCCGGCCAGGGCAACGAGTATGTCTTGACGTTGGTGAAGAATTTCATCGCCTCGATGACTCCTTCTTTGACGCCATTGCCGCTGTTCTTTATGCCGCCGAAGGGTGACATCTCTATCCGGTAGCCGGGCTGCTCCCAGATGTTGCAGGTGCCAACATCCAGACCGTTGATATAGGCTATCGCGCGGTTCAGATCGTTGGTGCACACGCCCGAGGACAGGCCGAACTCGGTACCATTAGAGATTTCCATGACCTTGGCGTCGTCGTCCGGAACCCGAACGATGGGTACAATGGGGCCAAAGGTTTCCTCCATCACCAATTCGCTGTCATGAGGAACCTTGTCGACGACAATCGGCGGCAAAAGCGCGCCCTGACGGCCGGGATGGTATAGGATTTCCGCGCCAGCTTCTGCGGCCATGAAAACGCGTTTCTCAAACAACTCTGCGGCTCGTTCATGGATCACGCATCCCAACTGTGTGTTCGGGTCTTGTGGGTCGCCAAATCGGACGGCTTTGGCTTTTTCCAAAACCAGCTGCACAAATTTATCCGCCACGCTGTCCTGCACCAGAATGCGTTTGATCGCGGTGCAGCGCTGACCCGAATTGCCGGTAGCTCCGGCCACGGCGATGGCGGCGGCCCTATCCAGATCGGCATCATTCAGGTCGTTCAGAACGATTAGCGGATCGTTGCCGCCCAGTTCCAGCGCCTGACGTTTGTACCCCGCTTTCGAGGCAATCACCTTGCCCACCAGAACACCGCCGGTGAAAGTGATGATGTCAATATTTTCGTTAGTGATCATCTCGTCACCGATATCCTGCGGCCAGCCGGTGACCACCTGGAACATCTCGGGCGGCAGACCTGCCTCGTACAGGATATCGGCCAGGGTCAGTGCGGTCAGAGGCGTCAGCTCGGTGGGCTTGCACACCATGCAGTTATTGGTCGCAATCGCTGGCGCTATCTTGTGGCTAACCATGTTCAGGGGATGGTTGAACGGCGTAATCGCGCTGATCGCCTTGACCGGTTCACGCTTGGTGAAAATTTTACGTTCCCTGCCGTTATGAGTCAGATCGCACGAGAAAATCTCGCCATCATCCTTCAGAGCCTCTGCGGCAGCGAATTGATAGACGTCTTGCGCGCGCTTGGTTTCATAGATCGCGTGCTGGTGGCAAATACCCAGTTCCAGCGTCAGCCATTTCGCCAGGTATTCGCGCTTCTCACCGATTAATTCGCCTGCACGTTGCAGAATCTGGCTACGCTCATACCGGGTCAGTTTGGGCGTGTAGTTCGCGGCAAGTTCGAAGGCTTTCCGTGCATGTTCGGCGGTGCCCGCGGGAACAGTTCCCACGACTTCATTAGTATAGGGGTAATGCACTGGCACTTTGGCATCGGTAAAGACAACCTTTCCCCCAATGCGCATACCTTCGTTGCGAATGTCGGATGTATTCATGATCTCGTCCATGTCTCGCTGAGCCGTTGCTTTGATTGGGTAAAAAGTCGTCGAGATTGCGTAACTCCGGTGCGTTGCCCAAATCAATGATGCCGTTGAGTAAAAAGCGGAGTTGTTGTCGGATCAACTGATCATATTGATCTCATCCGTCCCCATCATGCGCCCAGGATCGTCGAAAATTGTGTGGAGAAACCTTGTATCGCCCCCTGAAATGGACTGAAAGGCGGTCGGTGCTGGAGAACCCGGACGCAAAGGCGATCTCGGATACGCTCAGATTTGTTTCGCTTAGCAAGGCAAAGGCGCGGTCCAGTCGGAGGTTATTGTAAAACCGGCCCGGTGACATGTTGGTGTGCTGTTTGAACAGGCGCTCCATGTGTCTCCGGGATAGCGATGCCTGATCGGCCACGGCCTCAAGGCTGAGGGGGGATTCAATATTGTCCCGCATGATCTGTACGGCTTCGATAAGTTTGGCATTCCGCGTACCCAGCAAGGCCGAAACTGGCGAGACCTGCCTGCTGCCGCTCTCGCTCGCCCGGCGATGCAGACACATCTCGGAGACACTCACCGCCAGAGCATTGCCGAACATCTCCTCGATAACTTCCAGCATCATGTCTGTGCTGGCGTGCCCGCCCCCGCAGGTCCGCAGTTTGCCATCGATTTCATAAAGGTTCTGCGTCGGCACCATCGTCGAGAAATTTTCGCAAAACCCGGGGCGGTTTTCCCAGTGCACCGTAAATTTTCTGTTTCCGATCAGCCCGGCTTTGGCCAGGGCGAAGGCGCCGGTGCAAATACCTCCGAACTCACACCCATGGGCCTTTTGCCGCCGTATCCAGTTCAGAACGCGTGCGTCGAATGACGCCATCGGCTCCGTTCCCGAACAAACGAACGTATAAGCCCCCTTGTCCAGGTCGTGCATTGGGTGATCCACCTGAATGCCGATGCCATTGGAACATGTCACCGGAGCGCCGTCCGGCGACAGGATGTACCACTCGAACAATTGCTTTCTGGCCAACTGGTTTGAAATGCGCAGCGGCTCAATTGCCGCGCTGAAGGCCAGCATCGTCGTTTTGGGGAGAAGCAGGAAATGAAAGGTTTTTGGCGGGCCGTCGTAGGGAACGTCCACGGAAATCGCACCTTTGGGCAGGAAACGCTGATTGTCCAAATCTCCCCTCCTCTCGTCTGCCAAGCCGCCGGCGCAGGATTGTTTCTACGATCCAATAGGGCGCTTTGAAATAATGAACACCAAATAGATATCAATGCATTCAAAACTCTTGGAAATTACTCGCTCATTTTGTATTTTGGATACAAATTTGCACCGCTCGAGACAGATCAATGCCCAGAACCCGCGCGATCCCACGGCAAAGCCTGCCGGATGTTATCACAAATGATCTGCGTGAGCGGATTTTGAGCGGCGAGATGGCCGAGGGCGAAACCATCCGCCAGGAAGCGCTGGCCGAAGACTATGACGTCTCGCGCATGCCTATCCGCGAAGCGCTCAAGCGGCTGGATGCCGAGGGCCTTGTGCAGTTGACAAACAACCGGGGCGCCTCTGTCACCTCGCATTCCCTGTCCGAGATCGGAGAGATTTTCGACCTTCGCGTCCTGCTCGAGGTGGATCTGTTCCGGAGATCCATCCCGCGGATGATCGAAACGGATTTCGTCGAATGCGAGAGACTACTGGACGCGATGGAAACGTCCTATGACGCATATGATGTGGGCCGGTGGGGCAGTCTGAATTATGAGTACCACAAGGCGCTGTATGCTGCGGCCGGTCGCGGATTAACGAACGAGATTTTGAAACGAGTCAACCTGCAATCCGACCGCTATGTCCGCATGCACCTGAGCGTCATGGAGCAGCGTGAACCGGCAAAGAAAGATCACCGGCAGCTGTTATCACTGGCCCGTGCAGGTCGCGTCGAGGATGCTTGTGATCTGCTGACCAAACATATCCAGCGCACCAAGGATCAGCTGCTGGATATGGTCACGGCCACACGAAACGCCGAATAGGCCCGATCAGTCCAGAGGATGCAGGCACGCGACCTGGTGGGTCGTTCCGCTCAATTCGGGCGGAGCCGCGCGACATTCGTCGGTTGCCAACCAGCATCGTTGCGCAAATGCGCAACCCTTTGGGATATTCATCGGCGACGGCAATTCACCTTCCAGCTTGATCCGCTCTTTTCGCGCTTCCGGGTCTGCCCGTGGCGTCGTGGATAGCAGCGCCTTTGAGTAAGGATGCCGCGGGGCCGCGAAAAGCTGCTCTTTAGGGGCTTTCTCGACAGCCCGGCCCAGATACATGACGATCACGTCATCGGCGAAGTGCTTCACCACAGAAAGATCGTGCGAGATGAACAGGTAGGCGAGGTTCAGACGGTCCTGCAACTCGACCAGCAGGTTCAAGATTTGCGACTGAATCGATACATCCAGCGCCGAGACCGGCTCGTCCAGAACCAACACCTTGGGGTTCAGCATCAAAGCGCGGGCAATGGCGATCCGCTGGCGCTGACCACCCGAAAACATGTGCGGATAGCGGTCGTAATGCTCGGGCCGCAGGCCGACAAGATCAATCATTTCGCGGGCGCGGGCCTCGCGGTCAGCAGCGGACATGTCGGGCCGATTGATGATCAACGGTTCCTGCAGAATTTGCCCGATCCGCTGGCGTGGATTGAGTGAGCCGTAGGGGTCCTGAAACACGATCTGCACGGTTTCGCGCATTTGAGCCCATTTCGACGGGGTGATTTCAACACCGTCGATGGTCAGTGTGCCCGAAGTCGGCTCCTCGATCATCGTCACAACCCGCGCGAGCGTCGATTTTCCGCAGCCGGATTCACCCACGATAGCCAGCGTCTTACCCGGTTTCAGGTCGAAATCCACGCCGGACAGCGCCTTGACCGTCACCGGCTTCGACAGAAGTCCGCCTTTGACGGAATAAAACCTGGCCAATGCATTGGCCTGAACGATGGGGGCGGTCATGCCAGTTCTCCGGCGGTTATCTTTTCGACATAGTGGCAACGGGCCTTACCAAACTCCGCGCTATGCGGGGTTGGGGGTAATGTTCGGCAGAGATCGTCTGCATATTGGCATCTGGGGCTGAACAAACACCCCTTGGGCCGATCGAACTGGCCGGGCACGACCCCCGGAATGGTCGGCAGCAGCTTGGATGTCGCCCGCTCGGGGAGTGCACTCAGCAACGCAGACGTATAGGGATGGCGTGGCGTGCGGAACAGGTCCTGCACGGGCTGTTCTTCGACCTTCTGGCCGGCATATTGCACCTGCACCCGCTCGGCGGTTTCGGCGACGACTCCCATATCGTGGGTGATCAGCACCAGGCCCATCCCCTGCTCGTCTCTCAACCGAACAAGCAAGTCCAGAATCTGCGCCTGAATAGTGACGTCCAGCGCTGTTGTAGGTTCGTCTGCAATAAGCAGTTTGGGATTGCAGGCAATGGCCATGGCGATCATGACCCGCTGATTCATCCCGCCCGACATCTGGTGCGGGAATGTGTTCAGGCGGCTTTCCGGGGCCGGGATACCCACCTGATCGAACAACTCGATGGCGCGCTGTTGGCGGTCCTTGCCGTTCAGGCCCAGATGGATGCGCAAAGCTTCTTTGATCTGGAACCCGACGGTGAAACAGGGATTCAGCGACGACATTGGTTCCTGAAAGATCATCGCGATATCCTTGCCGATGATCTTGCGCCGGTCCCGCGCCGAGATTTTGGTCAGGTCAATGCCTTCAAAGCGCATCTCGTCCGCGGTAATCGTGGCAGTCCAGGGCAGCAGGCCCATCAGCGCCAGCATAGATACGGATTTGCCCGAGCCGCTTTCGCCGACGATGGCCAGTAGTTCTCCCTTGTTTACAGACAGATCAACACCGTCCACAGCGCGGAACTTTCCTGAAGCAGTGGCAAATTCGACCGTGAGGTTCCGGATGTCCAATAGGCTCATGTCGTCAGCTCCGCTTCAGTTTCGGGTCCAGCGCATCGCGCAGACCGTCGCCCATCAGATTGATGGCAAGCACCGTGACCAGGATGGCCAGGCCCGGGAACGTCACCACCCACCATGCGCGCAGAATGAACTCGCGCGCTTCGGCCAGCATGGTACCCCATTCCGGTGTGGGCGGCTGCGCGCCCATGCCCAAAAAACCAAGGGCGGCAGCGTCCAGAATGGCGGTCGAAAAGGACAGAGCAGCCTGGACGATGATCGGTGCCAGACAGTTCGGCAACACGGTGATGAACATCAACCGCGCCTTGCCTGCACCGGCCACCCGAGCTGAGGTCACATAGTCTTTCTGCCGTTCCGAGAGAACCGAGGCGCGGGTCAGGCGCACGTAGTGCGGTTGGAACACGATGGCGATAGCGATCATCGCGTTGGTCAGCGACGGGCCGAGGATGGCAACCAGAACCAGCGCCAACAGCAGCGACGGGAAGGCCAGAATGATGTCCATTACGCGCATGATCAGCGTGTCGACCCATTTGGGCGCAAAGCCGGACAAGAGCCCGATGATCACGCCGCCAGACACGGCGACGCAGACCACAACAATGCCAACGAAGAAGGAATAGCGTGACCCCATGATAAGTCGCGACAGCATATCCCGGCCCAGCGGATCGGTGCCGAGCGGAAAGGCCCAGCTGCCACCCTCCTGCCACGCAGGGGGTTGCAGGATGTGGTTGCGGAACTGTTCAGTCGGGTCATAGGGGGCCAGCAATGGTGCAAAAGCTGCGCAGAATACAAAAGCCGAAAAGACCCACAGACCGATTACGGCACCGCGGTTTTCACTGAAATAGAACCAGAACTCACGCAGGGCGCTGGGGCGGTCCTCGGTTTTGGGTGGGGTTGCGGAAAGCTCGGCCATCACCGCCTCCGGATTTTGGGGTTGATGATGCCGTAAAGGACATCGACCAGCAGGTTGACCAGCATCACGATCACCGCGATCATCAGCAGTCCGCCCTGCACAACCGGGTAATCGCGGCGGAAAATGCTGTCGACCATCCACTTGCCAATGCCCGGCCAGCTAAAGATCGTTTCGGTCAGGATCGCGCCCGCCAGCAAGGTGCCAACCGACAGGCCGATCACAGTTATAACCGGGATCAGCGCATTGCGGAGAGCGTGCAGGCCGTTGATTCGCGCGGGCGCGAGGCCCTTGGCGCGGGCCGTGCGGATGTAGTCTTCACCCAGAACTTCCAGCATCGCTGAGCGGGTCTGGCGAGCGATCACGGCCAATGGAATAGTGCCCAGAACAATCGTTGGCAGGATCAGGTGCCGTACGGCTGACCCGAACGCCCCCGGTTGTCCCGACAGCAGGCTGTCGATCAACATAAAGCCGGTAACGCTTGGGAAATAGTACAGCAGGTCAATTCGACCAGACACTGGTGTCCAGCCCAGATTGCCCGAGAACACGATGATCAGCAGCAGCGCCCACCAGAAGATCGGCATGGAGTACCCGACGAGCGCGGATGACATAAGCGCCCGGTCAAAGAACTTGCCCCGGTTCACCGCCGCGATCACGCCTGCGGGCAGGCCCAGGGCCACGGCAAAGATCATCGCGCAGAGGGACAGCTCCAACGTGGCAGGGAACAGCGCAAAGAACTCATCCCAGACCGGCTTCTTGGTGACAAAGCTTTCGCCCAGATCACCATGCATCACCCCGACGAGGTAGTCCCAGTATTGCTGCAGCACCGGTTTGTCGAAGCCCAGTTTTTCAACCATTTCCTGATAGCGCTCCTCGGTCATGCCGCGTTCACCGGCCATGACGATGATGGGATCGCCCGGCAGAACCCGGATGAACATGAAGGAAATCAGCGTCACGCCCAGAAATGTCGGAATGAACATGCCGAGGCGTGTGAGTAAGTAGCCAAACATTAGCGACCTATGATTGTGAGATCTTTGGGAAAGCTGGTCAGAGACCGGCAGCCATCCGCAGTGACGAGAACGTCATCTTCTATGCGTACGCCGAAATTGTCCAGATCATAAAGGCCCGGTTCATTGGTCCAGACCATGCCGGGAAGGATTTTTTGGTCATTTCCGCGCATGATATAGGGTGCTTCGTGTACATCGCGTCCCAACCCGTGTCCCGTCTTGGTGCGGATACGGTCGCCATAGGGCGACGCTTCGAGCACGCTGATCACTGCGTCGTCGATGTCGTGCGCGGTTACTCCGGGTCGACATACTTCAAACCCGACTTGATTGGCGCGCAATACCGTGTCGTAGACCGCCCTGCCCTCGTCTGAAACTTCTTCGACAAAGAATGTTCGGGTGATATCGGCGGCAAACCCCTTTTTGCGCGCGCCGAAGTCAAACAGCAGCGCGTCGCCCGGTTTGATCCGATAATCCGCCCGCGCCTTGCCGTGCGGTCGCGCCGAGTTATCTCCGGCAGCAACAATCGGTGAAAAGGCCAGCGAGGCGGCCCCTTCGGCAAACAACGCTTGTATCAGAGCTTGTTCGATTTGTTTCTCAGTCTGGCCTACGCGCACTTCTGCAATGACACGCTCAAGGGCGCGTTCCGAGATATCAATCGCCGCTTGAAGTGCAGTGATGTCTTCATCGGTTTTAACAATACGCAGACCGGAAATTTCACGCTCGCCGTCCACAATCCGCAAATCAGGCAACGCGTGGGTTAAGGCTTTGGAGACAAAGACCCGCATCACCTGCCCTTCGACGGCAAGCGAAGCCAGGGGCATTTGCTTTGCAAGCGCGGCGAACGCGTCATCATAGCCTGTCTGATCGCGCCAATCGAAAACGGCGCCCTCAAATCCGACCAGCGCCCATGATCCCAACTCCAGATTGGGTACAATCGCGGCAGGAGCCCCTTCGGCCGGGATCACGACCACAAAAGGTCGCTCGTGGCTCATGAATGGTTTTCCCAATGCGCGGGTGAAATTCGGGCCGGGCACCAGCGCCACGGCATCTACTGACATGTCCTTTGCCAGTTGATGGTATTCGGACAAATCCGGCATTCCGGCCGACCTCCAAAAAAAGAAGCCGGAGCCACCGATTGGCGGCTCCGGCCCGTGAGTGGTGTTTTATTCGACGCTCACATCATAAAAGATGTGGCCGCCAAGCGGGTGAACCTTGTAACCGTCGACCTTGTTGCTCATCGGCATAAACACGACCGAGTGCGCAATGGTTGCCCAGGGTGCCTGATCTTTGAAGACGACCTGAGCCTCTTCGTACAGCTTGGTGCGCTCGGCCTGATCTGTGGTCTGTTTGGCCTTCAGGATCAGGTCCTCGAATTCTTCGTTGCACCATTGTGCGCGGTTTGATGCTTCGCGGCCGTCACAGCCCAGCAGTACCGCCAGGAAGTTATCCGGATCACCGTTATCACCGGTCCAGCCCAGCAGAACGGCACCATCGCGGTTCAGGTCTTTCGAACGCGACAGGTATTCGCCCCATTCGTAGGACACGATTTCAACGTTCACGCCAACCTTGGCGAAATCTTCCTGAAGCAGTTCCGCCATACGACGCGCATTGGGGTTGTACGGACGCTGAACGGGCATCGCCCAGATCTTCATCGACAGGTCGGAAATACCTTCGGCCTCGAGCAGCGCTTTTGCTGCTTCGGGATCATAGGCATCATCTTCGATGGCGTCGTTGTAACCCCACATGGTCGGCGGGATTGGGTTTTTGGCCGCTTGGCCCGAGCCCTGGAATACGACATCGATGATCGCTTGCTTGTCGATCGCCATGTTCAGTGCCTTGCGCACTTTCGGGTTATCGAACGGCGCCATGGTGGTGTTGTAAGCCAGATAACCGACGTTCAGGCCCTCTTGCTCCATCATATTGATGTCGGCGTCATCCTTCATCGCCTGAATATCGGCGGGGTTCGGATATGGCATGATGTGGCATTCGCCCGCCTTCAGCTTTTGATAGCGAACCGACGCGTCCGGAGTGATAGCGAAGATCAGGTTCTCCACCTTGGCCGGATCTTTCCAATATTCACCATTGGCCGCATAGCGGATAACCGCGTCTTTCTGGTACGCCACGAACGAGAACGGCCCGGTGCCGATGGGCGCGGTGTTCAGCTTTTCAGGCGTACCTGCTTCCATCATCGCATCCGCGTATTCTGCGGACAGGATCGAGGCGAAATCCATCGCCATGTTCGCGACAAACGGGGCTTCGGGTTTGGTCAGAGTGAATTTGACCGTATAGTCGTCGATTTTTTCGATGGACTCGACCAGATCGGGCATACCCATGCCCTTGAAGTATTCCCAGGTTCCGCCAGACACCTGATTATATGGGTGGCTGTCATCCTTCTGGCGCATGAACGAGAAGATCACGTCATCGGCGTTAAAGTCGCGTGTCGGTGTGAATTCATCGTTGGAATGGAACTTGACGCCCTGACGCAGTTTGAAAGTGTATTCCAACCCGTCATCGCTGGCCTCGACGCTTTCCGCCAGACCGGGAATGACGTTGGTTGTGCCGGTTTCGAACTCAAGAAGGCGGTTGTAGATCGGGTGCGAGGACGCATCAAAAGTCGTGCCCGCCGTGAACAGCGCCGGGTCGAATCCTTCGGGCGAACCCTCGGAGCAATAGACCAGCGTATTTGCCTGTGCCGCGGCAGCCGACAAGGCAATCGCAGCAGTTGCGGCCATTAATTTCAGTTTCATGAGTTTCTCCCAGAAATATTTTTTATCCAGACATTCGCGTTGCTCATTTTGGCCAGAGCAATCTCTGGCGACACTCACCGCCGCGAAATCTCTGCCCAATGTATCCAAAATACAAAATCCATTGTCAACTGACTTCCCGGGTTAGCCCCGAAAGGTCGGCTTGCAGGATGGATACGCCATTACGTTCGGTCTTTTAGTACATGTCGGCAAGGGGATAATGGTAGTTATCCACACAGATGAAGGGGCTGAACGCGTCATGATCCGGATTGTGGAACCGATCATACGTTGATTGTCGAGGCGCGGGCCAAGTGGGTCGCCGCAAGAGGCTGCGGCGCTTTAACTGGTATCCGGTATGCCGTTGAATTTTGTCCCGAACACTCGTGAACGCGCGGCATTCTCTTTTCTACGCGACCTCCTGGTCGCCACGTTATTCGCTGGAGCCAAAAGACCTTTGGTGTTCAAACCCCGTAGCGGGCCATGAACATGTCTACGGCCTGAAGCGCGATACGATCTATTTCCGTCTGCGTGAAACTGGATTGGATACCAAAGGCGGCGCGTGTCCAGATACGCACCTTGCACAATTCCGAGAATTGCTCGGCCGCGATGTGCACGTCTTCTATGGCCAACTCGCCTTTTTCTACGGCTTTCTCAAGATACTCTGCCATCTGGCGCTGACCATTTTGCGGCCCAGCCTCGTAAAATGCTTTGCCCAATTCGGGGAACCTGTCCCGTTCCGCGACACAGATCCGAAAAACCTGCTGAGCGAATTCCGAAACCAAAAAACTGGTCAGCTGAGTTGCCGTAATCGTCAGCACTTCGCGTGCAGGCTTGGAGTCATCGATCATCGCGATGATGTTTTCAGCCATCCTCTTGCACTCGGTCTGAGCGACCTCCATGAACAATAGCCGTTTGTCCGGGAAGTAACTGTAGAGCGTTGCCTTGGACACACCCGCCGCGCGCGCGATGTCATCGACACTGGCACCTTCAAACCCGTCCGCCATGAAAACTTCCCGGGCGCCGTTCAATACCTGATCGAATTTTCGGCCCGTTCGCAAGATGGCGGCAGTCTGGGTCATGAGATCTCCTTGGGTACCAGTTGCTGCGAATTTATAAACCGTTCGGTTCAGATACAACGATTCGCAGAGCTCCTGTGCCCGCGGAGGCATAATTTTCTGCCCATAAATTGTCAGGACGCGGTGTCGAACTCTTGTGGGCAGGCAATTATACCGGGTGTCAACATGGGGCTTGTTGCGTCTCCAATCCGTGCTAACACTCTGGCCATGGCCGATATCTTTCTGCGCACGCTTCCGTTTTTCGCGATCATCGGCCTGGGGTATTGGGCGGGTCGCAGCCGGTTCTTTTCAGAAGAGGCGACGGCCTACCTGACCAAATTCGTATTTTACTTTGCGCTGTCGGCAATGCTGTTTCGATTTGCCGCCACCCTGCCTTTTGCCCAGATTTTTGATGGCCGACTGGTTCTGGGATATCTTTTGGGAACTCTGACCGTATATGTACTGGCCAGCCTTGTCGCCAGGATGCGCGGCCTCGACATCCCCACCGCTGCGGTCGAGGCGCAATGTGCCGCCATCGGCAATGTCGGCTTTCTTGGCCTGCCAATGCTGGCCCTGTTGTTTTCCGAAGCGGCCATCGGGCCGGTAATGTTGGTCCTGACAGTCGATCTTGTAGTGTTTTCATCGCTGATCGTGATCCTGATCAACGGCGGGCGGGACGGGCGGCTGACCCCCGCCACTTTCCGCCTTATCGGAATGGGCTTGCTGAAAAATCCCATGATCGTTTCGATTTCGGCGGGATTGCTGTGGTCGGCAATTCAAATTCCGGTTCCGGTCCCGCTCAACGACTTTCTAACGATTTTAGGCGGGGCGGCCACGCCCGGAGCGCTGTTTGCCATCGGGGCTTCGCTTGCAAGCAAATCCGCCGAGCGCGTTCAGGTCGCTGCGTGGCTAAGCTTCTGTAAACTGGTCATCCATCCTGTTTGCGTTGCAGTGGTTCTGATCTGGCTGATCCCGGTTGCGGCATTTCCAGCCTCGGTCGCCATCGCCGCGGCCGCGTTACCGGTGGCGGGCAATGTGTACATGCTGGCAGCCCACTACGGTGTGGCCCCGCACCGGGCCTCGGCGGCGATCCTGTTGTCCACGGTCGCCAGCACTCTGACAGTGCCGCTGGTCATTGCTTTGGTGGCAACTTCCTGATCTTCACCTTTTCGAAAAAAGCACTCGGACAGGGCGGGTGGACTTTACGTCAGAGCCCGGGACCGTTAGCCATAGCACAACCAAAAATGAAGGATGATGCCTGATGGAAACCCTGTCAGAAAATACATGTTTTGGCGGCGTACAGGGCGTATACCGCCATGCTTCGGCCACGTGTAAATGCGATATGACTTTTGGCCTGTTTCTGCCCGCCGAAGCCAGGGACGGACCGGTCCCGGTTCTGTGGTATCTGTCTGGCCTGACCTGCACCCACGAAAACGCGATGACCAAAGCCGGGGCACAGGCCTGGGCAGCGGAACAGGGTATTGCCGTCGTGTTTCCGGACACCTCGCCGCGTGGTGAAGGCGTGGCCGATCACGAAGATTATGATCTGGGCCAGGGCGCCGGGTTCTATGTGAATGCAACTCAAGCACCCTGGGCACCGCATTTCAACATGTGGGATTACGTGGCCGAGGAACTGCCGGCGCTGCTAGTCGAGAACTTCGCCATTGACGGTGACCGTCAGGCGATCACCGGTCATTCCATGGGCGGTCACGGTGCCCTGACGCTGGCGATGAATCTGCCGGGGCGGTTCCGGTCAGTCTCGGCCTTTGCACCGATCTCGAACCCGACCGTCGCCGATTGGGGCCGCAAGCAACTTGGCGCCTATCTGGGCGAGGACGAGGCGGCGTGGGTAAAACATGACGCTTCGATGCTGATGAAGGCAAAAGGCTTTGACGGACCGATCCTGATCGACACCGGGGCAAACGACCAGTTCATCGAACTGCTGCGCCCTGAAGCCTTGGCACATGCGATCGCCGAACGTCGCCAGCAGGCGACTTTCAGACTGCACCCCGGCTATGATCATTCATACTTCTTTGTATCCACCTTCATGGAAGATCACATCACATTCCACGCCGAAGCGCTGTACGGAGACTGAGGCATGAGCAAGTACGATTACGACCTGATCATCATCGGGTCTGGCCCCTCGGGACGCTCGGCAGCGATTCAAGCGGGTAAGCTGAAACGGCGCGTGCTAGTGATCGACCGCAAGGATCGGCTGGGCGGGGTGTCAGTCCATACCGGCACTATCCCGTCCAAAACTCTGCGCGAGACGGTACTGAACCTGTCCGGCTGGCGCGAGCGCAGCTTTTATGGACGCTCGTACCGCGTCAAGGATCAGATACGTGCCGAAGACCTCAAGGCGCGTTTGCATATGACGCTCGATCATGAGGTCGATGTTCTGGAGCACCAGTTCAACCGTAATCATGTGGAAACTCTAAACGGGCTCGCGAAATTCGTAGGCCCGCATGAGGTGGAAGTTGCCACGGATGCCGGTGAAAAAACGCGGCTGACAGCAGCCAAGTTCCTGATCGCCACGGGGACGAAAACCTATCGACCGGACTATGTACCATTCAACGGCAAGACCGTGGTGGACGGGGACGAATTTTTGGAAATGGCCGAAATCCCCCGTTCGCT
The DNA here is from genome assembly GCF_013031245.1 of Ruegeria lacuscaerulensis. GTDB lineage: Bacteria > Pseudomonadota > Alphaproteobacteria > Rhodobacterales > Rhodobacteraceae > Ruegeria > Ruegeria lacuscaerulensis_C. The sequence continues at coordinate 46,453 of NZ_WPZL01000009.1, forward strand.
GGTGGTGATCGGCGCAGGGGTGATCGGCGTCGAATACGCCACCATGTTCTCAGCACTGGATGTTCGCGTCACGCTGATCGAGCCACGCGACACGTTCCTGGATTTCATTGACAGCCGGTTGATCCACGATTTCACGCATCAGATCCGTGAGAATGGGGTGGATCTGCGTTTAGGGTCCGCGGTTGAAAAGATCGAAGATGCGGGCGGCCACGTAGAATTGACACTGGATAACGGGCGCCATGTGCGCGCCGAGATGCTTCTGTTCGCGGCTGGACGTATGGGGGCGACGTCGGCACTGAATCTGGATGCGGTAGGGCTGAAAACCGATCACCGCAACCGGATCGAAGTTGATCGGAAGACATATCAGACAGCAGTCTCGCACATCTATGCCACCGGCGACGTGATCGGGCATCCCTCGCTGGCGTCGACTTCGTTGCAACAGGGGCGCGTGGCGGCGTGCCATGCGTTGGAAACTCCGACACTTCCGGAAAGTCCATGGTATCCTTATGGTATCTATTCCGTGCCGGAAATTTCCACTTGCGGCATGTCCGAGGAAGAACTGCAGGAGCGTGGCATTCCCTATGAGGTGGGCGTGGCGCGCTTCCGCGAAACCTCGCGCGGACACATCATGGGGCTGGAGCACGGCATGCTGAAGATGCTGTTCTCGCTTAAAACCCGTCGGGTGCTGGGCGTGCAGATCGTGGGCGAAGGTGCAACCGAGCTGATTCACATCGCGCAGGCGGTACTGAACCTGAAAGGTACCGTGGATTACTTCGTGCAGAACACGTTCAACTATCCGACGTTGGCCGAAGCCTACAAGATCGCCGGTCTGGACGCATTCAACCGGATGCCTATTCCGGAAGAATTCAAGGTGCGTAAGAAATCCCCCGAACTCGTTAAGGAACCCGTCAAAAAAGAGGCCAAGAAGGCGTGACGACCCTTTATGTTGATGGTGATGCCTGCCCGGTGAAAGCCGAAGCCGAACGTGTGGCGACCCGGCACAAGGTCCCGATGGCGCTGGTGTCCAACGGCGGGCTGCGGCCATCAGCAAACCCTCTGGTGCAGGTTGTCATCGTGGCGGAGGGTGCGGATGAGGCCGACAAATGGATCGCCACACGCTGTGGCACAGGGGATGTGGTCGTGACGTCCGACATCCCCTTGGCCGCGAAATGCGTCGAAGCCGGCGCGAGAGTTCTGCGTCCCAATGGCGAGGTGTTCACAGCCGCCAATATCGGCCAACAACTGGCGATGCGCGACCTGATGGCTGATTTGCGCGCGGCCAATCCTCTGGGCTCGGGCGGCGGTGGCAAACCCTTTGGCAAGACGGATCGGTCCCGGTTTCTGGACGGCTTGGAGCGCGAAATACGGGCTGCGCTTCGCCAGGCTTAAACACAAGGCCAAAACGTCACATCACCGAGTTACCCGCAGCTTTCGCTTGCGAAATGCAACGGCACCCCAGACACTCATGTGCGAAGGAATGCGTGTTTCTGGAACAATTGACATTTACACATCCGGAAGGTTGGCTATTGGACGCCATGCTAGCACCGACATTGATATGGTCAAAAACGCGCATTTGAAAAAGGAGGCGGCATTTTGAAAGTAAATGGCAATCATTACAGGTCGATCTGGTGGGACAAATCTGCCGGAGAAGTTAGGATAATCGATCAGCGGTGGTTGCCGCATGAGTTTAGGGTCGTGACCTTAAAATCCCTGGAGGAGTTTGCGGCGGCGATCCGTGATATGTGGGTCCGGGGCGCGCCTTTGATTGGTGCAACAGCCGCGTTCGGGATTGCCGAACAGATGTCGCGCGACAGTTCTGAAGCCTCGTTTGATGCCGCTTACAAGGTTTTGAACGCTACGCGGCCAACAGCAATCAACCTTCGCTGGGCGTTAGACAGATGTCGCGACGCGCTGATGCCCCTTGCCGCCAGTGACCGAGCGGATCACTCGTGGGCACTAGCTCAGGAAATCGCGGACGAAGACGTCGAGATCAACGCATCGATTGGGCGGCATGGGCTGGAACTAATCAAGGACATCGCTGCCCGAAAGCCGAAGGGCGAACCGGTGCGCCTGCTGACCCATTGCAACGCGGGATGGCTGGCGACGGTGGATTGGGGAACGGCCACCAGCCCCATGTACCACGCGCATGAGGCAGGCATTCCGGTTCAGGTCTGGGTCGATGAGACACGGCCGCGCAATCAGGGCGCGTTGACGTCGTGGGAACTGGGTGAGAACGGCATCCCCCACCGTTATATCGTCGACAATGCTGGCGGGCACCTGATGCAGCACGGGTTGGTCGACGCGGTGATCACCGGCACGGACAGAACCACAGCGCAAGGGGACGTCTGCAACAAGATCGGCACCTATCTGAAAGCGCTTGCGGCCCACGACAATGGCATTCCATTTTATGTTGCCCTGCCCTCGCCCACAGTTGACTGGACAGTCCGCGATGGCGTGGCTGAAATCCCGATTGAAGAACGCGATCAGCGCGAGGTGACACATGTCATGGGCGTTGGCGATCAGGGTTCTGTCGAAGACGTGCGTGTCACGCCCGATGGAACCGAAGGCGGCAATCCGGCTTTTGACGTCACCCCCAACCGTCTGGTGACCGGCCTGATCACTGAACGCGGCGTCTGTGACGCATCGCCCGAGGGACTGGCCGCGCTGTTCCCGGAGCGGGCAGATTAACAGATTGTTTACGGGCATTACGGAAGGTGCGGCCAATCGTGACAGAAGCGGTATCCGGTTTGGCCGATAGCAACTGCGCAGTAAGGACTGTAAACGGGCGGCAATGAATTTGGCTGGGAAAAGCAATGATTGAGAACTTGTACAAGGCCGACGAGGCCAATTCATGGCGCAAGAATGCGGGCACGGACCCTGCGGATCAGGAACTGGGCGAACGCGTCTATACCTCACGCCTGATCGGCCAGAACCCCGACCTGCTGATGCACGGGGGCGGTAACACGTCTGTCAAACTCCGGCGACCCGATCTGTTCGGAAACTTGCAGCGTGTCCTTCATGTGAAAGGATCGGGCTGGGATCTGGACACGATTGAGGCGCCGGGGCTTCCCGGTGTCTGGCTCGATCCCCTGATGAAGCTGCGCAACCTGGACCGCCTTTCCGATTTCGACATGGTGAACGTCCAGCGTGCGAACCTGTTGGATTCGGGCTCGCCCAACCCATCGGTTGAAACCCTGTTGCACGCCTTCCTGCCTCATAAATATGTAGATCACACCCACGCCACGCCGTTTCTGGTGCTGGCCAACCTGCCCAACGCCACCGAAATCTGCCGTGAGATCTTTGGCGACCGTCTAGGCATCGTTCCCTATATCATGCCGGGGTTCGGACTGGCGAAGAAAGCCGCCGAAGTGTTCGAGGAAAACCCGGGTGTTGAAGGGTTGTTGCTGTTGCAGCACGGGCATTTCACATTCGGGGAAACCGCTCAGGAAAGCTATGATCGGATCGTGGCGCATACCAATGAAGTTGCTGCTTACTTTGGCATGAATGAACTGACTGCCATCGGCGTCCGCAAACCGGCGGACAAACTGGAAATTCTACCGGCTTTGCGCGGAGCCATTGCAAACATTTCAGCGGGTCGCGACGATCCGATGCCCGTATTCGACCTGCGAAATGGGCCGGACGTGATGGAGTTTTTCAGCCGGGCGGATATCGACGCGCTTTCGCTGCGCGGAATGGCCTCGCCTGACCATGTTTTGCGCACCAAAGGGTGTCCACTTGTGCTGCGCACGGATGATCTGGCCGGTGGTCCGGCACGATTGAAGGAAAAGGTTGAGGAATTTGCCCGGACCTATCGCGCCTATTTTGATCGACAGTCTGCACAGGCGGACGAGCCGAAGAAAATTCTTTCGACGGACCCGAAACATGCCTGGATTGAAGGGATCGGTGTCATCGGCATGGGCGCGAACGCAAAGGCTGCATCAGTCGCCGCGGATCTGGCCGAGCAAAACCTGAGAGTGCGCGCAATTGGCGAAGATGCGGGCGGCTTTTACCCACTGGGCGAAAAAGATCAGTTCGATTGCGAATACTGGTCGCTGGAGCAAGCCAAACTGGGCAAGAACACACCGCCACCGTTTCAAGGCAAGGTCGTTATGATCACGGGTGGCGCTGGCGCGATCGGTTTGGCAACGGCAAAGGCGTTTGCGCGAAACGGGGCCAATGTGCTGCTGGTGGACCGGGATGAAACAGCGCTGGCTGAGGCTGGTCATTCCTTGGGACGCTGGCACGGAACCCATGCCTGCGACATCACCGAGGATGGTGCCGCTGACGCCGCAATTCATGCGGCCATTCAACGGTTCGGCGGCCTCGATATTCTTGTCAGCAATGCAGGGTCAGCCACAGGCGGCGCATTGCTGGACCTTGACGATCAGGCATTTCGCGACGCGTTCGAGTTGAACTTCTTCGCCCATAAATCCTTTGCCCTGAGCGCAGCGCGTGTGATGGAATTGCAGGGGCGCGGGGGTCAGATTTTGTTCAACATCTCCAAGCAGGCAATCAATCCGGGCCGGAACATGGGGGCATATGGCACACCAAAGGCCGCGACGATGTTCCTTATGCGGCAACTCACGCTCGAACTTGCCGAGCTTGGAATTCGGGTCAATGGGGTAAATGCCGACCGGATTCGATCCGGATTGCTGACCGCGGGCTTTATCAAAGAACGTGCCAACGCGCGCGGTGTCACGACCGAAACATATATGGCAGGTAACTTGCTGGGGCGCGAGGTCGAGGCGGTTCATGTCGCAGATGCTTTTGTAGCTCTGGCGCAGATGGAGCGGACAACGGGCCATGTCGTGACCGTTGACGGTGGAAATACCGAGGCAGAACTGCGCTGAAGGAATAGTGGCGGTTGGTTCAAGCCGCCACTGCTACCGGGCGGTTCTCACGGATTGGCAGGTGGACGACGGCGCTGAAGGCTCCGATGGCGACACCAATCCACCAGACCAAGGTGTAGTCGCCATATTGGTCATACATGCGCCCGCCCAGCCAGACGCCCAGAAAGCTGCCCACCTGATGGCTGAAGAAGATGATGCCATACAGCGTGCCCATGTAGCGCAGCCCGTAAAGATGCGCGACCAGGCCCGAGGTCAACGGTACCGTGGCCAACCAGAGCGAACCCATCACCAGAGAGAAGACGATGACAGAAAGCGGGGTGATCGGGAACACGATGAACGCAGCCGCAGCTAGCGTACGTGCCGTGTAGACGGTGGCCAGCAAGTATTTCTTGGGAAAGTGGTTCCCTGCCCAGCCAGCCAGAAGTGTACCCCCAATATTCGCCATGCCGATCAGAGAAATAGAAACGGCGCCTAGTGCGGACGTTGTTGTTATCCCGACAGAATGCAGTACTCCGCCCGGCTGTATGGGACCGCACATTTCAGTCACGAAGGCTGGGAAGTGGGCGGTGATGAAGCCCAACTGGTAGCCGCAGCTGAAAAAACCCAGAAAGATCAGCGCGTAAGAGGGATCGCGGAGGGCTTTCCCCAGAATCTGCGCCATGCTCTCTTCGAGGTCGGCTTTACTGACCGGTTGGGGTGCACGCATGAAGGGCAACACCAACACCAGAGCAAGAATCGCGGCTGCGAAAACAATGAACACCTGCTGCCAGGGCAGGAAACTCAGCATCCATTCGGCCGTCGGAGCACCAAGGACTTGCCCAAAACTGCCCGCAGCGGTCACGATGGCCAGCGACATTGAGCGGTTTTCATCCGACGATGCACGCCCGACCACGGCCAGAACCACGCCGAACCCCGTTCCGGCGATACCAAAGCCCACAAGCCAGGCGTACATCTGATGCTCGAATGGTGTCACCGACCACGCCGACAGCACCATACCGGCGGCATAGGTCAGAGCACCCAGAACAATTGCACGCCGGTCGCCCACTTTCTCGGCGATGGCGCCAAAAATGGGCTGACCGATCCCCCAGGCCAGATTCTGGACCGCTATCGCCATTGAGAAATCGGTCCGCAGCCAGCCGAATTCATCTGCGATTGGAATCTGGAACACGCCGAATGATGCCCGCACAGCAAAGCTGACCGTGATGATGACACAGCCGACAATCAGGATCGGGTTCAGCAGGCGAGTGTATTGGGGCATCGTGACCTCAGACGTTGAGTGGCAGACGTTAGCCCTTTGGCCCCGCGCGTCAATTCAGGAGTTTTGCGGTCGCTGATAAGCAAAATTGATGCGTCGCCGAAATGGCTGCTTTTCAATAGGCATGGCGGACGCTATCCCTCGAGTCATGACGGGTTTGATTTCGCATTACGACACACTGGTTGCCGATGGCACCCTGACCAGAGATGACGCACAAGAGGCCGTTCTCCCCCAATTTGAACGCATCCGCACCGCATTGACCGAACCGGTAAAACGCGGGCTTTTTCGCAAAGCGCCACCTCCCCCCAAGGGGTTATATTTGTGGGGCGGTGTCGGGCGTGGGAAATCGATGCTGATGGACATGTTCGTCGACTCGTTGGAGGATATTCCCGCACGGCGGGTCCATTTCCACGCATTCATGCAGGAAATTCACGCTGGCATGCACAAGGCCCGTAAAGAAGGAGTCGAGGATGCACTGGCGCCAATTGCCGCCTCGGTTGTCAAATCGGTGCGCGTGCTTGCTTTTGACGAGATGCAGATCACCGATATCACCGACGCGATGATCGTTGGCCGTTTGTTCGACATGCTGCACGAAGGCGGGGTGGTGATTGTCACCACCTCGAACCGCCATCCGGATGATCTGTACAAGGACGGGTTGAACAGGCAGCTTTTCCTGCCCTTCATCGCCCATATCAAAGAACAACTTGAGGTGTGGGAGCTGATCTCACCCACCGATTACCGCCAGAACCGGCTTGAAGGTGCGCCGGTCTATTTCACTCCGATCGGACCAGAGGCGCGGCAGAGCATCCGCAGCGTGTGGAACGATCTGGCAGGCGGTGCGGCCGCCCCCCTGATCCTGCAGGTCAACGGGCGCGCGGTGGAACTGCCCGCGTTTCGCAACGGTGTGGCCCGGGCCAGCTTTTATGACTTGTGCGGTCGAATGCTGGGACCCGCGGATTACCTGGCCATCGCCGAAGAGATAAAAGTACTGGTGCTTGAGGACATCCCCCGCCTGTCGCGCAACAACTTCAACGAAGCAAAACGCTTTGTCACGCTGATCGACGCGCTGTATGAGGCAAAGGTCCGGTTGATCTGCTCGGCCGCGGCCGAACCCGAGATGCTGTATGTCGAGGGTGAGGGGACGTTTGAGTTCGAACGCACAGCGTCACGCCTGCGCGAGATGCAGGATCAGGATTGGGGGCATTGACGCCCCACCCTACCCGTTTTCGCGCAGGATATTGCCTGCCAGGTACAATGAGCCACAGATCAGAACCCGCGCCTGCGGGTCTTTTTCGATGATGACCTGCAAGGCATCTGCCACACCGTCGGCGGTGGACGCAGGCAGGCCAACCCGTGTGGCTGCAACTGCGGTATCTTCGGCGCTTAAGGTATTGGCTTCACCAGGGATCGAAACGGCAGTCAGGCTTTGGACCTGATCAGCCAGCGGTGCCAGATATCCTGTCACGTCTTTCGTATTCAGCATGCCGCAGATCATATGCGTGGAACGCTTGGGCAGCTTGCCAAGAACATCCGCCAGGGCAATACCGGCAGCAGCATTGTGTCCACCATCCAGCCATAGTTCGGCATGTGCTGCCTGTTCAACCAGTGGGCCGGTCTTCAACCGCTGCATCCGGGCGGGCCATTCAGCCTTGGCCATCGCAGCCTCATAAGCGTCATCGCCGAGGTTCAGGTGGCGCAAAACCGCCAGCGCGGCCCCGGCATTCTGAATCTGATGTGCGCCCAGCAGTTTGGGAAGCGGCAGGTCGCGCAACCCGGTTTCGTCCTGATAGACCAATCGCCCGTTTTCTTCGGTGACGTGCCAGTGCTGTCCGTAGACCAGAAGCGGCGCACCCAGACGCGCGGCGGTGTATTCGATGACCTCCATCGCTTCATCCTGTTGCGGGCCGACGATGCAGGGAACGCCCGGTTTGATGATCCCGGCCTTTTCGGCGGCGATCTTGCCCAGCGAATTTCCAAGGAACTGTTCGTGGTCAATGGAGACCGGCGTGATCACGGTAATCGCTGGTTCGTGGATGACGTTGGTAGCGTCCAGACGACCACCCAAACCGACCTCGAGCAGTGTGTAATCAGCCTGCGTCCGCGCGAAGGCCAGCAAAGCGGCGCAGGTCGTGATCTCGAAATAGGTGATATTCTCACCACCGTTGGCGGCGTAGCATTCGTCCAGAACTGCTGTCAGATCGGATTCGGATATCAGCTCGCCGGCCAGCCGGATGCGTTCGTGGAACCGCGCCAGATGCGGCGAAGTATAGGCATGAGCCGAGAGCCCCGCCCCTTCCAACCCGGCGCGGATCATTGCCTGCGTCGATCCTTTGCCGTTGGTGCCAGCGATATGGATCACCTGTGGCAGCTTTGTCTGCGGGTTGTCCAGAGCGGCCAGCAAACGCCAGACGCGGTCCAAGGTCAGGTCAATGATCTTGGGGTGCAGCGCCATCATCCTTTCAAGGATGAGGTCCGATGTCTGATCGGTCATTTCTCTTCCGTGTCCTCAGCCGGAGCATCGACCTTGGTGTCTTCCGGTTCCGGCGCGGGCAGGTCGCCTTTGACCGCAGGAGGCTGATTCATCAGCATGCGTGTAATGGTGATCAGCTCGTCACGCATTTCGGTCCTCTTGGTCACGCGATCCAGCATGCCGTGATCCAGCAGGTACTCCGCGCGCTGGAACCCTTCGGGCAGCTTTTCACGGATGGTCTGTTCGATCACACGCGGACCGGCAAAACAGATCAGCGCGTTGGGTTCGGAAATATGCACATCGCCCAACATCGCATATGAGGCTGTCACGCCGCCCGTGGTCGGGTGAGTCAGCACGACGATATAGGGCAAGTTTGCCTCTTTCAGCATTTCGACGGCCACGGTGGTACGCGGCATCTGCATAAGGCTAAGGATTCCCTCCTGCATCCGCGCGCCGCCTGCCGCCGAGAACAGGATCAGCGGGCGTTCCAGTTTTACCGCCTCTTGTGCTGCAGCGATGATGGCGTTGCCTACATACATCCCCATCGAACCGCCCATGAACGAGAAATCCTGCGCGGCGGCCACGATCGGCGTGCGCCCGATCTCACCACTTGCGACCAGCATCGCTTCCTTCTCACCGGTCTTTTTCTGAGCCGCCTTCATGCGATCGGGGTATTTCTTCTGATCGCGGAACTGCAGTGGGTCGTCCTTAGGCGCAGGAACCGCGACCTCGGTGAAAATTCCACCATCGAACAGGTGGCTGAACCGGTCCCGTGGGGTGATCGCCATGTGATGTTCACACTGGGTGCAGACATTCTGATTTTCCGCCAACTCGCGGTGAAACAACATCGTTCCGCACTCGTCGCATTTGTGCCAAAGGTTTTCGGGCACTTCCCGACGTGAGAAGATCGAATTGATCCGGGGGCGGACGTAGTTTGTGATCCAGTTCATATCGGAACCTTGTTATGCGGCGTTGACGTCAAATAAGACGCAACGGCAGGAAATGCAATCAGCGCCTGAGTACAAGTCGCGCGGTTAGCCAGCTGGCAATCATCACCGCAAAATCCACGTATAACCATTGCCGCAGCATTCCCGTATCCGACATGTCATAGGGCAACACGAAAAGGGCCAACCCGCTTAAGCTGTCTGGCAGCGAAATGAACAGCAACGCCACGATATTGTTGAAAAAGTGCAAGGCGATAGCGGGCCCCAACGTTCCTGCCCGCGCTGTCAGATCCGCCGCAAACAGGCCAAAAATGCAGGACCAGACCGAAATCAGCAAAGCGTTCTCGCCAGCTGCACTCGGCGCATAATGACCCGCAGCAAACATTAAAGAGGGCACGGCCATCCAAATCACAGGAGACCTGAAACGCGCTGCAAGGCTTTGCTGCATGTATCCGCGAAACAGAAATTCTTCGGCGCTCGTCTGAATCAAAACTGCCGCAAGGGAAAACGGCAACAACAACAGCCACCGTGAGAAATTCAGGTTCTGTTCCAGTGGTTGCCCCATATCGTAGGGCGGCAGGATCGCCACGACCACAGTCAACAGCATCAATGCTCTGAAAACACGCCAGAACTGTGAAAGCCCAAGGCCAAATGGACCAAAGATCGAATGCAAGGATCGGTGTTGCAACTGCCGTGCAGCCAGTGCCACCCCCAACGTTACGAAACTGAAACTGGAAAGCAGAACAATCATCGCTGCCGGGGACGAACCACTCAGTAAACTCTCGGCCCAATCATACGAACCCAGGCCCGCAACCGATGCAAAAAGAGCCAGATTCATGCTGGTAACGACCACGGCGATAATTACAAGGCCGACGAGCAATCGCCACAGCTCGGGCTTTGCCCGTACACTCTGAACCAGTTGCTCGTGCGCAGAATAGGCAGAAGGCAAGGAACTACGCATTGCCACCTGCATCATTCTCCCCACCAATTTGAGGAACATCCGGAAAAAAGGCGTTCGGATTCTGGGAGTCGCTGATTCTGCCTGCCAGGGCGGTGAGGTTTTGTGCAACGGATTTCAACAACTGCGCCGCGACCGAGGCATCGCTTTCCAGTACAGCGCGCAATTCTTCGGCTCCGATGCGGAGGAATGAGCAATCCTTGGTTGCGACCAGATCAAGTTGCCGGGTTTCGCCGGTGATTACGGACAGGTCTCCGATAAGGCGTCCGGGTTCGACGACCGAAACTGACCTTTTTCCACCCACCTCGTCGGGCCAGACCAAATGCGCCTGCCCTTCGATACACAGGTAAGCCGCGTCCGGGGCCTGCCCCTTTGAGAAAATAACTTGTCCGGCCGCCGCATCATACCATTGCGCCGAAAACGCCAGCAGCCGCTGATTTCGCCCGTCAATGCCCGAAAACAAATCGGTCGAGGAAATGATCCTGAGCTTGCGACTCAAATCCGCCGTCACACCAAACTCTTCCTCGGCGCGCGTTTTTGAGACGCCGTCGATACGACCATCCCTGACCTCGACAAAAAGGTCATAAGCTTCGGGATGGGCAAAGTGATCTTCCATGAAGATCATAATTGAATCCGGCAGCAACTCGCGCAGCTTCAGTCGCGTTTTCAACCTGCTTTCGGAATCATGGCTGGCAAGGGCCTTGTCCAGAACCAGAACGTCCGGGCGCTTGATACCGGCGCGGGAAAAGGCCGCGCGCTCCTGAAAGACTGTCGGAAGGTTGTTTCCGCCCAGGCCGGATGGCAGATCGTAAATCATGGCCGCGGCGCGGCGGCGCAGGCCCGCTTCGTTCATTGCCTCGGCTACCACGTCTTCGATTTCATCTTTATGCGCCCCGGCCATCAGGGAAATTCGCCCGTACAATGCGTTTTCAACCACAGTCATACGGGCAATATAGGTATCCGGCGTGACAGGAATGAACATGCCTTTCAATGATGTACGCAATTTCTCAGCTTGTCCGTTGCGAATAGCCAGGATCTTGTCCTTGTATTCCTGCGGAAAATCAGGGCCGATCTGCTCGGCCGTCAAAAGAAAGGGCACAGTCAGCAGCAGTGCCCGCTCACGTTCACTTATCCTAGCGTCGCCCTTGGACTTGCGCTGTCCTTCGATATCGAGAAGACGATGATACATGTCTTTTGTCATGCCCAGGCGCAGGAACAGGGGGTGGTCTGTGCCATCTCGTCCGAACGTTTGATTCAGGGTTTCAATCACCGCGCTGGAGATTGCCATGGCATCGTCGTCCAGTTCGTGTTGCCGCAACATCGACATGAAACGTTCGTCACCAGCAAGTATGTCCGGAGAAATATCACGCGACGGAGCTGCATAAAGCAGGTTTCCCCCGAGCGGGACGGCCGGGTTGAATTGGTCGGGATCAAACCGGTAAACATAGCGGTCCAGTTCTTTTTCCCGCAGCCGTTCCGCAACCACCTCTCTCAGATTTACAATTTCCTGCGCTAAGGCCGGGTGCAGGTTTGGGTCAAATTGAGTACGCAGCGTTCGGCGGAACATGAATTCGTCGATGCCCATCGCCTCGACCAATTTGAACCACCAGTCACGAATTTCCTCGATGTCATCCAGCCCGGCCAATCCCGGATCAATCCACTCATCCGAAAGAGAATCCGTCGGATTACCGGCGCGGGCGGCCTCGATTTGCCAACGGGTCGGGGCCTTTGCCGCATCGGCCTCGTGTTGAGGATGGGTGCGCAACGGCATCAAAAGGTTGTCACCCAGTGTCCCGTCAAACAAATAAGGGCGGGAATAGGCATAGCCGATCCGTGCCGCGATAACCGATTGATGCAGCGTTCGAATGTCCTGTCCCGCAATGATGACATTCCCCTGAACCGGTAGAATCTCGCGCGTCAGCAATTGTGCCAGTGCGCTGCGCTCGGCAGCATTTGAAGACTGGATGGCGACGCGGGCACCTTTGGGAATGGTCAGGTCGATATCTTCAAGGATCGTTTTACCGTCGTCATCCCGCACCGTGACATTTTGCAATTGAATGTCGCCGGTCAGACGCGGGATTGTTTCTGGTTCTCCTACGAACAATGTTTCGGGAATCATGTTGTCGGGTGCAAACCGCTCGGTCACAACCTCCCACCGAAGCGACATGTCCTGAACCTGATTGTAATAGGTCAACAAATCCTTCCATGGGCCGCTGAGGTCTTTATAAGCCCCCAGCGCCGCAACAAGGGCACCCACGGTCACCTCACCTTTGATCGCCAGATAGCCCCCAACCGAGAAGAACAGGAATGGCGTCATCTGCGTGATCAGATTGTTGAGGAACTTCATGAAGAACTTCTTGTTGTAGATCTTGAATCTGATCTCGAACAAGGCTCCCAGCCGGTGACTGAACTGCGCCAGCCGGTACCGCCAACCGCCATTGGTGCGCAGGTCACTGATGCCCGCTGCACTTTCACCGATTTCCGAGCTGAGACGGCGTACTTCCTGAATGCGTTCTTTGTTAAGAAGGTTGATCTGCCGCTGCAATTTCGGGATCAGCCAGGCTTGCAACGGGATCAATGCAATGCTGGCCAGACCGAACCAGACGCTTTGCATGAACAGGAAGGTGACGATGGTCATCATCTGGCCGAACTGAAACACCGGCTGAGCAATCGCATCGCCCATCAGCCCGCCCATCGGCTCGGCCTCCGATGTGATCATAGAGACCAGTTCGCCCTGACTGGTGGTGGCGAAATAGGACTTCGGAAACCGCATGGTGCGGTGGATCAGGGTGAACCGCAAACGGCGCAGCATACGCTCGGCCAATATGCCTTTCATCGTATTGATGCGCATTTTCATCAATCCGCTTGCGATCACGGTCGCAAGAAAGGCGAAGCACAGGATCAACAAGTACTGAACCTGTGTAAACGTGATGCCCAGGAGCGTCACCGTATCCGCGGGGGCACCTATCGCGTCGTTGATGATTTGCTTTGGCAACTCGAGCGAGGCATAGAGGAACGGAAATGACAGGACCGTCAGCAACAGTAGAACAAGCTGTTGTTTCTTTGAATGTTTCCAGATGAATGCGAATAGAGTGGGTTCCATGCCCCGGGCTTGCCTCAAAGATTTTGGATGCTTTTTTTCGGATGATCCACTGCAATCAGATGTCAGACGGTAAGCACTGACCAGGCCGATTGCAAGAATGGCGGGCCGTGTATCAGGTTCGGGCCGTATTGCCACCCCAAAGCATATTCACAAATTAGCGAGATCCGAACCTTATAGTCGTCATTTCACCTTTGTCCCCGGCATCGTCTTTGACTAAAGAGGGGCAGGTTCAAAAGACAAGGTCATGGGCAGGTTACTGGATCGCTATATTCACCGCAGGGTTTTAGAGCGCTGGCGAAAGGCCGCGCACAGCGCATCCGTGGCCTCGGTACCGCAATTGCGCCAGCAACGCGACGAGGCGCGCAAGCTGCGTACCCATCTGGATTTACTTCTTCACGAAGCCAACGGCCGACTGGCCCGACCTCATATCGGGTCCACCCAGTTCCCCAAACCCCTGGGGACAGACTGGAGTTGGCGACCGAATTTGTGGCGTGGACCACTCTCCCGCCCGGGATTGGCCTCTGCTCCGCGCAAGGCGCCGATGGATCAACAGGTAACACTGTTTCATGACTGTCCTCTTGCCGAGATCGGAATGCGCCAGACACGGAACACCCGAGACAAGGATCTGGCGCCGTTCGGTCTGGCGGTTGAAGTGCTGGGGTTTGAAGGCTCGTTCCTGTCTCTGGCTGTGGAATTACCGACCGAGGCGGCGCAGAACCTGACGAAACAGCATCTGATGCGGGTTGACGTTCTGATCGAGCCTGAACGTACATTGGAAGTCTTTACCCGTCTAAACATCCAGCACGGGCCAAATACCGAACAGGTTCTTCGTAAACTGGACTGGGCCACAAACTCCGACTCGGTTGATTTTGACCTTGCACATCTGCCGCTGAACGAGCGGCGCATTGAAAAAATCTGGCTGGACCTGATCTTTGAAAACCCCCGAATGAATCGCGTGGTGCTGCGCGATCTGACATTCTGCCGCCACCACCGCGCTGATCTGTGAGGCATTTGGCCATGACGCATCCGACATTGACACCTGTTCGCCTGGAAAACGGAACCTGGCTGGGGCATCTGCAGTCTGAAACCAAGCCAGAGATCGAAGTCCGATACCTTGGTCAGGTTCTTGAGGGCGTCAGTATGAGCGCAGCAGACAACGGTTGGGAATTGAGTGTCCCAGTGCCCCTCGCTGCGCTGTCTGACGGCGTGCATTGTTTTGTCATAGCCGACACGGCGACAACGCAAAAACTGGGTGATTTCACAATTATCGCGGGGACCCCAGCCGCGGATGACTTGCGGGCCGAAGTCGAATTGCTGCGGGCCGAACTGGACATGCTGAAACGGGCATTTCGGAGGGTGCAGCGCCCCGGGGACTGAACATCCAGAGCGCTTTGCCGGGTCAAATTTCTATCTTTTGAGCGATTTACATGCATCATTGAGCCATCCGCAGCAACGTGGGCAGGCTCATGGACCGAAGCAGCATAGTCAAAGTCATCGCGCTGATGGTGACTGGATTTGGGATCGGCATCGACTTTACCGGTGCTCTGATACTGGTTCCGGCCATAGAAAGCAGCTTTGATTCAGACATCACCAGCACCCAGTGGGTGCTGAACATCTACGCCCTGTTCTTCGCCATGACCATGGTGGCCGGAGGTCGAATGGGCGACATGTTCGGGCACCGCAAGATGATGCTGATCGGTCTGTCGATCTTTCTGTTTTCATCCATCATGTGCTTTGTGTCTCCCACTCTGGATTTTTTGGTTGCTGCCCGGGCATTACAGGGGATTGGGGCGGGCTGCGTCTGGCCATGCACCTTGGCTTTCGGCGCGACCAAAGTCTCTCGCCCAGAACATCGGGCGATGATCATGGGACTGATCCTGGCAGGTGTCACCTGTGGCAACGTTTTCGGCCCACTGATCAGCGGGACAGCGGTGAATGTTGGGGATTGGCGGCTGTTCTTTCTGGCGAATGTCGTGTTCTCAACCATTTCGATGGTCACCGCCTTGGTCTTGATGCAGCGCGAAACTCAGCACAAGCAGGGTGAACATATCGACTTTGCGGGCATGGGCATCCTGTCCTTTGCCGTTCTTCTGCTGCTTTACGGGCTGGATGTGGGGGCGGATTGGGGGTGGACCTCGATCCCGCTGCTTATGCTGTTTTTCGTCAGTGCGGTGCTGTTTTTCCTGTTCCCCAAGGTAGAAAAACGCGTGAAAGAGCCACTTTTGCTGCCACAGATGATGCAGAACCGTGAATTCCGGATCACGCTGGGACTGAATATGTTTAATGTATCGGCCGCTTTCGTCGGATTGATGTACTTCCCGCAATACATGCAAAAGGTTCTGGGGTGGTCAACCCTGGAATCGGCGTTTGGGTTGGCTCCGCTGACGATTCTTCTGGCTGTCGGGTCAATTGTCTCGGGCAGACTTTATAACGATTTTGGTCCCAAGCGCCTTTTGATCTGGGGTTACCTGTGCGCCACGATCGGAGCGGCCAGCGTTGTTGTGATGCCTGCCGGGCTTGGGTATTTTCAGATCCTTCCAGGCATGGCCATGATCGGGCTTGGAGCAACATTGACAGTTGGCCCGTCGGGCACCGCCGCAGTCTGCGCGGTAAAGCCGGAACGCGCCGGTCTGGTCGGCGGGCTTAGTTTTATGACGCATCTAGTCTACGGTGCCATTTCAGTCGCCTTCGCCACCGCGATAATGTACCTTTCCAGTCTGCGCAGTCTGGGTGACCGCCTTACAGCCGCAGGGATCGAAATGTCTGAGGCAGATCAACGAACCATAAATGCCGGCACGCTTTCTAACCCGTCAGCCCAGGCGGTCATCGAAAAACTGAGTTCAGCCGAGGTTGAAAAGGTCAGAACAGCCATAGCCTCCGCCTTTGACACCGGAATGAACATGGCTTTCATCTTTGCGACCGTTTCCGTCTCGGTCGGTGTCATTCTGGCCATGATGCTGGATGAGGAACAATTACATAAGGTGGAAAGTTAACCACCCATGGGAAAAGGGCCGCCCAATCCGGCGGCCCAATTTTTTTATTGTGACGGCCCGTTCGGATTAAAGGCCGTCAGACCTTTGAGGATGTCGATGGCATAGGCCAATTGGTAATCTTCTTCCCGCAGTTCCGCGGTGGCTTCGGCCCGGGCTCGGTCTTCCTCGATCTGACGGATTTCGTCTTCGCTCAGGCTGTCATTGTTCAGGCTGCCGCGCAGGTCGGCCTCAGACCGGGTGCGGGCGTTGCTTGCCTCTTCCTCTTCCTCCGGCACGCGGCGCGGTTGCTCGACGATGATGTCGGGGCTGACACCAAGTGCCTGGATCGAACGGCCCGAAGGTGTGTAGTAGCGCGACGTGGTCAGGCGCATCGCGCCGTCGCCACGCAGTGGCATGACCGTCTGAACGGACCCTTTGCCAAAGCTCTTTGTGCCCACAACGATGGCCCTGCGATGATCCTGCAGCGCGCCGGCAACAATCTCGGACGCCGAGGCCGAGCCTCCGTTGATCAGAACAACAATTGGTTTGCCTTCGGCCAGATCGCCCGGCGTCGCGTTGAACCGTTCGCCTTCGCTGGGGTCACGCCCGCGGGTCGATACGATCTCGCCCTCATTCAGAAAGGCATCCGAGACCTTGATGGCCTGAGTAAGCAATCCGCCCGGATTGTTCCGCAGGTCCAGAACAACGCCGTTGACTTTTTCTATGCCACCAACCTCTTCAATTTGCTCCGCCAATCCTTCCTGAAGGTTGGGAAAGGTCTGATCGTTGAACGTGGTGACACGCAGCACGACACTGGTGCCCTCAGTCCGGGCGCGGACGGCCGTCAGCTTGATAGTGTCGCGGATGATGGTGACGTCAAAGGGCTCCTGCTCGCCTTCACGCACCACAGTGATCACGATTTCCGACCCGACGGGGCCGCGCATCAGATCTACTGCTTTGTCCAGCGTCAGGCCCAGGATGCTTTCGCCATCGACATGGGTGATGAAATCGCCAGCTTCGATTCCGGCCTCATCCGCCGGGGTATCGTCAATCGGCGAAACGACTTTGACATAGCCCTCTTCCTGAGTGACCTCGATCCCCAATCCACCAAATTCGCCACGCGTCTGCACACGCATCTGTTCTGCATCATCGGGCGACAGATAGCTGGAATGTGGGTCAAGCGAGGTCAGCATGCCATCGATGGCGGCTTCGATCAGCTCTTCGGGTTCGACCTCTTCGACGTATTGTGCGCGGATGCGTTCGAAAATGTCACCGAACAGGTCCAGTTGTTCATAGACGCTGGCCTTGCTTTCGGCTTCCTGCGCCAGCAACGGGCCTGCGATCTGGGTGGTTGCGATTACACCTGCCACGGTTCCGGCCAGAGCGGCCATCACAAATTTCTTCATACTCGTTTATCCATCCTTGCTGGTCCGGAACCAAGATTCCGGGTCCACGGGGCTGTTATCTTGTCTTACCTCTATATAGAGCGTTTCTGACCGGTCAGTTCCAGTGCCATCACTGCTTGTTGACAAAATAGCGCCTATTTCGGGCGTTTCACCGGGCATCAGGCCCACCGGGGTGCCTTCAGGAATTACCTGCCCGGTGTTTCCATAGACCTCCTGCAGGCCTGAAAACACAAATAATAATCCGGGTTGCGGCTCGAGTATCACCAGATTCCCCAAATTCAGCAAGGGCCCGCGATAGCGAATCGTGGCAGCGGTCGGCGAGGTAACAATCGCACGCGGACGGGTGCCCAACACCACGCCCGGACGCTTGATTCCTGCTGCATCCGTCTCTCCGGCGCGATGCAGCAGCACACCCTGGGCCGGCATGGCTATACGCCCCTTTTGGTCAGAAATATCAGCGTTGGTTTCCGCAATCTCGCCTTCGGAAATTTCGGACAGACCGCTGGCAAAGCCCTCCAGTGTTTCCGTCGACGAGATCAGGATCGCCGTCCGCACCGGATCTTCGACAAAGCGGCGCGGCAGGTCCGTGCGGTCGGCGATTGCCGTGCTCAGCTTTGTGCGTGCAGTCTGAACTCCGGTCAGGCCTTCGGTCAGAGTTTCCGAGGCGCTTTGCTGCAACTGCCGCAACGTCTGAACCTCCTGCAGATCATGGGCCAGGGCCTGGGCGCTGGCGTTCAGAGCCGGCGTGACCTCGGACAGCATCATGCCCGCACGTGCAGAGCCAAGCGGGCCGGTCGGGTGCAACATCAAAACCGGTGGCGCTGTCGTTTCAATGGTTTGCAATACGCCCAGCAACTGCGCGATTTCCTTTTCACGGGCGCGCAGCTCCGCCGTCAGTTGCGCTTCGCGTGTTGCGGCACTGCGCAAGCCGGCGCGCATCGCGGTCAACCCGGCTTCATAGGCCTGTATTGTCTCGGTCAGCGCACGCACCCGGTCACGGGCGTTATCGGCTTCGATCAGGGCAACCGAGGCCTGCTCCAACATCTGCGCCGCGCTTAGCGCAGCCGTAGATGGATCAGTCTGGGCGCTTACCGGCGTCGAAAACAGCATCGCCACAAAAAGCGCGCGCAGCTTCATGACAAAAGGCTCTTTCCTGTCATTTCAGGCGGCTGTTCCACACCCATAAGGTCCAGCAATGTCGGCGCCAGATCAGAGAGGCGCCCATTCCGCAGCGTTGCCCCCTTGGGGCCACCAACCAGAGCCACCGGTACCGGGTTCAGAGTATGCGCGGTATGCGGCCCGCCGGTTTCCGGATCGACCATCACCTCGCAATTGCCATGGTCGGCTGTGACAATCATCGCTCCACCGGCCTTTTCAAGCGCGGCGACCACCTGCGCCAATCCATGATCCACCGCTTCACAGGCCTTGATCGCCGCTTGCAGGTAACCCGTGTGTCCGACCATGTCCGGGTTGGCATAGTTGGTGACGATCAGATCATAGCCCGCCTCAATGGCCTCAACAAATTTTGCTGTTACTTCGACCGAGGACATTTCGGGTTGCAGATCATAGGTCGCCACCTTGGGCGATTTCGGCATATAGCGGTCTTCACCCACTTCGGGCGTTTCCTTGCCGCCGTTCAGAAAGAAGGTGACATGGGGGTATTTCTCGGTCTCGGCCAGCCGGAACTGGCGCAGACCCTGTTTGGCAACCCATTCACCCAATGTGTTCACAATGTCTCGTTTGGGGAAAACCGTCGTCATGTAAGCGTTGTGACCGTCGGAGTATTCAACCATTCCCAGCATGGCGGATAACTGAGGGCGCGGGCCGGTGTCGAAATCCGAAAATCCTGGCTCGCCTATCGCCCGCAGGATCTCACGGGCGCGGTCGGCGCGAAAGTTGAGGCAGAAGAACCCGTCTCCGTTCTGAACGCCATTATAGTCATTCAATACCGTAGGAACGATGAACTCATCGGATTCCGACTGGTTGTAGGCGTGGTCCACAGACCCGTGCGCAGTCTTTGCGTGACGGCCCTGACCTTTGATAATTGCGTCATACGCTTCGCCAACACGTTCCCAACGATTGTCACGATCCATCGCGAAATAACGCCCGCTGACGGAAACAACACGCGCACCTTCAGGCAGCCGATCTTCGAGTTCGGCAATGTAAGAGAAGGCAGATTTCGGCGCCACGTCTCGTCCGTCAGTAATTGCGTGCAGCGCCACAGGAACGCCCGCATCCGTTATGGCCTTGGCTGCAGCAATTATATGGTTCAATTGGCCGTGCACCCCGCCGTCAGACACCAGCCCCATCAGATGCGCCGTACCGTTCGCGGCCTTCACCTTGGCGATAAAGTCCTGAAGTGCGTCATTCTCGAAAAACGATCCATCTTCAATCGCAAGATCGATCTGCCCCAGATCCATGGCAACCACGCGCCCTGCACCGATATTGGTATGCCCGACCTCGGAATTGCCCATTTGCCCGCTGGGCAGGCCGACATCAGGCCCATGCGTGATCAGCGTCGCGTGGGGTCCGTTTGCCATGATCGCGTCGAACGTCGGAGTGTTGGCAAGATAAGGCGCGTTGGCCTCTGTATTCTCGGACAGCCCCCAACCATCAAGTATACAAAGGACAACGGGTTTGGGGGCGGTCATTTCGGCTCTCCGGTTTTCTGCTCTTTGCCCGTCTTGTATCGTCTGACCTTCGGCGGGTGAACCGCCTTTTGGTGCTGGCTATTCAGATTTAATGCCGCGGGATCTAATCCTTGCCGGTATATTCCCGATACGGGCGGGTTTTGCGTCCACGGTACTTCACGGTCAGGTCCAGCGGCGCATCGTTTTCGTCATAAATACCGACGACGACTCCCCTGCCCCGGCTTTTTGTCCGCATCTCGATCAACTGCTGTTCCGAGCGTGTTGTGCGCTGCGACTGGCGGCGGGCCCAGGCGAAAAGGTGATCGTACATCTCGGCGATAATTTCGGCATGGTCTGCACTATCACCCAGATCGGTCAACTCGTCCGGATCATTTTCAAGGTCAAACAGAATAGGCCGATAGCCACCTTCGCAATGGATCAACTTCCATTTTTTGTTCGCAACCATGAACATCACCGCATCCCGAACCGAGGCATGCAACATGTCCGCAACAGGTGAAGCCGAATAGTCGTATTCACAGACCACGACGTCTCGGGGCGTCTCCGATTGATTTCCATGCAAAATCGGCAGCAGGGACTGACCTTCGAGGATGTGACCCGCGATTTCACCCCCAGCCGCATCTACAAAGGTAAGGGCAAGGTCGATGGATTCGACCAAGGCGTCGCTGACGGCGCCGCGCGTCGCATCTGCCTGAGGCGACGGGTCGTAGATGATCAAGGGTACCTTGGTTGACGCGTCATGAAAGAAGGTCTTTTCGCCCATCCAATGGTCGCCCAGAAAATCACCGTGATCCGAGGTCAGCACGATCATGGTGTCTTCCATCCGACCGGTTTTTTCCATCCAATCGAACAGGCGGCCCATCTGGTCGTCGGCCTGTTTGATCAGCCCCATATAGGCCGGGATCACCGCGTCGCGCACATCCTGCCGTGAAAACGCCTGCCCGACCTTTGTATCCATAAACGCCTTGAGCACCGGATGCGCGCTCTGACGCTCGGCCTCGGATCGTACTACCGGCAGCACATGTTCGGGTCCGTACATCGAGGCATAGGGATCCGGCACGATGTAAGGCCAGTGCGGTTTGATAAAGCTCAGGTGGCAGCACCACGGGCCGTCATGCGTTTCCATAAACTCCATACCGCGCCCGGTAAGATAGGGGGTCTCGCTGTCTTCTTCGGCGATATTTGCGGGCCCGGACGAGTTTTTCAGGAACCAGCCGGACAGCACGTTGCCATCCGCATCCAGCCCGGAATTGGCAAAATCGTGCCAGGGGTTATCACTTTCATAGCCTTTGGCAGTAAGGTACTTGTTATATTCCTTCGCGCCGTTCGGGTCATAATAGCCATCTGGCCCCTCGGGCAGCATGCCATCATCGCGCTCGAACACGTCGAACCCGCATTCGGCAACCCGCGCGCCGATAAGGCTGTCGGGTTCCAGACCTAGCCGCGCCATCCCCTCAGCATCGGCCCGCATGTGGGTTTTGCCGACCAGCCAGCAATCCATCCCCGCCTTGCGCAGGTGGTCGCCCATGGTCATCTCACCCACCTTCAGGGGAATGCCGTTCCACGAGGCCCCGTGCGAATGTACATAGCGCCCTGTATAGGTCGACATACGAGAACTGCCGCAAATCGGAGACTGGATATAGGCGCGGTTGAACCGCACGCCTTTCGAGGCCAGACGGTCGATATTAGGGGTGTTCAGATGCGGGTGACCGTAGCAGCTCAGGTAATCCCAGCGCAGTTGATCAAACATGATAAAGAGGATGTTCATGCAGTTTGCCAAAATTTCATAGACTGGCCGCGATTAGAACATGAGTCGCCCCCACACAGAAGCGCAGGATTTCCGATCGCGTAAATTGTCTTTGAATATTATTACGGCCGACCTGGAAACAATGTTTGCAACTCGGAAAAAGTTGGTGTGTTTATGCCTGAAATCTGACAATTGTCGGAGCAGTCAGACAGACGGGATCCACACGAAAGATGCAAAAAGAAATGTCCAGCCTGGCAATACTTGTGCATCCGGGGCGCTGTGGTTCGACTGTTCTGGGTGGCCTTATTGGCCAGCACTCCAGAATCGCCTGGCAGGGCGAAGTGTTTACCGGCAAGGGCCTGATTAAGCAGCTGGGCTCAAACGGCGATTTACATTGGCGAGACTTTTTGAGTGATAGGCGAGAGCACGTCTTCCGCCCCATTCTTGGCGTTGAGATAAAGACCAGGCAGCTTCACGTCAAAGGCATATTCGGTTCAGGAGTAGCGGACTCGATACAAAATTTGGCAGATGTCTCAAACTGGCCATTGATGTTCCTACACCGAAAAAACCACATTGAACGGCTGGTTTCGGCAATGGAGGCCAGGCGGAGAAGCAGGCACAACTACAGGGTGGAAGATGAGCCCGAGCCTGTCAGTATTCGGGTGCCCTACTTAGTTTATGACACAGCTTACGGAATCAAGTACCGGTCGGTCTCCGATTGGCTGTCAGAGGTTGAGATCATCGAGCAGCAAATTTCGGAAGAAATCAGCAGCCGGGGCGGGTTGGTTCTGTCTTACGAAGAACATATTGCTCAGCACCCGTTTGAAGGTGCGGAAGCAATTATTGGTCACTTGCAAGAGCAACCGGAAGAAGCTGAGATTACCTACCGGCGGATAAACCCGAAAAACCTGTCAGAGCGAATTGAAAACTTTTCACAACTGGAACAGTGGCTAACACCGCAGCAATTCGCCCGTTACTGTGCTTAAGGTTTAGCCCCTAAGCATCAAACAGCCTGGGCGATACAAGGAATTGTCGCGTTTTGGCTGAGGTCACTCACCCATATTTTCGACCATCTTTCTGGCCCGTTTGCATTGCAACTTATCGCGCAGCGGACTGTTGGGATCGACGTCCTTTTGACAGACCACGCATTTATCCGCACCGGAAATAGCGTTCAGCCCCCCGCAGCTGCCCTTGATGGTCTTACCCATCAGCATAACGCCGAGCGACATGCCGACTATAATGATCAACAGCAGAACGAAGGCCAGAATAAAGGTGCTCATATCTGATCCTACCCGTCAGTTGGTGCCCAATGCGTCTTTGAACGCGGTGCTGTGTACCGTGATATAGGCATCGTCGCCTCCTGTCACATCCCGCGAAATGAAATAAACGGCAAGTTTGTGCTTTTCTGCCAGTTCAAGCCCCTTTTCCTGACCCAGCGCCAGCATCGCGGTCGCCCAGGCATCCGCCATCATAGCGTTGTCGGCCAGCACGGTAACTGAAGTCGTCCGGTGCGTGATCGGTCGCCCGGTGGTCGGGTCGATGATATGCGAATACCGCACTCCATCCTGTTCGAAGAAGTTCTTGTAGTCACCAGAGGTTGCCATCCCCCGATCTTCCAGCTCAACGATCAACTGCAGGTTTTGGGCCCCGGCCTCCGGCTTTTCTATCCCGATCCGCCAGGCCTCGCCTTTGTCGTTGTCGCCCATGGTCACAAGGTCACCGCCAATTTCGACCATGTAGTTTTCGATCCCCGCATCACGCAGAGTACCGGCGACGGCATCTATGCCATACCCTTTGGCGATTGCGGACAGGTTGATGCCAACACCAGCGTCCGACTTGGACAGAATGCCGTTTTCACGATCCAGTTTCAGCAGCCGGGACTGGCCGACACTGTCCAGCGCGGCCTGAATCTCGATATCCGAAGGGACCGGGTCTTCAGGCTTTCGGGGGCCAAAACCCCAAAGCTCGATCAGCGGGCCGAGGGTCACATCAAATGTACCGCCGGATTTCTCATGCACCTCATTCGCAGCCGCGATGACTGTGGCAAACTCATCCGATACCTGTACAGGTTCGGTACTGGTCGAGGCGGAAAAGGTCGAGACCTCGGAATTCGGGTCCCAGTTGGACATCTTGGCGTTGACTTCTGCCAGGGTTTCTTCAACAGACGCGGCCAAAGCGTCCTCGTCCATATCCGTGCCGATTGCCGTAATGTTGAACGTTGTCCCCATCGTTTCACCGGACAGGCGCACCACCTCGGGTTCCTTGTCGAACAAACAGCCGGAAACAAGTGTCGCAACAGCCAGAACAGGCAAAAGGCGCATTGAGGGACCTCCTGAGGAAAACCGTGCCCGGCGTATGCCAGCCCCCCCCCACAGAGTCAAACCGACATCAGAGCTTCAGGGGCAGGAAGCCAAGGACCAACAGACCGAGGCCCGCCGGCAACCCGAACAGCCAGGCTTTTTTCTGCCACCCGGGCGCCTGCTGCTTCCAGGTCATTCGGAAATTATGCCCGCAGACAACGACTGCAAAGAAAATCAGCGCTGCAATGGGCGGGGTCAGGTACAGGTCAGACAACAGGGCGGATATCCTTGTTTTGCAGCAGTTTTTCCCTGCTGGCGCATTTGCACCCTATACAGGCCGTTTGGCTGCGGTAAGGTAGAGGCAAAGCCATCTCAGGAATAAGAGGAGATTGCCTATGGCCCCAACCTCATATCAGCCCCCCACACGTGGCGACAAGGCCGATAAATCCACCCACAGCCAGTCGGTTGAATCCAACTTGTCGCACTCTCAGACAACAGTGGCCAAACTGCTTGAGGGCAAAGGGGATGCGGTTTTTGCGGTGCGCCCGAATGACACGATCCACTCGGTCGTGAATACCCTCAAAGAGAAGCATATCGGCGCGGTAGTCGTGACCGATCAGAACGGAGCCCTGCAAGGTATCCTTTCCGAGCGTGACATCGTTCGGCGCATGGCGGACACGCCTGGGCAGACTCTGCCGCAGTCAGTCGAAGATCTAATGACCCGTGAGGTCCACACGTGTACGCCAGAAGATTATCTGAACGATGTGCTGAAATCCATGACCGAAGGGCGTTTCCGCCACATGCCGGTTCTGAGCGACGGCAACCTGCGCGGCATCATTACGATTGGCGACGTGGTTCATTTCCGTCTGAAGGAACTGGAGTACGAAGCGCTGCGGATGAAGCAGATGATTGTCGGCTAGCCCAGCCCGCTGGCTTAGCCCGGTGGTATTTCGGTTGAGATAAACCGGACGTTTTCCTTGCGAATTTCGGCGGCGGTTAAACGGCCGCTGAAAAAAGCGCCGGTGTCGATGGAAACGACCCCGTTATGGACCTGCGGCGATTCAACGATTGTATGGCCATGTACCACCCATTGGCCGTCCTGACGGCGTTGCCTGAAAAATTTCGGGTGCCCCCAAAGGCAGACCTGGCTCAGTTGATCATCGACCGCAGCGGTTGGGTCGAGCCCGGCATGTACAACGGTGACATTTCCACTTGTCCAGGTCAGGGGTCGTTCCCGCAACCAGACCAGCAATTCCTGGCCCATCGCTTGCCGCAGGCGTCTGGCAATCGCCCCTGATCTTGCTCGCATCAAGGTTGTGTCAACGCCGCTAATGCCAAAAGAGGCCAATGTGTGTGCCCCACCGTTTCGCAACCAATGCGGTCCAACCTGTTCCGGATTATCCAAAAAACTCAGCAACATGTCTTCATGATTGCCCTGCAGGCAAAACACAGATCTGTCATCGGCAAGGCTGAGATGATGCAAAAGGCGCAACACTTCCGCGCTGTGGGCTCCGCGGTCAATATAATCGCCGGCAAAAACCAGAGGACAGTCGGATTCCAGACGGGACATCAGAGACTGCAACAAGTCCAGCCTTCCGTGAATATCACCAATGGCAAAAAACCGTTGGTCCGGCGCAATTGTGGACACCGGCATTGCCTCATCCTGGGCTCCGCACCGGCCGAAAGTCCTTTTAATCCAATCCCGTACCATGGTGTCTGATGCCTACTCTTCCACAATGTCGGACGCAATCGGTGTTTGTGAACAATCCTGTGACCGGCATCAAAACCAATTCGTGCTTGTTTGGCGGTCGTTGCCGGGAGATTTTCCTTGACCTTGCCCTGGTGAAAGTATCCCTGATGTCTAAATAGTCTGGGTTGCGGTCGAGGGTTGCATGAAACGGGTACTGGTCACGGGAACGGCAGGGTTCATCGGGTTCCATCTGGCAAAACTCCTGCTATCCGAAGGGTTCCGCGTGCATGGTTACGACGGCATGACGGACTACTACGATGTCACCCTGAAAAAGCGCCGTCACCAGATGCTGTTGCAGACGCCCGGTTTTACGGCAACCGAAGATTTGCTGGAAAATCACGAGCGGTTGATGCAAGTCGCAGATGAGTTTGAGCCTGAGGTGATCATTCACCTCGCCGCTCAGGCCGGCGTACGCTACAGCCTTGAACACCCCCGCAGCTATGTCGAGTCGAATGTTGTCGGCACGTTCAACGTGATGGAAGTGGCGCGTCAGCATGAGGTTGAGCATCTGCTGATGGCCTCGACATCTTCGATCTACGGCGCAAATGAGGATATGCCCTTTGCCGAAACGGACAAAGCCGATAATCAGCTGACAATCTACGCAGCCACGAAAAAAGCCAATGAAGCGATGGGACATTCATACGCCCATTTGTGGAACCAGCCTACAACCATGTTTCGGTTCTTCACCGTCTACGGCACCTGGGGGCGCCCCGATCTGGCGTATTTCAAATTTACCGACGCGATCCTGAATGACCGGCCCATCGACATCTACAACAACGGTGACATGTACCGTGATTTTACCTATGTCGACGATCTTGTTCAGGGGATACGCTTGCTGATCGACGCAGTGCCGGTCCGTCCGCAGAGCAAGGACGATATCGCGCAAGGTGACAGTCTGTCGCCGGTCGCACCGTTCCGGATCGTCAATATTGGCAATTCAGAGAAAGTTCGCCTGCTTGATTTCATTGAGGCGATTGAAGAGGCGCTCGGCAAAAAAGCGGTGCGTAACTATATGCCGATGCAGAAAGGGGATGTGCCTGCGACATGGGCAGACACCAGTTTGCTGCAAAAACTGACCGGTTATAAACCTAAAACGGACATCGCGACCGGAATGAAGGAATTTGTCGCGTGGTATCGCGACTACTACAATAAGCCTGCCTGAATGAAAAAACCGGCGCTGGATGCGCCGGTTTTTCGTTTCTTACCCGCCGAAATCGTCGAGCATGATGTCTTCGCGATCCACGCCCAGATCCAGCAGCATGTTGATCACAGACTGGTTCATGATTGGCGGACCACACATGTAGTATTCGCAATCCTCGGGCGCCGGGTGGTTCTTGAGGTATTCCTCGAACAAGACGTTGTGGATGAAGCCGGTATAGCCTTTCCAGTCATCCTCGGGCTGTGCGTCCGACAGGGCAACATGCCATTCGAAGTTGTCAAACTCTTCGGCCAGCGTGTCGAAGTCCTCGACAAAGAACATCTCTTTTTTGGACCGCGCGCCGTACCAGAAGCTGATCTTGCGGTTGCGGTTCTCAAGCCGCTTGAGCTGATCGAAGATGTGGCTGCGCATCGGCGCCATACCGGCGCCACCACCGATAAACACCATCTCTTTCTCGGTCTCGCGGGCGAAAAACTCACCAAACGGACCCGAGATTGTGACTTTGTCGCCCGGTTTCAGGTTGAAGATGTATGACGACATCTGACCCGGCGGGATACCTTCGGACCCCGGAGGCGGCGACGCGACCCGGACGTTGAGCATGATCATACCCTTTTCATCCGGATAGTTCGCCATTGAATAGGCGCGCTCGATCGGTTCGTTCACAACGGATTTGTACTGCCACAGATTGAAGCGATCCCAATCCTCGCGGTACTCCTCCTCGACATCGAAATCGGTATAGGCCAGTTGGTGAGCAGGCGCTTCGATCTGGATGTAGCCGCCAGCGCGGAAATTCACATCCTCGCCCTCGGGCAGGTCCAGTGTCAGCGCCTTGATGAAGGTCGCCACATTCTCATTGGACCGAACGGTGCACTCCCATTTCTTGACGCCAAAGACCTCTTCGGGGACTTCGATATTCATGTCCTGCTTGACCGCAACCTGGCAGGACAGGCGGTCGCCGCAAGCAGCTTCGCGCTTGGTGATATGGCTTTCCTCGGTCGGCAAGATCGACCCGCCGCCTGAATGCACTTTCACCCGGCATTGCGCACAAGTGCCGCCACCGCCGCAAGCCGATGGGACGAAGAGTTTTTCGGCCGCCAGTGTTTGCAGCAGTTTGCCGCCCGCCGGAACCGAAATGGTCTTCTCACCGTTGATGGTGATGTCGACGTTTCCGGTCGATACCAGGCGCGAGCGCGCGGCCATGATAATGGCGACCAACGCCAGAACGATCAGCGTGAAAAGGATTACGCCAAGGCTAAACGTTTCCATTGACCTCTCCTTACAGTTTCACGCCCGAGAAGGACATGAAGGCCATCGCCATAAGTCCCGCGGTGATGAAGGTGATGCCAAGGCCCTGCAGACCGTCGGGGATGTCCGAGTATTTCAGTTTTTCCCGAACGCCTGCCATCGCGGTGATTGCCAACGCCCAACCGAAACCTGAAGACAGACCATAGGTAGCGGCTTCGGCAAAGTTATAGTCACGTTCCACCATGAACAGCGAACCGCCCAGGATGGCGCAGTTCACCGTGATCAGCGGCAGGAAGATCCCCAGCGCGTTGTAGAGCGGTGGGAAGTACTTATCCAGGATCATCTCGAGGATCTGCACCATCGCCGCGATCACGCCGATATACGAGATCAGGCCAAGGAACGTCAGGTCCACATCCGGGAAACCGGCCCAGGCCAACGCGCCCGGCTTCAGCAGATAGCTGAGCAACAGGTTGTTCGCGGGCACGGTGATCGCCTGCACGACCATCACCGAAATGCCCAGACCCAGCGCAGTCGAAATCTTCTTGGACACGGCGATGAAAGTACACATACCGAGGAAGAAGCTGAGCGCGAGGTTTTCAACAAAGATGGCCTTTACGGCCAGAGAGATAAGCCCTTCCATCAGTGTGCCTCTACCTGCTGGATTTTGTATTCACGTTCTTCGACCTGGTTCGGCTTCCATGTCCGGAAGGCCCAGATCAGCAGGCCAATCACGAAGAAGGCCGAGGGCGGGAGCAGCAGCAGGCCGTTGGGCACGTACCAGCCACCATTGTTCACCGTCTGCAGGATGGTCACGCCGAACAGACTGCCTGAGCCGAACAGTTCGCGGATAAAGCCGACAAGCATCAGGATCAGGCCATAGCCCAGACCGTTGCCGACACCGTCGATGAAGGAGGCCATCGGTGGGTTCTTCATAGCAAACGCTTCGGCGCGGCCCATCACGATACAGTTGGTGATGATCAGCCCGACAAAAACCGACAGTGTTTTAGAGATCTGGAAGGCATAGGCCTTAAGAATCTGATCCACCAGGATCACCAGCGAGGCGATGATCACCATCTGAACGATGATCCGGATCGAGCCGGGAATCTGGTTGCGCAGCATCGAGATGAACATCGACGCAAAGCCGGTTACGAAAGTCACCGCCAGTGCCATCACAAAGGCCACCTGCAGCGACGAGGTCACCGCCAGCGCGGAACAGATGCCCAGCACCTGCAGGGTGATCGGGTTGTTGTCGACAAGTGGGTCGACCAACAGCTCTTTCTTTGTCTGGGACATCAGAACTCTCCTGCTTGCAGTTTGGCCAGGAACGGACCATAGCCCGCGTCACCCATCCAGAATTTAACAAGGTTATCGACACCGACCGAGGTCAGCGTGGCACCAGCCAGAGCGTCCACGTAGAAGTCGGGACCGGCTGCGGGCTGCGTCTTGGACACGGTAATCTGCAGATCACCGGCATCGTCGCGCAATTTCTTGCCGCTCCACAGCGCTTTCCAGCGCGGATTGTCAACCTCGGCGCCAAGGCCGGGGGTTTCGCCGTGCTGATAGAACTGCAGGCCGAAGATGTCGTTGCCGTTGTTTTCCAGCGCGATAAAGCCATAGAGCGTGGACCACAGACCGTAGCCATGCAGCGGCAGGATCACCTTATCCAGATCACCCGCATCGTCGCGTAGCAGGTAGATCACGCGGTATTTTGCCTGACGCCCGATCCCTGCCGGGTCATCGTCCAGCGCAACACTCAGCTCAGGATCGCTGGCGGCAGCCTGATCGTCGAAGGTGGCAGGGTCGAACTGTTCATCGACAAAGTCGCCGGTCGCCAGTTCCAGCACATGCGGTTCAAATGCGGCGAAAGCTTCGGTCACGTTGATACCGGGCTCATAAACGCCCGCCACTTGCAGTACGTTAACCTGCTTGTCCTTCAGCTTGTTGGCTTCTTGCACCGGGCGAAGGCTGACAGCTGCGGCGGAAACCACCATCGAGGCGACAAGACAGACTGCGACAGCGACGAAGATCGTCTTTCCGACGGAATCCGGCGAGGCCGCCAGAAACTTGGCAATCGCGCCCTTGGGTTCTGGGGATTGCGTATCAGACATGGCGACGCGCCCTCCGTTTGATGTTTGCCTGAACGACGAAATAGTCGATCAGCGGTGCAAAGACGTTGCCGAACAGGATGGCCAGCATCATACCTTCGGGGAATGCCGGGTTCACCACACGGATCAACACGACCATGACGCCGATCAGCGCGCCGTAGATGTAACGGCCCAGATTGGTGTGGCTGGCGGAGACCGGTTCAGTCACCATGAATGCCAGACCAAAGGCATAACCGCCCAGCACAACATGCCAGTACCAGGGCATAGCGAACATCGGGTTAGTGTTCGACCCGATCAGGTTCAGCAGCCAGGTGAACGCAATTGTCCCAGCCAGACAACCTACGATCAGACGATAATTGGCAATTTTGGTTATCAGCAAGAACGCCAGACCGATGATACAGGCCAGCGTCGAGGTCTCGCCGAAGCTGCCCTGAATGGTGCCATAGAACGCGCTCCACCAGGTGATACCCTCTGCGGCCAGCGCTTGCATACCATCGGCAGCGGATACGGCCAGCGCTGTCGCGCCCGAGAAGCCGTCGACCGGTGTCCAGACCGCGTCACCCGACATCTGCGCCGGATAGGCAAAGTACAGGAATGCCCGGCCCACAAGCGCGGGGTTGAGGAAGTTCTTGCCGGTGCCGCCAAACACCTCTTTGCCAATCACGACACCGAAGATGATGCCCAGAGCGACCTGCCACAAGGGCGTGGTTGCTGGCATGATCAGGGTGTAAAGCATTGAGGTTACAAGAAAACCTTCGTTCACCTCATGGCCGCGGACCGTGGCAAAGATTACCTCAAAGATACCGCCTGCAACCAGTGTGACGATGTAGATTGGCAAGAAGTAAAGCAAGCCGTGCACGGTGTTGGCAAAGATACTGGACGGGTCCAGAGAAATGCCGAACATTTGCAACAGGGCAATCCGCCAGCCGGTCGCCGAGTCCGCCCCAAGGGCCGCAATCGCCGAGTTGGCCTGATAACCGGTGTTCCACATCCCCCACAGAATACAGGGGATCGTCGCTATCACGACATAGGTCATGATCCGCTTCATATCCACATAGGACCGTGCGTGGGGTGCGACGGAGGTTACAGTTTTCGGAGTGTAGATGAAGCTTTCCACCATCTCGTAGATGGGGAAAAGTTTTTCGTACTTGCCGCCCTTGGTAAAGTTCGGCTCGATCCGGTCAAAGAAGCTGCGCAAACCCATTCGGCTCAGCCCTCCTTTTCAATCTTGGACAGGCAGTCGCGCAGCGCCAGCCCGTATTCATATTTCGCCGGACAGGCAAAGCCGACAAGGCCCAGGTCCTCTTCGTCCAGCTCCAGCGCACCCAGCGCCTGTGCGGAGTCGGTATCCATCACCAGCAGAGCGCGCAGCAACTGCGTTGGCAGATAATCCTGCGGCATCAGCTCTTCGAACGTGCCAGTGGGCACCATTGCTCGGCGTCCGCCGTTCAGGTTCGAGGTGAGCGAGTAGAGCTTTTTGGCAAAGGCCGAACCCAGCACCGGCTGTACCGCGAATTTCGAGGGCATCGGACGGATCCAGCCCATCGGGATCTGATCAGCATCCTCGCGGATGATGGTGATCTGGCGTGCGAAGCGACCCAGATAGGCGGTCGGACCGTCAGCGTGCTGACCAGAAAGGATTGATCCCGAAATAATACGCGCGGTGCCGTCCACATTGACTTCGTCCTGCGTCAGATCTTCGGTCGATGCGCCCATGATAGTGCGGATCAGGCGCGGCTGGCGCGCTCCGGGGCCAGACAGAGCGATCACGATGTTAGGATCCAGTTGACCGGTTTGCACAAGGCGACCGATTGCGATGACGTCCTGATACCCGATGGTCCAGACCTGCTTGTCACCTGCCAGCGGTTCAAGGAAATGGATGTGAGTTCCTGCCAGCCCCGCAGGGTGTGGGCCAGAAAATGCCGCCGCCTCGACACCCGACACGTCGGCACCCGGAAGCGAGGTGCCGTCTTTATGGCACAGATAGGTTTTGCCCTCGGTCAGCTTGGAAACCGCAGCAAGACCCGCCGCAAAAGCCTCGGCAGCGTCATTAATAATGACACCAGCATCCCCAGCCAGAGGTTCACTGTCCATCGCCGTCACGAAAATTGCGGCGGGCTTGGTGCCCGGTGCGGGCATCTTGGAATAGGGCCGCGTGCGGAAGGCGGTCCACAACCCGGCTGCGCACAGCTTGGCGGTTACTCCCTCGGCGCTGTCCGCATCACCAACGCCCGAGAAATCAAGCCCCGTATCATGAAATGCCGAAACCTCGATCACGACGCTCTGCAAGATACGGCGAGCGCCGCGATTGATGGCCACGACCTTGCCGCTGAGCGGAGCAACCATCATCGCGTCAGGCGCGTCTTTATGGCAGAACAGCGGCGTGCCGCGTTGAACTTCGTCCCCTTCCTGAACCAGCATGCGCGGTTTCAGGCCAAGATAGTCGCCCCCTAAAACCCCAACGGAATTGAATTCTGGTCCCGGATGGATGGTTTGTTCCGGTGCGCCCTGCACCGGCAACTCCAACCCTTTTTTCAGTTTGAAAGTTTGCATGTCGCTACGGTCTTCCAAGCCTCTTTATCTGCGCCAGTTATGCCGACACCTTCTCAGGGTTCGACAATAACGCGGGTTTTCCGGGCAGTCGTCGCAAAAGCGTCGAAATGCGTCCAAAATCCGCGGGCGAAATTCTGATTGAGGCTCCTTTACGCGGGGACGATGCCAAAAGCAAACCTGTTACCGCTCAAATTGCCTATTGAGTGTTACTTTCCTTTGAAGTGTTCCGTTTTTTGCCGGTTAAATTTGCGTATCGCGCCCGAAGCGCTTCCAGTGTAAGCACCCCGAATGGAACAAACTAGCGATTTTGAGATTTTTCTGGTGGCAACACCAGGGCTTGAGGCACCCCTGCACGCCGAGGCCACCGAAAAGGGATTCGCCAGCGCAAAAATCGTTTCAGGCGGTGTGAGCTGTCGCGGTAACTGGTCCGACGTATGGCGCGCGAACTTAAGTCTTCGCGGAGCCAACAAGGTTCTGGTCCGAATGGGTAGTTTCCCTGCGGTTCACCTGGCACAACTGGACAAACGCGCTCGAAAGTTCCCTTGGACCGATTTCCTGCGCCCTGACATCCCGGTTAAGGTCGAGGCCACCAGCCGCAAATCCCGCATCTATCATGCCGGAGCCGCTCGCCAGAGGGTTGAGCGGGCCATCACCGAAACGCTTGGCGCTTCTGTCTCGGTCGATGCAGGCCTGCGCATTTTGCTGCGTATCGACAAGGACATCTGCACCTTTTCCGTCGATACGTCTGGCGAGCCTCTGCACAAACGCGGCCATAAACCGGCCGTCGCCAAGGCACCCATGCGCGAAACGATGGCGGCCATGTTCCTGCGCGACTGCGGGTTCGACGGGTCAAAGCCCGTCTTGGACCCTATGTGCGGCTCTGGCACTTTTGTCATCGAGGCGGCAGAAATCGCGCTGGGACTAAACCCCGGCCGCTCTCGCCGCTTCGCATTTGAAGACCTGAGCGGTTTCGACCCAGAGGCCTGGGCGGCTATGCGTCAGAGCGGTTCGGTGAAAGAAACAGGTATCCAGTTTTACGGCTCCGACCGCAATGCAGGCGCCGTCGAAGCGGCAAGCGCCAATTCCGAACTCGCGGGTGTGGCGGCGCGCACAGCTTTCCAATGCCGCTCGGTCAGTGACATCAAACCACCCATCGGACCCAAAGGTCTGGTCATCGTCAATCCACCCTACGGTGCAAGAATCGGGGACGAAAAGCGCTTACGTTCCGTCTATGGAAGTTTGGGCAAGGTACTGATGGCCCGATTTAGCGGATGGCGGGTGGGTATCGTGACCAGCAGCCAATCGCTCGCGCGAGCAACGCGCCTGCCCCTTTTACCCGCGGGACCCGTCGTGGATCACAGTGGAATTAAGGTCAGGCTCTACCAAGCCGCCGCCCTGCCCTGAAGCCGAATTCGGGCGCAAGCAATAGGGTAGACTATTTGCAGGCCGAAAACCCTAACGCGATATTAGAATCCCTCTTGCACATCCAAATCCTCGGGTATAGATCACCCGCCACGGTCGGAGTGTAGCTCAGCCTGGTAGAGCACTGTCTTCGGGAGGCAGGGGTCGGAGGTTCGAATCCTCTCACTCCGACCAATAAATCCAGATACTTAGCCCGTGTTACGTTGCCCCCAATTCACGGTCGCTCCGGATTTGATCCGGATTATGCGGCTATTCGGGTGGGATTCTTTGGAGAACAAGCCGTTAGAAACCGAAAGGCCGCTGACTGGGCTGGCACCCGCGTCAACGGCCAAATCGAAAAGTTTGCACAGAATGGATACCAGATCGCGGGCGTGATCGCAATCGCGGGAGGGGCCGATGTCTGAGCTTCTGCCCTTCTGCAAGATCAAGCTGCAATACCTGCTGGAGATGGTCACCGACCATGAGCTGGACGACAACGCCCTGCGCGTGGCGCTCTAGAGGCCAGATCAGAATTCATATTTCGATTGTCCGTCGCTCCGGCCAGCCACGTTTGTTCTTCAGCGCGATCGCATTGGTGTCCGCCGTCGGCACCGGTGTCCTCATTGCTGCTGTCTGAGCAATTTTCTTTAAGGATTATTGAGCTTTACCCAGCACGGAGTGACTTCAGAGCCAATGGGCTAAAATAGGCCGAGCGAATACGACCATTGTGATTTCGGTGGTTCGTCAATTTTCCATGCTTTCGAACCAGTCGAGCGTCATCGTACCCCATTCTTTTGGGTAGCCGTGCCCGCCGTCGTGCAAAAAGAGTTCAAGACTACCGTGTTCGCATTCCCACCGCTTGCGCCAGAGATTGGCTGTCACTTCGTTTTCTGCCGCGTTGTGTTGGCATTCGTTTCTTCGGCGCCATAACGCAAGACCCTCCCAGATATCGGCCTGGGTAATGGTGACATCAAATTCTTCATTGTGTATTGATCTGCCCTCAAGCGGCACAACCTTGTCAGTGAAACCGTGTGTGTGAAGCATGTGAACTGGCCCGAGGCACTTTTGGGTCATTGGGAGCCAGAAGCCACCGGAAGCAGGGGCATAGCCGCGCGCCAGATCTGGTGCGAGGCACGCAACTTCCCACACCATGGAACCACCTCGTGAGAACCCTGTCAGTAACACCTGGTCCGGATTAACGTCTGCACGGATCACGACATCCGCCAGCACGTCACGGAGAAACCTGACATCAGAGCGGGGATAGGTAATCCACCCATCCCGAACCGACCAATCGGCGGGTTTGCTTTCCAGCCATGGCAGAGCGGTGGGCGCCACAAACGCATAACCCCGCGCGGTGAATGCTTCGACGAACTGCTTGTTTTTAAGCACCTTTGCTCCGGACCCGCCATAACCATGCAAGTGTATCACGACTGGCCCGCCCCGCCATTCAACTGGAAGGGCGATATGGTACTCACCAGTGTCTATTTTGCAGGGTTTGGATACTTCGCCGCAATCAAGCGCAAGGGCCTGCCCGGAAATCAATAACATAGACAAACAGGCTGTTACCCTATGGATCATATCTGTTCGCCTCCAATGCCTGACAATACCATAATACAGCACCGATTTTACTGATACGGAGTTGGTACAGAATTCAGCGCTGCTGTCTCTACAATATGCGGAACGCAAATCTATGCTGGTTTTACGGCTTGGCTTCACGCCTCGCAAATGAACGAATAGGTTAGCATCCGACGCTCCAAAGCCCCAGCAACTGATTTTGTACCATATCCCGAGACGCGGCTCCGAATAGCAATTGTGTTGTGACGGGCAAACTCTTGGACGGTTTTGGATTAGCTGCTCTGTTTTCAAGCCAGCGGAAGCTCTCCAAGGTTGAATCCGATTCCTGGAGAATATTGAAACCGGCGCCCAGGAGATATTCGGACATTTCTGCCGGTGTCGCGAGATGGCTGATTGAAGGTTCTCTGCCGTGACACAGCCCAGAGCCGCCATCCAACACCCACTCTCAATGCTGCGACGCGGCCCGTCATAAGAGACATTCGCCGCGAGCGCACAATCTCGGCACCAATGAACTCACCGTCTGCGGACAAAGTTAACTTTCACCGCCAGTCAGTGGACGACTGCTTTGTCGTTTTTCGGAAATGCTCAAAAGCTTTTGCTAACGTAACTCTAAGCCCCCGATACTCTCCCACTTGCAAGTAGTATCGTTCAAACAGGCGTGTACCGCAGATTTGGTTTCTGGATCATAAAAGTCGGTTCTTTCGCCGATATAGTGACCTGCATTTTTCATCAGTTCCTGAACATCCCAGATCACACTGTTGTCGGCTATCGATAGCGACTCATCCCATATAGCCTGCGCTTCGGCCGACCGCCCCTCTTCTTCGTAGATGGCTGCAAGGCGAAACAAAGCCTCGATGAGCGGCGGAGAAGTTCCATTGGATGCATCGTAATTCTCGGGCCTTGCCAAACGGATGGCCTCCTTATAGCTCATTTTGGCTTCTTCCACGCGACCAAGCTGTTCGAGAATTTTTCCCCTCTTGGTCCAATTCATATGTGCACGGGGCCGGTATGCAATAAGTTCATCCGCAGACGCTAAAGCGCTACCCCAGTTCGTCATATGGCTAAGCACGTCGATTTTCAGCTTTAAAGCATCTTTGTACACAAACGGGATTTGCACGTTACGAAGGCTGAACTCTTCAGCGGCGCATGAATTACCTGCCGCCTTTAGCTCCTTTATTCGCGCTCTTAGTTTGCCGCCGAGGTGCTCATAAAACTCTGGATCTTTAGCAATGTCTTCGAGGTCAACGAGTGCCTTCTCATATTCCTCTGTCCGTTCATAAATCCTCGCACGTTGTAGCATCAGGTGCTCAGGGCGATTTGTGGATTGTATCATTATATCCAGGACGTGATGTGCCGCGCTGTATGGTCCATCGGGCGAGTCTGCCAAATACTTTGCAAAGACCAGGTTCAGATTACGAGGGTCGGCATACCGCAATTTGTCTATAGTCTCATCCAGTACCGATGGGCCTTTTGTTCCAAGTTTATAGAATACATGCGTCATTCTGCGTATTCGGGTATTCGTCGGGCAATAAAGAGGATTAACTTTCGACGACTGTCGAAAATTTGCGATGGCGCTTTCCATGTCGCCGGTCAGCATGTTTAAGCGCCCTCGCCAATACCATGCCCAAGCTGAGTTTGGGTCGAGCGCAAGAGCGTTATTCGTGTCAGCCATCGCGCCATCGAGATCATCCAACAATGTCTTAACCCATGCCCTGTCTCTCAACAGAGCATCGACATTCTCATCTTCTGCATAATAGGATATCGCCTTGTTAAGTGTCTCCAGCGCTTCCCTGCACCTTTTGATCTCCATGCCCGAATCTTGCGCGCGTTCACATTCAATTACTTTGGAATCCACTTCCTTGAGCGAGATCACTTTGATCTGCGTATAGATGATCAACCCAACTGCACACGCAGCTACAACAAGGGCGAGCAACCGAATTTTGTTACGTAAAATCATTTTGTTTGAGACATCAGTTTTTTAAGGGAAAGGCAGCTTTCAGTGCAGTGATGCGTGGAATGTATGGCTGAAGTAAGGCAACACGTTTGAAGCGTCTCTATATCGGACGTTTGTCCAAATTGCAGCATCGGTCAAAATGGGCTCAAGCGTTGATTCGCCGCCTCCTGCCAGAATGCCCGCTGTCAGATAGCGAACGACACGTGATCACCACGATAGCTTGGGAAACCCGAGCAATGGCAGATGTTTCGCCAGAATGCGTGTGAACTTGGCAAATGGCCGGTCTCATAGCGCCCCGGCACGTGGATCTCTGCATGGGCGATGGGCGGCTCAAGAGCCCAAAGCGGGCGTTGGTCTACGCGCCATCCCGTAACTCGTGTCGAAATTTCTTTGGTTTTCTGCTAATGTCTTTCGAAGATTTTCAAGGACTGGGAACGGGATGAACGAGACCGCCGAAACCGTCTTGACTGCCCTGAACGATCACAGACAGGTTGGTTTATTTTCGACGTCTTCATCAGAGTTAAGTATTCCCGACGCTTATCTG
Source organism: Ruegeria lacuscaerulensis (assembly GCF_013031245.1). Lineage (GTDB taxonomy): Bacteria > Pseudomonadota > Alphaproteobacteria > Rhodobacterales > Rhodobacteraceae > Ruegeria > Ruegeria lacuscaerulensis_C. The sequence goes on from NZ_WPZL01000009.1 coordinate 85,392, forward strand.
GTTACGGCACAACTTCGCTCGATGTTCGAAGCGCGAGGTGACAGAATAACCGGTCGTAAAATCGGATTCACTAACCGCGACATGTGGGAAGAATTCGGTGTACGAGCTCCTATCTGGGGGTATTGCACCGACAGGACCACTTTCGAACTCGCAGACAAGCAGACTGTGAGCGTATCGAATTTCGCGGAACCCAAAATCGAACCTGAGATAATAGTCGGCCTTGGGGCGGCTCCGCATCCAAGTATGAACGAAGAAGAGCTGATCGATTGCATCGACTGGATTTCACTCGGCTATGAGATTGTTCAGTCGATCTTTGCTGACTGGAAATTCGGTGCGGCCGATACTATCGCCGCAAATGCGCTTCATGGCATGCTTTCTATTGGTAATCGACACATGGTCGCACCGAGAAAGGAGGCATGGCTACGAGAGCTTTCTTCATTCAAGGCGGAACTATTCTGCGACGGGCAATTGCGCCAATCCGGAGGAGGCGAATTGGTTCTCGGCAGTCCGTTTTGTGCGTTGCATCATCTCGTGCGCCTGCTGGCGGACGATCCGCACAATCCGCCACTTGGTGCCGGTGAAATCGTTTCGACCGGAACGCTCACTCTCGCAATGCCAACATTGGCAGGTCAGACTTGGAAAACAATGGTTCAAGATATTCCACTTGAAGACATAGAATTGCGTTTCGAAGCCTGAAGTCGCCACTAACGGCAGATACCTTTGCCCGAGGTCCGGACTGTCCGCGCCTTACCATTTCATACGACGTGCAGCGAAAGTCGATCCATCCGAGATCGGCCCTTGGTGCAGATCGTAGCTAAGGTGTCACGCGAGCCCGAAATGTTCGATACTGCGCTCTGTCCGAGCGTCAGTTTTGGGCTGGCGGGTCAGAAATTGCTGGCCCGCCATTTTCCTCAAAACTCAGAACTTGCCGTTCCCATGCACCATTTCCGCAGGGGTGGGCGAAACAACGTCCCAATGCTCGACAATCTTGCCACCCTCAACACGCCATAGGTCGAAGAAGGCCCAAGGTTTCTCACTGACGGTGGCATCTGAAGCGACAAAGACGAAGTTACCTTCTGCTACAACAATCTGAGGCTCAAACTTTGTAATCACATTGCCCTGTTCAGCCCAGGCCTTGGTGCCCTCCATCAGCCCATCTATCCCATCTGCAAGCATTGGATTGTGCTGCATGTAGACCTCGGAATACATAGGGGCTTTCTCTGGTGCGGCACCACCCAAGACATCGCGCACAAAACCGAGAACCAACGCCTTGTTTTCTTCCGTTTTGTCGAGATCGGTGATCTCGGTTGGTCCATCGGTCATACCACGGCCAGAGACCGTTGTTTCCGGAACCGGCTGCAAATTGTCCCAATGCTCGGCGACTTTGCCGTCCTCCACCCTGAATATGTCGAATGCTGCAAGGGTAGGTGCGCCAAACGCATCTGCATTTTCAAAAGTGCTGTGCAATACGACCATATCGCCTTCGGCGATGACGCGATGGGTGGTGCCGGTCATTCCGGATTGCTCGACCAAAGGTATCAGGCCAACCAACCCGTCGGCTCCGGTCGGGATCTGTGGGTTGTGCTGAATGTAATCCGGCGTAACGAGTTGCCGCGCAGCTTCCGGGTCGTGATCGGCAAAGGCAGCGGTGAAGAGCGCGATTACAAGTTCTTTAGGAGACATGGATTTATCCTTTGATTCGTATCCTCTCGATACGTGGTAGCAAAATCATACCACATTGCAATTACGTACTTTGAACTGACTTAGTATGCTCAACACTACTCCCATAATAGTCAGGGAGTTGCGTAGGAATTGATGGGGCGCTACTGTGTCATGCAGTTGCGAAACAATACCAGAGACTGAGATGCTACCAATAGGTGTTGCAAACAAAGCAGAAGCTTCCAACTGCTCCATCCGTTCCGTGCTTTCCAACGTTACGGGCAAATGGCGGATGATCATCATCCTCGCGCTGGAGGATGAGCCGAAACGCTTTGGCGACCTCAAGCGCTGCATCGGAGACGTCACGCAAAGTGTGCTAACCGAAAACCTGCGTGGATTGCAGCGCGACGGGTACTTGACCCGCACCGTCGATCCCGGACCCCCAGTAGCTGTGTCCTATGAATTGACGCCTTTGGGCCGTAGCTTACTCGAGATTCTAAAGCCGCTCGTCTTCTGGTCGCATGAACAGATGGATGAAGTCAGACAATTTAGAATGCAATTTGATCGTGAGCAGGCGAGTTGACCTCAAAGAGGACTTAAGGTTGACCAGGTCGGACGGCGGCTTTGTCCCGCATCGAAGCCATTCGCGCCTGGCGCAGCATCTGTGACTTTGGGCTCGATGTTGTCGCCGGAGCGATCGCGGCATCTTTTCGAGTGCCCCGCACCGCTCAGGCGTGGAACGGCCCAAATCGGCCACAACCGATGTAGTCAAGCGCCGCGGTGCAGCTTCTCCAGACCGGACTTTCGCCGCGGCTGCATGATCCAGGTTCCCTCGAACTCACTGTCTGCGCAACGGATCGGATTAACGAGCCCATCCATCCAGAGGGCCGCAAACCAACCCGATTTGCATATTGGTTGGAATGCTTCATACTTGATCTCGAAGGGGTTGCTGGATTTGGCATGACCCCTCAGGTGGATTTGGCTCAAGAAGTTGGAAACCGCCAATTTGGACGCCCTTCGACGAAGCAGCCACCCAGATAGATTGCAATATCAAACCTCAGGGGTGTTCCCTGTGCTGTCACAGAACACCCGCAGAAAAAGGGTGACGCAAAATGCCTATAACACCGACACGCAGATCATTTGTCGCCGGCGGCGCAGCTTGTAGCGCAAGTGCACTGTTACCCATGGCGTCCCATTTGGCTGCCGCTGATACCCGACCGCAACTCCAGATTCCGCCGGAGCTTTTCAGCGATGGAAAAGGAGAGATACATCTGACAGCGCAACCGGGAACAATGCAATTTGGCAGCCGGGCCCTGACGCCTACTTATGGCTTCAACGGGCCATTCCTCGGGCCGGCGGTGCGCCTTCGCCGCGGCGACGATGTAGTGATGCATGTTAAGAACGCGCTGCCTGAGCCGACCACAGTCCACTGGCATGGTCTGATAATACCCGGCGATGCCGATGGCGGTCCGCATCAGATCATTCAACCGGCCGATACCTGACGCGTGCCACTCACTGTTGATCAGCCGGCGGCGATGCTTTGGTTCCATCCTCACATTTATCCCGCAACTGCCGAACTGGTGATCAAGGGACTCGCTGGATTATTTATCGTGAGCGACGAGGAAAGTGATGGTCTGGGATTGCCGTCGCGCTGGGGCGTCGACGACATTCCGCTGATCATTCAGGACCGGCGTTTCAAGCCGGATGGATCCTTTTTTCATCGCTTCAATCTCGCAGCAGTGACTGTTGGCTACGTCGGCGACACAGCTTTGGTAAATGGGTCTACATATCCAATTGCCAAAACTGCGCAGGGATGGCTTCGTTTACGTATTCTCAATGGGTCGAATGGGCGGAGCTATCGGCTGGCCGCTTCGGACAACCGTTCGATCCATGTCATAGGGTCTGACGGTGGGCTCCTCGAACATCCCGTTTCGATGAAAGAGCTTCTCGTCCATGCCGGAGAACGTTTTGAGGTACTCGTGGACGCGCGAGACGGGCAATCGTTTGATCTTGTGACGTTGCCAGTTGATCAGCCAATCATGCGGTTGCCGCCATTTGATACATCCTTGCCGCTGATCACCATCGATCCCACAGGAGCAGAAGGTGCCGGATTGTTGCCAGACGCACTGGTTACACTGCCGTCGATTCCGACAACGCCGCCGCCCCTGAGTCAGTCGTTAACCAGGAATATGAACCGTGACGACGAAGGCATGGGCGCCTTGATGAAAGCCGGTTTGAAAAAACTGAAGGACGGTTCGGCCGACGCGTCGGTGGCTAAAAAATTGACTGAGGTGATTGTGGATGGACCAACATTGTCCCAAGCAGAACGGTCAACCGCCAACGGTGTCAACGGGTCATCCTTCGCGCTTGACTCCAAGCCATTCTCGGTGAAACAGAACACGTTGTTGCGGTGGCGGATCGATGAGAACAGCGATGCCATGTTGCATCCTGTTCACATCCACGGATGTCAGTTCCGGGTGCTCTCCATGGATGACAATCCCCCGTCTGCCCATCTGGCGGGTTGGAAAGATACCGTCGCCATCTCAAAGGGGGGCGTTGCCGAGATCCTGGTCAATTTCCCGCACGCTGCCGAAGTCCGAACGCCCTACATGACGCATTGTCATATACTCGAACACGAAGACTCTGGCATGATGGCCCAGTTTACCGTTAGCTGACTTGGTTGGTTCTCCGTTCGGCCCATAGCCGACCTTTTGTACGACGTTTGATTTCTGCGGATGCAGCCCGCATTTCGGACATTCGACGTAGGTACAACATTTTGAGGCTGGTGAACTCACGCGTCGCGCAACAAAGCTGCCATTGGCTGCAGTTGGATCGTCTTAGGTTTTTTGGCTTGGCTTAAGACAGCATTATCAGAAACCTGACTTTCGTGTTGGAATGCGCTAACGTCCATCTTCTGGGAGACGTTTCCAGTGAACCACCTGTGTTTCCGTGCGCATAAGGGCGATAAAATCTGATCCAAGCACGGCCAACATAGACGCCAAGACCACTTCTGAGCTGCGGCAGATTCCATGTAACGGTTTATGGGGTGACCCAAAGCATATTGTAGAAGTCAAACCATCCACTTCCAGAAGCTGTACGCGTTTACAAAGAACAGAGGCGACATACAGGTTTGTCATCCATGTGTCGTCCACAAGGGGAGGGAAATTGGGATGGACCCGATAGCTATTGATGGTCGTCAAGCGATAATAATTGCCATTCTCGCGCTGTATTTTGGGATGTATGTAAACGCCAAAATTGAAATTCTGCGAAAGCTAAATTTTCTAGATCCGATAACCGGACGCCTTGCTGTATCGATCTTTCTGGCCGCGGTCTAATTCGCCCTTGGCTTTGAGTTCAAGTTCGACATGGATTTGCGAGATGAGCTCCTTATTGTCTTTTTCACGGCACTTGGCCTCTCCACAACATTTGAAACAATCCTCAAAGGTGGAAAACTATTTGCCATTTTTGCGGTGGCGGCAGAGGTGTTCATTATCATTCAAAATGTGGCCGGGGGGCTTGTCGCCTACATTACGGCTTAGATCCCTTGATCGGTTTGTTGGGCGGATCTGTTTCGATGGCTGGAGGCCCGGAACCGCAGCAGCCTGGGCTTCCGTTTTCGAGAAGGATTACGGTATCGCTTCAGCCAGCGAAGTCGGGATCGCATTTGCCACTGTCGGGATCGTGCTTGGTGGTGTTCTGGGCGGGCCAGTCACTGCGCGACTGGTAACGCGCCACAAGCTGACACCCGACGCAGATTCGATTTTGAGCATCGGCACTGCGCATTCTGAAACGGAGGTGAAAATATCCTACGACATTATGTTGCGCACCATTCTGACGATTGCCATCACAATCGGCATAGGAACGGGAATCCATTATTTGCTTGAACTGGTTAACTTCAAACTTCCGACATTTGCCGCATGCCTCATCGGTGGAATATTGGTCATCAATCTGGGACCATTGGTGTTCCGAAAACTGGAGTTCCCCAAGCCAATCCAATCAAGAAGCATGGCCTTGGTTTCAGAACTTTCAATTGGCCTTTCGCTGGTGATGACATTGATGGCCGTGCAATTGTGGACTTTGGCTGCTGTCGAGCCCGGAATTTTCTTGATAATTGCGGTTCAAACATTCTTAGCCGTCGCTTTTGCCGGGATAATCCTGTTTCGGTTAATGGGATCTGATTACGAAAGTGCGGCAATGGCATCCGGGTTTGTTGGCTTTTTTCTTGGTGTGACATCCACTGGGCTTGCCAATATTTCAGCTGCTGAAAAGACCTACGGCGCCGTACCTCATGCACTGCTGGTAATCCCGTTAATAGGCGCCTTTGTTGTGGATTTGACAAATCCGATCATAACTCAGCTTTTTATCCAGATACTCAGTTGAGAGTGACCTTGTGATAGAAAGGGTACTGACGAATTGAAGGTCTGGCTTAGGCCGGACGTTATCTGAGTTGGCAGAAGGGTCAGATCAGGGTCGTTCGCGCAAGCCATGCCGTAGCGGCGTTTGCAGGACATGTCTTGATCGGCCCGACCGCTTGGAGTTCTCTGCTGAAATAGGAGCAAGCGCGGCATCTTGTCGGCAGACCCGTCTCACTCAGTTAAGGGCGACCCTCACCGGACTTTCGGCGACTTCCAAAGAGCACCTGGCGACATCCCAAAATGGTCGTTCGTGCGCTTTGCAGCTATTTGTGTATACTTGTTCGGCAACCCGGTTCGTGAGTTAGTCTGGCGAACCTGAACCATTCGGTCAGAAGAAAGAGTTCAAAATGGCTCGCTTCGCGCTCCTCACACTCCTGGTTGGCCTCGCCACGGCGGGGATGGCACAGGTGGCGCCCTCGGCACGTGAGGTCGCCAATTATGACGTGCTTTTCAAAGCGGCTCATGACGGTGATGTCGACAGAATTCGGCGGCTCGTGGCGGACGGTGCTGACGTCGACGCTCGCGACGCCCGTGGCCGCAGACCGGTTCACGTGGCCGCCTTTGCCTCTCAGGACGAGGCCCTAAGAGTGTTGGCTGAAGCCGGGGCAGACATGAACGCACTTGAAGGTCAGGCTTACGATGTGGTCACGATTGCAGCCGTGGCAGACGATCCCGAATTGATGTCGCTGGCCATCGAGCTTGGCAACGACCCAGGCCTCACAACCAGCCCCTATGAGGGAACGGCACTTATCGCTGCGGCGCATCTGGGCCATGTCGAAGTTGTCCGGCGACTGATCACTGCTGGCGCGCCACTCAATCATGTTAACAACCTGCACTGGACGGCGGTCATTGAAGCAGTGGTTTTGGGCGACGGGGGAAAGGACCACCAAGCCGTGCTAGACGCTCTATTAACGGCAGGGGCGGACCGAAAAATCGCTGACCGAGACGGTGTCACCCCGCTTCAACACGCTGAAAGTCGCGGATTTACCAAGATGGCAAACCGGCTCCGGCTTGGAGATCAGTAAGATCACATAGTCGGACCATTCCAGACATTGAGCACCACGTCTGTATGCTGCTTCAGCAGCCCGTTTTACAGACATTCGCTGCATGCGCAATTTTGAGAACCTATAAGCTCCTGTTGTGCGGACATTTACGGACGTTTCTGCTCTACGTGTTAGAGCCAGCCCTTTTCCGTGTATGCGTCAGCTCTTTTCACCTTGGCAAGCCAGGACGCAGGATCGACTTTGTCAATCTCCTGCATTGTTATTCAGCCGTTGAATTTCTATGGTTCGCTTAGTTTTGCAAACATTTGGACAGCAACAATTGTCTGAAAACCAACGCTTGGTACTGGCCGTATTGAAGAACTTCAACACTGACAGTCTGTTATCAAAGCTCAATCGCATTGTTGCCGTGAAGTACAGGAAATACATGATGAAACAAATCGCAACCGCCATTGTTTGCCTTGCGTTGAGTATCGGGGCTGTACAACAGGCGCAGGCGCAAGAGAGGCCCAAACCTGACCCCGTGTCGAAGGCCCTTGAGGGGTGGTCGGAAAAGGAAACACTCGATTACCTGCGCAACTTTAATATCGAGGCGCTTGTAACCGGTTCACCGGCTGCGCTCTGGTACCACCGCTATGCGTCGCAGACCAACAAGACAGCCATACTGGTCCGGCGTCAGCCCATCATGGAATTATCGAAGGCGGCAATCCCCGGTGTTGGAAATGTCAGCGCAGAGACAGCCCTCGGGACGATGACGCTTGACGAGTATCTTCGACACCCCGAGAGCTATGCGCAAGGTTTCATCGTCTTGCACAAGGGCAGGATCGTATACGAGTCCTATCCCGGCATGCGTGAGCTCGATCCGCATTTCTGGGCATCCAATGCCAAGATACTGGCCTCTCTTGCTGTCGACCTGCTAATCGATGACGGGCTGATCGACGAAGATCAGCCGCTGGGAACATATGTTCCGGAATTCAGGGGTACTGAATGGGAAAATGTCAAAGTGGTCGATGCACTCGATATGTCTGCCGGACTCGATGTTTCGGACGACGGTGAAAGCCGTCTGGACCCCAACTCGGTCATAGCACGCCTGTTCCGCGCCGAGCTTGGTGAGGAGCGCGACGGTAAAGTAGAGTACATGCTGGATGTAATGGTGGATGCTGAACGGATCGAGCCATCGGGTAAGAGCTGGGTTTATTCTTCGGTAACCACCCAAGCCTTGGTCTTTCTCGTCGAGGCGGTTTCGGGCAAGTCCTGGTCAGACTTTTTCGAAGAACGGGTCTGGTCGAAAATGGGCGTCGAGGGACCGTTGCAAGTGCACCTGTCACCGGATGGAATCGCGATTGTTCACGGTCCGGTTTCATCGAATTTGCGGGACATGGCGCGGGTCGGTCTGCTCTACACCCCCAGCTGGCACAAGTCATCGATTGAGCAAATTGTGTCGCCGGCCATACTCGACAGAACCCAGAACACACCCCGCACCAGAGACTTTTATCTCGAAGGCACTGGAAGGCCCTACATTGAGCGACTGGCTGACGAAACGATTCGGACCGGTGCTCGTCAATGGGACGCCATCTTTGAGGATGGTGATCTGTTCAAGTCCGGCCTCAATACTCAGGGCATTTATGTGTCGCCGCAACGTGACCTTGTCATTGCCTACTTCTCCACCGATCAATCACAAGGATTGCAAAGATATCTGAGGCCAATCGCAAAGTCGGGATTTTTCGGCAAGTAGCAATAGCGGTTAGCAGGGCATGGGCGGCAAGAAACGAGGGAACTAAAGTCGATGACTTCGTCAATGTCACATACGTCCCATTTCGGACACGAGCATTCGAACAACAATTAACGTGACAACACCCCAATTGGAGGCACCTGAGATCGAGTCTCCTGCCCTTTGACAACTGCCTCACCTCATCGCATCGTCTCCCCATGAGCTATCCCTCCAACCATCCCCAACGAGCGGACGACGCTGCTGCAGGCATTGATGTCACGGACGAGTTCGAACGGTTCAGCCAGCGCAATGACATTTTTACACGGGCCTTCTGGGATGAGCGTATCCGCAGCAAACAGACCGACGCCTTCTTTGCCTCGTACAGGATGGAGGCTACCCCCCGTCGTGGTGATGGGTTCACCCAACGCGATTTCGCGCTTAGAAACGCCTCTTGGCTGATTTCAGACTTGATCTCTGAAAGAGGTGGCGAGACCGGCAAGCGCGAAGGCTTCCAGGCCACCATCGACAATGACACACCCGTCGCCCTGACACAGCAACCGGTAGACGATCCCACCGCGATGGCCAGGGAAATCAAACGCATCGCCAAGTTCTTTGGTGCCGATCTCTGCGGCATCACCGATATGGACGACCGCTGGCTCTATTCAACGCGCGTTGACACCCGTGACTTCTCCGACGCGCCCAACGACCTGCCAGTGGGTATGACGTCTGTCATTGTGTTGGGTCATCAGATGGACGAGGACCTCGTTGCCACCTACCCTTCCGCTCTTGCTGGTGCCGCCACTGGGCGCGAATACTCCCACGAGGCCAGCATCGTGATGCAGCTTGCGGCCTATATCCGGAATCTGGGCTATGAGGCCTCAGCCTCAATGAACGACACCGGTCTCGTGATCCCTTACGCAATCAAAGCGGGATTGGGCGAATATGCCCGCAACCAGATGGTGATAACACCTGAATACGGGCCGCGCTTGCGGTTCTCCAAGATTTTCACCAGCCTTCCGCTGGCGCATGATCCACCCAGGCCATTGGGCGTACGTGCTTTCTGTAGCATCTGCACCAAATGCTCAGATGCCTGTCCCGTCAAAGCGCTCCCTTATGGACCGCCTGAGACCACCGAGAACCCATCGGCCATCAAGGGTGTGCGCAAGTGGACCTCCGACGCAGCCAAGTGCTTCGGGTTCTGGGCCAATCTGTCCTCTGACTGTGCCATCTGCATGCGCGTCTGCCCATTCAACCGCGACTTCACGCGATGGCGCCACCGTCTTTGGTTGAAGTTGGCGTTCTCACCCTTTCGCAAAGTTGCACTCTGGCTCGACCGTAAACGCGGCAAACGCACCAAGCCCGCCGATTGGTGGCAAAGCTCGTAACCTCAATCTTGATTGAGGCCTCAGCATAAATCCATGCATGGATTTCTTTCCAGCCGCGAGCGGTTTCATCAACAGCCCTGACAGTTCTTCGGGGACGGCCCTTTCCGGACCTTCGTCCGATTTTCGCGATGCTGCGGTCGCAGCCCGCTTTCCAGACATTCGCTGCACAGGCAAAGTTCACGGGTCGGCGAACTCACAGAATGCGCAACGAAGCAGACTTTCGCTACGGCTGCACCAAAGCTCGGTTGTGGAACTTGCCATTGCTTTGGTGTGGAACCGAACTCACGGCAGAATGTTTGCTTTCATTGCGTGTATGTCATCACCCAGTTTCTGGCCGAAATTCTGAGTTATCAGAGACGCCGGGCGATGTGCGGGGGTGAGAATTGAAACACTGCTGCTGATTCTCGGGCTAAAGCGGCGAAATACGATACCACCGGTACCGTGCAGGGGATCGTTGCAGCTAAAAGCTGTAATCAAATCACAAATCAAATAGCACAGGCCCGCTTTGACAAACTGTAATCCCGGTAAGAATGTCCGCAACTCGAACCTGCGCTCAAAACTTTTTCCAGTGTTCTTGAAGGCCGCGGATGTCTGAAGGAATGTCGGATGCTCTGAGAAAAGCGTTGCCAGATTTGCGCCATCCAGGTCTTCTGTTGAAATCAGGGATTTTGCAGCCAGCGGGTCCGAAGAGGGCATGGCACAAAGGCACTCCAGGTCGAAATCCTTCTGATGAATTGATTTTCGTGGCTCAGGTGTTTCGGTAAACCCGAGATCGTATTGCTGCGAGGCGATCAGTTCCTCGATGACTTTGGATGAGCGCATCATCAACGAGGCCTTGATAGCGGGCTTGTCTTGTAAAAACTGGCCGAGAACACTTGGCATGAAGAACCCTGATGCGGCTGGGTGGCAAGCGACGCGCAGGCGCCCACGCTTCAGGTTCGATATTTCCTGTAAAGTGTTCGTGGACTGTGTAAGCCGCGACAGGACGGCCTCGGCCTCTTCCAGAAAATAATGCGCTTCGGGCGTCGGTGTCAGCCGACCATGCTCTCGTTCGAACAGTCGAAATCCGATCTCATTCTCCAGGCCCGCAATCATCGCGCTGACCGATGGTTGCGTGCGCCCGAGCGTGCGCCCGGCTTCGGAAATGGACCCAGTGCGGAGCACTTCGCGAAATGTCGTGAGTTGACGGATTGTCAGGTTCATGAGGTTGCGTCCCGTTGCAGTCCATAGAGGCAAACTATGGATATAACGTAATTTCCAATTTGCTTCTATGGAAGACGAGAAAGTAGGTATTGCGACGACGGACAATCACGTCGCGAGGGGGGAAATGGAGCGTTTCGTAAAATACCTGCTGACCAGCATCATTTGCATCGTGGCCTTGGGCCAGTTTGTTCAGGTCATCACCCGCTATGTGCTGCAAATACCGGTGATGGGCCTTGAGGAAACCATGGCCTACCCGGCGCTGTGGCTCTACGTCCTTGGGGCGGTAAACGCCTCGCGGGAAAATACCCATATCCGTGCAAATGTACTTGAGATCTTCCTGAAAACGCCGCGCCAGCACGTCATTCTGGCGATTATCGGCGAAGTGATCAGTCTGATTGTCGGGCTATGGCTGCTGAGTTGGTCGTGGGAATTCACCCGCTATTCCTGGCGCGTCTGGAAAGAGAGCCCGACGCTCTACATTCCCACATTTTATGCCGAGGTGGCTCTGACCATCGGTCTGGCGCTGATGATGATCTACACAGCGATCCATCTGGCCCGCCACATTCTTGGATACGATACTGACGAGGAGATTCACCTTGGTTGAAGTCGCCCTGCTTGCCGTCGCTGTTCTAGTGATCCTGCTGACCCTCGGGGTGCCGTTGCCCTATTGCTTCGGCGGTGCGCTGATGGTGATGTATTTCATCGGTGGCGCCACCATGAAGGGCAATATGCTCTGGGGGTTCCAGCAACTTGGAAACCCGATTTTGCTGGCCATTCCGCTATTTGTTCTGGCCGGATCCATCATGAGTGAAAGCGGTATCGCCGCCTCTCTGCTACGTTTTGTCAGTGCCTTTATCGGCCATGTACGGGGCGGTCTGGGTGTCGTGGCGGCCGTCAGCTGCGCGGTGATCGGGGCGATCTCGGGGTCCGGCCTAACCGGCATCGCGGCGATCGGACCGCTGTTGATCCCGGAAATGGAAAAGCGCGGCTATCCCCGCGAATACGCGACCGCACTGATTGCCAATTCCTCGATCCTTGGTTTGCTGATCCCGCCCTCGGTCACCATGATCATTTACGGCTGGGTCACTGACACCTCAATCCTCGCCTGTTTCCTAGCGACGCTTGGGCCGGGTCTGTTCATCATGTTCAACTTTTCGATGGTGAACCTATGGATGTCGCGCAAGTTCAACCTGATACTGGATGAAAAACCCTCGATCAGCGAACTCAGCAGCGAGGTTGCCAAGCGCGGCGTTCACGCCTTCCCCGCTCTGTTGATGCCGGTAATCATCCTGGGCGGCATCTATGGCGGCATCATGACCCCGACCGAAGCCGCGGCTGTAGCGGTTATCTATGCACTGCCTGTCGGCTTTATGATCTACAAGGGGCTCAGGTGGGAAAACTTCCTGATGGCCGGTAAGGAATCCGCAACTGCCGTCGGCGCGATCCTGCTGATGATCCTGTTTTCGATGATCCTGAGCCAGATGTATGTGATGGAAGGCATCCCGCAGGCACTGGTCGCCTCGATCTTCGAAATCACCGACAACAAGATTCTGCTGCTTATCCTGATCAACATTATGCTGTTTCTGGTCGGCATGGTCGTGAACGACGTGACCGCGATCATCCTGATAGCGCCGCTTCTCTTGCCGCTGATGAATGCCATTGGTGTCAGCCCGGTGCAATTCGCCGCGATCATGGGGGTCAACACCGCAATGGGGGGCGTGACGCCGCCCTATGCCTCGATCCTCTATCTTGGAGCACGGATCGGCAATGTGAAGGTCACCAAGGTGATCCCGCCCGCGATGATCCTGATTGTGACCGGTTATGTGCCGGTGGTGTTCCTGACATCGCTCTGGCCGGACCTGTCGCTCTTCCTGCCCAGACTCTTTGGCTACTGATCCTGAACCTACTAATCCCAAACGGAGGAAACCCAATGAAACGCATGATGATAACTGCCGCAACCGGTGCGCTGATGGCGCTGTCGACCACCGCGATGGCGGCCGATCTGAAGATGAGCCATGTGCGCCCGCAAGGGACAACGATCGACGTCGAGCTGAACGCCTTTGCCGCCGCCGTGGGCGAAGCAACCGGCGGTGACGTCAACGTCAAAATTTATGCCGCCTCAGCGTTGGGCGACTATACAACAGTGCAGGAACGTATCTCGGTCGGCGCGGTCGACATGGCGACCCAGCCAGCCGCCGCTGCAGCAGATCGCAAGATGCAGATCAGCTCGTTCCCCTATCTCGCCGGAAACTGGGATCAGGCACGCGAGATCTACGGCCCCGGCGGCGTTGTGCGTGAAACCATGGATGGACTATACGCCAAGCAGGACATCACCATGCTGGCCGCTTATCCGGTTTACTTTGGTGGCATCGCGCTCAACACCGACGCAGTGTCGCCGGGCGATCCGTCGGTCGATAACGGCATCAAGGTGCGGGTGCCCGGTATCAAGAGCTTTCAGTTGACCGGCGACGCATTGGGCTACATCCCGGCGCCTATCCCGTTTTCCGAAGCCTTCACCGCAGTGCAGACCGGCGTTGTTGACGGTGTGATCGGCTCGGGTGCCGAAGGCTACTATGCCTCGTTCCGCGACGTGACCAAAACCTACATCCCGGCCAATACCCATTTCGAGGTCTGGTACATGATCATCTCGAATGAATCCCTTGCCAGCCTGGACGCCGAGGATCAGGACGCGCTGAAAACGGCTGCGGCAGAATTTGAAACGACCCGCTGGACCGTGGCGGAAGCCGACCAGAAGGCCAACGAACAGAAACTGGCCGATCTGGGTGCCACCATCGTCTCGCTGAGTGACGCGGAACTGGCCGCGATGTCGGCCAAGGTTCAGGCGGAAGTCTGGCCGGTCGTGCTAGAAGACGTGGGTGTGGAATGGGGTCAGGCGATCCTGGACAAGGTTTCCGAGTAATCGGCCTCTCGTCTGATGCAATCCGGGGCGACACCTTTTCAGGTTGCCCCGGCTCTACTCAAACTCACATTCAGAAACTGAGATCATGGATTCCGACTTTGCAATCATAGGCGGTGGTGTTGTCGGCCTGTCTGTTGCATGGGGCCTTTTGAAACGCGGCAAGCGCGTTCTGGTCCTCGATGGAGACGACGGCAGCTTTCGCGCCAGTCGGGGAAATTTTGGACTTGTCTGGGTGCAGTCCAAGGGCATCAAACAACCACGTTATGCCGCGTGGAGCCAGCAATCCGCCACCGCATGGGCCGGATTTGCCGATGAGCTTGCTGACGCGACCGGACATGACATGTCGCTTGAGCAAACGGGCGGTTACGACCTGCACTTCTCGGAAGAAACACTGAAGAAAACAGTTGCGCAATACGAAGAACTGAAGGCGAAGCTGGACGGAAACTACCCATATGAAGTTCTGGATCGGAAGGCGCTTCTGGCGGAGGAGCCGGAGATCGGCCCGAAAGTCGTTGGTGCGATCCTCCATCATCAAGATGGCCATGTAAATCCATTGAAGTTGCTGCGGTCTCTCGCCGACGATGTCCGGCGACTTGGTGGGCAGGTGCTGAGCGAAAAAACTGTCACAGACGTCCGGAAATCGGATGTTTTCACGATCACCTGCGCGGACGGAAGTCACGTGCAGGCCAACAAGGTGATCCTTTCCGCCGGTTTGGGTGCGATGGAACTAGGGCCCAAACTGGGCTTCAAAGCCCCGATCCGGCCACAACGCGGTCAAGTGTTGATCACCGAAAAGCTGCCAAAACTCATTAACCGCCCCTCGCTGATCGCACGGCAGGTGGATGAAGGCGGCGTCCAGATCGGTGCCACAAACGAAGAGGTGGGCTTGAATGACGGCGTCACCCAGTCTGGCCTCTCCGGTCTCGCCTCTGAGGCGGTCGCGGCTTACCCGGTGCTCGCCGACGCGCAGCTCGTACGTGTTTGGGGAGCCCTGCGGATACTGTCGCCCGACGGTTTGCCAATCTACCAGGAAAGTCCCGAAATGGCCGGCGCCTTTCTGGTCACTTGCCACAGCGGCATAACCCTTGCGGCGGCCCACGCTCGTTTCTTGCCCGATTGGCTGGAAGGCACCAACGCCGCCCCGGATCTGGAGGTGTTCAGTGAAGACCGCTTCATCGTTTCTTGAGTTGGAGGATGGGCGCCCACTGGTTCCGGTATGGTTCGAGGGCCGGGAACTGCAGCTGCCCGAAGGTTCAAATCTCGCGGCCGCGATGCTGGCCGCCGGAGTGGGGACGTTCAGGTACACGCCGGTTTCGGGCGCTCCACGCGCTCCGTTCTGCATGATGGGTGCCTGTTTCGACTGCCTCGTCGAGGTTGACGGTGTGACCCGTCAAGCCTGCATGCTCGAAGTCACGGACGGGCTGCGCTTGTCGATGCCGCGCAAAGGAAGGGACATGACCGATGCAGAAAACTGATCTAGCCATCATCGGGGCCGGCCCCGCCGGGATGACCGCTGCCGCCACCGCTGCAAAGGCTGGCCTGAATGTTATCCTGCTGGACGAGCAGCCCCGTCCGGGCGGGCAGATCTACCGCGATGTGGATCGGGTCGCACCAATCAGGGGCGAAATGCTTGGTAATGACTACACAGACGGATTGACCCTTACAGCAGGACTGGATAACGGCAATATCTCCCATATCGGCGGAGCGGTGGTCTGGTCGATCGAGGAGGGAATTCGGGTTCTCTACACCGCAGACGGACGGGGGGGCGCAATCGAAGCGAAACGTATCCTCATCGCCACAGGAGCCTTGGAACGTCCGATGCCGCTGCCGGGTTGGACCCTGCCTGGCGTGATGACGGCGGGCGCGGCGCAGATTCTGTTGAAGCAATCCGGCGTTCTGTCAAAAAGCGCGGTTCTGGTCGGATCCGGGCCGCTGCTTTATCTGATCGCCGCGCAAATGATACGGGCAGGCACGCCACCGCTGGCGCTGGTTGAAACGCAGACACGGGCGGATCTTCTGCGGGCGCTTCCGCATCTGGGCGGCGCCCTTCGCGGCTGGCGATATCTGCTCAAGGGGTTGACGATGCAATCGGAAATCCGTCGCGCCGGGGTGCGCCGCTACTCTTCCGCAGCAAGTATATCGATTGAAGGGGAAACTACTGCCGAAGGCATCCGCTTTACTGCGAGCGGAAAGACCCGACGTATTGCCTGCGACACAGTGCTCCTTCATCACGGTGTGGTGCCTAACACGCAGGCGGCCCGCTCCGTCGACGTAGCGCATCACTGGGACGCGCGGCAGCACTGTTTTGTGCCCGGCCTTGATGGCTGGGGCGGGACAAGTGTTGAAACGGTCCATATCGCCGGTGACGGCGCTGGCATCGGCGGCGCGAAGGCAGCCGCATTGGCGGGCCGCCTCGCAGCATTGAAAACGGCCGCCGATTTGGGTGCGATTTCGACGATCGAGAGGGACACGGCCGCCAAACCAATTCGGCGCCGCATCGCGCAGGAGCTAGCGGTACGCCCTTTCCTTGACACCGCCTTTCCACCCGCAATCGAAGCCACAAAGCCCGCCGACGCGACTATCATCTGCCGCTGCGAGGAGATCACTGCAGGAGACATTCGTCGCCATGCCGGAATCGGCTGCGCGGGTCCGAACCAGGCCAAGGCCTTCAGCCGTGCCGGAATGGGACCATGCCAGGGCCGCTATTGCGGACTGACTGTGAGTAACCTTCTGGCCGAAGCAAACAGCGCTACGATGGATGAAACCGGTTACTATCGGATCAGGCCACCTTTGAAACCCGTGACTCTTGGCGAACTGGCAGCGATGGGCGGTTCGGTGAACAGCGAAACCAACTAAGAAAGAACCCCTAATGATCGAACGTATCAACACCAATCAACGCATGAGCAAGATCGTCAAGCACAACGGCGTCGCATTTCTCTGCGGGCAGGTTGGCGAAGGAGCCACAGTGGCCGAACAGACCCGAGAGTGCCTGTCTCGCGTCGATGCGCTTCTGGACAAAGCAGGTTCGTCGCGGGAACAAATGTTGCAAGCGATAGTCTGGTTGTCCGACATGGCCGATTTTGGCGAGATGAACGACGTTTGGGATAGCTGGGTTCCCGCCGGGCACGCCCCGGCTTGCGCTTGCGGTGAGGCAAAGCTCGCTCGGCCGGATCTGAAAGTCGAGATCATCATCACCGCTGCGTGTAATGCATGACGGCAAGCGGCTTGGAAAAGGCACATACTATTCACTTCGAGTTTAATAAGCTGACGTGTCTAGAATGAACCTAATTTGAACCTGACTAAGTCTTCAATGGCAGGAAAGCCAACCGCGGACCTACTGATTACAATCCAGTTGATTGAATGTCGGCTCTTTCAATTCGCGTTGTTAATATCACGGTTGCAGCGAGTGACGGCTTCCCGCCCTTCGTGATGAATTTCAGTTGCCGCAATGCTCTGACAGAAGTGGTCTACCACGTTCATTTTCAGACACGCTATCGTAGGCCCTACCCCTCTCACGTCTGTGCAGACGTCAGCCGTTCCATAGCGTTTATGAGGGGCATTGCCCTAACCCCCCCCTGCCCCGGAACCTCCCTGTCGTCTGCATAGACAAGGATACGTTCTGAGACGTCCAGTTCTTCTGCCGCGATGTGAAACCCACGTGTTACCTTCGCCGATGTCGTCCGCTTGATCTCTATGGCCCAGAGGGCGCCGCGGGGAAATTTCAACATCAGATCCACCTCAGCCCCTGCTGAAGAGCGATAGAAGCTTGCTTCTGTTCCGCGTGGTGCCGCAGCAATCAGGTTTTCAATACAGAATCCTTCCCAACTGCCGCCGACAACTGGATGCCCCAGCAGGTCTTCCTGTGTTTCGATCCCAAGAAGCGCATGGGCTAGACCAGAATCGCGTATATAAACTTTGGGAGACTTGACCAGACGCTTCCCGGCATTGGAATGCCAGGGCGGTAGGCGACGCACCAGCATCAGGTCAACCAGTAAGTCAAGATAACGCGCAACGCTCTGGCCGGAGACACCCAGGTTTCCAGCGAGTTTTGCCGCGTTGAGTATTCCGCCTTGCTCATGGGCGAGCATTGTCCAGAACCGACGCAATGTCTCCGCCGGAATGCGCAACCCGAAAGCTGGAACATCGCGTTCCAGATAGGTGCGGATGAAATCCTCGCGCCACGCCAGGCTGGTTCGGTCGTTCTTCGCCAGGAAGCTTTCGGGAAACCCACCCCGCAACCAGAGCGCGGAGAGCGCGTCCGCTCCGGTTTCCGACAAGATGAAAGGCGTCAGCTCGTGGTAACTGACCCGTCCCGCCAGGGATTCTGCGCTTTGGTGCAGAAGCGTGTTCGAGGCCGACCCGAGCAGCAGGAATTGACCAGTCCGATGTCCTTGCCTTCGGCGTCGGTCAATTTGACCACGTAAGGCCTTGAACAGGTCCGGCATAAGTTGAACCTCATCAATCACCACTAGGCGGCCAACCTGTTCATCGAGATAAAGGTCGGGCTCTTCGAGTACCTGGCGATCGGCAGATCTCTCCATATCAAGATAGACAGCATCACGGCTTTCAGCGATATCCTGTGCGAGCGTTGTCTTCCCAACTTGCCGCGGCCCAAGAAGGACTACGCCCGCCTGGTTCTCCAGAGAATCTTCAACTGATTTTTTGTCACTGCGCTCGATCATACCCTGCATTTATTCCATTCAACGGAAGATTTACAAGGATAAACTTCGAGAGTAGTTTCCCTTTCAGCTTTCAAATCGGTGTAATCATCCATCGTCTGCCTCCCTTGCCCCAACTAGTAATCCAACAGTGTGTAGCCCATTACTCGTGCCTTTTTGTGCCACATCATGGATTGCTCGTTTTGCCGACCAACATAGCTGTGGGTGCCATCTCACCCCTATCAATCTTGGCTGTCAGTGAAATTAGATATGCCTTGTGGGACCGTATCGTCTCTGCCCGTTGGGTAATGTATCCTAGGATCATGAAACGTAAGGCTGGGCCATGAGTGGTCTTCATAGCATACCAAGTCTCGCCAAGTTGTAGTTGGTCTGCAATGGAGTCCATAATTCGATCACAATGCGCCTGATCTTTCGCAAAGCGTAGTTCCGAGCACAGCCTGGGAAAACTGCGCTCCATTTGATCTGGGGAAACTTGAATCTGAGAAAATTCTTCTTTCTTAACTTTCGGATTCAAAGAGTCATCTTTGTGCCCCTCAAATTCACTGTCACTGTCCCTCAAATTTTCTGTATCTGCCTGTGCTATCTCAGAGATTTCCACAGAGATTTCCGCCAGCAGTTCGCTGAGTACATTTGCATCTGGTTTGCGACGCAAAGCATTGCGTACGGTGAGCATCAAATCTGAGATCGCAGTGTCGTCTGCCAAAAGCTCCCTGAGACGCGCCAGAGCTGCAGAAACCTTGTCGCGGAGAACAGTAAACGGCTGTGTCGCAAACTTTGGGTCTGGATTGACGAGCATGTAGATTTCGACGTTTGTTGCCCGCGTATTGTTCTCAAACAGGTTTCAGCATGATTTCCTTGAAAGGCTGTCATTTTCCCAAGGACGTAGTTTTGTATGCTATATTCTATTAACTGCATTACACGGTTTCCCGTCGCGACTTGGAAGAGATCGTGGCTGGCATTCAAGAAGTGAACAGAATCCTGAAGCGATTTGGCTGCCCGGCTGTAGTACAGACAATCAGGTCAAACCGATCCCCAAGATCATAAATGGCGTTTAGTCAGAGCGTGAGATGCCCGAGTCACGGCACAGCGGACGCAAAACGCTTGATCGGCGTAAATAGTGGCGTCAAACTGAGAAAGATCACATTCTAATTGGGAAATGTTGGTTGAAGTAATCGGTCGGCCCCGACGGCAGTAATTGAGGATTATTTTTTGGAAAGGTTGTTTTTTTTAAAATTGCCTGTTTGGTCGGCGCTGCTCATCCTGGTTTTCATCGGCATCGGCGTCATCTTTTTTGGTTCCATCGTGAAAGATGAAACCGCTTCTCGCGAAAACTCTTCACTACAGCCATCCTGGTCCTGGGTCGGGGTCGCAGCCTATGAACTGTCATCTATTCCCGATACCGCGAAAATCCTGATGGATTCAGGAGGCGCACTGCACGCCAGCAACTACAAGCGCTTCGGAGACAAGATCGGTTGGGTCACCTACGATGACAGCGAAGACATTTCAGGCTACTTACTGTTCTCGCGTATCGACCCCGTGAAAGAATACACAACCGTCGAGTTGATCGATCTCTCAGACAAATCCGTTGTCCATACTTGGGAGCCGGATCCGGAAGTGTTACTCAAAGACGTCGAGCGCACGTCTAATATTGTTCGCTACACCCAGTGGCATCGCGGGCGCTTCCGCGCCATGCACCCGCTGCTTCTGGAGGATGGCAGTCTTGTTATGCACGGGCAATTTTCGCCACTGCTCAAACTCGATCATTGCGGCGAGCGATTGTGGATACAGGCCGGTGCGAATTTCCACCATTCGCTCAACGTCGATGCGGACGGGAACTTCTGGGCGCCAACGATTATCGAGCCATCAGAGATTTTTCGTGATCCCCAGGTTCGGGACGACGGACTGGGCCATGTATCCGCCGATGGCGAGCTCATTTCCAATACGAGCATGGCCGAGATCTTCGAGCGAAAAGGCCAGGCGCATCTGGTGGTTCAGGCCCACAGCTTCTCAAATGACCCTCTGCACATGAACGATATCCAGCCGGCGTTGGAGGATGGCCCCTACTGGAAGAAGGGCGATCTTTTCATTTCCATGCGCAAGAAATCCCTGATCGCGCTCTACCGCCCGTCCACGGACGAGATCGTGTGGCAGAAGGCGGGCCCGTGGCTGGTTCAGCACGATATTGATATCGTAAACGACCACGTAATCAGCATATTCGATAATGCGGTCAAGAACCGAGGCAAAGGCGGATTTATCGAGGAAAGTTCGGATATAGCCTTCTATGACTTTCGTACCGACGAGGTGACATTCCCGTTCAGGGAGACGTCCCGAGAGGCACGCATTTTGGCGATCACCAATGGCCTCAACGAATTGACGGAATCCGGTCACCAGATAATCGAGGAGGATACGTCCGGGCGGTTGCTGATTTACAACTCGGCGGGAAAGTTGGTGGAAGAATTCTACAACAAGGCGACATCCGACGGCCCGGCGTGGCGCATGTCTTGGAGTAGGTACATCCCGCAAGCAATGGGGGAAAAAATCGTTGCGAACCTCAGAAAAGCACCGACCTGCAACTAGAGCCTGTATTCCTCAACAGGGCTGAAATGCTACGCATGGCATCCCTAGTCAACGCAACTTTTTGGATCAACTGGTTCACCTTTCATGCAATTCGCTGACCCCGGCGAAAGATGATCGCAAAATTCCGAAGGCCTGGTTCCCGGCACGAAAAACCGACACCACAACTAAACCGGATTTTCTGGCGGCGGCGAAAAAAGCGATCGAACAATTCGGTGTAAATGCGGACCGTGCGGAGTTGCTCCGATGTGCTGATCACACCCTTGAGAAAAGCCGCCGCTAGCCTGTGGATATCCGAAAATTAAGGGCACAATGCCGGGTCAAATGTCCCAGAATGTACCTGTGTCCAGTAATTAAGGGCACAGTGACACCAATCAATCCCGCGACCAGAACCAGCCCCAGGACCCAAAGCTCGACTTTCTTAAATAGTAACCTCTCCATCACCGGCTCTCTCCTTGAGATGACGGGCACTAAAAAACAAAACGACTTCTAAATTCGTACTGGTTTTTTAACAAAACCACAGGTTTCTCAAAAGTCACAGGACGGTAAGGCGTCAAAGTAATCGGCCGGAACGTGAACAGCCGTTGTGATGATCGAATTGTAATCGTCGGTCAGTATGTTCGACATTTCGCGCACCAAATCCCCATCTGCCGTCACCTCGATCACCCGGCCTTCCATCGGTGAGGAAATCAGCCAATTGCCATTGGGCAACCGCTCCTGCTGGCCCATGATCGCACTGTCGAAGACCAATTCGGATCCAGCGAATTTGTCGCGCACCTCACCAGTGGTCAGGTCCATTTCGATAATGGAGGACCGGCGGCGATGGGTATTGTTCGAGTATACCGTAATCGTGCCATCCGGGTGAAAATCCGCATCGTGCTGATGTTCCCACGGGCCTGCCTTGTACCACTTCAGACGTTTCGTTTCGCGGTCGACAACACCGACAAGATCGATCGATCGGTGCGACATGATCAGATCGCCGGCAGAGAATTGAGGGAATGCGTCGGCCCATGCGGCAGGCAGGACTTCGACGTCATTAGGATGAATGATGTCCGGGATTTCATCGGTCTCCGCATCCCAGCGCCATTTGAAACCGTTGGGAATTCGGAAGGCCAGTTGTGCCTCGGGATCCGGAAGAATTACGTCTTGCGCCAGGTCGATGCTCTCAAGTGTTTCTCCGGTCTCCGTGTCGATCCGGGTCATCTGCTGATCGTGTCCGCCATCCCAGATTTTGGAGGTCCAGGTCCAGAACCCGCCAAGGTCGGGATCTTCGGTCAGTGAATGGTGAAACACCATATCTGTGCGTCGCCATACGATGTCGCCGCAGGCATCAAACCTTGCCATGCCTATGCTGTCGTCGAAATTGGCAAGGATCGACCCATCGGGCAGGGGGCGAACAGCGTGGGCGAATTCGGCTTGGTTGCTACCCTCAATAATCTTCGAATAATCGATCTTCCACGTGTGCAGCACATTGCCTTCGGTATCGATGAGGTCGGTCTGAAAGCCGGGCTCGGGATTGGCGATCCGATTGATCAGAACATAACCGGGCGCGATCTTGTCAGCCTGGTGCACGACGTATGAATCCGATGGCATCCGGTCCGGACGGCGGAGATAGGTTCCGTCCGGGATGATATATCCGGTGGCCCTCCACGATTTGAAGGCTTCTTTGGCTTCGGAAAAGGTCTTCCAGGGCGCCCAATTTTTGTGGGTCGCCCACATGCCTGTAACAAAAGAAAGGATACCAACGAGTAAGACTGCGGAGATGTATGAAACAATACGCATTGGCGAAACCCGGACTAAAATCGTTACCGTGTATTTGTCGTCCGCAGTCTGAACCAAGTCAACGCAGGAGTTCTGGAGTGCTGAAATTAGCGCTGAACGGTGACCTTTCCGTTCAAATACCCTGGATTGTTCGTGTCCTTTTGCTTGTGTGGAAAAGCGGGATTAAGCTTTCCGAAACGGATCGGTGCCTGATGCGGATTCCGAATGCGAAACTGTCGTAGCTATCGCGGCAGAGGGGCTGTTCCGTTCGCGGCCCCATGCGCAGGACAAGTTGGTGCGCTGCGGGTGGGGGCACTGTTCGATGTGGTTGTCGATATCCGCAAGGGCTCGCCGACCTATGGACAGTGGCTGGGTATCGATCTGACGGCCGAGAACGGAAAACAGCTTTTGGTGTCCAAAGGGTTTCTACACGGCTTTGTCACGCGGGTACCGGATACCGAGATCCGCTACAAATGCACGGATTATTATGCGCCTGATTGCGACGGGCGGTGCATTGGGACAGTTGCGGTATCGACTGGGGGCTTGATGGTGATCCGGTGCTGTCCGGCAGGGACGCGGCAGCCCCCGCCTTTACCGATTTTGACAACCCGTTTGTCTGGGAGAGTATCTCGTGAAGCTTCTGGTGACAGGGGGTGCCGGTTTTATCGGCTCGGCCGTGGCGCGGCGTGCGGTTGCGGACGGGCATCAGGTGGTCAATCTGGATGCGCTGACCTACGCGGCCTGCCTCGACAACGTGGCCGAGGTGGCCGGGAATCCCAATTACACCTTTTTAGAGGCTGATATTCGGGATCGGGCTGCCATGGATCGGGCGCTGGCCGACCATGCCCCGGACGCGGTCATGCATCTGGCGGCGGAAAGCCATGTGGATCGCTCGATTGACGGGCCCGGTGCTTTTATCGAAACCAACGTAACCGGCACCTACACATTGCTTGAAGCGGCAAGAGAGTACTGGGAAGGGCAGGGCAGAGCAGACAGTTTCCGGTTTCATCACATCTCGACCGATGAGGTCTATGGCTCGCTGGGGCCAACCGGGCAGTTCACCGAAGAAACCCCTTATGATCCCCGCTCGCCCTATGTCGACCTGATCACCTTTGTCGCCGACCGTCCGGGCCATGATGCGCGCTATGCCATCGACCCGACCCGCATCAGGGAAGAGCTGAACTGGCGACCCTCGGTCAGCGTTGAAGAAGGGCTGGAGAAAACCGTTCAGTGGTATCTCGACAATGAAAGCTGGTGGCGCGCGCTGCAAAACCGTGATGGCGTCGGCAAGCGGTTGGGTGTGAAGGCATGACCATCCTCGTCTTTGGCCGAACCGGACAGGTGGCGCGGGGGGGCTATGACATCCTGCGCACCTCGTGGGTGGTGTCGGTCCATGGCAACAACTTCGTCAAGACGATGCGACGGCTGCGGGTGAGCGGGATCAATTGTCCATCGTGGCCGACCAGATCGGCGGCCCGGCCCCCGCGCGGGACATAGCGGCGGCCTGCCTGTCCATGGTGCAGCAGCTGATCGAGGATGCGGGCAAGGCGGGTATCTACCATTTTGCAGGCGCGCCCGACGTCAGCTAGGCCGGGTTCGCCCGCGCGATTTTTGCTGAATTAGAGACTGATTGTGATGTAACAGACATCCCGTCCGCCGATTATCCCACGCCTGCCCGGCGCCCGTTGAATTCCCGCCTTGATTGTTCCTCACTGGAAACAACTTTCGGCATTAGCCGTCCTGACTGGCGGCAGGGTTTGAGTGATATTCTGAGAGAATTGGAAAACGCGTCATGACGACACGCAAAGGCATCATACTTGCCGGAGGGTCTGGCACGGGGCGAGTTGGAAATCACCGACCTGCTGCAGATGTATCTGGAAAAAGGCCAACTTAGGATCGAAACCATGGGGCGCGGCTATGCCTGGCTGGATACCGGCACCCATGCCAGCCTGCTGGATGCGGGCAATTTCGTGCGCACGCTGGAAGAACGTCAGGGATTGCAGACCGGCTGCCCGGAAGAGATCGCGCGGCAGTTGGGATGGATCAACGAGGAACAGTTGCGCCAGCGTGCAGAGATGTTCGCCAAGAATGAATATGGCGCCTATCTGGATGGTTTGTTGAAGTAGACAGCGACGATGCTGATTGCTTCAGGTGCAGCCCACCTCAACAAAATCACCATAAGATAAGGGATAGCGCAACGCATCCATCATCCAAAACACGGTGTCATCCCCGTAGGAATTGATGACTTCCCAGACGACTTTCCCGTCCGGCGTAACTTCAAAAGCGCGCCCTGCGTCGGTTTCAGCCAGCAGAATGTTTCCGTTTGCAAGCACCTGATGTTTGCCGCGGAAATGGGAATAAAAAGGTTCCTCGCCGGATCCGCCAAAGACGGTGGTCACTGTGCGGGACATGGGGTCAATTTTCAGCACGCGACTCCCTCCCCGGTCACCTAGGAATGCGTTCTCTGTTGTCGGTCTGCCGCCAGCCCGGTTGTCGAATACTGTGATCGTCCCGTCCGCCTGAAAATCGGGGTCATGCTGCCCGATCATGGGCCCGGTCATGTACCATTTTAGCTTGTGGCTTTCTCCGTCGAGCACCCAGATCTGGTTAAAATGCCGAAAGCTGAGAAGAAGGTCCCCTGCATTAAATTCCGGGAACGCATCTGCAATCTCCGCGCTCAGAACCTCGACATCGTTCAGATGGCCCACATCCTCGCGAACGGGCCGTATTGCCATCAGGCCTTCCAGCCTGTCATCTGTCAGGACCTTTACGAGATCGATCAGATCCGTCTGCTCACCGGTTTCCAGATCGAACCGAGCGATGGCGTCAAAGTTAAAACCTTCTCCACCCCGTACCAAGGTGTTCGGCGCGTATCTGTCGACATAAACAGGTGTCCAGAAGCCGCCGGAATCATCCAGCGTCAATGCATGGTGCGAGCGGTTGTCGTTCTTCCAGACGATGTCTCCGCAAGCGGAAATCCGGTAGGTGCCCCGCCCGTCCAGATTGGCCAGCATGTCGCCGTTGGGCAAAAGCGCGGCCCCATGTATGAGCGCATGAAACTTGTGCGCGGCCTTGTGTGTGGCGTTTTCCCGGGCAAGTTCAAAGAAATCGACGGGCCATTCATGCAAAAGAGAGCCGTCCATCCCATACAGACGGGCGGTCAGTCGACCATCAAACACGCTCACAAGAAAGGTAACCCCGGGTTGCATTTCGGCAGGTTCGATCCTTGGTTCCCAATCCGGTGGCAAGGCCATGGTCCCCATGTGTTGGGTCGGTCGAATCCCCATCATGGCAAGACCTTCCAGCCGGAGAATTTTCAGCGTTCGTATCCCAAGCTCCAGCTGTGGCTGGGGTGGAATTCTGAAATGGCCGAAAGCAACGCCGACCAGAAAGGCCAGTGCGACGCCGCATGCTGCGGATAAAATTAAAGGAAAACGGATTTTTTTGCTCCTTTTAGAGAAACCGGAGAACCCCATTAAACTATAAACGTCCTAAAAGCGCGTCACTGGTGAACAACGTGGCCAATGATGCCATTCATTGCAACCGGTCTAAATGGGAACGCGGCTATGGTTCGTGTGGCAACCAGCTTTATTTATCGGACCAGAAGCCGCTCACGACACAACCTGTTGACGGGCCCGCCCACAATTGAACGACCAGACCGACTATTCCATGGCCTCACCGCCGACTGCAAAGCGGTCCGGTGGGGTTACAGGAATTCGCCACGTATCTTTCAACAATTAGGGGCGGATTTCTAAAATGTATTCACTTTGGCAACGCTTCTTGTTGAAATGCACCCGTTGCCGCACATTCGTTTCGACGCACGTCCCGGGAGCGGGAATAATCGGAACGACTGGTACGGAAATTGTGTCTGCCCCGCGCAAGGTCGGGTTATTGTTTGACGTCCTGAATTTACGAGTGTGACCGGAGAAGCCTTTATGAACCAGCAGGCTCCAGCCCTAGGCCGCAATGACCTGGCAGTGCTTCTGTTCATCCTCCTTCTTGCGGCGGTGCTGAGAACCGCCGGTCTGAACGCGCCGCTGTGGTATGATGAGATCTGGACCGTCGACACGCATATCCGCCTTCCCTGGGGGGAAATGGTGCGCGAATATTCGATGAACCATCACTATTTCTTCAGCATTAAGGCCAAGCTGGTTTCCCAGATTTTTGGAGAACAAGCCTGGGCCTATCGCTTTCCGGCCGTCTTGTTCGGGGTGGGCGTTGTCGGCGCAATCTGGTGGCTGGCAAAAGACGTTGCTGGCCCCCGGATAGCACATGTGTCCGCCTTGCTGGTGGCCTTGTCCTATCATCAGGTCTGGTTTTCGCAGAATGCCCGCGGCTATACCGAGCTGGCTTTCTGGAGCACGCTTGGCTTCATTTTTTTTCTGCGGGGCGTGCACCGCCCGACATTTGGTACATGGATTGCATTTGGCCTGACCGCTGCGGCGGCTGTATTCACCCATCTGACCGGCGCGTTTTTCTTTGTCGCTCTGGGGCTGGTATGGCTGATATCCCTGATCACCGGTTTCGGAAGGGGGCCTCTGACCCGTGACTGGGTGCTGCGGCCGCTGACCGGCGTTGCGATTGCGATTGCGTTGATCTTGCTGGCATATCTGCCGATTTTGCCGAGTATCGCAGGCACCGTGGGCGATGTCGCATCCACATCGGCCGTTGATCCGATGCAGGAGTATCAGAACCCGCTCTGGACCATTGTCGAGGGCCTGCGGACTGCGGTCGGGAGTACTGGCCCTCTGACATTGTTCGTTGCTGTTGGCGGGATGGTCGCGCTCGCATTCGGCGCGGCAGGGGCGCATTCGACGCAACCGCTGTTCTTTCCGTCCATCGTCATGCACTTCATTGTGACGCTGGTCATCCTTCTGGCGCTTGGCATGCGGATCTGGCCAAGGTTCTTCTTTGTCGACATTGGTCTTGTCATCATCCTTGCCGTCGTCGGCTGCTGGTACAGTGCCGGTATGGTGGCAAGGGGGCTGAGGCGACCCCAAATCAAACCCCTGCTAGTCGCCATAGGCGTTGTGGCGATGATCGCCGTTTCCCTGTTTCTTGTGCAGCGAAACTATGCTGCGCCGAAACAGGACTTGGCCGGGGCCTTTGCGCTTGTGGAAGAGACCCGTACCCCGTCCGAACGGATTTATGCCATCAACCCGGGTGGGCCTATCTTCGAAAGGCATTTCAATGCCGACTGGACAACCATTGGCGATGCCGAAGGTTATTTTGATGCGATGGCGCAGCCCGGGCCTGTGGCGCTGGTTGTTCTGTTTCCGAACCGGATGTTCCGGGCCATTCCGCAACTTGGGCAGGATGCCGAACGGCAACTGGAGCTTGTTCAGGCATTCGCCGGAACGCTTGGGGATGGCCGGGTTCTTGTCTACCGGCGCAGGTGAGAGACGTATGAAAGTCCGAATTTTGATATCCGAAAGGTGTCAGAGGTGAATGA
The DNA here is from genome assembly GCF_013031245.1 of Ruegeria lacuscaerulensis. Taxonomy (GTDB): domain Bacteria; phylum Pseudomonadota; class Alphaproteobacteria; order Rhodobacterales; family Rhodobacteraceae; genus Ruegeria; species Ruegeria lacuscaerulensis_C. The sequence goes on from NZ_WPZL01000009.1 coordinate 114,152, forward strand.
CAGGGGAGATTTGGTGTGGGAATATGCTAATCGTTTCGACGCCGATATTGTGAAAAGAAAATCCAACTCGAATTTAAGTCCATCCGGGTTTTTCAAACTGAATGAGAGGAATAAACGTCATGAAGATATTTTCGGAAGATCGCATTAGGCACATTAGGGCTGTGTCACTGCTATATGTAGGGGTGCTGTTGCTGGTCCTTCCAAACCCGGCATTTGCCTATATCGGCCCCGGTGCGGGTCTGGGTGCGATCGCCGTCACGATTGCCGTGATACTTGGCGTTCTCTTCCTTGTTGTCGGGCTTGTGTGGTTCCCGCTCAAACGGATGATCAAGGGACGGAAGAAAGGCGTCAACGACAACAACGAGCTTGACCCGACGCAATGATACTAATTGTTGCCGTTTCGCTGTTTGCAGTGGGCGGGTTCGCATTTGTCCTTTGGCGCACAAATATCTTTGAGGCGGCAAACGACGTCGTAAGCACAAGCATGTCGGGTGTGGCGTCTCTGGTGGACAGCCAGCTGTCCGACGATGCCAAGGAACAGGCGGTGCGGCGTGCCGGGCTGAAGCTGATCGTTGGCGGCTTCAACATCGCCTGGCGCGTCATTCTGGCGCTGGCCGCTGCGGCCTTGCCGATATACCTGGTCGAGTTTCTCGGACTGACATCCAGCAGCGCAGTCTTCGACGTCATGCTGCGGCTCGATTACATTGTCATCGTCTCGGTTGCGGCGATCGTGGCGGTGAAGGTTGTTCAGTGGTTTCGCGCGGACCCCAAAGCGCAGGAGGCGGAGGGTACGCTGTATTCGCCGGTCGAGCAATTCGTGCACAACCTGGCGTTCTCAAGCCCTGCGGTTCTGAAGGCGGCCTCGTGGGCCGAGGAAAAACTGCCATCCCAATCCAAAGCGGATGAGGCCGGGCAGCCGATTTTTGTCACCTCTCTGGCGCGCGGGGGTACGACGGCGGTTCTGAACGCGCTGCATGATACGCCGGATATCGCGACCCATATTTATCGGGACATGCCTTTTCTGACCGCGCCGCTTCTGTGGAACAAACTGGCCGGAGGGCAAAAACGAGGGGTGAGCCGCCGCCAACGCGCCCATGGCGACGGGCTCGAGATCGATCTGGACAGCCCGGAGGCGTTCGAGGAAGTCATCTGGAAAATGTTCTGGCCGCAAAAGTACCAGGGGTCTTCGATCCCTCTGTGGACGGCAGAGGAAACCGATCATGACGCCGATCAGTTCATGCGCCGCCACATGTCCGAGATTGTTCGAGCGCGGACGGTTCAGGCGGGGTCCGAGGGTACGCCCAAAACGCGCTATTGCTCGAAGAACAACGCCAATATTGCCCGGATTCCATATCTTCTGAACGCTTTTTCCGATTGCAGGATCGTGGTGCCGGTCCGGCGCCCGGAAAGCCATGCCCATTCCCTGCTGCGGCAGCACAGGAATTTCTGCAAGCAACAGGCCGAGGACGCGTTCATCGCCCGTTACATGGGGGATATCGGCCATTATGAGTTTGGCAAGATTCACAAACCCTTTCTGTTTCCGGGGTTTGACCCCGAAGGGCAGATCGCTGAGACGGCGGATTACTGGCTGGATTACTGGACACACGCATTTCGGCATGTGCTGGATCACAAGGATAAGTGCATCCTTCTTCTGCAGGACGATTTGCGCACCTCTCCCGGCAAAACGATGACCGATCTATACGGTGCGCTTGATCTTGAGCCGGGCGGTCAGGTTTTCGAAAGCTATTTCCATTCGAAGCAGGATGTGGCGGAGATCGGGGATTTCGATCCGGGCAAGTTCCGCGAGGCGATGGACGTGTATGAAGCGCTGAAAGAGTGCGTGCGCAATACCTGAGCCGATTATCTATCGCCGTGTCGGATAGTTTTTGACAAGTGTCGAACCGGCATTGAGCTGGTCGATACTGCCGCCGGGTCGTACGCCATATTCATTGTAACCGTTGGCCGCTCCGGTTGCATAATAGATAAATTCACGGTCGTAATAGCCGGGCTGCCCGGGGGATTTGTCCTGAATGATGGCGTTGTTGAGAATGGCCCAGTCCGGTTGGTTCTTGTAGCCGGTGATGCCGGCAACCGCGTTTTGTTCGATCACCACAGAGGTTGAGCCGGGAGAGACTCTGATACGTGGAATTGTGACCTTTCTATTTTTTTCGGGCCGGTGGACCCGGATGACCGAATTCTTGCGGATCGAAAGATTGTCGATCGCAGCTACCGAAATCCCATGGACGTGCGAATTGTAAATGACGTTGTTTTCGATCAGCACATTCTGGTGGCGCAGCATCGGGTCGCCCAGATTTTTGCCGTCGCCGCCCATCCAGATTGTCTGGGCATAGTCTCCGGCACCCATGTCAAATATATTGTTCCGGATCGTGATATCGGTGCTGCGCCGGTTCGAACTGCGTAGAATCTGGATCATGTCCCGGTGATCTTTGCCCTTCACACCGCGGAAGTTATGCATGCGGTTTGCTTCAATCACCAACCCGTCAATCACGCCAAGCGCGATGCCATCTGAACGGATGTCAGTAAATTCATTGCCGCGTATCGTGAGGTCGACAACGCTGTCGCCTGTCAGCGCTTTCCACCACTTCCGGAAGATCGAGCCACTGATATCGATCTTTGCGCTATTCCGGATGCGCAGCCCGCGCCCGTGCCCCGCCCCTGATTTGTAACCGCCGTCGAAGACTGAATTGGTGATGGAAATGCCACGGCTCTCATGGATGCTGAAACGATTGGCGGTGGATTTTTCGCCAGACGAGAACTCGTAGTCGAAGACCAGCCCGTCCAGTGCGATGTTGCCTGCTTTGTTCAGGCGCAATTCGGTGAAGCAAGCTGGGGATCCGGCGGTGGCTGAGCGGATCGTGACAGGCTTTTTGAATCCTCTGTTGATTTTCAGGGGGCCGTAATTTCCACCTTCCAGAAGGAATGTCTCGCCGCCTTTCGCATTCCTGATTGCAGAGGAAAGTTCCGAAGGGTTGCGGATGGCCTGCCCGTTTCCTGCATTGACTGCGTTCGCCGCGATCTTTGTGCCGCTACAGGCCGGGGCGGCTGAGGATGGCACCGGCAGGGCTAACAGCAACATTAAAGTGCAGGCCAGTAATCCGATAGAACTGAATATGTACCGCATGAGAAACCCGTCATGAAAATCTTTACTGCGCAGAAAGGCTACGAGGGCGAATGCGCCGTGTCCACAGAGGTGTCGTGAGCAATGTGCCAGTGATTTGGCGGTGGGTGGCGCTTCTTGACGTAGGGGCACCGGGCAAATCATCGCCGACGCTAGGTCATGATACGCAAGGACACGCCTGAATAGTGGTTTTTTTGTGGCGATTGTTGCGAAGCAGGAATCAATTATGCCAGCCCTTAGGCACCGCCAAGGGATGGGGAACAATTCCTGGTATTGTGTATCGAGTTCACTAGGAAATGAAGGCAATGGGGCAGAACTGTCCCAGTACAGGCAACAGTTTCCAAACATAGCCATATTTTGGTCAATCTGCCGCCCTTGTGCGGCTGTTCCCTCTGTCCTGGGTGTGCGGGTTCTCTTGCGCTGCCACTCACAGCGCCTATGAAACAGAAGGTGAAACATGTCGACGACAATCACGGTAACGTCTGCTGCAGAGCTGAACCAGGCTCTATCACAGGCGACAGGTGGGGAAACGATATTGCTTGCGGCTGGTGATTACGGGAAGCTCAGCCTCAAAGGCACCCAATTCGCATCAGAAGTGACGATCAAATCCGCCGATCCGAACAATCAGGCAAGCTTTTCCGAAATGTACCTGACCAATACGTCGAACATTACGTTCGACGAGGTCGTGTTCGATTATACGTACAGTTCGGGTGATACGGCCACCACCAATAAATTCCTGATCACTGGCAGCAACAATATTACCATCGACAATTCTGTCTTCGATGGTGACCTTAGCAGCGGCACCGGCCTTGGCAAAGGGTTGGTCATCCGGAGCTCGGACAATATTGATGTCATCAACACCGAATTCCATTCCTGGTGGAAAGCTTTGGGTGCCGCGAAATCGAGCGACATCAACTTCTCGGGCAACAACATCCACACAATCCGATCGGACGGCATTTCGCTCGGAGAAGTCCAGAATGTTCTGATTGAGAACAACTATATTCATGATTTCGGTGGTGCCGCAGGCTCCAAAGATCACCGCGACATGATCCAGGTCCAGCGCTCGAACGGGACCGGCAGCAGCGACATCATCATCCGCAACAATGTCCTTGACATGGGTGATGGTGATTACACGCAGGGGATCTGGTTTGGGGGTGACAAAGCCACATTTAAGGATCCAACGAACTGGCACTACAATGTCGTGATCGAGAACAATATTATCTACAATGCGCATGCAAACGGTCTTGCCGTGCACATGACACAGGGGCTGGATATCACGAACAATACGCTGATCGCCGTGCCGTCGGGTCAGACCGGCGGCGTGGCCATACCCAAAATCCTTGTGACGGGCGGATCCAAGGACGTGACGATCGAACAGAACATCACGCCTGCCATTGTCAGTCCCACGGTCCTTGCGTCCGACGCCAACTGGACCGTTCAGGACAATGCGATCATTCAGCCCAAGAACTATGATGCGCATTTCATCTTTCATGCGACGGCTGCCAACGACGGACATAACCAATATGGCGTCATCCCAGGCAGCACGGCGGATTTGTTGGATGCTGGGTCGAGTCTGTCCGATGCCTTTCCGTTTGACTATTACAGCTGGGTTGGCAGCTCCAACTCCACAGTGGTGAACCCTGGCGGTTCGGGATCGGGTAATACGGGCACGACAACCCCGGTCCCGACAGCGCCTAGCGGCGGCACGACAACCCCGACGACCCCGGTAGATGACACGACGGGTTCGACCGGAACCAACACGGGCACGACGACACCGGCCCCGACAGCACCTAGCGGCGGTACGACAACTCCGACGACCCCGGTAGATGACACGACGGGTTCGACCGGAACTTCGGGCGCGACGGGATCGCAATCCCCGATGGTCTTTGACGACTTCGTGCTGGACATTGCCGGATTGTCGGGCCGCGCGTTGAAGGACGATGCGCATGTTGTCGATACGGCGACCGGTCCCGTCGTCCACCTCGACGGCCATAAGGATCAGGTGAAGCTTGGACGGATGAAGCAGTTCGAAGATTCCGATCAGCTTGCCTTTACCGTCGAGTTTGCCCGGGATGAGGCCGATGGCGCAGCCCAACGCCTGATCTGGAACAAAGGACATGTGGGGCTGACTCTGGTCGACGACGGCCTGAAGGTGCATGTCAAGAACAACGACGGCAAGTTTCACGAAGGCTTCCTTGTTAAGGATCTGGGCCTGAACGATACCGAAGCGCATGAGATCACCCTGATGGTCGATGAGGTCGCGGATCGGCTGCAGGTTCTGGTCGATGACGAGGTTGTCCTCGACAGGACAGATATCGATCTGGATTTTACCGGTGGTCGCGAATGGGGCTGGGACATCGGTTTCAGCCGGGGCCGTTATGCCGATGGCGATCTCAGCGGCTTTGCGATCGATGACGAGGTTCAGTTTGTCGATACGCTGGGCAGTTCCGTTGATCTGATGGGCTGACGGCCAGATCTTTGATCGCACTTAGAACAACGAAAGGGCAGGTCGGGGTTTTCCGACCTGCCCTTTCCTTTTTCACCGGATGCATTGTCAAACCTGTCACGACTCCGGCATATGGTGCCTATTGGGTTGAGAGTTTCCTGTCATGATTTTGTCCGACCGCCACAGATTTGTATTCATACATGTGCCGAAATGCGCCGGCACTTCGGTGCGGACGGCTGTTCTGCCCTACCACGACGCGGATGAGCGGTTTTTGAAAACGGTTGAGCGGCACCCGGAACTGGGTGAGATTGATTTTCGTCACCTCCCCCTGCATTTGCTGCGCGACCTCGACCCGGAAGCTTTTGAGAAGCTGAAGCTTTATGACAGTTATGCCCTGCTGCGTGATCCGTATCAGCGCTTTCGATCTGCCATGGCGCAGCGGGCCAAGATGTACCTGGGCAGCGAGTTCGCGCAGCTTGGCGAAAACGAGCTGCGTGGTGAGCTGGGTCGTGTGCAGGACTACCTGCTGTCAGAGCCTCGTGTGATTGCGCCGGAATTCATTCATTTCGCCCGACAATCGGATTTCGTTCAGATCGGTAATGAGCGTCTGGTGCATCATCTTTTCCCGGTCGAGCACCTCGATCTGCTTGCCAAGGCGCTGGCCCGGCATATCGGCGCAGACACACTGCAGATCGGGCATGCCAACAAGACACAGGTGTTTCGCAACCCGCGCCTGAAACATGTCGCGCGCACCGGCAGCCAACTGGCTCGCCGGGTGCTACCCGGCGCGGTGCATGAAACGCTGCGCCGGTCAGCGCGGCGGGTGCTGATGAAACCGGTCACCACGACCGAGCGATCGGTTTTTGATGCAGTGGAGGTCCAAGAGTTTATCGCCAGCTACTACTGTGCGGATATCGCCCTATACAAAGAGGTGCAGGCGGGTATGGCCGCTTAGACCGCTCTGATCAGGAATTGTCGTTACCGGCTTGCAGCAGTTTCCGGGCGGCAGCGATACGTTCTTCGCTCCAGTTCCAGCGCAGTTTCTGCACCGGAACCGTTCCGGCACTGAGCAGCTCGGCGGTCTCTTCAAAATTGATGTTGTGTGTGACCGCGTCATGCACGAGGTGCGGGCCATAGCAACTGATTTTCGGCACTTCATCAAATGCGTGCCGGAACCTGCGGTTTGTCAGGTACAGATAGTCGAGCATGATATGCGGCCAGTAATAATTATGCGGTTTCGACCGGCCGTCCCAGTAGCCAAAACTGGCCTCTTCCCAAAGAGATACGAACGTTCCTCCCGGTTCCGAGGCAAGAAACCAATTGGTCATCGATCGGCGCATGTTTGGCCAGGTGAACCAGGTATCGTTTTTGGTCCATGTGAAGGCAAAAAAACCTCGTTGGGCCGCCATCGGCAGCCAATTGTCGAGCGGCATCAGGCAATATGTCGTGGCGTCCACCCAGACACCGCCATGCTGCCTGAGAAGCCTCAGGCGCAGCAGGTCGGCATAGGACTGAACCGGCAGCTTCGACGGGTCGTGGGGCAAGTCGGCAACCTGTGCCGCGCTTTCAGCGTCCAGAACGCGGATATCCCAGTCAGGATTGTGGTGCCGCCACGAGGCGATACAGTCTTTTACAAGCTCGGGGGCGCTGTCTTCGCCGCGGTCCCAGTAGATCCAGATTTTCCTGGGAATCGGGTGTGGGGCGGAGCGTGCAAAGTGATTGGGTTTTCCATTCAGCTTTTTGTGGGCACGTCGCCCGATCGTCGGCAGCATCCGGGCACCCACGATCAGAACGAACAGCCATGTCCAGGGCTTACCAGCGGGCATACATACTCCACTACACGTTATATCAAACTTCTAATCGCCACCTGAACGTTGCGCCAGTGATGCGTGGCATATCATTCGATTTCCGGCGCTGGTTCCACCTCACTGTGAGGGGGCGGCAACAATAAAGGGTGAAACAAGTCATTGTTGGGGGAATGGCCTCGGGATACCGTTACATCCTAGGATTTATTGTAAACGATGGTCAGCAAAGTATGATTCAGCGGAATTGGGCTCTGGGCCCGTAGGGTAAGATATTATGGCGGTCGTCTCGCAGGTTCTGAAAGCCGTTTATTTCGATATTACTAAGGTCGGCAGCAGCAGTCTGAAGGAAACATTCTGGGAACTGGATCATGGCGAACCTTTCAAGGGGCGCGGGATCAGACGTGTCATTAACAATGTGCACTGGCGGCTGGCGCGCGCCAAATTGATTCAGCCGCGCAATATTCACGAACAGGACGGATATCGCACACAGATTTTCGCCAAGGCTATCGTGCCGGACGGATATGCCACTTTCACTCTGGTCCGGGATCCGGTTGCCAGGATCAAATCGGCCTGGAGGGACAAGGTGCACCGCAACCAGTTCCGCTGGCGCAACGAAGAGATGGACATCGATAACGAAGGTTTGCCGCTGGACCCGACCTTTGGCGAGTTCATCGACCATTTCCATGACTACCGCGCCGTCAGCCGCCCGGTCCGTGTGCACACCACGCCCTATTCATGGCATCTGGGCCCGGATATCGGCTTTTTCGATCATGTCTTCCGGCTGGAGGCGGTGAACGAGATGAACGCGTTTCTGAGCGCGCAACTGGGCAGGCCGTTTCCGGTGCAGCACGTGAACAAATCCGCAGCAAGCCGGCGCGATACCACGCTGACCCCCCGGCAGATTGACGCTTTGTTACAGATCACTCAGGCAGATTACACTCTGCTTGGGGATATGTATGATATCAAAGTAGCTGAGAGCAGCTTTGCCGCATGATGCTTCCGGTGAGAAAGAGGAAAGTCTGACGCAATGACACTTGCCGCACAATCCGGAGCCCGGATGCGAGGGGCAGTGGCAGAGGCTTCGCCCAACCGGCTTCTGATCGCGCTGTTCCTCGTGTCGCTTGTTATGCCCTTTTACTTCTTTCTGGGCAGTCTCCGGCTGAGCATGTATCGTGTCTACCTGCTCGTTTTTATGTTCACCTTTGTGATCCGTTGGTTAAATGGTTCGGCGGGGCGGATACGTGTCCCGGACATTCTGATGATTTTCGCAAGCCTGTGGATGGCGGGGGCGCTGTTCATCAACCACGGGATTGGCTCGCAATTCGAATTCGCGGGCATTCTGGTGATCGAGACGGTCGTCCCCTATCTTGCGGCGCGGGTTCTGATCAGAAGCCTTGCCTCGTTCCGGACTTTTGTGTGGTGGTACTTCGCGATCATAGTCACACTGTTGCCTATCGCGTTCTATGAGAACCTGACCGGGACTCCGATCCTGCTGGAGCTCTTCGGCAGCGTTCTTTCGGTTTACAGCGACGTCACCCAGTCACCCCGACTCGGGCTGGAGCGCGCTCAGGTGTCGATGCCCCATCCGATCCTGTTCGGGGTCTTCTGTGCCCCCGTTTTCGCCCTGTCGTGGTATACCCTCAGCCCCGATGGGGCACTGTTCAAACAGGCCAGTAAGTCTTTCATTGCAGGGGCCGGGGTCTTCTGTTCGCTGTCTGCCGGGGCGTTTCTGGGAGTGGTGTTGCAGGCGTGCCTTATTGGCTGGGATGAGTTGATAAAGCGTATCAAGTTCATCAAGAATCGCTGGAAGCTTTTTACCATCCTCTTTGGCGCTCTTTACATCGTGCTCGAGATGGCTTCGAACCGAAACGCATTTCATATCATCGCGTCCGAGTTGTCTTTTTCCAAAGGGTCCGCCTGGCACAGAATTCACATTTTCAACGAAGCGATAGACGACGTTCTCAGAAACCCATTTACCGGTGTCGGGCGGGGTTACTGGACCCGTCCCCGCTGGATGAAAGCGAGTGTCGATAATTTCTGGCTGCTTGCTGCATTGCGCTACGGTATTCCGGCCTGGTTCATGCTGACGCTTGCCGGTGTCCTGGTCTGCTGGAAAGCCGTGTTCACCCCCCTGACCGGTGAATACGCCCGGGCGCGGCGGGGATATGTAATTGCATTTACCGGCATGATGGTTTCGGCTTTTACGGTTCACATATGGGACGCGACATATTGCGCATTCATGTTCCTGTTGGGGGCCGGGGTGTGGTTTTCCGACCCTGACTGCACGCAGGAGAGCGGGTCTGAAACCGCAGAACCCAAGCCAGTAAGGCGCAAGATCAGATATACGAGATTCCCCAAGCCCTCTACGGAAGCCACGTCATAGCCATGCGCGTCATCCCGTGATCGTCCAGCGCTTCTGAACCATCCGCACGGCGCGGCGCAGGCGGCGCAGGGGCGGCATCCGGTTCGACAGGATCGCGTGCGTTTCGTCATCGCTCATGTCACCGCGCAATGATGCGCGGGGTCGGAGGAAGCTCTGGTGCCGGAAACTGCCGCCATCGCTGGACCATGCGGTTGTGTATCCGGCCGCCTGCAATGCGCGCAGCACCCGCGCGTCATAGCGGCCAAAGGGGATGCCCGCCTCGGTGACTGCATGCCCGCAGATATCCTCGAGCCGGGCGCGGGAGGTCTGCAATTCTTGTCTCAGGTCAGCGTCGCTCAGCGTGGGCCAGGCGGTGTGATCGATGCCATGGCTACCGATGGTCATGCCTGCCTCCGAAAGCGCCCGCAGATGCGCCTTGTCCAACGATCCGGATTGTCCGATCCGTCCGGTCAGCACGAAAAACCGGGCCTGCAGCCCATGGTCCACCAGAGCGGGCAGGGCGATGTCGTGATCTGACAGGTTGCCGTCGTCGAACGTGATCTGGAACCCCTCAGGTGCTTTGGCCACCTGTGCCAGAACCTGTTCGAATTGGTGGGGTGAGACCCAATAGGGGGCCTCATCGGTTTCCAGAGTGCGACGGGGTTCGCCAATGCCATGGAAATTGAGGCCAACCGCATGTGTCATCGGCGGGCCTTCATGCGCGTATGCACCGTCTCGGCGGTTCGGATAAGGGCCGTGGTCAGGCCCGGAGGCTGGAATTCATAAGGCCCTGCGGCGGTGACCTCGGTACCGCCCGTGCGCAGTTTGAAACGGGTCACGCTGGGGTTGGTCATGGCGTCAATTCCGCCCAGATCGAACCAGCGCAGCCCATGGGCTTTGCAGTGCAGGATGGCCTGCCACATCAGGTAGTGCCCGGCATTGAGCCTCCGCCCGGCGTCGGACGTGGCGCCGAACAGATAGACACCGTTGGTGCCCGCCCGCCCGATTGTCATGGCACCCACATCAGACCCGTCCTGCCGCGCGAACAGAACCGCGTGGCTGAAATCCGGGCCGTTGAGGTGATAGTAGAACTCGGGCGGGATGTCCGGGCTGAAACCTTTGGCGGCCTGTACCTGTTGATAGAGGCTGTGAAACCGGTCTGCACACTCTGCAATCGGCAGGGTTTCAAGCTCCATCCCCGATTTCAGGGCGTTGCGCAGGGGGTTGCGCCATTTGCCGTGCAGGGCGCGCATCAGGGTATCCTCATCCTGATCGCAATCGATGATCACCGTTCGGTACAGAGAGGAGCGGTCGGTGGATACAAAACCCGCCGCAGCCGCTATCTGGTCCACAGACGGGACGTCGCGCAGCGCTGAAGCAGGTAGCCGCATCCGCAGGATATGCCCGCTTTGCTGCGCGTAGGCGCGCAGGGCGGCAAAGACAGCCTCCAGTTTCTCGGACGTGGTGTCGGGCTGTACCAGCGGACCGGCGGCGATCCAGGCGATACCGCGCCCCAGCCCCGGCACGGGTTTGAGGCGCAGACAGGCCGCAGCGACCGATTGACCTGCCTGATCCGACAGGGTGACGAATTGCGCCTTGGCACCGATCCGTTGCGCCGCCGCCTGCGCATAAGTCAGGGTCTGTTCATAGGTCAGGTCGCGGAAATAGGCACTGATCCGGGGCCAGTCTTCGGCGGCGACAGTCTGCAGCGTAAGAGGCTGGGTCATAGCCGCGTCCGTATCCAACTGGTCCAGAGCCTGCCGGGTCTGAGCCCCAGACGGGGCCGGAACTTCAGGAACCAGGCACGGTAATAAAACAGGTGCAGCGCATCCGCCCACCAAAGCAGAATCCTCGCCCGCAGCCTTGCCAAGGGTAGATCCGGGGCCAGTACGATGTTATGGATCGGTACCAGTTCCCCGCCATAGCTGAGCTTGTATTCGTATTCTCCGGCCCCGGCCTCGACCAGCGTGATGCCATCCCCGATCAGCCCTTCCACCCGCTCGACCAGTCCGACGCGCCCCAGTCCGACTTTCGCGAATTCAGGGTCTGTTTCGCGGGCATTCAGCCACCAGTAAGCCTTGTCGCCCAGCGTATAGCGGAGCTGGCACGACAGGAGTATACCGCCCTGCCATTGCTCATCGATCATGGCCTGACCCTTAGAACCCAGCCGGTGCAGCAAGTCCCGGTAGAACGCAGCGGCAACGCGCCAGTCGGAAAAATGACCGCCCTTTCCGGCGGCTTGCCATTGCTTTGTGTGCAGCGCGATGAACCGGTCCATCATCGGGTCGACCGTATCCGGGGTTGAACTGGTGTTGCGCAGCGGCGCGGTTTCGGTCAGGCGCTTGATATCTCGCCGCACCTCACGCCGACGGCTTTTTGACAATGCCTTCATGAACCCGTCAAAGCTGTCGGGCAGCGTCATCAGAGTGTGCCCGCGCGGGCTGTCGTCGCGCAGCAGAGACACGCCCTGCCCATCGACGGCGCGGAGGCTATCCAGTTGCGTCGCGCGCTCCGACATTGGCGAAAAGCTGATGGCGGCACAGTTCAGCCGCTGTGTCAGGTGATCGAATACGGCCCGCAGGACGGTCGCTTCGTGACCGGCGGCAATGGGCAATGCCATGACCGCGAAGTTGGGATCGACCCCGGCCAGCCGGGCGATACGCACGGGAACCGGTCCGGCCCAGATCGTTTCGATGCAAAAGGGCAGGGCACCGACCAGTTCGGTCCCGTCCCGCAACATGAAACAGATCGGGTGGCGGCTGGCGGCAAAACTCTTGCCATAGTGATCCCACCAGGAGGCCTGCCAGTCGCTCAGGAAATAGATGTCGGCGCCGGATGCCGCGACCAGATCGTCCCAGTCTGCCCTTGCGGCCAGGGTCTGAGCCGGAGCCTCAAGGCATTCGAGCGTGGGCTCTGATCTGGTGGAAACCGCATCCATCACGTCGCCGGTTCCTGGCCGAACAGATGGTACCGGATTGCCGCCCCTGACAGGCGCAAACGGGCCGAGCGGTCGGGGGTTGCGCGCACCAGTCCCAGCAGGCCAAAGGCGGCCCCACGCAGCAGCGCGCTGGTGACAAAGATGCCGCGAGTCGCAAGCTCTCCGACCCGGCCGTAGTGTTTTCTGGCGTAGATCGTCTTGCTCTTCTGCTTTTGGACATACATGCGCGATTTGATCTGCGCGGTGCTTTTCGACCCGCCCTCAAGATGCAAAATCCTGGCCTCGGGTGCAAAAACACAGCGCCAGCCGGCATTGCGGATGCGCCGACACCAGTCGGCCTCTTCCGAATAGATGAAAAACGCATCATCCAGCAGGCCGACCTTTTCGAACACAGGGCGCGGCACCATCATGAACATACCGGATACCACATCCACATCGCGCTGCGTTGTCCGGTCCCAGCCACCGTATTCGGGCCAGGGAAGCAGCCGCTTCAGCCCGAACTCAATCACCGCCAGGCTCAGCGGTCCGGGATCGGCAAAGCAGGTCAGCTGGATCGTGTCGGTGTCTTCGAAAACCTGACACCCGACGCATCCGACATCCGGATGCGCGTCGAGCCAGCCGCTCATCACATCGATCGCATGATCCAGGATGATCGTATCGGGGTTGAGCAGCAAAAGCTTGTCGCCGGTGGCAATTTCCAGCCCCTGATTGTTCGCGGCTGCAAAGCCCCGGTTGTCGGTATTGGCGATCAGCGTCACCTCGGGAAAACTCTGCCGGACCATGTCCTGCGTCCCGTCGGTCGAGGCATTGTCCACCACGATAACTTCATGGGGCAGGGTGGTCTGATTGACCACTGAATCGAGACAATCTCGCAATATATCCCGCGTATTCCAGCTTACGATGACGATGGAAATGGCACAGTCGGACCGCACTGGATCGCGATTTGGATACATGGCAGCGTTAATCCTGCTAAACGAGTTACAAAAGAACGGCTATTACGCAACTGCAACATGATTTTGGGTTTGAAGCTATAGTCGCTGCAAATATTATTTCGGGTATTGATATAATACTGCATACCGGGCGGGTTTCCTGCCAGCGCATAAAGAAAGTGATGGTGTATGGATATTGAGTGCCTGGACAATCTGACCGATGCGCAGATGTCAGAGTGGCGCGATTTTCTCGCTCAGGCAGACCATCAGCACCCGCGTCAGGATCCGCGTTTTGCCGAAGTTGAACGGGCGGTCGGTCATCAGGTGATGTTTGTCACCGGGTGGCGGGACGGCAAGCTGTGCGCGGTCGGGATTTTCACGCTTCAGCCCAACCGGCTGGTGCCAGGCCGAATGGCGGTGGCTTCGGCGCTCAGCGGACCGGTGTGCGACAGTGCGTCAGACATGATCGATTTCCTGCGGGGACTGGCCGCGCATGACCGCCTGACCAAGGTCGATGCGCTGCGCATCACGCCCTATTGGCTGGAACAGGAGGCGGATGATCTGACTGCCGTGCTGGTGCAGGCCGGTTTCCGGATCAGTGATCCCGAGCCGCATCGGGATACAGGTATGATCGACCTGACCATGACCGAGGACGAACTGCGCGCCTCCTTCTCGCGCAGCGCCCGGCGCAAGGTGCGGCTGGTCGATAAATCCGATATCGAGATCCGCACCGCCACCCGGTTCGAGGATGCAGAAACCTTCTTTGAACGCCTGAACACGCTGGTGATCGCGCGGCACAATCTGACCCCGGTTCCGCGCACTGAATACGAGGCCGGGTTTCGCCATATCTTCAACGATCCCTCAATTGGCGTGATCTTTAATGCGTATCATGAGGATGTCTTTCTGGGCGGGCTGCTTTTGTATCGCAGCGGCACCACAGCGCATGCCCGCCGCTATGTCGCCGACCCCGAGGCCGCGCGGGCCGTGGGGAACCTGCGGGTTGCGCCCGCCTTGTGGCTTGAGGGCATGTTCTGGGCCAAACGCGAAGGGTGCACCCGGTTTGACGTCGAAGGGTTCCTGCCGGTTGAGGACAAGAACCACCCGAATTTCAACGTCTATGAATACAAGCGCGAGTTCAAACCGACCCATGTCCGGCGCATCGCGGAACATACGCTGGTTCTGAATGCGGCCAGCCATTCGGCAAATGCTCTGCCAGGGCAGGTCAAGAACGAGTTGAAACGCCTGTTCCCGCAATTGCGCCAGCTCAGTCCAAAACGGCTGTTATCGGCGCGCAGGCGTTGAGGGCGCAGGATATGGGTCAGGAACCGCTTGTCTCTTACAGCAGTTGGCGTGCCAAATATCTGAACCTGTTCGTCTCGGGCCTGTTGTCGCCTCTGGAGTTTATTCTGGAATACCGGACCCGGTCCGATGACCATCCGGTCTGCTTCATTGTCGGACCGCCCCGGTCGGGCTCGACCCTGCTTTATGAGCTGATGGTGACTCGCTTTCAGTGCGGATATTTCGCCAATCTGGCCAAACGGCTGTTTCGGGTGCCGGTTGCGGCAACATGGTTGTGCCGTAAGGCGATGCGGGATCGGCAGGGGTCGTTCGACAGTGTCTATGGCGAGCTTGAGGGGAAAGCAGCGCCCAGCGAAGCCGGGCGGATCTGGGCGCATTGGATGCCTTATGCCGCGCCGTATCTGCTCGACAAGCCTGGGCTGACACCTGCCAGGATGCGCCGCAAACTGGCGGCTATCAGCCGGATTGCGGGCAGGCCCATGATCGTCAAGAACATGATCCTGCAGTCGGATTTCCCTTTGCTGCTGAAAACCTTTCCCAACGCGGTTTTCATCTACATAGAACGGGATTGGGCGGATAACGCGCACTCGCTTGTGCGGGCGCGTCAGGACAAGACGTCGATGGATGCATCCGGATGGTGGTCGCTGCGCCCGACCGGTTGGGAGGCCTATTCCGATGCCGATCCGATCACGCAATCCTGTGCGCAGGTCATTCTGAGCCACCGCGATCTTCAGGTGGGGTTCAGGACGCTGGAAAATTCAGACCGGGTTATGAAAATCAGCTATGAAACGCTCTGCGCCGAGCCCGAGCGCGCCCTGTCCGACATGGAAGCTTTCTTTGCGCGCAATGGTCTTGATGTTCTGCGTAAATCGGCACCGAAAGCCCTGCCCGAAATCACCACTCGCCGACAGCCAGAGGATGAAACCCGGTCGCAGATTATGGCTAGTCTGGATAAAATCGAAGCGGAAGCAGCGTCGTGATCGAGGAAGATGAAGCAAATGGCGCATAGCACGGCCCCTTTGAATTGCGGTGATCCGTCGATGCGGTTCGCCCGGCTGTTTCAGCGGGATTCCGAAGGCGGCTTTACGCGGCTGTTCGAGGGTCGCCGGGTGCATTGGAGCTTCAATACCCGGGTTGCGATCCGCGCGGGTTGCGATCTGTTGGGTCTTCGCCCCGGGGACGAGGTTCTGGTGCCCGCCTATAACTGCGGTTCAGAAGTCGACCCGCTGATACATGCCGGGCTGTCGGTGCGTCTCTATCCGGTGGTGCAGGATCTGCGCATTGATCCGGCCCGGATCGAAGCGCTAATCACCGATCAGACACGGGCGATCTATGTCACGCATTACTTCGGGGTCATCCAGCCAGACCTGGCTGCAATCCGCGCCCTTTGCGATAGCCGCGGATTGCGAATGATCGAGGATTGCGCGCTGAGTCTGCTGAGTGGGGTGGCCCCTGCGGAAGGTTATACCGGCGATGTGTCGGTGTTCTGTTTCTACAAATTCGTGCCGGTGCTGCAGGGCGGGGCACTGATTGTGAATGCCCCCGATCTGAACACGGTCTCACCGTTGTCGCGCCCGGCGCCGGGAAGGATTGTTGCGAAGACGCTGGCGCGCTCTGCATTGGTCAATGTGCTGGGACCCGACCGAGCTCAAAGCCTGAAGCGCGCTCTGCGCAACGGGGCGGATGCGGCAGAGCCGGTTGATGCAGCGACCGGTGAGATGGAAGATATCCCGTGGCATTACTATTTTGATCCGGCCCTGCAGAACCGGCGTATCAGTGCCTTTGCCTTGCGCCCGCTCCGCTCCTTTTCAGTATCCGATGTCATTTCCACCCGGCGGGCCAACTGGCACCGCTACCGCGAGCTTCTGGACGGGATGCCGGGTGTCGAGTTTCTGAAACCGGATCTTGAACCCGGAACCTGCCCGCTGAACATGCCGCTTCTGGTGGCCGACCGGGACCGGGTCGCCCGTGATCTACAGGCCTGCGGCATCGGTGCCACGCCGTGGTGGGCCGGGTTCAACCGCAATCTGGACTGGACCGGTCAGGATGAGGCGATTGCCCTCAAGAACACTGTATTGTCCCTGCCGCTGCACCAGTTTCTCGGGCCCGCGCATCTTGAGCATATCGTCACCCAATTGCGGCAGGTTCTGTGACGGCGGTCAGGCTTTCCTGTCACGGAGGTGATTGCGCAGCTTGCCCAGCAGGGAAAACACCATGGTTTCAAACCCGTCAGGCCGTCCGGCAATCGCCCAAAGCGCGATATGGGTTGCGGTGTAAGAAATCACCCCGGCGCCGGTCTTTAAGAGCACAATGCCCGGGGTGTACGACATCTGAAGCATGTCCCTCAGGAGGTAGTTGGTGGCGATAACCACCACCGTCATCACCGCGCAGGATACAAAGCTGCGCCACCCGACGATCAGAGGTTCGAAAAATCCGCCGTTTCCAAACCGCTTGGCGATGATCAATGTCGCAATCAAACCGGCCAGATTGGCCAGACCGGCAGCGATCAGGGCACCATTGAATCCAAACTGAACCCCGATCCACATCACGACACAGACAACCACCAGAAGGATCGCGTTTCTGTAGAAAAGCAAAGAGGTTGACCCTTCGACATAGACAGCGGAACGCACACTCGCCTGCAATGCATTCAGCGCATAGAGCGGGGCCAGCACCCAGATCACGGGTGCTGCGGCAACCCATGTGTATCCCAGAAACATCCAGATCACATCGACAGAGACAAGCGCGAAGCCAACGCTGCAGGGTAGCAGGATCGCCAGGAAACCGGCATTGATCTTGCGAAAGCCCTCCCGGCCCTGATCGGTTTTTCGGGACAGGTCGGCAAGCCCGGGATAGACAACCCGCAGGATCGGGGTGAAAAGCTGGTGGGTGACGACATTGACCAGCCGTGTACCTATCCGGAACAGACCGGCATCTGCCAGACCCAACGTGGCGCCGATGATCAATTGCGGGGCGTTGGCAGACATGAACTGCGCAAACTGAGCCCCGATGGTCCAGGACGAGAACGACAAGCTGTCGCGCCATTGGGACAAGGACAGTTTGGGCAGCATCGGCGCGATCGAGAAGGTCCATACTCCGCGCATGACCTGCCCGGCGAACGTTGCCACAACGATGGCCCAGTAATCCCGCCAGTACCAGGATAGGGAGATGGCAAGAACTGCGTAGACGATACGGCTGAAGGTTTCCTCTCCGGCCACATAGCCAAAACGCAGACCGCGTTCGAACAGCAGAAAGCGGGGGCTTTTGATCGCCACAACCAGCGACATCGCGGAAAGCGCGGGCAATAATTCGGTAAGTGCCGGAATCCCCAGCAGCGCCACAACGGGTTGTGCGGTCCAGAACAGGATAGCGGCCATGATCCCGAAGATGATCTGAAACGAGAAGACCGTATCCAGATGCTCGGGCGTCACATTATCAAGCCGGATCAGAACCATCCCGATCTGTCGCTGGAACATTTCCAGCAATGCGGTTGCGATCAGGAAATATGCGATAATGCCAAAATCTTCGGGCGTCAGCAGGCGCGCGGTAATCGCAATCGTGAGAAGCCCCAGGCCCTGTCGGAACACGCCGGATGCAAGCAGCGTTGCCGCGCCCACCGCAAGGGCAGATCGGCGGGTGAGCATGCTGGGGGCCGGATTGTGGTCTGGGGAATTTTGCACGTGATTAATATTTCCGAATTTGAGACAACAATTGCCTTACCGGGGCAATGTTTCTTTTTGTGCGATCTCCAAAGCAGCGCTTTGAAGTGTGGAATCTCAAATCTGGCAAGCTGACCGGCTGGCTGATAATCAAATCAAAGAAGGTTTCTTTATAACGAGATCGCATGTTTTTATTATTCAGCGTTAGAAGGTTGCGTGATATTTCAGTGAATATCTCCATTCCGTGGCAGCAAGTGGCATCACATAGCAAGGTAAATTTCCGCTTCAGTGTCTCAGATTGGCCTCGGTTCGTGCAAGTCTGCTGACTAAGTGTTGTCGCTGTCTGATTTGACTGCAGGTATTAAGTTTAAAACGGTGTGACGGAATGAAGATTGCGATTTTCGGACTTGGCTATGTGGGCTTCACGGCGGCGTGCTGCCTGACCCGTGAAGGGCACGAGGTAATCGGTGTCGATGTGAATGCCGACAAGGTCTCGGAAATCAATGCAGGCCAGCCCCCGATCAAAGAACCGAAAGTGGCCGAGCTGCTGACCGAGGCGCTTGGAAAGAACCTGATCCGCGCTGTGGTTGAGATCCCGGACCTGTCGGATGTGGATCTGGCCATTGTTTGTGTTGGCACCCCCAGTTCCACCGACGGGTCGCATAACATGGATTTCGTGGCCGAGGTGACACGCCAGATTGCCGAAACCGTGTCACCTGACCGGGCACGCCCACTGACCGTGGCGTATCGGTCGACCTTCCGGCCCGGCACAGTGCGCCAGCTGATCGAACCGATCTTTCACAGCTGTCTGGGGGACCGGACAGGGCAGGCGGTCGAGATCATCTACAACCCGGAATTCCTGCGCGAAGTGTCGGCGGTGGATGATTACTTCAACCCACCCAAGATCGTGGTGGGGACTGCGGACGGAAACCGCTCGGCGGTGATGGACGCCCTGCACGAAAACCTGGATGCCCCGGTGTTCTACACCGCTTTCGAAGAGGCTGAGATCACCAAATTCGTCGACAACACCTGGCACGCGACCAAAGTGGCCTTTGCCAATGAGGTTGGCCGGATCTGTCATCGGATGGGCGTTTCGGCAAAAACCATGCACGAGATTTTCGTCTCGGACACCAAGCTCAACATCTCGCCCTACTACACGCGCCCGGGCGGCGCGTTCGGGGGATCATGCCTGCCAAAGGACGTCCGCGCCTTGCAGCATATTGCAGGTGAGGTCGGGGCGCATACCCATCTGATCGATAGCCTGTTGCGCACCAATGACGCGCACAAGACCTATCAGGCGCAGGACATCATGGCCCGCCTGCCCGAGGGTGGCAGGGTGCTGATGGCGGGGCTGGCCTTCAAGGCCGGAACCGACGATCTGCGAGAAAGCCCCAATGTCGATATCGCCCGGCGGCTGCTGGACGGGGGCTATCAACTGTCGGTCTATGACCCGGCGATTGAACCAGCCGACCTGCGCGGACAGAATCTGGGCTACGCCTTTACCCATCTGCCCAATGTGAGCAGCCTGCTGGTGGATCGCGCCACGGCCGAGGCCGGGCCCTGGGATCTGGTGATCGGATCGAACCGGATCGTGAACGATCTGAACCTTGGCGATGCAGAGGTGATAAGAACCTATGAATATGACTAGCCCGCCGCCCGCCGTTCAGCCAATCTCGTTCGAGGAACTGCGCCGGAACCAGCCTTTGAAGGGGCTGAAGGTTCTGATCGTGGTCGAAAACCTGCCCGTGCCCTTCGATCGCCGCGTCTGGATGGAGGCCCGTACACTGGCCGCCGCCGGGGCGCTGGTGTCCGTTATCTGCCCCACCGGCAAGGGCCATGAAGAGCGTGTCTGGGAAGACGAAGGCATCAAGGTCTATCGCCATCCGCTGCCTTTGGATGCCAGCGGCGCGCTTGGGTATCTGCTGGAATATGGCGCGGCGCTGTTCTGGGAAAGCTGGCTGGCGCTGAAGATCAAGTTCACTCGTGGTTTTCACGTCATCCATGGCTGCAACCCGCCCGACCTGATCTTTCTGGTGGCGCTGCCATTTAAGCTGCTTGGCGTGCGCTACTTGTTTGATCACCACGACATCAACCCCGAGCTTTACGAAGCCAAGTTCGACAAGCGCGGTTTCTTCTGGAAGCTGATGAAGACGTTCGAACGGCTGACCTTCGCCTCGGCGCGGGTGTCGATTGCCACCAATGAAAGCTATCGCAAGATCGCCATCGAACGCGGCGGCATGGCGCCCGAGGATGTGTTTATCGTCCGTTCCGGGCCCGATCTGAGCCGCTTGCAGCACCTGCCCCCGAACCCCGGCTGGCGCAATGGGCGCAAGTGCATGGTGGGCTATGTCGGCGTGATGGGCGATCAGGAGGGGATCGACCTGCTGCTCGAATCCGTGGCGCATCTGGTGCAGGTTCAAGGGCGTGACGATATCCAGTTCTGCCTTGTGGGCGGTGGCCCCAGCCTGGACAAGCTGCAAGCTCAATCCGTCGAAATGGGGCTGTCGGATTACGTGACTTTCACCGGCCGCGCGCCGGATCATGATCTGTTCGAGATCTTGTCGACCGCAGATGTCTGCGTGAACCCGGACCGGGTGAACGAGATGAATGACAAGTCCACCATGAACAAGATCCTCGAATACATGGCGTTTGAAAAACCGATCGTTCAGTTCGACGTGACCGAAGGCCGATATTCGGCGCAAGATGCGTCGCTTTATGCGCGCGCCAATGACTCGGTGGATATGGCAGACAAGATCACTGAACTGCTTGCGGACGAAGAGCGCCGCGCCGCCATGGGCCGCTACGGCCGCGCAAGGGTCGAGGCCGAAATGGCCTGGCCGCATCAGGTGCCTGCCTTGATCGCGGCATATAAGCGGATCTGGAAGGGCTAGGGGCGCTTAGAACGGCACGAATTGCGGCAGGCGGTTAAGGCTTGGCTCCATGAACCGCAGTAACCTTGCATCCGCATCCGCCTCGGTTTCTCCGGGCAGGATCGGGGTTACAAACCGAACCAATGCACCATCGGTGCGGCCCATGATAAAGCCGTCCTGCATCACGCTCATCTTGGCGCGGAAGTCATTGACGATGCGTTTGCCGCGCTGTTCGAACCAGTAGTAGACCAGTTGTTTCGACAGCTCTTTCTGGATCACGGCGCGGTTGACGGTGAAGCTGCCGTAAGGGGTGTCGCCCGGATTGATCTCATAGGGTTCAAGGCTGAAGATTTCCCAGCCGCCGACCGGCAGGCAGACCTCGGGCGAATGGATACCGTCGCCTTCGGTTTGCTTGTTGTAGAAAGCCACGAACATGTTCACGTAGTCGCCGGACCCGGTGTCGATATAGGTGGTATTCAGATAGTCGCTGGCGCCCAGAGTCCGTTCGACCTTGGGGTCGAGGCTGGTGGTCGAACCCGACCAGGGCCCAAGCTGGCGCGGGTAGAGGACAAACGGATCGCGTTCGATGGGCTGTACGTTCGAGGCGGGCCGCAGGGCCCAGGCCGATGATACCGCCAGCGTCAAAATGGCCGCCGCCGCGAGCGCCACCGACGCTTTGATGCCAAAGATGCGCAGCGCGATGGGGCCGAGGCCTTCGGTGTCCAGATCAATGGTCTCGGCAAAGGGTTTCGGATTGGGGGTCAGGCGTTGCAGCCCGATTGCCATGAGGAACAGAATGGCCACGCAGATGATGAAGATGATCCAGCCTTCGAAGAAATGCATGAACCCTTCGGCCTGTTCAATGCCGTGGTGATTGACCAGAACGCCGATCACGCCGATACGGACAGAATTCATCAGCACCGTCAAAGGGGCGGCCGACAGCATCAGAACGGCCTTGTGCCAGATCGGGCCGCGATAGAGCAGGGCAAAGAGATAGGAAAAGCTCAGGATTGGGAACAGGTAGCGCAGCCCTGCACAAGCCTCGGCCACCTGCAGCTTGTAGACCCCCAGATCGATGATGTTGCCTTCAATAAAGACCGAAACACCGGCCAGTTGCACAAACCAGACCCCAAGCTCGGACGACACCCACTGCAGAAAGATCGTCAGCTTCCAGTAGATGAACTGAGGCAGCGGCAACATGAAGACGAGATGGATCACAGGCAGCTGGTGATGTATCCCGCGTTTCCAGCCAAACACGGTCAGCATGACGCCACCGGTCCATATGATCATGGCATAGGTGACAATATCCGGAATGCGGGTCAGATTGCCCAGAAGGGCGATGATCAGGGCCACGGCAATCACCGCGACACCGGGCCAGCGGTTGCGGACAACTGGGTTGGGTGGGGGGAAATTGCGCAGCTCGCGCAGGAACAGATACAGCGAAATGATGGGGATCAGTGGCCCGTGGCTGTATTCCGGCGTGCTCCAGGCCGCGCCCAGAGAAACGATTCCGATCCAGAAGACAGGGACCGACCCCAGCAGCAGAAGGACAAACCAGAACAATCCCGCTGCGTTGATTGTTGGCAGGGCAGTTCGGGCCGCTTCAAGCGTCTGGCTGCGGCTGTCTTTCGAATCAAGACGATGCATCACAGATTATCATGCACAATAAAATTTGATCTTGAATTGCGCCGGTTCCGGATCGCGGGGTTTTGATCCGGGGGCGACACAAAGGGTGTTTTGACTCAGTATTTACCCGGCATTGGAAATTGTGTCGAAAGAGAGGTCAGGGCTTGAGCGTGAAGCGCCGCCCAAGTGTCAGAAAGAATGAGTTTGAATCCACTTCACGGCTGCTCTGGTCATCCATCTCGTACTGGTAGCCGACATTCAGCGCCCAGTCTTTTGTAATCGCACGGGAATAAGACGCGTTGAACGTGCCGCGCTGACGTGGATTGGATGGGCCAGAGCCTTCGTTCTCCTGATCAATGAAATTGGCACTGAAAGACAGAGCGGAAATCGGGTTGATTAAATAATCGTAGGTCAGGAAAGCCAGTGTCTGGCGGGTTTCCACACTTTGAGTGTTGGTATCGTCCCGGCGTTGAATTGTTGCCCCGATCCGGGAACTGGGGAACTGGTAGCTATAGTCGATCTGGCCGATCGTCGATATATCGCCAAAGGGCCCCCGGGTAAATCCGGCATTGAAGTCGAGTGTCGAGTTGACCCGCTGGTAGCTTCGACCGACGGTGGCGTTGGTTCTGGTGCCGTTGACGCCAAAGGACTGGTTCGCCCGAAAATTTATGTCTCCATCCGGCAGTGTTCTGTTCCACCCGAGGCTCCACACGAAATTTTCGGTTACGGTGTTTGTATTGAATGCGCGTTGCGTGTTGTCGACCTGAGTGTAGCCAACATTAACATTGACGGTGGTGATGGGAGAAATGTTGTATGATACACCGGTCGAAACGGTCGTGGTATTCCGGTCCGTTTGCGGGGTATCGTCCGCTTCGAATTCTCGATAATTGATGCGCAGGTTCGTCCGCAAAACCGGGGAAATCCGAAAAAATGTGGTGGCTGTGAAAAGGTCTTCGCTGTTGTCGAAGAGACTCGGGTCGATCGTGTTCGAATACCTGCGTTCGCGATGCCTATAGTTGAACCGGAATCCCAGGGGATCGTTCAGGCCTGTTTCCCAGTCCAGATTACCCCGGGTGTTGATCTGATCACCAACGGTGCCGGTGACATCGGCCGAGTCGATGATGCCATCCAGATTGACGTCGGTCAGTGAACGATTGAAAGACAGATCCCGTTCACGGTATTCCGCAAGCAAACTGAACAGGCTGTTGGCGCCGGTCTGTTGATAGCTCAGCCGTGTCAGGGGATCCACAAATTCAGATTCGGTTCCGATGATTGGCTCATTGGCTACCCGGTACAGCCCCGACAGATTGAATCTCAGCGTCGACCCCGGTTTCTGGTTCACAATCCCCAATGCCAGCGTGTTTTCCCACCAGGTGGTCGACCCGAACGACGGATCGGTCAAGCGCAGGTTGTCGTCATGCCTGAGGGAGGACAAATAATCCAGCGTGATTCTCAGACCGGTTCCGGTACCGGCTTGTTGCCCCGCCCGGCCGACCCTGCGGGCCGGGTTCTGCTGAGCCTGTTGCGACAGGAGTTGCAGGCTGGGTGTCTGCTGAACCGGTGCCGAAGGCGCATTCGTTTGCTGCGTCGTGGTCTGTTGCCCGGTCGCCGGCGAAAGCGAAGTCTGTTGCCCGGTCGCCGGCGAAAATGAAATAACAAAAGCGATCCCGCCCCCTAGCGCAGAGACCAGTCTGTTTCCGGATTTTCCCACCTGTATTTGCCCTTATTCGAACAAGCGGCGCGCTGGTACGACAACCACGTCTCCTGATTGAAGCACTGTTGTGCCTTTGATGCCGCTGCCCGAGCCCTTGTAGTTATAGATATATGTGTTCATTGCGCCTGACCGGCTGTCGGTGCGGCGTAGTTCTATGCGTTTTTGAGCCGCAAAATTGGTCAAACCTCCGACCTGAGCCAGGAACTGAAGAATGGTTGTGCCTTCGGTCGCAAGATGCTTTCCAGGCGCCCCGATCTCTCCCATGACGAAGACGTCAATTGTAGGTCCGGCTGCTGCAGCCGCCCCTTGCAGTCCGAGCCCCCCAACAGAAGCGACCGAGATAAAGACCGTTGGTGGCGCGTTGAAGTTCGAGGCCAGCGCCGAAGACAGAGATGAGCTGAGACCATTGGTCGACAGACCAGCCGCACGAAGTGAACCTGCGAGAGGGAAATTGATAGAGCCATCTGGCAATACCAGAGTGGTCCGGTTGAGGGTTGGATCTTCCAGAACCTCGACCTGAAGCGCATCGCCTGGCTGAATTTGGTATGACTGCGCCCAAGCGCCAGCCGCCACAACCATGGTGACGACAAATGTGATCAATGCTCCAATTACTGTCCGCATGTTCAAATCTCTCACTTCTACCTTTTATGACTCTTTCCAAAAAACGAGGCAATCTGCGGCGTTACCTTAGGTTACAGGATGCGGCAGAAATGCCGCGGAATCAATCGTTAGCTTTATTGCCCCGGGGTTTCTGCGGCGTTTATCCGTTCTATTTCAGTCTCCAGCGACGGGGTAATACTCAGGGGAATGTCTGTGGCCAAAGCTGCCTGATACGCGCGCCGGGCCTCTTCTGTCCGACCGACTGCGGCATACACCTTGCCTAAATGGTAAAGGACCAGAGGATGATCAGGTATCGCTTGCGCTGCGGGTTCGAGATAACCTACCGCCTCTTCATAATTTCCCAGCCGATAGGCAATCCAGCCATATGTGTCCTGAAATACGGGGATGCGGGTACCCCGGAGGCGGCGCGCCAGAACCTGAGCGCGTTGCAGGCTTTTGTCGTCGGTACGATGCGTTGTCAGCAGGCTTGCCAGATTGTTTGCAACGACCAGAGAACGGTTGCTGAGCGGGTAAAGCTTTTCATAGACGGCAATTGCCTGATCCATATCTCCGGCGCGTTCGTGTTCTGCCGCCTGCAACATGAGAAGATCGGGGTTGTCAGGCAGGGCCGCCAAAGCGTCGGAAAGGGCCTTTCGGGCTTGGTCGGGCCGGTTCTGTTCGCTTAGCAGCGCATGTAGCAGGACCCAGGCCTGCGTCGTGTCCGGGTGATCCTTGAGAATGGCCCGATAGAGTTGCTCGGCCTCGGTGCCGTTCCCTTCACCGGCCAGCGCGCGCGCCTTGACCATGCGCACCGGCAGTGAGTCGGGATCGCCTTCAAGCAGCTGATCAAGCCGGGCAAAGGCGGCCTCGGGTTCGCCCTGGGCCAGCAGGGTTCGGATCAGCGCGATATCCGCCGGCAGGCCGAATTCGGGGTCGTTTGCCAGCTTGTCCAGGAATGTTGTCAGGTCGCTGGTCCGTTCCTGAGCTGCCAGCATATGTGCCTTGAGCTCATTCGCCAGGCGCCGCGCCTCAGGGGTGTCCAGATCGCTGATCGATTGCTGTACCGTCTGCGCGCGATCCCAGTCCTGCAGCCTCAGGTAAACCTCACCCAGCAGGAAAAGAAGCTCGGGCTGTTCCGGGTCCTGACGCAGGGCGTCGATCAGAACGCGTTCGGCAATTTCCGGGTCGTCTGCGGCGATCAGAAACCGGGCATAACGCAGCGTTTCCGCCGGCGCGTTTCGAGACATTTCTGTTGCCAGCGCCAGCATTTCGCCCATCAGTTCCCGATCGCCATTCTGCTCATGTGCATGGGCCATCAGGGTCATCAACTGCGGGTCACGGGGCGTTTGACCAAGCGCTTCGCGCAACAGCACGATGGCATCGCCTGTCGCGCCCTTGTCAATCAGCCATGAAGCCTTGAGCTTCAGCGCCTCGACCTGGGTCGGATCTTCTGCAAGGACCTTGTTGATCAGGGCCTTTGCTTCGTCCGTTGCGCCGACCTGAAACAGCATTCGGGCCAGTTCCACTTCGCTTTCCCGGGTCTGTATGTTTCTCTCAGAATCTTCCAGCAGGTCCCGCATTTCGGCGATCGCTGCTTGCGTGCCGCCCGCATTGAATTTCAGCGTGGCCCTTACCGTTTTCAGCTTGGGGATGTCTGCGCCGTTCCGAGCGATGATCGTGTCCAGTTCGGCAATCGCCGCATCGGTGCTGCGATATTTTGCCAGAAAGGCGATCAGCCTCTGGATCGGCGGATAATCCTCGGATTGCGGATCCACCTCTGCGCGCAGCATCTGCTCGGCGGCGTCCAGATTGTCCCGGTCGATATAGTGCTGAACGAGCAGTTGCTCGACGCCCTCATCATCGGGGAACAGCTGCGCCATCTGCCTGAGCAGATTTTCGATTTCGTCCGGCTCGTTCAGTTCCTGCAGCGCGCGGAGCCGGATGCCATAAAGGCTTTCCTGTTTTGGCGCGATGGCCAGGGCCGCAGCGGTTTCGGTCAGAACACTGTCCCAGTCCTCGTCGCGGACCAGGTGATCAATCACGACCTGCCGCGCCGACATCAGCTCGGGATGCGCCTTGATCATTTCACGGGCCGTGTGCACGGTGAAATCCACGCTGGCTGCGTCACCAATTCTAACCGCATCGGTATAGGCCAGCGTGTTGTTGATGGAGGCGATCCCGATATCATCCGGCGCCAGTTCGGCTGCAACAGATCCATGACGCCTGACATCTTCCCAATTACCTGTTTCAAGGGCCAGCTCGGCCAGGCTGCGCTGTCCTTCAAGGTTGTCCGGATATTGTTCCACCAGTCGCAGATACTGGCTGTAGGCGACGGGAATATTGCCCCGTTCACGCTCCAGTCTGGCGAAGGTCAGGCGGGCCTCTTTATGCCGGCCGTTCAGTTTGAAAACATTCCTGAATTCGATCAGCGCGCGCTCAACATCGCCTTCTTCCAGATGGGCCATCCCGGCCTGAAAATGCGCCTCGGCCCGTTCCTCGGCCGAGTCACATGCGCTCAGCAGCAGAGTCACGGCAAGAAAGGCAACTGCCAGCCGCTTGCTGATGGGAGATCCTGTTCTGGTCAATGCTGCACTCCCGCAAAAATTACGCAAAGCACGCGACCTGCGGACATGTCGGTCTCAGCAACCGGTGCCGCGAAGAACAACAAAAATGGTTCGAAACAGGATCGTAACATCCGTGCTGAACGACATGCTCTTCCAATATTCAGTATCGTGAAACGCGCGCTCAGCAAATAAAGACTGGTTTCGTTTGGAAACCTGCCACGGCCCCGAAAGACCGGGGCGCATAGAGTTGTAGAACTTTCCGGTGTAAAGTTTTTTCTGATTCAGCATCATCGGGCGAGGGCCGATCAGGGACATCTCACCCACAAAAACGTTCCAGAACTGCGGCAGTTCATCCATGGAAGATTTCCGCAGAAGCGACCCGAACTTGATGATGCGCGGATCATTGCGAAGCTTCTGGTTTCGGTCCCACTCATCCCGCGCCTCGGGATTGGCTGCCAGATGTTCTTTAAGAACCGTTTCGGCATCATGCACCATCGTGCGCAGCTTGAGCATTTTGAAAGCCTTACCGTTTTTGCCGACCCGGTCCTGCCGGTAAAACGGGGTCACGCCCTGACAGGCCAGAAACGCAGCCAGAAAAAGAACCAGCGGCACGACAAACGGCGCTGCGAGCAGCACAAACGTGATATCGAAGATGCGTTTCCCTACCCCTCTGTAGAAGCCCGGATAATTCACCGAGGCGGGCATGACAGGAATATTAGAGTAGCCAGTGTCGGCTACGTCTTTCGAATGAATTGTCACTATTTAAACCCCCAGCACACACAGCAAACCAGAAACCATCTACCGAACCCAAAAAAACGACTACGCTCAACCTCAGTCTATATAGAAAAAATTTTATATTCTTATGTCTTTCGCGGCTCTGCCTTTACACGCTCGTTGGCAGCTTGCCTGCCTGCAATTGTTAACAAACTCCGGTCGGCTTGCAAAACATTAATCCTGACAGGATTGCCCGCCACCCATGAAAAGAGAAGGCTTTTCCGTACTGTCAGGAGCTGAAATGCGTCTTGATCTGGTGAGGGGTTCAGAGATTCTGTTGCCCATTTCGATACAATGGAAAGCTTTGGGAGGCGTTGGTTCCGGTTAGGGATTGGTTGGAGATCGCAGGATTTTCCTCTGCGAAACCAATCTTTGGCCTGCATGCCACTTTTACGGGCAGTTTTTTAGGAGTTTGACGGAAACAACCACCGGTAAACCTTCCAGTTGAGAGGATCGCAAAGTCAAATCATTACGTGTGAAGTTTGGTACTGCTTGCTACCCTGATTTTGTGGCACAGTAGTACCCAAGAACTTTTGACTTATGTGATATGTACGTTGAGTAAGGAAATTCCGGTGGTTCAGGGTATGAGTTTGGGTAATCTCAGGGGGGCCAATACGAGGTTTGACAAAGCGGAAGGCAACCGTGGTGCCATGGCGTCCAGTGACGGGTTTTATCTAGATTACTTCGGGCTGGACCGGCGCCCCTTCACGCTGCTTCCGGACCCTGGGTTCATGTATTGGTCTCCGCTGCACAAGCGTGGCTATTCCGTGCTGCAGTTCGGCATCTTGAGCTGCGCGCCGATTACGGTGCTGACTGGCGAGATTGGTGCGGGAAAGACAACCCTGGTTCAGCAACTTCTGAGCGAAATGGAGCAAGAGATTACGGTTGGATTGATCTCGAACGCTCAGGAAGGGCGGGGAGAACTGCTGCAGTGGGTGCTGCATGCCTTGGGCCTGCGGATCGAAAAAGACGCATCCTATGTGCAGTTGTTCCGGGCGCTGCAGGATTTTCTTGTCTCGGAATATGCCGCAGGGCGGCGCGTGGTTCTGATTTTTGACGAGGCGCAGAACCTGACGGTCGAGGGCTTGGAAGAAATCCGTATGCTGACCAACATCAACGCAAACACAGACGAATTGATCCAGCTTGTTCTGGTCGGGCAGCCCGAGTTGCGCGATATGGTTCTGGACCCCAAGATGCGTCAGCTGACGCAAAGGGTGGCCGCCAGTTTTCATCTGGAACGCATGGATGAAGCTTCGGTCGAAGCCTATATCAGGCACAGGATGAAGACCGCCGGTGGCTCGGGCGGGGAATTCACGGAAGAGGCCTGCAAGCTAATTTTCCAGCAGACCCGCGGCGTCCCGCGCCTGGTGAACCAGTTTTGCGATTTTGCCCTGCTCTATGCCTGGACAAACGAAGCCGACAAGGTGGACGAAGACGTTGTCAGTCAGGTGATCGACGACGGTGTATTCTTCGGAGGAAATTCACTCGAGAGGGAGCTGACGGCCTGAGATGAGTCCTACTCGTTACTACTTTTCAATTTTTCTAAGGCGGTTTCCGTACTTCCTTGTTGTGGCCGCTATTGTATCAGCCGTTTCGGTTGCGATCGCTATAGGCTTGCCGCCGTCCTACGTCTCACGAATGGTGCTGATCGTTGAGGCTCCTCAGATTCCGGGCAATCTGGCCGCCAGCACCGTGAATACGTCTCCGATCGAACAGCTACAGATTGTCGAACAACACGTGCTGACGCGACCGGTTCTTCTCGATATTGCACGCAAATACGAGGTGTTGCCAAATCAGGAGGATGCTAGTCCCGACCAGATCGTCTCTGAGCTACGCACAAAAACAAACACTCGCATCTCTTCGGGTCGCAGTCAGGCCAATCTGATGACCTTCACATTCGAGGGCAGAAGCGGCAAAATCGCGGCTGGTGTGCTGAATGAATATCTGACCGAGATACTGAAGCTTGATGTCTCGTACCGCAAAGAACGGGCCTCAGACACGCTGGAGTTCTTCGAGCAGGACCTGGAGCGGCTGGGCGCCGAGCTCGACAAGCGCAGCGCGCGGATCCTCGAATTCCAGAATCAACACTCCGGTGCTCTACCCTCCAGTCTGCAATTCCGTATGGCGCAGCAGGGGGCACTACAGACGAGCCTTCAGCAAACCGACCAGCAGATTTTCTCACTCCAGAACCAGCGTGAAAAGCTATTGAATCTCTATGCAACGACGGGTCAGATCACGAATGTCGGGCAACAACCACAGACAGCGGCGCAGGGGCAATTGCGCCAGTTGCGCAACCAGCTTGACAACCAACTAGGGGTCTATTCGGAAAGCAGCCCGCGAATTAAGCACTTGCGGGCCCGGATCGCGCATTTTGAAGAAGTTGTTGCGGCCGAGCAGGCATCCACCACCGCCGCCGCCAGTGCTCAAACGGGAAACTCGACGCTTGATCTCCAGCTGGCTCAAATTGATTCACAAATAGCCACCCTGGAAGACCAGCGCGCTGTTACCGAAGAAAATCTTGAAAAAGTGACGCTAACGATCAATCAGACCCCGGCTAATGCCATCACGCTGGCCGAGTTGCAGCGAGATCACAACAATATCCAGACCCAGTATAACAGAGCAGTCACACGCTTGGCATCGGCCTCGACTGGGGAACGGATCGAAATCACCTCTCAGGGGCAGCGGATTTCGGTGATTGAACAACCCTCGGAACCAACCACGCCGACAAAACCCGATCGCCTGTTGATCGCAGGTGGCGGTACATTCGCCGGTATATTGATGGGTCTGGGGCTTGTTGTTCTGCTGGAGTTTCTGAACCGGGCTGCGCGCCGGCCGGAGGATCTGATCAAAAAACTGGATGTCTGGCCGATTGCAACCATTCCCTATGTGAAGTCTCCGGGTCAGGTGGCGGCGCAGCGTGTTGGTTGGGCGATGCTCATCCTGGCGATTGTGGTGGGCGTACCTGCAGGCGTGTGGGCTGTGCATACTTACTATCTGCCCTTGGATCTTATCGCGGACAAGGTGATCGACAAGCTGGAGATTTATTAGTGATTTTCGTTCTGAATAAGGTAGGGAGGCTATAATGGACCGTCTTCAGCAGGCGATTCAAAAGGCCCGCGAGGAACGCAACAGCCGCCAGCCTGAACCGGTGACGCTGATGCTGAAAGAAGAACAGCGCCAAGTTCCGACAGAAAGCAGCGATGAAGATATCTGGCTAACCGTGCCAGAAATCAGCATCGAACCGCACCTCATATCCCGAAAACGCCTGATGTCATATCGTGGCGGCGCTAACGCGACGCCCTATGACATGTTGCGCACCAAGATGTTGCAGCAAATTCTGAACAACGGCTGGCGCCGGGTTGCGTTGACCTCTCCTTACAGCGGGTGCGGCAAAAGCACGGCGGCGGCCAATCTGGCCTTCAGCCTGGGGCGGCAGGAAGATTTGCGCACGATCGTAATCGATTTTGACATGCGGCGCAGGGGGCTGGCCGAGATACTGAAGCAATCTGGCAACTACAGCATGGCCGATGTCATTCAGGGGAAAGTGCCATTTCACGAGCATGCTCTGCGTCACGGCAACAATGTGATTTTCGGGCTGAACTACACCTCTACACGCAATCCCGCCGAAATTCTGCAAAGTCGCAAAGCAATCGAGTTTTTGGAGCGGCTGGAGGCGGAATATAAGCCTGATATCATTCTCTTTGATACGCCACCGTTGATGGCGAGCGATGATAGCCACGGGTTCCTCAGGAATGTTGATTGCGCCTTGCTTTTGGCAGCCGCTGAAGAGACCAGTATCGACCATATCGACGTCGCAGAACGGCAACTGGCGGAACTTACCAATGTCATGGGGATCGTCCTGAACAAATGCCGCTACATCAGTGAGGCTTTCGGTTATGAGTACGGCTCTTACTGATGCCGTTATCATCCCCCATTACAACGACCTGCCACGGCTGGAACGATGCCTGCGGGCGCTCAGAGAGAATGATCTGACGGGAACCGAAATCGTCATTGTCGACAATGACTCACCGGTTTCGCTGGATGGTGTGCGGCAGATATTCCCCGAGATGCGCTTTGTGGCAGAGCCCAAAAAGGGCGCGGCCCATGCCCGCAATCGCGGGGTGGCGGAAACCACGGCGCCCCGGCTTTTCTTCATTGACGCCGATTGTGTTCCCGCGTCGGACTGGCTGACGGCAGGGCGCCAGGTCGCGGACCGGGCTGATCTGATCGGTGGCCGGGTCGATGTCTTTGACGAAACCCCGCCCCCGCGCAACGGTGCCGAGGCGTTCGAGGCCGTTTTTGCGTTCAACTTCCGCAGATACATCGAAGTTCAGGGGTTTTCCGGCGCGGGCAATTTGCTGACCCGGCGCGACGTGTTTGACGCGATCGGTGGGTTCATCAACGGCGTATCGGAAGATCGGGAATGGACCATGCGCGCGGTCGCCCGGGGCTATAGCCTGATTTACGAAGACGGGTTTCGGGTCAGCCATCCGTCACGGCAGAACTGGCCGGCCCTCAAGGCAAAGTGGCGGCGCACGACGCAAGAGGCGTATCAGCTGAATGGAACCGGGGTGGCTGCGCGCCTGCGATGGGCGGTTCGTGGGTTGGCCATGCCCGCCAGCGCTGTCGTGCATACCCCGAAAGTCATGTCCAGTGACAAGCTGGCCTCGACAGGCGAGGTTTTGCGGGCGATTTCCACGTTGTTCCGGCTCAGATGTCAGCGCATGGTCTGGATGCTGCGTCAGGCAACAGGTGGCACGATCTGATCACGTCAGTTGAAAAAGGGGCCGGTAATGGCCCCCTCGTCGTGTAAGTCACAATCCTGTTGCGTCTTCAGGAAACAGCCTTGCGGCGGCGGGTCAAAGCCAAACCACCCAACGCCGTCAGAAGCAGCAGGCCGCCAGCTGGTAGCGGCACGGCGGCCACGTCAAAGTCAAAGCCTACAACACCACCCGTATTTTTCACGCCTTGCCAGTTGAACACGAGGTTCTGGCTCGGATTGACCGAGCCGAAGATCGTATTAAGCGATACATCGGGGGAAACGACGGATGTTGTGCGCAGAACAGTGTTAGTGGCAGTATCGACCCAACTCATGGTCAGTCCGGTAAATGCACTCAGCACAAGATTAGTTATCGACGCATTCGACTTGCCAAGCAGTGAGCTGCCGGTATTCGAAAAAAAGTTAACTGTATAGGAGCCCCGTCCGGTGTTCATGCCGTTTGCTGTATTAACACGAACGAGACCGATGAAGGCATTGTCAGAGGTGACATCATAACTGCCACCAGCGGAAACCGACGTCAGCGCGCTGGCCGACCCGGTCATCAGTACAGCTGCAGCAAGTCCAGCGACCATCATTTTCAAAGTTCTAAACATAAAAGTCCCACCTTCCAGTTTCATACAGACAACTCACCGGTAACTTTGGTGTGGCGCGTATAGTTAACATTAATACTATATTTCCCTTAGATCGCGAACGCTTTCCTTGCGAAATAAGGCTTTTTTGAGGCGGAAATATCCGCCCTCGAAAATAATAACGTGCATATTTATAATTTTGTTTCGGCTTTGTGAACATGGCTGACTCGTAAAAGTGCACCGCCCCTTTGGATAACAAGAATCCATCATCGATGATTCCTGGTGTCTGAGTGTATTCCCATCAAGCAGAACATCACCTGAACAGGCTTTAAATGACTGTGCTGTATTGGACAGGTTTCGAGACAATGCGCCTTTGTGATTCATTCGATAACAGAAACAATTCCGCTTAATTCAGGATACTATTCGCGCCAAAAATTTCCCTCGGGGCCTGTAGATCGCGCTGGAAGAGAAAAAGACCCGAAACCGGGTGTCTGTGATATTTGTCCTTCGGCGCACGGAAAGTTTCGTGTAGCTTTGACGTGTTATTGTTTCGAGTTCAGGCACGCATTCCAGATCGGGAATTTTAGTTTAGCAGCTTGTTTGCTGTGCCTGCCTATTAACGAGGAGATGGTGCAAATGAGCGTTGGCCAGAACATAGCCGCAGATAATGTGCGCTCAACCGGTATTGGTATTGAAACAAAAAGATTAATAGATTCCGGGTGCGTTGATGAACGCGTCTGATTTTGATCCCAATGACATGAACCTCAACGCCAAGCGGGTTCTGGTGACCGGCGGGGCCGGTTTCTTAGGCTCGCATCTATGTGCGGCCCTGCTTGAGCAGGGGCACGAAGTTCTGTGCGTCGATAATTTCTTCACCGGGCGGCGCGGGAACCTGCGCCATCTTCTGAGCAATCCCCGGTTCGAGGTCATGCGCCATGACGTGACCTTTCCGCTTTATGTCGAGGTGGACGAGATTTACAATCTGGCCTGCCCCGCCTCGCCCTTCCACTACCAGCACGATCCGGTGCAGACGACCAAGACGGCGGTGCATGGGGCGATCAACATGCTGGGGCTGGCCAAGCGCCTTGGCGCACGCATCCTGCAGGCCTCGACCTCTGAGATCTATGGCGATCCGCAAATCCATCCCCAGACCGAGGATTACGTGGGCCATGTCAATCCGATCGGTCCGCGCTCGTGTTATGATGAGGGCAAGCGCTGTGCCGAGACGTTGTTCTTTGACTATTATCGTCAGCACAACCTGCCGATCAAAGTGGCGCGGATTTTCAACACATACGGGCCGCATATGCACCCCGATGACGGACGCGTCGTGTCCAATTTCATCATGCAGGCCCTGAACGGAAAGCCGATCACCATCTATGGTGATGGCAGCCAGACCCGGTCTTTCTGCTTCGTATCCGACCTGATCGACGGGCTGATCAAACTGATGGAATCCCCCGATGACGTGACCGGGCCGATTAATCTGGGCAATCCGGTTGAGCTGAGCATCCGCGAACTGGCCGAGGCTGTCATCCGCCTGACAGGCTCGAAATCCGAACTGGTGCAGCGGCCATTGCCGCAGGATGATCCGATCCAGCGTCAGCCGGATATAACCCGGGCCAGGGAACAGCTGGGCTGGGCACCGCAGGTGGCGCTGGAAGACGGCCTGAAGGCGACGATTTCCTATTTCCAGCGCACTGCAGTGGTCATGCAGGAGCTGTAGGACGACCATGACCGCTCAGCCCGCATCCGGCAGGTCGCCCCGAAGGGTCGGGGCTTTTCTGCTGTTTGCCGTGACGGTGGTCATCTGTCTGGCGGTTCTGATCATCAACCGCGGGCCGCTCTATTATTTCGATACCGGAAGCTATTTCCGGCAGGGCGACGCGGCGCTGTCTCTGATCCTGCCTGCACCGGAAAATGATGGTTCGGCGACCGGGGCGGGCGATGGCCAGGCAAAAGACCGGGTGCAAAAGGACGAGACAACCAGCGGAGCACGCTCAATGGCTTATGCGTTGCTGGTTGCCGCCTTCTGGCGGGCTGACGCGCTGGACGGGGTCGCGGGCGTGCATCTGGCACTGCTGCTGCTTGCGGTCTGGCTGGCAATGCGCGCGCTGCAACGCACCGCGCAAACCGGGCGCAGCACGCTGCAACTGGTGAGCATTCCGTTGCTGGTCGCCGCCACGACCTCGCTGCCCTTCTATATTGCCTATATCATGCCGGATATTTTCACATCGATCATGCTGATCGTGATCGCGGCGGTTGTTGTGGCAGGCCGTCAGATGCACCTGCTGGAATGGCTCGGCGCTCTGGCGCTGGCGGCGTTTGCGGTGGTTCTGCACCCCTCTCATCTGGGGATCGCGGTTTTGATGGTACCTTTTGTTGTGTTGGCCGCCTTGCTGCGGCTGGGACAGGGCCGATGGCTTGCGGCGGGGTTCGCCATATGCCTGGTTGCGGTGGCGCTGGCAGAACGCAAAGCGTTTGAATTCGCCACTGAAACCGTCGCAAACAAAGAGGTGATTCATACGCCCCATATCACGGCGCGGCTGATCGTGGATGGGCCCGGCATGGCCTATCTGGACGATGTCTGCCCCCGGGCTGATCTGGCAACCTGCGCTTTGCATGAGGCATTGTCCTGGTCCGACGATCCTTATCGTCTGACCGCCGCACATATCATTTTCGAACGCTCCGAAAGGCTCGGGTCGTTCCGGTTGATGCCGGTCGAGGATCAGCAGGCGGTGGCAGCCGAGCAACGGGCGTTCTTTTTGCAGGTTTTGACGGCCCGCCCGTTCGGAACGATATTTGCGCTCGGCGAAAATGCGATGACGCAGCTCGGCATGAACAGTGTCAGGCAGACCATTCCGAACGAGGCGGTCATCAATAATGCGAAATCACTTTCAGGATTGCCGGCAGAAAAGCTTGCGGTGCTCGACAACAATGTACTGGAGCGCGATTATTCCTGGATTGGACCGGCAAATGCCATTCATTCGGCGATCTATCTGGTTTCCTTCGTGATCATAGTCGTTTTGCTGCTGTGGCCCGGACGGGTGGCACCGTCGCTTAAACTGTTCGCTTTGTTTATCCTGATTGGAATTGCCGTGAACGCGCTGGTCTGTGGTGGGGTATCTCAACCTGCGGACCGCTATGGCGCGCGCGTCATGTGGCTGCTGCCCTTTACAGCGGCCTTCCTTCTTCTTGTTCAGCGGTCCTCAGTGCCGCGCCCCGGTATCGGAGAAATCCCGTGACGTCAGATCAATCCCTGTCCATTAGCGTGGTGATGCCCGCCTATAACGCCGAGCATCTTCTGCCCCGCGTCCTGCCGCCGCTGATCGAGATGCTGAACTCCGGTCAGGTGCAGCAGGTTTTGGTTGTGGATGATCAATCCCCCGACGGCACCGCTGCGCTTGCGCAAAAGATGGGGGCCACGGTTCTGACCACACCGGTCAATGGCGGGCCGGGGGCGGCGCGCAATCTGGCGGCCGAACATGCCACCGGCGATATCCTGTGGTTTGTCGATTCCGATGTCATCGCCTGGCCGGACGGGCCAGAGCACATCCGCCGGGCCATGTCCGAGGATAATGTCGGGGCGGTGTTCGGATCATATGACGATGCGCCGGACGGTCAGGCCTGGTTCTCGCGCTACAAGAACCTTCTGCACCGCTATCACCACCAGCGCGCGCGGCGCGAGGCGCGGACATTCTGGGCAGGCTGTGGCGCCATCCGGCGTGATGTGTTTCTCGAAGTCGGTGGGTTCGATGTGAAAACCTACGAGATCCCGTCGATCGAGGATATCGAACTGGGCTACCGGATCGTCGAAACCGGTCGGCGGATTCTGGTCGAGCCGCAACTGCAGGGCAAACATCTGAAGGTCTGGACCATGCGGAACAGCCTGAGCACGGATATCTATTGCCGTGCCCTGCCCTGGGCCCGGCTGATGATTTCGCGTGAGGGGCTGACGGACGATCTGAATACCTCGACCATGGAACGGCTGCGGGCCGGGCTGGCCGGGTTGCTGATCCTGTCGATTTTGGCACTGCCCTTCTGGCCCGCATTGTGGCCGGTAGCGCTGTTGTTGCTGGGGCTGGCCTTTGTCGCAAACTACGATCTGGCGCGCACGATGGCCGGGCATGGCGGGCCATGGTTTGCGGTCAAGTGCATCCTCTATCACCAGTTTTATTACGTCTATTCCGCCAGCGTCTATGTCTGGTGCTTGTTCGAATATCACGTGCTGGGGCAGAAGCAGAAACTGCAGGTCACACGGAACTAGGACAGGGCGTGCAGATGACCGGATTGCCTGACTTCCTGATCATCGGTGCCGCGCGTGCCGGAACAACGGCTCTGCACAGCTATTTGCGGCAGAACCCAAGTATCTTCATGCCGTCGGTGAAAGAACCCAACTTCTTCAGCTTTGAAGGCGAAACGCTGAACTGCACGGGGCCGGGGGCAGATTACATCAACAACTCGGTGGTCGATCTGGACGCCTATCGCGCCCTGTTTGCCCCGGCACCTGCGGGCAGCATTCGCGGTGAGGCCTCGCCGCTTTACCTCTATTCTCCCAAGGCTCCGGCCCGGATTCACCACCATATCCCGCATGTGCGCATGGTGGTGATATTGCGCAATCCGATTGATCAGGCACTGTCCCATTATCTGTATGCGGTGAAACAGCGTATCGAACCTCTGGAAGACTTTGCCGAGGCGCTTGACGCCGAAGAAACGCGGTTGGATGCGGGATGGCAGCCTTTGTTTGGATATTCCCGGTTCCCGCGTTACGCCGAGCAGCTCTCGCGGTATTTCAGGCTGTTTGATCGTGATCAGTTCCTGATCCGGACATACGAAGACTTTCAGACGGACCCGCAGGGGTTGATTGCCGATATCACTGAATTCATCGGGGCAGATACCGGGTTTTGTCCGGATGTATCCTCGCAGCTCAATGCAGGGGGGGTTCCCCGCAGCCGTGTGTTTCAGGATTTCCTGATGAAACCCAATCCTGTCACCGGATTGATTGCACGCGTCATGCCGCAAGAGACGCGATGGAAAATTCGCGATCAGTTATCCCGGTTCAACCTCAAACGGGACGTTGAAATGCCCCCACGCGCCCGCGCCATATTGCGCGAAAGGCTGTTGCCGGAAATAGAAACGCTCGAGCATATGCTCGAGCGTGATCTAAGCACCTGGCGCGCCTGAAGGCCTGAACATATACTCCCAGGCCTTCAATCAGGTCAGCTACAGCGCCGTGCGATTTCCCACATTGCCGCCGACCAGGCTGGTTTTGTTCTTGGGCTTGACTTCAAACTCTTCGTGGTAGGACCGCTCAACATTGACGTCCCAGATGTCATTCTGCTCGCCCATGATGTTGCGGGCGGCATACATCGCCGACAGCATCGAATGATCCTGATTGTTATAGCGATGCAAACCGTTGCGCCCGACGGTCTGAAAATTCTCGAGCGTCTTCAGCCAGTCACTGACAATATCCAGGGCCTCCTTGTAATCGCCATCATAGACGGGATAGGCCTTGGGCTGCCGGATGACGGCGCTATCGATAACGGTATTCTCGTCAGCGAGACCAAGCTTTGCCAGTTCTTCACTGGCCAGTTTCCTCAGTTCCTCATCCGAAGACGACCACAACCCGTCCCCCTTCTGACAGAAATACTCCATCCCGATGGACGCGGTGTTCTGGTCAGGCAGCATTTCCTTTGACCAGGCGCGAAAGTTCTGAATACGCCCGACCTTGACCTTGGGGCTGTGGATATAGATCCAGTTGTCCGGAAACGGATCGGCGTGGTCCAGGATCAGGGTCACGATCAGGAAATCGCGATACCGCAGACGGTCCGCGGCCTCGACCACCTCGGGCGGCGGCGGCGGGTCGAACGCGTGGATCAGATCACGCACGGCCATCGAGTTGATGAACTCTTCCCCTTCGACCCGCTCGGTGTGTCTTTCGCCGTCTTCGCTCCAGTGACACACATTAATCGACGTGACGCGATTGCCATCGCGATTCACCTGCGCCACTTCGGAACGCGTCTCGACACTGCCGCCGTTTTCCCGGATCAGATCGCGGGTCTTTTCCCACATCATGCCAGGACCCAGACGCGGGTACTGGAATTCCTCGATCAGGCTGGCGGTGTCATTGGCCCCCGAAATCGCATTCCAGACCGCCTTGGGCAGGGACAGGTTCTTGATCCGCTGCGCGGCCCAGTCGGCCTGAATTTCCGACGGCGGAATACCCCAGACCTTTTTGGTGTAGCTGTGAAAGAAGTGCATATAGAGCCGCCCGCCAAAGCGGTTGATCACCCATTCTTCAAATGTGTCTTCCTGCGGCTTGGGCCGGATCTTCCATTTAATGAAGCTTCCAATGATCTTATAGGTCTCATAGGGGCCGATATTGCCAAGGGCGTTGAAGATGCGCAGCGGGTAGTCGTAGAACTTGTTGCGATAGAAAATGCGGCTCTGGCGTTGCACTGTAATGAAATCATCGCCCATCACCTCGTGCCACATGTCTTCGACTTCGCCCACTTTCGTGAAGAACCGGTGGCCGCCTATGTCAAAGCGGTAACCCTTATGGGTTTCGGTCCGTGAGATGCCACCAACCATGTCCGAGGCCTCATAGACCTGGGGAACATGCGTGTCGCTCAATTTCTGAAGTTCATAGGCTGCGGTCAGTCCTGCAGGACCACCACCAATGATAACAACGGGAACAATATCTTTTTTCAAATGACTAACATCCGCACTAAAACCACTGTCATCAGGCTACAGGAGGATACCTGAGTTTCACAACAAAATCATGTTGGCGCGCTAAAAATGGAACCCCGTTCATCATGACTTTTTTCTCCGACCTGTGAATGAGTGTCTAGCCACAGCCTTGAAGATCGCGGTTTAATCTGACGCATGAACAGATATGCAGACCCGGCTTTGCACCCTCGGAATGGGTGTGAGCCCTGTGGGAAGCTAACAGCATCCACTTTTGGCGGCAGCGGGAATTTCAAACTAAAATTTTGAATAATAGATAAATTTCCGCGTAACTAATGATGTCCTCATGACTGTCAGACAGCCGGAGGCAAACCCCAGACACTCTTATGGCAGAGGCGAAATATCCGGTCTGTGTTGCTTTGATCTGAAATGTTACGGGTGGTGTGTCCCGGACGCTCTTTGGGCATGTGCGGACAAGTCAACAATTTCACCCTGCTGAGCATATTGTGTACTCTTTGGCACGAGAGCATTGGGAAATTAAATGCAT
This sequence comes from Ruegeria lacuscaerulensis, assembly GCF_013031245.1. Classification (GTDB taxonomy): domain Bacteria; phylum Pseudomonadota; class Alphaproteobacteria; order Rhodobacterales; family Rhodobacteraceae; genus Ruegeria; species Ruegeria lacuscaerulensis_C. The sequence goes on from NZ_WPZL01000009.1 coordinate 155,451, forward strand.
CGCGACTCGTGGCTTTGTGAATCTTGACAGGGGCGCAACGCTTCCGCCCTATTGCTCCTGAGTGTTTGGATAAACAGGGCCACATCAGGTCTAGGTTATAGGCCGGCTAATTAGTGGCTGACTTCGTGGTTAACGAGGGAGCAATTTTATGAAGTGCGTTATTCTGGCCGGCGGCTTAGGGACTCGGCTCAGCGAGGAAACCGTACGCATACCCAAACCCATGGTCGAGATCGGCGGAAAGCCGATCATCTGGCATATCATGAAGATTTACGCGTCCCACGGCGTTACCGATTTCATCGTCTGCCTTGGCTACAAGGGCTACGTGATCAAAGAGTACTTCGCCAACTTCTTTCTGCACAGCTCGGATGTCACGGTTGATCTGGCCAGCGGCAGCCTGGAAGTCGCAAACAGTAAATCCGAACCCTGGCGCGTGACGCTGGTCGATACGGGTGAAAACAGCCAGACCGGTGGGCGGCTTAAGCGGGTTATGCGCCACCTCAAAGATGAAGAGGCCTTCTGCCTGACCTATGGCGATGGGGTTGGGAATATCGACATCCGGGCCGGGATCGACTTTCACCGGGCTCATAGCAAACTCGCGACGGTCACGGCGGTCCCCCCGCCCCGCCGCTTTGGCCAGCTTGAGATGCAGGACAATCAGGTGCTGAACTTCTCCGAAAAACCTGTCGGGGATGGCGGCCTGATCAATGGCGGGTTTTTTGTGCTCTCGCCCGAGGTGGAAAGGTATCTCGGCGATGACAAAACCGTCTGGGAACGCAGCCCCCTGATGAACCTGACGCGCGATGGCGAGCTGATGGCCTTTGAACACAAGGGGTTCTGGCAGCCCATGGACACCATCCGCGAGCGTCAGGAGCTTGAGGAGCATTGGGCCACAGGCGACGCGCCGTGGAAAACCTGGGAATGACAGCGGCCGCCTTTTCAGGCCGAAGGGTGCTGGTGACCGGACATACCGGTTTCAAGGGTGCTTGGCTGGCCGCCTGGCTGGCCGAGGCGGGCGCAGAGGTGACTGGATACGCCCTGCCTCCCGAGACGAATCCCAGCCTCTGGGTCCTACTGGGCCAGGGCAAAATCCGGTCAATCGCCGGTGATCTGAATGATCGCGCGGCGCTGGACCGGCTGATCGCGGAAACCGATCCCGAATTTGTCTTTCATCTGGCCGCGCAATCTCTGGTGCGGCGGTCCTATCGCACACCGGTCGAGACCTTCGCCACCAACGTTCTGGGCACCGTCCAGCTTTTGGATGCGCTGCGCGCCGGGTCTGGCTTGCGGGCGGTTGTGGTTGCCACCTCGGACAAGGCCTATGAGAATGTCGAACAGGTCTGGGGCTATCGCGAAACCGACCCGATGGGCGGGCATGATCCCTATTCCGCCTCGAAAGGCGCGACCGAAATAGCCACCGCAGCGATGCGGCGCAGTTTTTATACGCAAGGCGCCGCCGACCCTCATCCGGCCCGGATCGCCAGCGCACGGGCCGGCAATGTCATCGGTGGCGGTGACTGGGCCGAAGACCGGCTCGTCCCGGATATCGTGCGCGGATGCCTGAGCGATGAAGGGCGCGTTGTGCTGCGCCACCCCGGCGCTATCCGCCCCTGGCAGCATGTGCTTGAACCGCTGAGGGGGTACATGATGCTGGCCCAAATGCTTGAACAGGACGACGCCTTTGCAAAGGGCTGGAACTTTGGCCCCGAGCGCGACGATGAGCGCCCGGTTTTGGATGTGGCCAAGGCCATCATCAAGGCACTTGGGCAAGGTCGGATTGAAGTCGATACCCCGGCAAATACCCCGCATGAGGCCAAGATGCTCCGTCTGGACGTGTCGCAGGCGCGTGCTACGCTTGGCTGGCGCCCGGTGCTGAACTTTGAGGACACTGTCAGATTGACGGCGGATTGGTATGCCGGCTGGGCCCGGGGCACCTCACCGGCCGAGCTGTGCCGCGCCCAGATCGCCGAATTCGAAACACTGAGTAAGAGGCAAGTATGACCGGTACGCCCCATCCTACCTGCCGCCATTGCGGCACCTCTCTTGAGATGACGCTTGTCGATCTCGGGCTGTCTCCTCTGGCCAATTCCTATGTCGATCCGGCTCGCGCGGACACACCGGACCCGGTCTACCCGCTGCATGCGCGCGTCTGCACCAGATGCTGGCTGGTGCAGGTGGAGGATGCTGTCCCGGCAGAAGAGATTTTTTCTACCGATTACGCCTATTTCTCCAGCTTTTCAGACAGCTGGCTGGCTCATTGTCGGGAGTACGTGGATCAAATGGTCGGCCGGTTCGATCTCGGATCAGACGATCTGGTGATCGAAATCGCTTCGAATGATGGGTACCTGCTGCAGTACTTTGTCGAAAAGGGTATGCCCGTTCTGGGCATTGAGCCTTCGGGCAATGTGGCGGCGGCGGCGCAGGAAAAAGGGGTACGCACGCTGGTCGACTATTTCGGCGAAAGATTGGCCCGAAAGCTTGCCAAAATCGAAAAACCCCCAGCGCTGATCGCCTCTGCCAATGTGCTGGCGCATGTGCCCGATATCAATGATTTTGTCGCCGGGATCGCCACTCTGCTGACCGGTGATGCAGTCTATACGGTTGAGTTTCCGCATCTTCTGAACCTGATTAAAAGCGTGCAATTCGACACGATCTATCACGAACATTATTCCTATCTGTCGCTGCTGGCGGTCGAGAAGATTTTCGCCAAGGCCGGTCTGCGTGTCTTCGATGTCGAGGAACTGACCACTCATGGCGGCTCGTTGCGGGTTTTTGCCTGTCTTGAAGGGGCCAGCCACACTGATGGGCCGGGTTTGGCCAAGGTCCGCGCCGATGAGGCGGCGGCGCAATTCGACCGCCCCGAAGGCTATATGAACTTCACCGGTCAGGTCGAGGCGGTGCGTGACGGGCTGCTTGCCTTCCTGCACGAGGCAACGGCCCGCGGTGACACCATCGCCGCCTATGGCGCGGCCGCCAAGGGCAACACGCTGCTGAACTATGCCGGGATCGGCCCCGAGTTGATCTCATACTGCGTGGATCGCAATCCTGCCAAGCAGAACACACTGCTGCCCGGCAGCCACATTCCCGTGCATGGGGTCGAGGCGCTGCGTGAAAGGCCACCCGATTACGTGCTGATCCTGCCCTGGAACATCCGTGACGAGGTCACGGGTCAACTGGCCGACCTCAAAACCCATGGCACCCGGTTCGCCACCGCCGTGCCGGAGGTCAGGATCAGCTGATGGCACGGGTTTTGCTAACCGGAGCGACTGGCCTGATCGGCAGGGCAACGGCCCCGGCCTTGGCAGAGGCCGGACATGAGGTCATCACGCTGGGTCGGAACCCGACCAGCGACATCCCCTGCGATCTGCTGGACCCAATTACAGTCACGGCGGCGCTTGAAAGTGCGCGCGCCAGTCATCTGTTGCATCTGGCCTGGCATGATGGCGCGCGCGACCGCTGGACATCCCCGGTCAATCTCGACTGGATGGCAGCCACGCTGCATCTGGTACGGGAATTTGCACGCACGGGCGGCCAGCGCGCTGTCTGCGCAGGCAGTTGCGCCGAATATGACTGGTCGGAGCCGGAGCTTGCCGAAACCAGCCCCTTACGACCTCGCACCCTGTACGGAGCGGCCAAGGCCGGGACCGGTCTGGCGCTTTGCGCAGGGCAGGATGCCCTTGGCCTGTCACTGGCCTGGGCCCGCATCTTCTTTGTCTATGGCCCGGACGAGCCGCCGGGGCGACTGTTCGGCGATCTGATTTCAAACCTCGAGGCGGGTCGACCGGTGGATTGCACCGATGGGTTGCAAAGGCGCGACTTCCTGCATGTCGATGACCTGGCGCGCGCACTACTACGGCTGCTGCTGGAGATGGATATTACAGGCGCAATCAATGTTGCCAGCGGCACCGCAATCCCGGTGCGGGAGCTCATTGAAGAGGTCGCAAACCAGATGCATCACCCCGATCTGATCCGGCTGGGGGCGATTGCACGTGCACCGGACGACCCGGACCGATTGGCCGCAGATGTAACCCGATTGCGGGACGAGGCCGGTTTCCTGCCACAGCATGATATCGTGTCGGGGGTGACCCGGGTTCTTAAGGCAAGAAAGGAACCTGCATGAAGAGGTCGCTCTTTCTTCGCAAGAAATCCTTTGCGCTTTTTGTCTTGGTGGGAATTGTGAACACGGTCTTCGGTTACGCGATTTTCACTGTTCTGAGCTTGTCCGGGCTGCCGCCACAATCCGCCCTGATCATTTCATTCGTTCTTGGCGTCGCGTGGAATTTCATGACCCATGCGCGGCTCGTGTTCGATACCAAAGGGTTCGGGCGGCTGCCTTTCTACCTGCTGTCTTACTTGGCCGTTTACGTCTTCAACGCCCTGTCGCTGGAGGGTCTTTTGAGTGCCGGGCTACAACCGATCATAGCTCAGGGGCTGATAGTGGTGCCGGTCGCCATACTTGCCTTCATACTTGTTTCCCGCGCGCTAACCCTGCGATTTCCGTGGCAAGCGGAGGCCTGATACAATGTCACAAAGAACAGCGAAACGCTTTAGGCCCCTAGGAAGTTGCGCGTTAGCAGAGCCAGCCCTGTCACCACCAGCCCCACCGAAAGCCAGCCTCCAAGTCCCCACGGGCCCATCCCGCGCCAGACGCGGGCGAAGCCGGAACGTGCCGACGCGCCGGCGATCTTTTGCTGCATGATCCCGACGCGCTTGGCGTGTATGATAATCCCGATTACCGCCAGGGCCGTCAATCCCACGCCAAACAGGCCCCAGAGAATGCGCGTCGGCAGCCCGCCCCAGGTGCCGAAGTGTATCGGATCGGCGGCTTCTGCAATGCGCTGGTGCAGCGACAGGTCCTCGCCGCGATGCGCACCGAGCACCTCGAGCGATTCCGGATGAAAATAGACTGCATTGGCTCGAGGGCGAACCAGAACCGCCGTATGATCTCCTTGGAAAACGATCGGTTGCGCGGGTCGGCGGGGCAATATCACCTTCCGAACCTCCAGGCCCGGCAATGTCGCCGCGGCGATGGCGCTGGCGGCGTCGAGACGCGCACCGTTGAAATCCGGCGGGAGGAGTTGGTCGCGGGCGACAGTGCGGTTCGCTGGCGTAGCGGGCGCATTGAGTCCGACAGTTTCAACCATATACCAAAGGCTGGTCACCACCAGGGGCACGAAAAAGACCAGCGACCAGACGGCGATTAGCCGATGCAGATCGCTGAGCCAGGCCCGGGAGCGGCTCGAAAAGCGCGGCCAGCGGAAAAACCCGGTCCAGAACCGGCGGTAGAGAAACAGGCCGGCGATAACTGTGGCGGTCAGGGGAATGGCAAAGACGGTAACGACAAGCTTGCCCAGGCGCCCGGGGATGAACAGGGCTTCGTGCAATCTCAACAGAGCGGCATGGATGGTAAATGAGGACGTCTCGCCATTCACCTGACCGGTGTAGGGATTGACCCAAAGAAACGCATCGCGGCCTTCTGGCCGGACGCCCGTGACCTGGTCGGCAAACCACGCGCCCTCTGACCGAACGAGGGTGACAATGTCCCAATCGGGCCGGGCCCTGGCAGCCGCGTCGTAGATCGTTCCCAAGCTCAGTTTCGCACTACCCTGCGGCGATGCGCGAACTTCTGAGTATCGCAGCCAGTCCAGCTCCGGCGCGAACACCAAGAGCGTGCCGGTAAGAAACATGAAGGCGAAGAACAAAGACGCACCTAACCCGAGAAAGGAGTGCAACCGGTGCCAGCTTGGTATACGTAAGCGGATGTCGAACACTGCAACCCCAATTCAGAATTCCGGCGAAGAGCTTGACGCTCCTCATAGCCACGCAACACATATTCCGCCAGGCCACGCCTACGGACAAGCCCAGGTATCCGTCGTGAAATACGAGGCGGGATAGAGCCGGGCCTCGGTCACCTCCAGGACCTCGTCCTCGTCATACCTGTTGACATATTCCCAGACGATCCTGCGATCCGCATCGGTCTCAAAGACGCGACCCGCCTGGAACTCGGTTATCAGGTACCCGCCGTCGCCAGTGATCTCATGCTTGCCCCTAACGACCGTGCCGAACTCTTCGGCGTCGCGGTCACCGAATGCGACCGACGTTGCTCCCTTTGACGGGTCCACTTTCAGGATATTGCCAACCAGCGGGGCATCCGGGTCGATCCCACCGCTTGGAAGGAGATCCAGCTCATAGGTATTGTTGTTGAATACCGCGATGGTGCCATCCGCATCGAACTCGGGATCGTGCTGGCGCCGCCACGGACCGGTCTGATGCCATTTCACCTTCCAGGTATCCGGATCGACGACGAACAGGAGGTTGTAGGTCCGAAGCGACAGCAGCAGATCGCCGGCCTCGAACTCCGGGAAACTGCCGGCATACGTTGAGGGAAGTTCTTCGATCTTGTTTACGTGGGTGATCTCGACGTCGCGGTGGGCTCCGTGGCCGAAGCTGTATCCTGTCGCTGTCAACAGCGCTTCGAGCCCGTTATCGAAGAGGATTTCGGGAACGGATTTCCGGATTACAATCTCCCCGTCATCCGACACTTTCAAAACCAGGTCTTCCAGGAAGTAATTACCCCGACCCGGATGGACCATAGGCCAGAAGCGATCATACTCCGGGGGCCTTAGATAGTGGCGTCCAGGGACCCAGAATCCGCCCCCTTCGGCCACTTCGATCGAATGATGCGTCGGATGCGCGAGTGTCCACACGACCTCTCCGCAACGCGAGAGTTTGACCGTGCCGCCATAGTCGTAGTTAAAGACGACCGATCCATCCGGAAGGATGAGCGCTCCGTGTGTGTCGATGTTGTGGTCCGTCGCCGGCGGATTTTTGATGTGGGAGGTGTCAGGGAAATGTTCGGAAAATCGAACCGGCCATCGTGCCACCAGTGTTCCGTCGCGCTGTATGAGCCGTAATTCGTTGTCGTCGCCAAAAAAACCGGAAATGAGGATCAGGCTTCCATCATTCGGACGCTCGTTGACGGTAACCTCACTTCCCGGGTTTCGCGCAGGTTGCAGAAAATGAATCGGCCGGCCACCAGGCACCCAGTTCTCGCGCTCCTCAAAAACCAGAAACATGTTGTCTTTGAATTGTTTGACCGATCTGTAGGCGAAGTTCTTTTTCAAACCCGAATACATCCCGGCCCCGAAGGCCAGGCCGACGACCAGCAGCGGTAGCGCTACGAAAAACGCGATCTTGTCCAGATGCTTCAACATGATTTCCTCATCATGCCAGGACCCAGACGGGGATACTGGAATTCCTCGATCAGGCTGGCGGTGTCATTGGCGCCGGAAATCGCGCTCCAGACCGCCTTGGGCAGGGACAGGTTCTTGATCCGTTGCGCGGCCCAGTCGGCGCGGATTTCCGACGGCGAAATACCCCAGACCTTTTTGGTGTAGCTGTGAAAGAAGTGCATTTAGAGCCGCCCGCCAAAGCGGTTGATCACCCATTCTTCAAAGGTATCTTCCTGCGGCTTGGGTCGGAGCTTCCATTTCACGAAGCTGCCAATGATCTCATAGACCTGGGAAACATGCGTGTCGCTCAACTTTTGGAGTTCATACGCTGCTGTTAATCCGGCCGGACCGCCACCAATGATTACAACGGGAACAATATCTTTTTTCAAATGACTAACATCCGCACTAAAACCACTGCCGTCAGGCTACAGGAGGATACCTGAATTTCACAATAAAATCATGTTGGCGCGCCATAAATGACACCCTATTCGTCACAACCGGCCCCTTCCGACCGATGAATGACTAGAGGGCCATTGCTACCAAACCCGTAGTCGACGCGGCGCTCAAAGAGATTTTCAGATCGCCCTCTTCGCCTTCGGGAACGATTCTGTACTCTCCGAAAAGCCTGGTCATCTTCACCCTCGACGCAAGAGGAGGCTTGCCTCAACGCGTTGAATAATAATGGCAGTTGAAATTACCGGGATTGCCCAAAGTCCTTCAGGCGGCCATCAGTTACTACTGGGGCGTTCGTGTGGTTGATGCCTTGTGTTTGACCTTTTGTTTCCTCGGCTCGGAACACGGCTGCTGGTGCGTTTTGAGCGCGCTTCCGACACACGCGGATAAGTCAACAATATCATCATTCACAGTACATTGTGTATTCGCCAACACCGGGGCGTAAGGAAATTCGATGCGTCACGACTCGTGGCTTTGTGAATCTTGACAGGACCCAACAGTCCCGCCCTACTGTTACTAAGTGTTTGGAGTAACAGTGCCGCGTCAGGTCTAGGTTATAGGCCGGCTAATTAGTGGCTGACTTCGTGGTTAACGAGGGAGCAATTT
>NZ_WPZL01000090.1 GCF_013031245.1 Ruegeria lacuscaerulensis
TCATCACCGCCGACGAAGCCCCGCGCGGCGGGCGCAAGACACCGCTGAAATCCAACGCCGACGCGGCGCTGCTGCACTGCAAGGACAGCGTGAAGTGTCTGGTGGTCAAGCGCACTGGCGGTCAGACCACATGGGTCGACGGGCGCGACTTTGACTACAATGAAATGGCGTTGGAGGCGGATGATTATTGCGCGCCCGCCGAGATGAACGCCGAAGATCCGCTGTTCATTCTTTATACCTCCGGCTCGACCGGTCAGCCCAAGGGCGTGGTGCACACCACCGGCGGCTATCTGGTCTACGCCGCCATGACGCATGAGATCGTCTTCGATTATCATGATGGCGACGTATATTGGTGCACCGCGGATGTGGGCTGGGTCACCGGCCACAGCTATATCGTCTATGGTCCGCTGGCCAATGGCGCCACCACGCTGATGTTCGAAGGCGTACCGACCTATCCGGATGCCGGCCGGTTCTGGGAGGTCTGCGCCAAGCACAAGGTCAACCAGTTCTACACCGCCCCCACCGCGATCCGCGCCCTGATGGGTCAGGGCAATGAATGGGTCGAGAAACACGACCTGAGCGATCTGCGCGTGCTGGGCACCGTGGGCGAGCCGATCAACCCCGAAGCCTGGACCTGGTACAATGAGATCATCGGCAAGGGCAACTGCCCGATCGTCGACACCTGGTGGCAGACCGAAACCGGCGGTCACCTGATGACGCCGCTGCCCGGCGCGCATGAGATGAAGCCTGGCGCGGCGATGAAGCCGTTCTTTGGCATCCAGCCGGTGGTTCTGGACCCGCAATCCGGTGTCGAGATCAGCGGCAACGGTGTCGAGGGCGTTCTGTGCATCAAGGACAGCTGGCCCGGCCAGATGCGCACCGTCTGGGGTGATCATGAGCGGTTCGAAAAGACCTATTTCTCGGACTACAAAGGCTATTACTTCACCGGCGACGGTTGCCGCCGTGATGAGGATGGCGATTACTGGATCACCGGTCGTGTGGACGACGTGATCAACGTCTCGGGCCACCGCATGGGCACCGCCGAGGTGGAAAGCGCGCTGGTCGCCCACGCCGCCGTGGCCGAGGCCGCCGTGGTGGGTTATCCCCATGAAATCAAAGGGCAAGGCATCTATTGCTACGTCACTCTGATGAATGACCGCGAGCCTTCGGATGAGCTGCTGAAAGAGCTGCGCACCTGGGTGCGGACGGAAATCGGCCCGATCGCCAGCCCAGACGTGATCCAATGGGCGCCCGGCCTGCCCAAGACCCGCTCGGGCAAGATCATGCGCCGTATCCTGCGCAAGATCGCCGAGAACGATTTTGGCAGCCTGGGCGACACCTCGACCCTGGCCGATCCGTCGGTGGTCGATGACCTGATCCAGAACCGTGCGAACAAGTGAGGGCATGATGGACACTGCCACAACCACCACCCCCGCCGTTCTGATCCTTCTCGGCCCTCCGGGCGCCGGGAAGGGCACACAGGCGCGGATGCTCGAAGACAAGTTCGGGCTGGTGCAACTCAGCACCGGTGACCTGCTGCGCGCCGCCGTTGCCGCCGGAACCGAGGCCGGCAAGGCCGCCAAGGCCGTGATGGAGGCCGGCGATCTGGTCAGCGACGAGATCGTCATCGCCATCCTGCGCGACCGGCTGGCGGAACCGGATTGCGCCAGGGGCGTCATTCTGGACGGCTTCCCCCGCACCACCGTTCAGGCTCAGGCGCTGGACGGGCTGCTGTCGGAAACCGGACAGAAGATCGACGCCGCGATCAGCCTCGAGGTCGAGGACGCCGAAATGGTGACCCGCATCTCGGGCCGCTACACCTGCGCCGGATGTGGCGAGGGGTTCCATGATACCTACAAGGTCCCTGCCGTCGACGGCAAATGCGACAAGTGCGGTCACACCGAGTTCAAGCGACGGGCTGACGACAATGCCGAAACCGTCGCCTCGCGGCTGGCCGCCTATCACGCGCAAACCGCGCCGCTGATCACCTATTACCAGAACCATGGCGTTCTCAAAGGTCTGAACGCCATGGGCAATATCGAAGACATCGCCGGCAATCTGGAAAGGATCGTCAGCGAGGCGATGAACTAAGGGAATACGGCCCGCCCTCAACAAGGGCCGAATTCCTGCAAGAAAACTTCAAAGGACCCGCCCTGGCGGACCAGAGAAGCCTTGCCTGATGCCACAACAGCAACAGGCACAAACGAAAAGCGGTC
>NZ_WPZL01000091.1 GCF_013031245.1 Ruegeria lacuscaerulensis
CGTTACCAGAACCGCCTTAGATCTGACAGGTAGGGGCGAATTTTGCGACAGAACCCCTGAGACACAGAGTGGGTAATTTTGTGTTCTCCTGACCACATCACTCTGTCTCACGCTGAGGCCGCGTTTGAGATGGCTGTGTGAAGCAAGCGATGCCCTTTTAAAAACCTTGGCTAATTATCGGGTCAGGCTACGCAGTTGATGGTGCAGGTTCAACAACTTGGCGATACCAAATGGGCAGACCCTTTGATCTGCCCTTCATGATCGCGACAGTTGAAAGTAACTGGCACTATTTTGTATTCTCGCAACGAATTAGGCTGCTGATACTTTCTCGGCTGTCGCCGTCACCTTGTTTGCAGCTTTGTTGACAGCGGTGGTTTCTATGGCGATGTCATTGCCAGCTGTCATCAGCAATTCAAAAGTGTCCATCTGAGTTTTTTTCGCGATCTCCGCGAAAGCAAACATCTGTTCCGTGGCCACTTCGAACGTGCCTGAAACATAGTTGGCAGCAGCATTTGCATAGTCTGCTGGGGATTCCTGGGCTTTCGACGCTTCCATCAACTTAGCGATGGTGTCTTTGGTCCACAGGTTGGAAATCTCGGTCGATTTTTCAGCCGCGTTCAAAGCAATGCGTGACAGTCCTTCGTTTAACAATGCAGAGGTTTTGAACGGGTCTTCAAAGACTGCGGCTTTGAGGGCCAATGCGCCCATTACTTCGTTCAAAATTGCAGTGAAGTTTAGGGTCTTTTCCATAGACGTAAGTCCTAATTCTGTTGCGGGTCAGCCCGCCATGTCTCCAAGTGAGACTTGTATGCGTTCTGCGTTGCAGCAATGCAAGGAAATAAGTTTACGTAACGGAAGGCAAGATACAAAAGCGTTTATAAAGGCTTGGTTCTATTCGGTGTTCAACCCAGTATTTGGTTCAGCGACAGATGATCCGAATCATCGATGCCACAGACCAGATTTCCTTTTATCGGCGTATGTGCGGCAAAATGCTCAGTGTCATCGCAGTGTAACGTGACAACACCTCTTAGCTCACATCCGCGATAACCGATCTTCGTCGTCCACGACCCGGAGCGCACAGTCGTCGCCACTCCATCGCCACAGAACGATGTTGAAGTCAGTCAAAGATGCACCTTTGGCATAGCTCCGGACAAGCAAGCCGACGAACCCATCTGCAATCAATCTACTGGCAAAATCCTGCGTCGGCACGATTTGACCCCCGAGCAACTTTGAGCGCCACCCCGGATCTGCAATTGCCCCTTCCGAAATGCCATATTGCTCAAGCACCATCTCATCGCGGGTGTCGAGGATTGGGCCAAGATCTGCGGCGTAGGAGACCAGGATTGTTGGCTGCAGACTGCCGACCTGGTTGGCTTCGCGCAGCGCACCAGCCGGATCAAGGGCAGTGTAAAGAGCAGGGGTGCCTTTTGAATTGAAACGGCCACCAAAGAGTTCTGCACCGCGACCGGAGAGCGGCTCACGTGCATAGACCGGATTTAAGGCTCGGTAGAGGGGCCCCGCATAGCGCGCTTTGCTAAGCGGCATCAGGCAAAGACACCCGCGTCTACGGCGTCGATATATTCAAGGACCTGTTGCGCCTTGCCTTCTTGCACGAGTTGCATCGCGGTCCGTCCATCAAACCCATGCAAGGGTTCTGAACGATACCAGGCATAGGCCATCAGCTCCGAGCCAAAGCGCGGCTCGACCTTGTTGAGGACTTCGACCAGTTCGCGCAAGCGGCGCTGTGTCTTGTCTGAGTTAATCCGCGTGCGACGTTGCAGGGCGTCTTTGCCAAGGCCCACTGTCATGGCAATCTCTTCGGCCGAGGTTCGAAGTGCTGCCGCAATCTTGCGCGGTTCAAACTGTCCGCTTTCGGCGAAGCTCATAATATGCATCGCATTGCCTCCATCGGTGATTATTACGGTATATAGTGTTATTATTGCTGGAGTGCAAGATATATTAGGAAGGGTGGCTAAAGCTGGGCCACCTACCGGAAAGTAAAAGTGTCCTTTGGAGTTTGTGACTGACGGAAGAGGGACCCTGGGGGGTTCTGTCGCAAAATTCGCCCCTACCTGTCAGATCTAAGGCGGTTCTGGTAACG
>NZ_WPZL01000092.1 GCF_013031245.1 Ruegeria lacuscaerulensis
AACACTCAGATGAGAATGACGACGGAAGAGGCTTTTGTTAAGGTTCTGCAGATGCACGGGATCGAACATGCGTTCGGGATCATCGGCTCGGCGATGATGCCGATTTCGGATCTGTTCCCGAAGGCTGGCATCATGTTCTGGGACTGCGCCCATGAGGGCAGCGGCGGCATGATGGCCGATGGCTACACCCGCGCCACCGGCAAGATGTCGATGATGATCGCGCAGAACGGCCCCGGCATCACCAACTTCGTGACCGCGGTGAAAACCGCCTACTGGAACCACACGCCGCTGCTGCTGGTGACCCCGCAGGCGGCCAACAAGACCATCGGTCAGGGCGGGTTCCAGGAAGTCGAGCAGATGAAACTGTTCGAGGACATGGTCGCCTATCAGGAAGAGGTCCGCGACCCGACCCGCGTCTGCGAGGTTCTGAACCGCGTGATCATGCAGGCCAAGCGCGCCAGCGGCCCGGCGCAGCTGAACATCCCGCGCGACATGTGGACCCAGGTCATCGATGTCGACCTGCCCGCCGTTGTCGAATTCGAACGCCCCTCGGGCGGCGAGAGCGCCGTGGCGCAGGCGGCCGAGCTGCTGTCGAACGCCAAAAACCCGGTGATCCTGAACGGCGCCGGTGTGGTTCTGGCCGAAGGCGGCATCGCGGCGTCGAAAGCGCTCGCCGAGCGTCTGGATGCGCCGGTCTGCGTCGGCTACCAGCACAACGACGCCTTCCCCGGCAGCCACCCGCTGTTTGCCGGTCCGCTGGGCTATAACGGCTCGAAAGCGGGCATGGAGCTGATCAGCGAGGCGGATGTGGTTCTGTGCCTCGGCACCCGCCTGAACCCCTTCTCGACCCTGCCGGGCTACGGCATGGAATACTGGCCCGCCGATGCCAAGATCATCCAGGTCGACATCAACCCCGATCGCATCGGCCTGACCAAGACCGTCAGCGTCGGCATCATCGGGGACGCCGCCAAGGTGGCGAACGGTATCCTGGCGCAACTGAGCGACACCGCAGGCGACGAGGGCCGCGAAGAGCGCAAGGCGAAGATCGCCGAGAAGAAATCCCGCTGGGCCCAGCAGCTCAGCAGCATGGACCACGAGGATGACGATCCCGGCACCAGCTGGAACCAGCGCGCCCGTGACGCCAAGCCCGACTGGATGAGCCCCCGCATGGCCTGGCGTGCGATCCAGGCCGCGCTGCCGAAAGAGGCGATCATCTCGTCCGACATCGGCAACAACTGCGCCATCGGCAACGCCTATCCGTCGTTTGAAGAGGGCCGCAAATACCTGGCCCCGGGCCTCTTTGGCCCCTGCGGTTACGGTCTGCCGGCCATCGTCGGCGCCAAGATCGGCTGCCCGGATGTTCCGGTTGTGGGCTTTGCCGGTGACGGCGCCTTTGGCATCGCGGTGAACGAACTGACCGCGATCGGGCGCGAGGAATGGCCCGCGATCACCCAGATCGTGTTCCGCAACTACCAGTGGGGCGCGGAAAAGCGCAACTCGACCCTGTGGTTCGACGACAATTTCGTGGGCACCGAGCTGGACACTCAGGTGTCGTATGCCGGCATCGCCAATGCCTGCGGTCTGAAAGGTGTGGTCGCCCGCACCCAGGATGAGCTGACGGCGGCGCTGAACCAGGCCATCGAGGACCAGAAGAACGGTATCACCACCCTGATCGAGGCCCTGATCAACCAGGAACTCGGCGAACCCTTCCGCCGCGACGCCATGAAAAAACCCGTCGCCGTCGCAGGCATCTCAGACGCAGACATGACACCCCAAAAAGAGGCG
>NZ_WPZL01000093.1 GCF_013031245.1 Ruegeria lacuscaerulensis
GGTTTTGAAGGTGTAGACGCCCCCGCTGGCCTCGATGTGCCATTGTGGGTTTGCAAACAACCTGAATGGAGGCGTCTATGGGAGAGATTAGCATGATTGGCCTGGATTTGGCGAAGAATGTGTTCCAGGTGCACGGGGCGGATAGAACAGGTCACCCTGTTCTTCGGAAGAAACTGCGCAGAGGCCAGGTCCTCGAGTACTTTGCCAAATTGCCGCGTTGCGTGGTTGCAATGGAGGCCTGTGCCAGTGCGCATTACTGGGGGCGTGAGATCGGTCGTTTGGGTCACGAAGTCAGGCTGATCCATCCGGCCTACGTGAAACCATTCGTCAAACGTCAGAAGAACGATATGGCCGATGCGGAAGCGATCTGTGGAGCTGCAAGCCGACCAACGATGCGCTTTGTTGCCGTGAAGAGTGAAGAGACCCAGGCGTCCGCGATGGTTCTTCGGGCTCGCGAGCTGTTGGTTCGGCAGCTCACGCAATTGATCAATGCTGTGCGAGGTCACCTTGGAGAGCTCGGTCAGGTGGCCCCGCAGAGGGCCTGCAACATTCGCAAGCTGATTGCTTTGGTGGATGCTGGCGATAGCGCGATCCCGAATGTGGCCCGGGAGTGCCTTGAAAGGCTGATCAGCATGCTGGGCCAACTGGACGGTCAGATCAAAGAACTGGATGCCGAGATTGCCCGCCGCGCGCGGTCAAACGAGATGGCACGCCGCTTGATGACGGTGCCTGGAATTGGCCCGCTCATCGCAACTGCGCTGGTTGCCCTGGCCCCGCCGCCGGAAACGTTCCGCCGTGGTCGGGATTTCGCCGCCTGGCTCGGGCTGGTTCCAAGACAGCATTCAACAGGGGGAAAGCAGCGCCTCGGGACGACAACAAAAATGGGAGAACGTTCGCTCAGGCGATTATTAATCATCGGCGCCAACAGCGTTGTCATGTGGCGTGCTCGAACCAGAGTGGGAACGGATCCCTGGCTTGCCCGCATGATCGAACGCAAGCCGCCACTGCTGGTTCGGGTGGCCCTTGCGAACAAGATGGCGAGGATCGTTTGGGCCTTGATGAGCACAGGGGAAGTCTACCGGGCTCCGGCTGCCAACGCGTAACGCGTCTGCGGCTGCGAGGCGGCGGAAACGGAAGAGGACAATGGACGGTATGGCATAAGGATCGTGAGACCGGGTCGGGAAAACCAGCTTGCGACAGAGTGCTTCGAGCACGTGGTTTTGAATTGGACCGGATCCGCTAACACCATAGGGGCCAGCGGCATGTGCAAAGGCCGCGTAACAAGCCGAACACATGTCAGTACCCGAACCGATGCTAAAGACCGATCAAATTACCTCTTGCGTTTTGGGCGTCTACACATGTCGCAATCTTTTGAGAACGGTGACCTGTTTTAGCGATTGCAGTGGAGCTAAGCGGCCAGTTCTGCGAATTGACGAAACGGACAGATTCCGGGCGTGAACTGACCCTTGCGGATCATGTTCGCGACTTCGATTCCGTCCAGCGTTGCAGCTGCTGAAGCGAAGGCCTTGAATCCCAGCATCGGTCGAGTGCGCCGCTTTATGAAACGGTGGTCCTGCTCGACGATATTGTTCAAGTATTTCCTTCTCACCATCTCTATTGGGATCGGGCAGCCGAAGCCTTTCAACATCTTGTTGATGGCCTTGAGGCCCGCGGTGTTGGCGCCGCTCTTGTCGATCACGATCTTTCTTGGCAAGCCATTTGTCTCCAACACCTTGGCAAAGAATTGTGTGGCTGCTGG
>NZ_WPZL01000094.1 GCF_013031245.1 Ruegeria lacuscaerulensis
AAAATACCCGCAAACATCACCAAAAAGTTCTTGCAATGCAGGAGCCACCCACAGATGACATTGAACAGAGGGTTCCGATGCTGCAGTCGCAACCCGCTTTTCGGACATTCACTGCACTTGCGAAGATAGAGCCCAGTGTTGATATTTCTGTCGCCAAAGCATTTCCTTTGTGCTCCCATTGCACCCATATTTTTTCCACTACAGGGTCTCGCGATCACCAGCGGCTCGACAGAGAATCCAGTCGATACCGCGCAGATAGTCTTCTGTTGTCAGGGGATTGTTCGCTCCGCTGGAGGCAGAGAGTACAAACCCGTGTGCATAGTCAATCAGTAGGTGAACAAGAACATCGCCACCATCGCTGTTTTCAAGCTGATCCGTGTTGGCCTTCAGCTCCGCCGCCACATCTGTCAGGTCTGCGCTCATTAGCGTCACGTCCTCAAGGATCGCGCGTAGAAGGTTGGCGTTCCTCAAGGCGTAACTGTAGTACATCGCCATGATGCTTCGGGCACGTTCGACTGGAGTGGCCCCGTCAACGCCGTCCAGAACACCCGCAAATGCATGATCCACCAAATCGGACAGAAGCTGTTTCTTGCTGCCAGCGTGATAGGTCACCGCCATCGGGGTCACGCCAAGCTGATCAGCAAGCACGCGAAACGATAACGCGTCAACGCCCCTGCCTTGGACAATTGGCAAGGCAGTCTTCAGGATCAGCTGTTTTGAAAGGCGCTGATCGGCCTTCGGCGGTCGCCCTGGTGAAGAAGCTTTCGTCACGCGGCTTTCAACCTGTAATCCAGATCCACCAGACCAGAAAGAAAGCTATTGGCCGACACTAGTTCCAGATCGACATCGACCTCGGTCTCGCCAAATATCCGGATGCCCTTACCGATGAGAATGGGAACCAGGGTGATCCGCATGTCTTCCACCAGCCCGGCCTTCAGGAACGAGCGAATGATCGCGCCGCCATCCACATAGACGCGATTGAAACCGCGCGCGTCAAAGCTCTTCATCAAATCTTCGGGCGCCAAGTCTGAGACTTCGACTTTGTCGCGCAGATCGTCAGGAATTTCGGCGGATGTCATTGTTCTACTAAGAACGACCACCGGTTTGGCGTAGGGCCACGCTCCGAAGCCTCGCACCGTCCTATACGACCCGGACCCCATGACGATCACATCGACACTGTCCTGAAAGGCGACAAACCCGTGATCTTCATCCGCGGTCGGTTGCTTTTCCAACCAATCCAACCGGTGATCAGGCCGCGCTACAAAACCGTCCAGGCTCATCGCCATCATGATATGTCCAGTGGGCATCTTCCGGGTCTCCTGCAATAAATTTATACGGCATATAATAAAAGCAAAGATAACGCTCAAGAGATAGTTGTCACTTCTGGCCCTGAATCCGGACCCAGAAGGCCTGCACTGCTTCGCTCAAAGCGAGCCCTGAGTGGATGAGGTGGGTGGCTCCTGCTCCACCGGCATCGAATGTGCCAAAGTGCAGTTATCATCGACTGCTAGGAAAGGAGCCACCCAATGACAGTAAAGACCGTAGGCCTGGATTTGGCCAAGGACGTTTTTCAGGTGCATGGTATTTCGGAGAATGGTCGGGTTATCTTCAACAGGGCCATCAAGCGAGCGAAACTTCTCCGCTTCTTTG
>NZ_WPZL01000095.1 GCF_013031245.1 Ruegeria lacuscaerulensis
ATCCAGCAAGATTGCCGCCGTGGTGCAGGAGATCGCCCATACCCGCGAACAGGCCACCTACGTCCATGAGGATGACGGACACAGCCTCTAATACGAAACCCAATAAATTCCGAGCTCTCTAAAGCAAGTCTAAAAAAGCCGCCAGATGGCGGCTTTCCGTCTCTACAGATTTAGTGCGGTTTCACTGCCATATATTGTCTTTGTCGTCCGCAATCCCAAACCACTGAAGACCCACCATTTGCCAATAGTCGGGATCGAGCTGTTCAACCACTTTGTGCATCCCAGGCACTCCATCTTCAGATTTTGCGATCTCCAAGCCAACTTTCGATATCAGCGCTCGCCCCTGTGATTTCTCTTTGTCGTCCTTCGCCCCTTCGATCATATCAATGGCATTTCGCAGCCTATCCGCCTGTTTTTCCAGCTCGAACTTATCCATTATTTACACCTTTTTTGCTTTTGCGCCGATTAAGCGTTTCCTTCAAACCCGTATTTAGGCTGCAGGGTCCGGGATTAACAGGCTCTGTCCATTTTCCTTCAAGCGGGGGCGCTGCTTCCTGGTCGCGTAGTCCTCATCTTCTCCATCGCCAGTTCTTTTGCGGACCGGCTTTTGCGTTTTGCAACGGTGCGCTGCGCATCAAATGCCGTCTGAAGTTCCTTGTCTTTTTCCGAAACTTCTTTCACCGGGGCAGGGGCCGGTTTCGCATCAGCCAGAGCCTTTGCCGTGTCTCTGGCCTGCTCTACAGCCAGATCGAGGTGTGTGCCTTTGATCTTCGGAGTGTCACCCCCAAGGAACTGCATGAAATAGGGATCTTCAAAGTACCGGATCTTATTTGCAATCACCGGCATCTTGCCTTCGCGGATCAGCACAACCTCATTTTCAGGCAGTCGGCCAACATGTTCCGGCCTGAGCAGGCGAATGCCTTCTTCACGCTCTGATATGCTGCCCATTTCCATTTTACCCAGCGCCCGTGACTTTGATTTGCTCATGACGGTTTTGTCACCGATGGACCTGGACACATGTTCACGCACCTCAGAGTCCTCGGAGGCCGCAAACATCTGCGTTCCGGCGTTTGCCAGCATCGCCCGCACGCCCTCGTGCCCATAAATGTCCTGAAGACGTGACAGCGTTTGAGAAATCACCACAAGCCTGCCGCCAAACGATCGCATGGTGTCATAGGCTTCCACTACGCGTTCCAGATGGCCAAGGCGCTGGAACTCATCTAGCAGGATCAGAACCTTGAACGGTTCATCGTCACCCGGCTCAACGGTTTCGATGGTGTTCACCAAATCGAGGAAGAACAGGCGAATGAGTGTCCGGAACTCTTTGACCTTTTTCCCAGACACCGAAAAGTAGATCGAGGTGGGGCGCCGACGCAGATTCTCAAAGTTGATGTCATTGCCTTGGGTGGCTCTGGCTACAGACGGGTTGCGCCAGAGCTGAAGGCCGGAGTTCAACATAACCGAAATCGTTG
>NZ_WPZL01000096.1 GCF_013031245.1 Ruegeria lacuscaerulensis
TCTGTGGGTGGCTCCTGCATTGCAAGAACTTTTTGGTGATGTTTGCGGGTATTTTGTCAGTACCTTCGTCTGTCCGGCCTGTTCGTGCGGTGGTGTTCCGCTGGCCTTGATGAATTCCGCGAGCGAGGTTCCAATCGGGATATCGGCCTTAGAAGAGGGCCGCTGCCATTCCCGGAGTGTCCTTGCTCTTGGTTGACTTAATTCCACATCATCATTTCAACGTCTTGCATCTCGAAGGCAGTCGGCGCGCTTAGAACGCGGGCTGCCGGTATTCTTGTTTCTTCGTAAGCATCGCCCAGATGGCCCGAGCGGCCTTGTTTGCCATCGCCGTTGTTGCCAATCGGAATGGTTTGTCTGCGATGATCTTCGCCGTCCACAGATCGACCTTCTCCGGTGAACGTTTCGCCATGACCGCGCGCGATGTCATGCCCACGACCAGCAACTTGCGAATGTAGCGATCACCCTGCTTCGTGATTTTGCCCAGACGTTCCTTGCCGCCGCTGGACTTGTTGAGCGGAGTCAGGCCCAACCACGCTGCAAGATCGCGGCCTGTCCGGAACTGATGCGCATCACCGATTGTGGCGACAATCGCTGACGCCGTGATCGGCCCAATGCCAGGCATGCGCATCAATCTGCGCGCGTCTGCATTCAGCAAGGCATGTTGCTCGATCATCTTGGAATAACCTTCGATGCGCGCGTTCAAGCCGATGAGCTGATAGCACTGGATACCAAGCATCCCGTTCGCGATTTCAGGCATGTCGGGTCGATCGCCGTTCAGATGGCGTTTTGCAAAAGCCGTCACCGCTTCGATCCCGATTGGCAAGATATGCCCAAACTCGCGCAACAGGCTGCGGATCATGTTGGCTATCTGTGTGCGCTGTCGGACGGCCAGATCTCGAGTCCGGTGGATTGAGAGAATGGCTTGCTGCTCTTCTGTCTTGATATCTACGAAGCGCATAGTCGGACGTCGGACCGCCTCGCAGATCGCTTCTGCGTCGACAGCATCGCTCTTTCCGCGCTTCACATATGGTTTGACATATCCGGCAGGCATGAGCTTCACATCATGGCCGAGCTTGCTCAGCTGACGGCCCCAATGATGGGATGAACCGCACGCTTCCATCCCGACCGTGCACGAAGGCAGCGTCTCAAAGAATGACAGCAGCTTCGCGCGCTTGATCGCCTTATTGAAAATAACGCGGCCATTCTCCGAAATGCCGTGCACTTGAAATACGTCCTTGGCCAAATCCAGGCCTACGGTCTTAACTGTCATTGGGTGGCTCCTTTCCTAGCAGTCGTTGACAACTGCACTTTGGCACATTCGATGCCGGTGGAGCAGGAGCCACCCACCTCATCCG
>NZ_WPZL01000097.1 GCF_013031245.1 Ruegeria lacuscaerulensis
GTTCTTTAATTGAACAGCAGCTCTCGGTGACTTTATTCCAGTATCGACCACCTGCAAGGTTCTTTCCGAAGTCATCCTGTTGGAGCCCCATCTCGGCGTTCAAGGCATCAACCCCCAAAGGTCTCATGCGCGGTCTGGTTTAAAGAGCCGCATGTAGATATCACGGGTTCGGTCGACAGCCTGCCGTGTTGGTCGGTACGGCAGCTCGTGTTCGGTTTATCCGCTGTTACGCTGATTATGCCTCCTTCATTTGAAAGGTTGATCCGTTTGTCCAGATGGCGTGCATCAGGACCGCAAGTTTTCTGGCTAAGGCGACAACCGCCTTCTTGTGACTGGTACGGGCTTTGAGAGCCCGAGCCCATCTCTGTAATTCAGATCCTTTGCCCGGTTTTACTCGGTTCAGTAAACTGCTGGCCGCTTCATAGAGCGTAGAACGCAGCATGGGATCGCCCCGTTTCGATATTCGCCCCCCATAGTCGATGTCCCCCGATTGGTAACGCCGGGAAGTCAGCCCGAGATAGGCTCCGACCGATCTGGATTTCACAAACCGATGCGGGTTGTCGATTGTTGCCACAAAGGTCACAGCGCTCACCGGGCCAACGCCAGGGATCGTCATCAAACGTTGGCAGGCTTCATCGTTTTTCGCATGGCGCGCCATTTCTTTACTCAGAGCTGCCGCTTGCCGCAGCGCGGTTGTGCGCAAGTCGAGCAAAGGCAGGATGATCTTGGATAAGATTGGCCGATCTTTCAGGATCGCGTGGACCCGTTCCTCGTATGTGTGCAGATGCCTTGGCAACCGCTGCCCGAAACTGGCCAAAAGACCGCGGATTGTGTTTTCGACATTCACGCGGGATTTCAATGCCACTTCCCGAGCTTTCAGCAACGCCCGCCGTTCCTGGGCAACCCGGCTCTTCACCTCGACCTTACGATAGAACCCCGTGCGCGCGAGCTCAGCCAACATGGCAGCATCATTGGCATCGGTCTTGTTGTGCATCTGGCTGAGAACGGCATGAGCCTGACGGGCGTCGATGCAAACCATCGGCAATCCCCGATCCGAGAGCTCAGTATAGAGCCAGTTCACCATTCGACCGGTTTCGAGGACGACGCATTTGAGGGAACCAAGGTGTTTGCGCAGCACTTGGAAAATGACATCCGGATCGGTGACTTTCTTCGCAGCAAACACCGGACCACCATTCTCGTCGCATAAACAAATAGACGTCTCAGCTTTCGAAACATCCAATCCGACAAAACACTGTTCCATTTTTCTCTCCTGTCTTTGTTCCGATGCCATCATGCACCGGCCAAGAGAGCTGCTGTTCAATTACTCAGAGTCTCATCCATTCGCCA
>NZ_WPZL01000098.1 GCF_013031245.1 Ruegeria lacuscaerulensis
ATACGATCGAGATCATCGGATGTTCCATTCGAAACGCATCGAGCATTCCGCTCAACACACCAGGACCGATCGTGCACATAAGACCGATGTTGAGTTCCGCGACTTCTCCGGATGTTACGGCCTTGGCGGTTGACCGTACCAAGTGGCGAGTCTGGTCAATTTGTTGGAAATGTCCGCGTAGCGATTTTCCCAATTCAGTGAGTTCAGTAAAGCGCCCGTCGCGAACAACCAAGTCGCCGCCGAGTTCGGTTTCCAAGCGCTTGATCGCCTGTGTCAGAGCAGGTTGAGAGACATAACATTGCTCTGCAGCACGGGTGAAGTTCAGGGTCTCGGCAAGCGCGAGGAAGTAGCGTATCTGGTTAAAATCCATCGGCGTCCCGTTTGTAGTGAGTTGCGGATTCCGGCGCGTGGCACTTCACGCCTAAAACTTTCCGTTTTCGTTCTTCCATTCGCTGCGTGGTGCGATGGCCTCAATCGTATCCCAATGCTCAACGATCTTGTTATCAACGACACGGAAAAGATCATAGAAACTGGAATGGATACCTCCCTTGTACCCTTCACTCATACAAAGCACGAAATTCCCCTCGGCGAGCACTCGGTGAACTTGGTGGTATTGGATGCGAAACACGCCGTTTTCGGAGGCTTCAAGGTATGAGCGGTATGCGGCTACACCATCGGCAAGGTCAGGATTGTGCTGAACCAATCCAACATCGACATAGGTAACCAGAAGTCCTATTTGCCGTCCAACCAGAACCCGTTCGGCGAATTCACGCACCAAATCCCTATTGGCGTGGGTCTTATCCAGATCGGTAATCTCCGTCGCACCATCCAGCATGCCTCGGCCTGAAGGATTAGGGCCCATCATGGGTTGAATGTTGTCCCAATGCTCGACGGCTTTACCGTCTTCAAACCGGAAGACCTCGAACGCGACCCTCAGGCTTGAGAAGTCATATTCGTTGTGCGCAAAGGCGAAGTCACCATCCTCGAACACACGTATGAAAGTAACACGCGGATTTGTCTTCGATAATCGCGCGAACAGTGCCGCGAGCCCCTCGCTGCCTTCGTGCGTTTGGGGATTGTGTTGGATATAATTTGCCTCGTTAACAATTTCTGCGGCGGCTGAATCCCCAGTTTCGATGCCTTTTAGGAGTTTTTGAATCAGGTCCCTTTTTGACGCCACAAGATCTAACCCCACTTAGTAAAACGCATGCAAATGAGCTGAATATCAGTTAACAGCCATTCGAAACGAAGTCACCGATTACAGATTGAGACCCAAGTCTAATTAGACCGGCCCATAGCGGTCACGCGACCTATGT
>NZ_WPZL01000099.1 GCF_013031245.1 Ruegeria lacuscaerulensis
CGTCTTACAGGTTCGGGTAGATCGGGAAGCGGGCGCAGAGTTCGGCGACTTCGGCCTTGACCTTGGCTTCGACGGCACCGTTGCCGTCTTCGCCATTGGCGGCCAGACCGTCGACCACCTCGATGATCCAGTCGGCGATCTGGCGGAATTCGACCTCACCAAAGCCGCGCGTGGTGCCGGCGGGGGAACCCAGACGGATGCCGCTGGTAATGGTCGGCTTTTCCGGGTCAAACGGCACGCCGTTCTTGTTGCAGGTGATGTGCGCCCGGCCCAGTGCCTTTTCGGTGGCGTTGCCCTTCACCCCTTTGGGGCGCAGGTCGACCAGCACCACATGGGTGTCGGTGCCGTGGGTCACCGTGTCCAGACCGCCCTTGATCAGTTGATCCGACAGCGCCTGCGCGTTGGTGACAACTTGCTTGATGTAGTCCTTGAAGGAGGGCTGCAGCGCCTCGCCGAAAGCCACGGCCTTGGCCGCGATCACATGCATCAGCGGGCCGCCCTGAATGCCGGGGAAGATCGCCGAATTCACTTTCTTTGCGATATCTTCATCATTGGTCAGGATCATGCCGCCACGCGGACCGCGCAGGGTCTTGTGCGTGGTGGTCGTGGCCACATGCGCATACGGGAAGGGCGAGGGATGCTCGCCTGCCGCCACCAGACCGGCGAAATGCGCCATGTCCACGTGCAGGTAGGCACCGACCATGTCGGCAATCTCGCGCATGCGGGCAAAGTCGATCTGGCGCGGGATGGCCGAGCCACCGGCGATGATCAGCTTGGGCTGGTGTTCTTTCGCCAGCGCCTCGACCTGATCGTAGTCCAGCATGTTGTCTTCCTTGCGGACGCCGTATTGCACCGCGCGGAACCACTTGCCCGACTGGTTCGGGCGGGCGCCGTGGGTCAGGTGACCACCGGCATCCAGGCTCATGCCCAGAATGGTGTCGCCGGGTTTGATCAGCGCCTGGAACACGCCCTGGTTGGCCTGGCTGCCCGAGTTCGGCTGCACGTTGGCGAACTCGCAGCCGAACAGCTCTTTGGCGCGGTCGATGGCCAGGTTCTCGGCGATGTCGACGAACTGGCAGCCGCCATAATAGCGACGGCCGGGATAGCCTTCGGCATATTTGTTGGTCATCACCGAGCCCTGCGCCTCCATCACGGCGGCAGAGACGATGTTCTCGGATGCGATCAGTTCGATCTCGTCACGCTGGCGGCCCAGCTCGGATGTGATCGAGCCAAAAAGCTCTGGGTCACGGTCGGAAAGGGACTGGGTGAAAAAACCG